>NZ_PYGI01000006.1 GCF_003014615.1 Marinobacterium halophilum | reverse complement strand
TTTGATTAACGCGCGACCAAGAAAAGCGTTAGAGTATATTTCTCCGTTGGAATATCTGGCGGGCAGGCGTGTGTCACTTATGATGGCAATCTAGGATCGAGCCCTCCGTAAATAACAGCCGGTGCGTCACATCGCCAGCACTTTTGGTATCAGCACGCACACAGTGTACAAGTGGCTTGTTCGCTACCGAGAGGCAGGTTTAGCTGGTATTGAATAGGTGCAATCTGTGCAGCGCTACGAGTACCCCAAGCCGGGTGACATGCTGCATATGGACATCAAGAAGCTGCCGCGCTTCGACCGACCTACACGCCCAGAACGAACGGCAAGGCCGAGCGCTTTATACAAACGATGATCCGGGAGTGGGCGTACGCTGTGCCTTACGCAAACGACATTTCAAGGACTTGGGCGTTGACGGATTGGATTAATCACTACAACAAACAACGCCTTCATGGCTGTATCGGAAATCTACCGCCGGTGTCTCGAATACCGAAACTGCGTGAACAACGTGTTTAGCATTCACACTTAGATTCTACATCCCGGGTGATAGTTTAAACGATTGTCACCCACCATGTATTTACAACTTAGCCTAATGCATTTGAAAAATGCCTATACAATCACCCGGGACATCACTTAAAAAAAGCCCTGAAAGCACCCCACGGGAACCAGCACTAACAAAAACATATATCTAATGCATTGAAATACTTTATATAATCATCCGGGATGTAAAAGTTTCGCTAAACAGCCAGTATCAAAAAACAACACAGGCGCAGCTTATATTGGACAAAATAAAGGAAGTAATATAGATTATTTATCGAGTATTTCGTATTGGCCTGCCATTCTTCGCCAATAAATCAAAATAAAAGGAGTTTATATATGTTCAAGACAGTTTTAGCCCTAGGCATGACCGCAATCATCAGCCAAACAGCCATGGCTGCCGAAACAGCAGCAAGTGCATCTGCACCAGAAGCCAAAGTTTATATCATTTCACCTGAAAACGGCGCAACCGTCAGCGAAACATTCACCGTACAGTTCGGCCTCAGCGGTATGGGCGTTGCACCCGCGGGTACAGACAAAGCCAATACCGGGCATCATCATCTGATGGTCGACGGGGAGCAAGCTCCCATGGCCGGAAAAGCAATGGGCCAGGAAGTCATGCACTTTGGTGGTGGCCAGACGGAAACCACTATCACCCTAACACCAGGCCAGCACACGTTGCAGCTTATTCTGGGCGACATGGGTCATGCACCACATAATCCTCCGGTCGCATCTGAGGTAATAACCGTAACCGTGGAATAACCTGAAATCTGCCATTTCCCGAGCGGGCCTGGAAGGTCCGCTCTTTTTTTGCATGACAAAACCGTACCTGCGATCAAAGCGCCACGCCTCTCAGTAAGCGGCAATACTGCTGACACTTCACGTCTACGTCGCAGTCTGGCGTCATTGAAAAGTAAAATTTTTTATGGAAAAATATCGAACAAATTGCCACCCAACGGCCTCCTTATATTAATCTCCTGCATATACTTCAAAAAATATTAATATAAGCAGACGATTCTAACAATCAAGCCTGCGGAAGCCATTCGGTAATTTTAAAAACATGCCTGGTACGAAATTTGAACTTACAGGAATGAAAATACTTTCATCAATCATGGAGGAATCATGAAAAAAGCACTTACTATTTTTTGCCTCGCCAGCGTTGCACTCAACGCCAATGCCGGTGTTCAAGAAAAAAAAGCCCTGCGTGCTGCTGAGCAAAACATTGCAACAGCTATTACCGATCTGAAATCAGCATGTGGCAATCCTCAGCTGGAAGCGAGTATTGCCTGGGATGCAGTAGATGAAATGGCCACAAAAAATGCCGACATCATCCAGGAAAAAGGCATTCGACCGGCATGGATCTACACTCAACTAAGCGATCGTACCGTTGCCACAGCCGAAGCACTGTCCACCATCTGCAAAGACGACGCCGATTACAAAGAAGCAATAGCCGAAATGACTCATATCGTGGTTGAACCCAAGGAAAAATACGACGATTATAAGTCCGAATTTTCACTGGACGGCACGACTTTGACAATCACTAACGGCTGGTACATGACACGCTCCGCAAGTGATTTCAGAACACGCCTACTGGATCTCTACTGATCCGACACACCAGTAAACACTGAACCGGCCTGTATCGTTACACGCCGGTTTGATACCACAAAAAGCTGCCATTGAAAGGCAACCTGTCTCGACAAGGTTGATACGCGCCTTGGCACTTTAAACAGAGATATCACCTCGCTCCCGCTTTGGCTCTGAACTCATAACCTGCCATTTGTTTTTGCACCAGCAGCATGGATAGTAAAACAGAAAGCCCGAAAAATATAATACCAACGTGGACCGAAACACTTGCAATAACGCCCAGCTTTATAGTGGAAACAATAATAGATATTACAAATACATCCGCCATGGACCACTTACCGATAATAGCAAGACGCTTTACCATAAGGGCTTTCTTTTCTTTATCAGGTTCTTTATTTTTTATTAACCGGACTATTAAATAAAGTTTTACGGCTGGTATGGCAATACTGAATATAAATAAAATTAAAAATATAAAAATCTCACCTTCTCGAAAGAGGTGTACAACTGCACTGATTAGAGAAAACTCATCGCTGAATACGATCAGTTTGTGAAAAGTGAACATGGGAAGACTAATCCCTGCGATGAATAGCACACAAGCTACTACCCAGATGATCTCCTCTGAAATAAAGCACTTCACCCTACTCATTATCAGCCTTTAAAATTTTGTAATGATGGAAATCAGCTTAAAGGTTATCATCAGTAAAGTCTGCAGCCTCAACACACCCTGCCATGCCCGATGTGGCGCAGCCATAGAGCGACATGCAGATCTACAAAAATCACCACCTAAAGCATTATTTTGTCACACTATTCATTTTGTTACTGTGTTCAATTACATATTAATAACAGTTATAAGGCAAAAAACTGCTGCCGATTGCTGGTTGACTGGAGTATCCATGTCCATACTGTACAAATTGTTCAATATTTCCCTGCCGATCATCCAGGCACCCATGGCGGGTGTTCAGGGCTGGGAACTGGCAGCTGCGACGTCTGCCGCTGGCGGGCTGGGATCACTCCCCTGCGCCATGCTGACACCGGAAGGTGTACGTGAAGCGGTACTGAAGATTCGTGAACATACTTTGAAACCGATCAACCTCAATTTCTTCAGTCACGTTCAGCCTCAGCCGGATGAATCACGCCAAAAGGCTTGGCTGGAGAAGTTCCGACCCTACTATGAAGAACTGGGTATCGGCATGCCGGAAAACATCGGTGGTGCCGGGCGGCAGCCGTTTAATGAGGCAATGGCAGAGGTTGTGTGTGAGTTGAAACCGGAGGTCGTCAGCTTCCACTTCGGTTTGCCCGAGTCTTCACTACTGCAGAAGGTACGTGACACCGGAGCCAAGGTACTCTCGTCCGCAACGACAGTTGAAGAAGCACGCTGGCTGGATGCACGCGGAGTCGATGCCATCATCGCTCAAGGTATTGAAGCCGGTGGACATCGCGGCATGTTCCTGAGTGAAGACATCAGCACTCAGACAGGTACTTTCGAGTTGCTGTCGCAGATCATGAACGCTGTAACGGTACCCGTCATTGCAGCCGGAGGTATCGCCGATGCCAAAGGCGTTAATGCTGCAATGCTGCTGGGCGCTGCCGGTGTGCAGGTCGGGACCGCATTTCTGCTGTGCCACGAGACCAACACATCAGCGGTACACCGTGCCGCATTGCAAAGCGAAGCCGCCCACACAACCGCGCTGACCAATATTTTCAGTGGCCGACCGGCGCGCGGGATCGTCAACAGGATGATCCATGAACTGGGCCCGATCAACCCCCAGGCACCCTGCTTTCCGTTTGCAACGGCAGCATCTGCGCCGTTACGGGCCCACGCCGAACGCATGGGCAGTGCAGACTTCACACCCTTGTGGGCCGGGCAGAATACCCGGGGCTGTCGCGAAGTGCCCGCCGCCGAGTTGATTGCGATGCTCTCCCGCGGTTTACTGATATAACCGTTCAGCCCTTGAGGTGGATGCCGCGCTCGTCCTGACTGATACGACCGGCCTTCATCAACTGCCCAATCGCCATCTTGTAGGCCTTCTTGCTGACACCGAAGGTCTCAGAGATGGCCGCGGGGTCGCTCTTGTCACCCAGCGGACAGAATCCATTACGGGTCTCAAGATATTTCAGCACTTGCTGCGCCAGCGGGTCGATACGGGCATAGCCGGGTTTTTCCAGCATGACATCAACCTTGCCGTCTTCTTCACGCACCTGTTTGATAAAGCCGGGCATACGCTGACCAGAACGGACGGGGCGATGTATATCCTGCGTGTGCAGCAACCCCATGGCACGGTTGTCGATAATCACCTGGTAACCGATATCCGTCGGACGCACGACCAGCAATTCAATCAGCTGCCCCTGGGGGTAGTCCTCACCGCTTTCCAGATGTTTTTCCAGCTTGGCGGTCGCTGCAATACGGTCGGTATTGTCGAGATACAGGAACACGGTGACATAATCACCGACGGTCAGCGGCTTGAGCTGTTCGTTAAATGGCAGGAACAGATCCTTGGGCAGCCCCCAATCCAGGAAAGCACCAATCTGGTTCACATCCACGACTTTCAGACTGGCAAACTGACCAACCTGAGCACGCGGCCGCCGAGTGGTGGCAATCGGCATGTCGTTGGAATCCAGATACACAAACACCTGAAGGCTATCGCCCAAACGAGTCCCTTCCGGCACTTCGGATTTAGGCAGCAGAATACCGCCATCACGCCCGCCTTCCAGATAAACGCCGAACTCGACTTCGCGAATAACTTTCAGCTTGTTGAACTGCCCCGTCTCGGCCATGTACCACCCCGTTGTTACGCTGCAAATCCACTACACCGGACAATACCGCCGCTGCAGTGACAATAAAAAGGCACCCCTCGGGGTGCTGTGCGGAGTATACCTGAGTTTACGGCCGAGAATGCAGCACAACGCCGCCGTGTTAATCGCAGGAATCAAACTGGCAAATGGCATGGCCACCGGACTGCTTCGCTTTGTACATCGCCTGATCGGCGCGGTGCAGTATTTTTTCCTGACTCAGCGTACACCCAAGAAAAAACGCCACCCCAATACTGGGCGAACACTGGTATGTGATTGATTTCGGCATATGCCCTTCCTGCTGTAGTGTGAGGGCATAAGGTCTGGCAAGGGTGTCACGAATAGACTCAGCCACCGCCTTGGCCTTACTTTGTGCGCGTGACAAGTCCGGGTCCAGGTTATCCAGCACCACGATAAACTCATCACCACCCAGGCGTGCCACCAGATCCATACATCGAACGCTGCCAACAAGTCGTTCGGCAACCTCAACCAGCAGCAGATCTCCCACCGAGTGCCCATATACATCATTCAACGGCTTGAACTTATCAAGATCCAGCAGCATGAGCGCAGCATAGCTCCCTGAAGCCTGGCTATCGGCCATCGCTTCGACCAACCGATCACTCAGCATCCGTCGATTAGGCAATTGCGTTAGAGGATCATAAAACGCCAGCTGACGAATAGTGCTTTCAGCATGGGTCTTTTCAATGGCGATGCTGGCCAAACGAGCGATGTGTTCGATCAGTTCGATCTCGCTATCGCTCGGCGTCTCAGGTGTACGGTGGTAAATGGCAAAGGTGCCCAGAAGGGAGGCTGTACTTGAATGAACAGGCTGAGACCAGCAGGACGCCAAACCTGCGCGGGCAGCCAAGTCTTTAAACTCAGCCCAATACGGGTGCGTCGCAATATTTTCGACAATAACACGTTCCCCGGTAAATGCAGCCGTACCACAGGAGCCAACGCCGAAATTGATCGGCACGCCGTTCACAGCCTCTGTGTAAAAATCGGGCAAACTCGGCGCAACGCCATCGACAAGCGATCGACCTTCACTGTCTGCCAGCAAAATGCTGCACAGCATATTCGGATGCAATGACTCCACACCTTGTACAATCGCCTGCAGCGTTAGTTCCAGACTGGAGCCTCCTGCCAGCATTTCGAGAATCCGGCTGCGAAAACACTCAAAGTCTTCTGCTTGCTTGCGCTGAGAGATATCAATGATGATGCCAAGCATACCACCGCCCAAGCCTTCACCCAGCTCGAAGGTTCTGCGCTGATACAGCACCGTTTTGGGTGGCCCGGATGCAAAGGCAAGCTCGATTTCTTCTCGGGTTTCTCCCCTCTGCTGCAGCAATGCCTGATCCGCGCGCTGGAATTCGAGACGCGTCGCTTCAGGCAGGTATGACAAATCAAGTACTGTTTTACCGATAAAATCCTCGCGCGATATACCAAAGGCTTCTTCGTAGGCCTTATTGCAGGCGATAAAGACCGCATCGTTATCCTTAACGAAAGTAGGATTGGGTAATGCATCGATAATGGCGGAAAACAGCCTGACCTGCTGTTTGAGTTCGCACTCGCTGTTTGCCAGGGTTTGCAGCAGCTGCTCAATATTGAGGCCGGCGCTCAGCCCCATATGCGGAACGTTCCCGGCAGAAAAATCATCCATAATCATGAGCCAAGTAAACTAGAGACCGATAGACACGCTAACAGCGCATTGCCCTGATATTAGCCAACATGTACGGGACTCTCAAACTCTCATTGCCTATGAAGACAGAATTCCTAAGCGGGGGCGATTACCCCCGCCCATTACAACGATTGATCAGAACGCCTGCTCAAGGATATAACGGCTCACTTCAAGATCCAGATCACCGGTTTCCGATAGTGCCACCATGCCGTGAGACTCCAACGCATTCACCACCGTATCGATCTGTTCGAAAGCAACGCCGTAGTCGGACAAGCGTGTTTTCACGCCCAGTGATTCGAAAAACGCCCGCGTTTTGCTGATCGCCAGATCAATACGCGCATCCTCACTGCCTTCAGTGATATTCCATACCCGCTCGGCATACTGCAACAATTTGGCACCCTTTTGCGCCTTGCGTGCCTGCCACAGGGATGGCAATACCACTGCCAACGTCTGCGCATGGTCGATACCGAAGATCGCCGTCAGCTCATGGCCGATCATATGTGTGCTCCAGTCTTGCGGCACACCTACGCCAATAAAGCCGTTCAGGGCGCATGTTGCACTCCACACGAGATTGGCCCGCGCGGCATAATCATCCGGTGTCGCCAGAGTTTTCGGCCCGACTTCGATCAGCGCCTTGAGAATGCCTTCTGCAGTACGATCCTGAACTTCGGCACCGACAGGATACGTCGCATACTGCTCCAATACGTGAACGAAGGCATCTACAACACCGTTGGCAACCTGGACGGCAGGTAGCGAGTAAGTCAATGTGGGGTCCAGCATCGAAAATGTCGGGAATAGACGCGGACTCATCACCGGGAATTTACCGCCCTGATGGGTTACCACTGCACCCATATTCATTTCGGAACCGGTCGCCGGCAGGGTTGCGACGGTGGCCAGCGGCAATGCCTGCTCAATCGGCAGCGGGTTAAAGCCGTGACCGAGCAGCTCGACTTCATCGCCCTTGTACAGCGCCGCTGCCGCGACAAATTTGGTGCCATCCATAACCGAGCCGCCACCAACCGCCAGCAGGAAGTCAATATTGTCGGCACGCACGCGATCAACGGCCCGCATCAGCGTTTCAAAACGGGGGTTGGGTTCAATACCGGAAAATTCCGTGATATGACGCTCACCCAGACCCGCCAACACCTTGTCCAGTGTGCCGTACTTTTTCACACTGCCGCCGCCGTAAAGGACCATCACCCGCGCATCCTGAGGCACCAGATTATCCAGCTCGGCCAAACGGTCCGGGCCAAAAACAATGTGGGTAGGGTTGTGGTAATCGAAGGCTTGCATCTCGTTCTCCCGTTGGTTCAACTGAGTGATAATTTTACGCACCTGAGCGCAGCCGTAAATGTGCTTTACTGCTACAATCATGCCTAAAACTATCAATCACGATAGAAAGGAACAGGCAATGACCGAACTGGCACAAGCTCTGGCCCCGCTGGCCCTGAATGAAGGCTACAACCCAACCCGCTTACCCGGCGTCGGTGTATACAAAACCAGTCAGGCACTGCCGCGGGAGCCGATGTGCTACCAACAGGGCATCATCATCGTTGCGCAGGGAGCCAAGCGGGTCTACCTGGATGAGCATGTCTACGACTACAACCCGAATCAGTACCTGGTAATGACCCTGCCTGTTCCTGCCGAGTGCGAAACACGGGTCACTGACGGGGAACCGTTGTTGGCCATGATCATCGATATCAATATGGATTTGCTGCAGCCGCTGGTGCGCCTGTTTGATGAGCATCATCGGATACCAGCGGAAGTGGATCGCATCGCCAACCATCGCAGCCTGTACGTCGGCCGGGTCACTGAGGGGTTTGAATGTTCCGTGTTGAAGCTATGCCAGTGCCTTGAGTCGCCACTGAGCGCAGCGGCGCTGGGTGAAGGCCTGATACGCGAAATCCTGTACCTGATTCTGGGCAGCGCACAGGCCACCCCGCTGTTTGCATTGGCGCGCCACAATACCCACCTTGCGCGGATGGAGCGTGTTTTGAAGCACATTCACGGTCACTATCAGGATGCCTTCGACGTGGAACAACTGGCGGCACTGGCCAACATGAGTACGTCATCGTTTCACCGCAACTTTCGCCAGGCCACCGGATCGTCACCGGTGCAGTACTTGAAGAAATTGCGACTCACTCGCGCACGCGAGCTACTGCAAGACAGCGGCATCAAGGTAAAACAGGCCGCCGCCCAGGTCGGCTACGAGAGCCCGACCCAGTTCAGCCGCGAGTTCAAACGCTATTTCGGCTGTTCGCCCCAAGACAGCAGCGGCATATCACCCGCCGCCTGAGCCGTGTGCTCAACGCTTTTTCTTCGCCCGTTTTTTCTTGAAGTAGTCTTTCACTGGCGTCGGTTTGTCAGGCAACGCCGCGGTAAAACGTTCGCGCATTGTCTCAACCCGACTTTCCTTACGTTCATGCTGGCGCTTGTGTCGGTGCTTGTCACCGGCAGCGGCGAAATCAACCACTTTACCATCAGACATGGCTGGACCTCCTGAAAGGGTGTTGCACCTATCATCGGCAATCACGCTTCAATTGTCGATCCTGAACAACGCCCTCCTGCACACGCAAACTTGAACGGCTCAGCCCTTCTGTTCCGGTACAGCTATCGGGGACGCCATGACGACCAACCGCTGTGTCCCGTCTGCCGTAAGTGTGTCGAACGGGTAACAGGTCACCAATATCAGTCCCTTTGGATACGCCTCGGGGGTAAGCCTGACATGGGCCGAATCCACCACCTGAACCGACTCAATCCGAAAGGTTGAGCGGCTACCGGCATCGGCCAGCGTTAATGTTTGGCCAATCTCGACATCCCGCAAAAAGGCAAAATGCGTGTCACGGTGACCACTGATAATACGGGCCGCTGATGCCAGTGCTTTTGCCTGCATGTTCTCACCGGGGCCAAATGCCAGCACATTACCGCTGTCGCCAGCCAATACAATCTGGTCGATGTTCAGGTCCGGCAGATGAAGGCGCGCAACCGGCCAGTGATCGGCCCAGGGCCATGGCTTGACCGCCTCACCCGTCTGCACAGACTGCTCCCACGCATCGGCAAGTAGCCACTGGGCCAACTGAGCCTTGGCGGGTATCCAGAGCGCCTTACCGGTCAGCAGCAGGCCGATGGCGAATACTGCCACCAGCCCGGCCTTGATCATTCGCTGACTCATGCCTGCAACTCGCTGTCACCAGCCTGTCGACGCAACTGAATCAACAAGCCACCGCCCACCAGCAACAGCACCAACCCCATCATCAGCGTCCACTGATAACCGGTTGCCCCTTGCGCCAGCGCCAGTTGCAGTCCGTGCGGCTTGGCAGTAGGAACCGCCTGTGATGTAAGTGGTTCTGCAGCAGATCGCACCGGTGTTTTATCAACCGCCACCATGCTGGTGTACGGCGTCACCAGATGATGCTTCAACCCCAACTCGACAATCGCGTTACGCATACGTTCCTGTGACTCACCGCGCAGATATGCACGACGCCAGTCCTGAACGGCGCGTTGTGCCCAGTCCATCTCAACACCTGCACTTTCATCCGACGGTTGCACGGTCAGCGTTTCCGACCAGGCCACATCACCGATACGACCGCTTATCTCAACCTGCTGACTGCCTGATTCCAGCTTCATCGCTACGGCCAACGGTTCACCTGCGTACAGATCAGGTATTTGCGTGGGCATCACCGCATGCACATCAGCACCAGCAACCCGGATATGGGTCAACGCCGGTTGTGCCAAACGGTCAAATAGATTTTCCATCACCGTTTGCGCCTCATCAGCCGTGGCAATGTAGGTGAACGTGCCATGCCCTGCCACAGCGGCTTCTTCCATGAAAAAACTGTTGGGCGCGCTTCCGATACCCACCGTGAACAAACGTGTTCCTTGCAACCGGTCATTGATCAGTTTGAACAGCCCACGCTCATCAGACACGCTGCCATCGGTAATAAATATCACCTGACGCAATCGTCGAGAGTCATCATCACGACTCAAGGCCGCTTCCAGCGCAGAGCGCATTTCAGTGCCGCCATCAGCGTCCAGCTGCTCAATAAACTGCAGCGCACGACGCTTGTTAGGCTCACTGGCTGCAACCGCGCGGCGGTGAAGTACGGACGTACTGGAGTTGAACTCGACAATATTGAAAGCATCCCCCGACGACAGCCCGTTGATGCCCGCTTTCAGTGCCTCTCGAGCGGCGATCATTGAGGTACCACCCATGGAACCTGAGGTATCAATCACGAAAATCACCTCACGATTCACGGCACTTGCATCAATGTCCTGAGGCGGCATCAGCATCAGCAACCCATAGTTTTCACCATTTTTATGCTCAGAGAAAAAGGCCGCTCTCGGCTGGGCAGACGCCACCGGCGCCCAATTCAATACAAAGTCCTTGTATTCATCGGACTGATCGATCAGCACACTCAACGCCTGTTGCTCTGTTTCATCACTCGCCTGCTCCAGGCTATGAGACGGACTGCGTAGATAATCCAGTTCAAACCCCGGCTGCAATACGACTTCAATCGCCACTTTGCCTTGCACCGACTGCTCGTCAACGCTGTTGACCATGCGCGTCTCACGCTCACCGGGCAACACTTGCCAGCCGTTCGCCAGGCTGATTTCACCTTTGATCTCACGGCGTGCAGGTTCTGTCATACCGGCATAGCGTGGTGTGATCGCCAGCGGAAAACGCAAAGAGAAGGCACCATCCTGCCAGACCAGTGTTTGCTGATATTCGATTTTGATTGTCACCTTTCCGTTGGGCGGAATATTGGCCACCGAGGTATGAAACAGATTGGGACGGTCCTGCTCTACCAGTGCCGCCTGCTTACCGTCGGTTTTAGCGGCTTCGTAGGTAGCTTTTGCCGCTTCTTTCTCCTTGATCTCACCTTCCACAATGCGATCACCAATGATCATTTGCAGATGATCGACTGCCGCTTCATTGGGCAGCGGAAACAGATACAGTGCCTCGCTCCAACTGTCACTGGGATTGGTAAAGGTTTGAGTCACTTCGGCTCTCAAAATTGGCCCTGTCACGGTCATCTTCACCTGAGTGTCCAGCAACGGCATCTCCGCGACCTGACCGGCTTCATCGCGAGAGACGAGTGACCCGCGAGTAACGTCACCACCCTTGAGCGATTCCGCACTGACCGATGCAACCTGCAGGCAGAGCAACAGCACCGCGCCTAACATCCGTGGCAGCCTGCTGATTTGTGATAACGTAGCCATCTTTACTTCCTCCATCCGATTGATACCGACAGAATCGGCCACTGATTTGAGGAAAGTATGAAGTGAATGTGAAGTGAGCAATGGAATTGTGAGGGCACGCCCCATGCTGGTGCTGATTGTTGAAGATGAACCATCGATTGCAGATACCGTGCAATATGCACTCCAGACCGAACATATCGACACGCATTGGGCCACCACTGGCCAAGCGGCGTTAGCGACACTCGAACAGGCATCGATTGATCTGGTGCTGCTGGATATCGGCCTGCCCGACATGAACGGTTTTGATATCTGCCGCCGTATTCGCCAGACCTCTTCGGTACCGATCATTTTTCTTACTTCACGCCACGAAGAGATCGACCAAGTGCTGGGGTTGGAGCTCGGTGCCGATGACTACATCACAAAGCCGTTCAGCCCCCGCGTACTCACCGCCCGCATTCGCGCCCGCCTGCGCCAGCCCCACTCTCAAACTGTCACCGCCAACGGCTTTAACCATGATGCCGAAAGCTGCAGGATCACCTTGAATAATTCCCTGCTGGATCTCAGCCGCTACGAATACCGCCTGTTATTGTTGCTGATGACGCACCCCGGACGCATCTACTCTCGCGACCAGCTGATGGAACAAGTATGGGAAGAACCGGAACGCAGCTTCGACCGCACTGTTGATACCCATATCAAAACCCTGCGCCAAAAAATCCGTACCGTAGACACCGACTGCGACCCGATCCGCACCCATCGCGGCCTCGGCTACAGCTTCGAGACACCGGCATGAGCCTGCGTGTGCGCTTGCTGGTTGTATTTTTGCTCAGCATTCTTAGCGGACTGGGCAGCGTCGTGTATTGGGTACTGGATGAGCTGGAACCCCGCTATCAGGAAGCACAGGAAGATATTCTGGTCGACTTCAGTGAATTTGCCGCCACCTGGATTGGTGAGCAAGCCGTGCAGGTCGATGCCAACGGCAATGTCCAGATCGACACCGGATTGCTGGCAAAAACCTTTTCCACCATCAAGACACGCCCACTGAATGCCCGTATTTACGACCTGGTGAAAACCGATGTTGATATCCGCCTGTACGTAACAGATGCCGGCGGTACCGTCATCTTCGACTCTGAAGGGCAGCAAGACCTGGGCAAGGATTACTCACAATGGCGTGATGTCTACCTGACCTTACGGGGCCAATACGGTGCCAGAAGCTCCGATGATGACATGGGTGACCCCACCAGCGAGCGGCTCTACATCGCCAGCCCGCTGCTCCATCAAGGGGACATCATCGGCGTGGTCGCCATCGGCAAACCAACCCGCAACATCAACCGCTTTATCGCTCACCTGAGCACCAACCTGGTATACACCTCGGTGGCTATCGCACTGGCCACCCTGCTGGTCGGCCTGCTGATAACCTTCTGGATCACACGACCCATGCACCGGCTGGAAGCCTACGCACTGGGTGTTTCTCAAGGCAAACGCGTGGCTTTGCCGCCGCTGGGCAACAATGAAGTGGGTCGCGTGGGCGATGCGCTGGAGAGCATGCGCGTGGCGCTGGAAGGCAAGTCATACGTGGCCGATTACGTGCAGAGTCTGACCCATGAACTCAAATCCCCCATAGCCGGGATTCGAGGTGCGGCCGAACTGCTGCAAGAGCCCATGACGGACGAGCAGCGTAACCGCTTTCTAAACAACATCATCGAACAGGGTTCCAGAATGCAGTCCCTGATCGAACGACTGCTGGATCTGGCCGCCATTGAATACCAGAACACCCTGAACGATGCGCGCTATTTCGCGGCGACCGATCTGATGGATAATGTCTGTTGCGGCCTTGAATACTACGCTCGGCAGCATCAGGTCATGCTGGACAAACAATGCGAGGAAGGACTCAATATTTACGGCGACTTCGCCCTGCTGAGCGATGCACTAGGCAACCTGGTCAAAAATGCCATCGAGTTCGCGCCAGCCAATAGCAGCGTTATTATTCGCGCCGAGCAAACGGATGAAAGCATCGGCATTGAAGTACTGGACAGCGGCCCCGGCGTACCCGCCTTTGCCGAAGAAAAACTGACCCAGCGCTTCTACTGCCTGCCCAAACCTGATGGCACCAAAGGCAGCGGCCTGGGCCTCAGCTTTGTTCATGAGATCATGCAACTACACGGTGGCGAACTAAGCTACCGCCGGCAGACCGAGGTTGAGCCTAATGTGACGGAGTTCCGACTTGGGCTGCCGAGTGAGTACCAGAGCGAACAACGTGATATTCGTTCGTAACCGGAACGATTTGACCGCCATTAATAGGCACGCACACTGACCATATACTCCTTGCGCACAGAGGCCTTGGATCTGAATGCTCCAGCCAGCTGCGATGATGACAGGGTAATACACTGGGTATGGAGATCCGTTTCGATGAGGTTTCGCTTGTCCATGCTGCAGTCCACTGGTCAACCACTTTAGCGACCCAGTCTACCGAAACAGGCCTGAATTGCCCGCAAACACATACGCCCGCAAACCATACAAAAACACCCGCTCAAGCATCGCTCAGGCGGGTGTTTTCAGTAGAACAAGCAGGATGCCACTAACGTAACATCCCGTTTTGTTCAGAGGCTCAGGCTTTCTCTTCGTTCGCCAGGAAGAACCAGGTATCCAGAACTGAATCAGGGTTCAGGGATACGCTGTTAATCCCCTGCTCCATCAACCAGCGCGCCAGATCCGGGTGGTCAGACGGGCCCTGGCCGCAGATGCCGACATACTTGCCCTGTTTGCGGCACGCTTCAATCGCCATGCCCAGCAGACGCTTGACGGCTTCGTTCCGCTCATCGAACAGGTGAGCAATAATGCCGGAGTCGCGGTCCAAGCCGAGCGTCAGCTGGGTCAGGTCGTTGGAGCCGATGGAGAAACCATCGAAGTATTCCAGGAACTGATCCGCCAGCAGAGCGTTGGACGGGATTTCGCACATCATGATCAGGCGCAGGCCGTTTTCGCCGCGCTTGAGGCCGTTGTCTTCCAGCAACTCGACAACCTGCTTGGCTTCGCCCGGTGTACGCACGAATGGCAGCATGATCTCGACATTGGTCAGCTTCATCTCGTCACGCACACGCTTGAGGGCACGGCATTCCAGTTCGAAGCAATCACGGAAGTTGTCAGAGATGTAACGCGCCGCACCACGGAAGCCAAGCATCGGGTTTTCTTCACTCGGCTCGTAGCGGTCACCGCCGATCAGGTGTCCGTACTCATTCGACTTGAAGTCGGACATGCGCACGATCACTTTCTTCGGATAGAACGCCGCTGCCAGCGTGGAGATGCCTTCCACCAGCTTGTCGACATAAAAGTCGACCGGTGATGCGTAGCCACCAATACGGCGCTCGATGATCTGCTTCACGTCACGTGGCTGCTCATCAAAGTTGAGCAGTGCCTTCGGGTGTACGCCGATCATGCGGTTGATGATGAATTCCAGACGCGCCAAGCCAACACCGGCGTTGGGCAGAGACTGGAAATCAAAGGCGCGGTCCGGATTGCCCACGTTCATCATGATATCGAACGACAGGTTGGGCATGGACTCGACGCTGTTGCTCTGGTGCTCGAATGCCAGCTTGCCTTCGTAAGCACGGCCCGTATCACCTTCGGCACAGGAAACGGTCACCACCTGGCCTTCGTTCAGTTTTTCAGTAGCGTCGCCACAGCCCACAATCGCCGGGATGCCCATTTCACGGGCGATGATCGCCGCGTGACAGGTACGGCCACCTCGGTTGGTGACAATGGCAGAGGCACGCTTCATCACCGGCTCCCAGTCGGGGTCGGTCATGTCGGTGACCAGTACGTCGCCCGGCTGCACTTCATGCATCTGATCCAATCCGCTGACCACACGCACAGGGCCGGAGCCGATGCGGTGACCGATGGAACGGCCTTCAACCAGCACCTTGCCTTTTTCTTTCAGCAGGTAGCGTTCAATGACGGTGCCCTTGTTCTGGCTCTGTACGGTTTCAGGACGCGCCTGCACCACATACAGTTTGCCGTCGTCACCGTCTTTGGCCCACTCGATATCCATCGGGCGGCCATAATGTTTTTCGATGATTACGGCGATACGCGCCAGCTCTTCGACATCAGCATCATTGATGGAGAACTGGTTACGATCGGCCTTGGGTACATCGATGGTCTCAACCGCTTTGCCAGCACTGCCGTCTTCGGTGTACACCATCTTGATCGCCTTGGAGCCGAGCGTACGGCGCAAAATTGCAGGCGCGCCCTGGGCCAGAGTCGGTTTATAGACGTAGAATTCATCAGGGTTTACTGAACCCTGCACCACGGTTTCACCCAAGCCATACGCGGAAGTGATGAAGACCACATGATTAAAGCCGGATTCGGTATCCATGGTGAACATGACGCCGGACGCACCGGTTTCAGAGCGCACCATACGCTGAATGCCTGCCGACAGGGCCACATCCGCATGAGCGAAGCCCTTGTGTACACGGTAGGAAATGGCACGGTCGTTATACAGGGAGGCGAACACTTCCTTGATGGCGTGCTTGACGTTATCCAGGCCACGAATGTTAAGGAAGGTTTCCTGCTGACCGGCAAAAGACGCATCCGGCAAGTCTTCAGCTGTTGCAGAGGACCGCACGGCAACGGAAACTTCATCGCCATTGGTCATCTCGGCCCAAGCTTCATTGATCGCCTGGTCCAATGCCGGCTGGAACTCGGCGTCCATGATCCATTGGCGGATTTGACCACCGGTTTCGAGCAAGGCACGGGTATCATCCGCATCCAGCTTGTCCAGTGCTTCGTTAATGCGATCGGCCAGACCGCTTTGTGCCAGAAAATCGCGATAGGCCTGCGCGGTGGTGGCGAAACCACCCGGCACACGCACACCTGCGTCACTGAGCTGGTGGATCATCTCACCCAGAGATGCGTTTTTTCCACCTACTTTGTCGACATCTCCCATGCCCGCCTGTTCAAGGCGCAATACGTAATCCTGCAAAGCCAATTCTCCTGAGTCTGAGCCGTTTGACGTAAGGATCATTATTATTATTTTCACCGAAGCCGTGATAATACTGCAGAAGAATCAAAAAATCTTGGCTTCGACGAAATGTAATTTAACTACACGAACATGGGCGTTATTTTCTGCTAAAGTAGCGCATCGTGCTCAGGGGAAATCCCGCAACATTGTCGACAATCAGGACAGTTACATGAAAAGAACCGCCTTCTTCATTTCCGATGGTACCGGCATTACTGCCGAAACTTTGGGCCACAGCCTGCTCTCGCAGTTTGAGGCAATCCGGTTTGAAAAGATCACCCTGCCCTATGTCGACACGATTGAAAAGGCGCAAGCCGTGGTGGAGCGCATCAACCGCCAGGCGGAAGAGGACGGCAAACAGCCGATCGTTCTGGACACCATCGTTAACGACGAAATCCGCGACCTGCTGGCCAGCTGCAACGGCTTCAAGATCGATGTATTTTCAACCTTTCTCAAGCCGCTGGAGTCCGAGCTGGAGACCCACTCGTCCTACTCGGTCGGCAAATCCCACGCCATCAACGAGATGGAGCGCTACAAGGACCGGATCGATTCGGTCAACTTCGCGCTCGACAACGACGATGGCGCACGCACCCGCCAATACAGCCAGGCCGACATTATCCTGGTTGGCGTATCCCGCTGCGGCAAGACGCCCACCTGCCTCTATATGGCGCTGCAGTTCGGTATTCGTGCCGCCAACTACCCGCTCACAGAAGAAGATATGGAGGCCAGCCGTCTACCGGAATGCCTGCAGGAACACCGCCACAAGCTGTATGGCCTGACCATCGACCCTTTTCAGCTGGCCGCCATCCGTCACGAGCGCCGAGCCAACAGCCGCTACGCCTCACTGGATCAATGTGACTTCGAGATACGTACGGTGGAACGGCTGCTCAAGAAAGAGAACATCAACAGCATCAATACCACCAACTTTTCCATTGAGGAAATTGCGACCCGCATCATCAATGAATCAGGTCTCAAGCGTCGACTCAGCTGATCAGCGGGAAGGTTCGAAGATCGACAGATCAAGCTCCGCAGGCTGCCCCAGCCAATAGGCGTAATCGGTATGGTCCTTGTAGTTGTCACCGGTTACGCCATGCACCAGCACATCCAGGTCGCCCCTCTGCTGGTCCAGCCACGGAATGAACGCATCGAAATCACGGTGACTGAAACTCACCTGCACACTCCAGCGCAGGTGTGGTCCCACAGGTTTTTCGTGAATACGCCCAACCGATAACCCGAAGTCAGCTGCAATCGCCGCACAGAGCACGGTGACGCGTTCAACACTGTTCTGGTCGAAATAAATATGGGCATGATAGGCCTTATGGCAATTAACCGGATAACGGCCGGGGTGTTCAAGGGTCATTGTCGCTCTCGTTTACCGCATGTTGAATTCCGAGTGTACTCGGCGACTGTGGGAGATCACAAATCCCGCCGCGCCATCTGTGCCAGCCTGAGGTTTTCTCATAGAATAGCAGTCTGTTTTCATTCAACTAGATGTATGGAGCTTCAACATGCCGAAAGCGGCTGATGTCAAACGTGGCAACCTGGTCGAAATCAACGGCCAGTATATGCTGGTCCAGCAGATCGATGTCTCCAGCCCGACTGCACGCGGTGCCAAGACCCTGTACCGCATGCGCTTCAACAAGCTGCCCGGTGGCGGTAAATACGAAGAAGCCTTTACCGGCGACGAAATGCTGAAGGATGCCGCACTGGAGCGCCGCAAAGTGTCTTATCTGTATAAGGAAGGCGATCTTTATACGTTCATGGACAGCGAAGACTACGCACAGTACATGCTCAACAGCGATGCGATTGAAGCCCAATTACCTTACCTGATGGATGGTATGGACGGCATCATGGCACTGCTGGTGGAAGGTGAGATCTTGAGCATCGAACTGCCCTCCACCATCGTGATGGAAATCATTGAAACCGTGCCGGGCATGAAAGCAGCCAGCGCCACCGGCCGTACCAAACCAGCCAAATTTGCTACCGGTCTGGAACTACAGGTACCCGAGTACCTGGAAGCAGGTGAAAAAGTAAAGATCAACACCGAGACGGGCAAGTTCCTGTCACGCGCGTAAGTGTAACGAGCAACCAGCGATACACATTCAGGCACCGCTGGTGCCTGTTTTAAAATAACACGGCCATTCGCCAACCCGACACGCATGCACTCATACCAACACACGTGTTCAAACCGGGGCGGAGTACACGATGACGCAGGAAAATAAAGCTTCATGGACTGAAGGTATCGAGCAGGTCGTCGCCAATGAACTGCAGTTCAAAGCCAAACTGGATATTGGCGAAGACGCCTTCAAATCATTGCGCCTGAAACGCTATTTGCTGGATGCACTCGATGCGGGTAACGGTGCCATCACCGGTGCTGCAATCGCAAAATCTTCATTTGTGGCCAGCAGTTTCTTTGCACCCAGCGGCCTGCTTGGTGTGCTGGGCATAGGCACAGCAGTTACGCCACTCGGCTGGGCCATCGCAGCAGGTGCATTGGGCGCGGGTCTCAGCGTAATCATCGGCAAGAAATTTGTTCGCGGCAACTCCTCCCAAGTCAAAATTATCCCCGATTTCATCAATACACCGCTGGACCTGCTGGCCGTCGGCCTGTTCGACATGATCGCTACGCTGGGCCTCAAGATGGCCAATATTGACGGCCCCATCGATAGCACCGAACGAGCCATTATCGAGCACTACTTTATCGATGAATGGGGCTATGACCGAACGTTCACCACAGCAGGCCTGGATAATATTACCCACGAGCTGGACCAGCACAGCATTCAAGCTGTCGCCCAAACACTGGCTGACTACAAAAAGAAAAACCCCGACTGTAATTACAAATCCATGAGCGCCGAAATTCTCCGTTTTCTCGATCGGGTCATGGCTGCAAACGGCGTCGTCGACGAACGGGAGCAACTCGCCCTTAATCAGATCAAGGACATTTTTGATGAAGCCAACGCCTTCAAGCTAGGAGCACGCATTGGAGCCGTTACCCACTCACTGGCTGATGGTGGAAAACGTAGTGTGAGCTTGGCCGGACGCAGCGTTAAAGGCGTCGGCAGTACAGTCGCTAGCGCATTCGGTAATTTAAAAACAGGCAAAAAAAAGCCCGGCAAAAACCGGGCAAAAGACTAGAGAGGGATACAACAATCCTTACAAGAACATTATCAACTCGGGAATGCGAACTGAGCGCCTTCACGCACACCGGCTGAGGGCCAGCGCTGGGTGATGGTTTTACGTTTCGTATAAAAACGCACCGCATCAGGACCGTAGGCGTGCAGATCACCGAACAGAGACCGCTTCCAGCCACCGAAACTGTGATATGCCACTGGCACCGGCAGTGGCACATTGATGCCAACCATACCCACCTGAATATTGTCGGAGAAGTAACGTGCCGCTTCCCCGTCGCGGGTAAAAATACAGGTACCATTGCCGTATTCGTGGGCGTCGATCAGATCCATTGCCTCCTGCATAGTGTTGACGCGCACTATCTGTAGCACCGGGCCAAAAATCTCTTCCTTGTAGCTGATCATCTCTGGCGTTACGTGATCAATCAATGTGCCCCCCACAAAGAAGCCACCGCTATAGCCCGCCACTTCGGGGTTGCGACCATCAACCACCAGCATGGCACCCTGCTCAACAGCACTGCTGATGTAACCATTCACCTTGTCACGATGAGCACAAGTGATGACAGGGCCAAAGTCATTGCTGCTGTCAGAGAATGCACCCACCTTCAGACTTTGCATGGCGGCCTGCATTTTTTCTACCAACGCATCCGCAGCCTGATCACCTACCGCAACCGCTACAGAAAGAGCCATGCAACGTTCACCCGACGAGCCGAAAGCAGCTCCCAGCAGCTGGTTTACTGCGTTATCCATATCTGCATCCGGCATGATGATGGCGTGGTTCTTGGCTCCGCCCAAGGCCTGGCATCGTTTGCCGTGGGCACTGGCCGTGCTGTAAATATATTCGGCAATAGGTGTTGAGCCGACAAAGCTTACAGCCTTGATCCGCTCGTCAGTCAATAATGTATCAACGGCTTCCTTATCACCATTGACCACATTCAATACGCCATCTGGTAACCCTGCCTCCTGCATTAACTGGGCAATAAACAAGACCGAGCTGGGGTCGCGTTCGGATGGTTTGAGAACGAAGCAATTGCCGCATACCAGCGCCATGGGGTACATCCACAGCGGCACCATCGCCGGAAAATTGAACGGGGTGATACCTGCCACAACACCCAACGGCTGGAACTCACTCCATGAATCGATATCAGGACCAACATTCTTACTATGTTCGCCTTTCAGTAGCTCCGGCGCACCGCAGGCATATTCCACATTTTCGATACCCCGCTGTAATTCACCCGCTGCATCATGCATGATTTTGCCATGTTCTTCGCCGATCATGCGGCAGATTTCATCGCTGTTCTGCTCCAAAAGCTCTTTGAAACGAAACATGATCCGTGCCCGTTTCAGTGGCGGCGTATTGCGCCAGGCAGGGAAAGCCGCCTGCGCGGATGCAATGGCCTCTTCCACGGTAGCCTTGCCCGCAAGCGCAACCTGACGGGAAGCTTCGCCAGTAGCCGGATTGAATACGTCCTGAGTGCGCGCAGCATCTGTACGCATTTCACCGTTGATGAGGTGTCCAACCAATGCTGTCATGAATATGTCCTCGTATTTCTTATCGTTGTAGGTATCGGGTTATCAGCGCAATTCGTACAGGGTGTCGCCCAGGGCACTCATAAGGCGATCAATCTCCTCAGGTTCTACCGTGAACGGCAAGCCAAGCTGGATGGTGTCGCCGCCATAGCGGACATAGAAGCCCTTCTGCCACATTTTCATCGCGACCTGATAGGGCCGCAGTGCAGGCTCACCAGGAGCGTGTTCCAGCGTGATGCCGCCGGCCAGGCCATAGTTGCGAATGTCCTGTACACCAGGTGCGCCCTTGAGTGCATGGAGTGATTCTGCAAATAGCGGTGCCATCTGCTTAACACGTGGAATCAGCTGATCACGCTCCAGAATATCGAGAGACGCCAGTGCTGCCGCACACGCGACCGGGTGAGCTGAGTAGGTGTAACCGTGCGGCAGCTCCACCATGTACTCCGGCCCCCCTTGCTCCATAAAGCAATTGTAAATTTCGTCTTTGACGATCACGGCTCCCATCGGCACCACACCGTTCGTAAGCTGCTTGGCGACGTTCATTATGTCAGGCACCACACCAAACTCTTCCGCGCCGGTGTACGACCCCACCCGCCCAAACGCAGTGATAACCTCATCAAATATCAGCAAAATCTGATGCTGATCACATATTTCACGCAAACGCTTCAGATAGCCCTTGGGAGGCGGAATAACCCCCGCCGAACCGGCCATTGGCTCGACAATCACTGCCGCTATATTGGATGCATCATGCAGGGCAATCATGTCCAGCAACTCGTCGGCCTGGTTAGCACCCTGCTCAGGCATACCCTGAGTGAACGCATTTTCCGGTTTCATGGTGTGAGCCAGGTGGTCAGCATCAACGCCTTGACCATATAGCGTGCGGTTGGGACCAATGCCGCCAACACTGATGCCGCCAAAGTTCACCCCGTGATAGCCCTTGGCACGACCGATCAGCTTGGTTTTGCTCGACATGCCCCTTTTACGCCAATAGGCACGGGCAATTTTCAGAGAAGTATCAGCAGATTCCGAGCCAGACCCTGTAAAGAAAACATGGTCCAATCCTGCTGGCGTCAGCGCTTTGATGCGGTTTGCCAACTCAAACGATAACGGGTGCCCGAACTGGAACGCCGGTGCGTAATCCAACGTCCCTAGCTGGCGTGTCACCGCTTCCGTGATTTCAGGACGGTTATGGCCCGCGCCACAGGTCCAGAGGCCAGAAAGACCATCAAATATCTTGCGGCCGTCACTGTCAGTGTAATAGTTGCCGTCAGCAGCGACGATCATGCGTGGGTTTTGTTTGAATTCGCGGTTGGCACTGAATGGCATCCAGTGAGCATCTAGAAACTCTGGGCTGTATTGACTCATGGGTTACTCCTGACAGAAGCCGATTCTGTATTGTTATTGTGTTGGCCGGACATAGCTTTGTAGCGTCGTATTTCCTTAGCCGCGCTATAGACTTTGCAGTCCCATATCAGTTAAATAAATCCAAACGTACTAATCCGAAATTAAGCATTTACTTACCTAAGGACATGTATGAAAGGAACTGAATTCAAGGGACAACTGAGTGATGTGGACTTGCGGATGCTGCGCATTTTCCGCGCAGTCGTGGAGTCAGGCGGCTTTTCGGCAGCAGAAGTCGAGCTGAATATCAGCCGGGCAGCGATCAGTATCGCCATGGCGGATCTGGAAGTCCGGTTGGGCTTCAAGCTCTGCCAACGGGGGCGTTCGGGATTTTCAATGACCGATGAAGGGCGCAATGTGTATGAATTTACCTTACAGCTGCTCTCTTCACTCGAAGAGTTCAAAACCCGAGTCAATTCACTACATGCCCACCTGAAGGGGGAGCTGAACATTGGCATTACCGACAACCTGGTGACCATGCCGCGTATGCACATCACCCGCGCTCTGTCACGACTCAAGGAAGTTGGCCCCGAGGTGCGCATCAATATCCGCATGAGCCCGCCTAACGAGATAGAACTGGCCGTTTTGGACGGCCGCCTGCACGTTGGGATAGTACCTCTACATCGCGCATTGGCCGGGCTGGACTACCTGCCACTGTACGATGAAGAATCATGTCTTTATTGCAGCAACGATCACCCACTGTTCAAAACGACTGAGGTTGAAACCACATCGCTTATGGCTTGGGATGCTGTGGTACCCGCTTATGCCCAAAGTGCCGATATCAAGCGTCATTACCAGCCACTGAATGGTGTCGCCACGGCAACCGACCGTGAAGGTATCGCCTTCCTGATTCTGACCGGAGCCTACATCGGTTTTTTACCCAAACACTTTGCCGCACGCTGGGTAGATGAAGGCCGTATGCGTGCGATTGCACCGGAAACTCAGCATTTCATAACCCCCTTTGCCGTGATTACCCGCAAAGGTATACGTCCAAACCTGGTGCTGGATACCTATCTTGAAGCACTGCGCAAGATCCAGACAAGCGCTTGATAAGGTAAATAAATACTTATCTTTAAGTAAACAAATAGGTATTTAATTAACAAAATTCGACCTGCAGACTGATTTTGCACCTTTCGATAACTGACTATCGCCAAGGTGTGATGACCACATATAAAAAAAACACCGGAGGTCACAATGACTATTAAACCCAAGTTTTCAGCACTGCTAACATCCTGCACACTTGCGGCCACACTCAGCTTGCCTATTGCGCCTACGGCTCAAGCCGATGACAACTTCATTTTAGCTCAGGCCATGAATACCGATCACATTTTCCACGCAGCATCCGAACAGTTCATAACCGAATTGAAATCCGGAAAGTCTAATTATGAAGTGGAATACCACCCCGGCGGCGATCTGGGTGATTGGACCTCACTGTTTGAACAGACTGTTCAGGGTGCCATTCCCATGACGATAACCTATGGTGCCTCCGAATTTGATCCGCGCCTGGATTTGACATGGCTGGGGTATGTCGTCGACAGCTGGGATTCTGCCCGCGAAGTATACGGACCCGGCGGCCCGATGGTGGATGTATATAATCGAATTCTGGAAGATAACGATCTTATTTCCCTTGGTATTATTCCAACCGGTTTTGGCTCCATCACAATGCGCAAGGGTATTGGTAAAGTTCCCACTAATTTCCCGGAAGATGCCAAAGGTATCAAGATTCGTGTTGTGCCTACTCCTTTGGGTGTTGAACGCTTTAAAAATCTAGGTTTCAGCGCAGTACCTATGCCCCTTGCTGAAGTTTACACCTCACTACAGCTGGGTACGGTCGATGCTCGGGCTTTTGGTGCTTCCGTTGAAATCTGGCAAATGCGTGATGTACTTGAAAGCTACATCCTGACCCGTGATTATTTTGAACATGCTTTCTGGCTGGTAAACAGAGACTGGTGGGAATCATTGCCGGAAAAAGAGCGTAATGCTATCCAAAGTGCTGCAGACGCTACCCTGAATTCTGTTTGGGACATGGCCCAGAATATTGATGAAGAGTATCTGGTCAAGGTCCGTGATCATGGTATTAACGTCGTCGAACTTACACCTGAGCAGATGCAAAAAGCCAAAAATAGCCTTTACACACATGAATGGCCCTATATGGAAGAAATTGTAGGTGCCGACATCATGCAAATGATGCGGAAGATCGCCGCCATCAACTGATCAGCCCTGGTCGTAAAGCTGCCACGGCTTTGTGGCAGCCGCTGTTCTTTCAAGAGGCTTCCGCTATGCCACACCCCTCATCGACTCTTGCCGCCGAAGGCAATGTTGAAGTGATGTCGATCAGACTGACCTCAATTACCAATCTGCTCCATACAACTTATCGTGTCTTGATGCTCCTCGCCGGATTTAGCCTCGCAGCACTCATGTGTGCTCAAGTGATCATGCGCTACTTCCTGGATTCACCATTTGCCGGCATTGAAGAAATTGCCATATTGCTGGGCGTCTGGGTTTATTTTCTGGGAATGGGTTACGCCAGCCTGACACGGGAGCACATACAGGGCGGCATCGTATCCTTGTTGGTTAAAGACCCCTGGAAACTGAAGCTCCTTGAACTCGCAGCACTGGTGGTCAGTCTTGTCGCAGCACTGATCTTCGGCTACTTCGCGTGTAAATATGCCCTTTTCGTCATTGAAAAGGGACGTAACAGTATCTACCTTCGCTGGCCAAAAGGCTTCTGGAGCGCCAGCATGATTGTTGGCTTTAGCATGATGGCCATCTGCTTCCTGGCACAGGCTGTGCAAACCTTTCATGAGTTGCGTGTACTGGGCCGTAACGCCCGAAAGGGAGGTGTACTATGACACTCTTCCTTATTGCGATGGCTGTAATCGTCATCCTGCTACTTGCCCAGGTACCCGTTGCCTTTTCATTCGGTATCGGTGCGCTGCTATTCGCTTTCATGACTGATAACAACATCTCTTTTCTAATTCCACACGGCTTCAAAACCGCCAGCGGTTTTGCCCTGCTCGCCCTGCCATTGTTCATCTATGCAGGCATTTTGATGGCCGAAGGTGGCATTTCGGAACGATTGTTGAACTTCGTCAACTCCATTGTCGGCCGTATCAAAGGAGGCCTAGGTGCCGTTACAGTACTGACTTGTGCTTTATTTGGTGCAATTTCCGGCAGCTCCTCTGCTGCAATTGCCGCTATTGGACAGGTCATGATTCCGCGTATGGTCCGCGAAGGTTATCCAGCAGGACATGCAACAGCCCTGGTCGCCTGCTCTTCGGTGCTGGCGTTGATGATTCCTCCCAGCATTCCAATGATCGTATTCTCTATCACCGGCGGCATTTCTGTAGGCGCAGCTTTCCTATCCACTATCATCCCCGGTATTCTGCTGACATTAATTTACTGCGGCCTGAATTTCTGGTTTCTGAAAGATGATCCGAACATCAAGGTTGATCCGCCCCTTCCCATCGCCGCTGCTACCAAAGGCGTCATGAAATCGGCCGGTAGCGCTGGTTTTGCACTGCTAATGCCGTTGCTTATTTTGGGTGTCATCTACAGCGGTATCGCGACCCCAACCGAAGCCGCCGCTATTGCTGTTCTCTATGCCATTCCGGTCGGCCTGTTCATCTATCGTGGCCTGACACTGAAAACTTTCGGCGAGGCTACCATCAAAGCAGTCACCATGACCGGCTCCATAATGGCCGTGCTTTTTTTCCTGTTCATCATGAGCCGCACCATGATTCTGGAGCAGGTACCAAAGGAATTGGCAGAAGCATTGCTGCAAATATCGGATAACAAGTATGTGATCCTTTTTCTGATCAACATCCTGCTATTACTGATCGGTATGATCGTCGATGATATCTCTGGCAGTGTGCTTGCCGCCGTAGTGTTTTTACCCGTTATCCAGCAATTGGGGATCGACCCTATCCATTTTGCTGCTGTAGTTGGGGTTAACCTTGGGTTGGGTAATGTCTCGCCTCCTTGCGCGCCCATGCTTTACATGGCAGGCGGTGTTAGTAAATTGTCGCTTGACCAATATCTGAAACCAACCCTGAAATTCTTGGTGTTTGGCCATTTGCCAATGGTGCTACTAGTCACCTTCGTGCCTCAACTCAGCCTGATGCTTCCGGAAATACTGATGGGATACGGTGGTTGATTGATCCTGAAGTTGTGAACGTTAAACTGATGCCTGTGCTGGCTTTGAAAACATGGCCTTGCACCGGCATCTAACACATAATGTTCCGTTTTACCTCGCAGGGCTGACATGACCTTTGAAAGCGCACTTTCCTTCTTTTTTGCCGTACTGATCTTTGGCATTACTCCTGGCCCCGGCGTGTTTGCGATTCTGGCACGGGCGCTGACCAGCGGTGCACGTAGCTGCACCGTACTGGCACTGGGCATGGTGACAAACGATATCCTGTACCTGGTTGCCGCTTGCCTCGGCCTTGCCGCCATTGCTACTCACTGGTCTGAACTGTTTACGGCCATCCGTATTATCGGGGCAGCATACCTGTTCTACCTGGGCTATAAAATGTGGACGGCACCGGTATCGGCCGACGCTATGCGCGATAGTCAAGCTGGCCGTTCCGGCATGGTCGCCAGCTTTGTGCAGGGCTTTCTGATTTCAGCGTCCAACCCGAAAGTCATTCTGTTTTATATCGCCTTCCTGCCCACGTTCATGGACCTGAGCGCACTCAACGCTGGCGACATCGTGCTCGCATCCGCACTCACCCTGGTCGCACTCATGATTGGCGTCATGTCGATTGCGATCTTTGCCGCCAAGGCACGGGGGTTCTTTCGTTCGGAGCGCGCCATGAAACACCTGAACCGCAGTGCAGGCTCCATCATGGCAGGCGCAGGGGCTTATCTTGCACTGCGCCAATAAGCGGCACTGAGACCGCACGCCTCATTCAGGCCATGCCCGGCAGTGGGCATGGCCACCTGCGACACTATGCCTCATCCCCCGCCGCTGAACCTTTAAATACAATACGCATCCCCTTCGACTTTCAGCCTGCAACAGCACTTGGTGAAGATTCAGGAGTTTGGATGAACAACGTAAAAGGATTACCGGTATTTCAGCTGGGTCAGCTTTCAATCGCTATCGCATGCATCACCTTGGCCCAATCAGCACACGCGCAAACCGCACCGAATGAACCGATTCTGGTTGAAGCCCCCATCGAACAACGCTCGCTGGAAGGTGCTGTACAGGTTGAACAGTCCGTTTTGAACCAACTGCGCGCGGCAACCAATGACAGCGCCAGTCTGCTGCGCGATGTACCCGGCGTCAGCCTTAACGGTGCAGGAGGCGTTTCCAGCTTGCCCGTCATCCACGGCTTGGCCGATGATCGCTTGCGGGTCAAAGTGGATGGCATGGACCTGATTGCAGCCTGTCCCAACCATATGAATCCACCCTTGTCCTACATGGACCCCAGCAATATCGGCCTGCTTAAGGTCTTTGCCGGTATCACCCCGGTCAGTGTCGGCGGTGACAGCATTGGCGGCACGATCGTTGCCGATAAACCGGAACCGGAGTTCGCCCGTAGTGGTGAGTCAAGCTTGACTAAAGGTGAGATCGGCGCGTTTTACCGCAGCAACAACAACGCAGTGGGGGGCAATGCTGCGGCCACTCATGCGACTGAAAACCTGAACATCCGCTATAGCGGCTCCTGGAGCAAAGCTGACAACTACACGGCTGGAGGTGATTTCAAAACCACCACCGAAACCGGCCGCCCCGGCCATACACTTCCACTGGATGAAGTGGGCTCCACCGCTTACGAGACTCAAAACCATACGTTGGGCATAGCCTTTAAAGCGGGGGATGACCTGTTCGAGTCTCAGTTCAGCTATCAGGACATGCCCGAGCAGCTGTACCCGAATCAGCGCATGGATCTACTGGAGAATACACAAAAGCTGGTCAACCTGGCCTGGACCCGTCGTTTGGACTGGGGCATCCTTGAAGCCCGTGCCTACCATGAGCAAGTCGACCACTTCATGGACTTCGGCGCCGATAAACGTTTCTGGTACGGGGCGCTGTCCGGCCCGGGCAACCCCTGTAGCCCAATCGGTTTCATGGTCGATGGTAAGGCCAATACCTGTGCGGCAGGCATGCCCATGTATTCGGAAAGTGAAAACACGGGACTTACCCTGAAAGCCGACATTGACCTGAGTGCCGATGATTTGCTGCGGCTTGGGGCCGAGTACCAGCACTACCGTTTGGATGATTACTGGACCGCCTCCGGTGGCGGCATGGGGCCTGACACATTCCTCAACATTAATAATGGCAAGCGTGACCGTGCTGCCGTGTTTGCCGAACTGGAATCACAGCTCAATGATCAATGGCTCACACTGGTCGGCATGCGCTATGAACACGTTCAGATGGATGCTGATGCCGTCCATGGATACAGCATGATGGCTGGTCAGGCGACAGAGTCAGCCACCTTCAATGCACAAGACCGCAGTCAGACCGATCACAACATCGACCTGACCGCACTGGCGCGTTACCAGTACAGTGATAATCTGGATATCGAAATGGGGCTGGCACGCAAGGTGCGTTCACCTAACCTGTACGAACGCTACACGTGGTCCAGCTGGCCGATGGCAGCAACCATGAACAACTTTGTCGGTGACGGCAACGGGTATGTCGGTGATATCAATCTGAAACCTGAAACCGCCTATACCGCATCGGCCACGTTTGACTGGCACGCAACCGATCGTAGCTGGGTATTCACGGCCACCCCCTTTTATACCCGCGTGAGCGATTATGTTGATGCGGTCAAACGCCCTGGCTGGGCTGACGATCAGTTCAATGTGCTGCAATACGCCAATCAATCTGCTCGACTGTACGGCATTGATCTGTCGATGCAAATGCCGTTGGCCAGTAATCACTGGGGTGCCTGGGGCCTGAAAAGTGTCGTTAATTACACAGATGGCAAAAATCGCACCACTGGTGAAGACCTGTACAACATCATGCCGCTTAATGGCCGCTTCACGCTGACCCACCAGCAAGGTGGCTGGGATAACGGCATCGAGTGGGTCGTGGTGGATGACAAGGACAGCGTATCCGATGTACGCAACGAGGTCGCCACCTCTGGCTACAGCCTGATCAACCTGCGCGCCAGCCATTCATGGAAACAGACCCGCCTCGACTTCGGTGTAGAAAACCTGTTTGATCGCGATTACGCCCTGCCGACCGGCGGCGTGTACACCGGACAAGGTCGCACCATGTCGATGAACGGTATCCCTTGGGGCATTGCTGTTCCCGGTATGGGGCGTTCTGCTTACGTTGGGGTGAAAGTCACATTCTGATTCACCCACCCAAGCAGGGGCAGTATTCAGACTGCCCCTTGCAGATTACTTCAGGGGGTAACAAAGCTGCTCTTCATTACCATGGAAAGTATCTACTGTTCGTGGGTAACTCGGTAAGCTAACGCTGAGCGCACCGGTGGCCCTGACGTAGCGAAGCGGAGACAAGGGCATCCGAGTGAGGCGCCTGGTTAGCTGCTCCCAAGCATGTACGCACGAAGCTGCCTCTCCTCTCGCCTGACATAGAGGACAAAAACCCGCTTCTCATCCTCACGATAAAAAATGCGACACGGTGGAACAACTACTTCCCTGTATACCGAATTAGGAAGCTCTGGAGGAATCCGCCCGGATTGCGGAAAAACTTCCAAGCGGTCGATTTTATCGAAAACCTCTTCTACCAAGCGGCTTGCAGCGGCAGGATTATCCAGAGCAATGTACTCTGCGATTGCACTTAACTCTTGAAAAGCCGGCTCAGTCCAGATTACTTCAGCCATTTACTCATTTTCTCCCTGGCCTCACTTTGGCTGTACGTTCTTCCCTCAAGTACAGCACGCTCTCCTCGTGAGAGCTCCTCAAGCAGCTCAAGCCGACGCTGCATGAACTCGTAATCCTGCACATCAACAAGATAAGCCGATGGCAGGCCATGCTCAGTGATCAGTACCGGCTCTTTAGACATATGCAGGTCTGCCAAGATTTTTGTAGCTTGGCGCTTAAGGTTTGTAACAAGCTCAACTTTCATGGGCTCACCCTGATCCAAATTGATAGTGACACTATAGTATCACTTTGCGGATCAGACAATCACATTCTCTAACGCAGCCAGCATAGTAGACGTCGCCGTGACTGGCCCTGTATGGATAATTCTCTGTGTTTTCCGGGTAAATTGGGACCCACCCTCAACGGCCATTGAGGGCCTTCATGCAGCAGCTCGATGATTGGCCGGCTCCTCTTGCGAGAGACCGATAACAAGTGTGTAGCGCTGCATGACTCGTTAGCGATAACTCGAACAGTCATCGGAGCCCCGAGCCCGCATAGCAAGGCAGAGTTAGCTTATGACTATCAACAGTCTTCCACGGCTCAATCGACGGTGGAGTTGGACGCTCTTCGGGGCAAGAAAAGTTTATGGGCGACATGGCCGCCTATGCTCAGGGCAAGCTGACGTTAACTATGTGGACCAAAGGCATCGGTGAAGCTGGAAATACCGATGGCGGTATTTTCGTTGCTGCGAATTCAGGCTCCATGCTCGGCTCAAAAATGCCAGACGGGATTGGCGGTATTCGAAGAGCTAGTTGCTCCGAAACTGGCCTGAACGGAGAATCCTGGCAACACCGACGTGTTGCCAGTCTTACCATCCTCAAATCAGCTCACCTGGCTGCCGATTTCAATTGCCAATTTGCCCGAAAAGCGCTTGGCCATAAAATCCTCCTGGGCTTGAACGACATCCCGCAAAGTATAGGTACTTGCAAGCACCGGTCGAATTTCATTGCGCTCGATGTAGCCGATCAGGTTCTCGAACACTCGCTTGGGCTGCCAGGTAGAGCCGAAGAAACTCAGATCCTTGAGGTACAGAGTGCGCACATCCAGCTCTACGATGGGACCCGCGATGGCCCCCGAGGCGACGTAACGACCGCCTCGGCCAAGCACCTTCAATAACTCCGGCCACTGCGGGCCAGCGACCAGATCCGCCACTACCTGAACGCTGTCCTGCTCCAGTACTTCCAGCAGCGACTGGCCCCTGGGAATGACCTGATCAGCGCCCAGTAAACGCACCTCGTCGAACTTGGATTCACCGCACACGCCGATGACCTCGGCACCTCGGCGTTTCGCCAGCTGAATTGCTGCTGATCCAACGCCGCCGGAAGCGCCTGTGATTAGAATCCGTTCTCCGGATTTCAGGCCGGCTCTGTCCAGCATGCCCTCGGCGGTTGAATAGGCGCACGGAAAAGAAGCCAGCTCGGTGTCGCTCAGTCTGCTGTTAACCGCAAACACTTCGCTGGATCTCGCCACGGCGTACTCGGCGTAGCCGCCATTGCACTCGGAACCAAATGTGATGAGGTTGTAGGAGGACGGGTTATCAGGCGACTGTTGCATGGGGCGAACCAGCACTCGCTCGCCGATCCGTCCCCGGTCCACTGCCTCACCGACCGCAACGATGGTTCCGCACACATCGGCTCCCTGAATACGCGGAAAGCTCAAGGGCTTTCCGGACCAGGTACCGTCTTCCTCGCTGGCCGTCTCAAATCCCGATGCCGCTCCTTGATCCGTTCCCGTTGTCACGCCCTTAGAATACCAGCCTGTGCGGGTATTTATGTCGGTGTTGTTGATTGCACTCGCACCGACCTTGATAAGCACCTCACCCACCCCGGCCTTGGGCACGTTAAGGTTCTCCCGGAATTCGAGTTTATCCAAACCACCATGCCCGGTGAGAACAACTCCGGTCATGGTCTCAGGGATATCGATGTGGTTCATGGTGTCATATCCTCGTTCGTGCCAGACCCCTTGGCCTGATCACTAAATCGTCAATTGCAATGAATATGGCGACATCATAGAAGTGCAGAGTAGTTCAATCAAACGAATATCGCTGATACACTAGTTTAGGTTTTGTGATACACGAACGAAGATGAATCCTATGAAACCCATACTGGATCTGGACCTATTGAACACCTTCGCTGCCGTGGTAGAGGCAGGCGGTTTTAAAGAGGCATCGAGTCGCTTGTACCGCTCGCAAGCAGCTGTCAGCATGCAGATCAAGCGCCTGGAAGAACAGCTGGGGCAGCGACTTCTTGAACGGAGCAACCAGGGCATCAAGCTTACGGAGCCCGGTAAAACGTTGCTGAGTTACATTGACAGACTGCTGCGTCTCAACAATGAGACGCTGAGTGCGCTTAGCGCGGAGCCCCTGCGAGGGCCGGTGCACTTCGGAATACCCACAGATTATGCCCACTCATTCCTAAAGCAGTTCATTCCTCGCATTCGGGAGGCCTTTCCCGAGCTGGTTCCCCGGATTACCTGTGGCCGCAGCCGTAAACTCCGGGAATTGGTGATCACCGGGGATCTGGATGTGGCCATTGTTACAGGCGAGCCTCAATTCGTCTCGGAGAAGAGCTTGTGGTCGGAGGCGCTGTGCTGGTATGCCCCGGCTGGGCTACCGATTAATACAGAGGAGGCACTCCCGGTTGCCTTGCTGGAGAGCGACTGCGCGTTGCGGGATCTCGCTACCTCGGATCTGAGGCAATCCGGCCTGGACTATCATCCGGTGCTGACCAGTTCGGACATGGCTAACCTATACTCGGCGGTCGAATCGGGACTGGCAGTGGCCCTATTGCCAGAGTCGTCTATTACGTGTTCAAGGGTTCGCCCTTTCCAAATCGATCAGCTACCCGGGCAAAGGTTATTGACTATGAATATAATTGACGCAGGCACCCTGAGCCCCGATTTCATGCAGCCCCTTCAGAGATGTGTCGTATCGGCTGCCAGAGCCCTTACAGTAGGTTGAAATCCTTCAGCTATCCGAGATCAGTAAGAACGGATCATTGGACGTCAGATGCCACTGGAATTAAATGATCGCGAGAAGGAGGCATCAAGAACCCGTTTATTTAGAGCAGCTGGGAAGGCCTAGGCGGTGGTCATTCTGACAATTTTCGAATGTTCGCTTTTGTTTAGCTAAGCTCAGAGGATGCCCTGGTCGCAAAGCGAACATTCAGATTGAGGGATAACATCTATGGACGCCCCGTTTTGTGCAAGCAAAACATTTCGTGACATAAAGGTATTGCAGCCATCTATCCGGATTTTTACGAGGTATTAACCTCTATCCCTGATGAATTCCGCTGACTGGGTGCTAATCATTTTAACGTTCTCTGTACGAACGATGTTAGTCGCAGCTTTATCCAGTCTCGGCTCTACCTGTCTGTCATCAGCAAGTTCTGCCCACGCAAACCTCAGCGCGTTCCTGTCATTGGTTTATTTAGCAGCCGGTTCTATGTACCGCTGCCCTTTATTCAATAATGCCCATGCTATACGTGCCAGCTTGTTTGCCATTGCTACAATGACCACATTCTTGTTTGCTCGCACTGATAGTGCATGTAACCAGTTGCTAACGGCATTTTTCTTGGTCGCTGAATGCCTTAGCACTGCTCGCGCACCATGAACCAACATCCTGCGCAAATATGCATCCCCACGCTTACTGATCCCTCTGAGTACTGTTTTGCCGCCACTCGAGTGCTGTCGCGGAACAAGGCCTAACCACGCTGAGAGTTGGCGGCCATTCTTGAACGCCAATGCATTACCCACGGTTGCGACCAAAGCCGAAGCGGTTAAACGGCCAATACCTGGTACTTCAAGTAAACGCTTACAAGCCGAATCCTGCTGGACGTGATGATCAATTTCACGGTCCAGTTCACCAATACAGCGTTCCAACTCCACCCAACGAGCTCTCATACGCTCAATGTGGCGCTGCATCAGTACCGGCAGCTGATCTTCATTTATGCCATAGCTGTCGCGGAACCACTGCTAGCGTCATTTTTGTTGGTTTTTACATAAGGTTTTACGTATTGGGGTGGAATCAGCTTCACTTCATGTCCGCAGTCAGTAATAACTCGACCCCAGTAGTGCGAGCTGCTGCATGCTTCCATCCCCACTGTACATTTGGATAACTTTGCAAAAAATGCGTAAACCTGTGACCTCCGCAATGACTTTCTGATTACACAGCGCCCACGTTCATCAGCACCGTGTACTTGAAAGACATTTTTCGCAAGATCCAAGCCGATCACTAATACCTGCTCCATGATTCATCCTCCACCTGATTGCTACCAACTAGCAGTATAGGAGGGGCGTCCATTTCATTATTTTAATCATGCGCATGCGTGTTTTTGCTCAAGTCAAGAGCCGGGAAAGTGTCACTAACTGACTGTATAGATTGGATAAATGATGAATCACAGCCATTCTCCTCCGTTGAAAACGAGCATGCGCATTTGCGTGAATGTTTGTGCGCAGTATCACACAACACAATGTCCATAGTTACCTGATATTGAACCATTTTACCTGCTGATTCCAGTAGCAAATGAGCACACTCTTGCATCGATTCGCGCACAGGCACTCGACAAATCAATATATGCTGTATATAAATACAGTGAAATGTATTCGGTTACGCACAGGAGGTGCTGGCATGGGACGGAGCCCATTTCTTAACCAAATTCTGTAGTGCTCCAGTCATCCCGCCCCCTTCCGTTGGCTTCCGACACCCTTTCAGTTTCAGCGAACGCACCTGGATGAGCGGTCTTGGATTGAAAGAACGGCGCCATTTATTTAACATGTTAAGTTAATTAAAGGAGACCTTCATGAGCATCAAACTGTCTGTTGTCGACCAGTCACCGGTCCATGGCTCCCACGCCAAGATTGAAGCCCCGCGTCTTACCGTTGAACTCGCACAGCTTTGCGATGAATTGGGCTATCACCGTTTTTGGGTGGCTGAACATCACGACAGCGTTCATTTCGCCAATCCTTGTCCGGAAATCATGGTCGCCAGCATTGCCAGCGTGACCCAGCGGATCCGCGTCGGCAGTGGCGGGGTCATGCTGTCGCACTACAGCCCCCTGAAAGTGGCTGAATGCTTCAAGATGATGGAAACCCTGCACCCCGGCCGTATCGACTTGGGTGTCGGCCGCGCGCCGGGCGGCAGTGGCCTGACCTCTCATGCATTGGCGTTCCCGCACGAACCACATCACGGTGACCTCTATGCGCACCAGGCACAGATGCTGGAAGGTTTTGTAAACGGCACGCTGCCAACCGACACGCCTTATCACAACATTAAGGTATTGCCGGACAGCTCACCCAAGCCGCAGCTATGGATGCTGGGCTCAAGCGGCGGCAGTGCCGGTTTAGCCGGTCACCTCGGTTACAACTTGGCTCTGGCCCGCTTTATCGACCCTGACAATTGCAGCCCCTCCATCTTCCATACTTATAGCGAAGAGTGGAAAAAGGCTGGCCATGAAGGCACCCCGAACACGATGCTGGCGATCGCCTGTATCTGTGCCGAAACCGAAGCAGAAGCCAAGCTACGCGCCGGTACGGCCGTGTACCGCAAATTTGCCGCACAAATGGGACAGCGGGAAGACTTCCTGACCCCCAGCGAAGTCCGCGACCGTTACAACGCCATGTCGGCATCGCATCAGGCCGCCTACGACCATATCCTGAACGGCTACACCGTGGGCACACCAGAGCAGTGCTGGCAGGAAATCGAGCAGCTGGCCAAAGCCTTTGATTGCGATGAAGTGTCTACCGTAACGGTCACCCACAGCCATTACGACCGCATGGACAGCTACCGCCTGCTGGCCAAGCATCTTTGATACCACGCGTGTGGAGTTGACCGGGATAACACCCGGTTATTCCACCGTACAGCGTATGGCCCTTATGACCGTTTCTCCCAAATCACCAGTGCGATGCCGCCCAGAATTGCACAGGATGCCAGCAGCAAACGCAGGCTGACCGCTTCGCCCAACAGCAACACGCCCCCTGCGGCTGCAATCACCGGCACGCTGAGCTGAATGGTGGCCGCACGGGTCGTCTGCAGTAACGGCAACACGGTGTACCAGAGCGCATACCCCACGCCCGACGCCAACGCCCCCGAGGCAATCGCGTAGCCAACACCAACCGGGTCCAGTTGTGCCTGTGGCAACATCAGCAGGCTCAGCAACAGGGCGACGGGAACTGCGCGGATAAAATTACCGGCTGTCACCCGCGTTGGATCACCGGCCCCACGCCCGCGCAGTGAGTACACTCCCCAGGCCACACCCGCCAGCAACATCAATAATGAGCCTGCCAGCGGCGGTGCCGAAAGCCCGGGCAACAGCAAACCGATCAGCCCGCCTAACGCTAATACCAACCCCAGTACTTGCAGACGGGTAAACCGCTCTCCCCGCCACAGGCCATACCCGATCATCGTCGCCTGCACGGCCCCAAACAGCAATAATGCGCCAATACCTGCATCCAGGCTGATATAGGCAAACGAGAACCCTGCCGCATAGACCCACAGCGCCAGCGCAGACAGCATATTGCCCTTCCCGCTGGCCTCACTGCGCCGAAGCTGAACCAGCAGCCACAATACCAATGCACCGGACAACAGGCGGATCGTGGTGAAACTGGCGGCATCGAGATCGGTCTCTTTCAATGCCACCCGGCACAATAGTGAATTACCGGCAAAGGCCAGCATGGCCAAGGTCGTTAACGTGAATACGCGTAGTGCTGGCGTTTTATTATTATTCATCAGCATCCATCTTCAGAAAAAATGCGGAAAGCTCCACGTACAACGAAGCCACCGCAACAGGATTAAACGTTGGCTAAGCTGAACAGCCGCTGCGCCACCGCCTTGGCCTTGAGCCCTGCCTCCAGGTCGCCCGCGACCGATGCCTGAACAATAGCGCCCTCTTTTAACAGCAACAACGCATCAATCAGACTATCAGCCGCATACTTTGGCATTGACTCAAGTCGCTGCCGTATCAGAGCCGCCAATTGCTGCTTATGTGCCGCACACTGTTGATGGACAGGATGTTCAGGGTTGCCGAACTCGGCACTCACGTTGATAAAGAAACAGCCGTAGAAAGGCTGTATGGAAGGGTCACGGCCATTGAACCAGTCGTCCAGCGCATCAAACAGCGCCATGACCGCCTCATATCCCTCCGCCAGATCCAAACGCTGCTGCAGCCATTGCACGAATCCGTGATCTCTATAACTCACCGTAGCCGCCACCAACTCATCCTTGCTCGGGAAATAGTGATACAAGGTTTTTTTGGCGATGCCGGACTCTGCCAATACGCGGTTGATCCCCACCGCGTGAACGCCGTGCCGGTAAAAGAGATCAAAGGCAACACTCACCAACTGCTCACGCTTATCCATGTGTTACTCCCGCTTTAATGTTCAAGCCGAACATTGACATGAATAGACAGACCTGTCTACCCTATGTAGACAAATCGGTCTACCAACCTGTCGCACAAGGAAACACAATGAAAGATCTACTCAACCTGGCCCACTACAAAGCCGCACTGTTTGCCGGCGTGGGCGCGGCACTCTGCATTACCGGTTTAAGTCTGATGGGCACACTACAGGATTCAATCTGGCTGATGGCGCCTTTCGGGGCGACTATGGTCATTCTGTTCGGGCTACCGGCCAGCCCTCTGGCCCAACCGCGCAACATTATTTTGGGTCACCTGCTCACTTCAGCGGTAGGCTTGAGCGTTGCATCCGTCATGGGCGTACACACCTGGTCCCTTGGTTTGGCGGTGGGCTTGGCGGTCATGCTGATGCTGCTGACCCATACCACTCACCCTCCCGCCGGTGCCAATCCGCTTATCATCATGTTCAGCGGTGAAGGTTGGGATTTCCTGCTGACACCCGTGGCCGCTGGCACCCTGACCATCGTGCTCTTTGGCTATCTGTATCACAACCGCATTTCGGGCCAGCAATACCCACAACGCTGGCTATAAACGGCGCAACGCACATACGATCAGGCTTGGAGTTGGTCAGAGTAGCAAGGGAATGGTGATGTGATGACGACGGGGATATGTATGCGGAGTTCAGTCTGGTTATGAACGCTATGCCAAGCGAAGCATGACCTCAAGAATAGAGGCCATGCCGTTTCACTGTCACTGATGATTAAGCCGATTCTTTATGCGGCTCAACAAAGCGGAGTGACATGAAACCTTCAAGTGAATCATCTTTAATATCCAACCAGCGTCCCGGCAATTCGGTTGCCATGGTATCGGTTACGGTTGAACGGTAGGCTTTTTCACGGAAGCCCATGATGTTTTCCTGCTTGTCCAGCAGCCACTGCTTCAGCAGATCCGCCTGCTTCTCAACAGCGAAATCAGGATAGTCGGTCGCATCTACCAATTCGCGGATATAACTGGCCTGGAAATCGATGGAGTCGTTGCAGCTTTCCGTCTTGTCATAGCGTGACAGCCACTCGTTGATGTCGTCACGGCAGGTATCGGTATCCGGCAACTGGATACGGTTCAGCATCACGTCACGCGCGAACCATGCCTGAGCATCGAACATGTTGAACGTGAAGTACTGATCCTGCATGCCCAGATAAATCAGCTGCGGATTGTTCTGGAAGAACATACCTTTGTACAGGTTGTCCGGATACAGGCAGTTATGGGTCTGCAGGCGCAACTCATCCGGCAGGAACGGGAAGTGGAACAGGTAACCCGTACACATGATGATGGCATCGAACTGTTTGCTTGAACCATCGGCGAAGTGACCGATATTGCCTTCGAAGTGCGTCAACAAAGGCTTCTCTTCGAGACCTTCAGGCCATTCGAAGCCCAGCGCATTGCTGCGATAGCTGATGGTGACAGACTTGGCACCGTACTTATAGCACTGGGAACCGATATCTTCTGCGGAGTAGCTTGCGCCCACCAGCAGAATGTTCTGCCCTTCAAACTCCAGGGCATCCCTGAAATCGTGTGCATGCAACACACGTCCCGGGAACTGCTCTACACCATCAAAATACGGCATGTTGGGCGTAGAGAAATGTCCGGTAGCGACAACGACATAATCGAATTCGTTGGTTTCCTGCTCACCTGTTTTGTGATTCATGACAGTAACAGTAAACTTTTTACTGCTTTTGTCATAAGTCACCCAGCGCACGGGGCACTCAAAACGGATGTACTTCAGGATCGCTTCCTTGTCGATGCGCCCCATGATGTAGTCTTTCAGTACTGCACGCGGAGGGTAGGACGGAATCGCGCGGCCAAAATGCTCATCAAAGGAGTAATCCGCAAATTCCAGACACTCTTTCGGGCCATTGGACCAGAGGTAGCGGTACATGCTGCCATGAACCGGCTCGCCGTTTTTATCCAGGCCGGTGCGCCATGTGTAGTTCCACATGCCGCCGATATCATTCTGCTTTTCGTAACACACAATTTCCGGAAGGTCTTTGACACCCGCGCGACGAGCGGCTTCAAACGCACGCAGCTGAGCTAAACCACTGGGACCTGCACCTAAAATTGCTATTTTTTGATTAGCCAAAACCTACTCCCTTAACTAAAAAACCATAGCAATACTAAAGGATTTAGCCTTGGATTTCCAAATAATTGCAGGTAAACCTTCAGAAAAGTCGGAAGAACTGTTACAGAACAGTTCCATATTCGTAAAAATACAGAGATTTTCTATATTAAATGATGGCTGGAATCACTTCGATTTAGCACATTTCATGCCATCGGAAAGGTGTTGTGCAAATATAAAAACACCGATATCAGTGTAATTAAGCCCGACTCGGATAACGTCGGAAGCTTATCTAATCAACTGATTATGCTGCGGTAAAATGCCAATTCATGCTCCAGAACAGCCGCCTGGTTATCCGGTTGTCGGAAGCCATGTGCTTCGTTATCGAAATAATGGGTTTCCACACGGATGTCGTTGCAATTGAGGCGCTCTGCCATATTACGGGTCTGCTCCGGCAGGACTACCTGATCTTGCATACCCTGAAAAAAAATAACCGGAGCACTGATACGGTCGGCACGGTGGAGCGGCGAACGTTCAAGGTAGCGTTCACTCTGTTGCTGCGGGTCTCCGATCAGCCAATGCAGATAACGGGACTCGAACTTGTGCGTCAGCTGATTCAGTCGGGCGGGATCACTGACACCGTACAAGCTGGCACCACCGCTGAACAAGTCAGAGTCACACAAAGCACTCAGGGTGGTATAGCCACCGGCGCTGTTGCCGCGAATGAAAAGGGCTTGAGGGTCGGCCTGTCCCTGTTCAACCAGATCGGCTGCAACCGCAATAACATCGTCCACATCACGGACACCCCACTGCCCTTCCAGCTGCATGCGGTAATCACGGCCATAGCCCGTGCTGCCGCGATAATTGACATCGGCAATCATGAATCCACGCTGGGTCCAGTATTGAATGGCCGGCTTAAAGGACGGCGCAGTCATGGCGGTGGGGCCACCATGGGTCCAGATCACCAGCGGGAGGAGCCGGTCAGCGGGAATACCGGCAGGACGATAAAGAAAGTACGGCACGCTCAGGTTTTCATCCCGTTCGACACTCAGACTGACGGGCAAACTGGGCGTGTACGCAGGACAGTCGCCACCATACAGAATATCGCATTGATCCGGGTCATCGGCTGTCAGCGCACTGTCAATCCGCACAACCGCCGGCAAGCGGTCACTGAATTCGGCCACACAACCAAGCCTGTTGCCATCACACACCAAGGCATGCATCCGTGCAGGCATCAGGCTCAACTCCAGCGGGCACCACGCTGAGCCATCATGACACCAAAGATATGTATACCCATCACACTGTCCCAGCGCCAGCAACGCACCCGCCGCATTCCAGCCATAGGTTGCAAGACCAAACTGCCAAGGGGCGGTAGTAAACTCGGTACGCTCGGGCACTGTTCCAGACAGCGCCTGAAAGCCCGTCGCCGTCAGTGATTCGATGCGCCACCAGTTGTTACGATCAACCACGACATGTAACGTCCCATCCGGCGAAAAGCGTGGCTGTGCCCAGGCCGCTTCATCCGTATCGGATACCTGCCGGGCCGTCTCGACCTCACCCTGTTCATTCAATTGCGCCAGCATGACACGCGTACAACGCCAGGGCTGCTGCGGGTGATCCCATTCGATCCAGACTAACTGGCAGCCATCCGGGCTCAAGGCCGGTGAGCTGTAAAAGTCGGCACCTTCAGCCAGAATTTCGATAGCCCCAGTATGCAGACTGATAGCAGCCAATCGGTTGACAGGCTCCAGTGATGACAGATGCGTCTCGCTGATCGCAAGCAGGCGCTCGCGCAGCGGGTCGAACGCCAGGTCGGCAAAACGGGTATCCGGCTGGCACGTTAATGGGTGAGGAGGCTCACCTGCAGCCAATGGCGCTTGCCAAATCTGCTGATCATCCGCATGGACAAAGCAGGCATGGACACCTGCAATACACCAGGCTCCACCGCCATATTCATGCACACGGCTGCGCACACTGACATGATTGGGCAGCAGGCTTTCCGCCTGCCCGCCACTGAAATGACACAACCGGTTGCGACCACTGGCGGCATCAAAGCCAACACCGTACAGGTTGCCTTGATGAAACTTGAGCGCAGCATAGTCATGAATGGCGGAGACCGCTTCTTCCGCCGCCAGCAGCGGCTCAACCGCGTGCAAAGACACGGGAGTTGCGTTCATTGCGGAACGTGATTGGAGTATCTTCGCTGACCTGCTCAGCAGCGGCACGAGCGTCGAGAATCTTATGGTGATGCGGTGATTTGCTGCATACCGGATCGGCTGCATTCATGTCCCCGGCCAGCATATAGGCCTGACAGCGACACCCACCCAGATCCTGCTCTTTCTCGTCACAGGAGCGACACGGCTCCTGCATCCAGTCATCCCCGCGGAAATGGTTGAAACCAAATGAGTCGCGCCAAATGTGCTGCAGACTATGGTCTTTCACATTGGGAAACTCGATCGGCAGCATGCGCGCGCTGTGGCACGGCAGTGCGGTACCATCAGGGGTAACAGTGAGGAATATTTCACCCCAGCCGTTCATGCACTTTTTCGGCCGTTCTTCATAATAGTCGGGGGTCACGAAGATCAACTTGATCGGGTTGCCAGCGGCGGCAAGCTGATCGCGGTATTCATTGGTAATCCGCTCGGCACGCTCCAACTGAGCCTGCGTCGGTAGCAGTGTCTCGCGGTTTTCATGCGCCCAACCGTAATACTGACAGGTAGCCAACTCAACGTAGTCCGCTTCCAGCTCGACACAGAGTTCAATAATACGGTCGATGCGATCAATATTATGCCGGTGGGTCACGAAGTTGAGCACCATCGGGTAACCCTGGGCCTTCACCTCACGCGCCATTTTCAGCTTCTGCTCAAACGCCTTGCTTGAGCCAGCGAGCATGTTGTTAACCGTCTCGTCCGAAGCCTGGAAGCTGATCTGGATATGATCCAGTCCGGCTTCGCGAAACGCGGCGATACGCTCCGCATTAAGGCCGATACCGGAGGTGATCAGGTTGGTGTAATAACCCAACTTGCGCCCTTCAGCGATCAACTGCTCCAGATCACGTCGCACCAGCGGCTCGCCACCCGAAAAACCGAGCTGGGCAGCACCCATCTTGCGGGCCTCACGGAAGACTTCAATCCACTGCTCTGTGGTCAGTTCTTCACCATGGTCGGCGAAATCCAGTGGATTACTGCAGTAGGGGCACTGCAGCGGGCACTTGTATGTCAGCTCCGCCAGCAGCCAAAGGGGCTGACCCAACGGCTTGGCCGGTGTCGGTTCCACGGTTTCAGACATAACGGATCCAGTTCTGCTCATGGGCAACCTCCAGAAACTCCAGCACATCCGGCCCCAGCGCACCCGCTTCAGGGAAGCGGGTCTCAAGCGCATGGATAATAGCCGTGCAATTCTGTTCGCCATTCACTTCAGCCAGGATGGCACCGGCACTGTCGTTGAGCTTGATCATCCCTTCAGGGTAAAGCAGCACATGACCGTTCTGCGCCTCTTCCCACTGGAAACGAAACATGGGATTCAGGCTTGGGGTCTGATCCAGTTCAGGCTTACTCATTGAACAGTCCTCGGTGGTACACACGCTCCTGAGTGACGGTATGATATGGCGGGCGTTCCAGTTCATACGCCATGCTCATGGCATCAAGCATGCTCCAGAGCACATCCAGTTTGAACTGAAGTATCTCCAGCATCCGGTCCTGCTGCTCACGGGTAGTGTAGTGATCCAATGTAATCTGCAGGCCGTGTTCCACGTCGCGACGGGCTTCAGTCAAGCGGTTGCGGAAGTACTGGTAGCCTTCCTCCTTGATCCACGGATAGTGCTGTGGCCAGGTATCCAGGCGAGACTGATGAATATGCGGAGCGAACAGCTCGGTCAACGAGGAGCTGGCAGCTTCCTGCCAAGTGGTACGGCGCGCGAAGTTGACATAAGCGTCCACGGCAAAGCGAACACCCGGCAAGACATGTTCATGCGACAGGATCTCTTCGCGACTCAGGCCCACAGCCTCGCCCAACTGCAGCCAGGCTTCGATACCACCCACAGCACCATCGTAACCATCATGGTCCATGATCCTCTGCAGCCACTGTCGACGCACATCGCGGTGCGGACAGTTAGCCATAATGGCAGCATCCTTTAGCGGAATGCTGACCTGATAATAAAAACGGTTGGCGACCCAGCCACGGATCTGCTCCGGGCTAGATTGACCGGCATACATCGCCACATGGTACGGGTGATGAATATGATAGAGATCGCCCTTGGCCCGTAGCGCCTGTTCAAACGCATCGCGGCTCATCGGTTCACGGTTACTCATGCTTTGCCTCCTCAGAGTTCGATGCTCATGCCGTCAAAAGCAACATCAATGCCATGCTCGGCCAGCACACCCCGCTCGGGGGAGTCTTCGATCAGGATCGGGTTGGTGTTGTTAATGTGAATCAGCACCTTGCGCGGCTTATCCAGGGTATCCAGGTAGGCAATCATGCCATTCTCACCGGACTGCGGCAGGTGTCCCATGTGTACACCCAGCTTGTCGCCAACACCGGCGTGGATCATCTCGTCTTCACGCCACAGCGTGCCATCCACCAACAGGCAGTCAGCGTCTTCCATAATCGGGCGCAGGTGGTCTTCGATCTGGCCAAGGCCCGGCGCATAGAACAGCGAGCGGCCAGTCGCATCATCACGCAACAGCATGCCAATATTATCGCCCGGATGCGGATCATTACGGTGCGGCGAATACGGCGGCGCACTGGAACGCAGCGGCACGGCCGTCAGGGTGATACCCGGCACTTCCGGGATCGTAAATTCATTATAGATCGCGGTACTCGGAATCTGATTCCATACCAAACCACCATTCCAGTGTTCCAACATATTGAATACAGGAAAGCCGGTGCTCAGGTCTTGTTTGACCATGTCGGTGCAGTAGACCGAGTGCGGACAACCTTCACGCAACATCAACAGGCCGGTGGTGTGATCGATCTGGCTGTCCATCAGGACAATGGCCGCAATCCCGGTATCACGCTTGCCCTGCTTCGGCTGCAGGGGCTCAAAGCTTTCCAGCTGAGCGCGGATGTCAGGTGAGGCGTTGAACAGGATCCAGTCGTTGCCATTGAGGCTGACAGCGATAGAGGATTGGGTACGGGCTTTGGCATTCAGAGTGCCGTTACGCAGGCCTTTGCAGTTGTCGCAGTTGCAGTTCCACTGCGGAAAGCCGCCCCCGGCCGCTGAGCCTAAAATCTGTATTTTCATTATTGTGTAATTCCGCTGGGGGGTAGGAAGTGCCTGTCGGCAGGAGAAGGCAGCCCCTCAGGGCCGCCTGGGGGCGCTTAGCGGTTGGCGAAGTACATGGTAACTTCGAAGCCGATACGCAGGTCAGTGTAAGCTGGTTTAGTCCACATAATACGTTACCTCATTGTTGTTATCGGTGTGTCATTGGAGACACCTTGATAGTAGGCAACTGTACCCCTGCCCCTATATGGTACTTTGGAATGAATTCGGCGCTGATTTGGTAGGAACGCGGGACGACTAACGCCCTCCCGTACCCCGAGCGCATGGTAAGTTCAACACATAAAAAAACGGCCCGAAGGCCGTTAAAAGTGTCACTGCTGCAGAGCAGTTGACTGCCAGGGTGAAGCAGTCATGAGTGCACGTCCCTGTGCAGAGCTTCGGAGAAACCGCGGCGCGCTTAGAAGAAGCCGAGCGGGTTGATATCGTAGCTGACCAGCATGTTTTTGGTCTGCTGATAATGATCAAGCATCATCTTGTGGTTTTCGCGGCCAACACCAGACTTTTTGTAACCACCAAAGGCAGCATGCGCCGGGTACTGATGGTAGCAGTTGGTCCATACACGGCCGGCCTGAATGCCACGACCCATGCGGTAAGAACGGTTCATGTCGCGACTCCATACGCCAGCGCCCAGACCGAACTCGGTGTCGTTGGCAATCGCCAGTGCTTCCGCTTCGTCTTTAAAGGTGGTAACCGATACAACCGGGCCAAAGATCTCTTCCTGGAACACACGCATGTCATTGGTGCCTTTGAGCAGCGTCGGCTGGATGTAGTAGCCGGTCTCGAAACCTGTATCCATCTGCTCCTTGTCGCCACCAATCAATACTTCAGCGCCTTCTTCACGACCGATGTCGAGGTAGCCCAGGATCTTCTCGTACTGCTCCTTGGAGGCCTGCGCACCGACCATGGTTTCGCTATCCAGCGGATTGCCCCGCTTGATCTTCTTGATGCGGTCAATCACGCGTGCGATGAAGTCGTCATAGATGCTTTCCTGTACCAACAAACGGGACGGACAGGTGCAGACTTCACCCTGGTTGAAGAATGCAAGCACGGTACCTTCAACACACTTGTCGATGAAGGCGTCTTCGTGATTCATGACATCTTCGAAGTAGATATTCGGCGACTTGCCACCCAGCTCAACCGTCGACGGGATGATATTTTCGGCAGCACATTTAAGGATGTGCGCACCTACAGGGGTAGAACCGGTGAAGGCAATCTTGGCGATACGGGTGTTGGTGGCCAACGCCTGACCGGCTTCGGCACCAAAACCGTTGACGACGTTCAGCACACCCGCCGGCAGCAGGTCTTCAATGGCTTCAACCAGTTTCAGAATCGACCAGGGCGTCTGCTCGGCCGGCTTCAACACGATGCAGTTACCGGCGGCCAGAGCCGGTGCAATTTTCCAAGCCGCCATCAACAGCGGGAAGTTCCACGGAATGATCTGTCCGACCACGCCCAGCGGCTCGTGGAAGTGATAAGCCACGGTGTTTTCATCGATCTCACCGATGGAGCCTTCCTGCGCACGGATGCAACCAGCAAAGTAACGGAAGTGATCAACGGCCAGCGGCACATCAGCAGCCAGCGTTTCACGAACGGCCTTGCCGTTATCCCAGGTTTCCGCGACGGCGATTTTCTCAAGATTGGCTTCCAGACGATCTGCAATCTTCAGCAGGACGTTGGAACGTTCGGTAACTGAAGCGCGACCCCAGGCATCTTTGGCGGCATGCGCGGCGTCCAGCGCCAGTTCGATATCTTCGGCTGTAGAGCGTGGGATTTCACAGAAGGCTTCGCCGGTTACCGGTGAGATATTCTGAAAATACTCACCCTTGACCGGTGCGATCCATTCGCCACCGATAAAGTTGCCGTAACGCGGCTTCAGAGTGACAATGGAATCTGCCTGTCCTGGCTGTGCGTAGATCATATTCTTAGCCTCTTGTTGTTATTCACATCACGCTCGAAGAGCAGTAACGATTGATGGTTCAATCTTAGCTACCGCAACTGATATCCGAGTATAGTGCCTTGGACCTGAGAATGTGGCTCTTTAGTAGTAGACAGGATGATGTTTTGAGAGGGGTCAAAGTGAGCGGGGACCTTGCGCCCCCACCTGCTTGTAAAGAGTTACCAGTTGCCGACAACGTACCCAAGCTTATCTGGCAACCAGAGTGCAATTCCCGGCACCAGCATCACCAATATCAGACTCGAAGCCATAGCCGCAATGAAGATCAGCGCCCAGCCGATGGTGTGCTCCAAACGGATATTGGCGATCCGTGTCGTTACCATCAGATTGACCGCTACCGGCGGTGTAAACTGACCGATGGCGATATTCATCGCCAGCAGGATGCCGAACCAGACCGGGTTCCAGCCGAAGTGATTCATCAGCGGCAACACGATCGGAATCAGAATCAAATAGATCGACACCGCATCCAGAAGCATGCCGGCAATCAACACCAACACCATTACCAGAATCAGCAACACCCAACCGCTGTCCGACAGTGACAGCAGGCCGTCAGCCAAGTGCTGGAAGGTACCCAAAGTTGTACCCGCCCAGGCAAAAATGCCTGCCAATGCGATGATAAACATCACCACACCCGACGTCACCGCCGCTTCAGTCGCCAGGTTGAACAGGTCTTTGATGCCCAGGTTACGGTAGATCAGGCTACCGACGATCACGCCATAGGTCACTGCAACCACAGCCGCTTCAGTCGGCGTGAACAGGCCGGAACGCAAACCACCTAGAATGATAATGGGCGCGAACAGAGCCGGCAGAGCTGCCTTGAAACTTTCCCATAAGGGCGGACGCTCAGACTCGCGCGGATCTTCCCAGCCATGCTTGCGTGACAGCCATAAAGCCGGCACCAGCAGTGACAAACCGGCAAGAATGCCCGGAAACAAACCTGCCGCAAACAGCGCACGCAGATCAACACCCGGCACCACGATTGAATACAGAATCAGGGCAATCGAGGGGGGTATCAAAATTGCGGTCGATGACGACGCGGCAATCAGCGTGGCAGAGAAGGGCTGCGGATAGCCCGCCTTGCGCATGCTGGGCAGCATAACCATCGCCACCGCTGCCGCATCTGCCGGGCCTGAGCCGCTCATGCCACCCATAATCAGACAGACCAGCACGGCAACGACCGCCAGACCACCATGGCGTGGACCTATGACCGCCTGAGCAAAGCGGACCAGACTGGCCGCAACCCCTGCCCGCTCGAAAATAAGACCGGTCAATATGAACAACGGAATCGCAATCAGCGGGTACTTGGCCACACTGTTATAGGTGTTGGTACCTAGCGTCGCCAGCATGTCGGGTGACAACCCGGCCAGAATACCGACTACACCACCCAGGCCCAGCGCGATGGCGACCGGCACACCCAGCAGCAGTGCAATCAAAAAGCTTCCGATCAGCAGCAGATCAGGACTCATGAATGACCTCCTCGCCCTGCTTGCCACGGAGCCGATCCGCAAGATTCTGAGTCAACCGAATCATGATCGCCGCCGCCATCAACGGTAGCCAGACCACATAGATCCAGTTGGGCAAACCCAGTCCAGGCGACAGGGACTCCCATTGATACTCTTCCCATGCAAACACAGAGCCATACCAGACGGTAATACCCAAAACCACCATGCCTGCCAACCACTGCAGGACATACACGATTTTCAGTAACGGCTTAGGCAGGTGATGCTCAATCAGCTCGATGCGAATATGCTGATTGTGCCGTGCCGCAACGGCCGCACCTGCGAACGTCAGCAGCACCAGAAAAAACACCGAAAACTCTTCGGTAAAGGCAAACGAGGCATCGGTCGCATAGCGCACGATGACATTGCCCAGACTGATCAGGCAGATCGCAATCAATGCCAGGGTGGCGAGCCAGGCTTCTGGCCTGAACTTGGGTCGTCGGGTAGACATGTCAGCTCCGTTCAAGACAACAACGCCCGTCACCAGGACGGGCGTTCAAGCACTTCGGTGGGATTACTTGCGATTGGCAACTGCGTCTTGAGCCTGCTTGACCAGCTCTTCACCGATACGCGGGGTCCATTTCTCGTGAACTGACCGGGTCGCCTGAACGAAGGCTGCATGCTGCTCCTCAGTCAGGTTAGTCACTTCCACGCCACGCTCTTTGATCTTTACGAGGGTCGCATCAAGCTCAGAACGGGATTTCTGAATTTCCCACTGCCCGGCATCAATGGCAGCCTGCTTCAGCAGCGCCTGATCTTCCGGTGAAAACTGACGCCATACGCGACTGCTGACTGCAAACACCAGCGGATCTGCCATATAGCCCCACTGAGTCAGGTGAGTCTGGCCCACTTGATCGATGCGTGCCACGTCAAATACAGAAATGGGGTTTTCCTGACCATCCACGGCACCTGTTGTCAGCGCCGGCTTGGCATCAGCCCAGCTCATCTGCGTCGGATTAGCACCCAGTGCAGTAAATGTATCCTGGAACAGCGGTGAACCGACAACACGGATTTTCAAACCGGCCAGATCCGCCGGCTCGTCGATCTGCAGTTTGGAATTGGACAGCTGACGGAAGCCGTTTTCGCCCCACGCCAACGGTGTCACACCACGCTTTTCAATTGCCTGAAATACCGTTTTGCCCGCCTCACCCTGAGTAATGGCATCGATCGCTGCATGATCAGGCATCAGGAACGGCAGCGAGAACAGGTTCAGTTCCGGTACCTGCGGCGACCAGTTGATGGTCGAGCCAACCGACATGTCGATCAAACCTGAGCGCATGGCGGAGAATTCTTTGGTCTGATCACCGGACACAAGCTGTGCGCCACTGTAGACCTTCATGTTGATACGCCCCTCGGAGCGTTCCTTCACCAGCTCAACCCATTTATCGGCAGCCTGTCCCCAGGGAAAAGCAGACGGGAGTACGGTGGATACGGTGTATTCGGCCTTGTACTCGGCGTGGGCGATGGGGCTCAGCAGCATGCAGGCAGCAGCTGCAGCCATGAATGTACGACGTTTGAGCATTTATCCATTCCTTATAGTTGTAATCCAGCAGAGACGGCGCATCGACAGATCCAAATTCCTTCGGATGTTAACGATCGCTACAGAATTATACGGGGTGGACAGAAGCCTGCGCAAAACGAAATGTCAGGAATTTGGCACAGATAAATAAAAATCCCCGCAATTGCGGGGATTTTTAGACTTATATACGACTAATGTTTAATGATCAGCCGCAGTTTTTGGCGCATCCTGATTTTCATAAATCAGGATTGGCTCAGAGCTGCCATTGATGACACCTTCATCAATCACCACCTTCGCCACATTATCAAGGGACGGCAGCTGGTACATGATATCCAGCAATGTTGCTTCCAGTATGGAGCGCAGACCACGAGCACCGGTGCGACGCACAAGCGCTTTCTCGGCAACGGCCTTGAGTGCCTCCTCACGGAAATCAACCTCAACCCCTTCCATGTCGAACAGAGCCTGGTACTGCTTGACCAGACTGTTTTTCGGCTCGGTCAGGATCTGGATCAGTGCATCTTCATCCAGCTCAGACAAGGTTGCGATCATCGGCAGACGACCCACAAATTCGGGAATCAAGCCGAACTTCACCAGGTCTTCTGCTTCCACGTCATGCAGCACTTCGCTCAGACGGCTTTCGTCCTTGCTCTTGACCACTGCACTGAAGCCGATCGAACTGCGCTCGCTACGGTCACGAATCAGTTTTTCCAGGCCGGCAAAAGCACCGCCACAGATAAACAGGATATTCGATGTATCAACCTGCAGAAATTCCTGCTGCGGATGCTTGCGGCCACCCTGAGGCGGAACCGAGGCAACCGTGCCTTCGATCAGCTTCAGCAGAGCCTGCTGTACTCCTTCGCCGGAGACATCACGCGTAATCGACGGGTTGTCGGACTTGCGTGAAATCTTGTCGATTTCATCAATGTAGACAATACCCAGCTGGGCCTTTTCGACATCGTAATCGCACTTTTGCAGCAGCTTCTGAATGATGTTCTCGACATCTTCACCAACGTAACCGGCTTCAGTCAGCGTGGTCGCGTCTGCAATGGTAAACGGCACATTCAACAAACGCGCCATGGTTTCGGCCAACAGCGTTTTACCGCTACCGGTCGGACCGATCAGCAGGATGTTGCTCTTGCCAAGTTCCACGTCGCCTTTCTGCTGGAAGCGCAACCGCTTATAGTGGTTGTAAACCGCTACCGCCAATACTTTCTTGGCGCGTTCCTGACCAATTACATAGTCATCCAGCGTTGCCTTGATCTCTGCGGGTGTCGGCAGGCTCTCACGCGGCTCCTGCTCATCGCTATCCTGAATCTCTTCACGGATGATATCGTTACAGAGATCGACACACTCATCACAGATAAAGACAGAGGGACCTGCGATCAATTTGCGCACTTCGTCCTGGCTTTTACCACAGAAAGAACAGAACAGTTTGCTGCCCTCTCCTTCCTTGCCGGTCGTCTCGTCTGCCATCTTATTACCTCAAAAAACCATATACTCTTGTGTATGCGCCCGATACCGGAAAATTTCAACCCCTACTCGGGAGATCCGGTCGCGGTGATGACATCAGTCTGTGCCCAGGCGGCGATCCAGTACCGAGTCAATCAGGCCGTAATCAGCCGCGGTCTTCGGATCCATGAAGTTGTCGCGGTCGGTATCACGCGCAATGGTCTCGAAATCCTGTCCGGTGTGTTCTGCCAACAGACGATTCAATTTCTCGCGGATAGTCAGAATTTCACGAGTATGAATTTCGATATCCGTTGCCTGACCCTGGTATCCACCCAACGGCTGATGAATCATCATACGGGCATTCGGCAGCGCATGACGCTTGCCCGGTGCACCACCCGCCAGCAGGAACGCACCCATGCTCGCGGCCTGGCCGATACACATGGTGCTGACATCCGGCTTGATGAACTGCATGGTGTCATAAATCGCCATGCCCGCCGTTACCGAGCCACCCGGTGAATTGATATACAGGTGAATGTCTTTGTCGGGGTTCTCGGCTTCCAGGAACAGAAGCTGGGCCACGATCAGGTTGGCCATGTGGTCTTCGACCTGACCTACCATGAAGATTACCCGCTCTTTGAGCAAACGGGAGTAGATGTCATAGGCACGTTCACCACGTGAACTCTGCTCTACGACCATCGGAACCAGACCTGAATTCATGATCTCGTTGGCACGCCCAGTGTAGATATCCGCCATGTACTAATTCTCCTTACCCTGATAAGCGAAAAAACGACAGTCAGCCAAGCCAACTGTCGTTTCCTTTATGGCTTACGCCCAGACCGGTTTACCGGATCAGGCTTCGCTTTCGTCTTCGTCTGCAGCTTCATTCTGCTGTGCCGGCTTAATGGCTTCCTCGTAAGGAACAGTCTTTTCAGTGACTGTAGCAGATGCGACCAGATGATCAACTACTTGATCTTCCAGTACCAGGCTCTTGATCTGGTTCAGAACCTGATCATTGCTGTAGTACCAGTCGATAACCTGCTGCGGATCCTGGTAAGTGGAGGCCATCTCTTCAACGGTCTCACGCACACGATCTTCGTTGGCTTCAAGCTTGCTGGTCTTAACAACTTCCTGAACCAGCAGACCGACGCTTACGCGACGTTTAGCCTGCTCTTCGAACATTTCTTTCGGCAGCATGTTCGGATCGATGTTGGCGTTTTCACCACCAAACTGCTGAATCGCCTGACGACGCAGGTTGTCGATTTCGCTGTCGATCAGAGCAGCAGGCACGTCGATGGCGTTAACCTTCAGCAGCTCAGAGAAGACCTGATCTTTCAGCTTCATCTTCAGCGCCTGCTTCAGCTCGCGCTCCATGTTTTTGCGTACTTCAGTCTTGAAACCGTCCAGTTCTTTCTCTTCGATACCGAAGCGAGAGAAGAACTCTTCGTTCAGTTCCGGCAGTTCCTGAGCAGATACGGACTGTACCTTAGTCTTGAATACAGCTTTCTTACCTTTCAGGTTTTCAGCGTGGTAGTCTTCCGGGAAGCTCACTTCCAGGTCGAACTCTTCACCCGCTTTCTTGCCTTCCAGACCCGCTTCAAAGCCCGGAATCATGGAACCGGAACCCAGTACCAGGTCGTGGCCTTCAGCCTTGCCGCCTTCAAACGCTTCACCGTCGATGAAACCTTCAAAATCGATTTTCACACGATCGCCTTCAGTCGCTGCACGCTCGACTTCAGCCCAGTTTGCCTGCTGCTTCTGCAGGGTCTCGATCATGGTGTCCATATCGGCATCAGTGATCTCGGCAGTCTGCTTTTCCAGCTCAACGCCAGACAGATCTTTCAGTGCGATCTCCGGATATACTTCAAATGTCGCAACGTACTGAAGGTCTTCACCTTCCTTGTCGTTTTTGAATTCGATGTTCGGTCCACCGGCGGGCTGCAGTTTTTCCTGCTCAACGGCAGTGTAGAAGCTTTCCTGAACTACCTGGCCCAAAACGTCCTGACGGATTGCGCTGCCAAACATGCGCTTGATCACCTTCGTCGGTACTTTACCCGGACGGAAGCCATCCAGACGGCGCGTACGAGCCTGCTGGGCAACCAGTTTGTTTACGTCCTGGTCGATGCGCTCAGCCGGAACAGTGATGGTCAACTGACGCTCAAGGCCGGAAGTCGTTTCAACAGAAACTTGCATGGAGATCCTCACAAATAGTTTGCAGCATGATGGTGCGACCTGCAGGCTCGTCTTAAATAAAACGACCGACCAGCAGAGCCTAAATTCTAAAGCGCGAAATTTTCATGCAAGCGCGGCGATTAGTCAAGTAAAACGCGGCTTCAGATGAAATCAAATAGATAAAAGAGGTGTTAAAATTTTGAATTAAATCAAGGAGGTATAAATCGAGGAGAATACACTGGGGTGGACGATGGGGCTCGAACCCACGACCACCGGAATCACAATCCGGGGCTCTACCAACTGAGCTACGCCCACCACATTAGTGTATCTGGTGTTTTTTGGTGCGGAAGGAGAGACTCGAACTCTCACACCTTGCGGCACTGGAACCTAAATCCAGCGTGTCTACCAATTCCACCACTTCCGCATCAGCTTTCACCGATGTTGCATTGAGGTATGGGGTGGACGATGGGGCTCGAACCCACGACCACCGGAATCACAATCCGGGGCTCTACCAACTGAGCTACGCCCACCATAACCTCTTTTCTTACCACTCAACCATCTAGACGGCTGGCACGCCCGGCAGGACTCGAACCCGCAACCTACGGCTTAGAAGGCCGTTGCTCTATCCGGTTGAGCTACGAGCGCATTAAGCGCCGCCTCGACTTGAACTTGCGCCCCGTGTCGAGGAGGTGCGTATATTAGGCTTGCTTCTTTCGGGCGTCAACACCTTTTTTCATTTTTTTCTGCAGAAACAACACCCTGTAACGAAAGCTGCGATAAAAGTCCATTGGCTCTGAGGCAGTAAAGATGAGAAAATCAGCCTATCTTTTTATCTACACCTGTATTCAAAGGAAAAGACCTCACTCATGAGCGCCCAGATCATTAATGGCAAACAGATCGCTTCTGAAGTCCGACAACACGTACGCGCCGATATTGATGCCCGCCTGGCAGCAGGTAAACGCGCACCCTGCCTGGCGGTAGTTCTGGTCGGCAGCGATCCGGCCTCCCATGTATATGTTCGTAACAAGAAGAACGCATGCATTGAAGTCGGCATTACCTCCAAGGCTTTCGATCTACCTGCAGCAACTTCACGCGAAGAGCTGCTGCAGCTGATCGATACTCTGAACAAGGACGCCGACGTTGATGGCATCCTGGTTCAGCTTCCATTGCCGGCACACCTGGACGCAACTGAAGTACTGGAACAAATTCGGCCGGATAAAGATGTCGATGGCTTTCATGCATTCAATCTGGGCCGACTGGCACAGCGCATGCCGGTTCTGCGTCCCTGCACACCCAAAGGCGTCATGACACTGCTGGCCTCAACCGGTGTGGATCTGCATGGCCAGGAAGCCGTGATCGTCGGCGCCTCCAACATTGTTGGTCGCCCGATGACGCTGGAGCTGCTGCTGGCTGGCTGCACCACCACCACCACCCACCGTTTTACCCGCGACCTTGAGTTCCATGTACGTCGTGCCGATATCGTTGTTGTCGGCGTCGGCATTCCTGGTCTGGTCAAAGGCGAGTGGATCAAGCCCGGTGCCATTGTAATTGACGTGGGCATCAACCGTCTGGACGATGGCCGCCTGGTTGGCGATGTCGAGTTTGACACGGCAGCAGAGCGCGCCGGCTGGATCACTCCCGTGCCTGGCGGTGTCGGCCCGATGACAGTTGCCTGCCTGATGGAAAACACGCTGGAAGCAGCCAACATGCTGGACAGCTAAGCATGTCGAGCCCGGCGCTTTATAGTGCCGGGCAACCTCTTTTACTCATCACACTATTTACGTATTTATTATCCTCGTAGTCAGCAGGATCATGCAGGATGCAACCGGAATTACACCGTAACAATGGATCGAACGGCATCAACACACGCAACAGGATTTGGCAGACCCCCTTTCTCGCCATACTGGTTCTGATTACCGGCCTCGGCCTGAGCCTTTTACTGGCCATACAGTCAGCACAAAGCGACCGCGAACGCCTGCAAGAGCGCTTCCATGCCACTACAATGCAAACTACTCAAGGAATTCAGGAAAAAGCGGATCGTTTCTCGCTATTGTTGATGGCTGGCCGCGGCATGGTGCTGAATAACGACACCCTGCCCCCACACGCACTCAATGAGCGCTGGCACAGAATGTTCGACTCCTACCCGATCAACTATACCGATCTCGGACTCGTCGGCCTGAGCTTCACACAGTACATCCCCGCGCATGAACGCGACCAACTGATCGCCGATTTCAATCGTAGCAGCACTCGGACACTCCGAATTTTCCCGCCACCACCGGCTGGACAACCCAGTCTTGCCATCCTGCACCTGGTCCCCCGCAGCATTGAGAACCGCATGCAGGGCTATGACTTGATGAGCGAAGATAAACGCCGCATGGCCAGCCTTGAAGCCATACGCAACAATCGAATGACGCTTAGTCAGCCGCTGTCATTACTGCCGACGGATGTGAACTCGCTGGATTATCTGCAGATACTGCCAGTACGCATGCTGGACAACGACGGGCACACACTGGGCATCATCACCGCTGGCTTCAGCATGAGCACGCTGATCACCTCCAGCCTGAGCGACTTGCAGATCCCGCTCCGCATTCAGCTGGTTGACCCAAGGACCGCACACCCGAGCCCAAGCTTCGACAGCCATCCCCAGCAGCCACTGAATACGGTCCACATGTCGAAAACCAGCACATTGAACATTGGCGGACAGCCCCTCACTCTGCGCATTTCAAATCTTGACCTCAGCGCCAATCACATATATCTGCGCCGATATGACACCGCCATACTGGTCTCGGGGCTGTCGATTTCCTTACTACTGACCCTGGCGCTCATGTTTTTTATTATTACCCGCCAGCAAGCCGTACAACTCAGTCATACAATGAGCTCCCGAGCTGAAGAGATGTACCAACGTTACCGGTCACTATTCACCCAATCACCTGAAGCCATTGTGGTACACGTTGATGGCATCGTTGAATTGGCCAACCAGCATGCCGCACGCCTGTTTGGCTGCAATTCACCTGAAGAGCTTTATCATTGTCATATCAAGGATCTGGTACACGCTGACAGCCTTGCCTTTGCCTATCGTCGTCGTGAAGCACTCACTCAGGGCCAACACCTGGAGCCTGCCGAACAAAAACTGATACGCCTTAATGGCCAGGTTTTTACTGCTGAAGTGTCCAGCGCGCTCACCAGCCACAAAGGCCAGGACGCCATTCAGGTAGTATTCCGCGATATCACCCATGAAAAGCAGAAGCGCCTGGAAGCTCGCATTGCCACGATTGTATTTAGCCACTGCCGGGATGCCATCATGGTGACGAACACTGAAGGGAAGATTGAACTGGTGAACAAGGCGTTCGAAGAACTGACCGGTTACACGGCAAAAAGCATCAACGGCAGAACACCCGACGCACTGAATGCCGGCCACCACAATAGCGATTTCTTCTATGCACTCTGGTCATCATTAAAGAGTTCAGGGCAATGGCGTGGAGATATTGTCAATCGCCATCGGAATGGTCACTTATATATACAGGACACCGACATTATTACCCTGCATGACGAGAACCAACAGGCATCACATTTCATTTGCCTGATGCGCGACGTCACCGAGCAACGCGGCTCCTCCGAATATTTCCGCCTGCGCGCTGAAGAAAATGCAGGGACCGGATAACGCCGCCAGAGGCTGATAACGACTGACGCCAAACGCATGCACCATCATCGCCAGAAAATCCGGAAAATACGTCAGGAGTGCCGCCATTCAGCGGCACTCCTGTTACTTACTGTTCGCGATACCAGCCCGTACCTTCACGGCTGTCTTTGAGCACGACGCCATTATCAGCCAGCAGATCACGGACCCGGTCGGCTTCAGCAAAGTTTTTATCCTTGCGCGCCTGATTACGCTGCTCGATCAGCTCCTCAATCGCTTCTGCACTCAGGCCATTATCACCCACCTCACCTTGCAAAAAGGCTTTAGGCTCCTGCTGCAACAAGCCGATCATACCCGCCAACTGCTTAAGCTGAGCGGCCAGCGCCGATACCGTCGCACTGCCCTCACGTATAGCCTTATTCAACTCACTGGCCAATTCGAACAACACTGCGAGCGCACGCGGTGTGTTGAAATCATCGTCCATCGCTTCACAGAAACGTGCTTCATACGTGTTATCCAGAGCAGCCGTTGCATCGCCAGATTCCACGGACGCCAACGCCTGATAGAAACGCTCAAGCGCACTCTGCGCTTCTTTCAAACCGTCTTCGGAATAGTCGATATAGCTGCGGTAATGAACACTGGACAGGAAATAGCGCACCACTTCCGGATTGTAATGTTTCAGCACTTCACGAATGGTAAAGAAATTACCCAATGACTTGGACATTTTTTCTTGCCCCATACGTACAGGACCCGCATGCATCCAGTAGTTCGCATAGGTACAGCCATTTGCAGCCTCTGACTGAGCAATCTCGTTTTCATGATGCGGAAACGGCAGGTCTGGACCACCACCATGAATATCGAAAGAGTCACCCAGGCAGCACTTGGACATGGCTGAACATTCAATATGCCAGCCCGGACGCCCGTCTCCCCAAGGTGATGCCCAGCTGACTTCACCTGGCTTGACCGCCTTCCACAGTACGAAATCAAGCGGACTTTCCTTCGCGGCCTCCACTTCAACGCGAGCACCCGAGCGCAGATCTTCAATTACCTTATTCGTCAGGCGACCATAGCTCTCGAATTTCTCAACCCGGTAATACACGTCACCATTTTCTGCCGCGTAAGCGTACCCTTTATCAATCAGGGCCTGAACCATGGCAATAATGTCATCGATATGAGCAGTCGCACGCGGCTCCTGATCCGGTCGCAGCACATTCAGACGCGCTTCGTCTTCATGCATCGCCGCGATCATGCGCTCAGTCAACTGCCCAACCGACTCACCATTTTCAGCAGCCCGACGGATGATTTTGTCATCCACATCCGTGATGTTACGAACATAATCAACATCCCAGCCACGAGCCCTCAGATAACGGGTAATAACATCAAATGCAACCATCACCCGCGCATGGCCAATATGACAGTAGTCATAGACCGTCACACCGCATACATACATGCGGATTTTGCCGGGTTCAATCGGAGTAAAAAGCGCCTTGCTGTTCGTCAATGTATTATAGATATGAAGCATGAGGGTCTGCCGGAATCTGTAAAAAAGAAAATGCCCATACAAAAGGCAATATAATTAAAATAGTATAAGGGATTATGCCTGAATATTAAGGCCTCTGCGATCAAGGCAAGCGGATCAACCCAAGCCAGCTACTGCCCAGCCAGCTGTTTTCGCGCGTCAACAACAGGCCCTCAGGCCGCCACAATACCGCTTCCCACTGCCCTGCCGGCGAAACCGGATGGCGCTTGGCAGCTGACCATTGCAACTGACCCTGATCGACCGGTACCAGCCAGATAAAAGCCGATGAGCTGAAACGTTTGCGCGTATATCCCAACAACGCCAACTGCTTACGCTCGGAATCATAGTCAGCAGCCGTGATCAGACCTTCAACCGGGTAACGGTCCTCACTGACAAGCGCATGACGCTGCCCATCAGGCCGCAACCGGTATAACCGCGTGTGCTGATCCTGCCAGTTTTTGCTGAACACCCACAGCACACCATCCACGACTGCAGCCGCTTCACAGTCATTGTCATGCCTGTAAGCTCCCGCAGAAGGCCCTGCATCTGCAAAACGGAATTCGGTCAACCGTGATGGCACAGGATCGGCAACACCGCCAGCATCCAATGCTGACCAGCGTATTGAGTACACCTGCATCCACTGCCGTCGGCCCATATTATTGCCGCAATCGAGCACATGTAACCACTCATCATCCTGGGCCATTTCTTCCCAGTCGAAGTTGAGCGCATCACGCAGCACACGCCGCTGCACAACCTGACCGTCCGCAGACGCCAGCGCATACAGCCTTGCCTTGTCACCACTATCATTATGGCTCCACAACTGGCCTGCATGCGCAGCAAGCCCCGACGTCTCACTGATTTCATCAGCCAGACGCGCCTGCCGCTCCACCACCAGGGACCCTGCCGGTCCAGTAGCGGGTGACGAGGCACAACCACCCGCCAGCAGAACAAGACCTGCCAGCGCGCGGAAGAGAGACCTGATCAGCAGCACGGATTACTTGCCCTTGATCTTGGCCCAAGAGTCACGCAGGGTGACCGTGCGGTTGAAGACTAACGTATTTTCCGTCGAACTAGCATCTACACAAAAATAGCCCGTGCGCTCGAACTGGAAGCGACTTTCGGCTACCGCATGCTTGAGACCAATTTCGGCACGCGCCTGCGTCATCACCGTCAATGATTCCGGGTTGATGAACTCATGGAAATCACGTGTCTTGTCAGCATCCGGGTTGGCTTCGGTAAACAGACGGTCATACAAGCGCACTTCACACGGCACGGAATTGTCGGCAGACACCCAGTGAATAACACCATTAGGCTTGTAATCGGTCGGGTTCTGTCCCTTGGTCGCAGCGTCATAGCTACACACCAGCTCAATCACTTCACCCTGCTCATCCTTGATCACTTCGTCACACCGAATCACATAGGCACCGCGCAGACGCACAGCGTCACCCGGTGACATACGCTTCCACTTACGCGGCTTCTCTTCGGCAAAATCTTCGCGCTCAATCAGCAAATTGCGGGTAAACGGTACTTTACGCAGCCCCATGGACTCATCCTTCGGATGCGCAGGCAGCTCAAACCACTCTTCCTCGCCTTCGACGTAGTTGGCGATGGTGACCTTGATCGGATCAACCACACACATGGCACGCGGCGCATTGCTGTCCAGATCATCACGAATTGCAGACTCCAGCATGCCCATATCCACGACACCGTTGGAACGGGTAACCCCGATCATGTCACAGAAATTACGGATAGACGCCGGGGTGTAGCCACGGCGACGCATACCTGAAATCGTCGGCAGGCGCGGGTCGTTCCAGCCTTCAACATGCCCCTCATCGACCAGCAACTTGAGCTTGCGCTTACTGGTGACGGTATAGTTCAGATTCAGGCGAGCAAATTCATACTGGCGCGGGGTCGCAGGCACTGGCAAGTTCTGGATAAACCAGTCATACAGCGGACGGTGGTCTTCAAACTCCAGCGTACAGATGGAGTGGGTGATCCCCTCCAGCGCATCGGACTGACCGTGCGTAAAGTCATAGGACGGGTAGATACACCACTTGTCACCGGTCTGATGATGATGCGCATGGCGGATACGGTAGATCACCGGATCGCGCAGGTTAATGTTCGGCGCAGCCATATCAATTTTGGCACGCAGAGCACATTCACCTTCGGCAAATTTGCCCTGGCGCATTCTTTCGAACAGCTCAAGGTTTTCCTCAACACTGCGTTCGCGATACGGGCTGTTTTTACCCGGTTCGGTCAGCGTGCCACGGAATTCGCGCATCTCATGAGCACTAAGGCTATCGACATACGCCTTGCCCTCTTGAATGAGATGCACAGCCCACGCATGCAGCTGATCAAAGTAATCAGAGCTGTAACGAATATCACCGCTCCACTCAAAGCCCAGCCAACTCACATCTGAAATGATGGAGTCGATGTACTCCTGGCTTTCCTTTTCCGGATTGGTGTCATCAAAGCGCAAATTGCATTGACCACTGAAACGCTGAGCAGTACCAAAGTTGAGACAGATCGACTTGGCATGACCTATATGCAGATACCCGTTGGGCTCAGGCGGAAAACGGGTCACTACCTGCCCGTCATTCAGGCCTTTGGCAAGATCATCTTCAATAATCTGGTGGATAAAGTTGTTCGGCTTGGTGCTGTCGTGTGTGGTCATATCCATATCTTGTCGAAGCTGAAAAAGGCCGGCCAATGTGCCGGAATCGATATCCGGCATTATAACCGCAGATAAGGGCTGCACGCACCTGAACCACCATGAAAAGAATAAAGCACTTGGCAGTGGATGCAGTGTCTTAAGACTTGAGTATAATAGGCATACACATAAGAGAAACAGGGAAACTGGAAATGATCATCCTGCAAACCAACGTCGGCGCAATCACTATTGAACTGGATCACGACAAAGCTCCTGCCACTGCTGCCAACTTTGAACAGTATGTCCGTGACGGATTCTACGACGGCGTCATTTTTCACCGTGTTATCGACGGCTTCATGATTCAGGGCGGTGGCTTCGAGCCAGGCATGATCCCGAAAGAAACCCGCGAACCGATCCAGAATGAAGCTGACAACGGCCTTTCCAACCAGGAAGGTACTTTGGCCATGGCACGCACCATGGACCCCCATTCCGCATCGGCTCAGTTCTTCATCAACGTTTCCGACAACACTTTCCTTGACCACACCGCCAAAACCACTGAAGGATGGGGCTACGCCGTATTCGGCAAGGTTGTGGACGGTATGGATATCGTTAACAAGATCAAGAAAGTCGGCACCACCATGCGCGCCGGCCATCAGGACGTGCCTGCTGAAGACATCATTATCGAGTCCGCACGCGTCGAACAAGCGGAGAGCTAATGCTGCGCTACTACGTTGCTGATCTACACCTCGATAACAAACGCCCGGATATCATCCGGGCGTTTGTTATCTTCCTGAACGAGAAAGCGGCACACGCCGACGAGCTCTACCTGTTGGGTGATATTTTTGAGGCATGGATCGGAGACGATGCAGCCCCCGCAGAGCTGCAACCGGTGTATACCGCACTGACATCACTCAGTCAGGCTGGCGTGCGTATTTTCTTTCAACACGGCAACCGTGACTTTCTGGTCAGTCAGAACTTCGCCGACAGGGTCGGTGCTGAACTACTGCCTGAACTGCACATTCTCACAACAGTGCATGGGCAAACACTGCTGCTGCATGGTGACCAACTCTGTCTTGACGACGTGGACTACCAGGCGTTCCGCACACTGGTACGCAACCCCGCATGGCAAGCCGAATTCCTTGAAAAACCCATTGCAAGTCGTGTGTCCATTGCACAACAACTACGCGCAGCCAGCCGCGAGCAAGGCGCCCAAAAGGCAACCGAGATCACGGATGTCAGCCCACATGCCATCAAGCAGATGATGCATGAACAGAATGCGCCACTGATGATCCACGGCCACACACACAGACCCCACATCCACCATCATCAATCAACGAAAGATGGTGTCAGAATCGTATTGGGCGACTGGGACCTGCATGGCTGGTACCTTGAGCAGGACGAAGCAGGCAGTCGCCTCTATGCATTCAACCTGCCTGCACAGACTCCGCTTGCAGCAAAGCTGAAGGATTCGCTAGCAGCGCCGCACTAGGCTTGCCACTATGGAAGCGAAACTCGTCATCCTCCGCCAGGATCAGCTCCGCTTCCAACTTTCGAAAGTGCTCTACACGCTCATCAATCGGCTCATCGGCATAGGCCTGCGCCAAACTCAGGTAATCCTGATAATGACGCCCCTCCGACTTGAGTAGCGAGCGGTAGAATCGCGCCAACTCATCATCCAGATCCGGTGCCAACGCGGCAAAACGCTCACAAGATCGTGCCTCAATAAATGCACCGATAATCAGCACGTCGATCAGACGCCCCGGCTCCGAGGTACGCACATCCGTCCGCATACCCGCCGCATAGCGTGCAGGGCTCAAATGTCCATACTTCAACCCCCTGGCCTCTATCAAACCCAGGACCTGCTCAAAATGAATCAACTCTTCACGCGCCAGGCGTGACATTTTATTCAACAGATCGGCTCGATCCACATAACGAAACATCAGCGTCATGGCTGTGGACGCGGCCTTCTTTTCGCAATGGGCATGGTCCGTGAGCAACAACTGCATGCACTCTTGTTTTGCAGCCAACTGCAGCCATTCCTCGGGTGTCTCAGCCCCTAGAAATGCCTTAATCTCTCTTAGTACTTCCATAAATTTAAACCACTCACTTTCGTACACATACTTTAAAGATAAACAGTAGGGAGCAACAATGCGGGAAGTCTACAAATTCAGGGGTGAATTTACCACTTCAGGCAGTCATACAACATTCCAGCGAACCAACCTTAGTCAGGACGGAACACCTGAAACAAAAAAGGCGCCCAAAGGCACCTTTTTTATGCATGAACACGCATCAACTGCTAATCGATCAAGGTATCGATCAAATCGATCATGAACTCAGTCTGCTCATCTTCCATTACATCCCAGCCATCAAGCCCCATGCTCTTAAGCACATCACGCCCCTTGGGATCTTCTTCCATCCCCAGTAGACGCTCCGTCAGCAACTCCGCATGCTCTTGCATTCTAGGACCAGCAACCAAAGTATGATGAACAACACTGATCTGACTGCTGACCAGCATCTTCATTTTATGACGCACCAGTTCAGAAAGCTCGTCATAACCGTCTTTGAGGAAGAATCCGGCATCAGCCTGCCCATTCAGCAGTGCCTTGGCGACCAGAACATAACTATCACACTCTTGAAAACTGACATTGGTTTTATCCAAATCAGCCGACTCCAGCATGATCATGCCCATGGTATGCACATCAGGATCAGCCGTCGTTGCAATATTGATCCCCGCACCCAGATCTTCAACACAACTGCGCGGGTCATCATGACGGGCTGCAATTACGGTTTCGTCTGCACGATTACGAGGACGCACCAACACCTTGAAACCAAGTTCGCGCACCAACATTGAAGCATCATAGGGGTTCGCGTAGATCAGATCGATTTTGCCATTGCGAATATCTTCCCGCTGGGCATCAAAGCTGTCATACAGCTCCAAGTGAACACCCGTATTCAATTGACGCTGCAGCCAGGTATTGAAGATAAACCAGCCAGAGAGGTGAGTAGGCGGAAAATCCGGGCTCACCGATAAATTTAATGTCATGGCAGCACCTTACCTATCGCAGTGTCACATAAAGAGCTTCGCTCTCCGTGATTTTGCTGCGAGATGGCTTGCGTCGTACGGATGTATACCCGACAAGCTCACCATTGCGAATATTGGGAATTACCGTTGCCTTAACCCAGTAATAAGCCCCATCCTTCCGTAGATTCTTGACATAACCTTGCCATTTTTTACCTTGAGCAACGGTATCCCAAAGATCCTTGAACGCGACAGCCGGCATATCCGGATGACGCAAAATATAATGATTCACCCCAATCAGCTCTTCTCGCGTGTATCCGGACATCTCGATAAAAGCGCGATTGGCATGCGTAATAATGCCACTTGGATCAGTACGGGAGACGATCAACTTGCCATCAGGATAAGGCACTTCACGATCCACGATTTTAGCCAATCGTTCAGTACCGTCATAGTATTTGATCAGCACCTCTCCAACTGAGCCGGTATCTTGTTCGGACATAGGCACTCCAGACCGAGAAAACAGCGTGCAGCCTACTTAACCGTATTCAGCACGCCTGGCACTAAAAAAGATTCAGAGAATCTTGCCAATCGCATCAGCTGCACGCTTAACGTCCAGAAAGATAAGACCCAGACGTGCATTGGTCTTCGCGACCACGGTCAATACAGATTCCTGATTCGCATGGGTCATGAGGATGTAACCATCTTTACCCTTGACCAGAACCTGCTCAAGCTCACCTCGGGCCAGCTCTTGGGACGTACGCTCACCCAATGACAGCATAGCTGCACTCATCGCGCCTACACGGTCTTCGTCCATGCTGGCCGGCAGCAGCGCATCAATAACCAAACCATCTGTTGAAATAACAGCCGAAGCTTCGATTTCAGCAGATGTACCGTTGAGATCGTTAAGAATAGAAGTCAACATTTCTGAGCGCATGGTAGTCTCCTTTTAGGCCATTAGCGCTGGTTTTAATCCTGTATGAAACGGCCAACCCGCTTCATCAGTAATCCAGGTAACGTCGGATCAAAACCGACATCAAATCCACAAAAGGCTGCCGATTGAGATGTGGCATCCCTTCCAATATCAAGAGAAACTTTTGCTCCCCGACATGTAGCGTCCAGAAACCAAGCTCACTTTGCCCTACTGCATCGATCAGCGCCCAGGAAGAGCCGTCAATACCCAAATGTCGACCCAATAGCGCCTGGTGGCGCTCATGCATCGATACCAGGTCTGCAGCCATACCTGCAATTGCCTCGGCTTCTTCGTTCTCAAAGCCGGATTGCCCAAGGCAAAAACCCTGATCATCCGCCAACAGCACGCGCCCATCAGCAAGACTGGGCAACACCTTGGGTAGAATCTCTTCAATCGTACCCGCTGCAACAGCTTCAGGTGCCTCGGGAAGATCAACAAAACCATGCTGAACAGCTTTGTCCAGCAAGGTCTCTGCTTCGACTTCCGGCAGCCCGGTCAACTTTTGCAACAGAGATCCAAGATAAGGTATATGTGTATCTGCGCTCAGCAACTGTAACAACAGTGCCCGCAGAGTCTCCGACTCGGTATTCAGCGTCGCATAATATGCGCCGCTGGGCGTGACCTGAAAATACCGCGGGGTATCATTATGTTCTTGATTCACGGTTTAACTCCGAAATATCCATAGTGTGAGACACACGTTTCCGGTCAGGGACAGTACAGACCGATGGCGTCCGCTGCCACAAAGAACGAGAAAACAAAACGCTGAGGCACGCCCAACATGGATGCGACGCTTTGAGCTGACAATCGCTGACTCTGCCATAGCTCTGCAATGCTTCTGGCATGAGGCGTTTCCAAAAGCCGCTCAAAGTCCGGCATCTCATTCAATAACCTGGGTTGTTCCGCCGACAGTGCATCAGGGATGCGCCCACGAGCAGTAAAAAGTGCCAACTGCCACATCAACTCATCGGACGCGACTTTTCTGCCATGTGGCAGTTCTGACTCGGCGCTACGTTCCTGCAGGGATATTTCATCAAAGCCGAAGCGGGTTCGTGTCAACTGAAGCAACAGATCCGCATCCAACCCAACCAGAAATACTTTCTCCCCCGGCAAATAAAATAGCGCCCCCGGTACACCAACAACCTGCTGCACCTTACCTGTTTCATCACCAAGGCGAACACAACGCTGAATCCAGGGCAGCAACAGTCCATCAAGACTGAAATAAACCCTACGCCGCTCAGTCACCGAGTCCAGGTTGACGTCCGGCAAGCTACCACAGCATTGCTGAATCATCTCGACCGACAGTTTTGGCGGCGGCGCCTCATCTTCCACAACAGCAGCAGGCTTTGGCTGGGGCTCTACACGCACTGGCCGCTTGGCCTGTTGCTTTTGCAACTCAGTTTGAGCTTCCAGAATCAAGCTATTCAATTCGCTGCGTTCAAGACTGAAACGACTACGCAGTGCTTCGCCTTCACGCTGAGCAGAATCACCCTTCCATGCCGACAACGCCTCACTACTGCGCTGCTTTCGCGCTTCCCACTCGGCGAACACGGCGTCACGGGCGTTACCGGGCGCACTGACGACCTCACTGACAACCCGCTCACCCTCTTCGACAGGCCCTGCAGCAAGACGGGCGCTTAACTGCACCAGAGCCTCCTGCAGTGCAATCAAGGTCAGAGGACGACTGATTTTTATACCTGTATTGGCGACATTCCGAGAGGTTGCGGCATCAACCACCGCAACAAATGGCCGCCGGTCATTCTGCAACCACTTTTCAACCTGCTCCCTGGCATCATTATCACTGAAGCCAACCAGCAAACTATCGGACAGCTCAGGCTTTACCAGGTTAAAGCCTTTAGCCTTGTTGCTTTTAAAAAAAATCTCCAGCATTGCCACTTCATTTGCAGCAAAGCCGATAATTCCTATGGAATGATTACCACCGACCGGCATGTTCGAATCCTTCTATGAGCGCTCAGTGTACTTTCTGTCTTGAAAACTGCATGCAACGCCCATTGCTCAATACTGCAAAATCAAGCGGCAATTCAGCAAGCCGTGACAGATCACGCGTATCAATCGCTTTCTTGATAGCGGTACGGTGTTCGGATTGAAGCAACGGCCCGGACTGCTTGACCAAACGGTCGACCAAAAACTGGCCTCGTCCACGCAACACCAAAAGCAAATCGATCAGCGCACCAGTCAACCGATCACTGTCTGCACATTGAATGGCAAGGTAGATGCGCCGAATGTGATTCCGCAACACGCGCGGCCTTGCAGCTACCAGCCGCGTCAGGTAGCGCAACGCAACAGTTGGCTGCACACCTACATAGATCAGTCGCTTATCGGCCTGCAAATGAAACATGACCTGCAATTTACTGAGTTGCAGATTTGCTTTTACCGCGCGCTCATCCTGTGCGATTTCAGCCTGACTGTGTGCTGAACTCATCAAGGCTACCTCCTACCTGAGATAATGTATTCGACTGTTATACGTAGCTTTTAGCTCGAATTCAAACACAGCTAAATGAATATTGACCAGCATCAACAGCTTTCTATCAATATTGCTTACATATCAGTCAATTTGGTCGAAAGTCTAAGAGCAAGATTGTCGACACAATCTTAACTTTAGCCCCTGCTTCCGCTAGAATTCGCTCGCCAATCACCATTCGATACCTAGTCGATACGCCGTCGGTGGGGTTTTACCACTCCGGCGTCCGGCGGTGAAAACAGATGAGGGCCATATCGTGCTTGAAGCTTATCGTACACATGTAGAAGAACGCGCCGCAGAAGGCGTACCACCGAAGCCGCTTGATCCTGAACAGACATCTGCTCTGGTCGAACTCTTGAAAGCACCGCCTGCCGGTGAAGAAGAGTTCCTGCTCGAGCTGATCACCAATCGTGTGCCGGCGGGCGTTGACCAGGCTGCTTACGTAAAAGCTGGCTTCCTGGCAGCGATCGCCAAAGGTGAAGCCTCTTCCCCTCTGATCGACCAGGTCAAAGCTGTTGAGCTGCTGGGCACCATGCTGGGCGGCTACAATATTGCTCCCCTGGTGGAATGCCTGGATATCGACGCACTGGCCCCGACTGCTGCCAAGGCACTGTCACACACCCTGCTGATGTTTGATGCTTTCCATGATGTACAGGAGAAAGCCGAAGCAGGTAACGCTCACGCCAAACAGGTCATGCAGTCCTGGGCTGAAGGCGAGTGGTTCACTTCCAAGCCGGAAGTTGCCGAAAAAATCACCGTTACCGTATTCAAGGTACCGGGCGAAACCAATACTGATGACCTGTCTCCGGCTCCGGATGCCTGGTCGCGTCCCGATATCCCGTTGCACGCCAACGCGATGCTGAAGATGGAACGTGAAGGGATCAACCCGGAAGAACACGGCGTTACAGGCCCGCTGGCACAGATCGAAGAAGTTAAAGCAAAAGGCTTCCCGGTTGCTTACGTGGGTGATGTAGTCGGTACCGGTTCTTCCCGTAAATCGGCAACCAACTCCGTGCTGTGGTTCTTCGGTGACGACATCCCGTTCGTACCGAACAAACGCGCCGGCGGTTACTGCTTCGGTAACAAGATCGCTCCGATTTTCTACAACACAATGGAAGATGCGGGCGCTCTGCCGATCGAAATGCCGGTTGAAGACCTGAACATGGGTGACGTCATCGACGTATACCCGTATGAAGGTAAAGTCTGCAAGCACGGCACTGACGAAGTGATCTGCACATTCGGCCTGAAAACTCAGGTTCTGCTGGACGAAGTCCGCGCAGGCGGCCGTATCCCGCTGATCATCGGTCGCGGTCTGACCGAGAAAGCACGTGAAGCACTGGGCCTGGAAAACTTCGAACTGTTCCGCAAACCGGAACAGCCGGCTGATACCGGCAAGGGCTTCACCCTGGCTCAGAAGATGGTCGGCAAGGCCTGCGGCATGGACGGCGTTCGTCCGGGCATGTACTGCGAGCCGAAGATGACCACCGTTGGCTCTCAGGACACCACTGGTCCGATGACCCGTGATGAACTGAAAGACCTGGCGTGCCTGGGCTTCTCAGCTGACCTGACCATGCAGTCTTTCTGCCACACCGCTGCATATCCGAAGCCGGTTGACGTCAACACCCACCACACTCTGCCGGACTTCATCATGAACCGCGGCGGCGTTTCCCTGCGTCCGGGCGATGGTGTTATCCACTCTTGGCTGAACCGCATGCTGCTGCCGGATACCGTCGGTACCGGTGGTGACTCCCACACCCGTTTCCCGCTGGGCATCTCCTTCCCTGCCGGTTCTGGTCTGGTTGCCTTCGCAGCTGCCACCGGTGTTATGCCGCTGGACATGCCGGAATCCATCCTGGTTCGCTTCAAGGGCAAGCGTAACGCCGGTATCACCCTGCGTGATCTGGTGCATGCGATTCCTTACTACGCGATCAAACAGGGTCTTCTGACCGTAGAGAAAGCCGGCAAGAAGAACGCCTTCTCTGGCCGCGTACTGGAAATCGAAGGTCTGGAAGAACTGACCGTTGAGCAGGCATTCGAGCTGTCCGACGCCTCTGCAGAACGTTCCGCTGCAGGCTGCACCATCACTCTGTCCGACGATTCCGTTGCCGAGTACCTGCGTTCCAACATCGTCATGCTGAAGTGGATGATCGCTGAAGGCTACGGCGATGTACGTACCATCGAACGTCGTATCAAGGGCATGGAAGAGTGGCTGGCGAACCCGAGCCTGATGCGTGCAGACGCTGATGCCGAGTACGCTGAAGTGATCGAAATCGATCTGTCCGAAATCAAGGAGCCGATCCTGTGTGCTCCGAACGATCCGGACGATGCACGCCTGTTGTCTGAAGTGGCTGGCCAGAGCATCGATGAAGTCTTCATCGGTTCCTGCATGACCAACATCGGCCACTTCCGTGCCGCTGGTAAACTGCTGGAGTCCTCAGGCAAGTCCATCCCGACACGCATGTGGATCGCACCGCCGACCAAAATGGACCAGGCTCAGCTGAGCGACGAAGGTTACTACAACATCTTCGGCAAAGCCGGTGCGCGCATGGAAATGCCGGGCTGCTCCCTGTGCATGGGCAACCAGGCACGTGTAGCCGCGAAGTCTACAGTTGTATCGACTTCAACTCGTAACTTCCCGAACCGTCTGGGTGATGGCGCCAACGTATTCCTGGCATCCGCTGAACTGGCGGCTGTTGCGGCACTGGAAGGCAAACTGCCGACCGTTTCCGAGTACATGGAATACGCTAGCAAACTCGACAGCATGTCTGGCGAGATCTACCGTTACCTGAACTTCGATCAGATGGACAGCTACGTCGCCAAAGCGTCGACTTTCATCCCAACTGTAGAAGTCTGATCCTGCCGAGGGCGCACTGCGCGCCCTCACTGGCTCACTGAAACCCCGCTTCGGCGGGGTTTTGTGTTTACGGCCCATACGTTTCAGCACGACCACAGCAAACTGATATACTCCCTCCTGCGTATCAGCCACGAATTGTCGTATACAGGTTATTATTCATGAATTCACCTACGCCCGATCTACCCCTGACCGCCGAACAGGAAACTGCACAGACCAAAAATGGTTATCTGGCACTGGTTTCACGTCTCATGCTGGAAGATAAGCTGCCGATTCGTTTCCTGTACAAAACCGTACCCGAACATCTCAACGATACCGGCTGGCGCATGTTTACCGGCTACGAGACACCAGAATTTCTGGAAAATGAGCAGATCAACCTGGTTCCTATCCCGTTGGAGCGTATCTGCGAGATGGACCCGTCACTGACCGAACTGGTGCAATACAATGCCGGCACCGTATGGGAACGCACACCGGAAGCAGAAGGCTGGGAGCGTGTGTATGATTTCCGCATCCCGGCCCCCACCGTGGAAGTCGACATCACCAATGACGTCGACCGTTTCGCCCAACAGCGTGAAGGCAGCTGACATATCGTAGAAAACGGCCGGTGTCCTCATTCACATGCCGGCCGCTCTACCGCCTCAGCAAAGCTTTCACTACGGTAACGCCATACCCTAACCCGTTCAGACCAATAGTCTGCCGGCAGCCCTGCCTTCAATTTCAACTCCTTCATAAAGACTTCTGGTTGACTCAAACTGGTCCAGACAACGGGTAGAAAAGTCGATCGACAGCGACCAGACTGTAATAAAACCCCGTCCTTGCCCGGCTCAAGCTGACACAAAAGATCCTCTTCAGACGTAAATTGCATCTCCTGCAGAGGCGACAATATCGATACTGATATCCGTATCGGCTCTGCTGCCTCCAGTACTTGAAAGCGGTAATCATGCAAGGCAGCACCACAGGCATTATGCAAAATATCATGTCCTAACGGCCGCACTGGCTCAAGTGAACCGATACACCCACGCAACCGACCAATACTCTCCAGCGTGACAAAACTGGCGCGCTGAGGCTGTAGAAAAGGTGCCATCTGCTCCACATCAGGCAAGGCCACACTGCCGGTCATCACTGATTGACACACACCCTGACGTGCCAGTGCCAGAATGGCCGCTCGCTCTTCAGAGCCATATTCAATAGCACACATAAGCCCCATACCCCACAACCTGCTCTTTACTGCCGGCCGTATCTCCAGATGTCAAACGACTCAAACAGTGTATTTCCAGCCCTTGCCGCCGCGCAGCCAGCAATAATCCGTTGAGCGCGTGATAGCCACAGGCCTGCTCACTACCCAGGTGCGCATCCAATGTATTGATCATCTTGCTGGTGACAGCATCAAGGCGCTGCGCTTCGGACCACGGGTGATAATGACTCAGATCGCTACTGATCAACACCAGGTTGGACTCATCCTGCCAGCAGTATTCAATCAAGGCAGCAACATCCTCACTCTCCACCCCCCCGACCAGAACAGGCACCAACGCCAACTCGGGCATGATCGTTTGCAGAAATGGCAACTGCACCTCCAGTGAGTGCTCAAACCGATGCACATCAGGCCTGATAGTCAACTGGAACTTCGTACATAGCTGTTCAGTGTATGCGCGATCAATTGGCATACGACCCAAAGGACTGGACCAGAATGCTTCATCTGACACCGCCATGCCGTGAAGCGGCATACGGTGGTTTGGTCCCAACAACACCACTCGTCGCCACAACTGGTGCGACGCAGTGCTTTGCAGTAAACGATAAGCCTTTGCCGCCACAGGGCCTGAATAGATCAACCCCGCATGCGGCACGACACATGCCTTAAGCGGACGCGACAGCAACTCCGGGGCTGCAATTGCTGACATCAGAGTATCCACCAACCCCTTTAACCCCAAGGGGTCTGCCGGATAAAACGCCCCTGCAACCGCTGCAGGTCGAATAGAAGCGTCCATCAGCGCATCCCCCTCGTTGTTTGCTATGCTTCAAGTATAGTACCCGTGGAGATCTTCAGTATGAGCGCCAAACACAGCGTCGCTACTGAGTATTGGCACCGCCTGGATAATGGCAAGCTCCAGTGCGATCTTTGCCCACGCTTCTGCCAGCTGAATCCAGGCCAGCGGGGCATGTGTTTTGTACGCGGCCGCGTTGATAACGAGATACGTTTGCTGAGTTATGGCCTCTCCAGCGGTTTCTGTATCGATCCAGTCGAAAAAAAACCGCTGAATCACTTCCTGCCCGGCACACCCGTACTCTCATTTGGCACGGCCGGCTGCAATCTGGCATGCCGCTTCTGCCAAAATTGGGATATCAGCCGCTCGCGGCAGACCGAAAGACTCTGCGACAGCGCATCACCCGAGCAACTGGTACGCGCCGCCGTTGCACATGACTGCCGCAGCATTGCCTTTACCTATAATGATCCGGTTGTTTTTCATGAATATGCCATTGATGTGGCAAAAGCCTGCCGGCAACAGGGACTACGCAGCATTGCGGTCAGCGCAGGCTATGTATGCCCCGCTCCCCGCGAAGCCTTTTACCGGCATATGGATGCAGCCAATATCGACCTGAAAGCGTTCACAGAGTCGTTTTATCGGCGCATCTGCGGCGGTCAACTCGCCCCCGTATTGGAAACGCTGGAGTACATTCAACATGAGACTGATACCTGGCTGGAGATCACAACCCTGCTGATACCCGGAGAAAATGACTCCGACCGTGAAATCGGCCAGCTGTCACGCTGGATATGCACCCGGCTCGGTCCAGACGTACCGCTGCACTTTACCGCCTTTCATCCTGACTGGAAGATGCTGGACCACCCAAACACCCCCCTGGATACCTTGCAACGCGCACGCATGATCGCCCGAGAAGAGGGGCTACATTTTGTATACACGGGTAATGTGCATGACGATGAAGGCAGCACGACATACTGCCCCGAATGCGACAAGGCGTTAATTCAACGATCCGGCTATATTATCAAGGATTGGCAGCTTAGCGCGGAAGGCTGCTGCCGTTTTTGCGGTCACCGCATCCCCGGTGTATTCGATGCCACACCGGGGCACTGGGGGTCAAAACGTATGCCGATCCACATCAATCATTAACGCATCAACCGCTGCCTGCAATACCACTGCAACCCGCTGAGGGTCACGCTCGACACGGATATCGGCAAACAAGGCTTCTGCCTGCGGATAGTGACGCTGCATCATGCGCAACCACTGCTTGGTCCGTCCATTTACATGACGCGCTTCAATGCGTGCCATGACATCATGGTGATAGCGGTGCAGCAGGCGACACGTCTGCGACCAGGTTGACGCCGCATCCATGCCTGCCTGCCCGTAACGTATAGCGTGTGCAAGAAAAGGATTGGCAATCAACCCACGGCCGATCATCACGTCATCACATCCGCTAACCTCTCGACAGCGGTGATAATCTTCTACTGTCCATATATCACCGTTGGCCACAACCGGGATGGAAACTGCTTCGCGAATGCGTGCAATCCACTCCCAATGTGCCGGGGGCTTGTAACCTTCAACCTTCGTCCGCGCATGCACAGTCAAACGCATCGCACCCGCTGCTTCCAATGCCTGCGCATTTTCGATTGCCAATGATTTGTCCTGAAATCCAAGCCGCATTTTGGCACTGAGCGGCACCGAACCTGCCAGTGCCTGACTCACCCCAGCGGTAATATCATGAACCTCTTCAGGATCCTTTAGCAAAATGGCACCGCCACGGCTCTTATTCACCGTTTTGGCTGGACAGCCAAAATTCAGATCAATTCCGGGCGCACCCATCTCGGCAGCACGGACTGCGTTTTCACCCATCATCACGGGGTCATTGCCCAGCAACTGTACCAGCACCGGCACACCGGAATAAGTTTGGCTACCTTGCTCCAGCTCGGGTGCCAAGCGCCGGAACACCGTGGCAGGCAAAAGCTGATCCGTCACCCGAATAAACTCGGTCACGCAGCAATCAACGCCCTCGATACGCGTCAGAATATCGCGCAGACCGTAATCAAGAACACCCTCCATCGGGGCCAGATAAATATTCATCGCTGTATACTTTCGAAGGACAGCGGCCACGCCAGAAAAGGCGTGGCCGGATGGGTACGAATCAGGCGCTTAGCGCATCCAGACCGCGCTGCAAATCAGCCTTGATATCATCAACCGATTCCAGGCCGACCGAGAAACGGATCAGACCTTCACGGATACCGGCAGCATCACGCTCCTCAGCACTCATGCGACCATGGGTGGTCGTAGCCGGGTGAGTAATCGTCGACTTCACATCACCCAGATTGCCGGTAATGGAAACCATCTGCGTTGCATCAATAAAGCGCCACGCCTCTTCACGCTCACCGTCGACTTCAAAGGCCAATACGCCACCAAAAGCCGACTGCTGTTTGCAGGCAAGTGCATGCTGAGGGTGATCCGTCAAACCGGAATAATAAACTTTACGAATACCGGGCTGCTGCTGCAGCCAAGTGGCGATCTGCAATGCGCTTTCGCTATGAGCCCGCATGCGCAACGGCAACGTTTCCAAACCCTTCAAAAACACCCAGGCGTTGAACGGGCTCATGCAGGAACCACCGGTACGGATAAGGCCGAAAACCTCTTCCATCTCCTTGTCACGCCCTACCAGAACACCACCAATGCAGCGCCCCTGACCATCCAGATACTTGGTCGCTGAGTGCATTACGATATCGGCACCCATCAACAACGGGCGCTGCAATGCAGGGGTCAGGAAACAGTTATCGACCGCCAGCCACGCGTCATGTGCATGAGCGATATCTGCAACCGCCGAGATATCCGTCAGCTCAGCCAGCGGATTGGATGGTGTTTCCATGAAGAACAAACGCGTACTCGGCGTAACCGCCGCTTCCCAGGCGGCAAGATCCGTCGGATCCACGAACGTGGTCTGAATACCCGCCCGGCTCAAGTACTTGGTAAACAGCGATACGGTCGAACCGAAAACACTGCGCGAGCAGACAACATGATCGCCCTGCTTCAGCAAAGCCAAACCCAGATTGAGAATCGCGGCCATGCCGGACGCAGTTGCAACCGCACGCTCGCCACCCTCAAGTGCGGCGATACGTTCTTCAAAAGCCTGCACCGTCGGATTGGTGAAACGAGAATAAATATTACCTTCTTCGTCACCACCAAATCGGGCCGCCGCTTCGCGCGCGCTGGAAAAGACGAAACTGGAGGTCGCAAAAATGGCATCGGAATGCTCGCCTTCCGCGGTTCTGCTTTGCCCGGCACGTACCGACAAGGTATCGATATCATAGGCATCACTGGTTTCAAACTGAATCCGATGCGCGCGCTCGTAACTGGACTGGCTCATACACTTCCCTCAGTCGATCTTGTTGTGCAGGTCTGCGGACTCATTATCGTCTTCGGCATTGGGTTCCGCATCAGCCTTGGCATCATCGTTGCGTTTGGCATCTATACGCGCCAAATAATCCTCATCGACGGTACCGGTTACATAACTGCCATCAAATACGCAGGTATCAAATTCCTTGATCTCCGGATTGAAAGAGCTGACACACGCTTTGAGATCATCCAGATCCTGATACAACATCCAGTCACAACCAATGTACTCGCCGATCTCATCAGCGGTACGTTCATATGCAATCAACTCGCGCGCCGAAGGCATGTCGATGCCATAGACATTGGGGAAGCGCACCTCAGGGGCTGCCGAAGCAAAGTAGACTTTGCGCGCACCCGCATCACGGGCCATCTGTACGATCTGCTTGGACGTGGTACCGCGCACGATAGAATCATCAACCAGCATCACAACCTTGTCGCGGAACTCAGCCTGAATCGGGTTCAGCTTCTGGCGCACGGACTTCTTGCGCAGCGTTTGCCCCGGCATGATAAATGTACGGCCAATATAGCGGTTCTTGATGAAGCCTTCACGGAAGGTAACGTTCAGGGAGTTCGCCATTTCCAATGCGGCCGTGCGACTGGTATCCGGAATCGGAATAATCACGTCGATGTCGTGATCAGGGCACTCACGCAGGACTTTTTCAGCCAACTTAACGCCCATCTCCATACGTGAATGATGCACAGAAACACCGTCAATGATGGAGTCCGGGCGCGCCAGATAGACATACTCGAACAGGCAGGGTGCGATTTTGCTTTCCGGTGCGCACTGGCGGGTCGTAATCTGACCTTCAGTATCAATAAAAATTGCTTCGCCCGGTGCCAAATCACGCACCATTTCGAAACCGGAGGTATCCAGGGCCACGCTTTCGGACGCAACCATGTACTCGTCACCCGCGTCAGTCACGCGCTTGCCATAGACAACCGGACGGATTCCACAAGGATCGCGGAACGCGACAATGCCGTAACCGGTAATCATTGCAACAACGGCATAACCACCCTGGCAGCGACGATGCACCTGCTCGACCGCCTTGAAAATATCTTCAGCTACTGGCTGCAACTTGCCAATTTGCTGCAGTTCATGGGCGAAAATATTGAGCAGTACTTCAGAGTCAGAGGTGGTGTTGATATGACGCAGATCGGCGCGGAAAATTTCGTCAGCCAACTTATCGGCATTGGTCAGGTTACCGTTATGGGCCAGCGCAATACCATACGGCGAGTTGACATAGAAAGGCTGGGCTTCGGCTGAGCTGGAACTACCCGCTGTCGGGTAACGTACATGCCCGATGCCCATATTCCCCTGCATCTTTTTCATGTGGCGCGTACGGAACACCTCATTGACCAGGCCGTTATCCTTGCGCAGAAAGAAACGGTTGCCCTCACACGTGACCATGCCGGCCGCGTCTTGGCCGCGGTGCTGCAGCACCGTCAATGCATCAAAAATAGTCTGGTTTACATAGGACTTGGCAACAATGCCGACGATACCGCACATTCAATCCACCTCAGAAGGATGTCGCTAAAAGGATGGCGCTAAGCAAATTGTGCCTAGCGTCCGATATTCCAGATTACTTGCCCGATGTCGCTCGCCATTTGGCGGCTCCAGCCTTCGAGCAATACGAAATGGGGAACCAGTTGAGATTCCTGCCACCAGCGATCCTGAACCGCTGGCGTCATGCCCAGGAGGGCTACAATGACTACAATGACCAAACCGCCACGCACTGCCCCAAACCCCATCCCCAATACACGGTCAGAGTTGGTCAGCCCGGTCGCGTTGACCAGCGCCGCAAACAAGGCTCCGATTAACGCACCCGCAAGCAGCGTGATCACAAACAGAATAGCAAACGCGGAGACCAGACGCAGCGACGGCGTCTGTATATACGGCTCCAGCAAGAAGCCAAGAGAAGGTGAGAACAGGCGCGCCACGACGAACGCAGTTACCCAGGTAAGCAGTGATATTGCCTCACGCACAAAGCCTCGCTTGAGGCTCATCAGGCTTGAGATTGCAATGATGGCAAGAATGGTCCAATCAGCCCAGTTCATCGTCAGTCGCCAGTCTTTAAAACAGCGCGCATTCTACCAGAGCAATGAGGCCAACCCAACGATGAATTCACTGTGTCGTGAATCGAACAATCATGCCATCAAGCGAGTAGTCCCGTTTCAGGCGTGCCTGCAACTGTTCAAGCCGACTGCGCTGCAGGTCCGGACCGACAAATACACGCACCATGTTCGGGCCATGCCGGATATACACCTTGTACCCTGCGGCCACCAATTCCTTGCGTAACGAACGCGCATTCGCTTCGTCACGGAAACTGGCCAGCTGCAAAGTCCATGCGACCGGTACCTGCTGCTGATCCAGCGCCGGGGTATCTTGGGTAGCATCTATACTTGGCTGCGCCTGTACAATCGCAGGCCGTAATGCGGGAGCCGGAACCTTCACCACTGCCGGTGCGGCCGGCGATGCTGGCTCAGCCGTATCCGGCAACGCTGACCGGTTCGGCTCAATATCGACCAGTGCTGGCATGGCCGGAGCGGGCGGGATACGGTCCTGTAAATGACGCTCGCGGTAACCCGTCCCGTCCAGCAGCAGCGGAAACAAAATAATGGCAGACACCAGAATGGCAACTGCACCTACCAGTCGCTTCTTCTGCACTTCCGTCATCAGTTGCCCGCTCCAGAAATCAGCGCCAGCGCTTCAGCGACCGTAAAAAACGACCCCGCGATCACAACTCGGTCGCGCGCATCAAGCGCCTGCAACATCGCGACCGCATCTGCCACGCTGCCAGCCACATGAATAGATGCAGCATCAACACCCGCTTCTGCCAACACCGCCACCAGAGTATCTGCAGTAGCACCACGCGGCACATCCAGCGTCACCGGATACCAGCGATCAACAACCGGTGCCAACTGCTCAACGACCGCACTGATATCCTTATCTGCCAACATGCCCAGCACAAAGTGGAGCTGACCTTCACACTGTTCACGACGCAGGGTATCGGCCAGATATAATGCCGCCTCCGGATTATGTGCCACATCAAGCGTTGCCGCGAGCGCCCCGATCTGCACCGGTTGCATGCGACCCGCCAAACAGGCACGGGCAAAACCCTGACGCACAGCGGACTCACTCACACTGAATGGCAACAACTGCAGCACCTGCATGACCAATGCAGCATTGGACAGCGGCAGCGTTGGCAACGGCAATGCATTAAAACTGCATGCATTCCCCTGCGCATCCAGACCATTCCAATTCCAACTGCCTGCCCCGCGTTCAAAGCGGTAAGCAACACCGTTACGATATAATGGCGCCGCCAGCGAATCTGCATGTCTGATCACGCTATCCGGCGCAGCAACATCACCACACAGCGCCGGTTTGCCGGTACGGAATATGCCTGCCTTCTCAAAACCGATCGTTTCACGGTCCGATCCCAGCCAGTCGGTATGGTCCAGCGCAACCGTTGTCACAACGGCAATATCGGCGTCCACGATATTGACTGCATCCAGACGCCCACCCAAGCCGACTTCCAGCAAGGCCACGTCAACCTGTGCCTGACTGAAAATAAGCAGCGCAGCCAGTGTGCCGTATTCAAAATAGGTCAACGGTGTTTCACCGCGCGCCTGCTCAATGACAGCAAAAGCCTGGCACAGACACTCATCATCAACCGGCGTACCGTTGAGCGTGATCCGCTCGTTGTAGCGCAGGAAGTGAGGTGAGGTATACACACCCACACTCACCCCCTGCTGCCGCAGGATCGACTCAAGCATGGCAACGGTCGAACCCTTGCCGTTGGTACCGGCAACAATGATTTTGCTGCTGCGTTCCAGATCGATCGGCAAGCGCGCCGCGACTTCTGCCAGCCGCGTCAACCCCAGTTCGATCTCACTGGGGTGACAGGCTTCAATGCGCGCCAGCCAGGCATCTAGCGTTTGCGGGGGAGCTGTCAGGCTCATTATTTTTCTACATCCACATCAACAGCGGGTGCTTCTTCAACGTCCTGCACGTCTGCCTGAATCACAGGCTCCGCATCCAGGTTGCTGAGCTTACGCAAGATGGCGGCAATACGTGTTGGCAGCTCGTTGCGGCTGATGATCATATCAACTTGACCATGCTCCAACAGAAATTCGCTGCGCTGGAAGCCTTCCGGCAGTTTTTCGCGCACGGTTTGCTCAATAACACGCGGACCTGCGAAACCGATCAGGGCATTCGGCTCAGCCACATTGAGATCACCCAACATCGCCAGCGAGGCCGACACACCACCATATACAGGATCGGTCAGGACAGAAATATAGGGCACACCCGCCTGCTTCAGTTTTTCCAACGCTGCACTGGTTTTAGCCATCTGCATCAAGGAAATCAACGCTTCCTGCATCCGCGCACCACCCGATGCCGCAAAACAGATCAACGGAATGCCTTCTTCAAGCGAGACCTTGGCTGCACGTACAAAACGTTCACCAACCACCGCCCCCATGGAACCACCCATGAAGCTGAATTCAAAGGCGACCGCAACAACCGGCAGACCCTGCAGCGTTCCGCGCATGGCAATCAGGGCATCTTTCTCACCAGTGGCTTTCTGTGCCGCACTCAAACGATCTTTATACTTCTTGGAATCGCGGAATTTGAGACGATCAACCGGAGTAACTTCAGCAGCAAGCTCCTGACGGCCTTCACTATCCAGAAACAGCTCCAGACGGCGACGGGCATTCACACGCATGTGATGGTCGCATTTGGGGCAAACATTGAGATTCTTCTCAAGCTCCGGACGATACAGAATAGAATCGCACTTGGGACACTTCTTCCACAGACCTTCGGGAATATTGGCACGCTTTTTCTCACTGCGTACCATCGACGGCACGATCTTTTCCAACCAGTTACTCATGTTTCACATTCCTGTTCATGCCTGCCCACCAGCTCATGGCAGCAGGCGTATGGAAATCATTGACTTACTATAATTGAATTTGCTTTAAGTGCGCTGAACAGCGGCCATAAAAGCAGAAATTTTCACGTCATCCTTGCGCCCCGGTGCCGACTCGACACCGCCGGAAACATCCACGGCATAGGGGGCTACGCGCGCAACAGCCGTGGCGACATTATCTGCCGTCAAACCACCGGCCAGAATCACCTTGGGCGCCAAGCTGGGTGGAATCAATGCCCAATCAAATACGTCCCCTGTTCCTCCCGGAACGCCAGGACGATATGCATCCAGCAACACACCCCGGGCACTGGTATAACGCTGCACCAGCGCCATAATATCCAGCTCAGGACGCACTCGAAATGCCTTGATATACGGCCGCCCGAACCTTCGACAAAAATCTTCAGGCTCATCACCATGAAACTGTAAGAGGTCAATACCGGTCTGCTGGATAACATCCGCAACAAGGTCTTCTGCTGCATTGACGAACAGCCCTACAGTCGTCACGAAAGGCGGCAGACGGCGAATAATATCGGCAGCTGCCGCTGGTGACAAATAACGCGGACTCGGTTCATAAAACACAAACCCAAGTGCATCTGCACCCGCCTCGATTGCGGACATCGCATCCGCATAACAGGTAATGCCGCAAATTTTCACTCGTGTCGTCATGCTATATCCCGGAGTCTGGTGCAAGGCGGCCATATTAACAAAGCCACCTCGGGGCGTCAGTCTGATGTTGGCAGAAAATGCGGTCCCAGCGGAGTATCAGGGAGTTTGAACAGGTCAGGATAGCGCACATCGACAAAATATAACCCATCCGGGCGCGCGGTTACCCCACCCTGGCACCGGTCTCGTGCCTGCAGCACTTCCAGCGCCCACTCCGCAGGCCGGTCACCCGCGCCCACCGCCATCAGTACACCCGCTATATTCCTGATCATGTGGTGCAGAAAAGCATTGGCACTGACATCAATGACAATCAAATGACCGCTTCGGTACACATCCAAGCGACGAATCTCACGTACCGGACTCTTCGCCTGACACCCCACTGCTCGGTAGGACGTAAAGTCATGCTCACCCAGTAGATAGTGCGCAGCTTGCTGCATGCGCTCAACATCAAGCTTGCGATGTGTCCAGGTGACGCCACCGGCCAATATCGCCGGCCGCGAAGGCGACGTGTAGATCAGGTAGCGATAGCGACGTTCACGCGCCGAAAAACGGGCATGAAAACATCCCGGCACTTTAGTCGCCCACTTAATGGAGATGTCATCCGGCAGATGGCTATTGGTTCCCAGTACCCAGGCCCGATCATTGCGCTCAGCCCAGCTATCGAAATGAACCACTTGATGACTGGCGCTAACACCCGCATCGGTACGACCTGCACAAATAACCTGAACCGGGTGATTGGCAATGACCGAAAGCGCACGCTCAACCTCGGCTTGAATGGTCGGTACATTATCATAGGCTTGCACCTGCCAACCACGGTAAGCAGCACCCACATATTCTATGCCCAACGCATAACGAAACGGGGCGATCGAAATCGCCCCGGTAGTTTTTTCTTTACTCATCTACAGTCTTTATCAACCCAGCGTCTCCAGCAGCTTCTGCGCTTCTTGTCGCTGACTGTCGGAGCCTTCACCGGTAATTTCGTTCAGGATATCACGCGCGCCTTCGCCATCGTCCATTTCGATATAGGCACGAGCAAGATCCAGCTTGGTTTCTATTTCATCGGCATCACTGAGCAGATTCAGCTTATCAAATACATCTTCCTGCTCGCCGCTGCCCTGTTCTTCCAGCGCGATGTCATCATCGGTGCTGTTCAACAGGTCTTCAACTTCAGAATCCAGGTCCATCTCAAGGTCGTGAGAGATATTGGCGGTCAACTCTTCTTCTACCGCTTCACCCGCACTGAAACGACTGACAGGAGCGGTGTTAACCGACTCTTCAGGATCAAAGGATGCAAGCAGGCTATCCAGGTCATCATCTGCGTTGTCACTATCATCCGAGAAGCCGGCACCAAATTCAACTTCATTTTCAGTACCTTCATCCGCGCCGACACCACCCTGAAGCATGGCTTCCAGTTCTGGATCGACCTCAAATTCAAGCTCAGGTGCAGATTCAACCGTTTCATGCAGACTATTGTCTACACGATCCTGCTCATTTTCCAGCGACTCCTCCTCAGAGGCCTCATCCAGCGTCAATTCAGACAAGGATCCGAAATCAAGCTCTTCATCCAGTGAAGAAGTCTCGACACTGTCATTATCACCGACACTGTCACCCAACAAGAAATCCAGATCATCATCCAGATCATCGTCGGCCAGCATACCATCAAGCTCACTGGCCTCCTCGGCTTCAGCCAAGGCAGGCTGCTCAACCTTGAATTCAAGCTCATCGGTTTCGGTTGCAGAGGCATCATCGGCGGCGACTTCAATCTCTTCTTCAAGACCCAGGTCAAACTCGGCGGCATCAATAGTACTGGCGGCTACCGTCTCATTCGGCATCTCCAGATCATCAAGATCAAGATCCATGTCGAGATCAAGATCCTGCAGATCACCATCCAGATCCGTCAGGTCATCTTCAACCGTAACCTCTTCTTCAGGTGCCAACGATTGCATAGGTGGGCGCACAAAATCAGAATCCGTGCCCTGCTCAGCCTCACCCAACGGAGCAGGCTTGTCCTGAGCCAGAGAATCGGCCACCACCGCAGCGCCAGCCAAGGCTGCTGCCCCGACGGCCAAATCCCCCACATCGGCATCATCACGTAAATCATCCGGCACACTCACCAGATCACGCTTGCCCCCAGTTTCCCCGTTGCGCTTACGACGCAGAATAAACCAGACACCACCCAACAGCGCCAACACACCAGCCCCCAAGCCACCTAACACGGCAGGGCTCTGCAACATTGATGGCTGCTGCGCAACGGTATCAGCGGACTCAACCGGTGCAACGCTCTGCTGTCCCAACTCGGACTGCAACGTGGACATCTGCTGGGACTGCAGCTCCAACAAACGACTCTGCGACTCCAGTTGTTGCAGCACGGAGTCCAGTTTATTGTTCAAGTCCGAGTTGTCACGCTCAAGGCGATCAATCTTCTCCTGAGCAACGATTACTTCACTTTCCAAACGCTCGGCCGCAGCAGAAACAACCTGCTGATTAGTCTCATCGACACGAGACATTTCAGCTGCATCTGCATCAATATTATCGCCTGCGGGCGCTGCTTCAACAGGATCTATCGACTCGACAGGGGGCGTTACAACCGTGAGCTGCCCTTCCGCCGGCGCGTCATCGGAGCCCGCATCAGCGACAAGAGCCTCGGCGGTAGCCGAAGGCTTACTGACATCCACTGGCGCTTTGGGTTGCGCCTGAACCGTAGTCTTGCCGTCACGCCACATCTGCATCTGACGCGCCACTTCAGCAACGGCTTCCCGGTGTGTCAGCCGTTGTACTTCCGCGGCCGATGGAATATCAATGGCCACACCAGCCTTCAGATTATTGATGTTCCCGGAGGGAAATGCCTGAGGGTTTTTACTCAGAATCGCCATCATCATCTGATGCTCAGTGGTACCCTGAGGCTTGGTGTTCTTGGCGATTTCCCACAAGGTGTCGTTGACGCCTACATACATCTGGCCGTCATTCGTGGCACGGGTACGGATATTCTGCGGCGGAACTGCCACCGCAGGGCGCGGCTGCACACTGGCCGTTGTAAATGACTGCCCAACCGGTGTCGGCTCAAAAACCGGGGGATCCAGCAACAAGGTGTACTCACGTACTAAACGTCCACTGGGCCAGTTCACTTCCACCATGAAGTTCAGGAACGGCTCTTGCACCGGCTCAGTTGATTTGAGACGTATACGGCCATTACCTTCAGGTGACACCAGCACTTGAAACTGAATATCCCGCAAATAACGAGATTGACCACTGGCACTGGCAGTCGCGTATTCATCCAGCGACGCCATTCGTGGCTGAATCTGCAATGGAGAGAGGTCGCGAACCTGCGTCAGTTTTATCTCGGCATCAAGCGGCTCATTCAGAGCCGAGTTGACTTTAATTTCCCCGAGCCCAAGGGCATTAACCTGTGACGCCCCCAGAGCTGCTGAGATCGCAAGGCTTAAGGCTAATTTACGCAGCATCGGTTACTCCCTTTGGTATTGAGTACGCGCCCTCTCCATTTCTCTACGAATCAGAGGGTTACGGATCCATATTTTTTGCAAGTATTATGTTTAAACACAGGACGGTCAAGCCATGCCACCCTCTGCTATCTTGTTAACCACTGTGCAGCGCCAACGCAATTTCTAGCGCAGTCAGGGCACTGCCACGTCCGAGATCATCACTCAACGCATGCAAACCAAAACCGCCTTCACCCGTTGTATCGGGACGAATCCGGTTAACGATAACCACATCCTGCCCGATAACATCATTCACCAGGCTGGCTGGCTGTTTAGCCGCCACATCAAAACGCACACCCTGTGCACGATCCATAAGAAGCTGCACTTCATCCAGATTCAATGGCTGGCGCGTTTCTGCCTGCGCAATCACCATATCACCGTAGAACACTGGTACTCTGACCGCGCTGACATCCACTTCCAGTGCATCATCGCCCAGCAGGATCGGCAGCTGAGCCATCACCTGCTCTTCAAGCGTGGTAAAACCGGAGGCTTGTACCGGTCCAACGTCAGGAATCAGATTGAATGCAATCTGACGTTCAAAAAAGTCGGCATCCACATCACGCCCGTTCAGCAATCGTGCGGTTTCCGCCGCCAATGCTTCCACGCCCTTACGATCAGCTTCGGATGCTGCACACAGAACCGTCAGGTTCAGCTTAAGTATTTGATAAGCCTGATGCAACGGAGCCAATGCCAGGACAGCGGCTATAGTAGCCGATCCAGGCACACCGATAATACGACCTGCGTCAATCGAAGCGAGAGCTTCGCCATTGATTGCAGGCACAACCAGCAGAGGCTGCTCAACATAGCGTTGCGGATAGAGGTCAATAACAGCACCTGACTGCATCTGTTCAAGTATTTGAACCTGCGCACTCGGCACATCTGCGTCACATACGAACACCAGCGACAGACTGTCACCGGTAAATGTTTCGATCGCTTTCGTACGGCACGCATGACCTTTGAACATCAAACTGCGCCCGGCACTATCAGCCTCTTCATACAGTGACATTGTGTCTATCTCGAGCGACGATTCGTCCAGCAACTCAAGAAGTTTTTCCCCTTTCAGGGTGCCGGGTCCAATTAAAGCAACGTTCAATGACATGTTTTTCAGAGTCTCACAAAGCAAAACAGCCCGGACATACGCCGGGCTGAGGTGATATTACATCGATAAAGTATGAATCAACGCTCAAGCAGGATACGCAACATGCGGCGCAATGGCTCGGCGGCCCCCCACAGAAGCTGGTCACCAACACTAAACGCATTCAGATAGTCTGGCCCCATTTTCATCTTGCGCAGACGACCAACGGGCACATTCAGTGTCCCTGTCACTTTGGTCGGCGACAAGTTGGCAATCGTAGCCTCACGCTCATTCGGTACCACGCTGGCCCAATCATTGGCTTCTGCAATCATCTGCTCGATTTCGTCCAATGGCAGATTCTGTTTCAGCTTGATGGTAAAGGCCTGACTATGGCATCGCATCGCACCAATACGCACACAGGTTCCATCAATCGCGATCGGGCTGTCGGACAGACCAAGGATCTTGTTGGTTTCAACAAAACCCTTCCACTCTTCCTTGCTCTGACCATCAGCAACGGCTTTGTCGATCCAGGGAATCAGGGAACCCGCCAATGGCACACCGAAATTCTCGGTCGCAAAGGCTTCGCCACGCATGGTATCCACGACCTGACGATCAATATCCAGAATTGCAGAGGCCGGGTCGGCCAACAGTGCTTCTGAACCAGCATGGATCTGGCCCATCTGGGTAATCAGCTCACGCATGTTCTTGGCACCGGCACCAGACGCCGCCTGATAGGTCATGGAAGAAACCCATTCAACCTGACCTGCCTTGAACAAGCCACCGAGGCCCATCAACATCAGGGACACCGTGCAGTTGCCGCCAACAAAATTCTTGATACCGGCATCAATACCCTGCTCGATTACACCCATGTTGACCGGATCCAACACGATCAGGCTGTCATCAGCCATACGCAATGTGGACGCCGCATCGATCCAATAGCCGTTCCAACCGGACTCGCGCAGTTTCTGGAACACTTCGGTGGTGTAGTCACCGCCCTGGCAAGAAACAATGGCGTCCATCTGCTTCAGCTCGTTGATATCACGCGCATCTTTCAATGCCGGAATATCCTTGCCGATATCAGGACCTGCCGCTCCAGCCTGAGACGTGGTGAAGAAAACCGGCTCTGCAATGTGATTGAAATCCTGCTCTTCCAGCATGCGCTGCATCAGAACGGAACCGACCATACCACGCCAGCCTACAAAACCTACACGCTTCATTCGTGCCCCCTATAGTGTTTACTGTAAAACGAGACTCTGAATCCAACCGAGCGGAAGCCTGACAGCGACAGCCTTCCACCCATAACAACAATCAGGCGTTAAGTGCTGCGACAACCGCATCACCCATTTCCGCTGTGCTGACCTGGCGCATACCTTCAGACATGATGTCTCCAGTACGCAAGCCCTGATCCAGCACCGTGCTCACAGCGGCTTCTATCAAATCAGCCGCTTCGCCTGCCTTCAGAGAATATCGCAACATCATAGCGACTGAGAGGATCGTTGCCAACGGATTCGCTTTGCCCTGACCAGCGATATCCGGCGCAGAACCATGACAAGGCTCATACATGCCCTTGCCGTTTTCATCCAAAGATGCAGACGGCAGCATACCAATGGAACCGGTCAACATGGCGGCAGCATCAGACAAAATGTCACCAAACATGTTACCGGTAACAACTACGTCAAACTGCTTGGGCGCACGCACCAGCTGCATCGCGGCATTGTCCACGTACATGTGGCTCAGCTCAACATCCGGGTATTCTTTACCCAGCTCTTCCATGATTTCGCGCCAGAGCACGGTCACTTCCAGCACGTTGGCCTTGTCGACAGAACACAAACGCTTATCACGCGCCCGCGCTGCCTCAAATGCCACACGACCAATACGACGAATCTCGTTCTCGTCATAGACGTAAGTATTGAAACCTTCGCGAATGCCGCCTTCTTTCTCACGGATGCCGCGCGGCTGGCCAAAGTAGATGCCGCCGGTCAGCTCACGCACAATCAGGATATCCAGACCGGATACCACTTCCGGCTTCAGCGTGGACGCATGCGCCAGCTGCGGATACAGAATGGCCGGACGCAGATTACCGAACAGCTGCAAGTGAGAACGGATACCCAACAGGCCTTTCTCGGGACGAATCTGGAAATCGGGATTGGTATCCCACTGCGGGCCGCCCACGGCACCCAACAGGATAGCATCAGCTGCCCTGGCCGCTTCCAGAGTGGCATCCGGCAGCGGTACGCCAGTAGCATCGATCGCAGCACCACCAACCAGCGCCTCATTGATTTCCAGATCCAATGCGAAACGGTCATTGATCAAATCCAGCACCTTGCGCGCCTCGGTCACGATTTCAGGACCGATACCATCGCCCGGCAAAACCAGTACATTCTTGCTCATGTTGTTCTGTTTCCTTGAATTCAAAAGGGGTTACTTGATCGCATCAAACAGCCAAGGCGCTTTCTGACGGCGGCGTGCTTCATACGCCTTGATCTCATCAGCATGCTGCAGAGTAAGACCAATATCGTCCAGCCCGTTGAGCAGGCAGTGTTTGCGGAAGTTATCCACTTCGAACGCAAACGTCTCACCCGACGGAGCTACAACCACCTGACGCTCCAGATCAACCGTCAACTGATACCCTTCAGTCGCCTCTACTTCCTTGAACAACTGATCAACCTGCACGTCCGACAACACGATCGGCAGCAAGCCATTTTTAAAGCAGTTATTGTAGAAAATGTCGGCAAAGCTCGGCGCGATCACCACACGAATACCGAAGTCATCCAACGCCCAAGGGGCATGCTCACGACTGGAACCGCAGCCAAAGTTTTCCCGTGCAAGCAACACACTGGTACCGTCGTAACGCGGCTGATTCAGTACGAAATCCGGGTTCAGCGGACGGCCTGCACAGTCCTGATCCGGCTGACCTTCATCGAGATAACGCAGCTCATCAAACAGGTTGGGACCGAAGCCGGCACGCTTGATTGACTTCAGGAACTGCTTCGGAATGATCATGTCGGTGTCGACATTGGCACGATCCAGCGGTGCAGCAATACCGGTATGTTGGGTAAATTGTTTCATATTGTTCTCCCGTTTTACTGCATCAGCTCACGTACATCGATGAAATGACCTGTCACTGCAGCGGCAGCGGCCATCGCCGGACTTACCAGGTGGGTACGCCCACCAAAGCCCTGACGACCTTCAAAGTTACGGTTGGAGGTAGACGCGCAATGCTCGCCCTGGCCAAGTTTATCCGGGTTCATCGCCAGACACATGGAGCAACCCGGCTCGCGCCACTCCAGACCCGCTTCGATAAAGATCTTGTCCAGACCCTCAGCCTCAGCCTGCGCCTTGACCAGACCAGACCCAGGCACTACCAATGCCTGCTTGATGGTGGCAGCGACCTTACGCCCCTTCACCACTTCAGCAGCCGCACGCAAATCTTCGATCCGGGAGTTGGTACATGAGCCGATGAACACACGATCCAGCTGGATATCGGTGATTTTCTGCTCCGCTTCCAAACCCATGTACTGCAACGCACGACGAATGCCGTCAGCCTTGCCCGCATCCGCTTCATTCGCCGGATTCGGGACCCGCGCACTCACGGACGCCACCATTTCCGGAGACGTGCCCCAAGTGACCTGAGGCTGAATATCTTCAGCCTTGATTTCAACGACCGCATCAAACGTCGCATCGTCATCAGAGACCAGTGTTTTCCATGCAGCCGCAGCTGCATCCCACTGATCCGCCTGCGGCGAGAACGGACGACCATGAAAATACTCAATGGTTGTATCGTCCACCGCCACCAGACCGACACGCGCACCCGCTTCAATCGCCATGTTACAGATGGTCATACGACCTTCCATGGAGATGGAACGAATGGCACTGCCGCCAAATTCGATGGCATAACCGGTACCACCGGCCGTGCCGATAACACCGATGATGTGCAGTACTACATCCTTGGCGGTTACACCTGCGCCCAGCTCGCCATCGACACGCACCAGCATGTTCTTCATTTTCTTGGCGATCAGACACTGTGTCGCCAGCACGTGTTCAACTTCAGAAGTGCCGATACCGTGTGCCAGCGCACCAAACGCACCATGGGTAGACGTATGAGAGTCACCGCAAACAACCGTCGTGCCCGGCAAGGTCATGCCCTGCTCCGGCCCTACAACATGAACGATACCCTGGCGGTGATCGTTCATTTTGAACTCGACAATGCCGAACTCGTCACAGTTGGCATCCAGTGTTTTCACCTGGATACGGGAAACAGGGTCCACAATTTCATCAACACCGGCTGAACGCTCGGTGGTTGGCACATTGTGATCCGGTGTAGCCAGGTTGGCATCGATCCGCCACGGCTTACGACCTGCCAGACGCAACCCTTCAAATGCCTGTGGCGACGTCACTTCGTGCAGAATCTGACGATCGATATAGATCAAGGCACTGCCATCTTCATTCTGGCGCACCAAATGGGCGTCCCAGAGCTTGTCGTATAATGTTTTTGCGGCCATGTTTCTTTCCTCTCTCATTATCCGCTCATGGCGATATGCAGCCATCCTAATGCACCCTATTAAAACAAACAAATTCATAATTTTTATGTTTTGAATTCCAATAAGGAATAGATAGACTAGTACATCAAGCACACCTAGCAGAGAACAGCCATGGATACTGCCGGCCTACACGCATTTGTTACCGTTGCCGATACCGGCTCGTTTTCACAGGCAGCGCAATTGCTGTTCCTGACCCAATCAGCCGTCAGCAAACGGATCGCATTGTTGGAAAGCCAGCTCGACTGCCGCCTGTTTGACCGCGTCGGTCGCCAGGTATTGCTGACCGAAGCGGGTCAGGCATTACTGCCCAAGGCACGGGACATTCTTGCCTCCATGGAAGATGCCGAGCGCATGCTGGGCAACCTTTCAGGCCATATTGGCGGACGCCTCGCGCTGGCAACAAGCCATCACATCAGCCTGCACCGCCTGCCCCCCTTACTGAAACGCTTTGTAGACCACTATCCCGAAGTGGAACTGGACCTTCGGTTTGCAGCCTCCGAGGTCGCCTATGAAGGCGTTTTACGCGGCGATCTGGAGCTGGCACTGATCACTCTGGCACCCGAGCACGATGATCGCATCTGCGCCTGCACAATCTGGACTGACCGACTGCAATACGTCGTCGGCCGCAATCACCCATTGGCACAGTCACCTCAGCTCGACCTGAGCGCACTGACACGCTATCCCGCGCTTTTACCCGGAGCCGACACGTTCACTCATCAGCGCGTACGCCAACAACTGGCAGGCCAGGGCCTCGAACTTAATTTGGGCATGAGCACCGATTATTTGGACACTATCCGCATGATGGTCCGCATCGGCCTGGGGTGGAGCCTGCTCCCGGAAACCATGATTGATGACCAACTGGTTCGTCTCGACACCGGAACAGAGCCGATCTACCGCCCCCTCGGCTATATCCATCATCGCAACCGAACCCTCAGCAACGCAGCCTGCGAACTGGTCCGCCTGCTTGAGACAGACGTTTAACAACCGCACGCCATGGTTTAAGATCAAGACCCCCAGCCCACGGAGACGTGAAGTGAACGAGCAATTCCTGAACATGATGCGCCAGTGGCTTGACCAACTGGAGCAAGGGCAGGATCACAACGCCCCCGAAGAGGCGCAGTCGTCGTTCGATACACAGACGTCCTCGGCACATTCGGACAACCCGTCGCATGCTGATTTACTGTACCGCCTGACTCGGCAAAGTACCCAGTTCTGTCGGTTCGCGGATGAACTGCTGTCGCTGCACGACGATACCGGCAGCGTCGATAGTACTCAGCTGCTCAACACCTTCCGGAGGCATCTGGACCGGCTCAATCAAGACTGGGTCATGCATAGCTGGACACTACCGGAACAGCTGGGCATTTTGCTCACTCTGATGACTCGTGAAACACCTCAGCCCGCCAGCGATCTGTTAACCAAACTGCTGCAACAGCTACTGAATACTCTGGAACCGCACACACAGCCTTCACGACTTGCACAGCTGCGACGGACACTGCACCAGCTGGAGCATTTTGAACAGGCACGCGAGTGCTATCTGCAGCAGCTGACCGCCATTAATCAGACAGCACTTGAGCATCTGAACCAACACTTGGTTAAGCATCCCATCGACAATCTGGACGCTCTCCACCAGCAATGGGTCGATTGCTATGAGCAGGCGTATCAGCAGCAGCTCGAACAGCCAGAATACCTGCAAGCGTTTGGCAATCTTGGCAACGCTGCCATGGCGCTGAGGCATGGCTGGCAACAACAACTCGAACAGCTTTACAGCGCATGCGGCTGGGTCACTCAGACCCAGTATGACGCACTGAGCCAGCAACACCATGAACTGCGCCGCCGAGTGCGCGTACTCGAACGCCAGATGCAGCAGCAGGCCACAGCCGATACGCCGCCGACCAGGGATATGCATGACACGGATTAAACTTGACCCGGCCGGAATCCAGCATCAACTGCAGGCTCACCGGCAAACGCTCAAACAGGGCCTGAATACTGCCGCCAAACTGGACATCCACCACCTGCCAACACCCCATCGCGTTCTAATGCATAGTGGCAGCGTACGTCTGATCCAGTTCCTGCCGACCACGCCACAGCAAATCCGCACCCCGGTACTGATTTGCTACGCACTGGTCAATCGCCCCTGGATTCTGGATCTGAGCTCACAACGCTCGATGATCCGCAACCTGCTGGATGCAGGCGTTCCGGTATATCTGGTCGACTGGGGTTACCCCGCACGCTGTGACCGTTATCTGACGCTGGAAGATTATCTTGTCGACCTGCTCGATCGTTGCGTTGATCATGTTCGACAGGATAGCCATAGCGAACAGATCAACCTCATGGGCGTCTGCCAGGGCGGCGTACTCAGCCTATGCTACAGCGCCCTGTTTCCACGCAAGATCCGCAATCTCATCACGCTGGTCACGCCTGTCGATACCTCTTCTCCTCGCTTTCAGCTTAACCGCTTGAGCCAATACATTGATGCTGGCTTGACCACTGCAACCTATGGCAACCTGCCTGGCGCATTACTCAATGAACTGTTCACGGCATTACAGCCAGGACGACTGGGATTACAAAAACGCCTTGCAGCAGCACAACAGCTTGATTCAGAGCATGCCGAACACTACCTGCTGATGGAGCAATGGCTACAGGATTGCCCTGATCTGGCCGGTGCCGCACTGCAAGAGTTCATTCAACTGTTCTTCCGCGATAATGCACTGATGTCGGCGCAGGGGTTTCAATTGGCAGGACAAACGCTCAACCTGGGCAGGGTACAGATGCCGGTACTGAATATTTTCGGCAGCAAGGATCAACTGGTACCACCGGAATCCTCAATCGCACTGGGCGCACGGATCGGCAGTAATGATTATACGGAAGCGCCCGTGGAAAGCGGTCATATTGGTGTTCTGAATGGTCGCACGGCATTGCGGACGCTCCCAAGCCTGATCCAGCTGTGGCTAAAGGAGCGTGATCCAGCGTAGTTTTACTGTCCCGAAGGCTTGGGCTTATCCGCCTTCCCGGCAGCGGCATCGACAGCAGGCTCCTCGGCGTTTTGTGCATTATCCGCTGCATTACCTTCCGTACGTGGCGCAAACATATTCCATACCGCCATATTCTGGTCGGCAATATGCCCCATCATGGTCAGCGGATTGGCCACCCCCATCATGGTTTGCATCTGCTCACGAATGCGATCCTGATGTTCCAGAAACGCTGCAATGCTCTGCTCAAGGTACTGACTCATCATCCCCTGCATGCTGTCGCCGTAGAAACGGATCAACTGCTGCAGAACCTGGTTGGTCAACAGCGTGCCATGCCCATCCGCCTCCTGCTCGCTGATGATCTGCAGCAAAATGTTGCGCGTCAGATCATTACCGGTCTTGGAATCCTGCACCTGAAAGTTCTCGCCACTAAGGACCAGCTGTTTCACATCTTCAAGCGTGACATAACAACTGCGCGAGGTGTCGTACAGGCGTCGGTTGGTATATTTGCGCAGAATCCGCACGGCCGATTCTCCTGCTCCACTTTGACTCATCCGTTTATTCCTTCAGTCGGCGTCGCGTTTATCGTTTCCATACTGACTCATCATGCCGAAAAGCAGCTTCTGGAAGGATTCCATCGAGCCGATACCACTATTGAGGTAGGGCTTCAGTAACGTCAGCGGGTCGTATCCTTCCACCCCGGCTTCCATCTGTTCCCTCACCTTATCGATCATTTCCTGCTGCAGCGCAGCAACATCCGGCAAACCCAGCACCCGACGCATTTCGTCAGGTGTCATTTCGATATCAATTCTGAAGTTCATGGCGTTGTCACCTACTCGGCAGCGTTCATTTCATACTATAGCAATGACAACCCAAAACAACATCAACAGCGATGTTGCTGCACATTACCCGGAAATATCCAGATCAATGCCAGCAACATTGCTAACACGGACACGGCGGCCGCAACCCCAAAACTCAACACGCCCCAGCTGCCCCACAGCTGTCCGGTCACAACCGCCCCCAGTGCACCACCCGCCCCAAAACCGACACTGGAGAACAGCGCTTGCCCCCGTCCCTGTGTCGATGGAGAGAAATAATGCTGCACCAGCGCAATCCCAACCGCATGAAAGCTACCGAAGGTTGCCGCATGCAGGCACTGGGCAAACAGCATCACCCAGAACTGTTCCGGCAGCCATGCCGTCAGACTCCAGCGCAGCACACACATCAGAACGCTGAACAGCAACAGCGCACGTAAACTGAAGTGCGCCAGCAACCTGGGCATCAACGCGAACATGACTACCTCAGCCGCCACACCCAACGCCCACAACAAGCCGATGGCACCGCGCTGATAGCCAAGTTCCTGCATCAAGACACTGTAGAATGTGTAATAAGGCCCGTGGCTGAACTGCACCAGAAAACAGACCAGAAAAAACACGAGGACCTGAGGCTTCCGCAGTATTGGCATGATTGTGCCCGACTGACCACTTGCATGACTGTGCCGATCAGCCTCCCGCTCGATCAACAGTGTGTTCAGCCATATCAGCAGCATCAACCCCAACACGACAAACGGCAATACCTCGATACTGGTCCAATCCAACAACCAGCCGATCAAAACCACCGCCAAAATGAAGCCAACAGAACCCCACAAACGAATACGGCTGTACTGCGCGCTATTCTCACCCAGATAGCCCAGCGTGATAACCTCAAACTGCGGCAATACAGCATTCCAGAAGAAGCTGAACAGTGCCATCACCAGAGCAATCCCGATCGCATCGGTTTGCCAGAAAATGGCAAGAAAACACACCCAACTGGCCAGCGCCCCCATGCGCACGATCATAACCCTCTGGCCGGTCTTGTCGGCCAGCCACCCCCATAGATTAGGAGCTAATACACGGGACACATGCAGTATTCCCATCAGCCAGCCGATGGTAGCCGCATCAAACGACAACGATTGCAGGTAGAGCGTCCAGTACGGCAGCAGCGCCCCCAACAGGGCGAAGTAGAACAGATAAAAACCGGAGAGTCTGGTATAGGGCATTGGCAGGCTTATACATGAAAAAGCCGGCTCGGGGCCGGCTTGAGCATCAGAGTGGCAACGGGTGTTTACAGCGCATCCAGTGCCTTAACCACATACTGCGGCAGCGCAAAGCTGGCAACATGCAACGCAGGATTGTAGTAACGTGTATCGATACCACTACGCTCGAAACGTTCGCTGATTGTCGCCACGTCCAGCTGACGCAACTCGACATTATCGCTCGCCCACGCCAACGTCATCACACCGCCAACATAAGTGGGTACAGCGGCCGCATAAAAGCTCTGGTCGGCAAAATACGGCCCCAGACGGCGACGTGTCGTCAGAATTTCGTCCGGCTGCATGAACACCACACCGTTCTGTGCAACGAACACACCACCTTCATTCAGACAACGCTTGCAGCCTTCATAGAAACGACTGGAGAACAGCACCTCGCCCGGACCGACCGGGTCGGTGCAGTCAGAGATGATGACATCAAACGTTTCAGTACATTCACTGACAAATTCGACGCCATCCGCAATCACGATATTCGCACGCGGGTCGTCAAAGGCTCCCGCCGAATGGTTGGGCAGGTACTGTTTGCACATGTCGATCACAGCCTGGTCGATTTCGACCTGAGTCACATGCTCAACACTTTCATGACGCAGCACTTCACGCAGAATGCCGCCATCACCGCCACCAATGATCAACACACGCTTGGCTTTGCCATGCGCCAGAATCGGCACATGTGTCATCATTTCGTGATAGATAAACTCATCACGTTCGGTGGTCTGAATGATGCCATCCAGTGCCATCACAGTCCCGAACTCACGGTTCCGGAAAATGATCAGCTCCTGGTGATCAGTGCGATGCTCGAACAGCACCTCATCCAGGGTGAACGTCTGGCCGTAGCCAGAATACAGTTTTTCAAGATAGGTAGTCGTCGTCATCAATGCTCACCTTACCGCGCAGGATCTCTTCAACATTTACTTCAGTCGGCGCAAATGCCGCTTCCAGTACAGGAACGGCCTTGGCAGGCTCCGAGTCACCGCACATGAAAACGTCAAACGCCGCAAAATTACGCTCCGGCCAGGTGTGCACACTGATGTGTGATTCCGCCAGCACCGCAACTCCGGAAATTCCGCCATTCGGAGTGAAATGGTGCAAGTGGATATGCAGCAGTGTTGCTTTGGCCGCTTCGATCGAATCGCGCAATGCTTTTTCCATCACTTCCAGATCATCCAGACGTGATGCACCACGCAGGTCGATGATCAGATGGGTGCCAGCATAACGATGACCGTCACGCTCGATGAAAAAGTCCAAACGCTCTTCATCGTCGCCCTGAGTATAGGCGGGCCACTCAGCAACACTGCCTGTAGCCTCTTGGTCGTTCACGTCAGACGCAAGGTCTATCGTTTCTTGCATGGGGATGACTCCAAACAAGTCTGTGTTAACACAGAGTTCAAAAAACAAAAACCCAACCTTTCAGGCTGTGCCCGGATTCCATGGAAGCGTCACTGCTACTGGCCAAATGCGTCATCAGGCACGCCCAGATCGCTTCATAAACCCTGCACGGCCCAAAAGGTTGGGACGTATCAAATTCTGCCGCATTTAAACCGCGTTATGCGCAGAATTCAAGCAAAAAACACCCAAGCGTCAGAAAAAATTCATCGTACTCAAGCAATATCAATCGGTTAACTTTCAGAGCTGACGCAGAACCGGCAGCCCCGAATCCACATCAGCATTTTGTCCTCGGTGGCGCAACAGGTGATCCAGCAACACAATTGCCATCATGGCCTCTGCAATCGGTGTTGCACGGATGCCAACACAAGGATCATGACGCCCTTTGGTCACCACCTCTATCGCTTCGCCCGCCGCATTAATACTGCGGCCCGGAAGATGCAAACTGGAGGTCGGCTTCAACGCAATATGCGCTTCGATCACCTGGCCGGTAGAGATGCCACCCAAAATGCCGCCAGCATGGTTGGACAAAAAGCCTTCCGGCGTCATTTCGTCACGGTGTTCGGTACCCTTCTGATTCACTACCGCAAAACCATCTCCGATCTCGACACCCTTGACCGCATTAATGCTCATCAACGCATGTGCCAAATCGGCATCAAGACGATCAAATACCGGCTCGCCCAGCCCCACCGGCACGCCGCTAGCCTGCACCGAAATCCGTGCACCAATGGAGTCACCTTCCTTACGCAGTGCATCCATGTAGTCGGCCATTGCATCAGCCGCCTCGGCATCCGGGGAAAAGAACGGGTTCTGTCCCACCTGAGCCCAGTCAAAGCGCGTAGCGTCGATGCAGATTGGCCCCAGCTGAGACAGGTAGCCGCGCACTGCGATACCTTTCTCGGCCAGCACTTTTTTTGCAATTGCACCGGCCGCAACTCGCATGGCCGTTTCACGCGCGGATGAACGGCCACCGCCACGGTAATCACGAAAACCATATTTATGCGAATAGACATAATCCGCGTGTGCCGGACGGAATGTCTCTGCAATGTTGGTGTAATCCTTGGAGCGCTGATCCGTGTTCTCGATCAGCAATCCGATCGAGGTCCCCGTGGTCTTGCCTTCAAACACACCGGAGAGAATCCGAACCTGATCCGGCTCACGGCGCTGTGTAGTATGACGTGATGTTCCCGGCTTGCGGCGATCAAGATCGGCTTGCAGATCAGCCTCACTCAACTCGATGCCGGGAGGACAGCCATCCACGATACAACCCAGCGCAGGGCCATGGCTCTCGCCGAAAGTGGTGACTGTAAACAGTTTTCCAAAGCTGTTTCCGGACATAGTTCCCTACTCTATAGATGTCGGGTGCAAGCCTGAATGGCTGCACCGGAATTCATAACAGGTGGCGGTGAGCCTGCAACTCGGCGGCGGTAATAACGAATACACCATTGCCGCCATTTTCCAGTTCGATCCAGGTCAGCGGCAGTTCCGGCAAGCTATTCATCAGATGCACTTCGCTATTACCTACTTCCACCACCAGCAAGCCGTCTTCGGTCAGGTAATCAGCACCTTCGCGCAAAATGCGGCGCGTAATATCCAACCCATCCGGGCCAGAGCCAAGCGCCAATGCCGGCTCATGCGCATATTCGGCTGGCATGCCAGCGAGATCATCGGCATCGACATAGGGTGGATTGCTGACAATCAAATCATAGCGCTCACCCGCCACCGCCGCGAACAGATCGCCCTGACAGGTGCGCACACGGTCACTCAATTCATGACGTACAATGTTCTGCTGCGCAACGACTAGCGCATCCGCTGATAGATCTGCCAGATCCACTTCAGCTTCCTGAAACGCAAATGCACAGGCGATACCGATACAACCACTGCCCGTACATAGATCCAGAATACGATTGACCGGACCCGGACGCAGCCAGGGCGCAAACCCCTGCTCGATCAATTCGGCAATCGGCGAGCGCGGAATCAGCACCCGCTCATCCACATGAAAGGGCAGCCCCATGAACCAGGCTTCACCGGTAATATAGGGTAGCGGCTTGCGCTCTTCGGCGCGCTGACGTACAAAGTCCAACACTTTAAGCCGTTCAGCTGGCGTCAGTCGCGCATCCAGCACCGCGGGATCCGTATCCCAGGGCAGATCTGCCGCATTGAGTACCAGCTGACTGGCTTCATCCCAGGCTGATACATGGCCATGACCGAAATAGACCTGATGACGATAGAATTCGCTCAAGGTCCAGCGAATGTAATCGCGGAGGGTAAAAAGATGCTCTGTAATCGCGGCTTGATCCGAGTTCATATATCGCCTGATAATACGTTTCGCTACATAAGGGCGATTATGTTAATGAAAACCCCCGATGAACGCCATGTCTTATCCAACTGATACAGAAGCCGATCTCGATTTCGGCACCGCAATGAAGGGCGTAACGCCCCTCACCCATGACCGCCATACCGAGCCTCAGACACTGAAGTCCAAGCTGCGGCGCCCCCGTGACCGCGCAACGGATTATCGGCGCCAAGCTGCTACTCAGGAAATTGAGCAGGTGATTGATGGTCTGTCATCCGAAGCCCGCGAAATTCTCGGCTCCAACGATGAATTGCTGTTTGCCGCACCCGGTGTACAACTGCGCATGCTCAAGCGACTGCGTCAGGGCCACGTACCCTGGGAGGCAGGCCTGGATCTGCATGGCTTCAGCGTTGAACAGGCTCGAGATGAGCTCAGCAGCTTCATTCGTGATGCCGGCCGACAGCAGATGAGAGCCGTACTCGTGGTCCACGGCAAGGCGTTCACCCAACCGGGACAGCCCGCTTTACTCAAGTCATGTGTCAATGACTGGCTGCGGCAGCTCAATTCCGTACTCGCGTTCTGCTCGGCCCAACCGAAAGATGGCGGCACTGGTGCCGTCTATGTTCTATTGAAACGTGATAACCGCTAGCAGCACCCGCTACAGCGTCTATTCTTGAGGGGCAGCCCTGCCCTGGGCAACTGACTTCTGCCGACAGGAACAGACGCATGATTGATCTGCACCACTATCTCAACTACATGGCCAGCCGTGGCGCATCAGACCTGTTCATGAGCGCCAATGCCCCCATACAGATCAAGATTGAAGGGGCACTCAAACCGATCGACGACACTCCACTGACCGCCGATGATATCGACGCGCTCGCCCATGACCTGATGACCGATCACCAGGCTGCCCTGTTTCGTGACGAACTGGAAATGAATTTCGCCTATGAATTGACCGATATTGGTCGCTTCAGAATTAACGTATACCGCCAGCGTGGCGATGTTGCGATGGTGATCAGGATGATCCGCTACCACATCCCCGGCATGGATGAACTCAACCTGCCCAATGCCCTCAAGACCCTGGTCATGTTGCGCAGCGGACTGGTGTTACTGGTCGGTTCAACCGGATCCGGCAAATCGACAGCACTGGCATCAATGCTTGATTACCGCAACCAACGTTCGACTGGCCACATCCTGACCATTGAAGACCCTATCGAGTACCTGCATGGCAACAAGCAATCATTGGTCAACCAGCGCGAAGTCGGCGTCGACACCCTGTCATATGAAAATGCACTCAAGAATGCGTTGCGGGAAGCACCTGATGTCATCGTGATCGGCGAGATCCGCGACCGCACTACCCTTGAGCACGCCGTGCGCTACTCGGAAACCGGACATCTGTGCCTGTCGACCTTGCACGCCAACAACAGCGTGCAGGCAATCGAGCATATTGCCAACTTCTTTCAGGGCGACGAGCAACGTAAGGTCAGCACCGACCTGTCACTCAATTTGAAGGCTATTATTTCCCTGCGCCTGATCCGGGATGTGAACGGCCATTTTATTCCCGCAACCGAAGTACTGATCAATACTCCTTATATCGCCAAGCTGATCGCTCGCGGCGAATATGCCAGGATTCGTGAGGCCATTGAGCAGAGCAGCAGCGATGCACATACGTTCGACAGCCATTTATTGAAACTTTATCAGGCAGAACGCATTTCACTGGAAGAGGCACTGCGCAATGCAGACTCGCGCAATAACATCGCGCTACGCCTGAAATTATTGGGTGGTCGATAGTCGTGATCAGGGGCGGGCCTTTACCCGAGTGTCATATTCAAGTAATTTACGCCGCTTTACCCTAAGATGCGTCGAGTAACCGAGGATCCAAGATGGAAACAGCCTACGCCCAGATTATTGAACAGCTCGGAGAGGACCTGAACCGCGAAGGCCTCAAGGACACTCCAGCTCGGGCCGCCAAGGCGATGCGCTTTCTGACCCGAGGCTACAATCAGGACCTGGAAGAGGTCGTGAACGACGCCCTGTTCCCGTCAGACAACAGCGAAATGGTCGTGGTACAGAACATCGAGCTTTACTCGCTGTGCGAGCACCACCTGCTGCCGTTTATCGGCAAGGCCCATGTTGCCTACATTCCGCAGGGCAAGGTACTGGGACTGTCCAAACTGGCGCGCATTGTCGACATGTATGGCCGCCGCCTGCAGATTCAGGAGAATATGACCAAAGAAGTTGCTGAAGCCATTCAGCGCGTTACCGGTGCAGCCGGTGTCGGTGTCGTCATTGAGGCGCAGCACATGTGCATGATGATGCGCGGCGTGGAAAAGCAGAATGCATCGATGAAAACATCGATGATGCTGGGCTCCTTCCGCGAGAACCCGGCTACTCGTGCCGAGTTCTTGGCACTGCTGAAGTAAGCACGCCAGCAAGGAGGGCTGTCAGCCCTCCTTCAGCACCACAACGGCAACTTGCCGACGAGCACCCAATACACTGGGCACCAGCCCGCCTACACCCTTGGCCCGAATGTAACGGCCATCGGCACCTTCGTCGATGACCATACGCTGAAGCCGCTCTGCCGCCTCCTGCGACTGACGTAGGGTCAACTCCAGGTCTTGCCCCTGCCAATGCACTACCAGCCAAAGCTCATGCTCAGGGAATGCTCGGCTTAGATCCAACAATGCCTGCACGGTACGGTCTGGTGAATCAGGCCAATCCGGCAGTTCGACATAGCCTTGACGACTCAACCTGACACTGAGCTCCCGCGTTGTAAGAGAATCATTTTCCAACACGTCCAGATGCAAATAGACACGACCATTACCGCGTCGTACCGCGTACAGTGCGACATGCGCCCTCTGCATCGAAAAAGCCGCATAGAACTGGCTACTATCAACACCGTACAGACGTGACTGACCAAAAATGTCGTTTGCCCAGAGACTACTGGGACCACACTGCCGCCCGGCACATTCGAACAACACCTGACTACCCTTGTCCAGCAGCTGGGCACGCAGGTAATTAAAGCCGGCCTCAGGGGTATAACCGGACGGTAGCTGCCAGGTAAATTGCGTCAATTGCGCCTGCAAGCGCTGCTCGCGATCACTCCTGACCAACCCATTGATCTTGACAATCCCCCCAAGCATCAACCGGTAATCAGGCTCAGAGCGCTGCAGCTGACTGACGACCGTAGACAGAGGAAAAGGATCCAATCCCAACGGCGGCTCTACCGTTTCTGCACGCAGAGGCGTGGCCAAAAACAGTAGTGATACGATGCACAATAATACAAACTTCATGACTCACTCCCTCGACAGCGACACAGTTCTGAATAGAACGCATTGATCGCCGCAGCAATCTGACGAGCTGGCCCCACCTCCATATGCAAATGATGGTTGCCTGCAAATTGTTTACGCTGTAATTGGGAAATCAGCTCTGCCCGCTCATCCAACAATGGCGTCCCGATACCGTCGGTCCCCATGATCAGCAGAGAGGGTGCGCTGATGCGACGCAGAAAGGCACGAATCTGATCCTCCGACATGCGCAGCACCGAAGGCAGCGCCAATGCCGGATCACTGCGCCAGCGGAACCCTTTGGCAGTATGCACGATGGAACGCTCCACCAGCCAGCGTGCCGCCTGCTCGGTGACAGGGAAACGACCACTGACCCGTGCAGCAACGGCATCCTCCATCTCGGCATATAATCTGGGGCTGCGCGCCTTGCGCTGACGGCGCTTGATCGCCAATGCCATCTTTTCCGGTAATTCCTCAGGCGCGTCAGCTTGAGGCGCCAACCCCTCCAGCATCACCAGGCTCAACACTCGCTCCGGCATCGCACCTGCCAAAAGCACAGAAATACCTGCCCCCATCGAATGCCCCAACAGATGAAACTGCTCCCAACCCAGCTCATCGGCAATGGCCAACACATCGGATACGTTATCCCAAATGTAGTACGGCATTGCTTCTGGCCGATGTGCCGAGTACCCATGACCAACAAGATCAATGGCGACCAGCCTGATGCCATCAAGATGTGGCTCCAGCGCCCTGAAACTGGCTGCATTATCCAGCCATCCATGCAAGGCCAATACCCGCATGCCATCGCACGGTCCGATCGCACGGGCCGCCATAAGCTGACCGTTGACTTCAAAGCGTAGCTCATCTTCGACCATGGATTAGATCTCTTTCAGGAGGAGGGATCGGCATCAAGCCAACGGATCAAACGGCCCATGCCCGCTGCAGGCCAGTCGAGTTCGAGAAGCGCCCCACTGCAGGGCGCAATGGGCAACGATTGCTGACTACCGTCAGACAACCAATGAATCAAGCGCCCACAGAGGGGCTGATGCGTCACCACAACCAATGGCCGTTCTGATGCAAAAAACGGCTCCAGCGCAGCGGCTACGACGGCCATTCGACCTGTTGGTACCAATTGCTCGGAGGTATCAAGATCAGCGGGCAGGGTTAGTGCTCCCGCTGTGGTCCGAGCCCTCTCCCAAGGACTACTGAGGACACGATAGTCTCCCAATAGTGATTCCAACTGCCCTCGCATGACATGGCTCTGGGCCTGCCCGTGAGGCGTCAACTGCCGGAGTGGATCATCATCGGCACCTGCATATGCCTCGGCGTGGCGCAGAATAACCAAGCGCATCAGGAATCCTGACGCGGCAGGACAAATTCCACATCGGTACTCTGCACGTTAAGCATCATTCCACGCGCAACCTCTTTCACGGGCGCATGGTTGAACACCACTTCGTACAAACCGGCCACCAACGGCATGTAGATATCCAGGCTCTCCGCCTTTTCCTTGACCAGACGGAGCGTATTAACGCCTTCAGCCACTTCACCGAGCGCAGCAACTGCCTGATCCAGCGTTTTACCTTCACCGAGCGCATAACCGACACGGTAGTTGCGACTCAGCGGCGACATGCAAGTCACGATGAGATCACCTACCCCCGCCAACCCCAGGAAGGTAAACGGGTTAGCACCGAGACTCACGGCAAAGCGACTCATTTCCGCCAGGCTGCGCGTCATCAGCATGCTTTTCGTATTCTCGCCCATGCCGAGCGCAGCACTGAGACCAGCAGCGATAGCATATATATTCTTGAGCGTACCCCCCAGCTCAACACCATAGCTGTCGGTACTGGCATAAACACGGAAGTAGGATGTATGCAGCAGTTTCTGCACACATTCGCGCAGTTCGGCATCGGCACTGGCTATCACGGTAGCCGTAAGTTGTTTCTGTGCAACTTCCTTGGCCAGGTTAGGACCACTCAGAACGCCGACACGCGCTTGCGGGCATTCCTGCTCCACAACTTGGCTCATCAAACAAAAAGTACCGGCTTCAATACCTTTCGTAGTGCTGATCAGATACTGTTCCGGCGTTAACATGGGCGCGGCACGGCGCAGCACTTCGCGAAAGGCACCACTGGGAATGGCGATAAACACCGCTTCCACATCGACCAATGCCTGCGCCAGATCGGTGGTGGCGGTCAGCGTGGGTGCCAGCGTATATCCGGGCAGATAACGCTCATTGCACCGCGTCTGATTGATCGCATCAACGGCAGCTTGATTGCGCATCCAGAGCCGCACCTCAAGCCCTTTTTCAGCCATCAGATTGGCCAGTACAGTACCGAAGCTGCCGCCGCCCAGGACGGCCACAGGGGGCTGGGAATGCATATATTCTCCCTCAGAATGACCACAGGGGGCCGGACACGGGCGCATCAGGAAGGATCAATCTTATCCAGAAGACGCCCAATGCCTAAAAACAGACCTTTCACGATTACATACGACGCCAGCGCCAGAGCCAAAAACAGCAATAGCTGCATCATATCTCCGGTACGCTGGAATCCCGCAATCGCCACAGCTGCAAAAAAGGCACTGGCGATAATCGCCAGCACCGTGCTTATCCGCTGCAGATTATGCTTGTCACTCATTTATCGGCCCGCTTGTCCCCTTCAACCTTTTCAGCTTGTTCAGCTTGTTCAGCTTGTTCAGCTTGTTCAGCTTGTTCAGCTTGTTCAGCTTGTTCAGCTTGTTCAGCTTGTTCAGCTTGTTCAGCTTGTTCAGCTTGTTCAGCTTGTTCAGCTTGTTCAGCCGATGCTGTCGACTCTACCGCTTCTGCGACAACAGGTTCATCATCAACAGACGGCGTTTCAACTACTTTTTCTGCAGCAACAACCGGTGCATCATCGGACTGGGCAACCATCATCATCTCATCGACCTGACGCTCACTGTCGACTGACGGCGCTTCGGCAACCGTTTCTTCAACTGCAACAGCAGCGGACTGAACCGGTTCAATATCAACCTGCTCGGCAGCCTCTTCAACGCCTGCGGCATCCGCATCAGGCGTCTCGACTGTCGCGACTTCTTCAACAACCGGCTCAGCCGCAGCATCCGCCTCAACGGCTTCCGACTCAGCAACCGGCGCAGCGTCCAGCGGTTGCAACAATTCAGCACCCGGATGAATACACTCCAGCTTGACGCCGGTTTGACGCTCAATATCCGGGATCAGGAAAGAGTCATCTTCGCAGGCGAAACAGATCGAAGTGCCATTCTGCCCGGCACGACCGGTACGACCGATGCGATGCACGTAATCATCAGCATCTTCCGGCAGCTGGTAGTTGATGACATGAGTAACACCATCGATATGGATACCACGACCCGCAACATCCGTCGCCACCAGCACTTCAATCTTGCCGCTGCGGAAATCTTCCAGCGTACGCAAGCGCTTGTTCTGCGGAATCTCGCCAGACATCAGTGCCGCCTTGATTCCATCCTTGCACAGACGATCTGCCAAGGCGCGGGTTTCGTGACGACGATTGCCAAATACGATTGCACGCTCGATACCGTTGATCCGCAAATAATTGCGCAACAGCAGGTATTTTTCATGACTGGACACCAGGAACACCTTCTGTGCCACGTTGTCAGTCGTCTTGCGCTCGGACTCCATCTCGATGGTGATCGGCTCATGCGTCCACTGCTCGGCCAGGCGCATCACTTCATCAGTGAACGTTGCGCTGTACAGCAAGGTCTGGCGCTCGGCCCCCTTGCGCGGCGTCTGCCGAATGATGGTGCGCACGTCAGGGATGAAACCCATGCTGAGCATGCGGTCCGCTTCGTCCAGCACCAGCACTTCAACCTGGTACAGATCAACTTCCTTGGAACGAACAAAGTCGATCAGGCGACCTGGAGTCGCTACCAGAATATCAACCGGCTTGGCCGCCAACGCGCTGCGTTGCTGCTCGTAATCCATACCGCCAACCAGCGAAACAACCGACAGGTCAGTGTACTTGCCGAGCCCTTCGGCATCCGCTGCGATCTGCAGCGCCAGCTCACGAGTCGGAGCAATAATCAGTACACGAGGCTCTCCGTGTTTACGCTCGCCTTCCAGCGGGTAGTCCAGCAGATCGGTCATGATACCGATCAGGAACGCTGCGGTTTTTCCGGTACCTGTCTGTGCTTTACCGATCAGGTCACGACCCTGCAACGCATGCGGAATCGTCGCGGCCTGAATCGGCGTACAATATTCGAAACCAAGATCGGCAATAGCCCGCATCAGCAGGTCTGGCAGTCCGAAATCGTGAAAACGGCGTTTGCCCTCCACGACCGGCACTTTGAACATTACCGGTGACCAACCGCTCTGCTGAGCACCTGCATCACGCGGCTTGCGTGAACGACGACGGCGACGCGGACGGTTGCTGTTGGACTTCTGCTCTGAGCTGGCTGCAGCTGTGGTCTGTGTGTCTTCAGTACTCAAGATCGGATCCATTCAAATTAACGGTTGATTTCGCGCCGAAACGGAGGAAGAGAGTCTAACAGTTGTCGCCCATAGCGTCGCGTCACAACACGACGATCCAGCAAGACAACACGCCCCGTGTCCTGTTCCGTTCGCAGCAGACGCCCGACGGCCTGAGTCAGGCGCATTGATGCAGCCGGAACAGTCCAGTCGGTAAAGGCATTTCCACCACGCGCCTCAATCCATTCCGCCATAGTAGCATCGACCGGATCATCCGGGACACTGAACGGCAGTTTGGTAATAAATACATCGGTCAGGTAACGTCCGGGGAGGTCAACCCCCTCGGCAAACGATGCCAGTCCGAAAATAATACTGGGCTTGTCTCCATCAATACATGCCCGGTGACGCCGCAGTGTTTCCTGCTTGCTGTACTCGCCCTGCGCCAACACGTTATTTTTAATGGATTCATCCAGACCTTCAAGTACCGAGCGCATTTGCCGCCAGGAGCTGAACAACACCAGCCCGGCCTTCACCGCCGGCAACTGTTCATTCAGAATCTCAAGTACCTCCTGGGTATGCGCCTCGGGCTGGCTGGGGTCGGTCTTCATCGAGGGCACCTGCAACACGCCACAGCGGGCATAATCGAAGGGGCTATCCAGCCGTATTGCTGCCGTATCTGCAGGCAAGCCCAGGGAGGCAAACAGCTGATCAAAACGTCCCAGCGCCGTCAGCGTCGCCGAGGTGATAATCGCGGCATGACACGCCTGCCACAGATGTTCGGAAAGAGTATCAGCAGCGGACACCGGCGCACTGCGAAGCTCCAGATCATCACTGCCGGGGCTTTCGATTTTCGTAATCCAGCGAGCTGTCGGCGACTTGCCTTCAACATCCTCACGGGCATAGCTGTGCGCCAGCCACGCAATATGCTGCACCCGCCCCCACAGACTACCCAGCTGAGGGAACCAGCGTTCTGCTGCACCACGAGGCACATCAGCAACACCGCCTTCCAGAGCTTCCTTGAGCACATCAACGATCTGCTCCAGCTGCTGTTGGGCACGATCTGCTGCTGCTGCCAGTGCAGCACTGGGCTCAATAAGCGGTGCCGGCAGCTTGCCACCGGGGAAGCGGTAACGCTCTTTCGGATGCTCGCTCATCAACGGTCTCAGCAACAGCTCCAGCTGCTCCAGCGCCAGCGTCATGTCTTCCATTGGACGGTGCAAACGCTCAACCGGCGCCGTCAGTTGAGCCGCCGAACCGGTATCTGTCAGCATCTGCGACAATTGTTTTTGCGCCGAACGCAGCACACGTCGACTGCCATCAAGACGTGCACCAAAGGCAAAATGACCACTGGCCTTATCGGCCAGGTGATGACCCTCATCAAAAATATAGATGGTCTTTTCAGGCTCAGGCAGAATTGCACCACCCCCCAATGCCAGATCGGCCAGCACCAGGTCATGATTAGCGACGATCACATCCGCTTCTTCAAGGCGATCGCGGGAACGGTAAAAAGGACAGGCACTGAAGTTCAAGCAACGGCGGTTGCTGCACTGCATATGATCACTGGTCAGCGGCTGCCAGATGCGATCATCGATCTCTTCGCTCAGCGCATCACGATCGCCATCCCAGCGACCGGCAGCATACTCATCCATCAAGCCCTGATAACGCAATAACGTTTCGGCAGGCAGTTGCTCCTGTGCTTCATCTTCGTACAGCGCGATTTGGCCATACACACCCTGCTGTTCCAGAAGGTTTTCAACCTTATTGAGACATAGATAGCGCCCGCGTCCCTTCGCCAGACGATATTTCATCGGCAGGGCAGCATGCTCTTCAACTTCGGGCAGATCCTTGTTAACCAGCTGCTCCTGCAAGGCAACGGTTGCGGTCGACAGAACCAGTCGACACTCCTTTGCCCGCGCCAATGGAATGGCTGCCAGCAGGTATGCAATCGTTTTACCGGTGCCCGTACCCGCTTCAACCACGCCAACAACCGGTTTATCGTCGGCCTCGCCGACAGAGCTGCCCGCAGCAGCCAAAGTACGCGCCACGGCGGCCACCATCTGCTTCTGAGCCGGACGCGCCGTCAGGCCCCTGCTCTTGAGAAAGCGGCTATAGGCCCCTTGTATCTCCTGTTTTTGCGCGTCGCTCAGCACTCTATTTCCTCACTCAATCATTGGCGCAAATTTTAGCAAGATACTGGATGTATAGACAGATAATGCTTGACCCTAAAAGCTCCCTGTATAAAATCACAGTAAATCGATTGAGTAACGGCCGCCATGAAACTGACCAAACGCCAGACCGAAGTACTCGAGTGCATCAGAGATCACATTGATACAACCGGCTACCCACCCACACGGGCCGATATTGCCCTGAAACTGGGCTTTCGCTCCGCCAACGCTGCCGAGGAGCACCTCAAGGCACTGGCTCGCAAAGGGGCCATCGAGCTGACCAAAGGCACATCGCGCGGTATCCGCCTGCCGGAAACTGACACCAGCACCCGCGTTGAAGGCTTGCCCATCATCGGCCAGGTTGCTGCGGGCGAGCCGATTCTCGCTCAGGAGCATGTCGAAGACCAATGCACCATATCAGCCGATTTCTTTCGCCCCCGCGCCGACTATCTGCTCAGAGTCAAAGGCATGAGCATGAAAGACATCGGCATTCTCGATGGCGACTTACTGGCCGTGCATCAAACACCCAACGCCCAGGACGGGCAGGTTGTAGTTGCCAGGATCGGCGACGAAGTCACGGTTAAACGCTTCAAGCGTGATGGCCGCAAAGTATTTCTCATTGCAGAAAACGATGATTTTGCCCCGATCGAAGTGGATCTCTCCGAACAGGAACTGATCATTGAAGGGCTTGGTGTAGGCGTTATTCGCCAAGGCAACTGATACCGGATCAGATGAGCCTGGCCGCCATACAGGACAGCGCCCAGGCCATAATATTGAGACGCAGCTGAAACCTGCTCACCACTCCTGCATATTGGCGCGCAGACGTTCTAGCAGGTCACGAAACGCCTGCAGCCAATCGTTATATTCAGCCAGCACGTCCCGATCTTCCGCATGATTGGGGTTGATCTGCAGCACATGAATTTCCGACACACTCCCCTCACGGGCAACAGGCTGGGCTTTATCGTCAGCTGCATCCCAGCACGACTGGTAGGCCGCCAGCATTTTGTGCAGCCAACTGTTTGTATCCCGCTCCAGAATTTCCAACTCATGCGCTTCTGGAGACTCCTGAACGGTCGCTTCCAGCTGTTCGACAAGATCAGAAAAATGATGGATGCGAGACACATCCAGATTGTAGTTTTCTGCAATTTCCCGCAACAGTGAAGTATAACCGCTGGCTAAAAAGAACAGCACCGACTCGTGATAAGACTCGATACGCGGATTCTGACTCCACTGCGGAGACTCCTGCGCCTGTACCAACGCCTTGATGTGCAAGCGGGCAAAATTAAGCTTCTGATTGGTACGTACCGCGTAGATATCACTCATCATTACTGCTCCCTTTTGTGCCTTTGATTACGGCGGATCAGCGTTTGCTGCCCCGCTCCTCCTGCCAACGACCGTCCCGATAGAAAGCCTTCCAGCCCGTCGCCTTACCTTCAACCTCAGACATCACATACTGCTCTTTGGTCTTGCGGCTGAAGCGTACCACTGCCGGATTACCGTCAGGGTCCTTCTGCGGCGCATCCATCAAATATGCATACTTGGGATCGATTTCGCTTTTGTGCGGTACCAGCTCGGAAACCAGCGGCGCACGCGTTTCACGCTTTTTGGGAAACTGGCTTGCAGCCAGGAACAGGCCACTGGCACCATCACGCAGTACATAAGTATCTTCCACTTTCTGACACTGCAACTCAGGCATCGGCACCGGGTCCATCTTGGGAGGTGCTGCCTCACCGCTTTTGAGCAGCTTGCGGGTATTCTTGCACTCGGCATTGGTACAACCGAAGAACTTGCCGAAACGGCCGGTTTTCAACTGCATCTCGGCACCGCACTTGTCACACTCAATGCTGGGACCATCATAGCCCTTGATGCGGAAACTACCGGCTTCAACTTCAAAGCCACTGCAGTCAGGGTTGTTGCCACACACATGCAACTTACGCTTTTCATCGATCAGGTAAGAATCCATCGCTGCATCACAAAGCTTGCAACGGTGCTTGTTGCGCAGAATACGGGATTCTTCTTCATCATCACCATCAACACTGACCACCTCATCACCGGGGATCAGGTTAATAGTCGACTTGCAGCGCTCTTTGGGCGGCAAACTGTAACCGGAACATCCCAGGAACACGCCGGTGCTGGCGGTTCTGATCATCATCTGACGGCCACATTCAGGGCAAGCAATATCAGTTGGCGTCGGCGTATTCGGCCGCATGCCATGCTCTTCGCCCTGCGCATCCTTCAATTTTTCAGTGAAGCCCTGATAGAACTCGTTCAGCAGTGCTTTCCAGTCCACACTGCCCTGAGCCACTTCATCCAGACGCTGCTCCATACGCGCCGTGAAACTGAAGTCCATCAGATCGCCGAAGTTCTCATTCAAACGCTCGGTAACGATATCACCCATCTTGCACGCATAGAAACGACGACCCTGCACCTGGACATAGCCACGATCCTGAATCGTGGAGATGATCGACGCATAGGTTGATGGACGACCGATTCCGCGCTTCTCCAACTCCTTGACCAGACTGGCTTCGCTGTAACGCGGTGCCGGTTTGGTGAAATGCTGCTTGGGATCCAGCTCCACCAGTGACAACGTTTCACCCTGCTGGATATCCGGCAGAATGATATCTTCGTCATTGCGTCCCTTGGACGGCAATACACGGGTGTAACCATCAAACCGCAGAATACGCCCCTTGGTGGTCAGCTCGTACTCACCACAACGCACATGGATACGGGTACTGGTGTAACGAGCCGGAGTCATCTGGCAGGCCATGAACTGACGACGAATGAGGTCATACAAACGCTGAGCGTCCGGCTCCATCCCCTTCAGCTGCTCAACACTGAGCTCAACATCAGACGGACGGATCGCTTCATGTGCTTCCTGCGCGCCTTCCTTGCTGCTGTAGCTGATTGGCTGTTCCGGCAGATACTCATCGCCATACTGCTGCTGAATGAACTCACGACAGTTGGCAACCGCTTCCGCACTCAAGTTGGTTGAGTCGGTACGCATGTAGGTAATATAACCGGCTTCATACAGACGCTGTGCCAACATCATTGTCTTCTTAACACCGAAGCTCAGCCGCGTACTGGCGGCCTGCTGCAAGGTAGACGTAATGAAGGGCGCAGACGGCTTGCTGCTGGTCGGACGGTCTTCGCGCTTATCAACCTGATAGGTGCCAGCACGCAAGCGGGCCAGGTGCGCATCGGTTTCGTCGCCACTCAGTGGACGGAAAGCCTTGCCGGCATGCTTGCTGACCTGCAAACGCAACGCAGTCTCGGTGGCAGCTTTCGTATCAGCGTGTACTTCCCAGTATTCTTCAGGGATGAAGGCGCGAATTTCACGCTCACGCTCGACAATCAGGCGCACGGCAACCGACTGAACACGACCGGCCGACAGACCACGGGCGATCTTTTCCCACAACAGCGGTGACAACATGTAACCGACGACACGGTCAAGAAAACGGCGCGCCTGCTGAGCATTAACGCGATTCAGATCCAAGGTGCCGGGCTCTTCAAACGCCCCCTGAATCGCTTTCTTGGTGATCTCATTGAACACGACACGCCGGTAGCGGCTTTCATCGCCCCCGATCGCTTCACGCAGGTGCCAGGCAATTGCCTCCCCTTCGCGGTCCAAATCCGTTGCCAGATAGATTTCATCGGCATTGCGCGCCAGTTTGCGCAGCTCTTCGACCACTTTTTCCTTGCCGGGAAGAATCTCATAGTGCGCCTCCCAGTCATGCTCGGGATCAACACCCATGCGGGCGATCAGCTGCTGATACGACTTTTTCTTCTTGTACTCGGCCTTTTCATCCGGCGACATCTTGCGGGTCAACGCCGCCTGGCGAGCACGTTCTTTAGGATCACTTTTACTGGCACTGCCACTGGTCGGCAGATCACGGATATGACCCACACTCGACTTGACCACATACTGGCTGCCCAGATACTTGTTGATCGTTTTGGCCTTTGCCGGTGACTCGACAATGACAAGGGTTTTTCCCATGAGATACAGATCCTTTTTACAACGGGCAACTCAGAAACTGCGAGCATATATAAGGTGTGGTGCCGTCAGCGTCAAGCAGTGTCTAAGTCGAAACATACCAGTTCACGCACGAGTCGCTTACAATTCATCCGGTAACTGATGTAAATTAACTTCTTTTCAGAGTGCCAAACACAATGCTCGGAGACAACCTGTATCTTGTAATCATGATTGCCGGCGTCGGTATACTCGCCCTGGTTGTGAACTATGTGGTCACCAGCCGAGAACAGGAATCCGAAGCGCGCAAGGAACGTCTAGGCTGGTTGAAGACACAGGCTGAACATACGTTAAACGCTCTGTCAGTGCTCAAGGAAAGCGGCTGCCGTCAGGATATCATCGACAAACTTAACCAGCATGCCATGGCCCTGATAGAAGAAATCAGCCTGCTGGCACCGGATTCGGAACTGATGACCCAAATCAGTGAACTGAAGGAAACCAGCGACCGAACCAAAGTTGACAAATCACGCTTCAATAGCGATCGTGCGGTAAAACGCGCACAGATTTACATCAATTTCGCCGAAAAGCTGATCGTCCAGATGGCCAAAGCCGGGAAAATGACCGGACAACTTGCCCGCACCTATCAGCAGGAACTCTATTGGCTCAACGTATCACTGGTAGCCGACGCACACCAACATCAAGCCAATCGATTGTCCGAAATGGGTGACAAACATACTGCACTCACCCACCTCAAACATGCCAAGGCAGTCCTGGTCCGAGCCACTGCACCTCAGCGTCAGAAGCAGCCGAAGCTGGATGAAATTCAAGCCAGTATTGAGCGCATCCAACCCAAACGCAATTTTGGCTCAGGTGCTCTGGCCGAGTCTCTGGACGATTACCTCAACGACTGAACGTTATATTTTAGCTTCGAGCAACGGCTGCACCCATGCATGCAGTTGCTCCAGTCGGTCCGATTCGCCACGTTCATGCCAGTACAGACTCAAATGCAATGGCGTGGACTCGACCCCGACAACATCGTCCGGCAATTGCTGCAGCAATTCAATTATCGACGCCTGCGCAGTTGCCGACAGCCGCTCCGCACCCTTAATCCAGCTCCAGCCATCAGGCAACCCGGCATCATTCAGTGTCGCCAGACGATGTACCTGCCATCCGATCCAGGCATCACGCTCGGCACGCTCGAGATTGGTTCTGACAAAACGATAGGCGGGCACACTGATGGTCTCAGCTTCCATTTCACCCTGCGCCCTCGGCAGCGCAAGGCGTGCCAACTGAACCTGAATCCCCAATTTCCGAGCACGCATTCTCAAGTCGGCCTGATAGCGCTGACGGGGGCTGGGCATGACCCACATGACCGACCCCACCAGTGAGGCCACGATAAATACAATAATCACCCATTCCATACTTTCACTTCCTCACAGGGCTCATTACAGCCAGGACTATTATATTGACGCGCATCATAACCGGCCCCGATCACCGGTAACAGCCAGCAGACATGCATGCATCACATACAGTTGTAACAACACAGTTTATTGATGCCGGTATGGGCTACACGGAAAGGTTGGTGCTATTCTGAGGACAGAATCACCACGTCGCACAGGTTGCTTTGCAACCCAAAGAAAGGATTACGCGCATGAGCATCTATACCCGCATCCTGCTGGCTCTCGACCTCTCCGAAGAGTCCGACCAGCTAGCCACTAAAACAGCGCAGATGGCCAACGCTCTGGGTGCCGAACTGAACCTCATCCATGTCGTAGAGCCCCTCAGTTTCGCTTATGGCGGTGATGTCCCCATGGACCTGACCACCATTCAAGAACAGCTCGATGACCATGCCCGCGCCAAGCTCGATGAGTACGCCGAGAATATCGGCTACCCGGTGAACAAGAAGATTATTGTCACCGGACACACCGAAACCGAAATTCACCGCGCCGCCGAAGATCTGAATACCGACCTGGTTATTGTCGGCAGCCACGGTCGTCACGGACTGGCATTACTGCTGGGCTCTACTGCCAATGGCGTACTGCACGGCGCCAAGTGCGATGTGTTGGCCATTCGAGTCAAAGAGGAGGGTTAATCCCCCTCCTGCATCGCTTCCAGTTCCATCCAGCGCTCCATAAGCGTTTCAAGCTGCTGTTCCTGCTGCTGCATTTGAGCCAGTGTTTCAGCAACCTGTTCGTGGCCACCCGCATAAAAATCCGGTGCGGCCACGACCGCTTGCAGGGCTTCCAGCGACTGCTCGACGGCTTCCATCTGCTCAGGCAACTGGTCCAGTTCACGCTGCAGCTTATAACTCAGTTTCTTGCTTTGACGCTTCTGCGGCTTGACTTCGCCCTTACGTTCATCGCGCTTCTCGACCGCCGCGGCCACCACCGGACGCTGACGCAACCAGTCTTCGTACCCCCCGACATATTCACGAACCTGCGCACCGCCCTCAAACACAATGGAGCTGGTAACCACATTATCCAGGAAGCGACGGTCATGACTTACCAGCAGAATCGTACCGTCAAAGTTCAGCAGGATATCTTCCAGCAGCTCCAGGGTTTCAATGTCGAGGTCGTTGGTTGGCTCATCCAGTACCAGCACGTTCGCAGGCTGACTGAACAGTCGTGCCAGCAGCAAGCGGTTACACTCCCCCCCTGACAAGGCTTTGACCGGCGTTCTGGCGCGTTCGGGACTGAACAGAAAGTCCTGCAGATAGCCGATGATATGTTTCGTCTGACCATTGATTTCAACGCTTTCACGACCACCGGACACGTTATCGATCACGCTCTTGTTCATGTCGAGCTGACCACGAAGCTGATCGAAGTACGCTACTTCAAGCTTGGTGCCCATGCGTACTTCGCCAGCATCAGGCTCCAGCTGACCAAGAATAATCTTCAGCAGGGTACTTTTACCGCTACCATTAGGCCCAATCAAACCAATACGATCACCGCGCTGAACCTTCATTGAGAAGTCCACCAGTAGCGGTTTGTCGGCATAGGTCATGGACACGTTCTTGAGCTCGGCCACCAGTTTGCCGGAACGCTGCCCTTCCTCCAACCCGAAGCTGGCGGATGACTGACGTTCACGACGCTGGGAACGCTCACGACGCATCTTCTCCAGCGCACGCACACGACCTTCGTTGCGGGTCCGACGCGCCTTGATGCCCTGACGAATCCAACGCTCTTCCTGCGCCAGTTTCTTGTCGAACTCGGCGTTCTGACGCGCCTCTTCTTCAAGCAACTGCTCTTTCAGCTCAAGATAACGATTGTAACTGCCCGGAAAACTGGTCAGATTGCCACGATCCAGCTCGACAATTCGCGTCGCCAGCTTTTCAACCAGCGCACGGTCATGAGATACAAACAGAATGGCACCACGGAACTCTTGCATCATCTGCTCGAGCCACTCGATGGTCTCAATATCCAGATGGTTGGTCGGCTCGTCCAGCAGCAGCAGATCTGGGTTCTGTACCAGCGCTGCTCCCAGTGCGGCGCGTCGACGCCAACCACCGGAAAGATCCGCCATACGCGTATTCGCATCCAGTCCGAGGCGATCCAGTACGGTTTCCACCTGCTGCTCCAGATGCCAGCCATCACGCGCTTCCAGCTGATGCTGCAAATGCTCCATCTTGCGCAACGATGCCGCATCCGTTTGATGAGACAGAGCATCGAACGCTTCACGCAGCGCAAGCACTTCAGCCAAACCGCCTGCGACCACATCATGCACCGTGCGCTGATCAGCAGCCGGCAAGATCTGGGGCAGCTGAGCGACACGGATGGCCGGATCCTGCCATACCAGTCCGCTATCAGCATGAATCTCGCCTGATACCAGTTTCATCAGGGTCGATTTACCGGCACCATTGAGCCCAACCAGCGCAATACGCTCACCCGGATCGATCTGAAAATCGATCTCATCCAGCAGCGGCGCAGCACTGAAACTGACCGAAACGCCTTCTAACTTCACCAACGGCATAAAGACTCGCATCCTGTCCTGTAAATATCAGCCGTTAGTGTACCTGAACGGTTATCTTCCCCGCCATGCCGGTATACACTTGGAAGCACGCTCCCCCAGGCAAAAAAGTTGAGGTATTAATGGTTACGCCGCGCAATATTCTGCTGATTGGTTCACTGCTCACGCTACCGGCGCAAGCGATGGCCAGCCAATCGCTGGTCGATCTCCGCCAGACATTCATCCAAAGTTATGATGCTGCAGTAGCAGAGCCCGGCAATGTGAGCGCCGCCCTGCACAAGGCCCTGGGGGTATATCCGCTGTATCCCTACCTTGAATATCAGGTTCTGCGCTCGACGCTGGACACTCAGTCAAATGACCGCATCAACGACTTCCTGCAGCGCAACAGTGATACCCCGCTCTATGGGCGATTGCTGTTTGCCTGGGCCAAACATACCGGCACACAAGGGCAATGGGATCAATTTCAGCAGGCCTGGGAGCGCATTCAAAAGCCTGATACCTCACTCAAGTGTCTGCAGGGCCAGTACCAGTTACAGCAAAGCAATACAGCATCCGCCTGGGAACAGGCGCGTCAACTATGGACGGTCGGCCACTCACAACCGGACATCTGTGACCCGTTGTTTGACGCCTGGCTGAAATCGGACAATTTCACCTCCGCCGACGCCTTGCAACGCTACCGCGCCGCATTGATAGGGGGCCGCGAAAGTCTGGCCGCTTACATCAAGCGTTTCATTAAGGACGAGCAACACCTGGCTGCGGCAACGCACATTCAAGCGCTGTACCTTGAGCCACGCGCATTGCTGGATCAGCCGGAACAACTCACGGCCGACACGACAAACGCTGATGCGCTACTGAACATGGCCGTCAAGCGTTTGGCCAGAAGTGACTTGCAAGCCGCCATCCAGCTCTGGATACGTGACCGGGAACGCCTGAATATCGCCAGCAGCGAATGGGAACCGCTCTCGACTTACCTGGGTGTATGGTTGTCCAAGCGCTTCCCTGATACGGAAGGCCGCGCACTACTCACTCAACTGGACCCAAACAAACAGTATCCCAAGCTGACCGAATGGCGCATTCGACTGGCACTTACGGATCAGGACTGGGCAGCCGTCAGCCAGCTGATCGACAGCTTGCCCGACACCGAACGCAGCAATGATCGTTGGCGCTATTGGCAGGCAATTGCAAACCACCACCTGCAGGATAAACAGCAGGACGCCTTGCTGATATCACTGGCCAAAGAGCGCAGTTTTTACGGTTTCATGGCCGCACAGTTCCTCGGAAAGCCCTACCAATTGAATGACAGCGCCTCCCGCTTCCCGCAGGCACAACTCGATACGTTGGCACAGACTCCTGCCTTCGTCCGCATGCAGGAATTGCTGACACTGGAGCGATATTCCGATGCCCGCTCCGAATGGAATTTGGCGACGGCCGAGATGACTCCCCAAGAGGTCCACCGTGCTGCACACCTGGTCAGCCAATGGGGCTGGTACCACCAGGGGATTCGTGGTGCCATCAGCAGCAAACAGTGGAATGACATGCTGATACGCTTCCCCAACCCCTACCCGGAACTCTATCAGCGCCATGCAGACTCCCAAGCGATTGACCCCGCCTGGGCACTGGCCGTCACCCGCCAGGAAAGCGCTTTCTGGATGGGGGCAAAATCCCGTGTTGGAGCCCGCGGCCTGATGCAGTTAATGCCAGCGACCGCACGTGCGACCGCGCGGCGCCATGACATCCCACTATCCAATCTCGCCGCGCTGTCCGAACCGGATACCAACATCCAGCTGGGCACCGCCTATCTGGGCGAAGTGGCACAACGCTTCAATGGCAATCTGGCCTATGCCAGTGCCGCTTACAACGCAGGCCCCAGCCGCGTCAGCCGCTGGCTGGATGCACGAGGTACACTGCCACTGGATATCTGGATCGAGACCATTCCTTACGATGAGACCCGCAATTACGTACAGAACGTGCTGTCATTCCGGGTAATCTATGAACGCATGGCTGACCAGCCCGTTGCCCTGTTCAGTGAACAGGAATTTGCCACACTGGCGTTGCGCCAACAGGAGTAAAGACACCTCAACGCTGCGTCAGTGCCTGCAAGAACTGACGCAGCTGTTGGGCATCAAATGGCCAGCCCAGTTCAGCACTGCCATCACGCTCAACCAGCACAGGTATCCGGGTAGCGTAACGCTCCATCAGGTCCGTTTCATAGACGATATCGACCAGATCAACCTCGGCTTCGCCAACACTGAGCACCTGCTGCAACACAGCCGCAGCCTCATCACATAGATGACAGCCCTCTGTCGTCATCAGATCCAGATACAACACAACCACTCTCCCTTCGTTGAGATTAACGCAGCATTGTTACCGATCAGCCACCTGCGGACAACGCCTGTACATCAAGATGCAACATGACAGGAATACACTTGTACGCTGAGTACGTGGATAAACACGCCCTACGACCTTTAACGGCTTGCAACCCTCCACGTCAAGCGTCTATGCTCAAATGGCTATCGCGCTACAGGCCAACCAACAGGTAGTGAACAGGGCATCAGCCCGTAGCGGCCGGCAGCCGTGTATTCGCCGGTACTGACGCCCTGATACAGCAGACTGGAAGCAGGCATCTATGACGGACACACACGGCAACATTGCAACAGATCCACAAGAATTCATTAACTATGTAAACCGCGAAACAAATAAAGTACTGGAAATGTTCTCCGCCACCGGTGGGGACGATATTTTACGTCAGTTCACCCACTCCTGGACTGAATTGGCAACCCGCTCATTAGAAGACCCCAGTGTATGGATTCGCGCCATCGCCGACTACCAGCAGGCCCAGTTTAGCCTGTGGCGCAACTTGCTCAGCGGGAGCACCAATGACCAGCCGGTCGCAGAGCCTCCACCGGGGGACCGCCGCTTCAAAGGCGACGAATGGTCCAAGAATCCCGTTTTCGACTACATCAAGCAATCTTACCTGCTCACCTCCCGCATGCTTATGGAGATGGCGCAAAACGCCAAACTCTCAACTCAGGAACAGCAGAAGCTTGAGTTCTATACTCGACAGTATGTTGATGCCCTGTCACCCACCAACTTCGCGCTGACCAACCCCGAAGTACTCCAGCAGGCCCTTGAAACCAAAGGCGCGAGCCTGGTCGATGGCCTCAAGAACCTGCTGAGCGACATCGACAAGGGTCGCATCTCGATGACCGATGAAGATGCCTTCGAGCTGGGTACCAACCTGGCAACGACCGAAGGTGCGGTGGTATTCCAGAACCATATTTTCCAGCTGATTCACTACAAACCGCTGACAGAACAAACCTACGAACGCCCGACCCTGATCGTGCCGCCCAGCATTAACAAGTTCTACATACTGGATCTGCAACCGGACAACTCCTTCGTTCGCTACTGCCTGGAACAGGGACAGGATGTTTACCTGATCTCCTGGATCAACCCGTCTCAGGAAGAGCGCAACCTGAACTGGGATGATTACGTCGGTGATGGCATTCTCAAGGCAATCGACGTGACCAAGGCGATCAGCGGTCAGGACAAGGTCAATGCCGTGTCCTGGTGCGTCGGCGGTACCTTGATGGCGTCGGCACTGGCGGTCATGACCAATCGCAAGGACAACTCTGTCGGCAGCTGCACCTTCCTGACCACGCTGTTGGACTTCAGCGATCCAGGTGACCTGTGCGTGTATATCGACCAGTATCAGGTCAAGCACCTGGAAAACAAGGTCAACAGCGAAGGCATCCTGCACGGCCGCGAGCTGGCCACCTCGTTCAACATGCTACGCTCGAACGACCTGATCTGGTCTTATGTCGTAAATAACTACCTCAAGGGTCAGACACCACCGCCGTTCGATATTCTGTACTGGAACAGCGACCCGACCAACCTGCCGGCCGACATGTACACCTACTACATCCACAACATGTACATGGAAAACAAGCTGGTTCAGCCTGGCGCCATGACCATCTGCGGTGAGCCGGTCGACTTGAGCAAAATCAAGACGCCCTGCTACTTCCTCTCCACCATGGAAGACCACATCGCCCCCTGGAAAGGTACCTTCAAGGCACTGGACCTGTTCAGCAATGCCGAATTCGTTCTGGGTGCCAGCGGACATGTTGCCGGTGTTATCAACCCGGCCAAGAAAAACCGCCGCAATTTCTGGATCAAGGGCACTACAGGACAGGGCCCTGACACTTGGCTGGAAACCGCCGAGCGCCAGGAAGGCTCCTGGTGGAACCACTGGAGCGAATGGGTTCGCCGCCGCGCCGGCAAAAAAGTTGCAGCTCCTGCCGATTACGGTAATGCAGAGTACAGCGTGATCGAACCTGCACCGGGCAGCTACGTGCGCAAACGTCTGGACTGATACCGATAGCAAAACGGGGCCACGAAGGCCCCGCTTTCATACCGACAGACTACTAACGAACGTTAAATGCCACCCATCAGCATGTATTTGCATTCAAGATACTCATCCAACCCCTGGCGCGCACCTTCACGCCCCAAGCCGGATGTCTTGATGCCGCCGAAGGGTGCCAGCTCTGTAGAAATAACCCCTTCATTGATACCGACCATTCCATATTCCAGCGCTTCAGACACACGCCAACAGCGCCCCAGATCACGACTATAGAAATAGGCTGCCAATCCGGAATCGGTGGCATTGGCCATTTCAATCGCATCCGCCTCATCCCTGAATCGGAAAACCGGTGCCAACGGACCAAACGTCTCGTCACGGGCCACGCACATATCGGCGGTCATGTCCCTCAACACTGTTGGTTCAAACCAGGTACGGCCCAGCACGTGAGGCTTGCCACCACACACAATGCTTGCCCCCTTAGCGACGGCATCATCGACATGCGCCTGTATTTTGTCCACGGCAGCCTGATTGATCAGCGGACCCTGCTGTACATCCGCATCCAGACCCGACCCCACTTTCAATTGCGCCGTGCGCTGCGCCAGTCCTTCAACAAAGCGGTCATAGATACCGTCCTGCACCAGAAAGCGGTTGGTGCAAACGCAGGTTTGCCCCGTATTGCGAAACTTGGAGGCCATAGCCCCATCCAGCGCACGCTCCAGATCAGCATCATCAAAAACGATGAACGGCGCATTGCCACCCAACTCCAGCGATACTCGTTTGACCGTTGCAGCACACTGTGCCATCAGCAATTTGCCGATGCCGGTTGAGCCGGTAAACGACAGCTTGCGCACTTTATCACTGCCGGTCAGCACCGCACCCAGCGCCTTCGGGTTACCGGTAATAATATTGAACACACCCGCTGGCACGCCAGCACGCTCAGCCAGCTCGGCCAAAGCCAACGCGGATAACGGCGTATCTTCAGCCGGCTTACATACAAAGGTACAACCCGCCGCCAGCGCCGGGGCCGCCTTGCGCGTGATCATCGCTGCCGGGAAGTTCCACGGTGTAATCGCGGCCACAACCCCAACGGGCTCACGACTGACCAGAATACGGGCATCGGCCTTATGGGTGGGCACCATTTCACCGTAGGCGCGCTTGCCTTCTTCGGCAAACCACTCGATGAAGCTGGCAGCATAGACCACCTCGCCTTTAGCCTCAGCCAAAGGCTTACCCTGCTCTAGCGTCATCAACAACGCCAGATCGTCCGCGTTTTCGAGTACCAGTTCATACCATCGACGCAAGATCGCCGAGCGCTCTTTGGCAGTCGTCTTTCGCCACTGCTTGAACGCAATTTCGGCAGCAATGACGGCCGCTTCGGCATCTGCTTCGACCATCAGCGGCACCTGCGCGATCTCTTCTCCGGTAGCCGGATTGAGTACCGCAAACGTCTCGCCACTTTTCGCGCCTATCCAGTGGCCATCAACGTAAGCCTGCTGACGCAGCAAACGGCTATCCTTGAGTTTCATGTTTCACCTCCAAACAAAGATCTGCACAGGGTTGCAGGTCGGCATTGCACTCCCATGACCGCACGCTTATGCTTGCAGCCTGAAGGAGTGAACAGTCATGACAGTCGGCACGGGATCCATGCCGCCACCATCGCCTCTCCGCCTATTTACACCCGCTAGAGTACAACATTCCACCGTGTTCAGTTTAAGCCAGAAACGCAACGCAGAAGTTCGATATTTGCTACAGCTCGGCTGGCCCATCATGGTGGCACAGCTGGCCCAAAATGCGATGGGGTTTATCGACACCCTGATGTCCGCCCGCGCCGGCACCGAAGACCTTGCCGCCATCGCGCTGGGCAGCAGCCTTTGGCTCCCCGTGTTCCTCGCACTTGCCGGTGTCCTGATGGCAACCACACCCATGGTGGCGCATCTGGTCGGAGCCAACGACGAAGCCCGATCACGCAGCGTTCTGCACCAGGCATTCTGGGTCGCAGCCCTGCTAAGCCTGATCGGGGTAGTCCTGCTGCGCAACGCAGAACCACTGCTGGCACAGCTGCAACTGGCACCCGCATTGCAGGCCAAAACTCAGGCCTATCTGGACGCGATCAGCTGGGGATTCCCCGCCTTCCTGTTCTATCAGGTCATCAGAAGTTTCAGCGAAGGATTCGGCAAAACCCATCCAGTGATGCGCATCGCCGTATTGGGCATGCTGTGCAACATCCCGCTGAATTACATCCTGATTTTCGGCAAATTCGGTTTACCTGCCCTGGGCGGTGTCGGCTGTGGCTATGCCACTGCCATCGTCATGTGGGTCATGCTATTAACCGGCATATTTTACTTACTGAAAAGCACCCGCTTCAAGCCTTTGAAATTACTGAGCAATTGGCAGCCACCCGCCTTTACACAATTATTGCACCTGCTGAAGTTAGGCATTCCGATTGGTTTTTCCCTACTGATCGAAGCCAGCATGTTCTGTGTGCTTGCCCTGATTTTGGCACCACAGGGCGAAATCACTATCGCTGCCAACCAGATCACCATTAGCTACACCGGCATGATTTTCATGGTACCGCTGAGTATCGCCATGGCGTTAACAATACGTGTCGGTCAATTGGTTGGCCGTGGCGACCCGGTCGCCGCCCGCTTTGCGGCCAACACCGGCATATTCATCACCCTGTTTATTGCCACCTTCAGCTGCGTACTTTCCCTGCTGCTGGCACGCCAGATCGCATTGCTCTACACCCCCGTCGAAGAGATTGTCGTCCTTGCAGCCACACTGATCAGCATCGGTGCCGTATTCCAGTTTTCCGACGCACTGCAAGTTAGTGCGGCCGGTGCATTGCGTGGCTACAAGGATACGGCCATACCTCTGGTTATGGTGTTCATCGCCTATTGGCTAATCGGCCTGCCCGTTGGCTACATACTCGCCTTCACCGACTGGGTAGTAGCTCCGCTCACGGCGGCAGGGCTCTGGTATGGTTTGCTGATCGGTCTAAGTGCTGGCGCCGTACTATTAACGACACGTCTAATGCGGATCACGCGCCATGCGATCGATACTACTGATCATCGCCTTACTGCTGAGCGGATGTAGTGCGGAAGGCCCCGAAGCTCAATTAAAGGATTACGCCAAGCGGGTAAGCAACGCCATTGACTATGATTTCGATGTGCAGTTCAACCATACCCTACCTGCCTACCCGCCCAAGCGACTGCAGCAGCTTACCGTGACCGAACAGCGCGAAGGCCTGATCGACGTACTGGATTTACGCCCCTGCGGCCTGCTGGAGCTGATTGGCGAGCGCAACAGCTCTCTGGGGGTAATGGCACCCTCCTCGCAGCGCCTGATCTATGAACTGAGCTTCCTGCCGCGACTGCGACACTGCATCCATGAACTGGACCGCACAGAAGCCAACGACGATACCGAAAACCTGCTGCAACGCCTGCGCCAGATTGAGGAAACAAAACACCGCAATTTGCCCTCGGTGATCAGCAACGCCATTTTCAGCGCCGACGAAATCAGCGCCCAGTTCGCCCTCAATGCAGCTCCATTGACAACAGAGACACTGGCTCAGTCCAGCAACCTGCTGCCTGCCTTTGAACGCTTCACCCATCTAGCCAACATCAGCCAACAAGCACAATGGCCTGAACCGCCCTGGACCCACGATCTCGAAACCAGCTATGCCAGCTTTTATCAGTCCGATTTCGGCGCTGGCTGGCTAAAAAGCCTGTCCCTGCTGACCCAGACACTGGACCAAACCGCAAACGCCATTCATGCACGCCTGGATCAACGCCCGATCTGTTTCAATCGCACACCCACCCCGCAAGCCGCCATTATTCGTACCGTATTCCAGCGCTATTACGCCCAAGAGCTGCAGCCCTGGATGTCCGCTGTACACCGCAATGGCACCCAATGGCGCCAGCAGTGGCTGACATTGCTCGAGCAGCTGCCCACCACGCCGGCTGTCGAACAGTACTTTATGGCACTGTTCGGCCCACAGAATGGCAGCCTGTGGCAAGCCTACACGGAGGCACGCACTCGACACACCGATGCCTGGCAGCGTTTATTGGGAGATTGCGGCATGATGCCTGGTAATTGATGAACACATAAGTTGAGGGAATCCGGTTTTTGGCCCATGATGGAGCCACTGCACCGGAGTGAAAATGGAATTGTCTGCACACGCTTCACGCTTAGCCCGCGCACGTTATGCGCTCACCCTTCCAGTGCTGGCAGCAGTGGCATTGGGTGCGTATGTGCTGGCAGCCGACATCAGCAGCCTCCGCCTGAATAGCACACAGATCGAAAACTATCGCCAAACCTACGGAGACCCTGCCGCTCAGCGCCTGAACGCCTGGCAACAGCTGCTGCGGGATGCAGCCGGACTACCGGAGGATGCAAAGCTGGAACGCGTCAATCAATTTTTCAACCAGGTCCGCTTCATTGATGACCGCGTTCATTGGGGGCAGGAGGATTACTGGGCAACACCGGTCGAGTTTCTGATCAGTAATGGCGGCGATTGCGAAGATTTTTCCATTGCCAAGTACTACACCCTGAAGGCGCTAGGGGTTGCCGAAGACAAAATGAGCTTAACCTATGTCAAATCACTGGAGTTAAACCAGGCCCATATGGTGCTCACGTATTACGCCAGCCCGACCACTATGCCGGTCGTGCTCGACAACCTGATCGGCGAGATTCGCCCGGCGAATCAGCGCCCCGACCTTCTACACGTCTATACTTTTAACGGTGACAGTCTTTGGCTCAGCAAAAAGGGCCGCCGAGCAGAACTTGTCGGCACCTCCGACCGCTTGAAGCCATGGACCAGCGTGCAGTCGCGCGTAGAAAACAATCACATCAATCTCAATTCCAGGGAGCCTTAGGATGTCACTCACAAACCAACTGATCGCAACGGTACTGGCGGTGCTGCTCGGGTTGGTCCTGAGTACCCTGTATATTCTATCGGACAGCTCGCGCGACACCCTGCTTACCCAGCTTGAGTCTCACGCCGAAGACAGCGCCACACACTTAGGGCTGTATCTGGCTCCCTATATGCAACAGCAGGACAAGGCCACCATTGCGACAGCCGTGAATGCGATTTTCGACAGCGGTCTTTATCAACAGATAGAAGTAACCGACGGCCAGAACAACACGCTCTACAGCAAAGCCTATGACACAACCGCCACTATCAACGCTCCCGCCTGGTTCATCCACCTGATACCGATCAAGCCTCCAGAGAAATCACGTCAGATTGCCTATCAATGGCAACAGGTCGGTAGCATTCATGTTCGCAGCCGTGCCGGTTACGCTTACGAAATGCTTTGGCAGGGCGTACGCAATGCATTGATCTTGTTTGTCAGCCTCTCGGCTCTATCAGCTCTAATGCTCTCTTGGCTACTGCGCCACCTTCTGCGCCCGCTGAGCGGCGTCGAACATCAAGCCATGGCACTTTCAAGGCGTGAGTACATCGAACAGCCTACTCTGCCGCGTGCGCGCGAACTGCGCCGCGTTGTAACAGCCATGAACCTGATGGTGCGACAGGTGCAACACATGTTCGACGAACAAAACCGCAATATCGAGTCCCTGCGCAATACCGCCTATCGCGACAGCCTGACCGGACTGAACAACCGCCGCGCTACCCTGAGCCAACTCACAGAACACCTGGAGTATCGCCAGGATTTCGGCCCCGCTTCTCTGATCATGATCCACCTGGATGACCTGCAAGCACTGAATAACTCTTTGGGTGAGGATATCGCCAACCACCTGATCAATAGCTGCGCCCAGACCCTGCAAACCCTCAGCCAGAGTCTCGGCCCCCATGTAATCGGCCGTATTGGCGGTGCTGACCTGGTACTGCTGGCACAGCGCCGCAGCCTGGATGACTGGCAATTACTACTGACTCCTCTGCTACAGCAGGCCATCAACCTTAAACAGCAACAGAACAAGCATGACACCCCCATCAGCCATGTGCTCAGCATCGGCATTGCATCATCTGATGTCCCTACAACAGCCGAAGAGCTCCTGAGCCAAGCCCGACTCGCCCAGCAGGAAGCCGAGCAGAACCGCACATATCCCATCGCTCTGTACCAGACACACCAGCACCAACAAGGCTGGTCTGAGCAATGGCAACAGCACGTTGCCAGCGCCATTAGCAACGAACAGCTTTTTCTGCAGCAGCAAAGCCTGGTTGACCAGCATTGCCACTGCATTCATGCCGAAGTATTTGCCCGTATCCTCAATCAGGATAACGAGCCTTGCCAGGCTGGCGATTTCTTCGGCGTGGCCCGCGATCTGAACCTGCTGGAGAAAATTGATCGTGCCATCGTCAAACATGCCGTACAGCACCTCAAACAGCACCCGGAAGCCGCCCCTCTAAGCCTGAACATTGCCAACCAGACGCTGACCGAGCCGGCCTTCACCGAGTGGCTACTCGACACCCTTGCCAACAGCGGTGAAACGGCGCGCATCAGCATTGAAATCAATGAAACCGCCATCCTGACCCACCTGGAGAGCATCCAGGCACTGCGCCGCGCGCTCGCCAGACTGAGTGTTACCTTCGGCGTAGACAACTTCGGCACCCACCCAAACGGTTTCAGCTACCTGTATGCCCTGAAACCCGATTATCTGAAAATCGACGGCTCACTGATACGACAGCTTGATCAAAGCGATGAAGATCGCTTCTTCGTCAGCAGCTTGATCAGTGTGGCGCACAGTTTGGGAATTCATGCCTACGCTGAACATGTGGAGCGGGAGCCACAGTTGCAGGCGCTTCTGGAGATGAATATCGACGGCACCCAAGGCTATCTGCACGGGCAACCGTCGGCACTCAAGGGATAAAGGGGTTCAGAGCTGCGACCTAACCCATTGCCGCAAGCGGTTTAGATCCATGGCACCCGCCTGACGGGCAATTTCCTGACCGCGATGCAGCAAGAGCAAGGTCGGAATACTGCGTATCTGATAGCGCGCAGACAACGATTGGGCTTCTTCGGTATTAACCTTGAGTAGACGACATTCAGGCTCAAGCTGTGCTGCTGCCTGAGCAAATACCGGCGCCATCACTTTACAGGGACCACACCACGGTGCCCAAAAGTCTACCAGGATCGGTATATCCGTATTGGCAACAACACGCTCAAACGTTGCCGTATCGGCTTCGATTGGCATTGCCGTAAACAACTGAGATTGGCAGCGCCCACACTGGGGCGACTGTTCAAGCCGAGACGGCGCAACACGATTGGTTGCCAGACAACTCGGACAAGACAGGTGCAACATATCATTCATAATGAGAGCCTCTATCCATCGGGTACTGGATAAATAGAGGCTAAGCAGCCGAATTTCAAGGATTAACGACCCTTGAGGTTAACCAGCGCTTCCAGCTTGCGATTCAGACGAACGTCCTTTTCGTTCTTGCGCTGCTGCTGTTCCTCTTCGCGCTTCTGCTTCTGCAGCTCACGACGCTGCGCCTGGATCTCTTTCACACGACCCTGCGCATGTTCAGCTTCACTTGCACTCACAACGCCTGAAGCTTCGCCCTTGAGGTCGATACGTTCAGCACCTTCCTGAACGCTGCGCAGATAGGCCAACGAACGCACATATGTAGCCAGCGCTCGTTTGATGCGATTACGCGCCAGCTTCTCGTCGGCAATCAGGTCCTCCTGGATACCGATTTTGAGCGGGCGCACATTGTCACGACTGAAAGTCTGCGGATACGCCTCGACCAGCTGTTCCAGCGCGGCCTGATTGGCTGCACGGTTTTTAGAGCGATTTTTACTATTGGCAGTTTGGTTCACTGTTTGACTCTCTGTTGTCCCGGTTACTGCCACACTCCGCTTTTCCGCAGCGGACAGTTTGTGTTCACACTCCTGCAGCAACGATTCAACCGTTTGCTGCATATTGATCAGATCTGACACTCAGCCAGCTCCCTTGCGAATAAGATACTCATAGGTCTGATTGTCCAGCACCCGCTGATCAACCAGCTCGTGTCCCAAGAACGTACAAAACTTGGGAATATCACGCTGCGTCGAAGGATCTGTTGCAATCACCTGCAACACATCGCCCGCGGACATCTCGCGAACCGTGTTATGCAACATCATAACAGGCTCGGGGCATAGTAACCCGGTGGCATCCAGCGTCTGATCTATACCGGTTTTATTCATGCGGGTATATGACCCTCCCGACCACACGATTGGGTTGAAACATTCATGTCTGCATCACACATACAGACTTGCGACCTTCCAGAAAGCAATTATCCTGATATAGAGACCATCTCTCAAGGAGTAAGCCAATGATTCGTGTACTGATCGAGCGCCATGTTGCTGCCGAACTCTACGAACACTACGAGCGTGCGTCCCGTGAAACCCTGCAAAAAGCCATGCAGGCACCGGGGTTCATCTCGGGAGAAGCCCTGTACGACACTGCAGACCCCGACCATCGCGTCATTCTCGCCACATATCGTAGCGAGCTTGACTGGCAGCGCTGGTACACCTCGGAAGAACGCAGAGACATGATGGATCACATCACTCCAATGCTGGAAAGTGAAGAGAAAATCACCGTCTTTGCGCATTAACTAGCCGGCCTGATTCAATGACAGCCAGCAGGTGATCTCTTCACGATCATGATACAGCTGACGAGCATCCAGGCGATAACCAATGCCAGCCGCAGCCAGTTCGCGCTGCAGATATTCAAGGCAGCGCTCGACTTCATCGAAGCGCTGCTTCATTGGCAGCTTCAAATTGAACATGGCATTCCGGCACCAGCCGTTGAGTGCCCACTGCAACATCAACTCCGTAACCCTGGCCGGCTTATCAACGATATCACACACCATCCAGTCAACAGGCTTCGGTGGCGCAAATGTGAACGCATCCTCACGGCGGTGCTCCACTTGCCCGGACTCCATCAAATCTGCATTCATCGGACCGTTATCAACCGCTATGACAAACATGTGCTGCTTGACCAGCTGCCATGTCCACCCACCTGGCGCAGCACCAAGATCCACAGCCGTCATACCGCCGGACAGGAACTCATCCTTGCGCCGCACCGGAATGAAATAGTGCCAGGCTTCTTCAAGTTTAAGCGTGGAGCGGCTCGGTGCCTGCTGGGGAAACTTCAACCGCAGGATACCCATTGGCCATGGTGAACTGTTGTCGATACGGGCAACGCCCAACCAACAGGTACGCCCATCAAGAACAAATAACTGCAACCGCCACTCGGCACGCTGCTTGCGCGGCAATAGCAAACCATCCCGACGCAAGGACTGAGCCAGGGCGGAACCGAATTTGCGGGCAAAGCCATGCAATTCACGCCCTTCCGTGGTGTCCGCCACTTCAACCATCAGCTCGCTGGACTGCGGCAAACCGGCGACGTGTCCTGCAATGGGCGTGATACGATCATGAGCCGGAAGATCATCCAGGCGCGACAAACACGCACACCACTGACGGGCAAACACCAACGAGCGGAACCGGAGTGTACGCATCGCCGCCAGCGCGCCATTGGCCTCATAGCAGATGAACAGCACATAGGCTTGTGACGGCTCGAACTGAGGATAACCATAGATGCCAGCTTCGGCACAGCGGGCGGTAATTTCGGCCGCACACTCTTTTTCAAATCCAGAACGGCAATGCAGCAACAGTGTATTCAGATCGGTCATACGGTCTCCTCGAATATGCGCGCACTATAGTAATCCATTGGTCTAATAACAACCGTACAAAAGGCCAAACCACCATCAAAAAGCCTCAAAAACACGACTTGATCCATATCAACTAACTACTGTAAACAAATTTACCTACACGCCTAAAAACCGCAGAAACATCACATTCGCAATGAAGACGCACACTCGACCATCTATTAATAGCTATTTAAGCCTTTTTAATTCATGCAGTTAGTAAATCCCGGCGGAAATTCACTAAATTGAGACGTTTGAAATTGTCCTGCGACAATAAACCACAGTTAAAGGTTCCATCACATTGAAATACCGTGGGTATTCCCAGATAATTGCCGGTGGAACTCTTCTTACTACTATTAGCTTGTTGATGAGAGCCTGACATGAGCACTGCAACTGAACACCCGACTTACAACTACAAAGTCGTGCGCCAGTTCGCCATCATGACGGTGGTCTGGGGCATCGTCGGTATGGGCGTTGGCGTACTGATCGCCGCCCAGCTGGTGTGGCCTGCACTGAACTTTGATATACCTTGGTTAACCTACGGACGTATTCGTCCGTTACACACCAACGCGGTTATTTTTGCGTTTGGTGGCTGTGCGCTGTTTTCGACTTCCTACTATGTCGTTCAGCGTACCTGTCAGACCCGTCTGTTCTCCGACGGCCTGGCGGCATTCACCTTCTGGGGCTGGCAAGCCGTTATTCTGGCAGCAGTTGTAACCCTACCCATGGGTCTGACTTCCTCCAAGGAATATGCCGAACTGGAATGGCCGATCGACATTCTGCTCGCCGTTGTGTGGGTCAGCTATGCCATCGTCTTCCTGGGCACTGTCAAGAACCGCAAGACCTCCCACATTTATGTGGGTAACTGGTTCTACATGGCGTTCATCATTACGGTTGCCGTTCTGCACATCGTCAACAGCCTGGTCATCCCGGTCACTTTGACCAAATCCTACTCGATTTACCCGGGTGCGGTGGATGCAATGGTTCAGTGGTGGTATGGACATAACGCAGTAGGTTTCTTCCTGACTGCCGGCTTCCTGGGCATGATGTACTACTTCGTACCCAAGCAGGCCGAGCGTCCGATCTACTCGTACCGTCTGTCTATCGTCCACTTCTGGGCGCTGATCGCGACCTACATGTGGGCTGGTGGCCATCACCTGCACTACTCTGCGCTGCCTGACTGGACCCAGTCGGTCGCCATGGTAATGTCTCTGGTTCTGCTGGCACCTTCTTGGGGCGGCATGATCAACGGTATGATGACCCTGTCTGGCGCGTGGCACAAACTGCGCACCGACCCGGTTCTGCGCTTCCTGGTGGTATCCCTGTCGTTCTACGGCATGTCCACTTTCGAAGGCCCGATGATGTCGATCAAGACTGTCAACGCGCTGTCGCACAATACTGACTGGACTGTTGGCCACGTACACGCCGGCGCTTTGGGCTGGGTTGCGATGATCTCTATCGGTGCGGTGTACCACATGATTCCGAAACTGTTCGGCAAGGTACAGATGTACTCCGTTGGCTTGATCAACACGCACTTCTGGCTGGCAACAATCGGTACCGTGCTGTACATCTGCTCCATGTGGGTCAACGGCATTCTGCAGGGTCTGATGTGGCGTGCAGTTAACCAGGACGGCACTCTGACCTACAGCTTCGTCGAAGCGCTGGAAGCAAGCCACCCGGGTTACCTGGTGCGCTGGATCGGCGGCATGTTCTTCCTGACCGGTATGCTGCTGATGGCCTTCAACGTTTGGCAGACCGTACGCAGTGGCAGCACCGTCAAGGCTGCTGAACCTGCTGCCCAAGCGGCCTGATTGAGACGAGGAGCAGATAGCAATGATCAAACACGATACGATTGAAAAGAATATCGGCCTCATGATCCTGCTGATCATTATCGTGATCAGCGGTGGTGGCCTGGCAGAAATTGTGCCGTTGTTCTTCCAGAGCTCGACTACCAAGCCGATCGAAGGACTGCGCACCTATGACGCACTGGAACTGGAAGGGCGTGACATCTACATCCGTGAAGGCTGTCATGTATGTCACACCCAGATGATCCGCCCGTTCCGTGCTGAAACCGAGCGTTACGGTCACTACTCGACCGCTAACGAGCACGTATGGGAGCACCCGTTCCTGTGGGGTTCAAAGCGTACCGGTCCTGACTTGGCCCGTGTCGGCGAGCGTTACTCCGACGACTGGCAGAAAGCGCACCTGTACAACCCGCGTGACGTTGTCCCTGCATCCAAGATGCCATCCTATCCTTGGCTGTTTGACAACAAGCTGAGCGGCAAGGATACGGCAGCGAAGATGACAGCTCTGCGCAAGCTGGGCGTACCGTACACCGATGAACAGATCAGCACCGCCCGTGACGACGTCCAGGGTAAGACCGAGATTGATGCTCTGGTCGCCTACCTGCAGTCACTGGGTAAAACGCACTCTGTTTACACAAACAAGCGGTAATTTTCAGTGAGTTACGAGGTTTATGGTCCTTACATTCCGGTCATTATGCTGATCACCTTCATCGGCCTCTTCGCCTGGGTATTACTACCCGGCAACAAGAAGGGGTTTGATGAGGCATCCAACCTCCCCTTCGCGGATGAAGAGAAGGAAACGGGTGAGCAAACAGACCAGAACGAGCCCCATAACAGGAGAGACGACAAATGAGTGCTTTCTGGAGCGCATGGGTAACGGTGATTACCCTGGCAGTCATTTTAGGCTGCGCATGGCTACTCTTTGCTACTCGCAAGGGTGAAAAGTTCAAGGAAACGACTGAAGAAACCGTCGGTCATGTCTATGACGGTATCGAGGAGTTCGACAACCCGCTGCCGCAGTGGTGGTTCTACATGTTCGTAGCAACCGTCATCTTCGGTCTGGGCTACCTGATGTTGTACCCGGGTCTGGGTAACTTCAAAGGTCTGCTGGGTTGGACATCTGCCAATCAGTGGGAGCAGGAAATGCAGCACGCCGAGGAGGTTTACCGCCCGGTATTCGCGCAGTATGCCACTCTCTCCGTTGAAGACCTGCAGAAGCCTGAAAATGCCGCCGGCCTGAAAATGGGCCAGCGCATGTTCGCCAACAACTGTTCTGTCTGCCATGGCGCTGCCGGCACCGGCGCAATTGGCTTTCCCAATCTGACTGACAACGACTGGCTGTATGGCGGCGAACCGGCCACCATCAAGCAGACGCTGGTCAACGGTCGTAACGGTGGCATGCCTGCATGGAGCGCCGTACTGGGTGAAGATGGCGTACGTGACGTTTCCAGCTATGTCATGACTCTGAGTGGCCAGGAAGCCATCCCGGGTACCGATATCAGCAATGGTGAAAAGCAGTTCCAGGCATTGTGTACAGCGTGTCATGGCCAGGACGCCAAGGGCATGCATGCCTTGGGCGCACCGAACCTGACCGACGATATCTGGCTGTATGGCGGCTCTTTCAAGCAGATTGCACACACTATTCGTGCTGGCCGTGCAGGTGTAATGCCTGCCCAGAAAGATCTGCTGTCTGAAGACAAGATCCACTTGATCACTGCCTACGTCTACAGCCTGTCTAACAAATAAGTTATTCTGGCTGAACAAAAGGCGACATGATGCAAGTCATGTCGCCTTTTTTGTTGTCGCACTAGTATAATATTCAGCATTCCTAATACGTTTGGGATTGACCTGTCGACGCAACCAGCTGTAGGTACTGGCATGAATCAGATACCGGTAAAGGACGTAACCCCCAAAAAATCGGGTAAGCAGGAGGCAGAGGCCTACAACCTCTATGCCAAGCGCGAACATATTTACGTCAAGTTTTATAAAGGCCTGTTCAAAAATTTCCGTATCATTTCCGGCTTCCTGATGCTGGCAATGTTCTACGGCGCCTCCTGGATTCAATACGACGGACGCCAGGCAATACTGTTTGACCTGCCCAACCGTCAGTTCCATATTTTCGGTATGACCTTCTGGCCTCAGGACTTCATGTTGCTATCTTGGCTGCTGATCATCCTTGCCTTCACACTGTTCTTTGTGACCGTTTTTGCAGGCCGTCTCTGGTGTGGTTACGCCTGCCCGCAGTTTGTCTGGACTTGGCTGTTCATCTGGGCCGAGCGCATTACCGAAGGTGATCGCAACAAGCGCATGCGCCAGGACAAACAACCCATGAACGCCGAAAAGGCGCTCCGCAAAACCGCCAAGCACACTCTCTGGCTCGCCATCGCCGCCGCATCTGGGGTTGCATTTGTAGGCTACTTCTCGCCCATTCGTGAATTGATACCCGACATCATGGCCTGGGATCTCGGCCCCTGGGAAACCTGGTGGCTCGCCTTCTTTACCGTTGCCACATATGGCAATGCCGGCTGGCTGCGCGAACAGGTTTGCATTTACATGTGTCCATACGCTCGTTTCCAAAGCGTAATGTTCGACCAGGACACACTGGTTATTTCATATGACGAAGCTCGTGGCGAACCGCGCGGTAGTCGTAAGAAAAATGTCGATAAGGACGCCTCTGGACTGGGCGACTGCATTGACTGCTATGCCTGCGTACACGTCTGCCCTGTTGGCATCGACATCCGCGACGGCCTGCAGTACGAATGCGTTGCTTGCGGCGCTTGTGTCGACGCCTGTGATGACATGATGAAACGCATGGGTTATGCACCAGGATTGGTACGTTACACCACTGAACATGCGTTAAGCGGCAAGGAAACCAAGCTTCTGCGCCCGCGCCTGATCGGCTACTTTGCCGCGCTGCTGGTGATGTTCGCTGCGTTTGCATGGGCGATTACCGACCGCGTGCCACTGGAAGTTGATATCATCCGCGACCGTGGGCAACTGTATACCAACACACCATCCGGCAAGATTGAGAATGTTTACACGCTCAAAGTAGCCAACAAAGAGCAGGTCGAGCATAACTACACCATCTCGATTTCTGGCCTCGACGGGCTAGAGATGATCAATGATCCACAGATCACCATTGCCGCAGGCGAGTTGCTGACGTACCCCATACGCCTGCAGATTGCACCCGAGCAATTATCCGCACCCAATTCGACCATCCTGTTCAAAGTGCAGGCCGAGGATAAATCCGAAATAAGCATTGAAACTGAAAGTCGTTTCCTTGGTCCTATACCTCAGCGATAGTCCCTGAAACCGTTAATATCGGTTAGAATGACGGCCAGGTTTTTTTCTGGCCGTCTCTTTATGTAAGGAGTGTCATGAACACACACGCAAACACCCCGGCTCCCTGGTTCAAGCAACCCTGGCTCTGGTTTATCCTGGCACCTTTGATTGCGGTCTTCATCTATGCCAGCATCTTTATCTATGTTGCCATCACAACCAGCGACGGCGTGGTTAAGGAAGACTATTACAAGATCGCACGTGGGATGAATATCGATACATCCAAGGCTGACATGGCCCAACAGCTTGAATTGATGGGCGCATTGCGTCTGGATACGCTGACCGGCGATATCAACTTGAGCCTGAGTGGTGCCATCAAGACCTACCCGACCGAACTGCACCTGAATATCATTCACCCGACTCACCAGAAGTATGACCAGATCCTGACACTGCGCAGCGTGGACGGTAAGGGTCTCTACGTCGGTAGCCTGGAAGGAATGATCAGCGGCAGACGCTTCCTGTCACTGTCACCTACCGATGAGAGCTGGCAGTTGCGTCAGGAAATACTGCCCCCCTATAACGAGCAGCTCAGCTACTCTCTGATTCCACAGTGAGCCTTGATATGACCGTGTTGCGGGCGCCGGAACGGCTTGCATGCTTCCACTGCGGCCTCCCTGTGCCTGCGGGCACTGATTACACCACCATCATTGATGGTAATGCCCAACCCATGTGCTGTCCCGGCTGCCAGGCCGTTGCGCAAACAATAGTTGATGGCGGCCTGGATAACTTCTACCGCCATCGCGACAATACCGCGCCGAGTCTCGACACCCGGACCGCCGACGCCGTGCATGCCGACGAATTGGCCATGTACGACTCAAGTGCTGTCCAGGCCGGTTTTGTACGCAAATTGGGTACGGACAAAGCAGAAGCCACACTGGTCATTGAAGGAATCACCTGCGCTGCCTGCATCTGGTTGCTGGAGCATCACCTCAGCAACCAGGCAGGCGTCGAGCAGTTCAGCGTCAACCTGAGCAACCACCGCGCCCACCTTATCTGGAATCCCGACACCTGTAAGCTGAGCACCCTGTTTGCCGAAGTCAGCCGCATCGGGTACAAGGCTCACCCATTCCACCCCAACAAGGAAGAGCAGCTGCTCGAGCAAGAGCAGAAACGGGCTATCCGGCGCCTGGGCATTGCCGGCGTCGGCATGATGCAGGTCATGATGATGGCCATTGCACTGTATGCCGGTGCCCTGCAAGACATGGAAGCACGCTTCGTCGAATTCATTCGCTGGAGCAGTTTGATTATCACGACTCCGGTCGTTTTCTACGCCGCACGCCCCTTCTTTGTTGCTGCGGTGCGCGATATCCGCAGTCGACATCTGAGCATGGATGTACCCGTTTCAATCGCCATTGGCGGTGCCTACCTGGCCAGTATCTGGGCTACGGTCATGACCACCGGCGAGGTGTATTATGACTCTGTAACCATGTTCACCTTTTTCCTGCTGATCGGTCGCTATGTGGAGATGCAGGCACGCCACCGCACCGGACGCGCCGGCAACGCCCTGCTGGACCTGCTGCCCACCAGTGCTACCGTGCTGGAAAACGGACAGGAACGGATGCTGCCTGCTGCCGAACTGAAACCGGGCGATATTGTCCTGGTGCGACCCGGCCATACTTTACCCGCCGATGGCGTAATCATCGACGGCACCAGCTCTGTCGACGAATCGGCGCTGACCGGCGAGTACCTTCCCCTCAGCAAACAACCGGGCGATACCGTGGTTGGCGGCACCATCAATGTCGAACATCCACTTCAGGTCCGCATCAGCGAAGTAGGCGTTAACACCCGCCTGTCCGCTATCGTCGGCCTGCTGGACCGCGCGCATGCTGAAAAACCGATGACGGCACGCCTTGCCGACCGGGTCGCACGCTATTTTGTCTTGGCCGTTTTGCTAACTTCAGCGACCGTCGCTACCGGCTGGTACCTGGTCTCACCGGCCGACGCCTTCTGGGTTACCCTGTCAGTTCTGGTGGTTACCTGTCCCTGCGCATTGTCACTGGCAACCCCCACCGCGCTGACAGCTGCGACCGGCACACTCAGACAGCAAGGACTGCTGATCACCCGCGGACATGTATTGGAAGGTTTGGCCAGTGCGACCCATGTCATTTTCGACAAGACCGGTACTCTTACCGAAGGCAATCTAAGCATTCAACGCATGCAACCTGCCCGCGAGCTGAATAACCTTAACCCTTACGCCATCGCCGCTGCACTGGAACAGGCCTCAGAGCATCCCATTGCGAAAGCGTTCCACGCCTACTTTACGCATCCGGCTGACAACATCCGCGTGCAGGTCAATGCCGGGGTCGAAGGTGAAATTGATGGTATACGCTACCGCATCGGCAAGCCTGCCTATGCCGCTGAGCTATACACTGACCAGCCTCCCCTCCAGCCTGACGACCATCTGCAATGGCTGCTGCTCGCGGACTCTGACGGAGCACTGGCCTGGTTTGCACTGGATGATCAGGTTCGCCAAGATGCCCGCATCACCGTCAATACACTAAAGCGCCTGGGGCTACAGGTCGGCATGCTGACCGGTGACGATTCCTCCGCAGCGGCCCGTGTTGCCGCCGAACTGGGTATTGATACTGTACGACAGGGTGTTTCACCCGACGAAAAGTTAAGCTATATCAACTCGTTACAAGCCGAAGGTGCCAGCGTTATCATGGTTGGCGATGGCATCAACGACATTCCCGTACTGGCCGGAGCGCGCACCTCGATCGCCATGGGATCTGCGACCGATCTGGCCAAAACCAGCGCCGATGCGGTATTGATCTCAAGTGAGCTTGAGCGCTTGGCACTGGCACTGCTGGTGGCCCGCAAAACGCGCACCGTCATCCGGGAAAACCTGGCGTGGGCGCTGCTGTACAACCTGGTTGCATTACCATTGGCCGCTCTGGGCTTCATCGCACCCTATATGGCGGCCGTTGGCATGTCAGCCAGTTCACTTATCGTGGTCGGCAATGCCATGCGACTGTCACGTCCGCCCCGCATTCGCCGCACGCTCAAGGAGTAGTTCATGGATATTCTTTATCTACTTATTCCGCTGGCGATCATTCTGGCAGGTGTCGCCACCTGGGCTTTCTTCTGGAGCGTCAAGCAGGGACAGTTCGACGATCTGGAGTCACCGGCACACCGCATCCTGTTTGACGACGATGACGCACTTATCCCGGATGATGCCCGTATTAAAAAAGACGAAGGCAAGGACAAGCATTCCTGATGGAGCCGACCCTCGTCGTGTCAGCCCTGCTATTCGGTCTGGCTGGCAGCACCCACTGCATTGGCATGTGTGGCGGCATCGCCGGTAGTGTTGCCATGAGCAGCAGTGCGGCCGGTCAAAAAGGGCTACCATTGCTGGTAGCATTTAATACCGGCCGCATTATCAGCTATGCCATAGCTGGCTTTATAGTTGGCCAACTGGGCAGCACCCTGTTCAACAACCCCGATCTGACTCTTATTCTGCGCAGCTTTGCCGCACTGATCATGGTCATCATGGGTCTGTACATCGCAGGCTGGTGGCGAGGGGCCGCTTACCTTGAGCGCATCGGCGGTGTCTTCTGGCGCCGCATCCAGCCCGCCAGTCGCTATCTGCTGCCAGCAGACACACTGCCCAAGTCACTTGCACTGGGCGGACTCTGGGGCTGGCTACCCTGCGGTCTGGTGTATACCACCCTGCTCTGGACAGGAAGCGTTGGCAGCACACCCGCCACCAGCGCAGCCCTGATGGCACTGTTTGGTCTGGGCACATTGCCCGCAATGCTTACTACCGCACTGCTGGCACGCCAGCTGCGCCAACTGCTGCAACACAAGGGTACCCGCCGTACAGCCGGTGCAATTGTCATCCTGTTTGGTATCGCAACCCTGCCGTGGCCATTATGGTTGCAACACGCTTGATATTCATCAACCACCACATACCCCCACTGCCCCTATAATAAATCTTTCGATCATTATCCGAGAGGTGTAGTAGTGACTCATCAGAGCAACGTCAGCTGGGATCTGGAACTTATCCGCCGTTACGATCTTTCAGGCCCACGCTACACTTCCTATCCAACGGCCATTCAGTTCGACTCCGAACTCACGGCCGACCAGCTGATCAACGCCGGTCGTGACAGCGCAGACCATAGTGCGCCCCTGTCACTGTATGTGCATATCCCTTTCTGTGCACATGTCTGCTACTACTGTGCCTGCAATAAGGTCATCACCCGCAATCGCAAAAAGGCACAGCCCTATTTGGATACGCTGTATCAGGAGATGGCACAACTGTCCACTTGGTACCGTGATGAACGCACCGTGAACCAGTTGCATTGGGGCGGTGGTACGCCGACCTTCATCAGCGATGAACAGATGCGTGAGCTGATGCAGGCCCTGCGTAACAACTTCAACCTGCGTGATGATGACAAGGGCGATTACTCGATCGAAATAGATCCCCGTGAAGCCGGTGACGACACCCTTGCCGTGCTCCGCGAGATTGGCTTCAACCGTATCAGCCTGGGGGTACAGGACGTCAATCCTTTGGTACAGCAAGCCGTCAACCGCATCCAGCCAACCGAGCAGGTTGCTGCAGTGCTTGACCGGTCTCGTACCTTGGGATTCAAGTCAATTAATATGGACTTGATCTATGGCCTGCCACATCAGAGTGAACAAAGCTTCGCCGATACGCTCGAAACCGTGATCGACATGAGTCCTGACCGTTTATCAGTCTTCAATTACGCACACCTGCCAGACCGCTTCCGTTCACAGAAGCATATCCGTGCAGAAGATTTACCCTCCGCCGAAGAAAAGCTGCGTATCCTGCAGAACAGCATTAACCGCTTGCTGGATGCCGGTTATGTCTATATCGGCATGGACCATTTCGCCAAGCCTGACGATACGCTGGCCATTGCCCAGGCCGAAGGCAAACTGCATCGTAACTTCCAGGGTTATACGACCCATTCCGATTGCGATCTGGTCGCCATGGGCGTGTCAGCCATCAGTCAAATCGGTGATGTGTACTATCAGAACGAACATGATATTGCCGCTTACAGTCAGGCCGTTGCCCAACAGCAGCACGCAGTTAAACGTGGCGTGATGCTCAACCCTGACGATCACATCCGCCGGGCGGTCATCACTGCCCTGATCTGTCAGTTTGAAGTCAGCAAATCCATGATCGAAAAACGTTTCGCAATTGCATTTGATTCCTACTTTGGCGCCGAACAGGCCGAATTACAGCAATTTGCCGCCGATGGCTTGATCGAGCTGGATAATGACATGATACGAGTCACTGCGGCCGGCCGTCTGCTCATTCGACGCATTTGCATGGCTTTTGATATCTACATTCCCAAACAGAAACCAAGCAGCAACTTTTCCCGCATCATCTAAAGTTAAGGCCCGGTTCACGGGCCTGCCGCTTCACCCTTGAGGGTAAATGTTACATAATGCGCCTAATAGCCATCGTGTGACTCACCAATCAAAGGATACTCTTAATGGCCGACTGGAAAAATCAAGGAAAGCTGCACAGCCTGCCTCAGGTGCATTGCAAGACCTGCAGCCTGAGCTCGCTATGCTTACCAGTATCTTTGGAACTGACCGAAATCGACCGTCTGGATGACATTGTCGAGAAGAGTCGTCCACTGAAAAAAGGCGAACACCTGTTCCATCAAGGCGAAGAGTTCAGCTCGGTATATGCCATTCGTGCGGGGACCATCAAAAGCTACACCTTGACCAATGAAGGTGAAGAGCAGATCACCGGCTTCTACTTCCCGGGAGAGCTGGTTGGGCTTAGCGGCTATGATGCCGAGACCTACCCGATGTCAGCCAAGGTACTGGAGACCACTACGGTTTGTGAAATTCCGTTTGAACGTCTGGACGATTTGTCGGGCCAATTGCCGGAACTGCGCCGTCAGATGCTGCGCAGCATGAGTAAGGAATTGCGTGACGACCAGCAGATGATGTTGCTGCTGTCCAAGAAAAACGCCGAACAGCGTGTTGCCACTTTCCTGCTGAAACTTTCGCAGCGTTTCAAGACACGGGGCTATTCGGCATCCAATTTCCGCCTGTCCATGTCACGCAATGAGATCGGCAATTACCTCGGCCTTGCTGTTGAAACTGTCAGCCGTATTTTTACTCGCTTCCAGAAAATGGAACTGATGCGCGTTGATGGTAAAGAAGTCGAATTGATCAACCTGGATGAAATGTACCGTTTGTCCGGTGAAACACGAAAAAGTGAAAGCACCCCCAAACAAGAGCAGGAACAGATAACGTCCTGACAGCATTCATGACCGGGCATGGATGACCCCGCCAGAAAAAAGGGACGCAGCCTCATAGAAGCTACGTCCCAAGTTGCACAATGAAATAGCCATCTCAGTGTGTAACCCAACGCTTGTATTAAACCCTTATTACACCATTGCCGCATTGAGTTATATCAATTGAGTGCCCAACTGGGAGATTTTGTATGTCCTACGATGAGTTTTACGTCAAGTCCGTCATCCGCTCACTGCAGGACTGGCCTGAACCGGGCGTCATATTCCGCGATGTAACCCCGATCTTTAAAGACCCGAAAGCGATGCACATGGTCTCTGATGCGTTTGTACAGCGCTATCTCGACAGCGACATTACCCATATTGCCTGCATTGACGCACGCGGCTTCCTGTTTGGCGCAATCATGGCCTACCAGCTGAACCTGCCGCTGGTACTGGTACGCAAGAAAGGCAAACTCCCGGGCGAAACCATTCATCAGGAATATGCTCTGGAATACGGCACCTCAGCCGTCGAAATGCAGACCGATGCCGTAACCAAGGGCGACCGTGTTTTGCTGTTTGATGACCTGATTGCAACTGGCGGCACGCTACTGGCCGCTTGCACCCTGATCAACACACTGGGTGCTGAAGTCGTCGAAGCAGCTGCGCTGATCGACCTGCCCGATCTGCAAGGTTCTACCCGTATCCAGGAACTTGGCATTCCTGTCTATGCCCTGCTGGCTTACGAAGGCCTGTAATCGGCACCAACGTACAAAATCATGCCATCACAACGAGAGGATGATATTCATGTTACGCAACCTGATTACATGCATTCTGCTGCTTGGATCGTTCGGTGCCCATGCCGAAACGGTTACTACCTCTCTGCATGGCATGACGCTCACCGCCAACCTTGAGCATGCCGACGGGCCGTACTCAACCGATACCACAACGGTTCTGATCACCCACGGCACCCTGGGCCACAACGGCATGGAGCTTGTTGAGGCCCTACAAGAAGCACTGACTGAAGCCGGATTCAACAGCCTGGCAATCAACCTGAGCCTGGGTATTGATCACCGCAAAGGCCGGTATGCCTGCGACACACCCCATACACATCAACATACCGATGCCGTGGGCGAGATTGGTCAATGGGTTAACTGGCTTGAAGAGCAAGGCAGTAACAGCGTTGTGCTGCTGGGCCATTCCCGCGGAGGCAACCAGACTGCCTGGTATACAGATGCGACACGCCCGCTTCCGGCATTAATCAAGGCACAGGTTCTACTGGCACCGATGACATGGAACTACGCCCGCGAAACGGCACAATATGAAACGCGCTACGGCCACAGTCTGGCACCGTTGCTGGCAGCAGCCGAACAGGCTCGCTCCAACAACACACCCATGATGCAGCCAGTCGATTTCCTGTATTGCCCGCAGACACAGGCATCACCTGCTGCAATACTCAGCTATTACGCTGATGAACCTCGCATGCATACCCCAAACCTGCTTACCACCCCGTTACCAACCTTGGTAATTGCCGGCTCGGCCGACACAACCGTTCCGGATGTCAGCAGTGCCATGGCCAACGTCGACAATCCTCAAGTGACGCAGGTTACCATTGAAGATGCCGACCATTTTTTCCGTGACCTTTACACCTACGATATCGTTGACCACTTGACCGCTTTGATGGAATCACTACAGTGAGACTGCTCGCCGCCCTATTGCTGCTATTTAGCGCTCACCTTCAGGCTACCGAAAAACTGCCCTGGTTTATCGGCTTTGAGGCCCTCAAAAGCAATGACACTCCACCCAAGGTGCTCGTGCTACTGTTCTCTCAACCCGATTGCCACTATTGCGACCAGGTTCGCACTGACTTTCTGCTGCCCTTGCAGCATCAGCAACGCCCTGAGCTGGCCATACGTGAATTGAAGATTCCGGGATCCGGAGATGTACTCGGCCCGCTCAATGAGCGGTTAAGCGCCGATGCATTCGCCCGTCGTTACGCTATCAGCTTTTTCCCCAGCGTACTGATGCTCAGCATGCAGGGAGACGCATTGGCAGCACCACTGATCGGTATCAGCTCACCTGATTTTTATGGCTATTATCTGGATCAGGCGATTGAGCAGGCACTTGCAGCTACCGCCCAATAGTTAACCTGCACTACGACTCAGCACACACTTTCAGCCGTTCATTTTCCGGGAGATACCATGCTCTGGTTTCGCAATCTGATTTTTTACCGTTTTGAACCATCCGCCGAACTGACGCAGGAGCATCTTGAACAGGCACTTGCCGAGCATCCTTTTACCCCTTGCGGTAGTCAGGAGCTGAGCCGCAGTGGCTGGAGCCAGCCGGTCAAGGAAGCCGAAGAGATGCTGGTATTCAGCAGCAACGGCTTTCTGCTCGTCAATTTGGCCCAGGAGGAGCGTATTATTCCCGCCAGCGTCGTTCGTGAACAACTGGATGACAAGGTTGCCCTGATCGAAGCAGAGCAATCACGCAAGGTCTACCGCAAGGAAAAGCTGCAACTTAAGGACGAAGTCATCATGGACCTGCTGCCACGGAGCTTTACCCGCCGCCGCAGCATCGAAGCCATACTGATGCCGCAACAGGGCTGGATCGTGGTCAACGCCTCCAGCCACAAGCAGGCTGAAGAATTGCTCAACCAATTGCGTCAGGCACTGGGATCACTGGTGGTCAAGCTGCCTCTGACTCAGATATCAGCCGACAAGGTGATGACCGCCTGGCTGCAGGGTGAAGCGATGCCGCAAGGCTGGGTTCTGGAAGATGAGTGCGAACTGCGTGACCCAATGACCGAAGGCAGTAAAATCAGCGCCAAGGGACAGGACCTGCTCTGTGACGAAATCAGTGCACACATCACCGCCGGCATGCTGGTCAAGCGCCTGGCGCTGGAGTGGCAGCAACAGATCCGCTTCGTCTTGCATGAAGACCTGAGCCTGCATCGCCTGCGCCTCAGTGATGAATATCGCGAGCAACTGGATGCCGACACACCGGAAGATGTGCTGGCAGCACGCGATGCGGAGCTGGCCCGCATGGGACTGGAGTATGCGCGGCTGCTACCGGAGTTGCTGGAAACATTGGGAGGTGAGCCTCAGCATTGAGGCTCACACCGAAATAACATCGGGTTATTCGGCACCGTCACCAATGACGGTGAAACCGAGGCTGGTCCATGCCTGCATGCCGCCACGGTAGTATTTTAGCTTTTCAGCCGGATAGCCCAGCGCCAGCAACTTACGGATCATGGCCGGGGTCTGACCGCACCAGTAACCGTTACAAAACATGGCCAACGTTTTCGCTTGGCTGAAATCGTATCCTCCCTCGGCATTCGAGGTGACTCCGAAATCATCCAGCGCCCACTCCCGATCACCCTCATCATCCATCATGGTATAGGGATAATTACGCGCGCCAGGAATCGTCAGACGCACATGCCAACCGATGGTTCGGGTATCCACAATCATCACCGAATCATCCTGCTGCGCCTGCATCATATAGTGAATAAACTCACGCTCCCCTAGTGTTTCAACCGCATGCGGGGCAAAAGGATGCATCGCCTGAGGCAGGCCGCGTGAAGTCGTTTCATACAGCGAATGTATACGGTGCTCAGGATCCTGATTGCGCATAATGTCGTATTCGGTACCATCATGCATCACCTTGAACGAATACAGATCAGGTGTGATCATCACCCGGCTCTCGCCTTCGGCCCATACCGACGGAGCCATCATTACGCCACCCAATACCGCAGCAGCCAGCCAACGCGTATCCATTAGTCTCTCCTTCCTTATGTTGTTTAAACCAGTATATGGCAACTAATAGCCCTATACCCGAGTACCTGTATCGGATTTATCGCGCACTGCTTGATCATTGTCAATTTGCCGATAAACTGACGCCTTAACCAGCAGGAGCTTGCATGTACAGCGTCAAAGAAATTTTCTACACCTTGCAGGGCGAAGGCGCACAGACCGGCCGCGCCTCCGTATTCTGCCGTTTCACCGGGTGCAACCTGTGGTCCGGGCGTGAACAGGACCGTGCTGAAGCTGTCTGCGACTTTTGTGATACCGATTTTATCGGTACCGATGGCCAGAACGGCGGCAAATTCAAGGATGCTGAAGCCTTGGCCGAGCGCATCGACAGCTTCTGGCCGCAAGATGCAGGCGGTCGCCGCTATGTCGTCTGCACGGGTGGCGAACCAGCACTTCAGCTGGACGCAGCACTGGTGAATGCACTGCATGCCCGCGGCTTCGAAGTCGCCATCGAAACCAATGGCACCAAACCCCTCCCCGCAGGACTGGATTGGATCTGCGTGAGCCCCAAGAGTGGCAGCGAGGTCATCATCACTCATGGCGATGAACTCAAGCTGGTCTATCCACAGAGCCTGGCCCCGCCTGAACGCTTTGCCGATGCAGACTTCACCCACTTCTACCTGCAACCGATGGACGGCCCTTTACAGAATGACTATACCCGGCGCTGCATCGATTACTGCATGGCGCATCCGCAATGGCAACTCAGCTTGCAAACACACAAAATGCTGGGTATCGACTAAGCCTTAACCAACCGGCTAACGCTGCAGCAATGCCCGTACCGGTTGCCGCAGCACGCCGGGGTTACGCCACAGCAAGATCAATACGGCAGGTATCTGCATTACCACCCCATAAATAAGTGCGCTGGCCGACATTTCGGTATTCTGCAGCAGCCCGGCAGTGACCAGCAATGCGGTGCCTGCATTCTGAATGCCCACTTCAATGGCCAGAGTCACACGCTGTGCATCCTGCAGACCCGCCACCCGTGCCAGCCCATATCCCGCCGCCAATGCACACACCGTCAGCAGCAAGGCCACCGGGCCGACTTGATTAATCAGACTCGGCAGGGCCTCCCTGTTAGCCAGTACAATCGCCGTTACGATAACGATCATAAACAGCAATGAGCAGAGCTTGACCGGCCGCTGCATACGCGTGCACAGACCAGGACGGCATGCCGCAACCAGCATACCGATTCCAACCGGCAACAGCGTCACCACCAACATTTTCATAATCGTAATCAGTATCGGAAAATCAGGCAGCACATCCATCAACCCCTGTTGCTCCAGTACCAGCAGAGTCAACAGAGGCAATGTAAACGGCGTGATCAAACTGCTTACGGCCGTGAGCGTTATGGATAATGCCGTATCGCCACGCGCCAACAGAGTCAGCATGTTGGAGGTTGCACCTCCCGGAGCAAACGTCAGGATCATCAGGCCTGTCGCCAGCAGCGGTGGCAAAGCCGTCAGCCCGATCACGACCGCGCCCAACAGAGGTAACAGCAACAATTGGCCCGCCATACCCACGATAACAGCACGCGGCGCATGCAGCAGCCGGGTAAAATCGGCGGCTTTCAGGGTCATGCCAACACCGAACATGATACTGAACAACGCCAATGGCAAAATCCATTGCGTCAAGTATGAAGTCTGCATGTGAAAGATCCCGAAACGACACCAAAACAGCCAAGCATGGTAAGTTATCCCGCCCACAGGAACAATGAAACATCGCCCAACCCGCGCAGCATCGACGTTACACCCTCATACCCACATTTACTGTGGATAACACTGTGAAGATATCATGACAAAATGGCTTCAGCTCGGATGATACCTAAGCCGAACACAGATTGTTCAATATTTGACCATTAGTTTTTTTGCCTTATGAATCAAACCGTTATATTTATCCAAAACACACTTCTGCGCATGTCGCTAGTCCGGAGATCAAGATAGCGGTATGATAGCGCGCTGTTTTTAGCGGAGTGTACAACCGATGCAGGAGCAATTAGACAAGCGGCGCAAAGCGGCAGAACGGGTGACCATTATCGGTGCCATTCTGGATACGCTATTAGGTGTGCTCAAAATCCTGGTGGGTGTAATGGCCAACTCCAGCGCATTGATCGCCGATGGCATACACTCGTTCTCCGATCTGCTGACCGACTTCATGGTCGTCGCCGTTTTACGGCTGTCACATCGCGCCCCGGACGCCAACCATCCCTGGGGGCACGGACGCTTCGAAACCGTCGGCACCGTCGCACTGGGCGTGGTCCTTATCGTTGTCGGTGCCGCCATGGCCTATGACAGCATCAGCCTGCTGTTTGCCGACGAACAACCGCCATTACCCACATGGCCAGCGCTTATTGCGGCAACCCTGTCTATCATTGGTAAAGAGTGGATTTTCCGTTACACCCTGAAAGTCGGCAAGGCACTGCAGTCCGACCTGATCATCGCCAACGCCTGGCACAGCCGCACCGACGCCCTTTCATCCATCGTTGTGCTGGTTGCTGTCGCTGGTGCCATGGCCGGTATCTGGTGGCTGGATGCACTGGCTGCCGTACTGGTTGCCCTGCTGGTCGGTAAAATTGGCTGGGATCTTGTCGCCAAAAGCGTGACTGAACTGGTGGATACCGCACTGCCTGAGGAGCAGGTACAGGCTCTGCGCGAACAGGTACTCAGTGTCGATGGCGTGATTAACGTCCACAGCTTCAAAAGCCGAAATATGGCCAACCAGGGCCTGCTTGAGATGCACTTGCAAGTGGCACCTCACTTAAGCGCCGCGGAAGGTCACTACATTGGTGATAATGTGGTGTGTCAGCTGCAGAATCGATTCGATGATATTGGCCATATCATTTTCCACATCGATACCTATGATGACGAAGAATTTCACGGAGAGGCCTTTTGCCCGGTCATGCCGACCCGACGTGAGATCAGCCAGCATTTGGATGCAACCATCAGCCGCATCCTGGGTGACAATCCCGATTATGAGCTGATTCTGTACTACCACCCTGAGTATATTGACCTCGACATCAAGGCTTCGGAACAGATTCACCAGCTGCTGCATCACACCGGCCTGAGCGCGCGCGATCTGGAAGAGCAGCTCAGGGAGCAGCTGGCATCGCTCAACTGGTTCCGCACCCTCAAACTTTGGTTACCGCCACGCTGATAACGCCTTGAAACAAAAACGCCCGATGCAGTGCATCGGGCGTTTTCACTACGATGGTAAACAAACCATCGCTATACCAGACAAGCCGTAATCAACGCTGATCGAAGTCCAGAACCACTTCGTCACTGATCGGGTGCGCCTGACAGCTAAGCACGTAGCCGGCTTCAATCTCGTGCTGCTCAAGACCGTGAGAGATATCCATCTCTACTTCGCCCTTGACCAATTTACACTTGCAGGTTGAGCACACACCGCCCTTGCAGGAATACGGCAAGTCCATACCTGCATCCATGCCAGCGTCGAGAATATTCTGACCCACAGTTGCCAGATCGAACATTACCGAACGGCCATCAGCAACAACCGTTACCTTGCTGGTTTTCGCTTCGCCATACTGAGCCACACGCGCCTGTGCCTTCTCCAGCGTAGCCTGAGCATCGGCGGAGGAGCTGGCGAACAGCTCATAGTGGATCTGATCATCACTCAAGCCTTCCATACGGAAACCACGAGAGACTTCAGTCATCATCGACTCCGGACCACAGATAAAGGCTTCATCCGTGCTCTTGATATCAATCAGGCCGGCCTTCTGCAGCGCATAGCCCTTTTTGTTATCAATACGACCGTTGAGCAGATCAGCCCCCTGGTCTTCGTAGTCCATGATATTGATCCACTGGAAACGGTCCATGTAACGGTTCTTGACGAAGTTGAGTTCGTCTTTGAACATCACGGTGTTGGAACGCTGGTTACCGTAGATCAACGTGACCTTGCTGTTCGGCTCAATATCCAGCACGGATTTCATGATTGAAATCATCGGCGTAATACCGGAACCGGCAGCAATACACATGTAGTTCTTGGCATTAGCGGGGTTCAGCTCGGAGTAAAAGCTGCCTTGCGGCGGCATTACTTCAATATCCATACCGGGCTTGAGCTGATCGTTGGCATAGTTGGAGAACTGGCCTCCCTGAACGCGCTTGATGCCGACACGCATGTGACCGTCGGTCACGCCCGAGCAGATGGAGTAGGACCGGCGAACATCTTCACCGTCGATCATCGCACGCAGGGTCAGGAACTGGCCCTGAATGAACGTGAACTTCTCTTTCAGCGCTTCCGGCACATCGAAAGTCACACTGATCGCCGAGTCCGTCTCCGGTTGCACATCGGCTACTTTCAGCGTGTAGAAATTGGTGTCAGACATCGCGTCACCTTATATTTTTTTGAAATAGTCAAAAGGCTCGTTGCAATCATTGCACTGAAACAGCGCCTTACAAGCGGTGGAGCCAAACTCACTTATCCGACGGGTATTGCGGGACCGACAATGCGGACACTGCGCATGCGCATCGGGGGTCAGGCCATCTTCATCAATGTCGGCGTCTTCCGGCGGTGCTATGCCGTAATCACGCAACTTGCGACGACCTTCCGGTGACATCCACTCAGAGCTCCAGGCAGGCGATAGCTTGGTTTTCACCTCAACGTCGGCGTAACCTTCCGCCTGCAGCGCGGCAACAACATCATCCGTAATGGTGTTCATCGCCGGGCAGCCCGAGTAGGTCGGCGTGATGGTGACGACGATACGTTCACCCTCACGCTCAACATCACGCAATATCCCCAGATCCCAAATACTCAGCACCGGCACTTCCGGGTCCTTGACCTCGTCGAGCAGGTCCCACAGCACCTTCACATCAGCAGCATTACGCTGCTGCAAGCGACGATACTGCTCTTCTGGCATCAGTGATATTTCATTCATGGTACGTATTCCTGGCAGCTTGTGCTTACCACTGACAACCGGGCATTGAACGATGCACGATCTGCATCTCGGTCAGCATGTGCCCCAGGTTTTCAGTGTGGTATCCGGTACGACCACCACGCACGGCCCAGCTATCTTCAGGCACGGTCAACGTGGCTTCAGTCAGAATATCGCTCACCATCGCCAGCCACTGATCGCGCAGCTTGGCAACGTCGACACCGATACCGGCATCTGCAAGCAGCTGCTCGGTTTCATCCATGTCGAACATTTCGTGGGTATAGCCCCAGAGCGCATCAACTGCCTTCTGTGTGCGCTTGTGACTTTCTTCAGTCCCATCCCCCAAACGCAGCACCCAGTCACGGCTGCGACGCAGGTGGTATTTGGTTTCCTTGACGCCCTTGGCAGCAATTGCAGCCAGAGTTTCGTCTTTGGACTGTTCCAGCTGGGGCAATAACAAGGCGTAGTACACATCAGCAAACAGCTGACGCACCTGTGAGTAAGCGAAATCACCTTTCGGCATTTCCAGCAGCAACAGGTTGCGATAATCGCGATCACTGCGCATGTAAGCGTAGTCATCTTCAGTACGGCCATCGTCAGCCAGCTCGGCCGCATAGGTATAGAACATGCGTGCACGGCCAATGTAATCCAGCGCTACGTTGGCGTAGGCAATATCTTCTTCAAGGAAAGGCCCGTAGCTGACCCACTCGGAAATACGGTGGCCCAGTACAACAGAATCGTCACCCAGACGGGTTGCGTATTCCAGCGTTGCCGCTTTGATTGCATCACTCATTACGGTTTCCTCCGATTACATGTTGTTGACGGGATCGGGCAGAACGTAATAAGTCGCATGACGGTACGGCTTGTCATCGCTCGGATCATAGAAGCAATCCGCATCGTCTTCCTGCGAGGCGCAGATGTCGCTGGATTTGACGACCCAAATGCTCACGCCTTCGCTACGACGGGTGTAGCAGTCGCGAGCATATTCAAGCGCCTGCTCCTGATCTTCAGCGTGCAGGCTACCGACATGCTTGTGATCCAGACCGCGCTTGGAGCGCACAAACACTTCAAAGAGTTCCAGTTTTTCTGTTGGCTTTGTCATTTCAGCTCCCCTCTCACGCCGCGTTTTGCGCTTTCTTGGCTCGTTTCTTTTCGTTATAGGCAGAGATCGCGTCACGTACCCACTCACCCTCTTCATGGGCGGCAACATGGTGCTCGATACGCTGACGATTGCAGTGACCATTACCGTTGATCACGCTCCAGAACTCATCCCAGTTCAGATCGCTGCTGTCGTAGTGACCGCGCGCTTCATTCCACTGCAGGTTCTTGTCAGGATGTTCAAGACCCAGCACTTCAATCTGCTTGACGGTCTGATCAACAAATTTCTGGCGCAGGTCGTCGTTGGTCTCACGCTTGATCTTCCACTCCATTGATTTCTGGGAGTGTGCAGACTCGGAATCATGCGGACCAAACATCATCAGTGACGGCCAGTAGAAGCGGTTCAAGGCATCCTGTGCCATCGCTTTCTGCTCTGGCGAACCCTTGGACAACGCCAGCATGGCTTCATAACCCTGACGCTGATGGAAGCTTTCTTCCTTACAGATACGGATCATGCCGCGAGAATACGGACCATAGGAGGTGCGCTGCAGCGATACCTGGTTAACGATGGCCGCACCATCAACCAACCAGCCAATCGCCGCCACATCGGCCCATGTCAGGGTCGGATAGTTGAAGATGGAAGAGTATTTTGCCTTGCCGGTCTGCAGCTGCTCGATCATTTCAGAGCGGGAGATGCCCAGCGTTTCTGCCGAGCTGTACAGATAAAGCCCATGACCTGCTTCATCCTGCACCTTGGACAACAGAACAGCCTTACGGCGCAGCGAAGGTGCGCGCGTGATCCAGTTACCTTCAGGCTGCATCCCGATCACTTCAGAATGGGCGTGCTGAGAGATCTGACGGATCAGGTTTTTGCGATACGTATCAGGCATCCAATCCTTCGGTTCGATCTTCTCTTCGGCTTCGATCTTACGCATGAAATTTTGTTCTTCGGGCGTCATCATTCTGCTCTCCGATCTTATGTTTCGTTCTGTCACACTGTGTAACTTATTCTTGTAAGCCAGAGTGTTTTTTGTATCGCACCGGCCGAAATCGGCATTGGTGGGGGTTAGCGGCCGACTGCAATACAACAGGATACGCTTACCCGTATGCGACAGATTAAATGTACACCATGTATTCCACTTAATGATACACAAATATCAAAATATTTTTCAATAAGTGTATCACTTGATGCGGCATGCCGTAATCAGCACCTCCCCTCTACAAGTTGCCAGGAACCCTGAACAGATCCTCTACCTGTATCGCCGAGATGCGAGGATGTGGAATTTGATCGTCCGACTTATAGCGGCTATCAAACAGGGCAGCACCGGTATCAATATAGATTCCGTTGCCGCGGCGAAGAATACGCGGCACAACCACATGACCATGTACGCACAAGTCGATACCCTCCACGGTTCGTTCAAACCCCGAGGCCTTCACTGGCCGATCCCATATAAGCGACTCACGCAGCGACGCTTCCTGCGGCAATCGTAGCTGTAACTCCAACCATTCTTCTGCAGGCAGAGAGCTGTGCGAGATAGCCACTCGACGGCCATCAGCCAGGCTAAGCTCGATCACCCAAGGCATGACGCTGGCCAAATATTCTGCGTGAACACGTAATGCCGTATTCCGAGCAAAAAAATGCTCGGGGCCACGCCCCAGCCAGGCGCGCCCGCCATACCGCATCCAGGCATCGACATCCACACCAGCCGGATCAGCCAACCAATCAAACAGGATCTGCTCATGATTACCCCTGACGGCGTGAAACCAGGGCTCTTGAGTCAACAACAAACATGCAGCCGAATCTGGCCCTCGGTTAATCAAATCTCCTACCGAAAACAGGCGATCACATTCAGGATTAAAGCAGAGCGCATCCAGTTCAGCCTGCAACGGCTCCAACCAGCCATGCACATCACCCACCACAAAATCGCGACCTTTTTGGTTGGCCGCTATACGCTCAATCACGGACACCCTGGCTCACTCCTTATCTCAATACGATATATCAGCCTGCTGGCATTATTCTGTCATCAATACGGATGTAGCATGTGCACAGACTCAATATATATCAATAATAGTTATCACGGTGGACAGCGCACGTAACGCCCGCTAATCTCGGCTAATTGACACCTTTTTTCAGGCCTCCGCGTTGAAACAGACCCGCTATATAGATTTCATCTGCACAGCGGCCTTTCTGGCTGTCACCAGCATCGGCAGCTATGCAACCTATACCGGCTTAAACCTGTATCAAAGTCGCCAGGATTTTCTGATCAGCGAGCTACTGAGCACACAGGCTTCGATTCTTGAGAACCGCCTGCAGCGCGCACTCTCTGCCACTCAGGTTTTAAGTCAGGAAGTTAAACAAAACGGCGGAATGTTTGCGGACTTTGAGGAATTTGCCGAAGCCCTTATGCCGTCGTTTCCGGATATCGCCAGCGCCCAATTGGCCCCCGGCGGCATCACACGCCATATCTATCCTCCAGACTCCGGGCATATAGGCCGCGACCTGTTAAAGGACGCTGCGCGTAGCCAAGAAGCACAGCTGACTATCGAGTCCCGCAAGATGACGCTGGCAGGTCCGTTTGAACTGAGCCAGGGCGGCATTGGCATGGTCGGGCGCAACCCGATTTTTCTATATGCACCAAACGGTACAGAAAAATTCTGGGGCTTCGCCTCCGTCGTGATCTATCTCGACACACTGTTACAGACCTCGGATCTGGAGGTGCTGGAGCAAAAAGGGATCCGTTACCAGCTAAGCCGCACTCACCCTGCTACCGGCCTGAAGCAGGTTTTTGCCCGCTCAGGGCTTACACTCAATGAGAACAGCTTGTCGATTGATATTCAGGCAGCCAATGCTGAGTGGCAACTCAGCATGAGCCCAGCCACACCTTACTCCACTACCGGCTACTGGGCTGGTTACAGCATCAGCACCCTGTTCGCATTACTGATCGCATCTCTGCTGCGCAGAGTGCTGCGCCAGCCGCTGGTGCTACAGCAAGTCGTCGAAGAACAAACGCGTACCCTGCATTATCAAGCCAATTACGATCAGCTTACCGGTCTGGCCAACCGTTTTTACTTTAGCGAAGAAGTCGAACGCGCCTGTAAGGAGTGCATACGCCACCACCAGAAGGCAGCACTGATTATCTTCGATCTGGACGACTTCAAACAGATTAATGATATCCGCGGCCATGACACCGGCGACGCCTTGCTGCTGCAGATAGCTGAACGCCTGGATGATCAACTGCTTCGCGAGCACTTGGTCGCCCGACTGGGCGGTGATGAGTTTGCCATACTGATCCATGACCTGGGCTCAACCGACAGCCTCAGCAAGCTAATTGATTCACTGCGTAACAGAATGACCCACCCTATCGTAGTAAATAACAACACGTTCAGCCTGACCGCATCTTTCGGTATTGCCGTGATTCCGCAAGACGGAGCACGCTACACAACGGCTTATCGACATGCCGACATGGCCATGTATGCCGCCAAAAAGGGCGGCAAGAATCGTTATGCCTTCTACAATGAACGACTTCAGCAAGCCGCAGAAGACTACACCACCCTGCAGCATGCACTTGCCACCGCGATCGATCAGCATGAGCTACGCCTGCACATGCAACCCATTATCGACTTGCGCACAAACCAAGTAGCGGGCTACGAAGCTCTGGTGCGCTGGCAACATCCTGTTAAGGGGCTACTTGGCCCAGACAACTTCATTGGTATGGCCGAAGAAAGTCAGCTCATATTCAAATTGGGTTATTGGGTATTCGAAGAAGCCTGCCGACAAATCCATCAATACAAGATTGATGGCTGGGTTGCCATTAATCTTTCACCCCGGCAATTCAATGACCCTCAACTGGTCAAGCAGATTATCAGCATCCTGCAAGCACACAATATATCGCCTGGACAAATTGAACTGGAAGTGACCGAATCATGCCTGATCGACAGTATTGATGATGCCATTACAACACTTCAGGCATTATGCGACGCTGGCCTGTCCATCTCCCTTGACGATTTCGGTACCGGTTATTCATCACTGGCACTGCTCAAACGCCTGCCGGTCAAAAAACTGAAAATTGACCGCAGTTTCATTCAAGACCTTGATATGGAAGATCGAAAGATTGTGCAAGCTATGACCGGACTGGCCCATACGCTTGATATGAAGGTGGTTGCAGAGGGTATAGAGGAAACCGGCCAGCTGCATATTCTGAACAGCATGCACTGCGACTTCGGGCAAGGCTACCTGTTTAGCAAACCCAAACCCATGGAGGAACTGCTTAACTTTTAGCAGACGTGATATGCATGCAATAAACGAGAACATTCGATATGCTCGCAACGAATATTACGAACACCTGATACAAAAACTCACACCTCAAGCCTAAACCAATCTCCAGAACGAGAAGTCATGAGAAAGAAACACGCCTCGCATGTGCGCACGCACGCATTGGGGAGTGGGTCTAATTTTTTCAGGTAGCCATCGGAAAAAGGTGATAAAGGTGATGCACTGAAGGAATATGGCTGAAGGCCACGAATCACAAGGGCTTCAGGGGACACGCGAAAGGTGATTAAACGGTGATAGATTGGTGATGTGTTACCTTTTAGATAGGTGATATAGATAAAAAATAAAATACTTATAAAACAATAACCTATAAACCCATCACCTTTTTGATCACCTTTCATCACCTTTTAGAGGTAACAAAAAAAACCATAAATATCAGTCACTTACAGACGATTTTACACAGCATCACCTATATCACCTTTTCCCGATGCAGGAATGAAATATGCAGCCATGACCGTATCACCCAGAACGCTCTGTAACCCCCTCTGTACCCGCATAAATCCGCATGAATTCCGATCACCACCACAGCTGCGAAAAGCCCACACCAGGCCTGTCCTACAGCCGTATCATGCACCGCATAATTACACGCTCAAGAAGCACCGCAGGCGTGGAGGGGGACGAGCGCGTTTTCTATAAGTAGTTTCCAGAGAAAGATCGGGATTGTCGATCTTTCTCTGGAAACACAAGGAGTACTTTAAGTAAGTACTTAAATACCTGCATTGGAGCCATTTACATACAGTATATTGCTATTCTGGGTCCTCACTTGTTGCTTCACTAATTTAGGACTGGTAACACCTGGAAAAATCGTTCAACATTAGAGCACTATGGATAGTGCTTTATTACTTAATGATACGCACAGCTAAGATGCATCTGCGCTTTTAAAATATTGATTCTTCACTAAACCACAAGGAAGTATTTCATGATCGATTACAGTTTTCATTTAAACAATAAGTCAATGAGCTCGTTCAAAATGGGTGGAGCTTCATTCCCTGCATTCTCAGGCATGAATCAGCACATGAATCGAGCAAAATCCCACTGTATTTCAAATGAAGGTCCGATCCCTAAGGGAACCTACTATATTATTGATCGTCAATCCGGCGGGTTTCTCGGTCCCCTTAGGGATTGGTTAAGTGATAAAGATGAGTGGTTTGCACTTTATGCGATAGATAGCAATATAGATGATGAAACACTTTGTGATCAGGTAAAAAGAGGACAGTTCCGCTTACACCCCAAAGTTCCTCTTGGAATTAGCAAGGGCTGCATTACCATCGATAGCTGGAGTGACTTCCAAGTAATACGATCCTTGTTGAAGTCAGCAAATACTCAGAAAATACCGAATACAGATATTTAATGTTACGGCAAGGTCAAAGTATGGTGACTTTATGATGAAGTTTAAATATTTAGTTATTTGGCTTATCACCGGAACATTAGCTCTAGCATTCTTATTGGGAAGGTACTATCACCATTTAAATTTTAGCTATCCCGATTTTATCGTTAAGTGGTCGATGAGTTTATACAACCCACCAAATCAAGAATCAGTTGCTGACTTGGAAATTATTCTTAATCTAATTTTCTCATTTTTGTTAGTTTTTATTTCTACATTCACATACTTAGCGATCAACAAGCTAACAAAATGCATAGGGCGCAACTAAATTGCTGTGCTCTTAATTGCTAATATCAGCTTCAGGCCAGCAAAAGCTGGCCCTCTTCCATCAAAGTTCTGGCATCTCCCTTTTAGCACGGGCTTCTTCTATCGCGTAGGGGTCGAACTTCACTACCTCTTCACCCATCCATTCGTTGAGTTCCAGGAAGCGGCTTTGCAGCGGTACCAGTTCGTTGCGTGCAAACACGCGGGCAGCTTTCTCAACATATCCAAACCCACCCACGTTGCTGGGCATGATACCCATCAGCACCGGTGGCACGCGGTGCGCGGCGCGCATGTCATCGCGGGTGGTAACTGTCAACGTAGTTGTCGCGTATAAGTCATCTGCTCTTTAAAAATTCGCCGCCTTTTCCGGGTTCAGCGTTACCGTTTTGGGCAAGCTGAGGTTACGGATATCACCAGACCAGCGCGGAGGGTTCTTGGCTTTCTCTGCTTCGAGAACCTGTCGACGCTGGTCTAGTACCTTCTTGGCCTCGCCATTATGGCGTTGCTCGGGTGTTACATATTTCAGGGCGCTGTGTCGGTGCTCGGTGTTGTACCAACG
>NZ_PYGI01000005.1 GCF_003014615.1 Marinobacterium halophilum | reverse complement strand
CGGATGCTGGAACGTTATTCTACTGGAATAACAGCTGAGCTATGTTTGTTAGAAGCTATTGAGCGATATCCACAACAACTAACTCAGACATAGCCTTTTTTATTGTCTGCGCGTTGCTGCTGTATTGGCTCAGAACTGGGCTTTCATTTCCTGGCGTAAGGCGATCGCTTCCTGTTCGCGCTGGTCGAGGCGTGAGCTGGCGGCAGGTGGGAGTCCTTTTGCCTTGCGGGCATATTCAATCTGTTTGAGTGCCCGGTCCAGTTGCGCGGTCAGCATGAAATATTCGATGCGGGCCTCGTGTACCCCCAGTGTATTACCGGCGAGACCTTCGGTTTCGGCCAGTTGAAACCAGAGGAGTGCGTCGGTTGGGTAAGTACGAGTCAGTGACTTGTATTCCCGCAGGGCTTCGTTCAGTTTGCCGTTGCTGCGTAGTGCGCGCGCATGCAGGCTCCGTACTGGGCGGCTGCCAGGGTAGAGGGAAAGCAAATTACGCGTTGCGGCCTCGGCGTCGGCCGGGCGTTCCGATTTCAGCAGTGCTTCGGCGCGGCTTAGCTCGACATAGGGGTGCTGGCGCAAGGATGCAGGCATCTCGGTACGAGTGCGCTCGGCCAGGGGAAAGTCATTATTGGCGATCGCAGCCAACATTAGGCCATAACGGTTGTAGGCAGTAGCATTGGCCTCCAGTGCGTTGCGAAAAACCCTCAATGCGGCATCGGCCGAGTCGGCAAACTGCACATCCATACGGGCCTTGATCAGCGAAAACTCGATGCCGGTTGTGCTGTGCTGCGGACGCGGCATTTGACTGGCGCGGTTGAGTGAGTCGGCAATACGTGATTCGGTCACCGGGTGAGTCAGCAGGAATTCGGGTGGGCGCTGGCCATAGAATTGATAGGTGCGCTGCAGACGGGTAAACATCTGGGGCATGGTATGCGGATCAATGCCGGTATTGACCAGAGTCTGCATGCCGACGCGGTCCGCTTCCTGCTCGTTGCGGCGACTGAAAGCCAGCTGGTTCTGGGTTGTCGCGCCCATGGTGGAAGACAGTACCGCCATGCCGCCTTGGGTATCGGCCGCTGCAACCAGAATACCGGCGAGTACCCCGGCCAGCATTAGTGGGCGGTTGCGGCGTTCTTCCTCCAGGCGTTGGGCGTAATGGCGCTGACTCAAGTGTGCCAATTCGTGCGCGATGACCGATGCCAACTCACCTTCGCTTTCGGCGGCCTGTATAAGGCCGCCATGTACACCGATGACGCCACCGGGTACGGCAAAGGCATTAAAGCTCGGGTTGGCCAGTACGAACAGTTCCAGTCTGCGGTCCTGTACCTGACTGTTGGGCAGTAGTCGCCAGAGCAGGTCTTCGAGATACTGATAGGTGATCGGGTCGTCGAGCATGGGGGCCTGGCCACGCAGAATACGCGCCCAGTTGCGGCCTAGCCGGTATTCGGCGTCCAGGCTGACAATTGAAGAGGTGCCGTCATTGAGCAGTGGCAGGTTATAATTTTCCGTGGCATTGCTGGCTTGATAGGGTAGCAATAGCAGGCCGAGCATAATGATTTTCGCAGCAGTAAACTTGAGCATCTCGAAACGCCTTCCGAATTATCTTGGCATCTGTTTATGGTATATAGTGCTTGCCATTCATGGCCAGTGTTATCGCAGGAGTCGAGCCGATGTTACCTCCCCAGCATGATCAGGAATTGGATGCCAGCGGGCTGAGTTGCCCCATGCCCTTGTTGAAAGCCAAGCTTGCGTTGCATCAACTGTCGCCGGGGCAGGTACTTAAAGTTATAGCAACCGACGCCGGGTCGGTACGTGATTTTCCGGCTTATACTGAAGTGTCGGACCATGAGTTGCTGCATACGTTCAGTAATGAGCAGCATTTCATCTATTGGATTCGGCGTGGTAATAACGCCTAAGGACGGTACATGCGCAAAATATTCCGTAAATGGATTGACCGCTATTTCTCCGATGAAGAAGCGCTGTTTTTGTTTTTATTGCTCAGTGGCGCGCTGCTGGTTATTTGGGTACTTGGTCAGCCTCTGGCGCCGGTGATCGCCAGTATTATTCTGGCATTTCTGATGCAAGGTGTGGTGGATTGGTTGCAGCGGCGGGGTATTGGGCATCTTTTTGCCGTGATCTCGGTGTTTCTGCTTTTTATCGGATTTGTGTCGGCGTTTTTGCTGTTTGTGTTGCCGATCGTGTGGCAGCAGCTGGTAAATCTGTTTAATGAAGCACCGCGCATGGTGGCTGAGGTACAGGCGCTGCTGTTGGTATTGCCGGAGCGTTACCCGGAGCTGGTGTCCGAAACCCAGATACGTGAACTGATCGCTGCCGCCGCCGCTGAGTTGAGTCAGCTGGGGCAGTGGGTACTGACCTTTTCACTCAACTCGATCACCAGCATCGTGACCCTGTTGATTTATGTGGTGCTGGTACCGATTCTGGTGTTCTTTTTCCTCAAGGATGGGCGGCACCTGATGAGCGGCTGGTCAGCCTTGCTGCCTGAAAAGCGGGCAATGATGACCCGGGTCTGGCATGAGATGGACCAGCAGATTGCCAATTACGTGAGGGGAAAGGCGATCGAAATTTTGATTGTCGGTATTATCAGCTATGTAACGTTTGTCTTTTTTGGCATCAACTATGCAGCTCTGCTCGGTATTCTAGTGGGATTGTCGGTGGTGATTCCCTATATTGGTGCCGCGTTGGTAACGCTGCCGGTTATGCTGATTGCACTGTTCCAGTGGGGGTGGGGGACAGACTTCATGTATCTGATGATCGCCTATGGCATCATTCAGGCACTGGACGGCAACGTATTGGTGCCGCTGTTGTTTTCCGAGGCGGTTAATCTGCACCCGGTATCAATTATCGTGGCGGTGTTGGTATTCGGCAGTTTTTGGGGTTTCTGGGGTGTGTTCTTTGCAATTCCGTTGGCAACGCTGGTCAAGGCTATTTTGAGTGCCTGGCCCAAGGCGGCGGAAGAGGTGGAAGCCTCCGCTGTGTGATCAGCGGAGGCCGTGTCTTTAAAGTGCCTTGACGGCTTCAAGTACTTCAGCGACATGTCCCTTGACTTTGACCTTGCGCCATTCCTGGCGCAATACGCCCGCTTTATCGATCAGGAAGGTGCTGCGTTCAACGCCCATATGTTCGCGGCCGTACATTTTTTTCAGTTTGATCACATCAAACAGCTGACAGATGGCTTCGTCCTTGTCGCTGATCAGTTCAAACGGGAAAGACTGTTTACTCTTGAAATTTTCATGGCTGCGCAGACCATCGCGGGATACGCCGAAAATTTCCGTATCAAGAGCCTGAAATTCAGCATACAGGTCACGGAAATCCTGGCCTTCCGTCGTGCAGCCGGGTGTGCTGTCCTTGGGATAGAAATAGATAACCACATTCCTGCCCTTGAGTGCGCTCAGCGTGATGCCGGTGTCGCTGGTTGCGGGGGCGGTGAAATCGGTGACCGGCTGGTCGATGACGGGTGCTGTCATGGTGAAACATCCTCAGTGACTAAAAAGTGATGCGCACTACTACGCGCAAGGTGCAGAATTCGTTTAGAATGATCGGCCTTTACGATATCAAAAAAGTGTCTACTGGTTGAGGCTATCGCCCAGCACCGGTAGCATGATGCAACATGTTGAGAGTTCTCAGACAAATGGAGACAGAGATGATTCGCGGCAGTATTGTAGCGCTCGTGACCCCGATGACAGCCAATGGAGCGATCGATTGGACTGCGCTGGATAAGATAGTGGATCTCCATATCGAGAAGGGTACCGACTCAATTGTTGCCGTTGGCACCACTGGTGAATCACCGACCCTGGATTATGATGAGCACCTGGAAGTCATCAAGGCGATCATCAAGCGTGTGGACGGTCGTATTCCCGTAATTGCGGGTACCGGTGCCAACTCTACCAAGGAAGCGATCGACCTGACGCAGCGTGCCGCCAAGGCTGGCGCGGATGCATGCCTGTTGGTAACACCGTATTACAACAAGCCGACCCAGGAAGGTTTGTATCAGCACTTCAAGGCAATCGCGGACGCGGTCGCTATCCCCCAGATCCTGTACAACGTGCCTGGTCGTACCTCTTGCGATATGTTGCCGGAAACCGTTTACCGTTTGGCCGAGATTGACAACATTGTCGGTATCAAGGAAGCAACGGGCGATCTGGATCGTGCGCGTGAGCTCCTCGCCAATGTGCCGGCTGATTTCGCGGTGTACTCGGGTGACGATGCGACTGCGATCGAATTGATCCTGATGGGCGGCAAAGGCAATATTTCGGTTACAGCCAATGTGGCGCCGGCTGAAATGATCGAACTGTGTCGTCTGGGCCTGGAGGGTGAGACTGAAGCTGCTCGTGCCTTGCAGCAGCGACTGATGCCGTTGCATACCAACCTGTTCGTGGAAGCCAATCCGATTCCGGTCAAGTGGGCTATGTATGACATGAAGTTGATCGACAACGGTATCCGTTTGCCGTTGACGGTCCTGTCTGAGCAGTATCAGGACCTGGTACGTACTTCTTTGCGCGAAGCTGGCATCATCTAACAGGATTTGGCATGACTACACTTCGGACTACCTATCTTCCGCTGGCGCTGGCCGTTTCGGTCGCGCTGACGGGCTGCAGTATGGTTGGCAATAACCCGATCTATGGCGACAACGGCGTGATCCGTGATCGCACTCAGGATTATGAGCTGGCCCAAAAGAGTGATCGGTTGCAGTTGCCTCCACATTTGCGTGCCAAACAGTTGCAGGAGCAGCTGGTTGTGCCCGATGTAGGTGCTACGGCAACCCGCAGCGATAGTGAGTTCGCAGTGCCCCGGCCAGAGTTTTTCTATGCGGAATCGGGCAGCGACAGTGTCAACTTCCGTCGCATTGAAGGCGAAAAAGTCATTCTGGTTGACGAGCCCATTGCTGATGTATGGCTGAAGGCTCAGGACTTCTGGGCCTTCAATGAGATCGATGTGGCTCGTTCAGATCCGCGTCAGGGCGTTATGGAAACCGAATGGATCGTGTTGGACGGCCGCGAATACAGTTTTGCTGATCGCTGGGTCAAGCGTCTGACACTGCAGGATGTTGAGGGCCCTACCCGCAACAAGTTGCGTATGACATTGCGTCCGGACCCTGAAAATTACGGCCGTACTGCCGTGCGGCTCAAGCATGCCCAGTACCCTGAGTCTGCTGATGTCGCTGCCGTTGATTGGGAACGTACAGCGCGTGATGTCGGTTACCAGTCCGACATGATGTTCGAACTGCTGCGCTATCTGAGCAAGGCCAGTTCGCAGCAAAGCGCAAACTCACTGGTTGCATTGCAGCAGCAGCGTGCCGAGCGACCTTTGCTGGGTCGTGATTCCCGTGGCAATCCGGTGCTGAAAATCAATGCACCGATTGATGCCGCCTGGGAGCAGGTGAGTGATGCACTGGATGCAGCCGGTGTTGATGTCGGTACGCGTGACCAGGCCGTCGGTGTCTTCTACATGACCTACACAACGACGACCCCGTTTGATGATACTGAAAAAATGGGGTTCTTCGAATGGCTGCACTCTGATCGCGGTGATATCAAGCTGGATACCAGCATGATCAGTGCGGCGCTGGGGAGTGAAGAAGAGATTGATGGCAAGCGCTACAGCGCTGTCGGTGCGCGTCCGTCTTCCGAGCGTATAGAAGAAGATGGCGAGTTGAGTACCGAATTGTCTGATCCGACCAATATGGCGAACCAGGAAGGCTACAAAATCTGGTTTGGTGGTAAGGTTGTGTATGTATTCGGTAGTGGTGAGCGCGGCAGCTACAATGCCGAAACCGGCAACTATGAGCATACGGGCCGCTATCAGCTTAAAGTGAACAGAACCCGCTCAGGCGTGTTCCTTTCCGTGTACAACGCTGAAGGTCTGGAAGCGCCTGCGGTGATTGCCGAAGAGATTCTTTGGGCGGTTAAGGATCAGCTGCCACAGGCAGACTGAATCAGGAGCCAGCTGCGCAAACAGAAACGGGAGCTTTGGCTCCCGTTTTTTTATATCTGCTCAGAATGGACAGGGAGCTTCAAAGTCGAGCCATTGTCCGCTGACTGGATGGTTCAGTCCTAGCTGTTCGGCATGTAGAAGTAACCGATCGGCACAGCTGCGTGCCGGTTCTGGTGCATAAAAGCGGTCACCGATGATTGGATGGCCGATCGCTTGCATGTGAACACGCAGCTGATGCGAGCGCCCGGTAATAGGATGCAGGTATACACGCGTGCCCTGTTCCAGTGTTTCGATGCGTTCCCACTCGGTTGTGGCGGCTTTGCCATCGACAGGATCGACCATTTGCAGAGGACGATTTTCCCAGTCGCAGCGCAAGGGTAGCTCAATGCGGCCACTGCTCTGTTCGGGAACGCCGGAGATAACCGCCTGATAACGCTTGCTCGGCACTCGACGCTCGAACTGCATGCTCAGGTGGCGATGCGTATCGGCTGTGAGCGCCAGAATCAGCAATCCTGACGTGGCTTGATCCAGGCGATGGACAATGCGCGCCGTGGGGAATCGCTGTTGTACCCTTCGCCACAGGCAGTCCTGCTTGTCTTCGCCACGCCCAGGGACGCTCAACAGTCCGGCTGGCTTGCTGACCACCACGATGCTTTCGTCAGTGTAGATATATTCAGGCATTGCTGCGTTCCAGCAGCAGCATCGATTCAACATGTGCGGTGTGCGGGAACATGTCCATAATGCCGAAACGAGTAACTTTGTAGCCGGCTGCCGTCAGCAGCGGCAGATCTGCCACCAGTGCGGATGGGTTGCAGGAGATGTAGAGTACTTTCTTGGCACCGTAGCCAGTCAGCTGCTTGATCGCTTCACGCGCACCGGTGCGGGGCGGGTCGAGCAGAATAAGATCAAAGCCGCTGCGGAACCAGGCTGCATGACGGAAACTTTCGCTCAGGTCGGCACGATAGAACTGGGCGTTATCCAGTCCGGCCTGTGTTGCATTGTATTGTGCCCGCTGGACCATCTCGGCGGAACCTTCAACGCCGACGACCTGTGCTGCGCTGCGTGCCAGTGGCAGGGTGAAATTGCCCAGTCCACAAAAAAGGTCGAGCACTCGCTGGTCCGGTTGCGGGTCAAGCCATGCAATCGCCTGCTGGATCATGGCACGGTTCACATCCGCATTGACCTGAATGAAATCGGTACTGGTAAAGGCCAGTGCCATGTTGCTGTCAGGGAGTTGGTAGTGGGCGTAACCCTCATCCACGCTGATATCATGGTCTTTAAGGCCAATGACCAGTTTCAGCTGCAGTTGTGTGCTGATTTCCATCAGCCTGGCGTGCAATGCATCGGTTGGCTTGCGGGTGCAGCGGAAGCGGATAAAACCATCGCGATCACCGCAGCTGACATCCACATGGGTCAGGGTGCGGATATCCCCCATGTCGCTGAGTGCCTCGCGCAGCAGTGCAAAGACCGGTTGCAGGCGGGGTGTCAGGACCGGGCAGGTGTCGATGTTGAGCAGCTTGTGACTGCCGCGGCGACGGAAGCCGACCAGCACTTCACCATCCCGTTGGCGCTGATTAATGCCGATGCGGGCGGCGCGGCGATAGCCGCTATCATTGCTGACCAGTGGCAGGGCGATATGCTCGGGTCGCACGTCAGCATAGCGTGAAAGCTGGTCCAGTACCTGCTGCTGCTTGTGCTGGCGCTGCTGCTCAATGTTCAAGTGCTGCAGATCACAGCCCCCGCATTGCCCGTAATGCGCACACAGCGGCTCGGCACGCTCCGGGCTCTCCGTGACGATTTCGATCAGTTCGGCATCATCGTGGCGTTTATGTTGCTGTGTGACCCGTATGCTGGCGGTTTCACCGGGCAGTGCGCCCCCGACAAAGGTGGTTTTGCCATTCACTTGGGCGATGCCACGCCCTTCATGGTTCAGGCGGTCAATCTCGACGGTAACCGGGCCTTGTGCTTCGGGTGTTTTACGTGCGCGTGGAGGCGCACCGAACTGAATTCGTTTTCGACTCATGTCATACTTCCCGCTTGATCAGCCGGCCATTCTAGCAAACTGCCGTCTGTTACGTGAATCAATCGCTGCCAGCTTTAAGGAGTTTTCATGTCTGCGGAGCATCCATTTGCATCCTATGTGCGTATTCTCGGCAAGGGCAAGAAAGGCAGTCGGTCGTTGACCACTGAAGAAGCTGAAACTGCCATGGGGATGATCCTGGATGAGCAGGTACTGCCAGAGCAGCTTGGCGCTTTCTTGATGCTGATTCGGATCAAGGAAGAAGCACCTGAAGAATTGATGGGGTTTGCTCAGGCTGTCCGGGCGCGTCTGCCAGTCCCTGAAAGCTTGAGTGTAGATCTGGATTGGTCCAGCTATGCCGGTAAAAAACGTCGGTTGCCCTGGTTCATGTTGGCAGCTTTTCTGTTGGCACAGCAGGGCGTTCGTATCTTCATGCATGGCGCGCGCGGGCACACGCCGGGGCGTATCTATACCGAGGATTTGTTGGCACAATTTGGTCTGCGCGCTGCTATCAGTTGGCCGCAGGTGAACGAAGATCTTAACGAGCATAGCTTCGCTTTCATGTCGATAGACCGGTTGGTACCCAAGCTTGGTCAGCTGATTGCACTGCGTCCGATTCTGGGGCTGCGTTCACCTGTACATACGCTGTGCCGATTGCTGAATCCATTATCGGCGGATTGTTGTGTGGATGGTGTTTTTCATCCGCCCTATGCGCCGATGCATCAACGTACGGCGCAGCTGCTGGGAACGCAATACAGTCTGACCATCCGGGGTGACGGGGGCGAGGCTGAAATGAAGCCGGATTCCGACTCTGAACTGCACTGGGTATGCTCCGGCTCGCTTTCGGAAGAGTTCTGGCCTCGCCTGTATCCGCAGCGGTTGGTGCGGGAAGATGCGCTGGATCCGGCCGACATGCTACGGCTGTGGCGCGGGGACGTTGAGCATGCCTATGGTGAAGGTGCGGTGATCAGCACTTTGGCGGCGGTGTTGCGTCTGTTGGCGAAAGGCGAAGAGCGACCTGCGCAGGAATGGATGCAGACCGCCAGGCATCTTTGGGAACAGCGAAACAAGCAGGCATTCTGATTAATATCCGATCAATTTACTCGGGATTGTTTTGGGTGTATGCTGAAAAATCTGAAATACAGGATTTGCACAAGGTTGGGTTATGACAATTACGGTTACCGAATCTGCTGAACGTTATTTGGCAGAGCTGCTTGAAAAACAAAACGTTGAAGGCATTGCAGTCCGCTTGTTCGTGACGCAGCCGGGCACTGCCTATGCTGAAACCTGTCTGGCTTATTGTCGTCCTGATGAGGTTAATGCAGAAGACGAAGTCATGGATATGGAATTGCTGCGTTTTTATATGGAACGTAATAGTCTGCCATATCTGGATGAAGCGCATATCGATTTTGCTGAAGATCGCATGGGCGGACAGTTGACCATAAAGGCGCCGAATGCCAAAGTGCCAAAAGTGTCTCCGGACAGTCCGATGGACGAGCAGATCAATTATATCCTCTACTCTGAAGTCAATCCGGGCCTTGCTTCCCATGGTGGTGAAGTGAAATTGACCGAGCTGGTCGAGGAAGAGGCCGGCATGATTGCCATATTACGTTTCGGTGGTGGGTGCCAGGGCTGTAGTGCTGTGGATATGACTTTGAAAGATGGTGTTGAAAAAACGCTGATCGAACGTGTGCCCGGTCTGGCCGGCGTGCGTGATGTGACCGATCACAGCGTACGTGAAAACGCCTATTTCAAGTAATACCAGCCGCAATAACCCCTCCGGAGGAGGTATTATCCTCCTCCGACCCCGCCCCAGCAGTGTTTTCAGTGAAAAAGCCGTTTTAACCGGTTGTAATTACTGGATTCAACCCCATTGAAGACATATCTGACATTTTTCCAAGTTGCGCTGTAAGTGAATAGCGCCCTGTAAAGAGGCACTCCATCATGGATCAATTTGAAGCAAAAGATGACGCCGTGACCGTCGAGCTTCCGGTACTGCCGCTGCGCGATGTGGTGGTCTATCCCAACATGGTGATCCCGCTGTTTGTCGGCCGCGAGAAGTCCATCCATGCGTTGGAATTGGCGATGGCGAGTGATAAGCAGATTCTGCTGGTGGCGCAGAAGAGTGCTTCTGAAGATGAGCCGACCTCGGCGGACCTGTTTTCAGTAGGTTGTGTTGCCAATGTTTTGCAGATGCTGAAGCTGCCGGACGGTACGGTGAAAGTGCTGGTTGAGGGTGATTACCGTGCACATATCAGCGAACTGACTGAAGAAGCCGAAAGCTTCAGTGCCCGCGTAAGTGTGCTACCGGTCGAGACGGTCAGCAGCACCGAAGCAGAGGTATATAAAAAGACGGCACTCGACCAGTTCGAACGTTTTGCCCAGGTGAACAAGAAAATTCCGTCCGAAGTGTTGGGTTCACTGCAGAATATCGAAGAGATTGGTCGTCTGGCTGACACTATTGCAGCGCACATGGCGCTGAAACTGGACGAAAAACAGAACATTCTCGAGATGCTGAGTGCCCGTCAGCGTCTTGAACACCTGATGTCGCTGATGGAAGCCGAAATCGACCTGGTTGAAGTCGAAAAGCGGATCCGTGGGCGGGTCAAGAAGCAGATGGAAAAGAGTCAGCGCGAGTACTATCTGAACGAGCAGATGAAAGCGATTCAGAAAGAACTTGGCGATATGGATGAAACCGGCGCTTCCGATATGGAAGAGCTGATGAGCCGTATTGAAGCCGCGGGTATGCCGCAGGAAGCATTGGAGAAGACTCTGAGCGAGTACAACAAGCTCAAGATGATGTCACCAATGAGTGCTGAAGCAACTGTGGTGCGTGGTTATATCGACTGGATGCTACAGATCCCCTGGGTCAAGCGTTCTCGTGTACGTCTCGATATGAAACATGCGGAAAAGATTCTCAATGAAGATCATCACGGCCTGGAAGAAGTAAAGGACCGTATCCTTGAGTATTTGGCTGTGCAGAAGCGCGTCAAGAAGCTCAAGGGACCGATTCTGTGTCTGGTTGGACCGCCGGGGGTGGGTAAAACATCACTGGGTCGTTCCATTGCGCGTGCCACCAATCGCAAGTATGTGCGCATGGCGTTGGGTGGAGTACGTGATGAGGCCGAGATCCGTGGTCACCGTCGTACCTATATCGGCTCAATGCCGGGCAAATTGATTCAGAAGATGTCTCGCATCGGGGTGAAGAACCCGCTGTTCCTGCTCGATGAGATCGATAAAATGGGCATGGATCAGCGCGGTGACCCTGCATCGGCTTTGCTTGAGGTGCTGGACCCGGAACAGAATAGTAGCTTCAACGATCACTATCTTGAAGTCGATTACGACCTGTCGGATGTGATGTTTGTTTGTACCTCCAACTCGATGAACATTCCGGGCCCCTTGCTGGACCGTATGGAAATCATCCGTATTCCGGGGTACACCGAAGACGAAAAACTTAATATTGCGCGCAAGTACCTGATTACCAAACAGTTGAAAAACAACGGTATCAAGTCGACAGAGCTTGAAATAACCGATGAAGCAGTACTTGAGCTGATTCGTTATTACACTCGTGAAGCTGGGGTGCGTGGCCTGGAGCGTGAAATTGCCAAGATTGCCCGTAAGGTTGTGCGTGAGTTGGCACTGGAACGCAAGGGTGATGTGATCCGCGTGACCGCTGATGAGATTGAGCACTACAACGGCGTCAAAAAATTCAACTTTGGCATGGCTGAAGAGCAGGATCAGGTTGGTCAGGTTACCGGTCTGGCCTGGACACAGGTTGGCGGTGATATTCTTACTATTGAATCTGCCGTGGTACCGGGCAAGGGTCGTCAGATCCACACCGGTTCACTGGGCGATGTGATGAAAGAGTCAATCCAGGCGGCGATGACGGTTGTACGCAGTCGTGCGCGGTCGCTGGGTGTGGCTCCTGATTTCCACGAGAAGCGCGATATCCATATCCATGTTCCTGAGGGAGCTACACCGAAAGATGGCCCCAGCGCCGGTATTGGCATGTGTACGGCGATGGTATCGGCATTGACGGGTGTTCCGGTGCGTTCCGATGTTGCCATGACTGGTGAAATCACGCTTCGAGGACAGGTGTTGGCGATCGGTGGCCTAAAGGAAAAACTGCTGGCGGCACACCGTGGCGGTATTCGTACGGTGATCATTCCTGAGGAAAATACCCGCGATCTGAAGGAAATTCCCGACAACATCAAGGCAGATCTGGATATTCGACCCGTGAAGTGGATTGATGAAGTGTTGGATATTGCACTGGCCTATCAGCCGAAGCCGTTGCCTGAACCTGAGGCAGAACCGGCAGCGAGTGAGGCGAAGAATGGGCACAAGGGTTCAGGTCAGCTAAGTACGCATTAACGCAAAGCCCCAGCAGAAAAGGGCTGCAGCCAGTTGACACCGGTTTCGGGCAGTTGGTATAAAGTTGCAACTATGCGCTGGGCAACGACAACGGATAGAACTAGACAACGATTCTACAAGGGGAACACTGTGAATAAATCTGAACTGATTGACGCTATTGCCGCTTCGGCTGACCTTCCTAAGGCTGCAGCTGGTCGCGCACTGGATGCCACTCTGGAAGCAGTTACTGAAGCACTGCAGAGCGGCGAGTCTGTTGCTCTTGTTGGTTTTGGTACTTTTGCGACCAAAGAACGTGCAGCGCGTACTGGCCGCAACCCGCAGACAGGTAACCCGATTGAAATCGCAGCAGCAACTCTGCCGACGTTCAAGCCGGGCAAGGCACTGAAAGACGCGGTCAACAAGTAATAGGGCTGAAGTCCTGATTGCGACGGAGCGGTAGTTCAGTTGGTTAGAATACCTGCCTGTCACGCAGGGGGTCGCGGGTTCGAGTCCCGTCCGTTCCGCCAACTTCCGATCATGTCCCATAGTCTATCGGGATTTTTAACGTGATCTGAAAAAGCGCATTCAGCCGAATGCGCTTTTTTTATAACAGAATCAGAGTGTACGCATACAATGCTTCAAACCATCAGGGAAAATTCACAGGGGATCATAGCCAAGGCGATCGTTGGCCTGATCATCGTCACCTTTGCGCTCTTCGGTGTTGAGTCGCTGATCGGCCTGGCCAACAGTGAAAAGGCACCGGCAGAGGTTAACGGAGAAGAGATCAGCACAATGGATCTGCAGCGCGGAGTCGAATTGCAACGTCGTCAGATTCTTTCTCAGATGGGTGAAAACGCAGACCCGGCCGCCATTGATGAGGTCGGCTTGCGTCGTGTTGAGCTGAATCGTCTGATCGAGCAGCAGGTTTTGCTACAGTCGGCACAGGATCAGGGTCTGTACGTCTCTGAGCAGATGATTGACCAGTTGATTGTTGCGGAGCCCGCCTTTCAGGGTGAAGACGGCCGTTTTGACCGTAACCAGTTTGAAGCCGTATTGCGTAACCAGGGTCTGACGCCGCTCATGTATCGTGATCAGTTGCGCAAGGCGCTGTTGACTGCGCAGGAGCGTGGAGCCTATTACCTTTCAGCCTTTGCCACTCCGGCGCAAGCGGAGCAGTTGGCGCTGCTGGCAGCCCAGACGCGTGATATTGACTGGGTTCGTTTTGCATTTGATGATGCCCTGGCAGAGATTGAAATCACGCCTGAGCAGTTGCAGGAACGCTACGACGCCGAGCGCGAGCGTTTCATGACCGATGCCCAGGTTGTGCTGTCGTATGTTGAACTGAATCAGGCCGATTTTGCTGATCCAAACAGTGTCAGCGAAGCGGATCTGCGCAGCGCCTATGAGCAGGAGCTGGTTCGCTTCAGTGCAGAGGAGGAGCGTCGTGCCGCGCATATTCTGTTTACATTGGATGACGCATCAGAGGCTGATGTCCGCAAACTGGTCGCTGACGTCCGGGCACGCATTGTGGCTGGTGATTTGAGCTTTGCCGAGGCGGCTGCGCAGTATTCAGACGATCCGGGGTCTGCTGCGGTCGGTGGCGATTTGGGCTTCAATGGTCGTGGTGTTTTTGCCGGACCTTTTGAAGATACGCTGTTTGCCATGCAGGCGGGTGAGTTGTCTGAGCCGGTACGCAGCAAATTTGGCTACCACCTGATCCAGTTGGACGAAGTGCGAGCCACCGAGCCGCCGAGTTTTGCCGAGCGCAAGCCGGTGCTGCAGGCTGAACTGGCTGCGTCTGCTGCGGAAGCAAACTATGTTGAGGCTCTGGAACGTCTTGCAGATTTGAGTTTCTCGTCTGCCGACCTACAGGTGCCGGCGGAAGAGCTGGGTCTGGAGATCAAACAGACGGAAGCCTTCGCGCAGAGTGGTGGCGCCAGTGACATTACGACCAATGCCAAGGTGTTGCGTGTTGCGTTCAGCACGGAGCTGTTGGATGAAGCACTCAATAGTGCGCCAGTGGAGCTAAGTCGTGAGCGTGCGGTTGTGGTGCGAGTGCATGAAGCAATTCCTGCCCGTCAGCAGTCGCTGGAAGAAGTGCGGGTTCAGCTGGATGCCGAGTTGCGTCAGGAACTCGCTGCGTCACGTTTGAAAGAGCGTACCGATGCACTGGCAGAGAAATTGGTGCAGGGCGAACCTCTTGAGCAGCTGGTTGCGGGTTTGCAGTGGAATGTGGCAGATGATGTGGCGCGTGATGCTGGCAGCATGCCGCTGGAAGTGAACCGTGCTGCGTTCGAGATGCCGCGTCCAGCCGGTGACAAGGCTAGTATCAAGTCGATCGCAATGCAGAATGGTGATCATCTGCTGGTGCGCGTACGCGCAGTGCATACCCCGGAGCAGGTTGATGAGCAACTGGTCGAGCAACTGCAGCAGTCGCTGATTGGGCGTGAAGCCAACTTCTCCTATGGTGCTCATGTTCAGGGTCTGAAAGCATCGGCTGAGATCGAGCGGAACTGATCCTGATTTTCGCCGCTCTGTACTCTGTATGGGGCGGTGAAATGAAGGTATTAAAAAGGGCTGACGATTGAATCGTCAGCCCTTTTTTGTGGTGCGGCTTCAGGATGCGGGTTGAAGCCATTCATCCAGTGCCAGCAGGTCATCCGGGTTCAGTGTGCCCAGTTGTAACTTGAAGCGAAACAGAGTGGAAACGTGGTTGAAGCGCGCGTTGGCATAGTCCAGGCGTGCCTGATACAGCGCCTGTTCGGCCTGCAGTACATCGACCACGTTGCGGGTGCCAACGTTGAAACCTTCTTCAGTGGCACGCAGAGCGGTTTCCCGTGATTTGATGCTCTGCAGGCGTGCTTTCACGCTCTGTACACTGGTTAGCAAATCGCGCAACAGCGAACGTGTCTGCTCAGTAACTGCGCGATACTGGTCTTCACGGTTGTACTGGGCGGCATACAGACCTTGCTCGGCTTCGCGTACTTTAGAGCTGGTAGCGCCGCCAGAGAAGACAGGTACGCTCAGCGTCAATGCAACCTGGCTGTTGTCGTCCCATTGGCCGCTGCTCGGCTGGAATTCATTTTCACTGTAACCGTAGGCCGCTTCCAGATTGACCTTGGGATGGTGGCCTGAGCGGGCGATCTGGGTATCGCGGCGGCTGCTTTCGACACCGAGCTCGCTCAGTTTGAGTGCGAGGTTGCCGGTACGTGCCTTTTCCAGCCAGGCGGCTGGGTCGTTAGGTGACAGGGCTTCGATCGGGTAGTCTTCACGCAGGGGATCTACGGTATCAAAAGTCTGGCCAGCCAAACGATTCAGTGCCTCATAGCTGTTGGCCAGTGCGCCTTCGGCATCAATACGCTGGACGACTGCATTATCGAACGAGGCCTGGGCTTCCTGCACGTCGGTAATGGCGATCAGGCCAACATCAAACTGGGCATTGACCTGGTCCAGGCGGCGTTGTAGCGCGCGTTCCTGTGCCTGTGCCGTATCCAGAGCACTCATTGCGTTGAGCACGCCAAGATAGGCGTTAACTGAACGTTGGATCAGCTGTTGCTGGGCGAGATCGAACTGAATCTGCGCCTGTTCACTGATTACTTTGCTTTTTTGAAAGCCGAACCATTTGCTGGTATCAAACACGGGCTGTACCAGAGAGACCTGCCAGGCACGGTCTTTGGCGGACTGGTTCAGTGCGCCACTGTCGGAGTGGGTGTAACTGCCTCCGGCATTGATTTGTGGCAGCAGGCCGGCGCGGCCCTGTGGAACCGCCTCCTGACCTGCCAGATAGGTAGCCTCAGCCGCCTTAAGCTGCGGATCGTTCTTGAGTGACAGTTGGTACAGATCGGCCAGCGCAGCCGCCTGAGCGGTTGACGTTGCCATGGCACCGGCCACGAGCAGGGGGATCAGTCGTTTTTTCATCTGTTTCACGTGTGCGCTTCCCTTATCGATGTGCAGGATCAGGCTCGACCTGACGGAAGTTGCGTTTACCAAAATAGCTGTAGACGGTGGGGATCACAAACAGAGTCAGCAGCGTACCAAACAGCATACCGCCAACAATGACCCAACCGATCTGTTGTCGGGATTCGGCCCCGGCACCCATCGCCATTGCCAGAGGCAGTGCGCCAAGAACCGTTGCGCCTGTCGTCATCAGGATCGGACGCAAGCGCAGGGCTGCTGCTTCAACAATAGCATCGTTCAGTGCAGCACCGCGGTCCTGCAGCTGATTGGCAAATTCGATGATCAGAATGCCATGCTTGGTGACCAGGCCGACGAGTGTGATCAGGCCAATCTGGCTATAGATGCTCAGTGAGCCGCCGCTGTAATGCAGCGCCAGTAATGCACCTGCCAGTGCAGGGGGTACCGATAGCATGATGATCAAAGGATTCTTGAAGCTTTCGAACTGAGCCGCGAGCACCAGGAAGATGAATATCAGCGCCAGGCCGAACGTCATCTGCAGGGTGTTGCTGGATTCATTGAACTCGCGGGATTGGCCAGCGTAGTCATAAAGAGCATCCGGTGCGACTTCCTTGAGGCTCTGTTCCATGAAGGTCAAGGCTTCGCCCAGGCTGTAGCCAGGCGCAAGCATGGCCTGAATTTTCACGGCTTTGAGTTTGTCAAAGTGGTTCAGTTCCTTGGCGGTGATGCTTTCTTCCACGGTAACCAGGTTCGCCAGCTGAATCATGTCACCGCTATCGCCGCGAACATAGGCATCGGTCAGGTCACCAGGAACGCGACGATACTGATCCTCGACCTGCAGGATGACGTCATACTGCTCGCCTTGCTGTTTGTAGCGGGTCAATTCGCGGCCGGCCATGAAGGTTTCCAGGGTGCGGCCAAGGACATTGACGTTGATTCCGACGTCCGACACCTTGTCGCGGTCCAGCGTTACGATCAGCTCCGGCTTGTTCAGCTTAAGGTCGGTATCCGGTTGGGCAAGACCCGGATTTTGCGCCATTTTGGCCAACATCTGGTCGGTAATGATCGCCAGTTGGTCATAGTCCGCGGTGGTTTTGATGATGAACTCGACGGGGCGCGAGATGATGCTCTGCCCCAGTGATGGCGGATTCATGGCGAAACTCATATTGCCGGTGACGCCGCCATAAAGCTGTGGTGTCAGGCTATTGGTGATGGCCTGTTGCTTGCGTTCACGTGCGTCCCAGTCTTGCAGGCCAAGGAACGTCAGCGAGTTGGTTTCACTAGGGAAACCAACCACGCCAAAGTAATGTGTACCTTCAGGTACCTGGCCGACAATGTCTTCTACCTGGCGTGCGTAACGATCAACATAGTTGACTGATGCGCCTTCGGGCGAGATCGAAAAGGTCATGATGGTGCCACGATCTTCAACCGGTGCCAGTTCCTGTGGCAGTTGCTGGTAAAAATAGGCGGCACCGAGTGCGCTGGCACCCAGCAGGGCGACTGCCAGCAAGCGTGAGCGCAACACCTTGACCAGGATGCGCTGATAAAAGGCGCTCAAGCTGTTGAGCCAGCCTTCGATCAGGTTGAATAGAGCGCTGTGGCGTTTTTCGTGATGCAGCAAACGTGAGCTGAGCATCGGTGACAGCGACAGCGCAATGAAGGTGGACACCAGTACGGAACCTGCCAGCGTGAGGGCAAACTCGGTGAATAGCTGGCCGGTACGGCCGGTGGAAAAGGCGACGGGTACGAATACGGCAACCAGTGTGGCGGTGGTAGCAATAACGGCGAAGCCGATCTCGCGTGCGCCCTTGAAGGCAGCCTGTATCGGGTCCAGCCCGGCTTCGACATGGCGGTAAATATTCTCCAGCATGACGATGGCGTCATCCACCACCAGGCCGATTGCCAGCACCAGTGCCAGCAGCGTAAGGGTGTTGATGGAAAACCCCAGTAGCGACATCATGGCAAACGCACCGATCAGCGACAAGGGAATGGTCACGACCGGAATCAATGTGGCCTTGATGTTGCGCAGGAAGAAGAAAATCACCAGTACGACCAGTACGCCGGCCTGCCAAAGTGTTGTGAAGACGGAGTCGATCGACTCTTCAATGAACAGTGATGAGTCGTAACCGATCTGGGCGCTCATGCCCGGCGGCAGGTTCTGGTCGATCTGCTCCAGCATGGTGCGCACGCCAGCGGATACGTCCAGTGGGTTGGCGGTGGACTGCTTGATAACGCCCAGTGCAACGGCGTTGTCACCATTAAAACGGGCCGTGTTGCGCTCGGATGCCGGGGCGATTTCAACGCGTGCGACATCGCTGATACGTACCGGGTAGCCGTTGTCGTTGCGAATAATGATACGTTCGAACTCGGGTACGGTATTGAGATCCGTTTGCGTCAGCACCGTGAATTCGCGTTCGCGACTCTCGATGCGCCCCGCAGGGATCTCTACGTTCTGAGCACTCAGTGCGGACTCGATATCCTGCGGCACAATGTTGTAAGCCGCCATTTTCTGCGGGTCGAGCCAGATGCGCATGGCGTAGCGGCGTTCACCAACAATCATCACGCTGGCCACGCCCGGCACGGTCTGCAGCGGATCCTGAACCCGGTTCTCGGCGTAGTCGGTGACCTCCATGGTCGTATGGCTGTCTGAGGAGAGAGCGATCCAGATAATGGGCTGGGCATCCGCTTCGGATTTGGCCACCACCGGCTCTTCTATATCGTCAGGCAGTTGCCCGCGTACACGGCCAACACGGTCGCGGACCTCACTGGCGGCGTCATCCGGGTCGCGTTCCAGGCGGAAGGTCACTGAAATCTGACTCTTCTCCGAACGACTGATCGAGCTGATGAAATCGATCCCTTCTATACCGGAGAGCGAGTCTTCAATAATTTTGGTGACCTGTGATTCGATAATGGACGCACTGGCACCCGGGTAGACGGTCTCCACCGAAACTACAGGGACATCGATCTTCGGGTATTCGCGCACGCTCAGACGGTCGTAAGCTATCAGGCCGACCAGCAGGATGAGCAGGCTCATCACCGTGGCCAGTACGGGGCGCTTGATACTGATTTCGGACAGAATCATGCGCCATTGCCTTCAGTGCTGACGGGCTGGGGAAAGATCGGTGTGACAGGCATGCCCGGACGCAGCTTCATGTGCCCTGCAGTGACGACGACGGCACCGGGCTTGAGGCCTGATAGAATCTGCACTTCACCGAAGCGGCGTGCGCCTGTTGTGACCGGCACCAGTTCAACCTGGTTGTTGACACCGACACGCATGACCAGAGTTTCTTTGCCCTGCAGAATAAGGGCCTGTTCCGGCATGATCAACGCCTGTTCGTTACGTGCGGTCAGTACCTGAATGCGTGTAAACAGGCCGGGGCGCAGCGTGCTTTCCGGGTTGGGTACACGGGCGCGAATGCTGATGTTGTGACTTTCAGGATTTGCGCTGGGGGCGATCGCATAGATCTCGCCGGTAAATGTCTGCTTGTTCAGGGCATCGACAGCCAGAGTGATCGGTTGACCGGTGCGCAGTTGCTGCAGATGGCGTTCGGGAATGCTGAACTCGACTTTCAGGCTGGACAGATCCGTCAGTTCAACCAGTGGCTGGCCGGCGACTACAAAATCGCCCGGGCTGGCCCTGCGCAAGCCGATCGTACCTGAGAAGGGTGCGCCAATGGTCATTTTGTCCAGACGCGTGTGTGCCAGAGCGACTTCGGCTTCGTCCACCCGCAATTGTGCGAGTCGGGTGTCGTGTTCCGTCTGTGAGCCGACTCGCTTCTCTAGCAGGCTGGCAGCACGTTCATATTCGAGCTGGCTCAATCGGGCGCGTGCCTTGGCCTGTGCCAATGCTGCGTCGTACAGTGCGCCGTCGAGTCTGAACATTGGGCTGCCTGCTGTGATCTGCTGGCCCTCCATGAACAGGATCTCACTGATGCGTCCGCTTTGTTCCGGACTGATCATGACCGACTCGTTGGCCTGAAGTACGCCTACAGCGGTCAGCTGTTGTTCGAACACCACAGGGGTGAGTTTTACTACTTCAGCGGGCAGGCCGGCCGTCGTTTCGGGTTGAGCTTCCTCGGCGATTGCGCTGGGGGAAGTCAACGCGCAGGCCAATATGAATACAGATATCCTTTTCATGCTTCACTCTTTGTGGGGGATAAGGGTGATTGGGGCGGTAACAGGTGTTGCCACAGCATATCGAGCGCTTGATATAACGGCTCGCGGCTGTTTTCGGTTTTCATGCGCAAAAGGGCACCTTGCCAGTAGTCCCAAATCAGCCGTGAGAGCTGTTCGGGCGCAAGGTCGGTACGGACGCTGCCTTCGTCCTGGCACAGCCGCATATCATCGGTAATGACGCTTAGTACGCGGCTGATGGCATTGCGGATTGCGGCTCGAAAGGAGTCTGACGCCAGTGCCATTTCACCAGAGAGGTTTGCCAGCAGGCAGCCGAGGCGCTCATTGGTCATGCTGAACTCTTCGGTCAGGCGGCGCATCATGGTTTGCAGCTTGTCAGCGTGTCGACCTTCCAGTTGGCCATACTCGGCCTTCCAGAGATCAAGCTCCAGTACCTGGTAATGTTCAATCACTTCGATGGCAAAGGCTTCCTTGCCGTTGAAATAATTGTAGAAAGAGCCGCGTGACACGGCACAGGCCTCAAGAATCATGCTCAGGCTGGTGCCGTGATAACCGTGTAGCTGGAACAGGGAATTACCGATTTCCAGTAGGGCTTCGCGACAGTGAGTCGGTGGTCTGCCTCTGCTCATCTAATTAAACCATTCGTTCCAGAAAGCGAGCATTGTGCCCTAATGGAACGATCGGTTCAATAATGGATGTAGACTAAAGACGTATCAGCCGGTTCGCTTATCCTGTTGCAAGCGACTATCGGCAAGCAGGAGCAGTTCATCGCCGCTGCCATTGACTTCATCGAGTTTGGCCAAGCCAACACTGGCATTGAAAGGATGCCCCAGCTGTTCGCTCATGCTGCGGTTAATCTGTTGCAGGCGATCCATGATCGGTGGCGGATGCGAGCCTGCCGGCAGCAAGAGTACAAATTCGTCACCGCCGAAGCGGAACAGCTGATCGTTGGGGCGGCAGACATGGCGGAGCTTGTCGGCAAAGGCGCAGAGTACGCGATCACCTTCCTGTTGTCCGAGTCGGGTGTTGATCTCGGACAGGGCGTCGATATCGATCAGGGCCAGGAGGTAGTCCTTGCCGTTGCGGTAGTGCTGTTCGCTGGTGGTCAGTGCGTGGTCGAGGGCGTCGCGCAAGGGCAAGCCGGTCAGTCTGTCCTGTATGAATGAGGCAGCAGGCGGCTCTTTACTCTCGGCAGACGGTGACCAGGCGCTGACCAGGTCCGCGCATAATTGCAGTAGATGAATACTGTCCGCCATGCTGGTCTGTGGGCCGGGTCCCCAAACAGCCAAATGTCCGATGGGCTGTCCGTTGGCATTATCGATGCGCTGTCCCAACCAGATGCCTTGCTCAGGCAATAGCGGGTCATGTGTGTCTTCAGCTTCCCACTCCTGTACCCGAGTGCCGGTCTGGGCGTCGTCATAGAGGGGGGCTGCCAGACTGTGCTTCATTTTCAGTGTGCGCGGTGGTTGCTGTTGTCCATCACTCCAGTGACCGACCAGTGATAGCTGCCCATCGTGCAGGTGCTTGCAAGCGGCGGCGGACTGCCATTGCAACAGTTCGGCGAGAATTTGCGGCAACGCGAAGAAGGGGTCAGTGCCGTGCTGCAACTGTGGCAACAGTGCCTGCATCAGTTGGCGCTGTTGAGCGGGAGCTCGGTGACCGCTGGCAATGACCAGGGTGTGGTCGTCGGCGGTCAGGCGCTCAAACAGCATGCCGTGGCAGACCAAAAGTTCATCGTGGCCATGTTGGCCCCAGTGTTCAATCTGTTGCCGTTCAGGTTTGGCCAATGTATCAAAGGCGGAGTTGTGCCACTGGATGCTGTTGTCCGTGAGCAGGAGAGCAGGCGTGGCGGTGGTGGAGAGCAGTTTGGTCAGGGCGCGGGTTTTCATGGGTGGGTGTTTCGGTCAGATAAAAAAACGCCCCGGTCAGGCCGGGGCGTATGTTGATCAAGCGTCGAGTGCGGCCTTGATGCGACTTATCGCTGATTCCAGCACATTGAGGCTGGTGGCGAAGGATAGGCGCATATTGCCGGGCGTGCCAAATGCGGATCCCGGCACCAGGGCAACGCCGGCTTCCTGAAGCAGGAACTCGGCCAGAGCAATATCGTCTTCGAACTCTGGGCGCGAATCGATCACGGCATGGAAGCTTGGGAACGCGTAAAAGGTACCGTCGGCTTCGATGCAGTCAACACCTTCAATTTCGTTCAGCGCCTTGATCACGAAGTCATGGCGTTGCTTGAACGCGCTGACCATCATGTGGACGCAGTCCTGAGGCCCTTCCAGTGCTGCCTGAGCTGCCACCTGTGCGATGGAGTTCGGGTTGGAGGTGCTCTGTGACTGGATCTTTTTCATTGCGCCGATCAGCTTTGCCGGACCTGCCGCGTAACCGATACGCCAGCCGGTCATGGAGTAAGCCTTGGATACGCCATTCAAAACGATGGTGCGGTCATACAGTTCTGGGCAAGCGTTCAGGATGTTGCAGAACGGCTGCTCGGTGAACAGGATATGCTCGTACATGTCGTCGGTGGCGACCAGTACATCGGGGTACTTATTCAGTACTTCACCCAATGCCTTCAGTTCATCCAGTGTATAGGCCACGCCTGACGGGTTGGACGGGCTGTTCAGCACGACCAGGCGGGTCTTGTCGGTGATTGCGTCGTCCAGCTGCTCAGGCGTAATCTTGAAACGCTGTTCCTGAGCGGTGGTGATGATCACCGGCTTGCCTTCGGCAACCAGTACCATGTCCGGGTAAGAAACCCAGTACGGTGCTGGGATAACCACTTCATCACCCGGGTTCAGCAATGCCAGCGCCAGGTTGAAGAAGCTTTGTTTGCCGCCACTGGACACCAAAATCTGATTGGCTGCGTATTGGAAACCGTTCTCACGCTCGAATTTGGCAATGATTGCCTTCTTCAGCGCCGGTGTTCCGTCTACCGCCGTGTATTTGGTGAAGCCATCCTGAATCGCTTTGGTGGCAGCGGCCTTGATGTGTTCAGGGGTGTCGAAATCAGGTTCACCGGCACCCAGGCCAATAATATCGTTGCCTTCGGCACGCAGTTCGGCAGCACGATTGGTGACTGCCAGTGTCGGGGAAGGTTTGATGCTGTTAACGCGGTTGGAAAGTCGCACGTCCAAGCCTTGGTCCTCTCTATATTCCGGTGCAAGGTATCCATCAATGCATAGCCAAACGAGCATACAACATAAATGTCCGGGTCTAAATGCTTGAATACTAAAAAAGCCAGTCTCCCCCGTGTATTAGGTGCGATTCTCGATTTCTGCGTACCGGTCAACAGGGTATACTGACCGGTCATCTGCGATAACGGTGCCATGATGAAACAACGGTTCAAAGTTCAGTCGGCGTTTGCCCCGGCCGGTGATCAACCCGCCGCCATCGAAAAGCTTGTAGACGGTCTGGAATCAGGGCTTGCGGCACAAACGCTGCTCGGCGTGACCGGGTCGGGCAAGACCTTTACCATTGCCAATGTTGTGGCGGCGATTCAGCGTCCCACAATTATCATGGCACATAACAAGACGTTGGCAGCACAACTCTATGGCGAGTTTCGGGAATTTTTCCCGGATAACGCTGTGGAATACTTTGTTTCATATTACGACTATTACCAGCCGGAAGCCTATGTGCCGTCATCGGACACCTTCATTGAGAAGGATGCCTCGATTAATGACCATATTGAGCAGATGCGCCTGTCAGCAACCAAGGCTTTGCTGGAACGTGATGATGCGATTATCGTGGCCACGGTTTCGGCGATTTATGGTTTGGGTGACCCGCAATCCTACCTGTCGATGATGTTGCATCTGGATCGCGGTGACGTAATTGATCAGCGCGACCTGGTGCGTCGATTGGCCGAATTGCAGTACACACGCAATGATATCGAGTTTCATCGCGGCACCTACCGGGTACGTGGTGATGTGATCGATGTGTTTCCCGCAGAATCGGAAAAAGAAGCGGTTCGCATTGAGCTGTTTGGTGATGAAGTCGATCAGATTTCATGGTTCGACCCTCTGACCGGGGAAGTGTTGCGCAAGGTGCCGCGGGCGACGATCTACCCCAAAACGCACTATGTCACTCCGCGGGAGACCCTGCTGCAGGCAACCGAGCACATCAAGGATGAGCTGCGCCTGCGCTTGGACCAGTTGCGTGAGAACGGCAAACTGGTCGAGGCGCAGCGGCTGGAGCAGCGAACACTGTACGATATCGAGATGATCCACGAGCTGGGTTATTGCTCCGGCATTGAAAACTACTCGCGTTATCTTTCTGGTCGTGATCCGGGCGCGCCGCCGCCGACGCTGTTTGACTATCTGCCGGACGACGCCTTGCTGGTGATTGATGAATCCCACGTCACCGTGCCGCAGATCGGCGCCATGTATAAAGGTGACCGTTCCCGTAAGGAAACGCTGGTGGAATATGGTTTCCGTCTGCCGTCTGCGCTGGACAACCGGCCGATGAAGTTCGAGGAGTGGGAGCGTCAGTCGCCGCAGATGGTGTTCGTGTCGGCGACGCCGAGCAAGTATGAAGCGGCCAATGCGCAGCAGATTGTTGAGCAGGTTGTGCGCCCGACGGGTCTTGTTGACCCTGAAGTGGAGGTGCGCCCGGCCACGACCCAGGTTGATGACCTGTTGAGTGAAATCAACAAGGTCGTTGTCCGTGATGAGCGGGTGATCGTGACCGTGTTGACCAAACGCATGGCGGAAGATCTGACCGATTATCTGGCCGAGCATAATGTACGTGTGCGTTACCTGCATTCGGATATCGATACGGTTGAGCGTGTAGAGATCATCCGTGATCTGCGTATCGGTGAATTCGATGTCCTGGTGGGTATCAACTTGCTGCGTGAAGGTATCGATATGCCAGAGGTGGCGCTGGTTGCGATTCTGGACGCCGACAAGGAGGGCTTCCTGCGCTCCGAGACGTCCATGATTCAGACGATCGGACGGGCGGCGCGCAACGTCAACGGCCGGGCAATTTTGTATGCTGACAGGATGACCGGGTCGATGCAGCGGGCGATTGACGAGACCACCCGCCGTCGGGAAAAACAGGTGGCGTTCAACGCCGAGCATGGCATTACCCCGAAGGGTATTCGCAAGTCGGTTGCCGATATTATGGAAGGTGCTCAGCAGATACCGGGTAAGCGCAGCCGCAATGCAATGCGCAAGGTGGCAGAGGCGGAACCGGAGTATGTAGTGGATGCGACGACGCTGTCGCCGGTTGAACTGGCGAAGGCGATCAATCGGCTTGAGGATCAGATGTATGAAGCGGCCAAGAATCTGGAGTTCGAGAAGGCCGCAGGCTACCGCGACACATTGGAACAACTGAAGCACAGTGGCTAAGGAGTAGATCATGCTGGAGTGGAGTGTATTGCTGGTAGCCGGTTATCTGGCGGGGGTATTGAATGCGATTGCAGGCGGTGGCTCCTTTCTTACCTTTCCCGCTCTGGTGTGGGCTGGAGTCCCTCCGATCATCGCTAATGCTACCAGTGCGGTTGCGGTATTACCCGGCTATTTGGGCGGGGCTGCCGGTTTTCGTCGCGAGCTGGGTGAGCTGAGTCGCCGTCAGCATGTTCAGATGTCACTGGTTGGGTTGGCCGGCGGGCTGTGTGGCGGATTGCTGCTGCTGATCACCCCGGCAGAGCTGTTTTCACAAGTGGTGCCATTGCTTTTGCTGCTGGCGACGCTGATGTTTGCCTTTGGTCAGCAGCTGCTGGCGCGGGTGCGTAAAAGTGAACATCCGTTACCGCTGTTGCCCGGTTTGTTTGTCGTGGCGCTCTATGGCGGCTATTTTAATGGTGGGTTGGGCATTATGCTGCTGGCGATGTTGGCTGCCGCCGGAATGACCAGCATGTTGTTGATGAACGGCCTCAAGAATTGGATTTCGTTCGTTATTTCGCTGATTTCGGTGATCGCCTTCGCTGTTGCCGGCAAGGTGCTTTGGCTGGAAGCTGTGGTAATGATGTTGGCGGCAACGGCGGGTGGTTATCAGGGGGCGGCGTTGTCGCGCCGCTTGCCGGCTCGCTGGGTCAAGATTTTTGTGGTGCTGGTGGGTCTGGTCATGACCGTCATCTTTTTTGTCCGTGCCTGACGGATGCTCTGCGAGTAGATAAACCGGGAAGACAGGATGCAAAATACAATACAGGGAAGGGTATGCCCACGTCTGCCGTTCGGGGTTACACTGCTGTTGGTGATCATGTTGCCGGCTTTGTTGGCGATATCAACCACCCTGCGCGCAGCGGGGCTGGGCGATTACTGGTCGGTTGATCAATATTATTCCATGCATCCCGACCAGAAGCCCTGGCTGGATGAGCTGGTTCATGCAGTCCAGCAGGATCCTGTTGGCGTGCCTGCCGCGTTACGACAAAAAACGATTCGGATTGCTCAAGTGTATCCGGGACTGCAGGCATCCAGTTATTGGTCGGATAGTGAAAATGCGCTGACTGGGCGTCTGGATGCACTGGGCATTCGCTATTGGCTGGAAACGCGTTACACCGCACCCAATACTCAATTCGATGAACAGATTCGGCAGATTCACGAGCTGCTTGCGTGGAAGCCGGATTATCTGATCTATACCTTGGATTCTCCACGTCAGAAATTGATCGTCGAGCGTCTGGTCCAGAACACGGACACCCGTTTGATCCTGCAGAATATCACCACGCCGTTGAAAGCCTGGGATAAACGTCAGCCTTTTATGTATGTCGGTTTTGACCATGCTGAAGGTGCACAGATACTTGCGCAGCAATTTCGTGATCGTTTCCCGGATCAAGCTGATTACGGCGTTCTGTTTCGCAGTAAGGGGCTGGTGAGTCAGATGCGGGGGGTCAACTTTATTCAGGCGCAGCCTGCCGCACACCGATTACGCAGCAGCTTCTATTCTGACTCCAGCCGTGAAGGCGGGCGGGTTGCTGCATTGCAGATGCTGCGTGAGTCCCCGCAACTGGATTATATTTATGCCTGCTCGACAGACCTGGCGCTGGGAGTGTTGGACGCCTTGGCTGAACTGGATCGACAGGATGTGATGGTGAATGGTTGGGGTGGCGGGCCGGAAGAGATTGAACAGCTGCGTGCCGGGTCGCTTCCGCTGGTGTTAATGCGGATGAGCGATGAAAGCGGTATTGCGATTGCTGAAGCGATACGGCGAGAACTGTTGGGGCTTCCGGTACCGCTGGTGTATGCGGGGCGCTTTACCGTGCTGCATAAAGGCATGTCGGATGCCAGTATTCGAGAACAGGAAGCACGTGCGCACCGCTACTCTGGAGTGCATTCCAATGGCAACTAAGCCGCGTTTTAAAACGCTGACATTTTTGCTGACGTTGGGGTCGTCGCTGGTCTTTCTGATGGTATTCATCAGTACTGCCTTTATTCAGTCCCGAGGCGTCATCGAGCTTCAGGCCGAGGGGTATAATCGAGGACTGGCGGCGCGCTATGAGCAACGTTTGCATGACTATCTTGCAAACGTGGAGGACGAGGCTCTGGCGATTGCCGCCAATGCGGACCGTGTGGAGGCGCTGTATACCGGTGATCAGCTGCAGTTTCACCGCAGCCTTACCCGTTGGGAGGAGCGTTATGAGAACCTGCACTATGATTTTGTCGCCGCGTCCTTCTTTGCATCCGCACGTTGCTATCTGTCGCGCAGTTATGTGCCTGAGTTGAGTGTCATGCCTTGCGAGGATCTGGTGCGCGAACATGGCGAGTTTGCAGCCTATGGGTGGCGTCAGGTGCAGCTCAACGGCGAGTGGCTGGCCGTGTATTCAACTCCACTGGAGTTGAGTGAGTCCGGCAAGATTGTAGGCCAGTTGATGGTGGGCATTCGCCTGAAGAATAATCGTTACCTGTTGAATCAGCTGTTATTGCCAGCCGATGGCTTACAGATGCTGGGGCTGTTTGGCGACGAGCAGCCACTGACCATTCTGGATCGAATGTCAGCAGATGCCGAGCGTGAGCGGCGTGTGGGTATCACCTATTCTGAAGGGCTGACACAACTTGGCCAGAATGTTCGCATCGGTCTGATATCCAGTGACCAGGCGCAGATGCAGCTGCGGACGGTACTGATTGAAACGCTTTTTTACGGTTGTCTGCTGGCGCTGGTTGTGTCGTTGGTGATGTCGTTACTGCTGTCGGGTGCGGTGGACCGCCAGTTGCAGCAGCTGATCGCATTTACCCGCCTCGCCAATACGGACCGCAACACCCGCTGGCCGCAAACCCGCATTCGTGAATTCAACCTTATCGGTGAAGAGATCGTCAGCATTGTTAATTGTCTGAAGGCGCGAGAAGACGAGCTGGAAAGCGTCAATATGCAGTTGTCACAGAACAATGAGGAAAAGCGGCAGATTTTGCAGCACCTGATGCAGACGCAAGAGCGTGAACGACTACGTTTGTCCAGTGAGTTGCATGACGATATGGCGCAGTTGTTGGTGGCGGTCAAAATGAACCTGCAACTGCATCATGATGAGCTTCAGGCAGGTGAGCCCTGTATTGAGAACCTGGAGCATGCGATGACGCTGGTCAATAGCATTTATGACACGGTTTATCATCGTATTCGTATGTTGCGGCCTTCTGAACTCAGTGATTTTGGTTTGGGGGTCAGCGTGGCCGCACTGCCGGTAGTCAAGCTGTTGGAGCAGCTGGATTATGCGGTTGAGCTGGATATCAATCAGACTCGGCCGTTACAGGCTGAGCTGATGTCCAATCTTTACCGTATTGCCCAGGAAGCGTTGTCCAATGTGGCGCGGCATGCGCATGGAACCTATGTGCTGGTGCAGTTATGTGATGAGCCGACCGGGTTGCGTATGGTTATCGAAGATGATGGCCAAGGTCTCGGTGATGCTCGGGAGCGGGCTCAAACTGGAGGGTTTGGCCTATTGGGGATACGTGAGCGAGCAGAGCACATGCATGCCGAGCTGACGATTGCCTCTGGGCACGGAGTGCGTATTGAGCTGTTTATTCCTGCCGAGTATGCCTACCTTGCACCTCTGTCGGCACCGGAAAGCGAAAAAACACCGTAATACTACGTAGCCAATCCTGCGGAAACTACGTTCTGATCTGCGTATAAATGGCGGGTAGTTGCGGGTTTTTGCGAATATTTTTATCACGTCCTTCTGTTGATACTGTTGATTGCCGGTGACATGCCCGATGCGCCGGTCGGAATGACAACAGAGGATGGATAAAAATAATGTTTAAACTGACCTTTGCTCGTAAAATTCTGACGGCCGCTGCCTGTGCAGCCGTGCTGATCAGCCCGGCCCAGGCCGCCGAGAAAGTCTACAAGCTGAAGCTGGCCGAAACCTGGCCGACCAACTTCGGTGTCTTCAGTGAACCTGCCCGACGCATGGCTGATCTGGCTAACAAGATGTCAAACGGTCGACTCGAGATTCGTATCGATACGGCTAACAAGCACAAGTCTGCGTTTGGCGTATTCGATATGGTCCGTGCCGGGCAGTACGACATGGGGCATTCGGCGTCCTACTACTGGAAAGGCAAGGTGCCCAACACCCTGTATTTCACCACTATGCCGTTTGGTATGACAGCAACCGAGCAGTATGGCTGGTTCTATTACGGCGATGGCATGGAGCTGATGCAGAAAGTGTATGAGCCCTTCAATCTGATGTCATTTCCGGGCGGTAATACCGGTGTGCAGATGGGTGGCTGGTTCCAGAAAGAGATCAACACCGTCGAAGACCTTCAGGGTCTGAAGATGCGTATACCGGGCTTTGCCGGTGAAGTGTTGGCCAAGCTGGGCGCCAATCCGACCAATATCCCGCCGGGTGAGCTGTATACCTCGCTGGAGCGCCGCACCATCGACGCGCTTGAATGGGTAGGTCCGTCCATGGATCTGCGTATGGGCTTCCATAAAATTGCACCTTACTACTACACCGGCTGGCATGAGCCTGGCACCGAGCTGCAGTTTATCGTGAACAAGCGTACATTTGAGAAGTTGCCGGCTGATTTGCAGGAGATCCTGACGACAGCGATGCGTGTCGCGGCATATGACATGACTATTAAGTCGCATCATGAGTCGGGTAAGAACTGGGCCACCATGAAGGCCGAATATCCGAATGTCGAGGTGAAAACCTTCCCTGATGAAGTGATGACGGCCTTGCGTCAGGCCAATGACGACCTGCTGGCTGAGCATTCTGCCAACGACCCGCTTGCGAAGGAGATTCTCGACTCCCAGGCTGAGTATATGGGTGTGGTGCGTCAGTGGACCGATATTGCTGACCGGGCCTACTTGAACAGCTTCGAGTAAGTCAGTCGTGGGGCTTGGGCAATCCAGGCCCCATTCATCACCAGACGATGTGTCTGCTGTTCCTGTCTGTGAGGACTTCACATGTTTCTGTTACGCCTTGAGCAGACGATCAATGCTTTCTCCGACTGGTTGGGCAAGATCTCTGCTGTACTGTTTGTATTGATGTTGTTCAACGTCTTCTATGACGTAATCACGCGTTACCTGTTCAATGATGTTTCCATCGGCATGCAAGAACTGGAGTGGCACCTGTTTGCTGCCATGTTCATGTTGGGTGTGCCATTTACGCTCAGAGCGGGTGGTCATGTACGTGTCGATATCGTGTACGAAGGTTTGAGTCTGAAGCGGAAGGCTTTTGTCGATCTCTTCGGGATTCTGACCTTGCTGTTTCCCTTTTGTCTCTTGGTGGCTTGGTATGGCGTGGATTTTGCGCGCGAGTCGTTTGAGTTGGGTGAAACATCAGGTGACCCCGGTGGCTTGTCTTACCGCTGGGTTATCAAGGCTGTAATCCCCTTTGCCCTTTTCTGCACCTTCATCAGTGGGGTGGGAATGATGCTGAGGTCGATCAATATACTCAAGGGTCATCACCAGGGTGATGACTATATTCCGACACAGCACTGACGAAGGATCTCACGATGATTGGTATTACAATGTTTTTCGTGGCTCTGGCGATGCTGTTGATCGGCTTCCCGGTAGCCTTTATTTTCGGTGGTGTAGCGCTGTGGTTTGGTGTGTATGCCGAAGGTCCGGACATGTTTGCATTCATGCCGTTCCGTATTCAGAGCATCATGGAAAATACGGTGCTGATGGCGGTACCGCTGTTTGTATTTATGGGTATTGTCTTGCAGCGTACTCGCCTTGCTGAGCAGTTGCTGGAGTCCATGGGTAAGCTGTTCGGTGGTGTGCGTGGCGGACTGGCAATCTCTACAGTTCTGGTGGGCGCGTTGCTGGCAGCATCTACTGGTGTGGTGGGAGCTTCCGTCGTTGCGATGGGTTTGATCTCATTGCCGGTAATGCTGAAATACAACTATGACAAGAAGCTGGCCTGCGGCACCATCTGTGCTTCAGGTACGCTGGGGCAGATCATCCCGCCCTCGATTATCCTGATCATTCTGGGTGATGTTATGGGGATTCCGGTGGGCGACCTGTTTCAGGCTGCAATACTGCCGGGCTCGATTTTGATCGGTGCCTATATCATCTACATCCTGATCTACACCTACCTCAAGCCTGAAGTGGCACCGGCATTGCCACTGGATCCGAATGACGGAACCCGAAAAGAACAGATATTCAAGGCGTTGAAGGCTATTATCCCGCCGTTAACATTGATCTTGGTGGTGCTGGGTTCCATCTTTGCCGGTATTGCTACGCCCACCGAATCGTCGGCTCTGGGTGGAGTGGGTGCGCTGTTGCTGGCGCTTATTTACGGTCAGTTCAGCTGGAAAATGGTATTTGACTCCGCAACTGAAACCGTCAAGGTGACTGCGATGGTCTTTGCCATCTTGTTGGGGGCAACGGCCTTCTCAATGGCTTTCAGTTATACCGGTGGTGAAGAGGTGGTCGAGCATTATCTGTCCAATCTCCCGGGTGGTGCCATGGGCTTCCTGCTGCTGTCGATGTTGGCAATCATGATTTTGGGGTTCTTCATCGATTTCGTCGAGATCAGCTTCATCATCGTGCCAATCCTGTTGCCAGCGGCTGAAATTCTGGGCATTGCGCCGCTGTGGTTTGCCATTCTGATTGCAATGAACCTGCAGACCAGCTTTTTGACGCCACCGTTTGGCTTCAGTCTCTTTTATCTGAAGGGTGTGGCGCCGCCGCAGGTTCGTACGCTGGACATATATAAGGGAGTGTTGCCCTTCATCCTGCTGCAAGTTCTGGTCGTTATCTCGATACTCTTGTTCCCGGATCTTTACGGACTGGTTTAAACTCAAGCGGTAGCCCCGGGGTATAACCCGGGGCATTTCTGTTTCCCTGCAGCGGGTACCGTTTCATGCCGCTCAAGTTCAAGATCTTACTCCTCTCTCTTATTCCGATGATGGTGGTGACATCCGCTGTTACCTGGATTGGTCTCAATCAGGCGCGTCAATTGTCCGAAGAGGAAATTCGGCTATTTGAAGAAAGTCTGCTGTCGTCACGGCAACGTGAGCTTAAAAACTATGTTGACCTGGCGCTTACGTCTATTGCGCACATCGTCAATGATGCCGGTGTTGATGATGAGCAGGCAAAGGCGAATGTACGCCGTATTCTGACCGATATGACCTTTGGGCAGGGCACAGACGGTTACTTCTTTGTTTATACCCTGGACGGCACCAACCTGGTGCACCCGACACTGCCTGAGCTGGTAGGTCAGAATTTGTATGATCTGCAGGACCGGCGTGGTGATTATGTTATCCGTAACCTGCTGGCACAGGTTGAGAACGGGGGCGGGTACCATCAGTATCTGTGGCAAAAACCGTCGCGGCAGGAATATATCGAGAAGCTCAGTTATGTGGTGCTGCTGCCAAAGTGGAACTGGATGCTGGGTACAGGGTTATACCTTGATGACATCAGTCGCGACGTTGCCAAAATTCGTGCGCAGGTCAATCGTAATATCCGTAATACCTTCTTTACAGTATTGGTGATCATGTCGGTGGCTGTCGTGCTGGTGGTGCTCGTGGGCATTGCCGTAAATCTGCATGAAAGTCGCCTGGCTGACAGTCGATTGCGTCTGCTGGCTCATCGTTCGGTGTTGGCCAACGTGGCGGATCGGCGGCGTTTTTCTCGTGAGTTGCATGATGGCATCAATCAATTGATGGTGTCTGTGCTGTACCGGATTGAACTGGCGCAGCGCAAGCTGAAACGGCAGGACATGAGTGGGCTGGAGGACTTGGGCCAGGGTTATGATGTGCTGAATGAAGCCATTCAGGAAGTGCGGCGAATATCACACGATTTGCGACCGACATTGCTGGATGATCTGGGATTGCAGGCCGCACTGGAAGGCTTGCTCAGTCGGTTTGCCGAGCGTACTGGTATGCGTTTGCAGGTAGACATTCGCATGCCGGTGGCAGAGCCGCCGGAAGATGTGGAGATCACCATTTACCGCCTGGTACAGGAGGGGCTGACTAACGTGGAGCGGCATGCAGATGCCAGTCTGCTCAAATTGAGTGTGTGGGGGCAGGCCGGTATGCTATGGCTACGACTTCAGGATAACGGGTGTGGCTTTGACTCTGATGTGCTGGAACGGTTTGAAGGGATCGGCTTGCGTAACATGCGTGAACGGGTCGAGCTGCTGGGTGGCGAGTTTCGTTTGTTATCAAAGTTAGGGCAGGGTGCTACTCTGCTGGTAGGTCTGTCATTGCAGCAGAGGGTATAAAGGCATGGGGCAACGCATACGTGTATTGCTGGTGGATGATCATCCATTGGTCATTGATGGTATCCAGGCGCGCCTTGAGGGTGAGGGTGATATTGAGGTTGTAGGGCGTGGCGGTAATGGCCAGGAAGCCATAGTGCTGAGCCGAGAGCTGCAGCCCGATGTGGTGCTGATGGATATTTCCATGCCTGTTATGAATGGTTTGGAGGCGACGCGTATTCTCAGTGAGCAGGCTCCTGATACTCGGGTGCTTATTCTGAGCATGCATGATAATCGTGAATATATGGTGCAGCTGATTCAGAGTGGGGCCAAGGGCTATATCTTAAAGGATGTATCAGCTGCAGAAATGGTGAAGGCGGTCGAGACTGTCTATCAGGGTGGTACCTACTTCAGCGCCAGTGCCTCCCAGACCTTGTTCAGTAACTTCGAGCAGCCGGCTGCGGGGGAGGCGCGAGCGGCATCGGCGCTGACGCAGCGTGAGCAGACGGTGCTCAAACTACTGGCTGAAGGCCATAACAATAAGGAGATAGCCCGTGTGCTGGGCATTTCAGTGCGTACGGTGGAAACCCATCGCCAGAATTTAAAGGCCAAGCTGGATATCCATACGGCAGCAGGGCTGACCCGCTATGCCATTGAGCACAACCTGGTTCAGTTGTCCTGAATCGCGGACTGACTGTTCATTGATCGATTCTACTTATGATCTGTGCAGGTGGTGCATCCTTATGAAAAAGAACGAGAAAAAATTAAAAAAAGTCTTGCGCGCCAAAATTTCATCTATATAATACGCAGCAAGTTTCAGGACTATAGCTCAGTTGGTTAGAGCGCCACCTTGACATGGTGGAGGTCAGCAGTTCGAATCTGCTTAGTCCTACCAAATTATTGAAAAAAGCCACTAACGGATAATGCCGAGTGGCTTTTTTCATATCTGTACTCTAGTCATATGATTCTGTAGTCGTGTTGTGTTCAGTATGTGGGTTTGCTTCTTTTGGGGTGCTCTATTCTGTCGGGTTGGCTGGGGATAGCATGTGAGTATTTTTTGTATATTCCTTTCTGCTCTCCGAGTCTGGATGCGCTGCATGGTTAATATATTTAGTATCCATGTGGGCTATTGAGGCTCTTATTATTCATGCGGCCTTTTCATGGCGTTTCTTGCAACTATGTTTTGCTTTAAATATTGCTATGGGTATTGTTTGAATTAGGGGTATTGGGGAGGGTGGGTAGGAACTCCCAGTGATTGCGCTCATGCAGGTAGTAGGTGGAGCAGATGTCGCATTTGGCCAGCTCGCTTTGGTGTAGATAGCTGATCGTGTGTAGGTCAGGGTGGCGTTTGCCGGTGCAAAGCAGCAGGTGGCATTGTTGGCAGCTGTGTTCCATGTTCAAGACTCCTTTTGAACGTTATCTTCCTTGGTCTGTACACTATAACCTGCCGGGACTGTATGAGCACTAAGACAAATTCCTAAAGTTAAACCAAAAAAAGCCCTGCAAGTGCAGGGCTTTTTTGTTTGTATCAGTGTCAGGCAGGGTAGTCGCGCTGCTTTTCGCCGGTATAGAGCTGGCGAGGGCGGCCGATCTTGTTCGGGCTGGAGTGGAACTCGTTCCAGTGCGATATCCAGCCGATGGTGCGTGACAGGGCGAAAATCACGGTGAACATATTGGTCGGGATGCCGATCGCTTTCAGAATGATGCCTGAGTAGAAGTCGACGTTCGGGTACAGTTTGCGCTGTACGAAGTAGTCGTCTTCCAGGGCAATCTGCTCCAGTCGCTTGGCAATGCGCAGCTGCGGATCGTTTTCGATACCCAGCAGGGCCAGTACTTCGTCGCAGGTCTTCTTCATGACCTTGGCGCGCGGATCGAAGTTGCGGTATACGCGGTGGCCAAAGCCCATCAGACGGAACGGGTCGTTCGGATCCTTGGCTTTTTCGATGAACTCTGCAATGTTGGATTCGTCACCGATTTCGTCCAGCATGGTCAAAACCGCTTCGTTCGCGCCGCCATGTGCCGGGCCCCAGAGCGCGGCAATGCCTGCTGCGATACAGGCGAACGGGTTGGCGCCGGATGAGCCAGCAAGGCGTACGGTTGATGTGGAGGCGTTCTGCTCATGGTCGGCATGGAGGATGAAAATACGATCCATGGCGCGGGCCAGTACCGGATTGACCTTGTACTCGGAGCAGGGGGTGCCAAACATCATGCGCAGGAAGTTTTCGCCGTAGCTCAACTCATTCTGCGGGTGCATAAACGGCTGGCCAATGGAGTACTTGTAGCACATGGCTGCAAGCGTCGGCATTTTGGCGATCAGGCGGTATGCGCAGACTTCACGGTGATGCGGGTTGTTGATGTCCAGCGAGTCATGGTAGAAAGCGGACAATGCGCCCACGACGCCACACATGATGGCCATCGGGTGGGCGTCGCGACGGAAGCCTTTGAAGAACTGGCTAAGCTGCTCATGCACCATTGTATGGTTGGACACGGTGTTGACGAACGTTTCTTTCTGTTCTGCGGTCGGCAGTTCGCCATTCAGCAGCAGGTAGCAGACTTCAAGATAGTCTGACTTTTCGGCCAGCTGTTCAATCGGATAGCCGCGATGCAGCAGAATCCCGTTGGCACCGTCTATGTAGGTGATCTTGGATTCGCATGCTGCAGTCGACACGAAGCCGGGGTCGTAAGTAAACAGACCTTTACCGGTCAACGGGCGTACATCTATGACGTCGGGACCTTCCGTACCGGAGTAGACCGGTAGTTCAATCGCTTCGTCTAGACCATCGACTGTCAAACGTGCTTTCTTGTCAGCCATTAGAGGCTCCTATCATTCTGTTTGTATTACTACGGCAAATGGAGCGCCGCGTCATAGGAAATGGCCCGAAAAAGGACTCGACCACTATAGAGTTTGAAACGGGATTGTCAATTAAGCGTTTAGCTAAAGTGTTGCAATGCAGCACGAGTAAAAAGTTCTACCAATACAAGTGCTTCAGGGGAATAAATAATTAGTTTAATACATCAAAACATAGCTATTACGAATTGGGAATAAGCATGGATCAATACACTAGACTTAAGCCTTAAGACCCTGTTATCTCGTTGTATTCCACATATGATCTGTCTATACTCTCGCCCCTGAGTTGGCACCGTGCCCGCTGGTTTAGTGTCAGTTCTGGCATCTCGAGGTACTACTCTCTGAGCACTTCCTAGCAACCTTGTCCGTTGTCCTGCAATTGGGCAAATAAAGTGTGAACTAGAGCCGTGAACAAGAAAAGACCTGTAAATTTAGATCTGCGAACCATAAAACAGCCACTCCCGGCGATCACTTCGATCATTCATCGCGTAACAGGGGTGGCGCTGTTCTTCGGCGCCATCTTTATGATGTATGTGTTGAGTCTTTCGCTGGAGTCTCAGGCCGGCTTCAATGAAGCTACTGAGATGCTCCAGGAGTCTTTCCTGGCAAAACTCATTGCATGGGGACTGGTATCAGCACTGCTGTACCACTTCTTTGCAGGTATCAAGCACCTGATCATGGATCTTGGTCACTGTGAAGAACTGGAAGGCGGTCGTCTGGCTGCAAAAGTCACCTTGGTAGTAGCGGTTATCGCTATTCTGCTGGCGGGAGTCTGGATATGGTAACTAGTATTACAAGCTTTGGTCGTAGCGGTCTTTATGACTGGATGATGCAGCGTGTTACAGCGCTGGTGCTGCTGACCTACACCGTTTTCATGATCGGTTATCTGCTGCTGAACCCTGATATGGGTTATGCGCAGTGGAGAGAGCTGTTTGATGGTACGGTTATGCGTATCTATACCCTGCTGGCAATACTCTCCATGGTGGCACATGCCTGGATCGGTATGTGGTCTGTATCTACTGACTATATTAAGCCGACCGGCGCTCGCTTTGTATTCCAGTCCGCATGCGGCCTGCTGGCGTTTATTTACGTCGTGTGGGGCGTCCAGATTCTGTGGGGTATCTAAAACATGTCTAAACTGCGTACGCTTACTTTCGATGCGATTGTGGTCGGTGGTGGTGGTGCGGGCATGCGCGCAGCGCTACAGCTTGCACAATCAGGTTTGAATACCGCCTGTGTCACTAAAGTATTTCCGACCCGGTCTCATACCGTATCGGCTCAGGGTGGTATTACCTGTGCAATTGCGAGTGCTGATCCGAATGATGATTGGCGCTGGCACATGTATGACACCGTTAAGGGGTCTGATTACATCGGTGACCAGGACGCAATTGAGTACATGTGTTCTGTAGGTCCTCAGGCTGTATTCGAGCTGGACCACATGGGGTTGCCGTTCTCCCGTACTGAAGTGGGTCGTATCTACCAGCGTCCGTTCGGTGGTCAGTCCAAGGGTCCAAACGACTCTACCCAGGCTGCGCGTACCTGTGCGGCAGCTGACCGTACCGGTCATGCACTTCTGCATACTCTGTACCAGGCTAACATGAAAGCCGGTACTACATTCCTGAATGAATGGTATGCCGTTGATCTGGTGAAAAACGCTGACGGTGATGTGGTAGGTTGTATTGCAATCTGCATCGAATCGGGCGAGACCGTCTATATCAAGGCCAAGGCAACAGTTCTGGCAACCGGTGGTGCGGGTCGTATCTACTCCTCTACTACCAACGCGCTGATCAATACCGGTGACGGTATTGGTATGGCAATGCGTGCTGGCGTGCCTGTCCAGGATATGGAAATGTGGCAGTTCCACCCGACCGGTATTGCCGGTGCTGGCGTTCTGGTAACAGAAGGCTGTCGTGGCGAAGGTGGCTACCTGGTCAACAAGGATGGCGAGCGTTTCATGGAGCGTTACGCTCCGAATGCCAAGGATCTTGCGGGTCGTGACGTTGTTGCGCGCTCCATGATTCTGGAAATCCTTGAAGGTCGCGGTTGCGGTGAGAATGGCGACCACGTTTACCTGAAGCTGGATCATCTGGGTGAGGAAGTTCTGCACTCCCGCCTGCCGGGTATCTGTGAACTGTCGAAAACGTTTGCAGCATCCGATCCTGTTAAAGAGCCGATTCCGGTTGTTCCGACCTGTCATTATATGATGGGTGGTGTTGCTACCAATATCGGTGGTCAGGCGATTGCGCCGGATCAGGAGACGGGCGAAGACAAGATCATTAACGGTCTGTTTGCCTGCGGTGAAGCCGCGTGCGTATCTGTTCATGGTGCCAACCGTCTGGGTGGCAACTCGCTGCTTGATTTGGTGGTCTTCGGCCGCGCAGCCGGTATCCAGATCGAACAGCAGATGCGTGAAGGCTATCAGGTGACTGATGCAACCGACGCTGATATTGAAGCGGCGATGGGTCGTCTGAATCGTCTGAATAGCAGCACGGGTGGTGAAAAGGTTGCTGACGTTCGTAAGGATCTGCAGGCTACTATGCAGCTCTACTTCGGTGTATTCCGCGATGGCGAGAGCATGCAGAAGGGCTTGGGTCTGTTGAAGGAGATCCGCGAGCGTGTAGCCAACGTACATCTGGAAGACAAGAGTCAGGCGTTCAATACCTCGCGTATTGAAGCACTGGAGCTTGAAAACCTGATGGAAGTTGCTGAAGCAACTGCGATCGCGGCAGAGGAGCGTAAGGAGTCGCGTGGTGCGCATGCCCGTAACGACTTCACCGAGCGTGATGACGAGAACTGGTTGTGCCATTCAGTCTTCTTCCCGCTGAACAAGTCCGTTGGCAAACGTGCAGTAAACTTTGCACCGAAGACAATGGATCCGTTCCCGCCGAAAATACGAACCTATTAAGAGGCTGGTGCGATGCTGGTAAGTGTATATCGTTACAACCCTGAGATTGATGATGCGCCGTACATGCAGGATGTTCATATTGACATCCCGGGTGGCAAGGACATCATGGTGCTGGATCTTCTGCAGCTGCTGAAAGAGAAAGACACGAGTCTGGCCTATCGTCGCTCTTGTCGTGAAGGCGTCTGTGGTTCCGATGGCTTGAACATGAACGGCAAGAACGGTCTTGCATGTATCACACCGCTTTCTGAAGTGGTTGAGAATGACAAGCTTGTTCTGCGCCCGCTGCCGGGTCTGCCGGTCATTCGTGACCTGGTCATTGATATGACCCAGTTCTACAAGCAGTATGAGAAGATCAAGCCGTTCCTGATCAACGATACGCCTGCGCCTGCTATTGAGCGTCTGCAGTCTCCGGAAGAGCGTGCTGAGCTGGATGGTCTGTACGAGTGTATTCTGTGTGCATGCTGTTCTACGTCCTGCCCGTCATTCTGGTGGAATCCGGACAAGTTCATCGGTCCGTCCGGCCTGTTGCAGGCTTACCGCTTCCTGGCGGATAGCCGCGATACCGCAACAACGGAGCGCCTGGCTGGCCTGGATGATCCGTTCAGCGTTTTCCGTTGCCACGGCATCATGAACTGTGTCAGCGTATGCCCGAAAGGTCTTAACCCGACCAAGGCGATCGGCAAAATTCGGAACATGCTGATCCAGCAGGCGACCTGATCACAATTCAGTGTCTCGAAAAACGGCATCCATGATGCCGTTTTTTTTTATTTGTCGATTTTGGCAATGCTTTTCTACTAGCCAAAAGGCCTATGTCGACAAGGTGGTAATATTTTGTAGAATCGATAGCTGCTAGCGGTGTAAAGCCTGTCATAAAAGGCGTAGAATTATTGCCCGCAACCGCACGTAATCCGTTGCGGTGACGAGCAATATACAAAACGGTAATCAGTAGAGGGTCGAAGGACTGCCGGTACAGGAATTAGTGCAGCCTGACCGTCGCAGCGCCCTCTCAGAGCCAGGGTGAGATGATAATGCAAGATGGCATAATGGAGCAGATGTGGAAGAATGCCCATCTCTATGGTGGCAACCTTTCATATGTTGAACAAATATACGAAACGTATCTGATGGACCCTAACGCTGTTCCACAAGAATGGCGTGAAGAGTTCGATCGACTCCCCAAGGTTGGTGAAAACATCACTCAAGATGTACCCCATTCCACTATCCGGGAACACTTCCTTCTCCTCTCCAAAAATCAGAAGCGCGCCATGCCGGTTTCCGGCAGCAGTGTCAGCTCGGAACATGAAAAGAAACAGGTCCGTGTCCTGCGCATGATTAATGCGTATCGCGTACGTGGACATCAGCATGCTGAGATCGATCCTTTGAATCTGATGGAACGTGAGCAGGTGCCTGATCTGGATCTGCGTTTCCATGAGCTGTCTGAGGCCGATCTTGATACCCGCTTCCAGTTGGGCTCCCTGTTCTTCGGTCCTGAAGAGAGTTCACTGAAAGAGATCCTGGCTGATCTTAAGAAAACCTATTGCACTACCGTCGGCGCAGAGTACATGCACATCGTCGACACGCAGGAAAAACGCTGGATTCAGTCGCGCATGGAGCCGGTACGCAGCCATCCCGTACTGTCCAATGATGAGCGCAAGCATATCCTTGAACGCCTGGCCGCTGCAGAAGGTTTGGAGAAATACCTGGGCTCACGTTATGCCGGCGCCAAGCGTTTCGGTCTTGAAGGTGGTGAGAGCCTTATCCCTTGCCTGGATGAGTTGGTTCAGCGTGCGGGTCGTGATGGTGCCAAAGAGCTGGTTATCGGCATGGCGCACCGTGGACGTCTGAACGTGCTGGTCAATATCTTCGGTAAGAATCCGCAGGATTTGTTCGGCGAGTTTGAAGGCAAGCGTGTCATCGAAACCTCTGGTGACGTGAAATACCATCAGGGCTTCTCATCCAATGTGATGACCCAGGGTGGGGAAGTGCATCTGGCAATGGCGTTCAACCCGTCACATCTGGAGATTGTTTCTCCGGTAGTGGAAGGGTCTGTGCGTGCCCGTCAGGATCGCCGTGATGATGCTGTGGGCAATAGTGTTATTCCGGTCGCCATTCATGGTGATGCAGCGTTTGCCGGTCAGGGTGTAGTCATGGAGACATTGCAGATGTCCCAGACTCGCGGTTACAAGACTGGCGGTACGATTCATATCGTCATCAACAACCAGGTTGGCTTTACCACGTCGCGCAAGGAAGATGCGCGTTCAACCGAGTACTGCACCGACGTAGCGAAGATGGTTCAGTCGCCGATCTTCCATGTCAATGGCGATGATCCTGAAGCTGTGCGCTTCGTGACTCAGCTTGCACTGGATTACCGCAACGAGTTCAACAAGGACGTCGTGATCGACCTGGTGTGTTACCGCCGTCGTGGTCATAACGAAGCGGATGAGCCGTCCGGCACCCAGCCGATGATGTATCAGAAGATCAAGAGCCTGAAAACCACTAAGGAACTGTATGCTGCGCATCTGGTTGCTGAAGGTGTGGTTGCAGCAGAAGATACTAAAGGCTTGGATCAGGACTATCGCAAGGCGCTTGAAAATGGCCAGCACGTTGCCAAATCCCTGGTCATGGAGCCGAACAAGGAATTGTTCGTCGATTGGCGTCCGTATCTGGGCCACAAGTGGTCATTCGATTGTGATACCAGTGTAGATCAGAAGTTGCTGCAGGAATTGGCGAATAAAACTTGCGAATTCCCTGAAGGACTTGTTGTTCAGCGCCAGGTGCAAAAGATCTACGAAGACCGCAGAAAAATGGCTGCCGGTGCGATGGAGATCAATTGGGGCTTCGCTGAAACCATGGCGTATGCCACGCTACTTGCAGAAGGTTATCCGATTCGTATTACGGGTCAGGATGTTGGACGCGGTACGTTCTCACACCGACATGCGGTGCTGCATAACCAGAAAGATTCATCCAACTATGTCCCGTTGCAGAATCTGGCGGACGATCAGCCGACATTCGATCTCTATGACTCCTTCCTGTCCGAGGAAGCGGTACTGGGCTTTGAATATGGTTACTCCACCACTACGCCGAACGCATTGGTGATCTGGGAAGCTCAGTTTGGTGACTTCGCCAACGGTGCCCAGGTGGTTATCGACCAGTTTATTACGTCCGGTGAGCACAAGTGGGGCCGTCTTTGCGGCTTGACCATGCTGTTGCCGCACGGCTTTGAGGGGCAAGGTCCGGAACACTCTTCTGCACGTCTGGAGCGATTCCTGCAGATGTGTGCAGAGCACAACATCCAGGTGTGTGTGCCTTCAACTCCGGCACAGATTTTCCACCTGTTGCGTCGTCAGATGGTTCGCCCGCTGCGTAAGCCATTGGTTGTGATGTCACCGAAATCCCTGTTGCGTCATAAACAGGCGGTGTGTTCACTGGAAGACCTGTCTGAGGGTACATTCCAGCCGGTTATCCCGGAAGTGGATGCGAAGGATCCCAAGCAGGTTAAACGTGTTGTGCTGTGTAGTGGCAAGGTTTACTACGATCTGTACAATCGCCGCGCCGAGCTTGAGAAAGACGATGTGGCCATCGTGCGCATCGAGCAGCTCTATCCGTTCCCGGAAGAAGGGCTGAAGCAGGCTATTGCTGAGTACACCAACCTTGAGTCTGTTGTTTGGTGTCAGGAAGAGCCGATGAACCAGGGTGCCTGGTACTGCAGTCAGCATCACATGCGTAATGTCCTGCAGAAGCATGATCCCAAACTGCACCTTATGGGTGTGGGGCGTCCGCATGCAGCCGCGCCGGCAGTAGGCTATATTTCGGTTCATCTTGAGCAGCAAGAACAGCTGGTCAACGAAGCAATCAACGGTTAATGACGACAGGTTAGTAATCAATACCTGCGCAGCATGAATAAAGGAAACAGCATGTCCATCGATATTAAAGCGCCGACTTTCCCTGAATCAGTAGCAGACGGAACCGTTGCAACTTGGCACAAGCAGCCGGGTGAAGCATGTTCAGCCGATGACCTGATCGTTGACATTGAAACCGATAAGGTTGTTCTGGAAGTGGTTGCGCCGGCAGATGGTGTAATCAAAGAGATCCTCAAAGGCGAAGGCGAGACTGTTCTGAGCGAAGAAGTTATTGCAGTGTTCGAAGCCGGCGCTGCAGCGTCCGCTCCGGCTGCATCAGCCACAGAGGCAGCCTCTGCCCCTGTGGCGGAAACAACGACTGACGCTGACAAGATCGGGCCTGCGGCACGCAAGCTGATCGAAGAAAATGGTCTGGATGCCGCCAGCATCCCGGGTACCGGCAAGAATGGCGGTATCACCAAGGAAGACGTACAGAACTTCATCAAGAACAAGCCTGCTGCGACTGCAGCACCGGCTGCCGCTGCTGCAGCGCCGGTACTGAACGTACCGGTTGGTGCGCGTACCGAGAAGCGTGTGCCGATGACCCGCCTGCGTGCAACCATCGCCAAGCGTCTGGTTGAAGCACAGCAGAGTGCGGCCATGTTGACTACATACAACGAAGTCAACATGAAGCCGGTCATGGAACTGCGCAAGCAGTACAAGGACCTGTTCGAGAAAACTCACGGCGCGCGTCTGGGCTTCATGTCCTTCTTCGTGAAGGCAGCAACTGAAGCGCTGAAACGTTTCCCGGCGGTAAATGCGTCCATTGATGGTAACGACATGGTTTACCATGGTTACCAGGATATCGGTGTAGCTGTATCGACTGAACGTGGCCTGATGGTGCCGGTTCTGCGTGATACCGACTCCATGAATCTGGCTGAAGTTGAATCAACCATTGCCGACTTCGGTAAGCGTGGTCGTGAAGGCAAGCTGGGTATGGATGACATGCAGGGCGGTACGTTCACCATCACTAACGGTGGTGTTTTCGGTTCCTTGATGTCGACGCCGATTCTTAACCCGCCGCAGACTGCAATTCTGGGTATGCATAAAATCCAGGAACGCCCGATGGCGGTCAACGGCCAGGTTGAAATCCTGCCGATGATGTATCTGGCGCTGTCATACGACCACCGTATGATTGATGGCAAAGAGGCGGTACAATTCCTCGTCACCATCAAGGATCTGCTGGAAGATCCGGCACGCATGCTGCTGGATGTCTGATCAGACACGCAATCGAACGAGCGAAAACAGGATTAAGTAATGTCAGATAAATTTGATCTCATTGTTATCGGTGCCGGCCCCGGCGGTTATGTGGCAGCTATTCGTGCTGCCCAGCTGGGTCTGAAGACTGCCTGTGTCGAGAAGTGGGTTGATGATAAGGGTGCCGCTGTATTGGGTGGTACCTGCCTGAACGTCGGTTGTATTCCGTCAAAGGCACTGCTGGAAACCACGCACAAGTTCCACGAAGCTCAGCATGGTTTTGCTGCACAGGGCATCGTTGCGGACAACGTGCGTATGGACACCAAGCAGATGGTGGCACGCAAAGATCAGATCGTTAAGAACCTGACCGGCGGTATCGCAGGTCTGTTCAAAGCCAATGGCGTCACTCTGCTGGCAGGTACGGGTAAACTCCTGGCCAACAAGCAGGTTGAAGTTACCGCTCAGGATGGTGCTGCTACCGTTTATGCGGCTGATAACGTGATCTTGGCTTCAGGCTCAGTACCGGTTGAAATTCCGCCGGCACCGCTGACCGAAGGTCTGATTCTGGATAACGAAGGCGCACTGAATATTGATGAAACCCCGAAACGTCTGGGTGTCATTGGTGCGGGTGTCATCGGTCTGGAAATGGGTTCCATCTGGGCGCGTTGCGGTTCTGAAGTCACCGTTCTTGAAGCGATGGATGATTTCCTGGCGCTGGCAGACGTTGATGTCTCCAAAGAAGCCAAGAAACTGCTGACCAAGCAGGGTCTGGATATCAAGCTGGGTGCGCGTTGCACGGGCACTGAAATCATCGATGGCAAGGAAGTGAAAGTTAAATTCACTGATTCCAACGGTGAGCAGGAGATGGTATTCGACAAGCTGATCGTTGCTGTTGGCCGCCGTCCGCAGACTCAGGGTTTGATTGCTGCTGATAGCGGCGTCAAACTGGATGAGCGTGGCTTCATCTTCGTTGACGAAAGCTGCCGCACTGATGCACCGGGCGTATACGCAATTGGTGACTCGGTGCGTGGCCCGATGCTGGCGCACAAGGCATCTGAAGAAGGAATCATGGCCGTTGATATCATTGCGGGCCATAAGGCTGCAATGAATTATGACTGTGTTCCCAACATCATTTACACTTTCCCGGAGCTGGCTTGGGTCGGTAAGACCGAGCAAGAGCTGAAGGCTGAGGGTGTTAAATACAAGGTTGGTAAATTCCCGTTCGCGGCTTCTGGTCGTGCAATGGCAGCTAATGCGACTGACGGCTTCGTCAAAATCATTGCTGATGAAGTCACCGACCGTATTCTGGGTGTTCACATGGTTGGCGGTATCGCCTCCGAGCTGATTGCCCAGGGTGTGATTGCAATGGAGTTCTGCTCCAGTGCAGAGGATCTGCAGCTGATGGTCTTCGCTCACCCGACCGTCAGTGAAGCTGTCCATGAGGCGGCTCTGGCAGTAGACAATCACGCCATTCACATTGCAAATCGCAAAAAGCGGTAACCTGAATGGTTGGCCTTGTCGGTCGGATAGCTCGGTCGGCAAGGTTCTGCAGAGCAAAAGGTGTGCCCTTGCCATAGGTATTTTGGATTTGGGCACCTGTATAAATGATATAACAACGGATTAGAGCATGAACCTTCACGAGTACCAGGGCAAACAACTGTTTGCCGAATATGGTCTGCCGGTTTCTCAAGGGATCGCGGTAGATACTCCGGAAGCGGCTGCTGCAGCGGCTGAAAAAATTGGCGGTGACAAGTGGGTTGTTAAAGCCCAGGTTCACGCTGGTGGCCGTGGTAAAGCGGGTGGCGTCAAGCTGGTCGATTCTGCTGAAGAAGCGAAAGCTTTTGCAGAAAAATGGCTCGGCGAGCGTCTGGTAACGTACCAGACAGATGCCAATGGTCAGCCGGTTACCAAAATCCTGGTTGAAACGTGCACTGATATTGCCAACGAGCTGTATCTGGGCGCCGTGGTTGATCGCTCCAGCCGTCGTATTGTCTTCATGGCCTCCACCGAAGGCGGTGTCGAGATCGAGAAGGTTGCTGAAGAGACTCCGGAAAAAATCCTGAAAGCAACGATTGATCCGCTGACCGGTGCACAGCCTTATCAGGGCCGTGAGCTGGCGTTCCAGCTGGGTCTTCAGGGTGATCAGATCAAGCAGTTCGTTCATATCTTCCTGGGTTTGGCGAAGATGTTCGAAGAGAAAGATCTGGCGCTGCTGGAAATCAACCCGCTGGTCATCACTGATCAGGGTAACCTGCACTGCCTGGATGCCAAGATCGTGATCGATGGTAACTCTGTTTACCGTCACAAGGATCTGCAGGCCATGCATGATCCGTCTCAGGAAGACGAGCGTGAAGCACGTGCTGCCGAGTGGGATCTGAACTACGTTGCACTGGATGGCACCATTGGTTGCATGGTTAACGGCGCAGGCCTGGCCATGGGTACCATGGATATCGTATCTCTGCATGGTGGTTTCCCGGCCAACTTCCTGGACGTTGGCGGTGGTGCAACCAAAGAACGCGTAACTGAAGCGTTCAAGATCATTCTTGAAGATACCAATGTTAAAGCGGTTCTGGTTAACATCTTCGGCGGTATCGTACGTTGCGACCTGATCGCAGACGGTATCATCGGTGCAGTGAAAGAAGTTGGTGTCAGCGTACCGGTTGTTGTGCGCCTTGAAGGCAACAACGCAGAACTGGGTGCGCAGAAGCTTGCTGAATCTGGTCTGGACATTATTGCGGCAACCAGCCTGACTGATGCTGCTCAACAGGCAGTTAAAGCAGCGGAGGGTAAATAATCATGTCCATTTTGATCAACAAAGATACCAAAGTTATCTGTCAGGGTTTCACTGGCGGCCAGGGTACATTCCATTCTGAGCAGGCGATTGCCTATGGTACTCAGATGGTTGGTGGTGTAACGCCGGGTAAAGGCGGTACTGAGCACCTGGGTCTGCCGGTATTCAACACCGTTAAAGAAGCGGTTGAAGCGACTGGTGCTGAAGCGTCCGTGATCTACGTTCCGGCTCCTTTCTGCAAGGATTCAATCCTGGAAGCAGCCAACGCTGGCATCAAGCTGATCGTCTGCATCACCGAGCACATCCCGGTGATGGACATGCTGCAGTGCAAAGTGAAGTGTGATGAGCTGGGTGTACGCCTGATCGGCCCGAACTGCCCGGGTGTTATCACTCCGGGTGAGTGCAAAATCGGTATCATGCCCGGTCACATCCACCTGCCGGGCAAAGTAGGCATCGTATCGCGTTCAGGTACTTTGACTTATGAAGCGGTTAAGCAGACTACTGACGCTGGTTTCGGTCAGTCTACCTGTGTTGGTATCGGTGGAGATCCTATCCCGGGCTCCAACTTCATCGACATTCTGGAAATGTTCGAAAAGGATCCGCAGACCGAAGCGATCGTTATGATCGGTGAGATCGGTGGTTCTGCCGAGGAAGAAGCGGCTGCCTACATCAAGGCAAACGTAACCAAGCCGGTTGTTTCCTACATTGCAGGTGTTACTGCGCCTGCTGGTAAGCGCATGGGTCATGCCGGTGCGATCATTTCCGGCGGCAAGGGTACTGCAGACGAGAAGTTTGCGGCTCTGGAAGATGCTGGCGTGAAAACTGTCCGTTCCCTGGCCGACATCGGCAAGGGTCTGTCCGAAGTGACAGGCTGGGCCATGAAGTAAAACCCTTCAGGGTTGATGAAAAAGGCAGCTTCGGCTGCCTTTTTTTGTGGCTGTTCCGCCGCTGTTCGGGGTGTTCTGGTAGAATGGCGTTTTCGTACCACGCCATTGACAGGTATTTCACTTGAGCCAACAGTCTTTCTCGCTCCTGCCGTTAAAAGCCGAAATTTTACGCAATCTGGAGTCGCTGGAATATCACCAGATGACCCCGATCCAACAGGATAGCTTGCCCGTCGTTCTCGCGGGTCGTGATCTTATCGCACAGGGTAAAACCGGCTCCGGTAAAACCGCAGCGTTTGGTTTGGGGGTGTTGCAGGCGCTGGATAACAGCAGTTTTCAGGTACAGACTCTGGTGTTGTGCCCGACCCGTGAACTGGCTGATCAGGTTGCGCAGGAATTGCGCCGTCTGGCTCGCCTCATTCCCAATGTAAAAATACTCACCCTTTGTGGCGGTATGCCGTTAGGGCCGCAGATCGGTTCCCTTGAGCATGGTGCCCATATTGTTGTGGGTACGCCCGGGCGTATTGAGGAACATCTGCGTAAAGGTACGCTGCGTCTTGGGCAGCTGCGGACGCTGGTGTTGGATGAAGCCGATCGTATGTTGGAAATGGGTTTTCAAGCTGCCGTCGATACCATCGTGGCTGAAACACCCAAGTCGCGTCAGACACTGCTGTTCAGTGCGACCTATCCAAAGGAAATCGAGCTGATTGCCGGTCGCATCATGCGTGATCCCACTCGCGTTGAAGTGGCGGCTCTGCATCAGGACTCGACGATCAAACAGCATTTTTACGAAGTGAAGGAAGAGTCGCGTGATGATGCGTTGACCGCTTTGTTGTATCACTATCGCCCAACGTCGGCAGTAGTATTTTGCAATACCCGCCAAGAGGTCAAGGATCTCGAGACGCGTTTGCAGCAGGCCGGAATTGCGGCAGTGGCGTTGCACGGTGAGCTTGATCAGCGCCAACGTGATGAAACATTGGTGCGTTTTGCCAATCAGAGCGCTTCGGTCCTGGTGGCAACGGATGTGGCTGCCCGTGGACTCGATATTGCCGGGCTGGATCTGGTCATCAACCAGCGTCCGACCAAAGAGGCGCAGGTGCACGTACACCGTATCGGTCGTACCGGACGTGCTGGAGAAAGCGGCGTGGCGATCACGCTGTTCAATGAGCGTGAACGGTTCAGGCTTGCGGCCATTGAGGCGCAGATGGATATGATCATCACCGACGAGCCGTTGCCGAATGTGCGCATGGATGGTGAGTATCGCCCTCCGATGGTGACCCTGCAGCTGGATGTTGGCAAAAAGCAGAAAATTCGTCCCGGTGATGTGCTGGGTGCGCTGACAGGCGGGGAAGGCTTGTCGGGTGATGAAGTCGGCAAGATCCGTGTATTCGACTTCTGCACCTATGTTGCCGTCGGTCGATCTGCTGCCCGTGATGCGGTCCGTCAGCTTTCGGCGGGCAAAATCAAGGGGCGTAGCTGCCGCGTTCGCCAGTTACGCTAACGGAGGTCTGAATGAAGATCTGGGTGGATGCCGACGCCTGTCCGGCTGTTATCAAGGATATTCTGTTCCGGGCGGCAGAGCGTACTGGTCTGGAGCTTACGCTTATTGCCAATCACGCACTGAGCGTGCCGCCTGCTGCCAATATTCGTTCGGTACAGGTTGCCGCCGGTTTTGATGTGGCTGATCATGAAATAGTGCGTCGTGCGAGTGCGGGTGATCTGGTCATTACCAGTGATATTCCGCTGGCAGCCGAGGTGCTGGAAAAGGGTGCGTTGGCGCTGACGCACCGGGGGGAGCGCTTTACGGAAGAGAATATCCGGGCTCGCCTCAACATTCGTGACTTCATGGAAACCTTGCGGGCCAGCGGTGTACAGAGTGGTGGTCCTGCTGCTCTGAACAATGCCGACCGCCAGCAGTTCGCCAATCAGCTGGATCGTCTTATTGCCCGAGCCCGCAAACTTGGCGACTTGCCTAGTTGAGTTTGTGGGCGGCCAGTTCGATACGTATGACGCGGCGGCCTGTCAGCTCAATTGTGCCGGGATAGCGTTCGTCCCCGGTCGAGGTGAAGTAAAACTGATAGCGGCGTGCCAACACCAGCATGCCGCTATCGCCATCACGTACAGGTCTCAGGCTTTTCAAGGCAATATTGTCATCCAGCAGCTGTACATCCTGTGCACTGCAATAGCGTTTGACCTTCTGGGTCGCATATTCCCGCAGTTTTAAATTGTGCCACCAGCTCAGGCACAGGGTGGCTGTCAGTGCCAGCCAAAACAGGTCCGATAACTCAATCCACATCATGTGCTCCTTTTCGAGCGGCAAGCTTAACAGGCCGTGTCGGAAAAATAACCCTGCAGTTAGGGGGCTGTTAATACTTGATCAAAATGCTAGGTTATAGGGGCAGACGAGACAGGAGATAAATGGATGAGTGCGGGTCGTACCTTGAATCAATTGAGCTTTGATAACAGCTATGCGCGCTTGCCGAAGCACTGGTTTCAGCCAATGCCCGTGCAGCCGCTCAAGCACAGTCACCTGATTGCCTTCAGTCCCGTAGTCGCACGCTGGCTGGACCTGGACCCCTGTCGTATTTCGCCGGAAGATCTGGTGCGTCGTTGCATGGGTGAAATAGAGTGGTCTGGCATCGCGCCCCTGGCGATGAAGTACACGGGTCACCAGTTTGGTGTCTATAACCCTGATCTAGGTGATGGTCGTGGTGTGCTGTTGGGTGAAGTGGTTAATGCGCAAGGGCAGCGCTATGATTTACATTTGAAAGGTGCGGGGAAAACCGCGTATTCCCGTTTTGGTGATGGCCGGGCAGTGCTGCGCTCCAGTATTCGTGAATACTTGGCAGGTGAGGCGATGGCCGGGCTGGGTATACCGACCACCCGCGCGCTCTGTCTGCTGGGGAGTGAAGAATTTACCCAGCGTAACGGTATGGAACCCTGTGCCATGCTGCTGCGGGTGACGCCCTGTCATATTCGCTTTGGTCACTTCGAACATTTTTTCTATTCCGGTCAGCATGATGATCTGCGCCGCTTGGCCGATTACTGCCTGGAACGCTACTTCCCTGAGCTGCAATCCGCCGAACAGCCCTATTTGGCGATGTACCGTGAAGTGCTGGAACGGACAGCGCGGCTGGTAGCGGCGTGGCAGGCGTATGGTTTTGTACATGGTGTCCTTAATACGGACAATATGTCACTCATCGGTGAAACCTTCGACTATGGCCCCTATACCTTTCTTGATCGCTATGAACCGGACCATGTAGCTAACAAAAATGATCATCAGGCCCGTTATGCGTTTCACAAGCAGCCCTCCATCGTGCTCTGGAACATGGCTGCATTGGCTCAGGCAATGTTGCCATTGGTCGAACGCAGTTTGTTGGAAGCGGAGCTGGATCGTTTCGATGGTCTATACCAGGCTGAACGCCTGGAGCGTATGCGCGCGCGTCTGGGATTACAGGTTGTCGATGGCGATGACCGGTTATTGATTGACCGGCTGGAAGCGATTTGGGCTGAGCAGGGAATTGATCATAACCGTTTCTTGCGGACGCTGAGTGAGTGGCAGGCCGGAGATGCAGAGTCCACAGCTGCGTTGTTGGGGTTGTGTACCCAGCCTGATTCGGTTGCTTCATGGCTGCAGGATTATGCCGGTCGCATGCAGAAAGAGGCCGCCAGCGCACCTATCCGCCAGCAGCAGATGCGTTCGGTCAATCCGCGCTTTATCTTGCGTAACTACATGGCGGAAGAAGTGATTCGGGAAGCGCATCAGGGGGATTATCGTCCGTTGCAGGCGCTCCTGCCACTGCTGCGCCATCCGGGTGACGAGCACGCGGAGTTGGCCCGTTATGCCGGGCCACGTCCAGACTGGGCTGAATCGATCTATCTGACCTGCTCTTCGTAATTGTCAGTGGGTGCTGTTTAGCCGGGAACCGATCCAGACTGAGCCCATGCCACCCAGAATGATCAGCGTCATCCCGACCCAGCTTGTGGTTGCGGGTATCTGCTGCCAGATCAGCCAGCCCCACAGGCCGGTAAACACAACACCGAAATAGCTGAGTGGCGCGATCACGGAAGCGGGAGCATGGCTGTATGAGCGCGTATATAGCCACATGGTCAACCAGATGGAGCCTGCTATCAGAATAATATAGGGCAGGCTGGGCAGTGTCAGTGGGCGCCAGTGAGTGATGGCCAGTGGCAGGCTCGCCAGCGTCGACACCAGAAAATAGTAGAACAGGATGCGGTTAACCGGTTCGCTATGCGTCAGTTCACGGGTAGTGACAATTGAGCCGGCGAGTGCCAACGCTGATACAAAACCAACCAGATGCCAGCGACTGAAGCCGCCCCCTTCCGGCTGCATGATCAGGGTAATGCCAACAAATCCCAGCAGCAGCGGCAGCCAGCTGAGCCAGGACAGATGAACCCGGTGCCACAGTAGTAGCCAAACCGGAACGCACAGTGGTGCCGCATTGCGTAGCAGAGCAGCATCAACCAGCGGAATTTCGGTCAGCGCCAGATAGTAAGTGTAGAAACAGCCCCAACCGCACAAACCGCGAAACAGATGTAGTCCCGGGCGCTCGGTACGCAGTATCTGTATCCCTTCTCGCCTTAGCCAGGGCAGCATGATCAGCACGCACAGCAGATACTGAAAAAAGACGATCATTTCAATACTGATCATAGTGGCGGCCAGCTTGATCAAAACGGCGGCTAAACTCATTACCAGTGTCGTTGCCAACGCATAGCCAGCACCGGCTGAAAGGTTGTAACTGCTTGAAGACACTGAAACTTAATCCCTGTAAATTATAGTAATACCGATACGGGTTGAGCGGAGTTATTGATGGAAAAAATGCTGTTGCTGTTGCAGAACAACTGGCCGAATGCGATTGCACTGGGCTGGTTTCTACTGTGTTTTCGAGGGTACATGTATTACTCGGCTTACAAAAGTCATACCACGCCCTGTCTGGTCAGCATGCTGCATCTGTATCGTACCGAATGGATGCAGCGCATGTTATCACGTGAAGTACGTATTGCGGATACCACGGCAATCGCCAATCTTGAGCGCAGCGTTGCTTTCTTCGCCTCGACCACAATTCTGGTGCTGGCGGGCCTGATGACGGTGATGGGATCGGCTGAAAAGGCCATTAACTTGGTGCAGGATTTACCCTTTGTAGTGGTTGCGACGCCGCAGGAATGGGAGTTCAAGTTGCTCCTGCTGGTGGTTCTGTTTATCTATGCGTTCTTCAAATTTACCTGGAGCCTGCGCCAGTACGGTTTTGTCTCGGTAATGATAGGGGGCGCGCCCTTGCCGACTGAAAACCCATCGCCGACACAGCTGAAAGCCCATGCCGAGCGCATTGCGCAGATGGCATCCATGGCGGCGCATAATTTCAATTTGGGGCTGCGCACCTACTATTTCAGCATTTCGGTGTTGGGCTGGTTCATTAGTCCCTGGGTATTCATGTTGCTCGCCGCCTCGATTGTGGTGGTGCTCTACCGGCGTGAATTCACTTCGTCCACGCTGAAAACCTTGATGATGAGTTCGGGAGGGGAGTCATGACACCTGAGCAGTACAGGGCTCGTTGTGTCCGCTTTCTCAATGCGCAGCCGCATATGTGCCGTCTGGGTATTCGCCTGATTCGTGCGGAAAAGAGTAAGGCTACGCTGGTGTTGCCGGTGCAGCCGCAGCTGATCAGCACAGTGTTGGATACCTATCTGCATGGCGGCGTTTTGACGACGCTGGTTGATGCCGCCAGCAGTGTATCGACGCTCTGTGCACTGGACCGTTTCGAACTTTGCCCGACGTTGGATTTGCGTATTGATCACATGCGTACCCCGGTGCAGAGTCAGCCGTTGTACGTAGCGGCTGAATGCTATCGGGTAACGCGCAGTGTGCTTTTTACCCGAGCGTCAGTGTATCAGGATGATCCGGCACACCCGGTGGCCTATGCGATTGCGACGTTCATGCGCCCTGAGGGTGGTGCTACAGAGTCAGCATTCAGTACATTGATAGAGGGAGAGCCCGATGCAGCAACTGCTTGAGCTGGTGACCGAAGCAAAAGCCAGTGGTGACTACCAGCCATTGGTGGAGCTTATTCCTTACGCGCGTATTTTGGGTGTGCAGTGCGAGTGTTATGGCGAAGAGATCATTTTCCGCTTGCCGGCCAAGGCCGATAATATCGGCAATCCGACTGTTCCCGCGATTCATGGCGGCGTTATTGCGTCGTTCATGGAGCTGACTGCGTTGTTTCAGTTGACTCTGCAGCTGCCACAGCCAGGGCTGGCCAAGATCATCGATTTTTCGCTCGACTACATGCGTGCAGGTTTGGATCGCGATACCTTTGCTGTCTGCCACATCAGTCGCCAGGGGCGACGGGTAGGCAACTGTTCAGTGCTGGCGTGGCAGGAGCGTAAAAGCCGGCCAATCGCTCAGGCTCGTGCCCATTTCCTGCTTGATCGCGGTAATTAGCAGAAATCGATGACTAAGCCCTTGAAAACAGATGAGTGACCCATATATCGGGTAGGGTTGATTGTTTGCATTCGGAGGTTAGATAAGCCCGCCATGAGCACAGAAACTCAGAAAGAGACACTTGGTTTCCAGACAGAAGTGAAACAGCTTCTGCAACTGATGATCCACTCGCTGTACTCCAATAAGGAGATTTTCCTGCGCGAGCTGATTTCGAATGCATCCGATGCATCCGAAAAGCTGCGTTTTGAAGCGTTGCACAATGATGCCCTGTATGAGGGTGACACCGATCTCGACATCCGTATCGCGTTTGACAAGGATGCCGGCACGGTCACAATTGAAGACCGTGGTATCGGTATGAACCGCCAGGATGTGATTGATCACCTGGGTACTATTGCCAAGTCCGGCACGGCCGGTTTCCTGTCCAGCCTGACCGGTGATCAGGCGCGTGACAGTCAGTTGATTGGTCAGTTTGGTGTTGGCTTCTATTCTGCGTTTATCGTTGCTGAGCGGGTCGATGTTTATACCCGTCGTGCCGGTGATGCGGCGGCCAACGGCGTGCATTGGTCGTCAGCGGGTGAGGGTGACTTCACCATTGCGACTATTGAAAAGCCGGTGCGCGGGACTCGCATCGTGCTGAAGTTGAAGGAAGATGAGCAAGAGTTTGCCGATGGTTTCCGCTTGCGCTCATTGGTACGCAAATACTCTGACCACATCTCTATTCCGGTGAAAATGCTGAAAGAGCCAGAGCCGGTTGAAGAGGGTAGTGATGCGTCCGAACAGGCACCGGAGCTGGAAAGCGTCAACTCCGCGACGGCTTTGTGGACGCGCAGCAAGTCGGATCTGAACGACGAGGAATACCAGGAATTCTATAAGCACATCTCCCATGATTTTGCTGATGCACTGACCTGGTCGCACAATAAAGTTGAAGGCAACCTGGAATACACCAGTCTGCTGTATGTGCCTGAAAGTGCCCCATACGATTTGTGGAACCGTGAAGCGCCGCGTGGCCTCAAGTTGTATGTGCAGCGTGTCTTTATCATGGATCAGGCCGACCAGTTCCTGCCGCTTTATCTGCGCTTCATCAAGGGCGTGGTTGATACCAACAACCTGTCACTGAACGTATCTCGCGAGATTCTGCAGAAAGATCCTAACGTCGATAAGCTGCGCACCGCGCTGACCAAGCGTGTGTTGGATATGCTGTCCAAACTGGCCAAAAACGATGCGGACAAGTACGCGACGTTCTGGAAAACGTTTGGTCAGTTGATGAAGGAAGGGCCGGCTGAAGATCACGCCAACCGTGACAAGATCCTCAAGCTGTTGCGTTTTGCGTCTACACATACCGGTACGGCGGAACAGAACGTATCGTTGGAAGATTATATTAGCCGCATGAAGGAGGGTCAGAAAAAGATCTACTATGCGGTAGCAGACTCTTTCAATACCGCCAAAAACAGCCCCCATCTTGAAGTTTTCCGCAAGAAGGGTATCGAAGTTCTGTTGCTGTCTGAGCGCATTGACGAATGGATGATGAGTCAGCTGTTCGATTTCGACGGTCACAACTTCCAGGATGTCATCAAGGGTGAGCTGGATCTGGGTGAGATCGAGACGGAAGAAGAGAAGCAGAAGCTTGAAGAAGTGGCCAAGGAGCATGAAGGGCTGGTTGAGCGTCTGAATAAGGTGCTGGATGATCGTGTTGACTCGATTCGTATCACTCACCGTCTGACCGATTCTCCGGCCTGCCTGGTGATTGGTGACTATGATATGGGTCTGCAGATGCGTCGTATCATGGAAGCGGCGGGTCAGCCGTTACCGGAGAGCAAGCCGATTTTCGAGATCAATCCTGAGCACCCGCTGATCAACAAGCTGGATCAAGAGCCGGATGAAGATCGTTTCAGTGAGCTGGCACTGGTGCTGTTTGATCAGGCGGGCCTGGCGGCCGGTGCTACGCTGGATGATCCGGCAAGCTATGTATCGCGTTTGAACAAGCTGTTGTTGGAACTAAGCAGCTAAACCGCGTTTACTGCGCATGCAAAAGGGCGGCCTCTGGGTCGCCCTTTTTCGTTTGTCTGCGATAGGTCAAAGCGTTTTGGTCGAGGTGACGTTAAGCTGAGACAATAATATAAAGGAGATGGGCTATGGGTATGCGCAGTGCGTTGACGGTTATGGCGGTTTTACTGGTGCCAGTTTCGGTGCAGGCGATGAGTGCTGACGAAGTGGTGCAAAAGCACTGTGTCGCATGTCATCAGGCAGGTTTGGGTGGCGCGCCCAAGCTGGATGATACAGCTGCCTGGGCACCGCGAATTGCGACAGGTGTGGATGCAATGACGCAAACGGTGCTTACAGGTAAAGGTGCAATGCCGCCGAAAGGGACCTGTGGTTCCTGTGATGAAGCTACCCTCAAGGCTGCAGTAGAAGTGCTGACATCGCCGCTACGGTAAAGTGTCATGTTGTGCCTGACTCATGAGCTGCATCGACTCACGGGTCCATTCAAGGCTGCTGAGGTAACAACTTTGCAATTTGGTGGTGAGGGACTGGTCAGTATCGTCCCAGTTGCCCTGTGTAAACGCTTCCACCTGTGATAAAAGTTGCCCCAGCGGTCCTGTTCGCGTCATTAGTGCATCGTATATATGTGTGTCTATATCGATCTGGCTTAGCATCAGGCTCTGCTCCTGGTTCATCAAGGCATCCAAATGCAGCAGCAATCCGGTCATGAAGGCCTGGCCGGTATCGATTTGCTCATGGGTTTCCGCAAGTAATTCGCAGAAGCGTGCCAGGAGCAGTATCTGTCGAATCAGCTCGCTGGGCTTGCCATGATCGTCCGCCAGCATGATCAACGAAACCCATTTCTTCAGTTCCTGCAGGCCCAAATAGGTCAGTGCATCATGCAGGTTGCTGATGCTGCGTTTCGTGCCAAACGCGGCCGAGTTGACCAGTCGTAATAATTTATAGGTCAAAGCGGGGTCGCGGGAGATCAATGCGCTCAGGTCCTTGAAATCAACATTCTGTTGGCTCAGGGTGCTCAGGGCTTGGCTTAGAATAAGTTTGTTGCTGTAAGCCTTGTTTCCCTTTAATAGTTCGGGCTTGCTGAAGAAAAAGCCTTGAAACAGTTCACAGCCGAGTTCTCGGCAGAGTTCATATTCCTCCAGTGTTTCCACTTTCTCGGCCAATAGCGTGAGCTCGAACGGCTCGAGTAGCTTGATCTGTTCGGCAAGCTGTTGGCGATTTAATGTACGGATGTCGAGCTTGACGATATGGGCAATTTCCAGCAATGGATCAAATTCTGGCTGGTAAATGAAGTCATCCAGAGCAAGCTTGAAACCGGCGTTGCTGAAGCGGCGCGCGGCCGCGATGAGTGCGGGTGTTGCGCGGCTGTCTTCGAGAATTTCGATAACGACCTCACGCGGGGAGACGGCAGGCAAGGTATCGGCTTCCAGCATCTGTTGGCTGAAATTAATGAAGGCAGGCAGAACGCGCAGATTGCCGGCATCGGAAATGCTGGTATAGGAATGCAGAATGACCCGGCTGCTGGCCTGGTCGCCGCTGATCATGGGCAGGGGGTTGATGCCTGCTTCACTGCGATAAAGCAGTTCATAGGCAACAACCTTCAGCTCGGTGTTGAAGATGGGTTGGCGTGCCATCAGGATCTTGTCGGTCATGCTGAAAGCCTCGAATGATCGGCTGGGCGATGGATCTCATATCGTCCGTTTTGTAAAAGATAGTATAGTCTTAGGGGTATAAATAACAGATCGCCTGGTGGGTATGGCCGGGTTGGTGGCGACAACAGAGGAAGATGTTATGAGTATAGATGCATGTGAGGCGCGCTATCAGGCGATTCTTAAGGCGTGTCTGGATTCGGTTTTGATTCTGGATAATGAAACCATTGTTGCGGCAAGTGCGGCTCGGCAGTCCTGGCTGGAGCCTGAGGCTTTGGTAGGGAGAACGTTATCCGAGTTGTTTGCAGATGATTTGTTACTGCAGTTTCGAGATGCTCTGAGCTTGTTGGTGCAGGGTGAGTCGATGGTCGAACTTGAATATCAGTTGCGGCCTGAGCATTTGCCCGAGTTGCGTGCGCGGGGGTTGGCAGAGGTATGTTGGTATAGCAGTCGGTGGGTGATGACCGCGCAAGGCGAGGTGGTATGGAGTGCGCACGATATTACGGCCAGCAAGCAGCTTGAGCGGAAGGTTTCATATCAGGCGCAGCGTGATCTGCTCACAGGGGCCTACAATCGACGTGCAATGATCCCTGTCCTTGAAGTGGCCACTGCGCAAGCGTTGCGCTATGACGGTGCTACGAGTGTTCTGTTGATCGATGTCGACGGCCTGTCGGCCATTAATGATCAGTATGGTTGGGATGCCGGTGATCAGGTGCTGCAGCACACAGTGGCGACGCTGGATCGCCTGAAGCGTACGTCAGATTTTCTTGCACGTTATGCCGACTCCCAACTGGTGATGGTGCTGCCTGAAACCAATCATGAGCAGGGGGTGCTGGCAGCGGAGCGTATTCGTGCAGCGGTTGAGGGTCTGCAACTATCCGGCGATGTTGCTGCGCTTGGGTGGACGGTCAGCATTGGCGTGGCCTCTGCCCTGAATCCTGAAGATAATGCGGTCGCCATGATGCGGCGTGCCCGTGAACATCTGCTGATTGCGCAGCACAGCGGGTTCAATCGGGTGGAGGGTGAGGCGCTGTAAAGCGCCTCCTGTCCTGGGGGTTATATCCCGGGGTATGACTTCAGGCAGCTGATCAGTGCCTGCATTTCTTCATCCGTGCCGATGCTGATGCGCAGATGGTTGTCGATACCGGGTTTGGTGAAATGACGCACCAGAATCTTGTTATCGCGCAGATACTGCATCAGCTCGGTCGCAGCAATGTCTGGGTGACGGGTAAACACAAAATTGGTATGTGAGGGCAGTACTTCAAAGCCGAGCGATTCCAGCTTTGTTGTTGTCCAGGTACGGGTGTCGATAATGCGCTGGATGCTTTGGTCGAAGTAGGTCTCGTCCTGTAGTGCAGCAATGGCGGTCTGCTGGGCCAGCATGTCGAGCGGGTATGAATTGAAGCTGTTTTTGACGCGCTCCAGTGCCTCGATCAGCTGAGGGTGGCCGAAGGCAAATCCAACCCGCATGCCAGCCAGTGAGCGTGACTTGGAAAATGTTTGGACAACCAGCAGGTTGGGGTAGTGATTGACCAGCTGTGTTGCGCTTTGGGCACCAAAATCCACATAGGCTTCATCCACGACCACGACTGAATCGGTGTTCCGTTCCAGCAGGGCGCTGATGGTTTTCAGATCGATGCTGATACCGGTGGGGGCGTTGGGGTTCGCAAAGATTATGCCGCCATTTTCGCCGGAGTAGGCTTCAAGATCGATGCGATATTGATCCGTTAGCGGAATATGGCGTGCGTCGATATCGAATAGATCAATGTAGACATTATAGAAGCTATAGGTCGTTTCAGGCAGCAAAATAGGCTGCTGTTGACGCAGTAGTGCCATGAAAGTCAGGGCCAATACTTCATCAGAGCCGTTGCCAACAAAAACCTGGTCATGTGTCAGACCGGCATTGTCAGCCAGTGCCTGTTTGAGCGCGAGGCATTCGGGATCTGGATACAGGCGTAACCGCTCGGTATCAAAGTTCCGCAGCACGGCTTCGACCGCCGGGGCAGGCGGATAAGGGTTTTCATTGGTATTCAGCTTGATCAGCCCCTCTACCTGGGGTTGTTCGCCCGGGGTATAGGGAACCAGCGACTGAATCGCCGGGCTCCAGAATCGGCTCATGTTCGGCAGTCCATCTACATGCACAAAACACGCATCATAACAGAGAGCGGCTGCCCGGGCGACAATCGCCCGCTTCAGTTCTTGAAGGGTGGGTGTGTCGGCTTCAAGTACTCGGGCATATGGTTATCGCTGGTGCGGTCGAGTGCGCCGATATCCAGCATGGGAGCCGCATCAATGTGGTGAGCGCCCAGGATGTGGGATACATGCTCCAGTGCCGCCACAATCATGGATTGCTCCCAGTCATGCATGTCATCGAACTGACGAATGAATGTGTCCTGTAGCGTGGTTGGGGCTGACTTCAACAGCTCTTGCCCTTGCTCGGTCGGGCAGGCCAGTACTTTGCGCTTGTCGGTGTTGCTGCGTTCGCGGCGCACGAGATTTTTGCGCTCAAGGCGATCCAGAATACTGGTGACTGTTGCTTGCGCGAGATTCATCTCTTTGGCAAGCATGCCAATGGTCAGCGGACCGTTTATACGCAGTGTCTGCATGGTCATGAGCTGTGGCATGGTGAGACCGGTCATTCGGCTCAGATGTTTGTCGTGCAGGTCTGTAGCACGAATGATCTGGCGCAGTAATACCAGTGCGTCCTGACTTTTTTCCATAGCGCTTGGAAGGTTCCCCGATGTTGGTTTGAACTCTGAGCGCCTTTTAGCCTGATTTGTTGAGTAATGCAAAATAACTTTATCACTCCACGGTTAATGCTTTGCAATGCAAAGCAATGGATATTTTGCCCTTATATGGAGCTTGTTGGCGTGAAATGCCGTCAACAGGGCTTTTGTTTCTTACGTGTTACGATTACTTACGTGCTTGAAAAGTCATTCTAGATATGTTTTATACTAAAAACCATAGCAAGGCTAAATAAATCAAATACTATGGACTTTGACATTTATACACTACGTAAGCCTAAAGCCACTGACGGCTTTGCCCTGCACTCGCTCGTAGAGCGTTGTGTGCCTCTGGATCCCAATTCCATCTATTGCAATCTGCTTCACTGCAGTCATTTCGCTGCTACAGCGATTGCAGCAGAAGATGAGAATGGAGAGCTGGTCGGTTTTATTTCCGGCTATCGTCCGCCCGAGCGACAGGACACGTTGTTCGTTTGGCAAGTGGCAGTTGATTCCCGCTGCCGTGGTCGCAAGTTGGGTCAGCGTATGTTGCTGGCGCTGGCTGAGAGACTGGCTCCCGAGGGTGTGCGATATATTGAAACCACAATCACACCCGGAAATGTGGCATCCGAAACCCTCTTTGCACGCGTGTTTGATGCACTGGCAGCGCCGGTTGAACGTTCAGTGCTGTTCTCATGCGAGGAGCACTTTAACGGCCTGCATGATGATGAAGTGCTTTACCGCGCTGGTCCGTTCACGTTTGTAACACCGAATTCGTAACTCAGGAGAGATCGATGAATATTTTCCAGAAAACTGAATCTGAAGTTCGTACATACAGCCGCTCGTTCCCCGTCACCTTTTCAAAGGCGAAGGGCGCTGTACTGACCACTGATGACGGTAAGGACTATGTCGATTTCCTGGCCGGTGCGGGTACGCTTAACTACGGTCATAACAATGACATCCTCAAGCAGGCTCTGATTGAATACATCACCAATGATGGTTTGACCCACGGTCTGGATATGCAGTCGGTTGCCAAGGAAAGCTTCCTGTACGCATTCCGTGATTTGATTCTTGCCCCCCGTGGCATGGCTGATTTCAAGGTCATGTTTACCGGTCCGACGGGTACTAACAGCGTTGAAGCGGCATTGAAGCTGGCACGCAAGGTGAAAGGGCGCAGCAACATCATCTCCTTCACCAATGGCTTCCACGGTGTGACCGGTGGTGCCTTGGCTGCGACCGGTAATCAGCACCACCGTGGCGGCATGGGCACGTCCATGCCTGATGTGACGCGCATGCCCTTCGATGGCTATTTGGGCGAGGGCGTTGATACAACGGAGTATCTGGATCAGGTATTGAGCGATCCGAGCAGCGGTGTTGATCACCCGGCAGCGGTCATCGTGGAAACGATTCAGGGTGAGGGTGGTTTGAACGCGGCCTCCTTCGAATGGCTGCGTAACCTGGAAAAAGTATGTCGTCGCCATGATATGCTGCTGATCGTGGATGATATCCAGTCAGGTTGTGGACGTTCAGGCCGTTTCTTCAGCTTTGAAGAAGTCGGTATCAAGCCGGACATCGTTACCCTGTCCAAGTCATTGAGTGGCTATGGTTTGCCATTTGCAGTCACCATTTTCCGCCCGGAACTGGATCTGTGGAGCCCTGGTGAGCACAACGGTACCTTCCGTGGCAACAACCATGCCTTCATCACTGCTGCGACAGCCTTCAAGACTTTTTGGAGTGATGACACCTTCGAGAAGGAAGTGCGTCGCAAGGCTGAGAAGCTGCGTAATGGCCTGCAAGAACTTATCCGTTCACACGGTGCCAAGACGCTGGTTTTGAAAGGGCGTGGGTTGATGAGCGGTATCGAGTGTCCGGATGGTGATCTGGCCGGTGATGTGACCAGCTATGCATTTGAGCAGGGTCTGGTGATTGAAACCAGTGGTGCGCATGATCAGGTAGTCAAGTGTTTGGTGCCGTTGGTGATTACGGATGAGCAAATCGAATTTGGCTTGAACGTACTGGATAAGGCGTTCGCCAATGCATTTGCCAAGCGAGCCCGCAAAGCATCTTAAGGTTGTATTGCTGTCTGCCTGAATTCATTCATTAATAGAGAGTAGTTGTAATGATCGTAAGAACATTGGAAGAATGCGAAAACTCAGAACGTCGTGTGGTATCTGCAACCTGGGAAAGTACGCGGATGCTGTTGAAAGATGACAAAATGGGGTATTCCTTCCATATCACCACGATTTATGAAGGAACCGAAACGCACATCTGGTACCAGAATCATCTGGAGTCCGTGTATTGCATCAGTGGTGAAGGTGAAGTTGAAACGCTTGCTGATGGCAAGATCTATTCGATTAAGCCCGGGACTCTGTATAATCTGAATGAACATGATGAGCACCTGCTGCGTGCCACCAAAGAAATGAAGCTGGCGTGTGTATTCAATCCGCCGCTGAACGGTAAAGAAGTGCACGACGAGAATGGCGTCTACCCGCTGGAGGCAGACACGGTCGAGGCTTGAGTGCCTGCCCGAAGTTAAACATGCCGGCATGATTGCCGGCATGTTTTTATCTGTCGACCATGGCGCAGCCATTCGCGCCCAGGAATATACGAGAGAAGCCAACAGGACATAACATGCATACTGTAGAGAAGATCGGCGGCACCTCAATGAGTCGCTTTCGTGAGCTGATGGATACCATTCTGATTGGTGAACGCACAGGCGAGACACTGTACAACCGTATCTTCGTTGTATCCGCCTATGGCGGCATCACCAATCTGCTCCTTGAGCACAAGAAAACCGGAGAACCGGGCGTGTATGCGCGGTTTGCCAATGCGGAAAACGAAAGCGCCTGGCGTGAAGCCTTGACCGATGTGCGCGCCCGCATGGCTGATATCAACCTGGAGCTGTTTGGTGATTCCGTTGAGCGGGTCGAAGCTGACCGCTTTATCACGCAGCGAATCACGGATGTGGAAACAATCATGTCCAGCTTGCAGCAGCTCTGCTCCCACGGGCACTTTCAGCTGGATGAGCATTTGATGAAAGTGCGCGAGATGCTGGCCGCAATCGGTGAGGCGCATAGTGCTCACAATAGTGTGCTGGCGTTGAAGAAAGCGGGTGTTAACGCACGCTTTGTTGATTTGTCAGGTTGGGATCAGCCTAACCCGCTGCCGTTCGATGAGATGATCGAACAGAGCTTCAAGGATATTGATGTCAGCCGGGAAATGCCGATAGTGACCGGCTACACGCACTGCAGCGAAGGTTTGATGCGCACCTTTGATCGTGGCTATAGCGAGATGACGTTCAGCAAGATAGCGACCAAAACCGGCGCGGCCGAAGCGGTGATTCATAAGGAATTTCACCTGAGTACGGCAGATCCGGGTATTGTGGGCCTGGATAACGTGGTTACCATCGGGCGTACCAATTACGATGTGGCCGACCAGCTCTCCAATCTGGGTATGGAAGCGATTCATCCGAAGGCGGCTAAAGGTTTGCGTCAGCAGGAGATTGAGCTGCGTATCAAGAACGCATTCGAGCCTGACCACGACGGTACGGTTATCAGCACTGATTACTGCAGCGCCAAGCCGCAGGTGGAAATCATTGCCGGGCGCCCGAACGTGTTTGCCATTGAAATCTTCGATCAGGATATGCTCGGTGAGGCGCGCTACGATATTGAATTGTCGCGCCTGCTGCAGGACCTGAAGCTTTATGTGGTCAATCGCGACTCCGATGCCAACAGCATCACCTACTTTGTGGCCGGCTCGCGCAAGATGGTCAATCGCGCCGTGCGCTTGATTGGCGAAAAATATAACAGTGCCGAAGTGGGTCTGCATAAGGTTGCCATCGTTTCTGCCATCGGTTCGGATCTGAAGGTGCCGGGTATTTTGGCGAAAACGGTTTCAGCGCTGGCCAAGGCAGGTATCAGTGTGCAAGCGCTGCACCAGTCTATGCGTCAGGTTGAAATGCAATGTATCGTTAATCAGGACGATTATGAGTCTGCCGTGCGTGCCTTGCACCATGCATTGATCGAGCAAGAAGAGCATGGGGATGTTATATGCGCTGCCTGAAGGTAGCTTTACTGATGTTGTTGCCATGTCTGGCGATGGCACAAGAGGAGGCCCCCGATCAGGGGGCCGTTTCCGTTGTGGAAGGCATGGTTGAGTCGGGTGATCAAGGGCTGACACTGCGTGAGCATGTGGAGCAGATTAAAGAGCCAATGTTCAAGCCGTTTATCGAACGCTATATCATCGATGAGATCAAGGCGTTGCGTACTGATATGGAGCGTCAGCGCGTCGAGATGATCCGCGAGATTACCGATCGTGAACTCAAGGTTGCCAATAGTTCCATCTCATATGCGACCGATACGGTCACCTACTTCTTCTACCTGATCGCGGCGGCATCCTCTATCCTGTTGATCGTGGGCTGGAGCTCCATTCGCGAGATTCGTGATCGGGTGCAGTCCATCGCCGACGAAAAGGTTGGACGTCTGGTTGAAGAGTATGAGGAGCGTCTGGAGCGCGTGGAGAAAGAGTTGCTGCGCAAATCCAGGATCATTCAGGAAAACCAGCATGAGTTGGAAATTACCAATGAAGTGCAGACGCTTTGGGTGAAGGCTTCTCAGGAAACATCGTGGGAGCAGAAGATACGGCTGTATGATCGTATTCTTGAATTGCGCCCCGATAATGCGGAAGCGCTGACCCATAAGGCGGATGCGGCATTGGAGTTGAACCAGCATCAGTGGGCGATTTCACTGTGTAACCTTGCCTTGACGGCGGAGCCGGACAGTGGCCATGCCTATTTCCAGCTGGCGTGCGCATATGCGGATTTGGGAGCCAGTCGTATTGCACTGGATTACCTGAAGCAGGCGGTCAGTATTTCCGATGAGTATCGGGAGCAGGCGCGTCAGGAGCAGAGGCTGCTGTCATTGTCGCAAGAACCTGATTTCATGTCGGTTCTGACCGGGCCGGATGCGGAACTTGCCAGCAGGGACTCTTAAGTCCTGCCGGCAAGTATCAACGGCTAGCGCAGGTGGTCGAAGTCGTCGTAGCTATCGCTTATCTGTCGGATCAAGCGGCGCTCTTCCATGAAGTCTTCAATTTGACGCCGGCGCTTGCCGTTATATTTCAACCGGCTTCGGCCTGTGTCTTCTTCCTCTTCACTGAGCGGCTCGTTCCAGTCGTCCAGATCATCATCAGCCACTTGATCGACACGGATTTTAGTGCCCATCGTTCTCACTCTCACGTAAGGTTTTTTAGGGAACGGCAGCGCCGCAATAGTGACGATTCGGGAAGGTGTTCAAACGCAGGAAACATGGAGGTTTACGCGCGTTCAGTTGAATCCCTCATCTAAGCGCGAATATAGTCCAGCTTGTGGCCGGCATCAAAATAAAAAATACCTATCAGGATCATTGAATATATCGATTCAGATCAATCGGTCGCGCCCATGCTCAGGGCGCGACCATAGTTGATCAGCGTTCGAAGACGTAAGTGCCCGGAGCCGGTGCGATGACAGGGTAGCCCGCATCCGCGTTGCCCATGGCAGGTGGCTTGATCTGTCCGGTGCTGTGTTGGGTCAGCCAGTCTGACCAGGGTTCCCACCAGGAGCCATCACGACTGTCGTGGCGTAATAGCCAGTCATCGGCTGGAATATGCTTGTCCTCGGGGGTCTGTACGCCCAGCTGATAGCTGCGGCGGGGGTGGCCGGGTTCGCTGACAATACCGGCATTATGGCCGCCGCTGGTCAGGGCGAAGGTCACCTCTGTATTCATCAGATCGTGTACCTTGTACACCGACCGCCAAGGCGCAACGTGGTCGGTTTGGGTGGCGACGCAAAAGACCGGGACACGGATGTCGCGCAAGGAGATCGGGCGCTCACCAACCGGGAAGCGGCCGCTGGCCAAGTCGTTATTCAAGAATAGATGGCGCAGATACTCCGAATGCATCTTGTACGGCATGCGTGTGGAGTCGGCGTTCCAGGTCATCAGGTCGTTCACGCGTGGACTTTCACCGAGCAGGTATTCACTGACAATACGTGACCAGATCAGGTCATAGGAACGCAGCAGGGTGAAGGCTCCCGCCATTTGCTGGGTATCCAGGTAGCCTTTGTCCCACATGATATCTTCCATGTAGGTCAGCTGACTTTCGTCGATGAACAGCATCAACTCACCGGCCTCGGTAAAGTCGGTCTGTGCAGTGAACATGGTCAACGACTGCAGGCGATCATCATTGTCACGTGACATGGCGGCAGCGGCGATGGTCGCGAGCGTACCGCCCAGACAGTAGCCGACCAGATGTACCTTGCGCTCGGGAAGGACGGCATTAATCGCTTTCAGCGCGTCCATGACACCCAGGTTCAGGTAGTCGCTCATGCCCATATCGCGGTCGCGGGCATCGGGGTTGTGCCAGGATATCATGAACACTGTATGTCCCTTGTCGACCAGATAGCGCACCATGGAATTGTGCTCTGACAGGTCGAGAATGTAATACTTCATGATCCATGCCGGTGTGATCAGGATTGGCTCCGCTGCAACCTTGTCGGTGGTTGGTGAGTATTGAATCAGCTCGATCAGGCGGTTGCGGAAAATGACTTTACCGGGCGTGCAGGCCAGTTGCTTGCCGACGACAAAGGGCTGGTCGTCGGGGTTTTTGTCTTCCAGCAGGGAATGCTGCAGGTCTTCCATCAAGTTCTGCATGCCTTTGGCCAGGCTCTGGCCGCCGGTGCTGATCGCTTTCTCCACTACTGTCGGGTTGGTGAACGGGTAATTGGTCGGCGAAAAAAGATCGAGGCACTGACGTGCGGCAAACGAGACTACATTTTCGTGATGCTTGGCCACGCCCGGGATGCCGGTTGTGGCATAGTGCCACCATTGTTCCTGCAGCAGGAAACCCTGCGCCATGACATTGTAGGGAAAACGCTTCCAGGCCGGGTCATTGAAGCGCCGATCTCCCGGCAGAGATTGAATGAAGGGCGCTGCGTTGCTGTCGAGGCTGGCGCGAGCAGCCCAAAGGCCAAAAGCGCTGCTTTTGCGTAGAATGTTTTCCAACAGCTCATTGAGTTTACCCGGCGAGTGGCTAGTGTGGATAAGCCAGTCCATGTAGGCCAATGTCAGAGATGCGGGCGACAGACCATTGGTATGGCGCCCCTCGATGGCATGTATAACGCGGTCGATGCTGTTCTTGATATCGGGAAAAGGCATGCGTGTCATCTGAATCTCCTTTCTCTGACGGGTGGGCGCAAGCAAAGAGAATACCAGTCTGGCAGTCGAGGGTGTATGGTCAGGTATGAGTAATTTTCACCCAAAGTCCAATTGCCGGATCGGTTTTTTATCGCCTTTTGCTGCAGGTGCGAAAAGGATAGAATACGCTATCGGGTGTATGACCCGTAATGAAAATTGACTGTGCCAATATAGGAACTCACTGAGTGTCGACAAAATACCTCAAACGCTTCTTCAAACCCCAATCCATAGCTGTGTTCGGTGCGTCTGAACGCGAGGACAGCATGGGCGGGATTGTGTTGCGCAACCTGATCGAAAGCCAGTATCCAGGCAAGCTGATGGCGGTGAATGCTCAGGGGTATGACGAGGTTAATGGCATTCAGTGTTTTCGCAGTGTGGCAGAGCTGCCTGAAATGCCCGATCTGGCCATTATCTGTGCCCCACCGGAAAGCGTGGCCGGCATCATTCGCAAGCTTGGTGCGAATATGGTCAAGGCGGCGATGATTCTGACGGGAGGGCTGAGCCCGCAGAACAGTAACCATACCCGCTCGCTGCGTGAAGATGTGCGTGAAGCCGCCAAGCCCTATGGTATTCGTATCCTCGGGCCTGACTGTATGGGGCTGCTGATTCCCGGTGCCAAGCTCAATGCCAGCTATTCCCATGTCAATATTCGCAAAGGCAAGGTTGCCTATGTGGGTCAGTCCGGCTTGCTGGGCACCGCGATGATTGACTGGGCAAGTGGTCAGGAGATCGGTTTTTCCCATTTCCTGACGCTGGGGGACGGGGTTGATGTCGACTTGCCCGCAATTATTGACTATCTGGCCAATGAGCCCGCCACCCAGGCGATCCTGTTGCAGATGGACCGCATCATAGGTTCGTCGCGCAACTTTGTTTCTGCCGTACGTGCGGCCTCACGCAACAAGCTGGTGCTGGTGCTCAAGTCCAATATCATTCAGGACGGCCGTTACAGTGTTGAGTTGGCACCCGGAATCGATGATGAAGACCGGGTCTATGATGCGGCGCTGCGCCGTGCCGGTGCCGTCCGCGTTGAAACCTCTGATCAGCTGTTCAATGCACTGGAAACGCTGTCACGCATGAAGCCAATGCGCGGTGAGCGTCTGGCCATGCTATGTAACGGCATGGGCCCGAATGCGCTGGCGTATGACCGGTTGTTGCGCAAGCAGGGGAAATTGGCCGAAATCACCGAAGAAACCCGGCAGGCAATCGCTGAGTTGCTACCGGCTACCTGGAACGGGCTTAACCCGGTCGATCTCAATTCTGATGCGACGCCGGAGCGTTTTGCTGAAATTACGCGCCTGTTGACCAAAGACCCGAATGTAGATGCGGTGTTGACCATTCATGCACCGACGCGCATGGCTGCGAGCGTTGCAACGGCTGACGAAGTGATCAAGGTGGCGCGCAAGACGCCACGTAATGTATTGACCTGCTGGATGGGGCGATATTCGGCGATTGAGGCGCGTAACCATTGCAACGCGGCAGGTATTCCGACGTTCATGACGCCAGAGGAAGCGGTGGATGCCTTTATGCAGATGGTGGAATACCATCGCAATCAGGCGGCCATGCGCCAGACACCGGCACCGTTCCATCTGCACAACCTGCCTAATCGCAAGCGGGCACGGAAAATGCTGCAACAGGCGCAAGAAGAAGGGCGTGACTATCTGCTGCACTCCGAAGCGTGTGACCTGCTGGATCTGTATGAAATTCCGACGCCGAATACCGGATATGCGGATGACATCAGCGGTGTGGTGGATATTGCTCGCCAAATGGGTGGTTCGGTCGCGGTCAAGGCGTTGCATTGCGAGAACATCTATCCGTTCAGCTACGACAACAGTTCGCATCAGCGCTGGCGCGATTTGGCGCTGGATCTGTATTCAATCAGTGAAGTACGTCATGCCACGACCAAGCTGGCCTATCGGGTAGGTGAGCGTTATGCCCCGGAAGAGTCGCATGGTTTCGTGGTGCAGCAGATGAAGCGTGGCTTCCAGTCGATGCAGGTGAATGTGGGTATTACCCGTGATCCCGTGTTTGGCCCCCTTATCCTGTTCGGTGTGGGTGGGTATGCCATTGATGTATTGGCCGATCGAAATATCATGTTGCCGCCGCTTAACTTTGCTTTGGCGCGTCAGCTGGTTCGGCGTTCGCGTGTCTATAACATCATTGCTGAAAACAGTTACCAGGTAGAGCGTGATGTCGATCATTTGTGCGAACTGCTGATTCGGTTGTCCGAGATGGCGGTTGACCTGCCTGAATTGAAGTGTTTGGAAATCAATCCGCTGCTGCTCAATAAACGTGGTCTGTTGGCAGTGGATTGTGCGGTATCGCTGGGTGAGCCGGCACAGCTATCGATCTCGCCGTACCCGGAATATCTGACCGAGCAGGTGACGTTGAAGCGTTCGGGGCGCGCGGCAACACTGCGTGCGATTCGTGGCGAGGATGAGCCCGCTCACCTGGCGTTCTTCAACTCATTGAGCCCTGAGTCGATCCGGTTACGCTATTTTTACAGCCGAGGGGTACCGACTCATGCCGAGCTGGCGACCTGGACTCAGATCGACTACGACCGTGAGATGGCATTCATCGTCACGGCACCGAAACTCAGTGGTGCAGGTTTCGAGACGCTTGGGGTAGTGCGTGCGGTGACCGATGCTGATAATGTACGCAGCGAATTCTCGATCGTGATCCGTGACGATCTGCAGGGTGAAGGCCTGGGTGTGCTGCTGATGCAGAAGGCGATCGACTATTGTCGCGCCCGGGGCACGTTGCAAATGGTAGGTTCTACCATGACCTCAAACAAGAGTATGCAGGGCCTGGCCCGCAAGCTTGGTTTCAAAATCAGCTACAACATGGAAGAAGATGTGGTTGATATGAAAATGATGTTGAACGAGCCGACCGAGGATTGGCAGATCTACCGTCTGCAGCATTAATCATCCATCCCGCTATTAATGGTGCCGCCTGTTCGGGCGGCATTTGGCCTTATGAATACAGATAACAACACGTCAGCCATACGGTTGTCGTTGCCGGTACTATTTGGCTACATCCCGCTGGGCGCCGCCTTCGGTGTCATGTTTTCGGAGCTGGGCTATCACTGGCTGTATGCCATGCTGATGGGCATCGTAATCTATGCCGGAGCCGGTCAGTTTCTGGCGGTCGGCCTGTTGGCCAACCACGCCGGTCTGGTTGAAGTGTTTGTTGCCACGTTGCTGCTGAATGCGCGGCACATGGTGTATGGCCTGTCGCTGTTAAGCAGCCTGAAGCTGCAAGGGCCGCGTCGCTGGTATCTGATCTTTGCCCTGACCGATGAAACCTACTCGCTGCTTAGCATGCTGCAGACCGGTTGTGACCAGCTGCGCGCACGCCTGCAGTTCCGCATAGCGGCGCTCAACCATGTTTACTGGGTGGCAGGCTGTACGCTGGGAGCCTGGCTGGGCGGACAGATCGAGTTTTCCACGGCGGGTATCGAATTTACGTTGCCAGCCCTGTTTCTGGTGCTGGCGCTGGAGCAGTACCGTGCGGTCCGCCGCCCTCGCGTATTTGTGTTAGCGCTTGCCATTGGTGTGCTGGCACTATTGATCAGTCCGGATAATATGCTGATGCTGTCAATCGCCATGGCGGTGTCATTACTGGTGATGGCAAGAGGAGGGGTGGAGTGGACACGACTGCGTATCTTCTGACCGTTGTGGTCGTGGCTGCGGTAGCGACTTTCCTGACGCGGGCATTGCCTTTTGTGTTGTTGTACCGCTGGGCAGATCATCCGCTGCTGAAACATCTGGGCCGCTATCTGCCGCCGGTACTGATGGTGCTGCTGTTGATGTATGCGTTAAAGGATGCGCTGGTAACGGGAGAGGGTCTGTGGCCGTCACTGGCAGCTCTGAGCGTCGTCATGATTTTGCATTTGTTATTGCGCAACCCGTTGGTCAGCATCATGTCAGGAACGGGTCTGTTCATGTTCCTGACCCAGAGCGGACTGCTGGTTTGAACTTCAGGGCGAGGTTGGGCAGAACAGTTCGTGCAGTGTCCGGATGATGGTGATGGCCGTGTTGCCGTTCAGGGAGTAATAGATTGTCTGTGATTCGCGGCGAGTGCGCACCAGGCCGTCGCGACGTAACACTGCCAAATGCTGAGACAGTGCTGATTGGCTCAGGTCCAGGCAGCGGTTGAGTTCTGAAACTGACAACTCTTTGCCATCCAGGTAGCAGAGGATCAGCAGTCGGCTGTCATTGCCTAAAACGCGCATTAGTTTGGCGGCGGCAGCAGCATTTTGCTTCATCGGCTCCAGGCTGTCCTGGGGCAAGCGATGGGGTTGTACGGGTGCTGACAGCTTGGTCACGGAAGGCCTCATCGATCTTGTTATTTGCCGGCCATGTTATCCCATTTCCTGATTTAATCCCATTCCTCTAATATACGCAGAATGCATATCCCTATAACGTGTGTGTATGTTTCCCGCTACGTCGACTGAAGGTGATAAAGGTTTTCCCGTATACTTTAGTTCAATTCAAGACTAAAGTTGATTGTCGACAACTCGACTTGTTCGCCGTCTGACAGTACTGTCCTCCCCACTTGGGCATAGGGGAATGCCCGAACATCTAAGAACAATACCGTATCGCTTATTGGGGAGCATTTATGGGAATTTATCGGCGTGAGCATGGTGCCGAGCATCCGTACTGGAAGTTCGGTCCCTTTAAAGTCCGTTTACCGTTTGTCCATTATCGCTGGGAATGGCCGGAAACCATTCAGGCGTTGATCATGTTCGTGATCGGCATGGCGATGATTCCGTTGCTGGAAAAGTATCTTGGCCTGCCGTATGACGTTGCTCTGGCATTCGTTGTAGTGTGTGGCGTGGGCTTCATGTTACCGGCAATGCTGGGTGTACCGATGGTGCCTGGCTGGATTACCCCTGCGATTCCTGTTGTCGGCCTTTATCTGGGCAACTTCGAGCCGGGCCCCGATGCGATCCGTGCATTGATTGGTTTGCAGCTGGTGGTCACACTGATCTTCTTTGTGCTCGGTATTACCCGATTGGGCAGTAAGCTGGTCGACATGTTCCCGAGTTCGATCAAGGGCGGCATCCTGATGGGTGCGGGTATCGCGGCGATCTCCGGGGAGATTGTTCAAGGTGGTCGTCTGGCAGAAACACCGATTTCGTTGATCATCGGTGGCGCAGTGACAGGTTATATCCTGTTCTCGCTGTCATTCCGTGACTGGACTGAAAAACACCGCTGGGCACGTATTGTTGCCGGTTATGGCATGGTGCCGGGTTCACTGGTCGCCATGGGTATCGGTTGGGGTGTGGGTGAATATCCGGTCCCGAATATCGAGTTCGGTATTTCGACACCGGCGTTTGACAAGATGCTGGACTACACCGTCTTTGGCGTCGGTCTGCCGTCATGGGAAATGGTCTGGATGGCTATTCCAACTGCAATCATTGCGTACATCATTGCCTTCGGTGACATCATTGTCGGCCAGAGTCTGCTCAAGCGAGTAGACCACCTGCGTCCTGACGAAAAAATCGAAGTCAACGTTGACCGCGTACACCTGGTCACTGCGATCCGTAACCTGCTGCATTCACTGCTGGCGCCTTATCCTGGCCTGGCGGGTCCGCTGTTTACCGGTGCGATGGCAACAATTGCCGAACGTTACCGTTACGGCCGCAAGGCGATGGATACCATTTATGGCGGTGTAAGCGTGTTCTGGATTGTAGGCTTCATTGCTCTGTTTATCCTGCCGCTGGCTACGCTGTTCAAGCCGGTGTTGCCGATCGCGCTGTCGCTGACTCTGCTGATTACCGGTTACCTGTGTATCAGTGTCGGTGTGGAGCAGGTCGATAACGCGACTTCCATGGGCGTGGCGGGCACCATGGGTGTAGTGCTGTCGGTATACGGTGCTGCATATGGTTTGGCAGTTGGTGTCATTTTGTACTTGCTGTTCGAGAAGCGCTCCAAATCGGCATTGAAAGAGCATGCCGGTGAGGAACCTGAAGAACCGATCCATATTGAAGAACGCGCTGAAGAATACGGCAACCGCTAACGCCGTCAGTTGCGACTACGGGCGAAGTCATTACGGCTTCGCCCTTTTTTTTGTGCTGATTCAGGCCGTGGAGTGCGGGTGCAGTTGCGCCCCCCGCGTTTGGCCGCATACAACGCTTCATCCGCCTTTTTGATGACGATATCGGGCGTCTCGCCCGCTGCACGAGTGCATACGCCGATACTGATGGTAACGTTGACAACCTGTGTTGAGGCCGCCGGACGTTCCCGCAATGGGCGTCCGTGGGTGTCATGTTCCGGCCGGTCCGGGCTGCGTACTTTCATGGGATAGTGCGCAATGCGTTCGCGTACGGCCTCAAGTGCGGCAAAGGCTTCCTCTTCCGAGCGCCGTTTGAAGACAATGGTGAACTCTTCACCGCCATAACGGAATAACTGGCCACCGGCACCAATGCTACGCAGCTGGGTGGCGACCATGCGCAGTACCTGGTCACCCGTGTCATGACCATAACGGTCATTAAACTGCTTGAAGTGGTCGATATCGAGCATGGCAAGGCTGTAGTGCTTGCCGGGACTGGCCAGGCAATGTTCCAGTGCACGGCGCCCCGGCACACCCGTCAAGGTGTCGACAAACGCCATGGCATAGCCTCGCCGGATCAGTGCAACAAACAGTATAAGCTGGCCCAGCAGGTGGTAGAGCGGTCCCTGTAACGGCGCATCTGCACGAGCCAGAATCAGTAGCAGGGTCAAGCCAAGAAGAAGGTTAACCCCGGTATCGTCCCGACGGTAGAGCAGGCCCAGTAAGGTCGTGCCCGCAAGGACCAGCAGCTGCCACCAGAAAATGGCGTGGCTAATGGTGACGCTGCTGAACAGGAATTCGATGAAGTTACTGGGCAATGAGGGCAGTAAAGTGACCAGTATTAAGGGCTGATGCAACCAGAGGTAAGCCAGACTGATATAAATGGCGAGCATGCTGCTTATACGCACCAGGCCCGTGCGTGACAGCGTACTCCGCTCCGGGGTGAGCAGTATCCATGCTTGCATGATGGGTGATATCAGGCCAAGTAACACCAATGCTACATAGCTGGCAGGGTTGTCGATACCGCTGTTCGTCACCAGATGAATCAGCCCGGTTGCCAGGGCCAGATGCAACGACATCAGCAGCAGGCGGCTTTGTTTGAAGCCCAGTGACAAAAATAGAATGACGAGGCCAGCCAGCCAGGGCAGGGTGGTCAAAAATAGTGTGTGAGTGGCCGATAGATCCGGTGCAGCAGCAGCCAGTATCAGTGGTAGGGGCAGTAGCAACAGAGGCAGCAGTCGCAGGGCCGAGGTCCAAATCACGGGTGTGTGCTCTGATTCAGATGAAAGACGATAGTCTAACATCGCATTGTCTTTATGTCGCATAAAAGTGACATGGATCAATATACGCACACATTAGTGCTGCGCGCTTACTTAATCGAAGCTAGCGGGCTATGCTCAGGTGAATGGGCCATTGATCGGAGGAAATATGAGTCAGTATGCGCGGGTATTGGTGAATTTGCGTGATGATGAGCATCGTGGCGAGCTGTTGCAGAAGCTGCGGAGGCTGGGCGAACATGCGTCTCAGGTCGAGCTGTTCAGTTGTCTGTATTCAGCGGGCCTGGCCAGTAGCCATCTGTTCGATGCTGACGGTCGTCAACATGCGATACAGGCCGTGTTGCGCAAGGCTGAGAAGGGGTTGATGTCACATGTCGACAAGCTGCAGCAGCGTGGGCTGACGGCTGGCGCTGATGTGTACTGGGACCGTGATCAGGCGGAAGGTATTGTGCGCAAGGTACTGCGTTATCAGCCGGATCTGGTCTTGCATGCGCCTGAACATCATGCCAATCCGCTACAGCGGTTGCTGTCCGCACCAGACTGGCGTTTGCTGCGACAATGCCCGGCACCACTATTGCTGAGTAAAAAGCCGCACTGGAACGATCGTCCGATTATTGCTGCCGCGATCGACCCATTCCACCTGGATGATGAAGCGGCGGCACTGGATCATCGTTTGCTGGCACATGCCGCCGGGCTGGCGCAACAGCTGGATGGCGAGCTGCACGTGCTGCATGTATTTCAAACCCTGCCGCATTCGGCAATTTTTGATGAGCATCTGGTACTGGATTACGAAGCGCTACAGCAGCGCGTGAGGGCTGAGCATCATACCCGTATAGATGAGCTGATTGCGCCGTACGGGCTTTCAGTACAGGACCCCTGTGTACATCTGCTTGAAGGGGAGCTGCATCAGCTGGTGCCACAATGGGCCCAGGATAACCAGATTGATGTGCTGGCGATGGGGAGTCAGGCGCGTGGTTTCCTTGACCGCATGTTGCTGGGCAGTTCCGCCGAGCGTTTGCTGGATAAGGTTGGTTGTGATCTGTTGGTGTTGAAACCGGACAGTTTTCACTGCCCGGTAACTGAATTCTAGAGGTTGAACTCGGCCCAGATCGGCGCGTGATCAGAAGGCTTTTCCATCCCGCGAATCGCGTAATCGATACCGACATCGGTGCAGTGTTCCAGGAGTACCGGTGTTGCCAGGATGGCATCGATTCTCAGGCCGCGTTTGGGCTCGTCATCAAAGCCGCGACTGCGGTAATCGAACCAGCTGAACAGCTGATCCTCTTCGGGGTGGAGGTGGCGGAAGCTGTCCTTCAAGCCCCATTGGTGCAGGCGTGCCAACCATTCGCGTTCTTCCGGCTGGAAACTGGTTTTGCCGGTACGCAGCCAACGCTTGCGGTTGGGCTCGCCGATACCGATGTCGCGATCTTCAGCGGAAATGTTCAGGTCGCCCATTACGACCAGGGGCTGTTCCGGGCTGCACTGTTCTTGAAGATGCTGTAGCAGATCGGCATAAAAGCGTCGTTTAGCGGGGAATTTTGTCGGGTGATCGATGCTTTCACCTTGCGGGAAGTAACCGTTGAGCACCCGCACGGTCGTGCCGTTGGCGCTGGTGAAATCTGCCATGATCATGCGGCGCTGAGCATCCGCTTCATCACCATCAAAACCGTACTGCACATTGAGGGCGGGCTGTTTGGATATCAGGCAAACGCCGTAATGTCCCTTTTGGCCGTGATAAACGACGTGATAGCCCAGGGCTTCAATCTGCGCAACGGGGAATTGTTCATCCGCCACTTTGGTTTCCTGAATGCCGATCACATCCGGTTGGTGGGTATCGATCAGGCGCTCAAGCTGGTGCATGCGGGCGCGAATGCCGTTGGTGTTGAAAGAGATCAGCTTCATACAGGTCCTATACGGGCACGGATGGTAAAGGTGGGCATGGTAACAGAAAGTCAGGCTAATACAGGCTTTGCTTGATAGCTTTTCACTATCGGACTACAGAGTCCAATTTTATTGGGCCTGGCCCGTGTGGGCTGGTTACAATGACGGCATATTCTGAATACATTCAAGGAGGCACAGTGGCACATTTTGATTATGACCTGTTTGTGATTGGAGCGGGATCGGGTGGTGTGCGCGCCGGACGCATGGCTGCAGCGGAAGGTGTGAAAGTCGCTGTTGCCGAAGATCGTTATTTGGGCGGCACCTGTGTCAACGTTGGCTGTGTACCGAAGAAGCTGTATGTCTATGCATCGCACTATGCCGAGTCTTTCCATGAGGCGGCAGGCTTCGGATTGCAGGCCGAAGGCGTGACCTTCGATTGGCCGACGCTGCGTGACAACAAGAAGCAGGAGATCGGTCGCCTCAACGGCATTTACACCCGATTGCTGGAAAATTCCGGCTGTGATCTGATCAATGGCCGTGCCGAAGTAGTGGGTGAGCACGAGGTGCGTGTCGGCGATACCACATATACGGCCGAGCGCATTCTGGTGGCAACCGGTGGTTGGCCTTTCATTCCCGATTTCGAAGGCAATGAGCACGTAATCAGCTCCAACGAAGTGTTTGATCTTGAACACTTCCCTCAAGATGTCCTTGTTGTGGGGGGAGGTTACATTGCGGTCGAATTTGCCGGTATCTTCGCGGGCCTCGGTGCGCGAACTGAACTGATTTATCGAGGTGACCTGTTCCTGCGGGGCTTTGATCAGGAAGTGCGTGAATTCACGGCCCAGGAAGTGGCTAAAAAAGGTGTTGGTCTGAACTTCAATTGCAATATTGAACGGGTCGAGAAATTACCGTCCGGTCGTCTGCAGGCTCACTTGACGGACGGTCGCGTACTGGACGCTGATCAGATTCTTTATGCAACAGGCCGAGTCCCCAATACTCAGGGGTTGGGTCTGGATACGGTTGGTGTAGCACTGCAGAACAACGGTGCCATTGTCGTTAATGACAGCTTTCAAACATCAGTGCCCTCGGTTTATGCGATCGGTGACGTGATTGACCGCGTCCAGTTAACGCCGGTTGCTCTGGCTGAAGGTATGGCTTTGGTGCGGCATCTGTATGCCAAGGGTAATCCTGCGGTGGATTATGAATTGATTCCGACTGCTGTCTTCTGTCAGCCCAATATTGGTACCGTGGGTCTGAGTGAAGAGCAGGCACGTGAGCGTTTCGATGAGATCCAGGTTTACAGCTCCGAGTTCCGCGCCATGAAACATACGCTGAGCGGGAGTGAAGAGCGCACGTTGATGAAGATGATCGTTGATGTGAAAACTGATCGTGTGGTGGGTGTACACATGGTCGGTGCCGATGCTGGCGAGATCATTCAGGGGATTGGTGTAGCACTGAAAGCAGGTGCAACCAAAGCGGTGTTTGATAGCACTATCGGCATCCACCCGACGGCAGCAGAAGAGTTTGTTACCATGCGTCAGCCGGTACGTTAAGGCTGGTACAGCCATCCGTATGATGCAAAACGCCCGGTGCAATACACCGGGCGTTTTGCGTTGTGACGACGGCTTATGCCATCACGTGCGGATACCGGCCGATCACTCTGCCGGCGATTGTTCAGTTTCTGCTGCAGGCGCTTCGGTTTTCAAAATCTGTACGCTCTGGATTACAACCGGTGTGACGGGCACGTTCTGGTAGCGACCACGGTTACCGGTAGCGGTCTTGCTGATTGCATCCACGACATCCATGCCACGGGTCACCTTGCCGAATACGGTGTAGCCTGGACGCCCCGGCATGCCATCCAGGCGTCGGTTATCAACGGTATTGATGAAGAACTGGGCGGTTGCGCTGTCAGGGTCACGTGTCCGTGCCATGGCGATAGTGCCGCGCAGATTGCTCAGTCCATTGTCCGACTCGTTCTTGACCGGCGCACTGGTGTCCAGTTGTTCCATGTCGGGGGTAAAGCCACCGCCCTGCACCATGAATCCGGGAATGACGCGGTGGAAGACCAGCCCGTTATAGTGGCCCTGTTCAGCATAGGTCAGAAAATTGGTGACACTGGCAGGTGCTTTATCGCTATCCAGCTCGAGCAGAATTTCGCCTTGACTGGTTTCCAGCAGAACGCTTTCGGCCAGTGCGTGGCTGCTGATTGTAGCGGCCAGCATCAGGCCGGTCAGAAGGGGCTTGAACATGGTGCTCTCCCGATTAAGTAAAAGCCTCATTATAGGGGCGAGGTGGCAGGAGACAACGGCTAATCGTGTTGGTTTTAGAGGGCAGGGCGGAATAATGCTGGCACTTCTCTCATTATTTTGAACATCGTTCATAATTATTCTTGACGATTGTGAACGGTGTTTAATAGACTGCTTCAATATTATTGAACAGTGTTTAGTTGAGGGCAGTGTCATGGCAAGACGCAACGATCACTCCAGGGATGAACTCAGGGAGATGGCGCTTAGTGCTGCTGAGCGGGTATTGCAACAGGAAGGATTCAAGGCATTGAGTGCGCGCCGTGTTGCGGCTGATATCGGCTATTCGGCCGGCTCATTGTACACTTTGTTCAAGAATCTGGATGATCTGTGCTGGCAGCTCAATGCCCGTACGCTCACGCAGTTGTTGGCAGAGCTGGATCGGGTTGAACAGACCGATGCCAAATCCTGTCTGTTGGCTTATGGCCATGCCTATATGGCTTTTGCTCATGACCATCCGGCGCGCTGGGCGTTGCTGTTCGAGCATGGTGGCAGTCGAGATATGCCAACACCAGCGTCACTCAGTGAACGTATCGACTCGCTGTTTGCCCGTGTGGAAGTGTGCTTGCAACAACTCAAACCGGAAATGCCGGCGGCGGAGTGCGCGCTGACCGCGCGTACATTGTGGAGTGGCGTGCATGGCATTGCGGTACTGGCGTTGCGACAGAAGCTGTTTCTGGATCAGGCACAATCTGCAGACAAAATGTTGCAGCAGCTGGTCGATCATTTCATCAAGGGTTGGTTGATAGAGGAATGCAGGGATGCTTGAATTACTGAGAGTGCGCGGCTTTCTGGCCTTTGTGGCCATTGCCTTCATCAACGCGTTCGTCGATCTTGGTCATAAAATCACCATCCAGAACACGCTGTTCAAGGTGTATGACGGTGATACCCAGATACTGCTGACCGCCATCGTCAATGGCTTGATTCTGTTGCCATTCATCCTGTTGTTTACGCCCGCCGGGTTTATTTCCGACAAATATCCCAAACCTCGTGTCATGCGCATCTCCGCATGGGCGGCGGTCGTGATTACCTTGGCGATTACCGTCTGTTATTACCAGGGATGGTTTGTCCCCGCGTTTGTGTTGACCTTTATTCTGGCGGTACAGAGTGCACTGTATTCGCCGGCAAAATACGGTTTTATTCGCGAGCTGGTGGGGACGGAACGGCTGAGTGAAGGCAATGGCTGGATTCAGGCGACTACCATGGTCGCGATTCTCAGCGGCATCGTGGTGTTTTCGGCGCTGTTCGAGTGGCGGGTGTCGTCACTGGACGAGCTGACTTCAACCAGTATTCTGCTGCAGGTTGCGCCGTTGGGTTGGCTGCTGGTCGCAGGCGCGGTATGTGAAGTGGTACTGGCGTACCGCCTGCCGGCACTGGGCCATACGGATACCGAGCAATCCTTCGACATGCAGGACTATCTGACGTGCCGTAGCCTGCGGCGTAACCTGAGAATACTCAGTGAACCGCGTGTCATTATGTCATCGATCGCTGGTCTGGCGCTGTTCTGGTCGGTCAGTCAGGTCATGCTGGCCGTTTTTCCGGCCTATGCCGAGGAACACCTGGGTCAGAGCAACACCTTTGTCATTCAGAGCGTCATGGCGCTGGCCGGTATCGGTATCATGATCGGTTCGGTGCTGGCGGCGCGGTTGTCCCGACACTTCATCAATGCCGGATTGATTCCGCTAGGCGCTGCCGGGGTCGCTTTGGGGCTGATGCTGTTGCCGACACTGGACAGTATCTGGGTGAGTGCCGGCGCGTTTCTGCTGATCGGCATCTCTGGCTCGCTGATGACCATTCCGCTTAATGCGCTGATTCAGTTCAATGCACCCGAGCTTCGTGTGGGGCGCATTCTGGCGGGTAACAACTTCATCCAGAACGTAGCCATGCTGGCATTTCTCATTCTGACGGTGGTCAGTGCGCTGTTGTCGATCCCTTCGATCAGTCTGCTGTGGGCTCTGGGCATTATCGGGTCTTTGGGGGCGCTGTACGCCATTGTGCTGCTGCCGCAGGCATTGATTCGGTTGCTGGTGTCGGCCCTGGTGCGTCGACGTTACAACCTGAAGGTGCTGGGTTTTGAACATCTGCCTACCAGTGGCGAAGGCACTCTGTTGCTGGGTAACCATATCAGTTGGCTGGATTGGGCAATGCTGCAGATGGCATGCCCGCGACATATCCATTTTGTCATGGAGCGTTCGATCTATGAGCGCTGGTATTTGCGCTGGTTCCTGGACCTGTATGGCGTGATCCCGATTTCAACAGGCGGCAGCCGCAGTGCGATGCGCCAAGTGCGTAACTTGTTGGCACAGGGCAAGGTGGTTTGCCTGTTTCCCGAAGGTGCCATCAGTTATAGCGGCCAGCTGGGTGAGTTCAAACGTGGCTTTGAGCGTGTGACCCGCGTCGATGAAGGCGAGACCTTGCCGAACGCCCGTATTCTGCCGTTCTATCTGCATGGGCTGTGGGGCAGTCGTTTCTCCCGCTCAAATGAACGCATGCAGGGTTCGGAGTGCCGGGGCATGAAACGTGATGTTATTGTCGCTTTTGGTACACCGATCGCCCTGGATGCAAAGGCCGAAGTGGTCAAGCAGAAGGTCTCCGAATTGTCGGTAAGGGCCTGGAACGAATACACCGATACGCTGGAAACATTGCCTGCATCATTTATCCGTACTGCCAAGGCCGCGCCTGCCGAGTGGGCGTTAACCGATATGAACGGGCCAGTATTCAATCACCGACGCTTGCTCACGGCGACAATTCTGTTCAGTCGCCGCATGCGCAGGATACCGGCGCAAAATGTAGGCTTGTTGCTGCCGACCGCTGCGGGTGGTGCCATCGCCAATATGGCCGTCCTGATGGCGGGGAAAACCGTGGTCAATCTCAATTACACCGCTCCTCAGGAGGCACTCATAAGTGCGGTCGAACAGGCGGGGCTGACGACTCTCGTGACTTCGGAGCGCTTCCTGAAGAAGCTGGCGCAACGCGGAGTAAAGCTCGACCAGTTGCTGCAACAGGTTGACGTGATCAAGCTGGAGGATGTGAAGGCGAAGATCGGTAAGCTGGAGTCGATTCTGACGCTGGCACAGTCGGTGCTGCTGCCGGTAGCGGTACTGCAGTGGCGTTATGGTGGTCGCGGTCAGCTGGATGAGACCGCTGCTGTCCTGTTCTCGTCCGGGAGTGAAGGTCCGCCTAAAGGCGTGATGTTGAGTCACCGTAATATAATGGCAAATTTGAAGCAGATCGCCGCCGTGTTGAACGTTCAGGCCGATGACTGTGTATTGGCCACATTGCCGTTGTTCCATGCGTTTGGTCTGACTGTGACCTGCATGATGCCGTTGGTCGAGGGCATTCCGTTGGTGTGCCATCCTGACCCTACGGACGCTGCCAACATCGGTAAGGCCGCTGCGCGTTACCGAGCCACAATCTTGTGCGGGACCAGTACGTTTCTGGGCATGTATATGCGTAACAAACGTCTGCACCCGTTGATGTTCAGTAGTCTGCGGGTCGTAGTAGCGGGGGCCGAGAAACTTTCGCCGACCATCAAGACCGGTTTTGAAGCACGCTTCAAGGTGCCGGTGCTGGAAGGCTACGGTTGTACCGAAACGACCCCGGTGGCCAGCGTCAACTTGCCGGACTATCTGGATACGCGCTGGTGGAATGTGCAGACTGGCGAGCGTCAAGGGACGGTGGGTATGGCATTGCCCGGCTCCATGTTCCGTATTGTTGATCCCGATACGCTGGAAGAGTTGTCCGTTGGTGATGATGGTTTGATTCTGCTGGGTGGCAGTCAAATCATGAAAGGCTATCTCAACAACCTGCAGAAAACAGCTGATGTGGTGATCAGGCAGGACGGGCTGCGCTGGTACAAGACCGGTGACAAGGGGCATCTGGATGCGGATGGTTTCCTGACCATTGTTGATCGGTACTCCCGCTTTGCCAAAATCGGTGGCGAGATGGTGTCGTTGTCCACCGTCGAGAACGCACTGCGCCAGGCGCTGGGCTATGACGAGCAGCGCCTGGCGGCGGTGGCGGTGCCGGATGCCAAGAAAGGAGAGCGGATCGTGCTGTTGATAGAAGAGGAAGCGGATCCTGTCAGTCGCACGCTGCGCAAGGCCGACATTCCGCCGCTGTATCGTCCGGCGGAGGTGTTGACTGTGGCGCAGATCCCGATTCTGGGCAGTGGCAAGACGGATCTGGCGGCGGCCAAGCGGTTGGCGCTGGATCTGGTTGCGTGAAGCGGGCATAATATCCGAGTAATTAAGTTGGTTATTGTCGAGGTATCGGCAATCAAGGAGGCCAAGTGACAGCGTTATCCCGTGAACAGATTGAAGCCGCTATTGCGGACTATATCGACCCGGACCTGAAACAGTCTTTGTTGGCAGCAGGCTGCGTGCAGCAGATCGATATTGATGACCGCCACATTGGTATCCAGCTGCAGTTGAAGCATGTATGTGCGAGCCGTCATGATGCATTGCGGTCGCAGTTGAGTGAGCACCTGCAACCGCTGGCCAGTGGGCGTGCGGTCGAAATTAAGCTTGCTCAACAGGTTGAAGCACACCCGAGCCCCAAAAAACTGCCAGCATTGGCAGGGGTCAAGAACATCATAGCGGTGGCTTCGGGCAAAGGGGGAGTCGGCAAATCCACCACCACCGTCAACCTGGCGTTGGCACTGGCGGCCGAAGGTGCACGGGTCGGTATTCTGGATGCTGATATTTATGGCCCCAGTCAAGGCATGATGCTGGGTGTTGCCGAGGGTGAACGCCCGGAAACAGCTGAAGAAAAGTACTTCAAACCGATCGTGCGCCACGGTCTGCAGTCGATGTCGATGAGCTATCTGGTGGATGAGAACACGCCGATGGTGTGGCGTGGGCCGATGGTGAGTGGTGCCATGCAGCAGTTGTTGAACCAGACGCTGTGGCAGGATCTGGATTACTTGCTGATTGATATGCCGCCGGGAACCGGCGATATCCAGTTGACGTTGGCGCAACGTGTGCCGGTCAGCGCTGCGGTGATTGTTACCACCCCGCAGGATATCGCGCTGTTGGATGCCCGCAAAGGAATTGAGATGTTTCGCAAGGTCGATATTCCGGTTTTGGGTATCGTTGAAAACATGAGCGTGCACATTTGCAGTCAGTGCGGTCATGAGGAAGCGTTGTTTGGTCATGGGGGCGGTGAGCGTATTGCCGCTGATTATGACACTGAACTGCTTGGTCAGTTGCCACTGTCGATGGCGATTCGTGAACAGACAGATGCCGGCACACCAACGGTTATTGCTGCGCCCGAGAGTGCGCATGCTGAACGTTATCTGGCCATCGCACGTCGGGTCAGTGCTGCGTTGGCAGAAAAATCTGCTCAGCGTGGGAACTCTATACCCAACATCGCGGTCGAACTTGATTAGTACAGTGAGATGAAATTTTCCGCCCCGGCAGCCGTCGGGGCGGTTTTTTTTGTGCAAAACGTATAGAATATCGCGTTGGTTTGCAGAACTGTTTCTTCAGGTGAAAGGTCGTTATGGGTATAAAGTCAGATAGCTGGATTCGTCAGATGGCGGACAAGCACGCAATGATCGAGCCGTTTGAGGCCGGTCAGGTACGTCGTGCCAACGATCAGCCGATCGTGTCATATGGCACGTCAAGCTATGGGTATGATGTTCGTTGCGCCGATGAATTCAAGATCTTCACCAACATCAACTCCTCCATTGTCGACCCGAAGAACTTCGATGAGGGCAGCTTTGTCGATGTGAAGTCGGATGTCTGCATTATTCCGCCGAACTCGTTTGCGTTGGCGCGTACGGTTGAGTACTTCCGCATTCCGCGTGATGTTCTGACCATCTGCCTGGGTAAAAGTACCTATGCGCGTTGCGGCATTATCGTCAACGTCACACCGCTTGAGCCCGAGTGGGAAGGCCATGTGACGCTTGAATTCTCCAACACCACGCCGTTACCGGCGCGGATCTACGCCCATGAGGGTGTGGCCCAGATGCTGTTTCTCGGTGCTGATGAGGTCTGCGAGACTTCGTACAAGGACCGCAATGGCAAATACCAGGGCCAGACTGGCGTTGTTGTCCCGCGAACCTGATATTTTAACTAGGTGTGCATGAAAACCAATCCTGATCTGAAACAGATCCAGGCGTTCTGGCAGCAGATTGAGCGCACGCTCGATCAGCTTCTGCAAAGTCAGCAGGAGATGCAGTTTGACGCTGAAAATCTGTTGGATACCTACCGTGACAGCCTGCAGCTGATCGATCGTAACCTGACGTTCCATTTCGAGCGCGAGCACGAAGAAGGTCCGGTCGAAATGATTTTTGGCTGTGATGGCTACCCTGAATCGATTCATTCGGTGTTGAGTGTTGTGGGTGAAGCGCCGCAGTTGAGCGGTATATCCTTTCGCGCCTTCAATCACCGTTATGACCCGATTCCGTCCTGTGTCAATCTGGGCGAAGAGCTGTGTGATATCGAAGATTTCTGGTGTTCACTCAGGGTGATCAACAGCAAAATGCAGCTGGCAGTTTATCTTCAGGATGCACCCAAAATTCTGGAAATGGACCCGCGTGTTGAGGCGGTGATGATCTTCCTTGATGCCCTGATCGGCGAGTACGAGTTGATGACCCGAGTATGGGCGCTGGACTGGTGTGAATTGCCGAAAGATCCGGTGGATTACGGCCTGATTCCACTGCAGCAGTTGCGCAGTGCGTTTGATTGCATGAAGGATGATGTCCAGGCTGTGGGCATTACCATTCACTGAACGGCCCCAGAGCGGGATGCGGAGGTAGGTATGAGTCAGCGTTTGGCTGAACTGATGGATCAGGTACGGCAGGTATATGTGCGCCAAATGCAGGAGCAGGGTCCGCACGAGCCTTATCTGACGGCGCATCGTGTCTGTCAGCAGATGTTGAATCTGGATGCGGTGGCATTGGCTGAGCTGATTGCTGATGACCCCAAGCTCCTGTCGGCTCGTGCCGTAAACCTGGTGGAAGATCCCGCCGAGATAGATAACCCCAGTGTGGGCGTGATTGTCACCAGCAATATCTGCGCGGCGGCTCTGGAAGGGCTGCTGGCCGTTGCGGTCAATCGTGAGTGGCTGGAGATTGATGCTGAAGAGCGCATACTGGTTGATGCGTGGGAACTGGACAATGTGCCAGCCGTGCGCAGTATCGACTACAGTGACGTCAAGGGGCCTGATCTGGAACGTCCGGGTCCGAGCCAGTTGAGTGTGCTATTCAACGCTGCAGAGAAAGCCTACCTTCAGCAGCTGTCAGAAGCGGCGCATGACGCTTACCATCTGGCGCTTCAGGTTTCATCCGATTATGTGGTCTTTGCGCCTGAAGACCTTGCGCCGTTGATTGTTGAAAACCCGCTGTTGCTGGGTCTGCGTGCAGACGAGCTGGTTGATGAAGAGATGTTCGAGGGTGAGCCGCCAGCGGGGCTGATCATCAGTGCTCATTTGACCGAAATGTTGCTGCAGCAACTGCTGGAAGTGGCTCAGGAGCAGGGCGCGCTGGCGCTGGATAGCTCCGGGCAATTGATCATACCGGTATCGGATGAAGATAACCCGACGCTGCATTAACCTTTATATAGCGCGATCACGGTATGTAAAAAAGCCACTCAATGAGTGGCTTTTTTATGCGTATCAGGCAGGCAGGCTGCGTCCAGAAGGTTGCGGGTATAAGCCTGTTCGGGGTGTGCAAACAGAGCGTGTGTATCCGCAGACTCGACAATCTTGCCATGCTGCATGACCATTACGCGGTGGCTCATGGCGCGGACGACGGCAAGATCATGGCTGATGAATAAATAGCTTAGCCCATAGCGTTGCTGCAGGGTTCGCAGCAATTCAATGATCTGCTTCTGCACGGTACGGTCCAGTGCTGACGTCGGCTCGTCCAGAATGATCAATTCGGGCTTGAGTACCAATGCTCTGGCAATGGCGATGCGCTGGCGCTGGCCGCCGGAAAATTCATGCGGGTAGCGATGACGGATTACCGGGTCAAGGCCAACATCGACGAGTGCCTGGCAGACGTGCTGCTCCTGTTGCTGAAGGTCGTTACAGCCTTGAACTTGCAGCCCTTCAGCGATGATCTCAAGTATATTCATGCGTGGACTGAGACTGCCGTAGGGGTCCTGGAACACCACTTGGATCTGTTTGCGCAGTGGTGTGATCTGCTTCTGTTTCAGCTTCGACAGGCAGTGTTGCTTGAAGTGGATATCGCCGTGACTACGGATCAGGCGGAGAATCGCCATGGCGAGTGTAGTTTTGCCTGAGCCGGATTCGCCGACGATGCCCAGTGTCTCGCCAGCGCGCAACTGCAGGTCAATGCCATCAACCGCGCGATGGTAGTCATGCACGCGCTGCAACAGGCCTTTACGTTGCTCGAACAATACCTGCAATCCTTGGGTTTGCAGTAATAACGGTGCGCCCTGGGCGACCGGTGTCGGTGAGCCTTCAGGTTCGGCGGCCAGCAACTGGCGAGTATAGTCATGCTGAGGGTGGGTAAACAGGTCGTTACAGGCCTGATTTTCCAGCATTGCACCTTGATGCATGACGCAGATGCGATCGGCGACGCGGCGGACAACATTGAGATCGTGCGAGATCAGCAGAATCGCCATGTTGAACCGGGCCTGCAATGTTTGCAGCAACTCCAGTATCTGCTGCTGGATGGTGACATCCAGCGCGGTCGTAGGCTCGTCAGCAATCAACAGCTCTGGTTCATTGGTCAGTGCCATGGCAATCATGACGCGCTGGCGCTGGCCTCCAGACAGCTGATGCGGGTATTGGTCCAGCCGTTTTTCGGGTGCGTCGATGCCTACCAGTGTCAGCAGTTCAATAACGCGCTCGCGGCAGGCATCGAGGCTAAAACCCTTGTGCAGGCGCAAGGTTTCGCTGATCTGCTTTTCCAGTGTATGCAGTGGATTCAGCGAGGTCATGGGCTCCTGAAAGATGATACCCACGCGATTGCCGCGCAGTTGCTGCAGGCGTGACTCGTCGGCCTGTAACAGATCTTCACCACGGTACAGAATCTGGCCTTCAGGGGGGTGAATCTGCTGGGGTGACAGCAAGCGTAAAAGGGAGAGTGCGGTTACGGACTTGCCGGAGCCGGATTCGCCTACCAGCGCAAGAGTGGTACCCGCCTCAATTTCAAAGCTGACCTCCTTTACCGCAGGGCTTGATGCGCCGTTGAAACAGACGGACAGCTTGTTGACTGAAACCAGTGGGCTTGTCATGTCATATTTTCCGGGGGTCAAAGGCATCACGAACGGCTTCGCCGATAAAGATCAGCAACGTCAGCATGGTGGCCAGCGAAAGAAAAGCGGTAATGCCAAGCCACGGCGCATGCAGGTTTTCCTTGCCTTGTGCTACCAGCTCACCGAGCGACGGAGAGCCGGGCGGTAGCCCGAAGCCGAGAAAGTCCAGTGCAGTAAGGGTTACGATGGCACTGTTGAACACGAATGGCATGAAGGTCAGTGTCGCGATCATCGCGTTGGGCAAGACATGACGGTACATGATGCGCAGATCGCTGAGCCCGAGTGCTTTGGCTGCACGCACGTATTCCAGATTGCGCCCGCGCAGAAACTCGGCCCTGACTACGTCGACCAGGCTCATCCATGAGAACAGCAGCATGATGCCCAGCAGCCACCAGAAATTCGGCTGTACCAGGCTTGCCAGTATGATCAGCAGAAACAGTACCGGCAAACCGGACCAGATCTCGATAAAGCGTTGGAATAACAGATCGATGCGCCCGCCATAATAGCCTTGCACGGCACCGGCGCAGACGCCAATCACCGAGCTTGCCAGGGTCAGGGCCAGTGCAAACAGAATCGATATCCTGAAACCGTAGATCACGCGGGCCAATACATCGCGGCCTTGATCATCCGTTCCCAGCCAGTTGTCCGGCGAAGGCGGAGACGGAGCCGGTTGGCTAAGGTCATAGTTGATGGTGTCGTGGCCAAAACGTACCAGTGGCCAGATCATCCAGCCACCACTTTCTTCGATCAGTGTCTGTATGTAAGGGTCACGATAATCTACAGGCAGAGCAAACTCGCCGCCAAAATCGACTTCGGTATAGTCCTGCAGCAGTGGCCAGTGCAGCTGCTGTTGATGGTTGATCAGCAGGGGTTTGTCGTTAGCGATCATTTCGGCGCAAAGGCTGAAGCCGAACAGCAGCAGAAACAGCCACAGTGACCAGAAGCCCCTGCGGTTGCGCTTGAAACTGTCCAGACGTCGGCGTTGCATGGGTGACAGGGGCATGGTTTATACCTCTCGGCTACTGAAGTCGATGCGAGGGTCCACCAGTGTGTAGGTGATGTCGCTGACCAGCTTCATCAGCAGGCCTGCCAGGGTGAAAATATAGAGCGTACCGAAAATGACGGGATAATCCCGGTTAATAACCGCTTCGTAGCCAAGCAGGCCAAGGCCATCCAGTGAGAAGATCACCTCAATCAGCATGGAGCCGGTGAAAAAGATGCCGATCAGAGCCGCAGGCATACCGGCGATGATCAGCAGCATGGCGTTGCGGAAAACATGGCGGTAGAGCACGGCGTTCTCGCCAAGTCCCTTGGCTCTGGCAGTCAGTACATACTGCTTGTTGATTTCATCCAGAAACGAGTTTTTGGTCAGCATGGTGAGGGTGGCGAAACTCGATACAACCGATGCCAGGACCGGCAGAGTAATATGCCAGAAGTAGTCGCCGATCTGTTGCCACCAGGTCAACTGATCGAAGTTCTGCGAGGTCAGGCCGCGTAGCGGGAACCATTCCAGATAGGTACCGCCGGCGAACAGGACGATCAGCAGGATGGCAAACAGGAAGTTGGGGATGGCGTAGCCGACAATAATGGCGCTGCTGGTCCAGACATCAAACGCCGAGCCATCCCTGACCGCCTTGCGAATCCCCAGAGGGACAGAGATCAGGTAGGTCAGCAGGGTGGTCCAGAGGCCAAGTGAGATCGATACCGGCAGCTTTTCTATGATCAGGTCGGTGACGCTTTTATCGCTGTAGAAACTTTTGCCGAAATCGAATTGCAGATAGCTGACCAGCATTTGATAAAAACGTTCATGAGCCGGTTTGTCGAAACCGTACAGGCGCTCGATCTCCGCTACCAGTGAGGGGTCCAGCCCCTGTGCCCCCCGGTAACCGGATTCGTTCTGGCTACCGGCGGCGACATCCGATTGCTGGCTGCTGCCGATGCGATTGCCGGCGGCATCACCAAAGCCTTGCAGCTGAGCGAGTGTCTGTTCGACCGGGCCGCCGGGTGCGAACTGCACCAGTACGAAGTTCAGCAGGAGAATGCCAAACAGGGTAGGGATGATCAGCAGCAGTCGCCGCAGTATATAGGCGGCCATCAAGGCTTCATCCACCAGGTATCCAGGCCCAGATCATAGGTAGGGCTGGTTTCGGGATGCTCAAACTTGTCCCAGTAGGCGATGCGCCAGGCGCTGATGTGGTAATGCGGAATAACATAGTGATTCCACTGCAGAACCCGATCAAGGGCGCGAGCACGCAGCACCAACTGCTCACGGTTAGGTGCCGCGATCAGCTTTTCGACCAGATAGTCTACAGCGGGATTCTGGATGCCGATCAGGTTGCGGCTGGCGGGACGCTGTGCCGCATCTGAGTGCCAATAATCGCGTTGTTCATTTCCGGGAGAGCTGGACTGGCCAAAGCCGTAGACCACCATGTCGAAGTCGAACTGACGCAACCGGTTGATGTATTGCGATACATCGACAATGCGGATGTCGGCACTAATGCCCAATCGTTCAAGATTGCGGATATAGGGTGAGACAACCCGCTCAAACTCTTTTTGCACCAGCAGGATTTCAAAATGGAAGGGTTCACCATCAGCATTGATCAGGCGACCGTTTTCCAAGGTCCAGCCGGCTTCCTGCAGCAGGCCCAGAGCCTTGCGCAGTTGGATGCGGTTGCGACCGGAACCGTCAGTACTCGGTGCCTTGTACACCTGGGTAAAGACTTCGGCCGGTACCTGATCGCGAACAGGCTCCAGAATCTCCAGTTCAGCAGGTGTTGGCAGTTGATCGGCGGCCATCTCCGAGTTGGAAAAGTAGCTGTTGCTGCGGGTATAGGCACCATAAAACAGGTTGCGGTTGGTCCACTCGAAATCAAAGACCTGGGTCAGTGCCTGGCGTACTCGGACATCGGCAAACAGGTTGCGGCGTGTATTCATCACAAAGCCCTGCATGCCGCGAGGGTTTTGATGGGCAATTTCTTCCTTGCGAATGCGGCCCTCATCAAACGGCGCACCGGTATAGCCGGTTGCCCACGCCTTGGAAGCAAATTCAGTACGGAAGTCGTATTCGCCAGCCTTGAAGGCCTCAAGCGCGACGGTGCTGTCGCGGTAGTAATCGTATTGGCGCTCGTCGAAGTTGAAGCGGCCGCGGTTGACCGGTAAGTCCGCGCCCCAGTAATCATTGCGGCGGGTGTAGGTCAGGGTGCGGCCGGGATCAATGGTGCTGATCGTGTAAGGGCCGGAACCGACGGGAATGTCCAGTGAGGGGGCGGTGAAGTCCTTGTCGGCCCATGCGTGTGCCGGCAATATCGGCACTTCGCCAACGATCAGTGGCAGTTCGCGGTTGGTGGTGTCGCTGAACTCGAAACGGACGCTGAGCGGGGCAATGGCGGTTATGCGCTCAATATCGGCATAATAGCTTTTGAAAAAGGGGCTGCCTTGTTCGCGCAGGATGGTGAAGGTGAACACCACATCCGCTGCGGTGACCGGAGTGCCATCATTAAAGCGTGCCTCCGGGTGCAGATCGAACTCAATCCAGCTGCGGTCGTCGGCTACGCGCAGTTGGCGGGCGAGCAGTCCATAGAGCGAAAACGGTTCATCCAGTGAGCGACTGAGCAGTGAGTCATACAGCAGCCCAGTGCCGTCGGCCACGGTACCCTTGATGATGAAAGGATTGAGGCTGTCGAATGTGCCGATAGCGGCTTCGCGCAAGCGCCCGCCCTTGGGAGCATCGGGGTTGACGTAGTCGAAGTGCTCAAAGTCAGCCGGATATTTGGGCGTGCCATGCATGGCAATACCGTGAACCGAGGCCGGTTCAGCCAGTGCCAGTGCGGCCGTGAAACTGAAAACAAGGGTCAGGGCTGTGCTGAAAAAGGATTGTCTTACTCTGAATCCGGACACCGCGTTCTCCTTGATAACATACTTGATGAGTCAATATTGGTGCGTGCCCCGTGACCGCCTAGTGTGTTCCAGGTCCGCTGGCCTGATCTTGCAGGCGGCGGTGACGTTCCGGGCGCTTGATGCCGTCGGCGATCATTTGCTGATGATAATGTTCCAGGCGGCCCTGTGCCGTATGGTCTCCGGCCGCTAATTGTTTGATCAAATCCTGATCCATCCAGCGCTGGATCTTGCGAAACAGTATCCATTTAAAGGCAACGGCAAGCACCACCGATACCACAATAATGAAAATGCTCAGTGTATCCATGCGTTAACCTGCATCGGCAATATTGATGTACAGCGTCAATGGCTGACCTGGGCGCAACAGCGTGTCAGTAGTGAGGCTGTTCCAGCTCAGAATGTCGTCGATACTGACACTAAAGCGGTTGGCGATGCGCGATAGTGAATCACCCCTGCGGATACGGTAACCCACTTTGCGAACCATGTCGCGCGCATCCCGTACAGCCAGATCCATCCGGGGTGTGCTGTCTGTTGTGGCCGCGGTGGCATTGAGTACTAACAGCTTTTGGCCGGTGCGCAGAGTGTCGCCGGGTGCCATCTGGTTCCAGCGTGCCAATTCGCGCACACTGACACCGTAGCGGCGGGCGATGCTCCAGAAACTTTCACCGTTGCCGACCGCGTGGTATAGCGTGTTGTCGTGACGTTGTTCGAGTTGCTTGATCTTCGCCTGTTTGCGCTGATCTTCACTGAGCGCATAGTGCTCAGCTGTCTGTCCCGGTTTGGGCACGACCAGACTTTGTCCGACGCGGATAAGGTTGCCCTTGAGGCGGTTGCCTTGACGAATGACGCGGGTTGAGCTGTTGAAGCGCTGGGCAATGGTGCTGAGAGTATCGCCGGGTTTTACTTTGTAATGGTGCCAGCTGACTCTGTTGGCAATCGGCAGGGCGCTCAGGCGTTCACGCAGTTGTTCGGCTTTTTCGACCGGTATGAGCAATTTATGTGGACCTTCCGGATCGGTTGCCCAACGATTGAAGCCGGGATTGAGGCGATACAGTGTTTTCAATTCCATCTCGGCCATGCTGGCAACCTGTGCCAGGTCGATCTGGCCACCGGTTTCAACCATGGCGAAATGAGGCCGGTTAGCGACCGGCGTGATGGCCAGATCGAGTGTGTCTGCATCACGGATCACACGTGCGACGGCCAGTAATTTGGGCACATATGCCTGGGTTTCGCGCGGCAGATCAAGCGACCAGAAGTCTGTGGGTTGGCCTTTTTCACGATTACGGCGCATGGCCCGATTCACGGTGCCGCCACCGGCATTGTAGGCCGCCAGAGCCAGTAGCCAGTCACCGTCAAAGCGTTTGTGCAGTTGTTGCAGATAGGTCAGTGCGGCATCGGTAGAGGCGACAATGTCGCGACGGCCGTCATACCACCAGTTGGTGCGCAGTCCGAAGTGGCGTGCCGTACCCGGGATGAACTGCCAAGGGCCTGCCGCACGGGCGTGTGAGTAGGCAAAGGGGTCGTAGGCACTTTCAATCATGGGCAGCAGTGCCATTTCGGCGGGCATATCCCGCTTCAGTACTTCGTTCAGAATATAGTAATAGTAAGGCTGTGCTCGCTCGGTCACCCGCAGCAGATGAGAGGGGTGGCGTTGATACCAGTTGAGCTGCGTTTGGATACGCGGGTGCTCAAGGTCCAGCGGCAGTTGCATGTGCTGGCGGCTCAGTGCCCAGAGATCTTCGGGTTGCTGGTCAGGCTTTGATGCCTCGGCGCGGTTTTTGCCAGCCAGGGATGCAAGCGTTTGATCGGTTGGCGCGACGCGTGCAGACTGGGGCTGTACAGACGCCGTCTGACAGCCGACAAGGAACATTCCCAGCATCGCGGCCAGAAGGGGGGCGGGCACTCGTCGCATTGTAAATCAGTCCTGAAATAACCTTAAAAAACATGATTCTATGGACCCCGGGCAGGAGGGTCAATCAGAACTGGTTTTTCCACTCGCGCAGTGCAGCCAGAACTTCGACTTCTGACCTCAGGGCGGCACCACAAAAATGCTCGGCGGCCAGGACGACGGTGTTGACCTGAGTCCGCATGAACGGATTGATCAGTTTTTCCTGAGCAATGGTGGATGGCAGGGTAGGCAGGCCTTGGCTGCGCAGCTCATGACAATGCTGATGAACCCGGCGAATATCAGTATTTTCGGGCTCTACGCTGGCCGCGAATGCCAGATTGGCCAATGAATATTCATGGGTGCAATAGACTTCAGTGGTGTCAGGCAGTGAAGAAAAATACTGCATGGCACTAAGCATTTCTTTGGCACTGCCTTCAAACAGACGGCCACAACCTGCCAGGAAAAGGGTGTCGCCGCAGAACAGCTGTGCAGTACCGGCAGGCTGGAAGTAGCTGATATGGTCGCGTGTGTGCGCGGGCACGGCTTGTATATTCAGCTGTTGGCCCAGCAGTTCGAGGGTATCTCCGGCCGCCAGCGGATGAGTGATTCCCTTGAAGGGTGAGTTGTGCGGCCCGTATACCGGTATGTCGGCATGGGCGGAAAGTTCGGCAACACCACCAGTGTGGTCGTTGTGATGATGGGTAATCAGGATGGCATGCAATGAACGCTGTTCGCGTTGCAGCCACTCCAGAACCGGTGCGGCATCGCCAGGATCGACCACAATGACGGCATCCGGCTGTGCGTGAGTACTCAGTGCCCAGATGTAATTATCATTAAAAGCAGGAATGGCGGTGACGATGAACATGTTGACGTCCTGTGAGTCTATGGCTGTAGTCATGGCATTTCGTGGTTCAGAGCCCTATAAGGGTACTGTATACTGGCACGAGTTTACATCTAAGTCAGAAGAGGGTGGCTTTGCATGAAGTTCAGCGAACAGCTGCCGTACCCGCAACTGATACCGTTGCTTAGTGATTGGTTTGACAGCCCATTGGGGCAGGAGTTGCTGCAGCAAGAGCAGGACTTTGCCGAACAGGTGTTGCCAACGCTATTCGGATATCATCTGCTGCAGATTGGCTGGGATCATCGTCAGTGCCTGTTTGGTGCCAGTCCGGTGTCACGCAAGCTGACGCTGATTCCGCAGATGCAGCTGGGTGCCGATGCTCGTACCTTGATTGCACATCCTGCCGAGCTGCCGATCCAGTCCAGCGAGGTTGATGTGGTGATATTGCATCATGCACTGGATTACGCAGATAACCCGCATCAGGTGTTGCGCGAAGCCGCACGCGTGCTGCGTCCGGGCGGACATCTTTTGAGCTTCAGTTTCAACCCTGTCAGTTACTGGGGCCTATGGCGCTTTTTCAAGCGGCGCATGCCGCCGTTGTGGAGCGGGCAATTCATTAGTCCGGGGCGGTTGCAGGACTGGCTCGGATTGCTGGAAATGACCAGTTTGAAAAACCGGAGTATGTGCCATCATCTGCCGATTGAGAGCGAACGCTGGCGTCAACGGTTGCGCATGTTTGAGTGTTGCAGTCGCAAGTTGCCAATTAATAGCGGTGCAGTTTTGATGGTGCTGGCACGTAAAGATGTAGCGGGTATGACCCCGTTGAAAGCCGAATGGAAACACAGGCGGTTATTGAGTATGCCGAGTGCTGAACCGAAGCCGACCGCCAGAAGGATGAAGTGATTTGAAACCAGTTGAGATATTTACCGATGGTGCCTGCAAGGGTAATCCGGGACCGGGTGGCTGGGGCGCATTGTTGCGTTACGGCGAGCAGGAAAAAGAGTTGTACGGCGGTGAGCCGGATACCACTAATAACCGAATGGAGCTGCAGGCAGCTATCTCGGCACTGGCAAGTTTGAAGCGCTCATGCAGCGTGGTGCTGACCACTGACTCGCAATATTTACGTCAGGGGATTATGAGCTGGCTGGCAGGTTGGAAGCGTAATGGCTGGAAAACCGCTGCCAGGAAGCCGGTGAAGAATATCGATTTGTGGCAGGCGCTCGATGAGCAGGTGGCGCGTCATGAAGTCGATTGGCGCTGGGTCAAGGGGCATAGTGGTCATCCCGAGAATGAGCGGGCTGACCAGTTGGCAAACCGGGGTGTAGAGGAGTTCGGCAAGTAGTGAGTATGCGTCAGATTATTCTGGATACCGAAACGACAGGTATCGATCCCGAAGCGGGTCACAATATTATCGAGATCGGGTGCGTCGAGATGGTTCGTCGCAAGCTGACCGGTAATACGTGGCATCACTATCTTAAGCCTGACCGGACGGTTGAAACCGAAGCGATTGAAGTACACGGAATCACCAATGAGTTTCTGGAAGACAAGCCAAAATTTGCGTCTCTGGGTGCGGATTTCCTGAACTTTGTTCGTGGTGCAGAACTGATTATCCATAATGCGGCATTTGATATCGGCTTCCTGAATACCGAATTGGCGCGTAATGGCTTCAGTGAGCGTATGGAAGATATCTGTACGATCACCGATACCCTGGCGATGGCACGCAAAAAGCATCCCGGGCAGCGCAACAGCCTTGATGCACTGTGTCGTCGATACGGAATCGACAACTCGCACCGTGAACTTCATGGCGCATTGCTGGACTCCGAGATTCTGGCCGATGTCTATCTGTTCCTGACCGGCGGTCAGACCGCCTTGCAGCTGGGGCAGTCGTCAGGGCAGGGGGATGACAGTGATGATGAGCCGATCCGTCGAGTAGTGACGCACTCGCCTTTAGCGGTCGTGCGAGCCAGCGCGGATGAATTGCGCCAGCATGACGCCTTCATTCAGCTGCTGGATAAGAAAAGTGATGGTGCGGTCTGGCGTCAATTGGATCTTGGGGAGTAAATGCCGATGGCTGTGGAGCCGGTAAAAGCGGAGCGTTACTATCTCAGTTATCAGGGTCAGCTGTTGCGGCATGAGGCCGAGTTGACTGCCCCGTTGTCACAGGCAAGGCGCTGGGCAGATATTACCGAATGTCAGTTACAGGTCGGGTGCGGTCATGGCTTACTGATTCTGCGTCAGCTCCCTGCCGGCGTAAGTGAGGATGTACGACTGCGTGGGGCTTTGTCGCAGGCAGCGGATGAGTCGGAATATGCACGTCTGGCACGTGCGGCCCAGTTGGCGACATGGTTTGATCAGCACCGGTTTTGTGGGCGTTGTGGTACTGCAATGGTAGCGCATGCAAGTGACCTGGCGCGGATGTGTCCGGATTGTGAGCTGGTGCAATATCCACGCATCTCACCCTGCGTTATTGTGCTGGTACGGCGAGGTGATCGCTGCCTGTTGGCGCGTTCGGGGCGTTTTCCACCTGGGCGCTATAGTACACTTGCGGGGTTCATCGAAGCGGGCGAAAGTGCCGAAGCTGCGGTGCAGCGTGAAATTCGGGAAGAGGTAGGGATTGAGGTGCAGAACCTGAAGTTTTTTGCCACTCAGTCATGGCCGTTCCCGCATCAGTTGATGCTGGGCTTTTTTGCCGATTATGCCGGAGGTGTGCTGACGCCTGATGGTGAGGAGATCCTTGAGGCTGACTGGTTTTCTGTCGATAACTTGCCGGACCTGCCGCCTCCTTTCAGTATTTCGCGTCAGCTGATCGATCATTTCTTTGCATCCATCAGTGTGTCAGCGGCTAAATAGTTTACCCAGGCGCGTTGCCAGCATGACGTTGCCTTCTGCGCGCAGCTGGCCTTTCAAATAGGCACTCATGCCGTCCTGTTCACCGCTGATCACGCGTATCAGTGTGGCTTCATCCAGATGCACAACCAGGTTGGGGTCGTCATGTATGCCGAAGCAGGTGACGCACTGGCTCTTGTCGATACTGATAAAGAAGGCGTCTGCATCAGACAGGCGAAACTGGAATACGGCCTGCAACTCGTTTGCCTGTTCAGGGTTGAACTTTTCCGGCAGTTTGTCGACGATGCGTTGCAGGGTCAGTGGCGATGTCATAAGTGATGGTGTCCTGATATACACATGGGCATGATAACTATCAGGTTTATGGTACAGTAGCGCGAACTCTGAAGCGAACCCATGATGCCTTGAGCGGAGAGATATATTGACAGCTTTTTTTGCAGAGTATGGCTTGTTTCTAGCCAAAGTAATTACCCTCGTGGCCAGCGTTTTATTGCTGGTGGGTGGTGTTGGCGCGCTGCTTGAGCGGCGTCGAGAGCACCGTGAAGGGCATATTGAAGTCAAAAGCCTGAATGACCACCTTGAAGATTTGAAAACCGATATAGAAGCGGCGGTGGTGGACGAAGCGTTGGCACGGCAGCACGAAAAAGCGCGGCGCAAGCAGGATAAGGCGGAAGCCAAGGCACTGAAGAAAACCCTCAAACAGGGTAAAGAGCCGGAAAAACCCCGCAAGCGTGTATTTGTGCTCAACTTTGATGGTGACATGCATGCCTCGGAAGTCGAGTCGCTGCGTGAAGAGGTTAGCGCTGTTCTGACCATCGCCGACAAGGATGATGAAGTTGTCGTGCGTTTGGAAAGTCCTGGTGGTCTGGTGCATGCTTATGGTCTTGCCAGCTCGCAGTTGGAGCGGATCAAGGCCAAAGGCATTCGGTTGACGATCTGTGTCGATCGAGTCGCAGCCAGTGGCGGTTACATGATGGCCTGTATTGCAGATCACCTGGTGGCGGCACCATTTGCTCTGGTCGGATCTATCGGTGTGATTGCGCAGTTGCCCAACTTCCACCGTTTGCTGCAGAAGCATGACGTGGATTATGAAGTGCTGACTGCGGGCGAATACAAACGCACATTGACCGTTTTTGGTGAGAATACGGATAAGGGACGTGAAAAATTCATCGAAGAGCTGGAAGATACCCATGAACTGTTCAAGACGTTCGTGTCCGAGTATCGACCACAGCTGGATGTCGAGAAAGTCGCGACCGGTGAAGTTTGGTTTGGCCGTCGGGCGCTGAATGAACAGCTGATTGACGCTATCTCAACCAGTGATGACTACCTCTTTGAGTTGTGTCAGGAACATGATGTGTTTGAACTCAGCTATGAGGTTAAACTCGGTTTGCAGGAGCGTTTGGGTCAGTTGGCAATCAATACGTCGGATGGCTTGTTGTTGCGCTGGTGGCAGCGCGTTACAAATAGTCGGTTATTGTCACGTTAGGGCAGAGATAATGAGCATCGGTGAACACCAGTGGTCCACCTGGAGAGCAGTAAAACCAATGTCGGCAGATAAAAACATGTACCAGACCTCTGATACGTCGAGTCGTATCATCCGGGCAGCTGAGCAGCTGTTTGCCGAACAGGGTTTCAAGGAAACCACAATGCGCCAGATTACCACACTGGCGGATGTGAATCTGGCGGCTGTCAACTACCACTTCGGCTCCAAAAAGGGGTTGATACAGTCGGTGGCAGAGCGGTCGTTGACACCTTTGTGTGATGCGATTGAAGAAGGGCTTGCGCGGCTGGATGCCAATATATCAGCACCGGCTTTGGAAGAATTGTTGCAGGTTCTGGCAACAGCGCTGGTGCGGGTCCATGGCCGTAATGCTTACGCTCTGGCCGTATTGATGAGGCTGCTGGATCTAGCGTACCGCCCTGCCCAACAGGGCTTGCAAAGCTTCATGCATACGCAGTATGGCAAGCGTATGGCGGTGTTTATGCATTACCTGAGACAGGAAACGCAGTCGCTGGATGAGCGCGAATTTTTTTGGCGCCTGCACTTCATGATGGGGTCGGTCATTTTCACGTTATCCAACATGCATGTGCTGATTGCACTGGATAAGCCGGGCACTGAAGTGGATGCGGCTGTGGAGGTTCAGGCGATCCTGCAGCGTATGGTGCCGGTTATCAGTGCCGGTCTGTTGGCTCCAGGCAATAGCGACCCCGGTTGATGTCTGTCCGGCTCACCGTATCGATTGCGGCGCAGCGGCTGGATGTGTGGGCAGGTGGTGCCTCGGTGTGCCACTACCCTGTTTCCACGGCTTTGGCGGGAGCGGGCGAGCGTAATGGCTCCGGTTGTACGCCTCGAGGCCCTCATTATATTCGTGCTTGTATCGGCGCTGGTCAGCCCTTGGGTGCAGTATTTATTGGGCGACGTCCAACCGGTGAAATCTACACGGATGCGTTGGCTGCGCAGTACCCGCAACGGGACTGGATACTCAGCCGCATACTGTGGCTATGCGGCCTGGAGGTCGGCTTCAACCGCGGCGCTGATGTCGATACTCAGCGCCGCTACATTTACATTCATGGTACCCCGGACACCGAGCCAATGGGGGTGCCGCTCTCCCATGGTTGTATTCGGATGCGCAATGCCGATCTGATCGAGCTATTCGAGCAGGTGCAGCCAGGTACCCCAGTCCTGATAGAAGAGTGACATTATGACCACTGGTGTTTTGATGTTGGATCTGGAGGGGCTGACGCTCACTCCTGAAGAAGCAAATACGTTGCAGGCTCCGGAGGTCGGCGGTCTGATTCTGTTCAGTCGCAATTTCGACGGACCGGAACAGCTGCGTGAGCTGATGGGGCGCATCCGTGAATTGCGGCCTGATCTGCTGGTTGCCGTCGATCAGGAAGGGGGGCGGGTGCAGCGGTTTCGTGACGGCTTTACCCGTTTGCCGCCAATGTCGACGCTGGGTCGGCGTTGGCTGGATAACCCTCATCGCGCTATCGCGCAGGCACATGAAATTGGTTGGTTGATGGCAACCGAGCTGCGCCAGTTCGACATTGATATCAGTTTTGCGCCAGTGCTTGATCTGGACTGGGGACAAAGCAGTGTGATCGGTGATCGCGCTTTTGGGCAAACGGCGGAGGCGGTGATCGAGCTTGCTGGCGGTATTATGGCGGGTATGCATGAAGCGGGCATGGCCGCAACCGGGAAGCATTTCCCGGGGCATGGCTGGGTAAAAGCCGACTCTCACCTGGAGTTGCCGGTTGATGAGCGCAGCTTTGCCCAGATTGAAGAGCAGGACCTGCGACCGTTTGACGCATTGATTCGACGCGGGCTTGATGGCGTAATGCCGGCGCACGTAGTCTATCGTGATGCCTGCTCGGCACCGGCGGGTTTCTCAACCTTCTGGCTGCAGCAGATTTTGCGTCAGCGGCTACGCTTTGATGGCGTCATCTTCAGTGATGACTTGAGTATGGAAGGGGCTCGTCAGGCGGGTGGCTATGCTGATCGTTGTGATCGAGCCCTCGCAGCAGGGTGTGACATGGTGTTGGTCTGTAACGACCCAGAGGGTGCGCGTGAAGTACTGGCCCACCTTCAGCAACAGGATGTAGCGGCGTCCCATCGTCTGGCACGAATGCGTGCTCGTCCATCCCGTATTGCAGACGAGGAACGCCTGCATGACAGTCGCATGCTGGCTGCGGCACTAATCGAGGAGGCTTGATGTTAGAGCAGCTGCTCAAACCGATACTGGCGCCACTGTTCAACCAGTGGCCGGCATTGAATGAATATGGCTGGCAGATTGCAGCAATGACCGTGGTCCTGATTGTCTGGTTGTTGACGGTCATGTTCAACTGGGTCACGGTGCGTTTGATCAGACATCTGAGTCAGAAAGCGCCGGTATGGGATGAGTTGTTGCTCCAATCCATACGCACACCGCTTCGATTACTGATCTGGGTAATTGGCCTGTCGTTGCTGCTTGAAATCTTCAGTCGCAACGGGATGGCGGTCAGTGTCGGTGCCGGTACGGAGGTGCGGCGCTTCGGGGCAATTCTGATTATTGCCTGGGGTGTGCTGCGTTTCATCAATTCGGCGGAGGCTTTTTTCACGCAGCCTGAGCGCGGGCGCAAGCAGGTTGATCGCACCACGGCGGATGCTGTGGCAAAACTGTTGCGTTTGATCGTTGTTATTCTGGCCGGCCTCACGGTGCTGCAGTCCGCCGGTATCAGTATCTCGGGGATACTTGCCTTCGGGGGGATTGGCGGTATTGCCGTCGGTTTTGCGGCCAAGGACCTGTTGGCCAACTTTTTTGGTGGTTTGATGGTGTACCTGGATCGCCCGTTTCGTGTGGGTGATTGGGTGCGTTCGCCCGACAAGGAAATTGAGGGAACCGTTGAGCATATCGGTTGGCGTCTGACTCGCATTCGTACCTTTGATCAGCGGCCGCTGTATGTGCCGAATGCCACCTTTGCCAGCATATCGGTCGAGAACCCGTCACGCATGCGCAATCGACGTATCTATGAGCATGTTGGCGTACGCTATGACGACGCGGACAAGGTTAAGCAGATCGTGGATGATGTTCGTGAAATGCTGAAGGCGCATCCCGAGATAGATATTCACCAGACCCTGATTGTTCACTTGAATCGATTCGGGCCGTCTTCGCTGGATTTCATGGTGTATACCTTCACCAAAACCACTCAGTGGGTGAAATATCACGCGATCAAGCAGGACGTGATGTTACGCATTGCCGATATTATTTTCAGTCATGGTGCCGAATTTGCCTTCCCGACTCAGACGTTGCATATAGCGGGTACCGAATCCGGGCTTGAGCCAAACGTGTTACCTGAAGGTGTTGCCGAGTTGCAAGGGCGATAATGGGTGCTTCCGAGGGGAGTGTGCAGGTCCGCTGGCTAAAGCAGCTGGCGCGCTCTGAGCGTTTCTGGACGCGTGTCAGTGTGCTGGCAGGTGTTGGAATCGGTTTGATGCTGATTGTTCAGGCCCACTTGCTGGCGCGCCTGGTCAGTGAAGTTCTGTTTGACGATACGGTTACCGGCATAGCCTGGCCTCTTTTAGGGGTGCTGCTGGCTGCTCTGTTGGTGCGCGCGGCGCTAGGTGTTTTGCGGGAGTGGGCCGGGCAGCAGAGCTCGATCAGAGTGCGTCGCCGCGTCCGGGCCGACTTATTGCAGCAATTGGCCCGCTTGGGACCTGCCTATAGCGGAGATCAGCGTAGCGGGGAGCTGGGTAGTGAGCTGCTGGAACAGGTCGAGGCGCTGGATGGTTTCTTTGCCCGCTATCTGCCGCAGATGGCGTTGGCAGCCATGTTGCCGCTGGTTATTTTGGCATTCGTGTTTCCACTCAACTGGATGGCGGGTTTGATCTTCCTGCTTACGGCGCCGTTGGTGCCGTTGTTCATGGCGCTGGTCGGTAGTCGTGCGGCTGAGGCCAATCGACGCAACTTTTCTGCCTTGTCACAGCTCAGTGCGCATTTTCTTGATGTCGTGCAGGGCATTGTGACCTTGAAACTTTTTGACCGCAGTCGTGATCAGGCCGCCGTGATCGAACGAGGGGCGGACGAATTCCGTCAACGAACGATGCAGGTATTGCGTCTGGCGTTTCTGTCGTCGGCCGTGCTGGAATTCTTTGCTTCAATCTCCATTGCGGTCGTGGCGGTCTATCTGGGCTTCAGTTTCCTGGGGCATCTGGATATTGGCTATTGGGATGCGCCGGTTAATCTGTATCAGGGCTTGTTTATTTTGCTGTTGGCGCCGGAGTTCTATTTGCCTCTGCGCGAGCTCGGCACTCATTATCATGCCAAGCAGGAAGCGATTGCAGCGGCTGAGCGTTTGCGGGCGATACTGGAGCAGGAGCCGTTGGCGCTACCGGAAGAAGGTAAAGGGCTGCATGAACCGGTGCGTGAGGTCGCGATAACGTCAGCCTGTTTGCAGTATCCCGGGCAGGCCGATCCAGTCTTTTCTGATCTTAATCTGGTGTTGCGGCAGGGCCGAATCACGGCGCTGGTCGGGCCCAGTGGTGCTGGCAAGTCGAGTTTGCTGCAGGTGTTGCTGGGCTTTCGACGTTTGAACGCCGGCCAGGTGCGAGTGAATGGCCTTCCTCTGGAAGACGTGGGGCTTAATGCCTGGTTGCAGCAGGTGGCATGGGTCAGTCAGCACACTTCCCTGTTTCCGGGCACTTTGCGTGACAATCTGCTGCTGGCCAAGAGTGGTGCTGATGAGCGTCAACTCTATCAGGCGCTGGAACAGGCTAATGCGCTGGAATTTGTACAGCGGCTGCCTGACGGGTTGGAAACACAGGTGGGTGAGCGAGGTGTTGGTTTATCGGGTGGGCAGATTCAGCGCCTGGCGTTGGCGCGTGCTTTTTTAAAGGATGCGCCGGTATTGTTGCTGGATGAGCCAACCGCGAATCTGGATCGCGACAGTGAGGTGAAAGTGTTGGCTGCCCTGCGGGTGCTTTGTCAGGGGCGGCTGGTCTTGATGTTGACTCACCGGCAGCGTTCGGTGTTGCAGGCGGATGAAGTCTGGCAGCTGGATGCCGGCAGCTTGACGGCGGTGCTAACCGAGGTGAGTAAATGAAAGCGTTGCTGCCATTTGTACGCATGTTGCTGGCACATCGTGGTTGGGTATTTGCGGGCATGTTGCTCAGTTTGCTTACTCTGTTGGCGGCAATAGGATTGCTGACCTTGTCCGGCTGGTTTATTTCGGCGTCTGCGCTGGCGGGCGTGAGTGTGTTGAGTGCCCGTCAATTCAATTACTTCACCCCTGGGGCTGGCGTGCGTGGTTTTGCCATTGCGCGCACTGTTGGTCGCTATTTTGAGAGGGTCACGACGCATGAGGCAACCTTTCGGATGTTGGCGGAACTGCGTAGCTGGTTCTACCGGCGTCTGGAGGTGCTCGGACCGGCGCGGCTGCAAGCATTCCGCTCGGCCGATCTGCTCAACCGGCTGGTGGCCGATATCAATGCACTCGACAATCTGTACTTGCGTGTATTGGTGCCGACACTGGTGGCACTGGCGGTCAGTATTTTGGTGGTGTTATTTATCGCTCGCTACAGCCCGGCTATTGCGCTGCTGACTACCGTTGCGTTGTTGTTGGCGGGTGTATTGCTGCCGATGCTGGCGCAGTACGCCGGTCGCCGTTTGGGGCGGCTCCAGCTACTGCTGCTCAGCCGTCTGCGTGTGCGCCTGTTGGCGCTGGTGCAGGGGCAGGCTGATCTACACATCTATGGCGGTGTGGATACATCAATACAGGAAGCGCAGGCGGTTGAGCGGCAGCTGCAACGGACGCAGTTACGTATGGCGTTGATCAGTGGGCTGACAACGGCAGTCTTGACCATCATCGCTGGTGTGGCGGGGGTGGGTGCGTTGGTGTTGGGTACCGAGCTGGTGCTGAGTGATGTGATTGCGCCGGCACATCTGGCCATGTTGCTGTTTTGTGTCTTGGCTGTGTTTGAGGCAGTGGCTCCGTTGCCGCTGGCGTATCAATATTTGAGCAAAACCATTACGGCTGCGGAGCGCTTGAATGAAGTATCGGGCGCTTCTGCTGGTGTCTGCTATCCCGATGCTGATCTTGAGGTGCCGGTTATCCCCGGTCAGATCATGTTGCGCGATGTGTGTATGCGCTACACGGAGCATGCGCCGCTGGCACTGGATCAATTGTCGCTGTCGGTCGCGCCTGGTGAGCATGTGCTGGTATTGGGGCATACGGGTAGTGGTAAGAGCAGTTTGATCAACCTGCTTGCGCGCTTTTATGATCCTGAAGCGGGTGCTGTGGAGTTGAGTGGCTGTCCGGTTCGGAGTTACTCCGAAACCACGCTCAGAGCGCAGATGAGTGTTCTGTCGCAGCCAGTGCAGTTATTTGCCGGCAGCGTCGCGGATAATTTGTCTTTGGCGCTGCCGGATGCCTCGCCCTCAGAGCTGCTGGAGGTGTTGCGTCGTGTTTGCCTGGATCAGGTGTTGGGCGACAATCCTCTGGAATATCAGATTGGTGAGTCAGGCAGTCGTCTGTCGGGAGGGCAGCGCAAGCGCCTTGCGTTGGCGCGTGCATTGCTCAAGCCATCACCGTTGCTGGTGCTGGATGAGCCAACCGAGGGTCTGGATGCAGTGACAGAAGCAGCCGTCATCAAGGGTGTGCTGGATAGCTGCCAGGGGCGCACGGTGCTTATGATCAGTCATCATTTACAGATGGCGAACCACTTTGATCGCATCATAGTGCTCGACCGTGGTTGTGTTATCGAGGCGGGCACGCCGGTTGAATTGGCCGAGCGCCCTGATAGCCGTTACAACCAGCTGCGGGCGCTCTAGTTAGCTCAATTCAATGCGCGTATGCGCAACAGAACCCCGAAGCGGGGGTGGTCGATGTAATGGGTTTCGTTGGAGCGCATGCGGCGAGACTGGTCCATGCGCCAGCGTTGCGTGTTATCAGCATCAACCACTACCGGTACGGTAATATTGCTTACGGTAGCGGGTGTGTCCGGGTTTTCCGCTGTGTAATTGCCGTTCATGTTTGTGCTGCTGAACTCCAGTCGGGGTTGTGCATGCAGGAAGCGGTTCTTGTAGATCTTGATACTCCCGTCCAGCTGTAGATCATCGAAGTCAGCCTTGATGCGGACTTCGCGCGCCCGTGATTTCCCGCCGATCGATTGCAGCCAGCCGCGATGATACAGCAGCTTGTAGTCGGCCGAGCGCGACAGAGCGGCGGCATCACCGCCGAGCTGCAAGTCGTTCTGCGGCAGCTCTTCGAATCTCGATAGAGGATAGCCATCCCAGCTTGAAGGGAGGAGGCTTGCGCTCAGGTCCAGGGCTGGCAAGTCGTCCGGCCAGTATTCCTCGCCCAGGTTGGCAGGATTTTCGTGGCTGAAAACCAGCATTTCAACCTTGTACAAGCTTGCGGCCTGGGTGATTGCCGGTAATGCAGCGAGCGTGGCCAATGCGATTGAGCGGCGCAATAGGGGAGCCATGAGTTAAGCGTTCTCCTTGGATGACAGTTGGGTCAGCAGGGTCTCGACCGCTTCAAAACGGGAGGCGACCTTTTCCATGGGCTGAGTAAAACGCAATATGCTGGCGCCGTCCAGACGAAAACGCTGTGGCTGGCGTTGAATCATGGTGATCAGTGCCAGAGGGTCGACGTTGGGCTCCGCCTCAAATTCGAGGCGGCCGCCTTTATCACCGGCATCGAGCTTGATAATGCCTAGTGCTTCGGCGCGCAGTTTGACGTGGGTGAGGCGGATCAGATTGCGGGTCGGTTCCGGCAATAGCCCAAAGCGGTCGATCATTTCAACTTGCAGTTCATCCAGTGCGGCAGCATCGGCGGCATTGGCGATCCGTTTGTAGATGATCAAGCGATTATGAACATCGGGAAGATAGTCTTCGGGGATGAGGGCCGGAATGTGCAGGTTGACCTCGCAGCCATGGTGCAGCGGCTTGTCGAGGTTGGGAGTCTTGCCTTCCTGTATTGACTTGATCGCCTGATCCAGCATTTCCATGTACAGGCTGAAGCCGATACTTTGCATCTGTCCGCTCTGATCTTCACCCAGTAGCTCGCCGGCACCACGAATTTCCAGATCGTGTGTGGCCAGGGTGAAACCGGCCCCCAGAGTGCTGGACTGACCAATCGCTTCCAGGCGTTTGGCAGCATCGGTGGTGATCAGCTTCGGCGGTGGTGTCAGCAGGTAGGCGTAGGCCTGGTGGTGTGAGCGGCCGACCCGTCCGCGCAACTGATGCAGCTGGGCCAGGCCGAATTTGTCAGCGCGATCGATGACGATGGTATTGGCGCTGGGGACGTCGATGCCGGTTTCGATGATGGTGGTGCAGACCAGAACATTGAAGCGTTTGTGGTAAAAGTCGCTCATCACCTGTTCAAGCTCGCGCTCGCGCATCTGGCCATGGCCAATCGCAACCCGTGCCTCAGGTACCAGTTCGCTGATCTCGGCGGCCGTTTTCTCGATCGTTTTGACTTCATTATGCAGGTAGTACACCTGACCGCCACGCAGCAATTCACGCAGAATGGCTTCCTTGATCATCGGCTTCTCGCTCTGACGCACGAATGTCTTGACCGACAGGCGGCGCGCAGGCGGTGTGGCGATGATCGACAGGTCGCGGATGCCGGACATGGCCATGTTCAGCGTGCGCGGGATCGGTGTGGCGGTCAGGGTCAGGATATCAACCTCGGAGCGCAGTGATTTGAGGCGTTCTTTCTGCTGTACGCCAAAGCGGTGTTCTTCATCGATGATTAACAGGCCGAGATCGCTGAAACGAATGTCGCCCTGCAGCAGCTTGTGTGTGCCGATGAGAATGTCGACTTTACCTTCACTAAGGGCGGTGAGGGTCGCCTGCTGTTGTTTGGCGCTTTTGAAGCGAGAAATCAGCTCAACTTCAACGGGCCAGTCGGCAAAACGGTCGCGGAAATTCTCGAAGTGCTGTTGTGCAAGCAGAGTGGTGGGTACCAGAACGGCAACCTGTTTGCCGCTTTGCACCGCGATGAAGGCGGCTCGCATCGCCACTTCCGTCTTGCCGAAGCCGACATCGCCACACACCAGACGGTCCATCGGCGCGGGTGCGCGCATGTCCGCGACAACGGCTTGAATGGTGTTGGCCTGATCGGGCGTTTCCTCGAACGGGAAACTGGCCGAAAACTGCTGATATTCCGCGTCACTGCAGTCGAAGCTGAAACCTTTGCGGGCTGCACGGCGGGCATAGATATCCAGCAGTTCGGCGGCCGAGTCGCGTACCTTCTCGGCGGCCTTGCGGCGGGCCTTGCTCCATTGCTCGGTACCCAGGCGGTGCAGGGGGGCGGACTCGTCGCTGGCACCTGAATAGCGACCAATCAGATGCAGTGAGGAAACCGGAACATAGAGTTTGGCGGCATCGGCATATTCCAGTACCAGAAACTCTGCAGCCTGGTTGTCGACGCTGATGGTTTGCAGGCCCTGGTAGCGGCCAACACCGTGGTCGATATGTACGACGGGCGCGCCCAGTGTCAGTTCAGACAGGTGGCGTATCGCCTGATCGGCGTCGATCTGTTCCTTGTCGCGGCGTCGACGCTGGAAAACCTGGCGTCCGAACAGTTGGCTTTCGGTGACTACGATTGCCTGGCCACGAACCGTTAGTCCCTGCTCGAGCGTGCTGGTGGTGATGGCTAGTGCCGGGCGGCTGTCTCTGAACTCTGCCCAGTCGCGGCATTCAACAAGATCCATGCCGATCTTGCGCGCATGCTCCAGCAGCGCCTCGCGGCGGCCGGCTGACTCGGCGCAGATCAGTAGGGGAGTTGAGTCTGCCTGGTGGAATGAGGCCAGTCCGGCCAGCGGACTTTGAGCGTCCGGGCTGCTGAGGTCTGGCGGCTGTTCACAGGGCAGGTTGTCACGGCCGGGCTTAACCTCTTCCGCATCGGCGTTAAGGCGTACCAGCGGGTATTCACGCAAGCGGGTGAACAGTTCATCCGCTGATAAAAACAGCTCTGCCGGAGTGAGGACCGGGCGCTGCAGGTCACCGCTGCGTTCATCATGACGATGGCGGGCGTCGTTGCCAAACTGGTCGGCGACGACTTTCAGTGCCTGATCGTACAGCACCAATGTCTGTGCGGGCAGATAATCAAACAGAGTCGACATCTGTTCGAAAAACAGGGGCGCATAATATTCAATGCCCGGTGGTGTCAGGCCGCTGGCAACATCCTGGTAGATGGTGCAGCGGGTATGGTCGACATCGAAGCGTTCACGCCAGCGTTGCTTGAAGCGGGTGATGGCATCCTGATCGAACGGGAATTCGCGTGCAGGTAATAAGTGAATGCGTTCGACTTTCTCGATTGAGCGTTGAGTGTCGGGGTCGAAGGTGCGGATGGTATCGATTTCATCATCGAACAGATCAATACGCAGCGGCTGTTCAACGCCCATCGGGAAGAGGTCGATAATGGCACCGCGGATCGCAAACTCGCCATGTTCATACACGGTATCCACGGCGTGGTAGCCGGCATCAATAAAGCGCTGGCGCAATGCAATGCTGTCCAGGCGTTGACCTGTTTCAAGAAACAGGGCATTTGTCGAAACGAATCGCACCGGTGGCAGGCGGTGCAGCAGTGTTGACGCCGGGACGATCAATACGCCGCGCTGTTGCTCGGGAAGTTGATGCAGCGTCTGGATACGACTTGAGGTGATATCCTGATGCGGCGAAAAACTGTCATAGGGCAGTGTTTCCCAGTCAGGCAAAAGCGTGACCGGCAGCGATGGGCCACAAAAGAAGCGGACTTCCTGCAGAAGGCGCTCGGCGCTTTCCATATCCTGACTGATCAGCAGAATCATGCCCGCATGTTGGCGGCTGATCTGTTCGACGAGCAGGCCGGTCGCGCTGCCGATCACCTGTCCCAGTCGTTTCTGGTCGCCAGGGCCTTTGGGTGTTGGGATGCTGAATACCGTTGACAACTCTGGCTCCTTGATCCTGCTGAAAAAAGTGAAGTGTACCTGCTGGCGGCGCTAAGCGCAGCCTTGACGCGCAGGCGTGACGAAAGTCTACGTTGTTGGGTTTGCTCCGGATCGCCGAAAAGAGGATAATGCGCGCACCCAAATTGAGCATTGACAATTTCGGAGTTACCCCGTGAGCCAAGAACTGATTTTTGCAGACTGGAAAGCCCGTGAAGCGATCGCCGAGGCGATGGTACCCCTGGTTGGTCGTCTGTACCGTGACCGAAACATCGAGATCTCTGTTTACGGTCGTCTGATCGTCAAGCGGTCTGTGATCAATATTTTGAAAGCACACCGTTTTGTGCGTCAGCTGGAAGCAGAAGAGTTGTCAGTCGTTGACACCTTCCCGATCCTTGAAGCTGTTGCTGAAATGGATGTTACCAATGCGCACATCGACATTGGCAAGCTGGCGGTAGAATTCCGCAATGAAGGCAATGGCCGCACGCTGCAGGAATTTCTGCAGGCTGAGCTGGCAGATGCTTCTACCGAGCCGGCTGAAGCTCACGAATCTACCGACGTTGTCCTGTACGGCTTTGGTCGCATCGGTCGCCTGTTGGCGCGCCTGATGCTGGATCGTGCCGGTGGCGGACACTCTCTGCGTCTGCGTGCCATCGTGGTGCGTAACGGCGGTGCTGATAGCGATATTGAAAAACGTGCCAGCCTGTTGCGTCGTGACTCTGTACACGGTTCCTTCAAGGGCACCATTCAGATCGATGAAGAAAACAATGCGATCATTGCCAATGGCAACTACATTCAGGTGATCTTCGCTGACGGGCCGGACAAGGTGGATTACACCCAGTACGGTATCAAGAACGCACTGGTTATCGACAACACCGGTAAGTGGCGTGATGAGGAAGGCCTGTCCCTGCACTTGCAATCCAAGGGCGTTGCGCGTGCATTGCTGACCGCTCCGGGCAAAGGCGTCAAGAACATTGTAATGGGCGTGAACCATGGCGATGTATGCGATGATGATCGCGTATTGTCAGCAGCGTCCTGCACCACTAATGCGATTGTGCCGGTGCTGAAGGCCGTTAACGATCAGTTCGGCGTTGTGAATGGTCATGTTGAAACCGTTCACTCCTACACCAACGACCAGAACCTGATCGACAACTACCATAAAGGTGATCGTCGTGGTCGCGCTGCTGCGTTGAACATGGTGTTGACCGAGACGGGTGCTGCCAAGGCCGTTGCCAAGGCGCTGCCTGAGCTGGAAGGCAAGCTGACCGGTAACGCAATTCGTGTACCGACACCGAACGTGTCCATGGCTATCCTGAACCTGAACCTGTCGAAGGCGACTGACAAGGATGAGCTGAACGCATATCTGCGTGACGCGGCGCTGCATTCCGAGCTGCAGAAGCAGATCGATTACAGCAACTCACCGGAAGCGGTTTCGTCTGACTTTGTCGGTTCGCGCGCTGCCGGTGTGGTTGATGCGCTGGCAACCATCGTTGATGGTAACCGCTGCGTACTCTACGTTTGGTACGATAACGAGTTCGGCTATAGCTGTCAGGTTATTCGCATGGCTCAGCATCTGGCCAAGTGTACGCTGGATGCCTTCCCGAAGGCCAAGCACTAAGCGCCGGCGGGATGATAGAAGGCTGCTGAAAAGCGGCCTTTTTTTATAGGTGTTACTGCATATTCCATTAAGAAATATGCAGGTTCAAAAAAAGTCTATCGCGGGGTTTAGAATTTCTCGGCCATTCGTCCAAGTAAAACAGTGGTTTGTAGCAAAAGGCTGACCGACTCGGTTATACTTGCAGGGATTTTTTGGTGGGAAATCTCCAGTGCCGGCAGCAGTGTGCGGATCGTTTTAGAGCGGGTCTGCTCGACTGTTATGCTGTCTGTACGGAGCCTCCTGAATATTTTAGAAAGTTGGGTGAGACGCATGATCAAGATCAATAAGGGTCTGGATCTACCAATCGCAGGTGCGCCTGAACAGACCATCCAGGATGGTCCCAAGGTGCGGACTGTGGCCCTGCTTGGCCAGGATTATGTTGGTATGAAGCCGACAATGATGGTCAAAGAGGGTGATCGAGTGAAACTCGGTCAGGTGATCTTTACCGATAAAAAAACAGAAGGGGTTCAATATACGGCTCCCGGTGCCGGTACAGTGCGTGCCATCAACCGTGGTGATCGTCGTGTATTGCAATCTGTGGTCATTGAACTGGATGATCAGGAAGAGTCAGTCGAATTTGCCAGTTATTCAGCGGCCGAGCTGGGTAAACTGTCTCGCGAGAAGATTGAAGAAAATCTTCTGGCTTCCGGCTTGTGGACTGCTTTCAGAACACGTCCGTTCAGTCGTGTGCCGCAGGTTGGTACAACGCCCAGCTCTATCTTCGTTACCGCGATTGATACCAATCCATTGGCGGCCAGTCCTGAGCTGATCATCAATGCGCAGCCGGAAGCGTTCACCAATGGCCTCAAGTTGCTGACGCAGCTGAGCGGCGGCAAGGTGTTCCTGTGTCAGGCTGAAGGTGTCAGCATCCCGACCACTGAGGGTGTGAGTGTCGAAGTGTTCGCGGGCAAACATCCGGCGGGCAACGTTGGTACACATGTTCACTTCCTTGACCCGGTCTCTGCGGATAAAACCGTTTGGTCTATCGGCTATCAGGACGTAATTGCGTTCGGTAAGCTCTTCATCGACGGACGTCTGCCGACGGATCGTGTCGTCGCGTTGGCAGGTCCTCAGGTTGAACAGCCGTTGCTTGTCCGCACCCGTATGGGTGTGTCGACTGAAGAGTTGACTGCCGGTCGTCTTAAGTCCGGTAAGAACCGCGTTATCAGCGGATCTGTCTGGAACGGTCACGCTGCTTCCGGTCCGCAGGGATATCTGGGGCGCTATGCCAACCAGCTCAGTGTGTTGTTGGAAGGTGATAGCCGTGACTTCCTGGGCTGGATCGTGCCTGGCAGCAACAAGTTCTCCGTGCTGAACATGTTTGCCTCTGCGCTGTCTCCGCGCAAGCTGTTCAACTTTACTACTACAACAAACGGATCTGAACGGGCCATGATTCCCGTAGGTCAGTTTGAAGCACTGATGCCGCTCGATATCTTGCCCACCCAGTTGCTGCGTGCGCTGGTAACCGGCGATATCGTGACCGCGATGCAGCTCGGCTGTCTTGAGCTGGATGAAGAAGACCTCGCTTTGTGTACGTTTGCGTGCCCGGGCAAGTATGAATATGGTCCGATTCTTCGCGACAACCTGACGCGCATCGAGAAAGAGGCGTAAGAGAGGCTGGTCATGAGTTTGAGAACCGTTCTGGATAAAATGGAGCCGCATTTCCACAAAGGCGGCAAGTACGAAAACTGGTACGCACTGTATGAAGCAGTCGATACCATTTTCTATACCCCGGGTCATGTCACCAAAGCCGCTGCACATGTGCGCGATGGTGTCGACTTGAAGCGCATCATGATTCTGGTGTGGATGTGTACCTTCCCGGCGATCTTCTTCGGGATGTACAACGTGGGTCTGCAGGCGAATACCGCCATGGCTGAGCTCGGCTTGGCCGAGTCAACCGGATGGCGTGGAGCGTTGGCGGCATCCCTGACCGGGTTCAACCCCGAAAGCATTTGGGACAACATAATTCATGGTGCTGTCTACTGGTTGCCGATCTATCTGACCACATTCATTGTGGGCGGCTTCTGGGAAGTGATGTTCGCCATGAAGCGTGGTCATGAAGTCAATGAAGGCTTCTTTGTGACCTCGATCCTGTTCGCCCTGATTCTGCCGCCGACCATCCCGCTGTGGCAGGTTGCACTGGGTATCAGTTTCGGTGTCGTGATCGGTAAGGAAGTGTTCGGTGGTACCGGCAAAAACTTCCTGAACCCGGCGCTGACAGGTCGTGCATTCCTATTCTTTGCCTACCCGGCACAAATGTCGGGTGATGCGATCTGGACTGCCGTTGACGGTTTCTCCGGTGCTACGCCTCTGGGCCTGGCAGCGATGGGTGGCGTGGAAGCGATCCTGAATACCAATTTGACATGGTTTGATGCCTTTGTGGGTACGATCCAGGGCTCTGTTGGTGAGACCTCGACGCTGGCGATCATGATCGGTGGTGCGGTGATCCTGTTTGCCCGTATCGCAGCCTGGCGGATTGTGGCCGGTGTATTCCTGGGCATGGTAGCCATGTCGAGCCTGTTCAACATGATCGGCTCGGACAGCAACCCGATGTTCAATATGCCGTTCTGGTGGCACCTGGTGCTGGGCGGATTTGCGTTCGGCATGTTCTTCATGGCGACGGATCCGGTTTCGGCTTCAATGACCAGCGCTGGCAAATGGGCGTTTGGTGCGTTGATCGGTGTGATGGTTGTACTGATTCGTGTTGCCAACCCGGCGTTTCCTGAAGGGATGATGCTGGCCATTCTGTTTGCCAACCTGTTTGCGCCGCTGATTGACAACTTTGTCGTGCAGGCGAATATCAAGCGGAGGATGAAACGTAATGTCGTCTAATAACGATACTATGGGCAAAACCCTGCTGGTAACCATTCTGCTGTGCGTTATCTGCTCAGTAGTGGTATCGGGCGCAGCGGTAATTCTGAAGCCCAAGCAGGTAGCCAACAAGGAAGTCGACCGCAAGAGCAATATTCTTGCGGCGGCAGGTATCACTGATGCCAACAAAAGCGTCGATGAACTGTTCGAACAGATCACGACCCGCTACGTCGAGCTGGACAGCGGCAAGTTTGTAGAGCCGCCGGCCGGTTATGATGAAGGCAAGGCAGCAAAAGACGCCGAATTGGGCGAATCCTTGCCGCGTAAAGCCGATATCGCCGGTATCAAATACCAGGCCAAGATCATGCCGGTTTACCTGGTTGAAGGTGCCGACGGTCAGGTTGAGCGTGTCATTCTGCCGGTTCATGGCAAGGGTCTTTGGTCAACGCTGTACGGTTTTCTGGCACTGGAAGGTGACCTGAATACTGTTGTCGGTCTGGGCTTCTACTCCCATGCTGAAACACCGGGTCTGGGTGGCGAAGTCGATAACCCGGACTGGAAAGCACTTTGGCCCGGCAAAAAGGTATATGGCGAAGACACCACTGATCCGAAGATTGGCCTGATCAAGGGCAGTGTTGATGCGTCTACATCTAATGCCGAGTACAAGGTCGATGGTCTGTCGGGCGCAACCCTGACGGCCAATGGCGTGACTAACCTGGTTCAGTTCTGGATGGGTGAGAACGGCTATGCGCCCTTCCTGAACAACCTGCGTGCAGGGGAGGCTTAATCCATGTCAAAGACTAAAGACGTTCTGGTATCGCCAATCTTTACGAACAACCCGATTGCACTGCAGATCCTGGGTGTATGTTCTGCGTTGGCGGTTACCTCCAACATGGCGACTGCGTTGGTAATGACGCTTGCGGTAATAGCCGTAACCGCATTCTCCAACTTCTTCGTATCGCTGATTCGTAATCACATTCCAGGCAATATTCGTATCATCGTGCAGATGACGATCATTGCATCATTGGTAATCGTGGTTGACCAGATCCTCAAGGCGTTTGCCTATGAGATCTCCAAGCAGCTGTCGGTATTCGTTGGCTTGATCATTACCAACTGTATCGTTATGGGGCGCGCGGAAGCCTTCGCGATGAAGAATCCGCCGGTACAGAGCTTCATGGATGGTATCGGTAACGGCCTCGGCTACGGTGTGGTACTGCTATTCGTCGGTTTCTTCCGCGAACTGTTCGGCTCCGGTTCACTGTTTGGTGTCGAAATCCTGCCGTTGGTGAACAATGGTGGCTGGTACCAGGGTAATGGCTTGATGCTGTTGCCGCCGAGTGCGTTCTTCCTGATCGGTATCTTTATCTGGATCATCCGTACATGGAAGCCGGATCAGGTTGAAAAACCTGACTTCGAGATGGCTCCGAACACCAAGAAGGGGGCGGTGTAAATCATGGAACAGCTGATCAGCCTTGCGGTCAAGGCGATTTTCGTTGAAAACATGGCGCTGGCCTTCTTCCTGGGGATGTGTACATTCCTGGCGATTTCAAAGAAGGTGCAGACGGCTATTGGCTTGGGTATCGCGGTTATCGTGGTGCTGGTCATTACCGTGCCGGTCAATAACCTGATCTTCAATTATCTGCTGCGCGAAGGTGCGCTGGCGTGGGCCGGTTACCCGGAAGTGGATCTGAGCTTCCTGGGCTATATCTCCTACATCGGCGTAATTGCTGCGATCGTACAGATCATGGAGATGTTCCTGGACAAGTTCGTACCTGCGCTTTACAACGCGCTGGGTGTGTTCTTGCCGCTGATCACCGTGAACTGCGCCATCATGGGTGCTGCTCTGTTCATGGTAGAGCGCGATTACACCTTCGGTGAAAGTGTGGTCTACGGTGCGGGTGCAGGTATCGGTTGGGCGCTGGCGATTGCCGCCCTGGCAGGTATTCGTGAGAAGCTCAAGTACAGTGACGTGCCGCACGGTCTGCGTGGTCTGGGGATCACCTTCATCACTGTGGGTCTGATGTCTCTTGGCTTCATGTCGTTCTCCGGCGTTCAGCTGTAAGCAGCCGACATGAAATGCCTAAAGGATAGGATAAACAGATGAATACAGAAGTCATTATCCTCGGTGTTGTGATGTTTACGGCAGTGGTGCTTGCACTGGTTGCCGTCATCCTTGCAGCCCGAGCCAAGATGGTCAGTTCCGGTAATGTGACCATCGAGATCAACGATGATCCGGAAAAATCGATCACTGTTCCGGCCGGTGGCAAGCTGCTGCAGACCCTGGCCGACAAGGGTATCTTCTTGGCGTCCGCATGTGGCGGCGGTGGTACCTGTGCACAGTGTAAATGTCAGGTGACCGATGGCGGCGGCTCCATGCTGCCGACAGAGGAATCCCATTTCACCCTGCGTGAAGGCAAGGAAGGCTGGCGTCTGTCGTGCCAGGTAGCCGTCAAGCAGGACATGAAAATTCATGTTGAAGATGATGTTTTCGGCGTGAAGAAGTGGGAATGTACGGTCGAGTCCAACCCGAACGTGGCAACCTTCATCAAAGAGCTGACTTTGCGTCTGCCTGAAGGTGAAAGCGTTGATTTCCGTGCGGGTGGTTACGTGCAGCTTGAAGCGCCGGCACATGTGGTCAACTACAAGGATTTCGATATCCAGCCTGAGTTCCGTGGTGATTGGGACAAGTTCGACATGTGGCAGTTTGTGTCCAAGGTCGATGAGCCTGTCATTCGTGCGTACTCCATGGCGAACTATCCGGAAGAGCGTGGTGTGGTCAAGTTCAACATCCGTATCGCATCTCCGCCTCCGGGTAGTCAGGGTATTCCGCCGGGCCAGATGTCCTCGTATGTGTTCAGCCTGAAGCCGGGCGACAAGATCACGGTGTACGGACCCTTCGGTGAATTCTTCGCCAAGGATACCGACAACGAGATGGTGTTTATCGGTGGTGGTGCGGGCATGGCCCCGATGCGTTCACACATCTTCGATCAGCTGAAGCGTCTGAACTCCACACGCAAGATCTCCTTCTGGTACGGTGCTCGTTCCGTCCGTGAAGCTTTCTACGTGGAAGAGTTCGACAAGCTGGCGGAAGAGAACGAAAACTTCACTTGGCATCTGGCACTGTCTGATCCGCAACCGGAAGACAACTGGACCGGTTATACCGGCTTCATCCATAACGTACTGTACGAGCAATACCTGCGCGATCATGATGCGCCTGAGGATTGTGAATACTACATGTGTGGTCCGCCGATGATGAACGCATCCGTTGTCAAAATGCTGGAAGATATGGGTGTCGAGCCTGACAATATCCTGCTGGATGACTTTGGTGGCTGATATTAATGGTTGATCAGATACGTCTGACTAAATGGCTGGCAGCCTCGCTGCTGGCCGTTTTTGTTTTGGGCTTGCTCGGATGTAATCAGACACCGCCGGAACGTGTCGTCGGCTTTCAGGGGCTGACCATGGGCACCAGCTTCAGTATGAAGTGGGTTGATGTTGATGACGGTCGTGTGCCGGTGATCCGTAAGGCTGCAGCGGCGTTGCTGAGTGACGTAAATCAGCAGATGTCGACTTATATCGAAGAGTCCGAACTGTCACGTCTGAATCGTGCTGAGGCGGGCGTGCCGCATCATATCGGACCTGAGTTGATGCAGGTGATGGTGCTCGCACAGCAGATCAGTCAGCGTACGGGAGGTGCTTTTGATGTAACGGTTGGGCCGTTGGTCAATTTATGGGGGTTCGGGCCGGATGGCCGTATTACTCATCAGCCGGATCAAGACAAGGTCAATCAGCTGAAAGCCCGCATCGGTTACCAGTTCGTACACCTGGATTCTGCCGAGTCTACGCTGACCAAAGAGCACGACCAGTACATAGATCTGTCCGCGATCGCCAAGGGCTATGGCGTCGACCAGTTGGCGGAACTGCTGGAATCTTATGGTATCCAGCGTTACCTGGTAGAAATTGGCGGTGAGTTGCGAATCAAGGGGCTGAAGCCCGGAGACGATCCCTGGCGGCTGGCGATTGAAGCACCTGAAATCGGCGAACGCACGGTGGAGCGGGTGATCAGTATTCAGCGCGGTGCTGTGGCGACATCCGGGGATTATCGCAATTACTTTGAAGAAGATGGTGTGCGTTACTCCCATGCCATTGATCCACGTACGGCGTATCCTATTCGCCACAAGTTGGCGTCCGTCACGGTTATCAGTGAAACCTGTGCAGAGGCTGATGCATTGGCTACGGCCTTGATGGTGATGGGAGACGAACAAGGTTACAATTTTGCCCTTGAACAGGGCATCAACGCTTTATTTATCAGCAAGGGCAGTGCCGGGTTTGATGTGCGTTCTACACCGGGCTTTGCACCTTATCTGCAATAACCCTTTGGGAGGTTGTGATGGATACAATGATTCTGACGTTTGCCGCGTTGCTGTGCATTATCATCGCCATGTCGGTGGGCGTGTTGTTGGGCGGTAAGCCGATCGCCGGTTCTTGCGGGGGCATGAGTGCTCTGGGCATGGATACCGTCTGCGATATTTGTGGTGGTGATCCCAATAAATGCGATGAAGAGCAGGAACGCACGGCTGCAGTGTCTGCACCGGCTGATCTTGCATACGAGATTAAATCTAAAGGTTAATTGGTTGTTGGTATTGAGATCTCTAAGCTGGTGACAGGCCATTACGTGTTTGGGTCTGCACCAGGTTTGCTCAACTAAGGGGAAAAGAATGGCTGTATATGACTATGATGTCGTGGTAATCGGTTCCGGTCCTGCGGGTGAAGGTGCTGCAATCAATGCGGCCAAGCAGGGGCGTCGGGTTGCGATTGTGGAAGAGCAGGATACCGTCGGTGGCAACTGCACCCATAAGGGGACCATTCCGTCGAAGGCACTGCGTCATTCCGTCAAGCAGATCATTGAATTCAACACTAACCCGATGTTCCGTGATATCGGTGAGCCGCGCTGGTTCTCATTCCCCAAAGTGCTCAACCGTGCTGAAAAAGTGATCTCCAATCAGGTAATGTTGCGCACCAACTTCTATGCACGTAATCGTGTGGATGTGTTCTTCGGTCATGCCACGTTTCTGAAGCAGGGCGAAATTCAAGTTGAGGGGCACAACAGAGGGCGTGAGCTGCTACGTTCCAAGAATGTTGTGATCGCCACCGGTTCCAGTCCCTGGTGTCCGCCGGATATCGACTTCGACCATCCGCGTATCTACAGCTCTGATACTATCCTGAAGCTCAGTCATACTCCTCGTACACTGGTTATCTTCGGTGCCGGTGTTATCGGTTGCGAGTATGCGTCCATTTTCAGCGGGCTGGGTGTAAAGGTCGATCTGATCGACATGCGTGATCGTTTGTTGTCATTCCTGGATGACGAGATTTCCGATGCGCTGAGCTATCACTTGCGCAACAACGCGGTGAAAATTCGCCATAATGAAGACTATGAGTCTGTCACTGGCGATGCCCATGGCGTGACCGTTGCACTGAAATCCGGTAAGCGTATTCGTGCTGATGCTTTCCTTTGGTGTAATGGTCGTTCAGGCAATACCCAGAATCTCGGTCTGGATATCATTGGTCTTGATATCAATAGCCGTGGCCAGGTGGCTGTTGATGAGCACTACCGTACCTCGGTAGATGGAGTTTATGCGGTAGGCGACGTCATCGGCTGGCCGAGTCTGGCATCGGCCGCGCTGGATCAGGGGCGTTCGGCGTCTGCTGATATGCTGTCGGCGGATGACTTCCGTTACATCAATGACGTACCGACCGGGATCTATACCATTCCGGAGATCAGCTCCATCGGTAAAACTGAAGAGGAGTTGACGGCAGAGTGTGTGCCCTATGAAGTGGGGCAGGCGTTCTTCAAGGACACGGCGCGGGCACAGATTTCCGGTGAGCCGGTTGGCATGTTGAAGATTCTGTTTAACCGGGAGACATTACAGATCCTGGGTATTCACTGTTTTGGTGATCAGGCGTCGGAGATCATCCACATCGGTCAGGCCATCATGGGTCAGAAAGGTGAGGCCAATACCTTGAAGTACTTCATCAACACGACCTTCAACTATCCGACTATGGCCGAGGCCTACCGGGTGGCAGCGATTTCGGGTCTGAACCGTATCGCCAACCTGTAATAGAGCGGCTATCAACGCACGTCGAGGTTGCTTACTTCGGCGTGTGTTTTTTGTTTTTGGGCGGCAAGTAGATGTCGTCTTCGAGAAAACGTCCCTTTACTTTCAGTTTTGCTTCTACCCAGCGGTTGAAGAGCTTCCACAGCAGAAATCCCGGTGTCATCATCAGCATGATAGCAATCATCAGGCCAGCGCCTGCATGAGAAGCAGGGAAAAGATCAATAATCCACTGCAAGACACCCAGTTGGCGGCCGGTATAGAACCAGGCGATAAGGCCGACAAAGCCTGCGCCAGTGGCAAGCAGATATAGCCTGGGGTGTGGTGTATCCAGGGGTTTGTGACTCATGGGTAAAGGTCCGCTCGGGTTACAAAATACGTTGGGGCATAATAACAGCCTGATACGGTTGCGGCTAAGGCTGTATATACAGATGATTCCTCGTTGTTGATGAGCGGTGGTTCAAGTAACTGTCTTCCGGCAGGATTTTGCTGATTCTGTTAGAGCTCGGGCGATAACTGTGCTTTAATCCTGCACCATGTTTAGACCACTATCGATTTTTGTCGGCTTGCGCTATACCGCTGCAAAGCGCGGCAACCATTTCATATCTTTCATTTCCCTGGTGTCGATGCTTGGCTTGATGCTGGGCGTAGCAGCCTTGATCGTCGTGCTGTCCGTGATGAACGGTTTCGATCGTGAACTGCGCCAGCGGATTCTTGGCATGGTACCTCATGCCACACTGGCCGGTTATGCGGATCAGGGCCTAGATGACTGGTCCGTGTTGCGTGAGCAGGTGCTTGCGCAGTCTGGTGTCGCTGGTGCGGCTCCCTATGTGCAGGCCCAGGGCATGCTCACCAGTCGTGGCCGCGTACAGGGTGTATTGGTTAATGGTATAGACCCGGTACTGGAGCCGGGCGTATCGATTATTGCGCAGCACATGCAGGCCGGTGAGCTGAATGATCTGGTTGCCGGCGAGTACGGTATCGTACTGGGTGAGCTGCTGGCCCGTTTTCTTGGTGTTGAGGTTGGTGACAAGGTGACACTGGTGTTGCCGGAAGCTTCGATCAGTGTTGCGGGTGTTATTCCCCGGCTTAAACGCTTTGATGTGATCGGGATTTTCTCGGTTGGGGCTGAGCTGGATGCCAATCTTGCCTATATCCACATGACGGATGCCGCCCGCATCAAACGCATGCCTGCTGAACGTGTCGATGGCTTGCGCCTGAAGTTTGATGACCTGTTTACTGCGCCGCAACAGGCACAGCAGATCGCACGGAGCCAATCGCGTCCGCTGTATGTCAATGACTGGACGCGTACACATGGCAACCTGTTTCAGGCCATTCAAATGGAAAAGCGCATGATCGGTCTGCTTTTGCTGCTGATTGTGTTTGTTGCAGCATTCAATATTGTTTCTACCCTGGTGATGGTGGTGACGGACAAGCGTTCCGATATTGCCATTCTGCGTACGATGGGGGCGACGCCTTCGACGATATTGCGCATTTTCATGGTGCAGGGGATCGTGATTGGGCTGATTGGTACGGCGCTGGGAGTGGTGCTGGGTGTCACATTGGCACTGACCGTTACGGATCTGGTGGCCTGGATTGAACGCATGCTGGGTATCGAGTTCCTGTCGGCCGATGTGTATTTCATCAGTTACTTGCCGTCACAATTGATCTGGTCGGATGTTGGCATGATTACACTGGCCGCATTCGCGATCAGTTTTGTGGCCACTTTATACCCGGCCTGGCGTGCATCGCGGACTCAGCCAGCGGAGGCTCTGCGTTATGAATAATCCTGTACTGAGCTGTGAGGGCATCAGTAAAAGCTATGAGGAAGCGGGTCAGCCGATTCATATTCTTAAATCGGTCGCACTGTCGGTATCGCCTGGTGAGCGGGTTGCAATCATCGGCAGCTCCGGCAGTGGCAAAAGTACACTGCTGAATATTCTGGGTGGGCTTGATACGCCGGATGAGGGCAGTGTCAGTGTACTTGGACAATCCCTGTATACAGTCAGTGAGCGTCAGCGTTCACGTCTGCGTAACCAGTCGCTGGGGTTTGTTTATCAGTTTCATCACCTGTTGCATGAATTCACGGCACTTGAAAACGTGGCGATGCCCTTGTTGATTGCAGGACAATCCAGCCGTCTGGCGGCTGAACGTGCCAGTGCCTTGCTGGAACGCGTCGGGTTGAGTCATCGCGTGCGTCACAAGCCTTCGCAGCTCAGCGGGGGCGAACGTCAGCGTGTTGCCATTGCGCGGGCGCTGGTGACCGAGCCTGCCTGTGTGCTGATGGATGAGCCAACGGGTAATCTTGATCGCCATACGGCAGCTGATGTGCAGAGCTATCTGGATGAGCTCAATCGTACGCTGGATACGGCGTTTGTCATCGTGACGCATGATATGCAGCTGGCTGAGCGTATGGGGCGGGCAATGGAACTTGTAGACGGTGTGCTGACGGATCGTGGCACCTGACCCGGCACTCTCTTACTTTTTACGAGGATGTTTGGTACGCAGTTGCGCGCGCTTGCGCCAGCTGCGATTTACATGCCAAATCCAGAAACGGCTGATCAGTGCGTAGCCGGCAATGCCAAATACCACACCGCACAAAAGACTACCCAGCAATAACGGCCACCAGATGGATGCAAACTCACTCTGAATGGTCGCCAGGTCCCATGCCCACCCCGCATCGACTCGAGACCCCGTTCCCAATATCCATGTACCCAGGCGGTAGCAGGCATAGAATATTGGCGGTATGGTTATGGGGTTGGTAATCCAGACCAATCCAATCGAGATCGGCAAGTTGCTGGACGCTATGATCGCGAGTACAGCGGCGACGACCATTTGTCCCGGGATCGGCATGAACGCGCACAGGATCCCGACGAGAAAGGCACGTGCAACGGATTTGCGCGTCAGGTGCCATAGGTTGGGATCATGCAAATGACGCCCGAGCCAGCTGAGGTGACGATGGCTGCGCAGCGTTTTTTCATCGGGCATGTATTTTCTAAGCAGCTTGCGAGGCATCGAGGACTGATTTACCGGTTCTGATGAGTGCGGCCATTATGCCGCCAGAACGTCGTTAAGCCAACTGTAAGGATCAAGGATGATCGCTTATCTGTTCGGAATTGTGTGTGTTGCCCTTCTGCCGGATCTGTATTGGGCGGGGTGGTGCTTATTGATTCTGCTGTCGGGGGCGTTATACAAACGTATCCGCAAACCCCTCCTGTTATGTGCAGTCGGCGTACTGCTGGCGACGGTATATGGTGGCTGGCAGTTGTCATATCGCTTCACCTTGCCACCTCAAGACGTGAATATGGAAGCTGAGATCGTTACGTTACCGCACCTTCAGGATGGCCGTTACCGCTTATTGCTCAAACCCCTGGTTGTTGACTCTGATCAGCCGCAACTGCAGCGCCTGCGGTTGCTTAGGGTCAGCTATTACGGTACCGATCATGATTTCGCCGAGGGTGATCGGTTGCGCGTGGTTGTGCGGGTCAGTCCACCGCGAGGGTTGAGTAACCCGGCTGCATTTGATCTGGAGCGCTTTTATCTGAGTCGAGGGATAGATGCGCGAGGCTATATCAAACAGGTGCTGTCCCGTGTCCCGGCGCAGGGAGAGCTGCGTTACCTGAGGCAGTCGTTGGCTGATTATCTACAGTCCAGCTTCGAACCGGTGGCGGCGGCGACTCTGAGAGCGTTGCTGCTGGGTGACCGCAGTCAGCTTACGGGTGAGCAATGGGACGTGTTGCGGATGACGGGAACCGCACACCTGTTTGTGGTCAGTGGCCTGCATGTAGCCGTCGTCGCGGCTATGGGCTGGTGTGTGGGACGCGGCTTGATGCTCCCCGGGCTGCTGTTGGGCTTTTCTGCACGGTGGGTGCGCTTCGTGCCAGTACTCTGTGCACTGGCGATTGCCGGTGCGTATGCAGGGCTTTCGGGTTGGGGGGTGCCGGTGCAGCGGGCCTGGCTGATGCTGGCCATTTTTGTGCTGGGAGGCTGGTTTCTGCAGCCATTAACGGGCTGGCAACGCTGGCGAGTGGCTCTGGTCGTTGTTATCAGCCTGCAACCATTGGCGGTGCTGGAGGCGGGGACGTGGCTTTCATTCGGTGCGGTAGCACTGATTCTCTGGTTATTTCAAGTACGTGACGACGGCCCTGCGGCGCGTTTGCCGGTGCATGTGTGGTTACGTCTGCAGGGTGTACTTTTTTTCGGCATGCTGCCCTTAATGGCGGCATCTTTCAACCAGATGAGCCTGGTGTCGGTGCCGGTCAACCTGATCGCGGTGCCCGTGGTCACGTTGTTGGTCTGGTCGCTGCCGTTACTATTGGTATCGTCACTGTTCAGCCCGCTGGTGGCTCAGGTACTTGAGTCGGGTATTGGGCTCCTGTGGCAGCTGCTGTCGTGGTGTGCCGAGGTGCCAGGGCTGTATGTTGAAGTCGCTGCGCCGTCGACGATAACCCTGATGTTGGCAAGTGTCGCCATCGCACTGTTGCTGCTGCCCATGCCGATGCTATACCGCATGCTGGTGTTACCGCTCTTGATTCCCTTGCTGTCGGTGCGAGGGCCTGTGCCGGAATCAGGGGATTTCAATGCATGGATGTTTGATGTAGGGCAAGGGCAGGCGGTGCTGATCGAAACGGCCGAAGGGGCGGTGCTGTATGATACCGGACCCGGTTATTCCAGTGGTGGGTCGGCCTTTGCGTTTGCAGTGGAACCCTGGCTGAGGGCGCGTGGCATTAAGCGACTGGAGTACCTGGTGCTCAGTCATGGTGATGCTGACCACAGTGGTGGATATCCGGCAGTGATCGATACTCTCGCGATAGGGCGTGTCTATGCCGGTGAACCGGAGCAAGCTCCGGGTGCGATACAGTGCCGGGCGCAGCGTTGGCATCTGGGTGGTGTAGCGTTTGGCTTCCTGCCGGTATTTGATGTTACCGCTGAGCCAACGGCGAACAATCGCTCCTGTGTCCTGCATGTGGTCAATGATAACTGCAGTCTGCTGCTGACGGGTGATCTGGATGTCAGTGGTGAATACCGGCTGCTGTCGGGTGGCTTTCAGGAGCCGCTAACGTGGTTGGTGGCTGGGCATCATGGCAGTCGAGATTCCACGACAGCTGCGATTCTTGATCTGCTGCAGCCGGCGCAGGTGTTGATCAGTGCAGGTCGTTACAACCGTTTCGGGCATCCGCACGAACAGGTATTGGCGCGTCTCAGTCATCGTCAAATACCTTGGGTGCTGACGGCGGAGACCGGTGCTGTGGAAATGGTTGCCGATGCGGGACAGTGTCGGATCAATCGCTACAGAGAGCAGGAAAAGCGTTATTGGACAGCTGGTTAACGCCTTACTCCCGCTAGTGTTGCTGTGATAAAGTTTACCAATTCAACAGGAGGTGAATCCAAGGTGTTTGAGATTATTGTTGCGGGTGGCTGGCTGATGTTGCCCATCGTGGCTTGCTCGATTGCTGCGTTGGCAATTTGTGGCAACCGTCTGTTGGTTCTGCGTCCAGGTCTGATTACTCCGCCGGGTTTGTTGGCGGAAGTGTGGGAGCTGACGCAAAGCGGCAATATGACCGCCGAACGTCTGTCTGCCATTCGTGGTGCGAGTCCGTTGGGGCGGATCATTATCGCGGGACTCAATAACTCGCGTCATGGTCGGGACATCATGAAAGAAAGCATTCAGGAAGAGGCCTCTCATGTCATTCATGACCTTGAGCGTTTTCTGAATCCTTTGGGTACGATCGCGGCAATCACACCCTTGCTGGGTTTGCTGGGTACTGTTATAGGCATGATCAAGGTCTTCATGGAGATCATGGTTCAGGGGACCGGTAATGCCAGTATTTTGGCGGGAGGGATCTCGGAAGCGCTGATTACTACCGCTGCTGGCCTGTCGGTGGCCATTCCCGCATTGGTGATGCACCGTTACTTCCAGCGCCGAATCGATACGCTGGTTCTGACCATGGAGCAGGAATCCATCAAACTGGTGGAAGCGATTCATGGTGATCGCGAAGTCGATATCCAATAGTCGCGGAGAGTGCGGTGAAATTTCAACGTCAACGACGTGAAGAGATCAGCATTAACCTGACACCGCTGATCGATGTGGTGTTTCTGCTGCTGATCTTCTTCATGATAACAACCACGTTCACCCAGGAATCACATTTGAGCATCAGCTTGCCTGACGCTTCGAGCGAACCGCGAGCGGTAGCTGCTGAAACGGACAGCATTGATGTTGTCGTGGGTACCCAGGGACAATACTCAGTCAATGGCCAGCCACTGGTCACCAGCGATGCCGCGACCCTCAAGCGGGCAGTGGTTAAATTGACCGGTGAGCAGCGTGACATCCCCTTTATCATTACGGCAGATGCCGCTGCGAGTCATCAGTCGGTGGTGACCGTGATGGATGTTGCCGGTCAGCTTGGCTTTAAGCAGTTGAGCATAGCGACCCGGAAAACAGCTGAGTGATGTCGTTGCAGCATGCCTGGTATGCGCGGGCGGGATGGCTGCGGCTACTGCGTCCATTGTCAGCACTGTTTACACATCTGGTGCGTCGTCGTTGTCGTCGTTTGCGGCAGCTCGGCGCAGCAGCGGCTGGTATTCCGGTGCCGGTCATTATTGTGGGCAACATCAGCATCGGCGGGACGGGCAAGACACCGCTGACGATTGTATTGATCGAGATATTGCGTCGGCACGGCTATCGCCCTGGTGTGGTGAGTCGTGGATACGGTGCCAAACCACCCACATATCCCTGGACTGTCACGGCTGATAGTCGCCCGAGTGAGGGGGGAGATGAACCCTGTCTGATTGTGCAGCGCACGGGCGTGCCTCTGGTCATCGACCCAAACCGTGTCGAAGCCGTGCGTACCCTGTTGCAGGACCATGCGTGTAATCTGATTATCAGTGATGATGGCCTGCAGCATTACGCATTGGCGCGCGATATTGAAATAGCGGTCGTGGACGGCGTTCGTGGGTTGGGTAATGGGCGCTGTCTGCCGGAAGGGCCGCTCCGAGAGCCTCCTGAGCGGCTGGCGTCGGTTGACTGGGTGGTCATTAACGGCGGTGATGGAATGCAAGGCGTGCAAGGCTTGCCAGTACTGGCCGCTGACGCAGTGCAGATGCAATTGGCACCGATGGCGCTGGTGCCGTTACAGGATGGCCCAGTGCTGACAGGTGACGGCTGGCCGTACTCGCGCCGGGTGCATGCCCTGGCGGGTATAGGTAATCCATCGCGCTTTTTTGATACTCTGCGGCTAATGGGGTTTGATCCGATTGAGCATCCGCTGATGGACCATGCCGAGATACAGCCGGAGATGCTTGAACTGGAACCGCAATTGCCCATTATCATGACGGAAAAGGATGCCGTAAAATGTCGGCAGTTAACGCCTGAAAATTGCTGGGCATTGCGTGTGGATGCGCAGCTGCCTGAAGGCTTTGAACAACAACTTATTCAGCGCCTGGCACAGCTGTCGGCGCAACAGACAGGACAGAATGATGGATCCCAAACTGCTTGATATTCTGGTATGCCCCGTGTCCAAAGCACCTCTGGAATGGAATAAAGAAACGCATGAGCTGATCTGTCGTACCAGTGGCCTGGCATACCCGATTCGTGATGATATTCCAGTGATGCTGGAATCTGAAGCCCGTACGCTGACGGCCGATGAGCGACTGAAGGAGAGCAAGTAACGTCATGAGCTTCTCTGTGGTTATCCCTGCCCGGTATGCATCCAGCCGTTTCCCGGGCAAGCCGCTGGCAGATCTTGCCGGTAAACCGATGTTGCAGCATGTCTATGAGCGCGCCTGCGAAAGTGAAGCGGTACGTGTTGTCATTGCGACGGACGATGAGCGCATTGCAGCGGTTGCCCGTGGCTTCGGTGCCGAAGTGTGCATGACCTCGTCGGACCATCCTTCAGGTACGGATCGTTTGCAGGAAGTTGTTCATACGCTTGGGTTCTATGCGGATGATATCGTCGTCAACGTGCAGGGTGATGAGCCACTGATCCCGCCTCGTATCATCAATCAGGTTGCGCATAATTTGATGGCGCTACCGGCGGCAGGTATCGCAACGCTGTCCGAGCCGATCGAAACGGTCGAATCACTGCTTAACCCGAATGTGGTTAAGGTGGTGACGGATCATCAGGGAATGGCGTTGTATTTCAGTCGCGCCCCGATTCCATGGCCACGTGATGCCTTCATGCAGGGGCAGGGCGAAATGCCGGGAGGATTCTCGTGGCAGCGCCATATCGGGCTATATGCCTACCGGGTCAAAATGTTGAACGATTTCGTTGCCTGGCCACCGGCTCCGCTGGAGCAGACCGAGTGTCTGGAGCAGCTGCGTGCGCTTTGGCATGGCGTGGGTATTCACGTGGATGCGGCTGATGAAGCGCCGCCTGCAGGTGTTGATACCCCGGAAGATCTGGCGCGTATTGCCGAGTTATTGGCGGGCAAGTGACGCCTTGTTGTACTGAATGATGTTGAAGGTATCGATGTGAAAAAGCAGACATCCATCCTGTTCGTATGCCTGGGGAATATCTGTCGTTCGCCCACTGCGCATGGTGTGTTTGAGCAGATGGTGCAGGCGCACGATATGGGCGATCGTCTCCTGATCGATTCGGCAGGCACGGCGGCTTATCATATTGGCAAAGCACCTGATCCACGAACCCGTGCAGCCGCGAGCCGGCGCGGGTATGACCTAGAGCACTTGCGTGCCCGTGCGGTAGATACTTCCGATTTTGAACGATTTGACTACGTGTTGGCGATGGATGCAGCCAACTTGCGTGAGCTGCGCAGCCTGTGTCCGGGAGATTTTGGCGGTCATTTGGGGCTGTTTCTTGAATTTGCCGAGGGCAGTAAGCTGAAAGAAGTGCCAGACCCTTATTACACTGCCGGTGAGCGTGGCTTTGACGAAGTGCTGGATTTGGTGGAGTTGGCCAGTCAGGGGTTATATCGACACCTGCAGCAGGAAGGGAGAGCCTGAGCGTGCTGCAGTTCAAGAATCATGTGCCATTGAGTGAGCACAACACGTTCGGCTTTGATGTAGAGGCCGAGCAGTTGGTTACCATTACAGAGCCTGGGCAGCTTGTTGAGCTGCAGGAATGGCTTGAACGCAACCCGCAGCCATTGCTGGTGTTGGGTGGAGGCAGCAACCTGGTACTGTCGGCTGACATACCGGGTGTTGTCGCGCGTATGGCGATCAGGCGCTGGGATGTGGCGTTTAAGGGTGATGAAGTCAGTGTCTGGGTGGGGGCTGGCGAGAACTGGCACGAGACGGTAGAAAGGACGCTGTTCGAGGGCTTTTACGGACTCGAGAATCTTGCGCTTATTCCCGGCACGGTCGGAGCTGCGCCGGTGCAGAATATCGGTGCCTATGGTGTCGAAATCAAGGACCGCCTGGGTCGGGTAGAAGTATTCGACCGGCAGAATAGGGTATTGAAGCTGCTGGATAATGCTGACTGTCTTTTTGCATATCGCGACAGTCTGTTCAAGTCTGGTGAGCCTGACCGCTATATCATCACGGCGGTAGAGTTTCGGCTCAGTCGCGTAGCGGGTGTTCAGGTCGGCTATGCGGCGCTGGATGCTGCAATTGAGAAAGATGGTCCAGTTACGCCTCGGCAAGTGTTTGATGCTGTGTGCAGGGTGCGTCGACAAAAGCTGCCTTCGCCAGAAGTGTTAGGCAATGCGGGCAGTTTCTTCAAGAATCCGCTGGTGAGTGTCGAGCAGGGTTTGGTGCTCAAGGCACAGGAGCCCGACCTGGTGGCATATCCTGATGTGGGTGGTGGCTATAAGCTGGCGGCTGGGTGGTTGATCGATCGCTGTGGGTTGAAAGGTTATCGTCAAGGGAATGTCGGTACTTATCCAGAGCAGGCACTGGTTGTGGTTAATTGGGGGCGTGGTAACCGTACGGAAGTGGAGCAGCTTGCCGATTATATTCAGCAGCAAGTAATGGCACGCTTCGGTGTATGGCTTGAGCCAGAGCCACGCTTTTATCCCTGACGGTTTGGTGACTCATCTCGATCAGTATTAACGCCGTTAATGATTAGATACAAAAAAGCCGCTGCAGCGTTAACTGCAGCGGCTTTTTAATGGGCGATCAGTTTTTACTGATCGCCTTCCATCTTCTCGCGACGACGTACTTCACGTGGGTCGTTGGGTGCGCGTCCTGCACGGCGACGTGAGCGAGCCGGTTTGGCGGCGGGCTGGGCATTTTCATCTGCCTGTACCGCTGCGGTTTCCTCGGGCTCTGACTGCTCATCAGTGGAGGCTGCTTTCTCCGCTGTATCGGCCTGTGCAGTGTCTTCCTCTACAACTGCTGCCGGGTGTGCCGGTGCCGGTGTCGATTCTGCAGATGCTTCAGTCTCAGTAGCCGTATCGCTGTCGACAGGTGCTGATGTCTGCTCCTGTTCGGCTGTTTCAACCGGCGTCACTTCGGCAGCGGTTTTCACGGCCGATTCGGCAGGTTTTTCTGCATCAGCAGCTTTTTCTTCAGTAGCCAGCTGCTCAGGTGCTTCTGTAACAGGCTCTACAGCCGCTTCAGTAGCGCTCTCAGTCGCTTTTTCGGGTTCTGCGGCGGTCACCTCAGTTGCCTCAGCTTCTGTTGTTTCAGCCATTACGGGCGCATCTGTAACTTCAGTCACGCTTGCGCTGGTTTCAGCTTCGTTCAGTTGAAGTTCCTGCTGAACTTCGCCGGACTTGTCTTCAGTCTGAGCTGCAGGTGTGCTATCGGCTGATTCCTTTTTCTCGGATTTGCCGCGTCCGCGTGCAGGCTTGCGACGGCTACGAGAGCTGCGCTTTTCGGTTTTAACCGGTGCCTGTTCTGTGGCTTCTTCTGCCTGTTCAGTCGCTTCAGTTGACGCTTCAACGGCTTCAGTCTGCTGTTCGACAGGTGTGGCGACATCAGCTGCAGGTGCCTCCGCTTCATTGTCTGCCTCAGTGGCAATTGCAGAGCTTTCGGCAGTTGTCGCTGTAACAGCGTCGCTGGTTGCTTCGACTTTCTGCTCGACCGTTGCATCTGTCGTTGCTGCAGTTTCGGTAGCTGTTTCAGCCGTGCTGTCACCACCGAACGTAGCATTGGTGATTTTTTCTTCTGCCAGCAGAGCCTGGATTTCGCTCTCTGCAGTGGCGTCGCGCATCTCTTCCGGCAGCGGTGTGCGTACTGCATTACGCTGCTCGGTGTTGCGACGACGACGACCACGACGGCGGGCGCGGCTGCTATCTTCCTGCTTGGCTGTTTGTGTACCTTCTTCCACTACGGCAGCATCGGCTGGCTGCACGTTGTCGGTTGTAGTGCTTTCAACGGCATTGGTGTCCTGAGTGTCGTCACGACGGTTACGACTGCGGCTGCGGCTGCGACGACGACGGGTATTCTCCGGCTTATCCTGCGTTTCGCTGGCACCAATGGTCGGCAAGTTCGAGTCACGCTCTACTGTGATGATCTCGTCGTTATCACGTTTCTCGCGCTTGTCACGGTTGCTGCGGCGGCGATCATGTTCGCGACGACGCTGGCGATTATCGCGCGCGTCCTTGCTGACACTGCTGCGCACATCGCTTTTTTCCCTTGCCGGCGGCGTGCTTTCCGCGTTGGGCTGTGCGGCAGGCTTGGGGGCGACGGTTGTTTCGGGCTTGCTGCCAAACAGGCCGCGCAGAGTGCCAAGAATACGTTCACCGAACGACGGTGTGCGCTTCTGTGGCTCTGGGCGGGCAGTGGCTGCGCTGCGCTGTGGTTCTGCAGCTGAACGCTGAGGTGCAGCCTTTGCTTGCGGTGCAGGCGCAGGAGCTGGTGTTGATGCTGGTTTGGCAGCTGGCTCAGGTGTGGTGGGCTTGGGAGCCTGTTTGCGCTGAGCAACCGCTTTGACGGCCGCTTCTTCACGCTTGGGTGCTGGCGCACGTGTAGTTTCAAGTACTTCAGGCTCTGCTTCCGGCTGCAGGTTGTAACTCGGATCCTGAGTAGTGATCACCGTATGGTCGTCGCGCAGACGTACGACTTCGTAATGCGGTGTTTCCATGTTTGGATTGGGCACAATCACGATGCGCACTTGGTGGCGCAGTTCGATGCTATGTACCTCATGGCGCTTTTCATTCAGCAGATAAGTCGCCACCGTTACCGGCAAAATGGCCCGAATCTGTGCGGTACGATCTTTTGAAGATTCCTCTTCGATCAGACGCAGGATGGACAAAGCCAAGGACTCGGTGTCACGGATGCTGCCCTGGCCGTGGCAGCGCGGGCAAACACTGCCGCGTGATTCGGCCAAAGAAGGGCGCAGACGCTGGCGCGACATTTCCAGCAGGCCGAAGCGGGAGATACGGCCCATTTGTACGCGGGCGCGGTCCAGCTTAAGGGAGTCACGCAGGCGATTTTCAACTTCACGCTGGTTCTTGATGGGTGTCATGTCGATGAAATCGATCACGATCAGGCCGCCGATATCGCGCAGACGCAACTGGCGGGCGATCTCTTCAGCCGCTTCCAGGTTGGTCTGCAGGGCGGTTTCTTCGATATCACTGCCGCGGGTGGCGCGTGCGGAGTTGATATCGATGGAGACCAGTGCTTCGGTCGGGTCGATGACGATTGAGCCGCCGGAAGGCAGTTTCACTTCGCGCTCGAAGGCGGTTTCGATCTGACTTTCGATCTGGAAGCGGTTGAACAGAGGTGTCTGTTCCTTGTACAGCTTGATGCGGCTCTCATAGCTCGGCATCACTTGCTGTACGAACTGCTGTGCCTGTTCGTACACACTGGGGTTGTCGATCAGCACTTCGCCAATGTCGGCGCGCAGATAGTCACGGATCGCGCGGATCACGACGTCACTTTCCTGGTAAACCAGGAACGGAGCAGGGCGTTCGTTGACAGCTTGAACGGCATCCCAAAGGGTGATCAGGTAGTCCAGGTCCCACTGCAGTTCTTCTGAGCTGCGACCAATGCCAGCGGTGCGCACGATGGCGCCCATGCCGTTCGGGATGTTGACGCCAGACAGGGCTTCCTTGAGCTGGGTACGATCATCACCTTCAATGCGACGTGAAATGCCGCCGGCACGCGGGTTGTTCGGCATCAGGACCAGGTATCGGCCCGCCAGGCTGATAAAGGTGGTCAGGGCAGCGCCTTTGTTGCCACGCTCTTCCTTGTCGACCTGCACGATAACCTCAGTGCCTTCCTTGACCATTTCCTTGATATTTGGCCGCTGGCCACGTTCAGGCTGCTTGCAGAAATATTCGCGGGAGATCTCTTTCAGGGGCAGGAAACCGTGGCGCTCGGCACCGAAATCGACAAAAGCGGCTTCAAGGCTGGGCTCTACACGGGTAATACGGCCTTTGTATATATTGGCTTTTTTCTGTTCACGACTGTCGGATTCGATATCAAGATCGAACAGGCGCTGGCCATCGACCAGTGCAACGCGCAACTCTTCAGGCTGAGTTGCGTTGATTAGCATTCTTTTCATGTTGGTGCGTTCTCATAAACGCAACGCTTCTCGCCCTGGCTGTGAGGGAGATAAATCAATGTCCAGTCTTTGGATGAGGGGCTAAAATGCAAAAACCCTCGTGCAGCCTCGCAAACGGCGGGCTGCCACTATCGTCAGTGAAGGAAACGCGAACCTATATTTTTATGGTTTCTGGCTGTGGCTGCCTGATTATCGTGAGGTAGGCAGGTTCCTGGTCAGCGTGCATCTTCACCTCCAACTGAACCTTCCGTCATACGAAGGTCGTGAAAGCGTTACGTGAAAGTGTTGTATTTCACGATATATGTTGTGTACTGCCGTCGGTCGGGTCTTGAGCGGCCACTCGTCCGGAATGAATGGCGGGGCCGGCTGCATGGATTTGAAATTTACTAAAGCCAACCGCCTGCGGCATCGGTAGAATATAACAGCTAACCCCTAAGGCATCAATTGAGAGTCAACACGTCTTTATGGCGCATAAACAAGAGCAGCAACAGAATCAGGTCCGTTTCGTGGAAGTCGATGAGGATCAGGCCGGTCAGCGTATTGATAACTTTTTGCGCACCGCGCTCAAGGGCGCGCCGAAAAGTCTTATCTATCGTATCGTGCGCAAAGGCGAAATTCGTGTAAACAAGAAGCGGGTCAAGCCCGATACCCGGCTTAATGCCGGTGATATGATCCGCATTCCGCCGATACGGGTATCTGAACCCGGTGAGCCGACTCCGGTGGGTACCGGTTTGGCGGATCATCTCGACGGTGCCGTACTGTATGAAAGCGATAGCCTGATGGTTATCAACAAACCGGCAGGTTTGGCCGTGCATGGTGGCAGTGGCGTCAGCCTCGGCTTGATCGAAGCGTTGCGACAGGTGCGCCCGGATTGCCGTTTTCTGGAATTGGTCCATCGTCTTGATCGGGATACATCCGGTTGCATCATGGTTGCCAAAAAACGCAGCATGCTGCGGTATCTGCATGATGCGTTACGGTCGCGCAAGGTCAACAAGATTTACCATGCGTTGGTCGTCGGACGTTGGGTCAAGCGTAAAGAGCGGATTGATGCGCCTTTGCTGCGTTGTGAGCTCAAATCCGGTGAGCGTATTGTCAAGGTCCAGCAGGACGGCAAGGCCTCTTTGACGGACTTTACGGTATTGCGCCGTTATCAGGACCTTGCCACCCTGGTTGAGGCACGGCCGTTAACCGGGCGTACGCACCAAATTCGTGTGCATACCCAGTTTGCCGGTCATTCGATTGTGGGTGATGTGAAATACACCCCTGATGATGTTAATAATCAATTCAGGCAACAGGGTATTAAACGCTTAATGTTGCATGCGGCCAGGCTGGAATTGAATCTGCCGGATGGTGAACGTTTGCGCGTCGAGGCACCACTGGATGCTGACACCGAAAAAGCTCTGGCCCAGTTGGCCGATCGCTACGCTGAATAAAGGAACACGTCTTCATGGATAATCAGCTCAAGGTTGCAATTTTTACCGCCGCCGATCAGTGCCTGCTGACCGGTGAAGCACCGCATGCCTCGCGTTTGCTATCGCTTTCACCCGAGGCTTCAATGGAGTCGATTGCAGCGATACTTGCCGAGTGGTGGCAACAGCTGCCTTCACGTCTGCACTTGCGTGATGAGACCGCATCGTCTCCGGATATGCCTGAGGCAATGCGCCAGGTGTTCACCCGCGTGTGGCAGCAAGCGGTGCAGGAAGCATCGGTCGAGTTGAATGCGCAGGTCAAACGGCCTGATCTTGAAGCCGATGTCATGCAGCGGGAAAGGGATGATGCACTGAAGCGCTCGCAGGGGGAGATTGGGGAGCTGGAGCAGCGCTACCGTGAGCAGGCGCTGAAACTGGATGAAGCCCATGAGCAGTATGAAGCACTGGGTGCCGAGTTGCAGGTGTTGCGTCACAACCTTGCCAATGAAACGACCCAGCGCAAAAAAGAAGAGCAGCTGAGAGCGAACGCCGAGCAAGAATTGGCTCAGCTGCGGCGCTCGTACGAAGAAAACAAGCGCGTCTTTGATCAGCGTGTACGCGATGAGCAGCGACATAACCTGGAAGCCCTTGCCAAGGTGGACGTGGACACACGCCACTACCGTAATGCGCTGGAAAAGTTGCGGGATGAGAGTGGTCGTCGTGAAGCCGAAATGACGCGTGAACTGCATGAGCTTCAGGGCGTGCTGGCTCGTCGTGATGTCAAAATCGAGACACTGACAACTCAGGTGAAGAGCCAGGATGAAGCACTGCGTGGCCTGAAGTCGAGGGATGCGCAGCAGCAGCGTGAGCAGACGCAAATCAGTGCGCAATTGTTGACCGAAACCAATAAAAGTAAACGCTATGAAGAGCAGCTTCGCCAGCTGGAAGAATCTTTGCAAAAGCTCAATCAGAAGCAGGTCAGCAACAATAGCGAAAGCGCACGCCGGGAAAGTCAATTGCGTTCACAGCTTAAACAGTGTGAAGAAGAGCTGTTGAAGTCCCAGGCGCGCGCGCAAGGTTTTGAAAAGCGTGCGGGTGCGCTTGAGGAAGAGATGCGTCGCCTCAAGCAGCGAGTGTGAATTAAACCCTTTATGGAATAGGGTTTTGATTCTTTATGCCCTGGTGTTATATTAAAAAAATATTTATAACCTGATTAGAGCGTAAGTAATGAAACTGCAGCAGTTGCGTTACATCTGGGAAGTTGCACGCCATGACCTTAATGTCTCGGCAACCGCACAGAGCCTGTATACCTCTCAGCCCGGCATTAGCAAGCAGATCCGTTTGCTTGAGGATGAGCTGGGGGTTGAGGTGTTTGCGCGCAGTGGCAAGCACCTGACACGGGTGACCCCTGCCGGTGAAGCGATTCTGGCGATTGCCGGTGAAGTGTTGCAAAAATGTGAGGCTATTCGCCAGGTCGCCCAGGAGTTCAGTGATGAGCGCAAGGGCAAGCTGGAAGTTGCAACCACGCATACCCAGGCACGTTATGCCTTGCCGGAAACCATTCATGATTTCATCAAGGTGTATCCGGATGTTTCGCTGCATATCCATCAGGGAACGCCCATGCAGATTTCCGAGATGGCGGCAGATGGTACAGTCGATTTTGCGATTGCAACTGAAGCGATGGCGCATTTCAGCGATTTGATCATGATGCCGTGCTACCGCTGGAATCGCTCGGTGGTTGTGCCTGCCGGCCATCCATTGACTGAACTGCCTGAATTGACCTTGGAAGCGCTGGCTGAGTGGCCGCTCATTACTTATGTGTTTGGGTTTACCGGTCGCTCCAAGCTGGATGAAGCCTTTACCAGCAAAGGATTGGAACCGAAGGTGGTGCTGACAGCGGTGGATTCCGATGTCATCAAGACGTATGTCCGTCTTGGTCTGGGCGTTGGCATCATCGCGACCATGGCCTTCGAAGAGGGCAATGATGACGGGCTTGTCGCTCTGGATGCCAGCCACTTGTTCGAGCACAGCGTAACGCGGATCGGCTTCCGCAAGGGCACATTCCTGCGTGGCTATATGTATGATTTTATCCAGACCTTTGCGCCGCACTTGACGCCGGATCTGGTTCGACAGGTACAGGCATGTGGCAATCGCCATGATGTCGATGCGCTATTTGCCGATATGGAGTTGCCGGAGCATTGAAAGGATGCAGGTGACAGGGTAAATTGTGCGGCTATTAATAATTGACTGGAGGCGTCCCGCGTGGAACTGGCTTGTCTTGACCTGGAAGGTGTACTGATTCCCGAAATCTGGATCGCGTTTGCGGAAGAAACCGGTATCGAGGAACTGAAGGCCACAACCCGGGATATTCCCGATTATGACGTGCTGATGAAGCAGCGTCTGCGTATTCTGGATGAGCATGGTCTGACCCTGCCGCAGATTCAGGACACCATCAGTCGTTTGTCACCGCTTGAGGGTGCACGTGAATTTGTCGACTGGCTGCGCGAGCGTTATCAGGTCGTGATACTGTCCGACACCTTCTACGAATTTGCTGAGCCGCTGATGAAGCAGTTGGGTTACCCGACGCTGCTGTGCCACAAGCTTGAGGTGAATGAAGAAGGTCGTATCACTGACTATACTTTGCGTCAGCGTGATCCCAAGCGTCAGTCTGTGCGTGCGTTCCAGCTGTTGAACTATCGTGTAGTCGCGACCGGTGACTCTTACAACGACACCACCATGCTGTCACAGGCCGAGGCCGGAATCTTGTTCCATGCGCCAAAGAATGTGATCGAGGAGTTTCCTCAGTATCCGGCCGTTCACACCTATGAAGATCTCAAGGCTGAATTTGTTAAAGCCAGTGTGCGTGACCTGACCGTTTAAGCTGCCAGTAACGACTGCCTCGGGTTAATGTCGGGGCAGTGACAGGAGACCTCAAACCATGAAACGATATTTACGCAAGCCGTTGATGCTTGGGGTCTTCCTGCCTGCTGCAGTGTTAACGCTGGGTGCATTCTCCTACCAGCCACTCAAGTACTCATTGCCGCTTGAGCTGCCGCAATTGACAGTGTCGGCTGAAGCGTCATTGCAAGAGCTGGCAGACATCAGCATTCCTGATTATGTCTACACGATTCAATCGGGTGATACCTTAAGCACCATTTTCCAGACCTTGAGCGTATCTCAGAAAGAGATGTATCAGGTGCTGGAAAGTGATGTTTCCATTCTGGCGCTGGATACGCTTAAGCCGGGTGATAAGCTCGGGTTCTGGTTGAAGCAGGGCCGTTTGCAGAAGCTGGAATTGCGCTTCAGTCCGGCGCATCAGGTAGTGTTCAGCAAGGTAGCGGATGAGGCGTTCGAGTACGATGAAGTGCATGTGGATGGCGAATGGCGCGAACAGGTTGTTGCCGGTGAGATAAACGGCAGTTTTTATACGTCTGCGAAAGCGGCGGGTTTGAGTGCAGCCGAAGTGCAGCGTGTGTCGGCCCTGTTGCAGGACAAGATTAACTTCCGTCGCGATTTGCGTGCCGGCGATCGTTTTCAGGTGGTGCGGGCTGAGCAATTCGTTGATGGTCAGCCAACCGGCAACACCCGCCTGGAAGGGCTGCGAGTACTTAATCGTGCGCGTGAACTGACGGCCTTCATGTTTGACGGTAACTATTACGATCTCAATGGCGAAAGTCTGGCGCGTGCATTTATGCGTGTCCCGACCAAGCGCCAGTTCCGTTTGAGCTCGCATTTCAATCCATACCGCAAGCATCCGGTTACTGGTCGTGTGCGTCCGCACAACGGCACCGATTTTGCGACACCTATCGGTACCCCCATATTGGCGACCGGTGATGGTGTTGTGACCCGCGTGACCAAACATCCCTATGCCGGTCTCTACATCGTTATCGAACATGGCGAGAAGTACAAAACGCGCTTCCTTCATCTGAGCAAGGCGTTGGTCAGCAAGGGGCAAACGGTGAGTCGTGGGCAGAAAATTGCACTGTCGGGCAACTCCGGTCGTTCAACGGGTGCGCATCTGCATTATGAGTTGCATATCAATGGCCGGCCGGTCAATGCCATGAAAGCGCCGATACCTGTCGCGGATGCTGTCGGTGACGAAGATCGAGTCGCATTCAATGCGCTTAAAGAGCGCCTGTTGACGCAGATGTCGACAACAGGCAACGGCTGATCAGTTCAGTCCCTGCAGGCAGTTGAGCAGGTTGTCCACCTTGTTGAACGTTTCCTGATACTCATCCTCTATCCGTGAGTCGGCAACTATGCCGCCTCCGGCCCAGCAATAGATATTCTTCTCCTGGCACAGCAGCGTACGAATGGTGATGCTGGTGTCCATACGTCCGCAGCAGCTGATGTAGCCAATCGATCCGCAATAGATTGAGCGTCGATGTGGCTCCAGTTCATCAATAATTTCCATGGCGCGTATCTTGGGAGCGCCGGTAATCGAGCCCCCGGGGAATGAATCTTTGAGTAGCTGTAGCGGTGTTGCCCCATCCCTGAGCTGGCCGCTAATGACGCTGACCATGTGGTGGACGTTCGGATACTGCTCGATGCTGAACAGCTCGGGTACTTTTATGCTGCCGGCCTGACAGCTTCTGCTTAGGTCATTGCGCAACAAATCCACAATCATCAGATTTTCGGCCCGATCCTTGGTTGAAGCGGCGAGTTCGGCCGCCAGTGCGGCATCTTCGGCAGGGGTGTTACCGCGAGGGCGGGTGCCTTTGATCGGGCGTGTTTCAACGCCGCCATAGTGGTCGGCCAGGAGTAGTCGCTCGGGTGACAATGACAGGATGGAGCCCAGCGGTGATTCCAGATAAGCCGCAAAGGGTGTTGGGGCAATCTGTCTCAGGGCTTTATAGGCATGCCAGGGGTCGCCCTGAAAGCGAGCATTGAAGCGCTGGGCAAAATTTATCTGGTAGCAGTCACCGGCATGAATGTAATCATCGATCTGTTCGAGTGCGTGGCGATACGCTGCAGGGCTGAGGTTGCTGTGAAAGGGTTCGGTCAGTGTGAAGGGTGAATCGGTTGCGACTGTATGTGCCTGTAAGCGTTGTTCAACCTGCTTCAGCATTGCGGGCTCGGCGAGCGGGTGGCTGACCAGGCGGCTGGTGCGTTGCTGGTGATCAATCACGATGGCCCACAGATAGCGTCCCACCTGCATCCAGGGGTAATCAATATCGGCTTCGGCCTGCTGTGGCAATACCTCGACGGCTCGGCCCAGGTCATAACCGAAGATCCCGATCAGGCCGCCACAGAATGGCAGGTTTGCCTCAGCAGCATGCTGACCGAGTTCGCCGAGACAGTGTTCCAGATAACCAAAAGGCTCGGTAGTTGTGGGTGTAACAGGCTGCTGCTGTCCATCTTCAACATATAGCCCCTCGGGGCCAAAGCGAATGATGCGGTCGGGTGCAGCACTGATAATGTCATAGCGACCTGTTGCTGCCTGTGGATGACTGCTGTCGAGCAGTACGGCATGGCCAAGCGGTCGAACGCATTCCAGCACGGCATGCGCATCCAGTGTGTAATCAATGAACAGCTGTTGAATCAACCTTAAGCCCCGGAAAATCCCTATTTTAGCGTGTTCAGGGGAGTCTGTGCGAGCCTTGGGGGCATCGGTGTTTATAATATGACTGGTTGTACCTACAGGACATTTAAGATGAAACACCCTTTTGAACATCAGGACGCCGTGCTCACGCTACCGGATCAGCATTTGCACTACCGCGTGTATCGCAATCGGGGCGCGTTGTCGTCGCGTCGGCTGTTATTGATTCATGGTGCCGGCGTGGCAGGCGAAGATACCTGGCATATGCTGACGGCCTGTTTGAACCATTGGAGTGAAATACTGGTACCCGACCTGCGCGGTACCGGGCACAGTCATTTTCCGGATCATCAAGAGCATGCGTTTGATGTGCATGAGCTGGTCAATGATATGGGGGTATTGGTCGATCATCTGGGATGGTGGCAATTCGACCTCGGAGGATATTCGCTGGGTGGTTTGGTCAGTATGCTGCTCAAGCAGCGTTACCCTGACCGGGTTGGCAAGCAGTTCCTGCTCGAGTCTGCAGTGTTGGATCGTCCGGATTGGCAGAGCACCGTCGAGTTGCGTCAGCGGTATTCGGAAGCGGCGGTACACCTGCGATCAGTTGATCGCGAACAGGGTATTCGACAATTTCTGAATACCATCTCGCCGAACCGGAGGGTGTCCGAGCAGGCTGATGCCGCCGCAGTGAGTCGCTTGGCGCGTCGTCCTCTTGGTTTTGCGCACTCATTGGATGCGGTCACAGCTGCCATTAACAGCATTGATCGTAATGCGTTGGTTGCTGCACAGGGGGATGTCAGTAGCTTTATTGGTGGGCAAAGCGTCGAATTGATGCATCAGCTACATTTGAGTTTGGCGGAAAGGATGCCGAATTGGCACTATTTCATGGTGTCGGGCACGGATCATTCACTGCCTTTTCAAAAGCCGCGACAGATCGCAAGGATCATGGGCGCAGAGCTGGAACGTTACCTGGATGCCGTCTGAGGGAATCCCCCTAGACTTTTGTATGATGTTGACAATTTTTCAGTCTGGTTGAGTTGACGCTCGGATTTGGCATCGGTATGGTTGTTTCTTAAAATATTGTCGACAATCTTGATCGGGGTTGTGCAGAACGTGAGTGATAAAAGCGGGCAGCCGAAAACGGCGCCACTGGAACCTGAAGCACGGACATTGGCTGACAAGGTCTGCCGTCAGATCGTAACGGCGATCGTCAAGGGCGATATACCGCCCGGACACAAGATCAGTGAGCCTGAGCTGGCACGCACCTACGGCATTAGCCGTGGTCCGTTGCGTGAGGCGATTCGTCGCCTGGAAGGCTGGCGTCTTGTTGAGCGCAAGGCCCATGTGGGTGCGCGGGTCGTTCAGTTATCAACACGTGAACTGATCGAGATCTACCGAGTGCGCGAAGCACTTGAAGGCATGGCCTGCCGTCAGGCCGCACAGAACATGACGAATGAAGAGATCGCGAGCCTCAAACGCTTGCTGGACGAGCATGAAACCTCTGTCGAACAACGCGAGGGTCGGTCCTACTTTCAGAAAGAGGGCGATCTCGATTTCCATTACCGAATCGTACAGGGCAGTAAAAACTCCAAGCTGCTGGAGCTGCTGGGAGATGACCTGTATCACCTGGTACGTATGTACCGTTATCAATTCAGTGTATCCAGTTCTCGTCCCAAGCGGGCACTCAAAGAGCATCGCCAGATTATCGATGCGATCGAGTCCCGGGATGAAGAGCTGGCCGAAATGTTGATGCGTCGTCACATCAGTGCGGCCCGTCGCAACATCGAAGCCAAGCTGGATGTCGAGACCAAACCAGAAGGGGATGAACATGTCTAATTTGACCGCAGGTGCGCGCTTCCGTAAAGCATTGACTGAAAACCAGCCGCTGCAGATCGTAGGTACTGTTAACGCGTACAATGCAATGATGGCAACGCGTGTGGGTCATCAGGCGATCTATTTGTCCGGTGGCGGCGTCGCCAACGCATCGTATGGCCTGCCTGACCTGGGTATGACTTCCATGAATGATGTGCTGGAAGACGTGTGCCGTATCACCAGCGCAGTTGATACGCCGCTGCTGGTCGACATCGACACTGGTTGGGGTGGTGCATTCAACATTGCCCGTGCCGTGAAAGAGATGACTAAAGGCGGCGCGGCCGCTGTTCATATCGAAGATCAGGTTGCGCAGAAGCGTTGCGGCCACCGCCCGAACAAGGAAATCGTGTCTCTGGAAGAGATGGTTGACCGCGTCAAGGCTGCTGTAGACGCTCGTACCGATGAAGATTTCTTCATTATGGCCCGTACCGATGCGTTCCAGATGGAAGGTCTGAATGCTGCAGTTGAACGTGCCCAGGCGTGTCTGGAAGCCGGTGCCGACGGTATCTTCGCTGAAGCCGTGCATACGCTTGATGATTACCAGGCCTTTTCCAAAGGCATCAACGGCTCGCACCTGCTGGCCAATATCACCGAGTTCGGTGCTACGCCGCTGTTCAACAAGGCCGAGCTGGCTGACGCGGGTGCTACCATGGTGCTGTACCCGCTGTCCGCTTTCCGTGCAGCCAACAAGGCGGCACTGAATGTCTACGAACACCTGCTGAAAGACGGTGATCAGAAGGCGGTTGTTGACAGCATGCAGACCCGCATGGACCTGTACGACTTCCTTAACTATCACGATTTCGAGCAGAAGCTGGACGCCCTCTTTAAAGAAGGCAAAAACAAATAATAACACTGTGATCATCCGGGCAACCGGAAAGATGACAGATACAGGGAGGGTGCGCCCTCCCGACAACAGATGAAGGAGATACAGATGGCTGAAGCTAAAAAACTCAGTGGTGCAGGCCTGCGTGGCCAGTCAGCGGGTGAAACCGCACTCTGTACTGTCGGCAAAAGTGGTGCCGGCCTGACATACCGTGGCTACGACATCAAGGAACTGGCTGACAAGGCCGAATTCGAAGAAGTGGCCTACCTGTTGCTGTACGGCAAGCTGCCGAATCAGGCTGAGCTGAATGCATACAAAGCCAAACTGAAGAACATGCGTGCGCTGCCTGAAGCGCTGAAAGTCGTGCTTGAGCAGATCCCGAAAGACGCCCACCCGATGGACGTTATGCGGACCGGTTGCTCCATGCTGGGTAACCTGGAAACCGAGCAGGACTTCTCTGAACAGCACGATCATATCGATCGCATGCTGGCTGTATTCCCGTCGATCATCAACTACTGGTACAACTTTGCCCACAACGGCAAGCGTATCAACACCGAGACCGACGCGGACTCCATTGGCGAGCACTTCCTCTGGACCCTGCACGACAAGAAACCGGAGCCGCTGCACGTTAAAGTGATGCACGCTTCGCTGATCCTGTATGCCGAGCACGAGTTCAACGCCTCTACGTTCACGGCACGTGTATGTGCTTCTACATTGTCTGACATCCACAGCTGCGTGACTGCCGCGATCGGCTCACTGCGCGGCCCGCTGCATGGTGGTGCCAATGAAGCGGCCATGGCGATGATCGAGAGCTGGAAATCTGCTGATGAAGCGGAAGACGCGATCATGGGCATGCTGGCACGCAAAGACAAGATCATGGGCTTCGGTCACGCGATCTACCGTGACTCCGACCCGCGCAACGCGATCATTAAAGAATGGTCCGAGAAGCTGGCTGAGCAGGTGGGTGACACTGTGCTGTATCCGGTTTCCGAGCGTGTTGAAGCCGTCATGTGGCGTGAAAAGAAACTGTTTTGCAACGCAGACTTCTTCCACGCGTCGGCTTACCACTTCATGGGTATCCCGACCGAGCTGTTCACGCCGATCTTCGTATGTTCGCGTGTCGCAGGCTGGACCGCGCATGTCATGGAACAGCGTGCCAATAACCGCATCATCCGTCCGTCCGCGGACTACACCGGCCCCGAGTCGGCCGAGTGGGTTGCGATCGAAGATCGCGCCTGATTCTGTCCTTGAGTGGTGGCTGCCGTGGCAGTCGCCGTCTCAGCGGCATAATCACCTGGGTGCATGCGCTAGCAACGTGTTTGCGTGTGCCCCGCGTCAATGAATACTACTCGATGGATGCCCGACGCCATGAATACAGAATTCCGTAAATCCCTGCCCGGTACCGATCTGGACTACTTTGACACCCGCGCGGCCGTCGAAGCGATCCAGCCGGGCGCATACGCTACACTGCCATACACCTCGCGTGTACTGGCCGAGCAGCTGGTACGTCGCTGTGAGCCAGAAGCGCTGACCGACTCGCTGAAGCAGCTGATCGAGCGCAAGCGTGACCTCGACTTCCCATGGTACCCGGCCCGTGTGGTCTGCCATGACATTCTGGGTCAGACCGCACTGGTCGATCTGGCGGGTCTTCGTGATGCGATCGCTGAAAAGGGCGGTGACCCTTCCAAGGTCAACCCGGTAGTGCCGACTCAGCTGATCGTTGACCACTCGCTGGCCGTTGAAGCGGCAGGTTTCGATCCGGACGCGTTCGAAAAGAACCGCGCCATTGAAGACCGTCGCAACGAAGACCGTTTCCACTTCATCGAGTGGACTAAAACCGCATTCAAAAACGTGGATGTAATCCCGGCCGGTAACGGCATCATGCACCAGATCAACCTGGAGAAAATGTCTCCGGTGATCCAGGCGCGTGACGGTGTTGCATTCCCGGACACCTGTGTGGGTACTGACTCCCATACCCCGCATATAGACTGTCTGGGCGTTATTGCCATCGGCGTTGGTGGACTGGAAGCTGAAACCGTCATGCTGGGTCTGCCCTCCATGATGCGTCTGCCGGATATCGTCGGCGTGAAGCTGGTGGGCAAGCGTCAGCCGGGCATCACGGCAACGGATATCGTTCTGGCGATCACCGAGTTCCTGCGTCAGGAGCGCGTGGTGGGTGCCTATCTGGAGTTCTTCGGTGAAGGTGCCAATAGCCTGACCATCGGTGACCGTGCGACCATCTCCAACATGACGCCGGAGTTCGGTGCCTCTGCCGGCATGTTCTACATCGATGACCAGACGCTGGATTACCTGAGACTGACCGGTCGTGAACCGGAACAGGTTGCGCTGGTTGAGCAGTACGCCAAGGAAACCGGTCTCTGGGCAGACAGCCTGGTTGAAGCCGAATACGAGCGTGTACTGGAGTTCGATCTGTCCAGTGTTGTGCGCAACATGGCAGGTCCGTCCAACCCGCACCGTCGTCTGCCGACTTCTGAACTGGCTGAACGTGGTATTTCAGGTCATTTGGCAGAAGCGCAGGCGGAAGAGAAAGCAGGCTTGATGCCGGATGGTGCGGTGATCATCGCAGCGATTACCTCCTGCACCAATACCTCCAACCCGCGTAACGTGGTCGCGGCTGGCTTGCTGGCCAAAAAAGCCAACGAGCTGGGTCTTGTCCGCAAGCCGTGGGTGAAATCTTCTTTTGCACCGGGTTCCAAAGTAGCGCGTCTGTATCTGGAAGATTCTGGCCTGCTGCCTGAGCTGGAAAAGCTCGGTTTCGGTATCGTTGCCTATGCCTGCACCACTTGTAACGGCATGTCTGGCGCACTGGACCCCGAAATCCAGCAGGAGATCATCGATCGTGACCTGTACGCAACTGCCGTACTGTCCGGTAACCGTAACTTCGATGGTCGTATCCATCCGTATGCCAAGCAGGCGTTCCTGGCGTCTCCGCCACTGGTTGTTGCCTACGCGATTGCCGGTACCATGCGCTTCGATATCGAGAAAGATGTGCTGGGTACCGATCAGGCGGGTAACCCGATCACATTGAAAGATCTGTGGCCGTCGGATGAAGAAATCGATGCAATCGTAAAAGAAAGCGTCAAGCCGGAACAGTTCAACCAGATCTACATCCCGATGTTCGATCTGGGCAAGTTTGAAGAAGCTGAAAGCCCGCTGTATGACTGGCGTCCGATGTCTACCTACATCCGTCGTCCGCCATACTGGGAAGGCGCGTTGGCCGCTGAACGTACCCTGACCGGTATGCGTCCGCTGGCAGTACTGCCGGATAACATCACCACTGACCATTTGTCGCCGTCCAACGCGATCATGATGGACAGTGCTGCAGGTGAGTACCTGCACAAGATGGGTCTGCCGGAAGAGGACTTCAACTCGTACGCGACTCACCGTGGTGATCACCTGACCGCACAGCGTGCAACCTTCGCTAACCCGAAGTTGATCAATGAAATGGCCGTGGTTGATGGTGAAGTCAAACAGGGTTCGCTGGCGCGTGTCGAGCCGGAAGGCAAAGTCACCCGCATGTGGGAAGCGATTGAGACCTACATGGAGCGTAAGCAGCCGCTGATCATCGTGGCCGGTGCCGACTATGGTCAGGGTTCGTCCCGTGACTGGGCGGCCAAGGGCGTGCGTCTGGCGGGTGTTGAAGCGATCGTGGCTGAAGGCTTCGAGCGCATTCACCGCACCAACCTGGTGGGCATGGGCGTACTGCCGTTGCAGTTCAAAGCGGGCGAAACGCGTCACACCTACAACATCGATGGGACTGAAACCTACGATGTGAAAGGCGACATTTCACCGGGCGCTGAGCTGACACTGGTTATCAACCGTCGCAATGGCGAAACCGTTGAAGTTGCAGTGACCTGCCGTCTGGATACTGCGGCTGAAGTCAACGTGTACAACGCCGGCGGTGTACTGCAGCGTTTCGCACAGGACTTCCTGCAGTCTGAAACCACCAGCTGATCCCCATTTGCCCGAGCCATCGCTGATGGTTCGGGTATTTTCTGTTTCTTTCGTGGAGCATATCCATGTCCAGTGTTCCCCAGATTAAAGTACCTGCCACGTACATCCGTGGTGGTACCAGCAAGGGCGTCTTCTTTCGCCGTCAGGATCTGCCTGCCGCGTGTCAGGAGCCCGGTGCAGCCCGTGACAAGCTGCTGCAGCGTGTAATCGGCAGTCCTGATCCCTATGGTCAGCAGATCGACGGCATGGGTGGCGCGACCTCCAGCACCTCCAAGACGGTCATTCTGGATAAAAGTACCCAGCCGGATCACGATGTCGACTACCTGTTCGGGCAGGTTGCCATCAATAAACCGTTTGTGGACTGGTCCGGTAACTGCGGTAACCTGACCGCAGCGGTCGGTGCATTCGCCATCAGTGGCGGTCTGGTTGACGCTGACCGTATCCCTGAAAACGGTATCTGCACCGTGCGGATCTGGCAGAAAAACATCCAGAAGACGATCATCGCTCATGTGCCTATCACCCATGGTGAGGTGCAGGAAACCGGTGATTTCGAGCTGGATGGCGTGACCTTCCCGGCTGCCGAAGTGGTTATCGAATTCATGGACCCGGCCGATGGCGAAGGTTCCATGTTCCCGACCGGCAATCTGGTTGATGATTTGGAAGTGCCGGGTGTCGGTACGTTCAAGGCAACGATGATCAATGCGGGTATCCCGACAATCTTCGTCAACGCGGCTGATATCGGTTATACCGGTACCGAGCTGCAGAAAGACATCAACTCCGATGCTGAAGCGCTCGCACGTTTTGAAACCATGCGTGCCTACGGTGCGGTGAAGATGGGTCTGATTCAGGATATCTCTGAAGCCGTTGCTCGTCAGCATACGCCGAAGATCGCCTTTGTCGCCCCGGCTACTGACTATGAAGCGTCCAGTGGCAAGCAGATTACGACCAATGACATCGATGTTTGTGTGCGTGCCTTGTCCATGGGCAAGTTGCACCATGCAATGATGGGGACCGCCTCTGTTGCCATCGCAACGGCGGCTGCCGTGCCGGGTACGCTGGTCAACCTTGCTGCCGGTGGTGTTGATCGCGATGCCGTTACCTTTGGCCATCCTTCTGGCACCTTGCGTGTAGGCGCAGCGGCGGAAGAAGTCAATGGTGAATGGACCGCAAAGAAAGCGGTCATGAGCCGTAGTGCTCGCGTATTGATGGAAGGGTTGGTGCGTGTGCCAGGTGATATCTTCTGATATCACCATGATGACCAAGCATGCTTCAAACGCCCGCTAAGATAGCGGGCGTTTTGCGTTAGTGCTTTTATATCAATGCACTGTGCGCAAGAGTATGCCATATTGTCTGGATAAGTTTTTATGCCAGCACGGTGGCAGGGAGCGGTTTCCCATGAAGCAGAAGTTACTCAGGGCAGGCCTTTCGGCCGCACCGGTGTATAGCCTGATTGGTGTGATGTTGATTGTGTGCTTGGGTCTGACTGAGTATGTGGCGGGTTTGGCACAACAGCGCGCCGAACAGATCCTTCAGATGGAAGCGACTGTTGTGCTGGCGCGCATGCGTGCCAGAATGGAGAGTGAAATCAATTCGGTGCTTTACCTCTCCCGCAGTTTAACCACATTTATTGCGGTCCAACCGCAGAGTACCCCTGAACGCTGGCGTGAGCTCTCGCGAGAAATTGTGGGTGAGGCGCCGTTGGTTCGCAATATTGGTCTTGCTCCTGACAATGTGATTCGTTTCGTGTATCCGTTGCAAGGAAACGAAGCGGCAATCGGGTTGGATTACCGCACGAATGCACAGCAGTGGCCTGCTGTTGAGGAAGCCATGAGCAGTGGCAAGATGAAGCTGGCAGGGCCGGTGCCGTTGATTCAGGGTGGGCATGGGTTGATTGCTCGTACGCCGATCTATTACCAGGACGATGCGGTGCGTCGCTATTGGGGGCTGGCGTCTATTGTTGTCGACTATGATCGACTGCTTGGACAGGCCGATGTTCACGAGGTTTTGGGTGGGTTCAATATTGCCATCCGTGGTGCAGATGGGGAAGGCGAACAGGGTGACCTGTTCTTTGGTGAGGAAGTTGTCTTCGAGCAGGCACTGGCTAAAATGTCGGTGTATTTCCCCAGCGGTAGCTGGGTGATGGCTGCCAGTCTGACGCGACATACGTTGCCGTCTGTGGTGATCTTGAGACTGGTGTCATGGTTGATCATTGCCATTTTGGCGGGCGGAGCTGTGCTCATGTTTCAGCTGTACCGTTTTGCTCACAAGCAATCGTTGACCGATACCTTGACCGGCAGCGCCAATCGTCGTTTGCTGATGTATCGCGCCGAGCAACTGAGCCAATTGTATGCCAGAACCGGTGATGGCTTTGCGCTGCTATTCATCGACCTCAATCATTTCAAGCAGGTCAACGATACCTTCGGTCACCAAGTGGGTGACCAGTTATTGATTCAGGCAGCCGCGCGCATCGAGCAGAATACCCGAGTCAGCGATACGCTTGCGCGCAATGGTGGTGACGAATTTATTGTGTTGCAGCCGGGCGTTGCGCGGGAACATGTGGAGCAACTGGCGAGCAAAATAGAGGAGCTGATGGCAGAGCCATTCATCATTGATGGACTGACGCTCTCCATTTCGGCCAGTGTGGGGTATGCGGTTTTCCCGGATGATGGTCATTCGGCTGATGAAATCATCAATTTGGCCGACAGCCGGATGTATGAGCGCAAGCGCGAAAAGAAGCAGCTGGAAAAAAAGCAGGAAGGCGAAGGTTGAAAGCGGGGTGGTAAGGGTAGAGTGCGGAGCGGCCCTGAGGGGTGCCGCTCCGCATGAAGTCTGTGCCGGTCTTAACGGTTCGGCAGCACGGTCTTCAGTTTGTTGTTCATATCACGCATGCACTGTTCAGTTGCATCCCAATCGATGCAGGCATCAGTAACAGACACGCCGTGCTTGAGCTGGCTCAGGTCATCCGGAATGGACTGGCTGCCCCAGCCAAGGTTGCTTTCGATCATCAGGCCGACAATGGAGCCGTTGCCTTCCAGGATCTGGTTAGCCACGTTTTCGGCGACCAGCGGCTGCAGGGCGGGGTCTTTGCTGGAGTTGGCGTGGCTGCAGTCAACCATGATATTGCTCTGCTGTCCGGCCTTTTCCAGCGCCTGTTCACAAAGCTTAACGCTCACGGAATCATAGTTCGGCTTGCCGTTGCCGCCGCGCAGTACGACATGCCCGTAACGGTTGCCTCGGGTGCGGACCATGGACACTTCGCCATTACCGTTAATACCGAGGAAGTTGTGCGGATGGCTGACGGATTTCATGGCGTTGACGGCCACATCCAGGCCACCGTCGGTGCCGTTCTTGAAGCCGACTGCACAAGACAGGCCGGATGACATTTCGCGGTGAGTCTGGGATTCGGTGGTACGTGCGCCAATGGCTGACCAGCTGATCAAGTCCTGAATGTACTGCGGTGAAATCGGGTCCAGTGCTTCGGTTGCCAGCGGCAGGCCCATTTCAGAAAGGTCGATCAGCAGCTTGCGCGCAATATGCAGACCCTCTTCGATATCGAAGGAATCATTCAGGTGCGGATCGTTGATAAGGCCTTTCCAGCCCACGGTGGTGCGGGGTTTCTCGAAATAGACACGCATGACCAGATACAGGCTGTCCTTGACCTCTTCCGCCAGGGCTTTCAGCTTGCGACCATATTCCAGGGCCGCTTCCGGGTCATGGATGGAACAGGGGCCGACGACCACAAACAGGCGCTTGTCCTTACGGTCGAGTATGTCCTTGATCACCTGGCGGCCCTGCATCACGGTTGCCGCAGCGGCTTCAGTGATCGGCAGCTTGGCTTTGAGCTCTTCCGGAGTGATCAAGCGGATGTTGGATTCTATATTGAGGTCTTCTACGCGTGTATCGGTCATCTTATCGTCCTGACAGCGGCTGAAATGCTGGTTGTCGGCTTATGCGCAAACAATCCATTCTGTTTTACCACATCACTGCTGCGGTTATAAGTCTCTGAAGGTGTTAGATCTTGCTGAATACCGGAAGCGAGGGCCGAGATGATAAACTTTACGTAATAAGCAAAGGGCGGCGAACATTTACGCGTTGGCCCGGTCTTACCCACAGTGATATGACTGCATAAGGAAAATTGTCTTGTTGATGCGTGGATTGTTGCGGCCTTTGCTGCTGTTGGTTTCCCTGTTGTTTGCCGTCACGGCGCATGCCAGTCTGTTTGGTGCGGCCAGTGGCCAGCCTATGCATGTGGATGAGGCGTTCCAGTTGCGGGTTGAAGCGACCGACACCGGAGTGACACGGCTGGTCTGGTCGGTGGAGCCGGACTACTACCTGTACCGTGAACGTATTCAGATCGAAGTACCGGATGGCGTCGAGCTGATCGAACGTCGCGATGCCAGTGGCGACATGAAGGATGACCCACTGTTCGGTACGGTTGAGGTTTACCATAACGAAGCCAGTGTTGCCCTGTTGCTGGGCCATACGGCTGGAGCATCGGGCAGCGCCGAGTTGGCCGTGACCTATCAGGGGTGTTGGGATGGTGGCGTTTGCTATCCTCCGGTGACTAAAACAGTCAGTGTCAGCCACTTACCGGCGGCAGCAGGTTTGAGCTGGCCCGAAGATTTGGCTGAGGGTGCGACTGAGAATTCCGACGCGCCGGCATCGGCTGTACCGCTAAGCGAACAGGATCAGTTTGCTCAGCTGTTATCCGGCGATGACTGGCTGCTGATGATGGGCGCGTTTTTCCTGGCTGGGCTGGCGCTTTCATTGACCCCTTGCGTGTTGCCGATGATTCCCATTTTATCCAGCATCATCGCTGGGCAGGGGCATCATATCAGCACGATTCGTGCGTTCATGTTGTCGCTGGTCTATGTGCTTGCGATGGCGTTGACCTATACCGTGGCAGGTGTGGCCGCCGGTCTGTTCGGTGAGAATCTGCAGGCCGCTTTCCAGAACCCCTGGATCATCGGCAGCTTCAGTATTGTCTTTGTGCTGCTCGCCTGTTCCATGTTTGGTTTTTATGAATTGCAGTTGCCGTCTGCACTGCAGAGCCGTTTGAGTAATGTCAGCCACCGCCAGAAAGGTGGAACGTTGACCGGCGTTGCCGTGATGGGTCTATTGTCGGCACTGATTGTCGGCCCCTGTATGGCAGCCCCGTTGGCGGGTGCGTTGATCTACATCGGCCAGAGTGGTGACCCGGTTCTGGGCGGCAGTGCCTTGTTCAGCCTCTCCATGGGGATGGGCGTACCGTTGCTGTTGGTGGGCGCGTCTGCCGGTAAGTTGCTGCCACGCGCAGGAGCCTGGATGGAAGGCGTAAAAGCCGGCTTCGGTGTGGTCCTGCTGTTGATGGCGGTCTGGATGCTGGACCGGATCATGGCAACCGAAATCACCATGTTACTGATCAGTCTGATTCTGTTGATCAGTGCGGTCTATCTGGGCGCACTGGACCGACTGCAGGAGCATGCACGCGGCTGGCACCGTTTCTGGAAAGGTGTGGGTGTCATTTTGCTGGTGTACGGTGCAGCGCTGATGATCGGTGTGCTGTCTGGCGGTAACAGCCTGCTCTATCCGCTGCAAGGCGTTGTGGGCGGCGTTTCAGCCCAAAGTGCTCAGGCTACAAAACTGCCCTTTGAGGTGGTGAGTCGAGAAGCGGATCTGGATCGGTTGCTGGCTGAAGCCAAGCAGACAGGCCAGCCGGTGATGCTCGATTTTTATGCCGATTGGTGTGTCGCTTGTATTGAATTGGACTATGTTACTTTCAGTGATGCGGGGGTGCAGCAGGCGCTGGCACCCTTCAAATTGATCAAACTGGATGTGACAGCCAACGATGCAGATGCCAAATCATTGTATCGTCGTTTCTCCATTATCGGGCCGCCGGCGATTATCTTCTATGATGCCAGCGGTCAGGTGCGACCCGAGCTGACGTTTATCGGTGTAATCGACCCCGAAGATTTCATTGCCCAGGTGGGTCGCGTCCAGCATTAATTGTGCGGAGGTGGCCCTTGAGCAGGGGAATGGTTCTGATACTGGCGCTCTATGCCGGAGGTGTAGTGGCTGATGATGGGGAGCAGGGACGTATGCTGTATTACGGTGTGGAAATTGAACGTACCATTCAGGGCGTTGATTACACCGATGCCAACTGTGAAACCTGTCATGATGATGCGTTTTATCAGCGTGCTGACCGCAAGGTACACAGCTACGCGTCATTGGAGGCATTTGTCGAAGGCTGTAATACCAACCTTGATGTGGGCTGGTTTCCGGATGAAGTGTCGGCCGTTGCCAGCTGGATGAATGCAACGTACTACCGCTTCGAAGAATAACGCAGCAGGCCCCGTCAATGGCGGGGCCTGCTGCGTTCAGGGCTTATTGGCTCAGGACTGCAGTTCGGGCAGATTGCGGAACAACTCAAGTGCCTCGGGGTTGGCGAGGGCATCCTTGTTTTTGACCTCTTCCCCCAACACCATTTTGCGTACAGCCAGCTCGACAATCTTGCCACTGATGGTGCGCGGGATATCGGCCACCTGAATTACCTTGGCCGGCACGTGGCGCGGCGTAGTGTGGGCGCGTACCGTGTCACGTATCTGCTTGATCAATGCATCATCGAGCGTCAGGCCTTCCTGCAGGCGTACAAACAGCACCACGCGCACATCGTTGTCCCAGGGCTGTCCAATGCAGAGGCTTTCCTGCACCCCTTCCACCTTTTCCACCTGTCGATAAATCTCTGCAGTGCCGATGCGCACGCCACCGGGATTGAGTACCGCATCCGAGCGGCCATGGATCACCAGGCCGTCATGTTCGGTAATCTCGCCGTAGTCACCGTGGGCCCAAATATTGTCGAACTGGCCAAAGTAGGCATCATGGTATTTGCGTCCATCCGGGTCGTTCCAGAACCCGATGGGCATGGAAGGGAAGGGCTGGGTACATACCAGTTCGCCTTTCTCACCGCGCAAGGGACGGCCCTCATCATCGAAAATCTCCACCGCCATACCCAAGCCGCGGCATTGCAGCTCGCCTGCATAGACCGGCCGGATCGGGCAGCCAAGGGCAAAGCAGGACACGATATCGGTGCCGCCGGAAATGGACGAAAGCTGCAGGTCCGCCTTGATGTCACGGTACACATATTCGAAGCTTTCGTGTGCCAGAGGTGAGCCGGTCGACAGAACGGCCTTGAGGGCCGACAGATTATGGCTTTCACGGGGTTTGACGCCGGCCTTTTCCAGTGCGGCGATGTACTTGGCGCTGGTGCCGAAGATGCTGATCTTTTCCTGCTCGGCAATATCCCAAAGCACTTCCGGCCTGGGGGCAAAGGGTGAGCCATCGAACAGGATCAGCGTGCAGCCGGTGGCCAGTCCGCTGACCAGCCAGTTCCACATCATCCAGCCGCAGGTCGTATAATAGAACAGACGGTCATCACGGCCCACATCGGTATGCAGAATATGTTCTTTCAGGTGCTGGAGCAGTGTGCCCCCCGCACTGTGTACGATGCACTTTGGCACACCGGTAGTGCCCGAGGAGTACATTACGTATAGCGGGTGGTCGAACGGCAACTGTTCGAAATTGATCTCTTCTGCGGTGCTATCGACAAAATCGTCCCAGAGCACGGCGCGGTCGAGCTGGCTGATATCGGGTTGAGCATCAATGAAAGGGGCAACGACGATCGTTTCAACCGAGTTCAACTGATCTGCGATCCCTTGAACCCGCTCCAGGCTGTTAAGCACTTTGCCGTTATAGCGATACCCATCAGTTGTCAGCAGCACTTTGGGCTCGACCTGACCGAAGCGGTCGAGTACGCCGTTGATGCCAAAGTCCGGTGAGCAAGAGCTCCAGACGGCACCAATGGACGTTGTAGCCAGCATGCCGATCAGGGTGGCGGGGATGTTGGGCATGAAGCCGGAGACACGATCACCAACGGTGACACCCTGTCGGCGCAGTGCGCTGGCCAGCTGTGATACCTGGCGATACAGCTCGGCATGACTCAGTTCGATGCGGGTGTCATCTTCCCCACGGAAAATAACAGCAGGTCGGTCGTCGCGAAAACGCAGCAGGTTCTCGGCAAAGTTGAGGCGTGCCTCGGGAAACCAGCGGGCTCCGGGCATGCGTTCTGGATGTTCGAGTACCGTATCGCCCCGATGGCTGGCGATAACCCCGGCATAGTCCCAGAGCGCACCCCAGAAGGCAGGGCTGTCATCAATACTCCACTGGTACAGGCTGTCATAGGTATCCAATGACAGAGCATGTGATCGGTTCAGCTGCTGCATAAACTGGTAAATGCGAGTGCGCGTGCAACGCGTCTGATCCGGTGTCCAGAGTGGCGCCGTCATCGATCTCTCCTGATCTAATTATTATGAGTGAGATGGCAATCAAGCCGATAGACAATGAAAGTTTACGTTAACGTAAACTTTCATTGATATGCGCGGTGGAGTCAAGAGCATCGGGAAAGATTAGCGCAGGTAGGTCTTGCTGACTTCGCGGAATGTGTCGGTACCGGCTCGGCGCAGCCATTCGAAGGCGACCATTTCGCGGGTTACGACAAAAATGCCACATTGGCGGAAGCGTTCAAGGGCAGCAGCCTTGTCCGCTGGCGAACGTGATGAAACGCAGTCTTCGACAACATACACTTCATGGGCTTGTTGCTTCAGCTCAATGGCGGTTTGCAGAACGCAAACGTGGGTTTCCATGCCGATCAAAATGATCTGATGGTGTTTGCCTGCACTGATTAACTGGTTGGGCTCGGCGTCGGAGATTGCAGAGAAGTGGATCTTCTCGACGATATTCTCCGGTTGGATGCGCTCACGTATGGAAGGTACGGTGGTACCCAGGCCTTGGGGGTATTGCTCGGTCGCCAGTACTGGAACGTTCAGGCGGTTGGCAATATCGATCAGCCATTGACAGTTTGTCACCGTCACTTCAACGTCATGAATAACCGGTGCCATCCTGTCCTGGATATCAATGACCAACAGGCATGAGTTGTCGGGATGAATCAGCATAGTCTCGTCCTCTTGTTATGCGTCGCTGCAGCATAGCCTGAACAATGCCTGTCGTGAATTGCATGGCGCGTTTTGAGGGCGGCGCATTAAGAGATACAGACGTAAAAAAGGCAGACCTGGGTCTGCCATATAAGGGCAAAGCTGCAATGTGTGCATCGGGTGAACAATACCCGAAAGGAGATGAACCTGCTGGCAGGCGTGCCCTTCCAGCAGTTGAAACCATGCTAGCATAAAGCCATAAAAGATACAGTTTTTTATATTTAATATATATTAGTGTATCACTTAAGCGGCTAGGGTTTGGCTTGCGGTACTGGAGTCGGATCACGGCGCGTGCTATGAAATAGCCACAATAATGATAAATCCGTAGTCAAGGAGACCCCATGAAAGTGTATTCCATTGACGGCATTACGCCGGTGATTGACCCGACAGCCTTTGTGCATCCCAGTGCGGTATTGATTGGTGATGTCATTATCGGCCCTCGTTGCTATGTCGGGCCAGCCGCCTGTTTACGCGGTGACTTTGGTCGATTGGTGTTGAAAGAGGGTGCCAATATTCAGGATACCTGTGTGATGCATGGTTTCCCGGGTACGGATACCGTGGTGGAGGAGGATGGGCACATCGGTCATGGTGCCGTATTGCATGGTTGTGTGGTCAAGCGTAATGCGCTGGTCGGCATGAATGCCGTGATCATGGATGGTGCCGTGGTGGGTGAGTCTTCGATTGTTGCCGCGATGGCGTTCGTAAAAGCCAAGTTTGAAGTGCCTGATCGTACGTTGGTGGCAGGATCACCGGCTCGTATCGTGCGCGAGTTGGGCGAAAAAGAGATTGCCTGGAAAACGGCAGGGACCCGCCAGTATCAGGATTTGGCCGTGCGCAGTCTGAACACCATGCAGGCGGTGGAGCCGCTGACCGAAGTGGAGGCGGATCGGAAACGTCTCAGTTTCGAGGAAGATGTGGTGCCGTTGTATCAGGTCAAACAGACTGCCGAATAACGGGAGTGGGTGGAGGCATCGCGGATGCCGCCACCCATCACGATCAGCTATCGGTCGATGTGTCGCCTTCGTGGAACTGTGGCCAGTAGCGCTGGACAACAGGCCCGTGAGTATCGAAGGTATGACACGTATTCAACATGGGCGGCCGATTACCGCCCTGAGCGCCATAGTCTTCACGCTTTTCGCGTTCATGATGGGTCGTCTGATACGCGGTGGTTGCAAGAACGCCCAGCATTTCCAGCAGGTGGGTGCAGCCTTGGGTACCGCCAAGCAGTTCACGCGTGAGGCGGGTGAAACCGGGTGCAATACGGTGGCCAATCAGCTTGCGGAAATTATCTGCAATGCTGGGGCAATACTGGAATGGCGTGTAATCCATGCACGCTTCAACATCGAGAATATTCAGGTCGTAGTCGATAGTCAGCCGCAGTGACATTTTGTGCAGGGGCTCACCCGCTGGGATCACGCCATCGTTACGCTCGGCGACCTCCAGGTCAAAGCTTTTGATATCAATCAGCTCGCCTTCGATATCCCAGAGCCCATCGGCACGCTTGTAGCCGTTACAGGTAACATATCGGGTGTGTAGCGGCTCACGCTCAACAGGTGTGGACAAGGGCATGATAAAACGTACCTCGGAAATGATTGAACGGGTTCAGAGACCGCCAAAACGCTTATAGAAGCGTGGCGCAGGCTCTGGCAGCGGGCCATCGGCAGTTTCCTGTGTTTCGGATAGCCAATGGTCAGCCTGAGCATAGATCAGACGATAGATGTTGCGGCACAGCACCCGCGCCGACGTACCGGCCCAATCGGCGGGCAGGAGTTTTTCCGGCAGCAGCGGATCGCGCAACAACAGACGTCGATAATGATGAATCAACAGTGTGCGCAGCTGGAAGCACTGCTCCGGCTCCAGTGTGTCGGCGGATTTCAGTGCGCGCAGGATCGGGCGGAAGCGGTCAAGGAACTGTTGATAGTCCTCAGCCAGCTGTTGCAGGCTCCAGCACTCATGTACCAGCTGCTTGAGTGCTTCAGACGTTTGGCTATCAACCAGTTCGGAGCGCATGTGAATAACGTCGTTTTGGACGCACAGCTCCTGCAGTGTGTTGTTCAGTTCCTGGGCATCAGCCATCGGATGCGCCATGATGCTGGGAGCAATATTGCCGAAACCTTGCCACTCCAGCTCTTTCTTCAGCACCTTGCGCAGCTCGTTGTCCAGCTGGTTGGCCAGCACCATGTCCCATTTGCCGTCCCATTCGGGATACAGCTCGGCATAGATGCGGCGGAAGGCGCTTTCAAAACGGCGGCGGCCTGAATCCGTCAGGCTGTAATAGCTGCGTCGGCCGATCTGATTGGACGTGAGCCATCCGTCCTTGGTCAAACGGAAAATGGACGTCCTGACCAGACGCTGGTTGAGCCCCAGCGGTTCCAGCAGGTTGATCAGGCTACCCAGCCAGACGGTACCGCCACGCGCAGCAATGGCATCACCAAAAATGGTGATGATCAGCGAGCCTCCGCGGATGGGCCTCTGTTCCTGGAATTCCTGAATGAGCTCTTCTATACAGCGTATTTTTGTCATGCCTCGATTCTGTGTAGTCGGTACTGGCTGTTGTCCATATCGGCGTATTCGACAGTCACGCAGCAGACAGCAGGCAATGGATTCTAAGTGGCCCTGAGGTGATCATCAAGGATCGGCACGGGGTAGTCAGCTCATCGGTACTGTTATGATACATATTATACCAATAAACTAATAATTTAGTGTCACTAAATGGCGGAGTGCTCAAGTCGGTCGCATCTTCCTGAGACACTGGTCGCTGAGGCTTATCGGGCACCTATCATGTACCAGGTTACGGGATGTAGGTGGTTATATCCTGCAACGATTGATCGAACATGCGGCAGACTGAAAGCGTCGCGCTATCTCGCTTAGATAGTCACAGTACAGTAGGTTTTTGTGCTCTGGTTTGGGGGTAAAATACGGTAATAAGCCAGTGTCTGCTATCGCCTACTAGTAGTAGTTGCGTTAGTCCAAAGAGGCGGCTAATCTTTAGGTTTGAAAACCTAAAAGGCCAGATTTATGATCAATAAATCAACAGGTTGTGACAGGGTGGTGTGTGGTAATTGCTCTGAAGACAATAATTTGGATTTTAATTTCACAATGGCGTTTCAGCCCATTATTGATTGTAAAAAACAGACTGTTTTTGGCTATGAAGCACTGGTTCGAGGTTTGAATAATGAATCGGCCTATTCAATTATTTCTCGAGTCAACGATGAAAACCGCTATGTATTTGATCAACTTTGCCGAATCAAGGCTATCGCCCTAGCTTCAAGGCTGGGCATACGTTCGATGTTAAGTATCAACTTCCTTCCCAATGCCGTCTATCAGCCTGAACGATGCATCCGCACAACATTGGAAGCCGCCAATAAATATAGCTTTCCGACAGAGCAGATCATGTTCGAATTTACGGAAGTTGAGCGTATTGAAGATAGCGCTCATGTTGAGCGCATCGTCCGATACTATCAGTCACTGGGCTTTAAAACCGCCATTGATGATTTTGGATCCGGCTATGCAGGCCTGAATTTATTGGCGGATTTCCAAACAAACATCATAAAGCTGGATATGGAGTTGATCCGCAACATCGATCAGCACAAGGCGCGTCAATCCATTGTGACGAACTGTTTGAGAATATTCCGTGATCTTGATATTACGCCGTTGGCTGAAGGCATAGAGACGCGTGAAGAGTACCTGTGGTTGAAGGATGCCGGTATAGAGCTGATGCAGGGGTATCTCTTCGCCAAGCCCGGATTTGAAAGTCTCCCCGAAGTGGATTTTCTGTCTCATTGAGCCTGAGGGCTTATAACAATGCTCCGAGAAATCAGCGTGCTGCTAATCACTTGCGCGCAGCTCTGCTAATCACTTGCGCGCAGCTCTGGTAAACTGTTGCGCCAAGTATCCATGTAACCGAGCCAGTCTCGCAAGACAAGCAGCAGATATGCGCGGCCAAGCACCGCAGGCAAATGCAAGAATGCCCGTGCGCCGTTGCATTTCTGGCTACAGATAACTGACCGGAGTGTTATCGATGAAAGCTTCAATGACCCTGAAAAAACTGTGCGCCGCCGCTGTGGCCGCTACCACCCTGACACTCTCAACCGCACAGGCAGAGTCTGTCTATGTGGCCACGACAGCGATTGTGGAACATGCGGCACTGGACTCTGTACGTGACGGCATCAAACAGACTCTGGAAGAGAGCGGTTACACCGATCAAAACCTGAAATTCACCTACGAGAGCGCCCAGGGCAACCCCGCCGTAGCGGCACAGATTGCTCGTAAACTGGTGGGTGACGGACCGGATGTTATCGTCGGTATCTCTACACCCTCGGCGCAAAGCCTGGTGAGCGCAACCCGTGACATACCTATCGTATTCTCGGCTGTAACCGACCCTCTGTCAGCGAAACTCGTTGCCAACCTGGATGCGCCGGGTGGCAACGTCACTGGTTTGTCGGACAAAACCCCGGTTGCCCAGCATCTTGAACTGATCCGCGAGTTTGTACCCGAGTTGACCCGCTTGGGCGTGCCCTATAATCCGGGTGAGCCGAACGCCGTCGCGATCGTGGCATTGCTGAAGGAAGAAGCGGCCAAGCAGGGCATCACCATTGTTGAAGCACCGGCCCCGAAATCATCCGACGTGATGATGGCGTCACAGAAACTGATCGGTGACGTTGAAGCCATTTACTGCCCGACAGACAACACCATCCTGACGGCGCTGGAGTCGGTGGTGAAAGTCGGTATTGATGGGCGTATTCCGGTGTTTTCTGCTGATACTGACTCAGTCAAGCGAGGAGCCGTTGCGGCACTGGGCTTCAACTATTTCGATATTGGCCGTCAAACCGGTGACGTCATCGTACGTATCCTGAAAGGTGAAATGGCCGGTGATATCCCCGTGCGTGTGGCCAGTGGTTCCGACCTGTACGTGAACACCAAAATGGCCCCGCTGATGGGCATCGAAATCCCTGCGGCCGTGCTGGCGCGTGCGACTAAAGTGATCCAGTAACACCCGAACCGGCGCTGCCGAGGCCACGAGTACTTAGTGAGCCTGGGCATGCGCCGTGCTGCGACACCTGACACGGTAGATTCAAATGTCTCTCTTCTCTTTTATGGGTACGCTGGAAATCGGCTTTATTTTTGGCTTGGTTGCTCTCGGCGTGTACCTGACCTTCCGCGTGCTCGATTTTCCTGATCTCACGGTCGACGGCAGCTTCACGATGGGTGCGGCACTGGCGGCGGCACTGATCATTTCCGGGGTGAACCCCTACCTTGCCACAATCAGCGCAGTCTTTGGTGGTGCCGCCGCCGGACTGGTGACCGCGTGGCTCAACTTGCGCTTCAACATCCTGCACCTGCTGGCCAGTATCCTGACCATGACGGCGCTGTACACCATCAACCTGCGCATCATGGGCAAGCCCAACCTGGCGCTGATCATGGAACCGACTGTATTGTCGCCGTTCCAGTCGCTGGGTATTCCGAGCATGTACCTCAAGGTCATATTCGTAGCGGTAGTGGTGATTGCGATCGGCCTGCTGCTGGCCTGGTTCCTCAATACCCAGTACGGCATGGCGATGCGCGCCACAGGTGCCAACCCGCGCATGGCGCAGGCCAACGGCATCGTCGTAAACCAGAAAATCTATGCCGGGCTGGCACTGTCCAACGGACTGGTCGCACTGGCGGGTGCATTATTTGCCCAGACCAACGGCTTTGCCGACTCGACCATGGGCGTCGGCACCATTGTCGTCGGCCTGGCGGCGGTAATCGTGGGCGAGAGCCTGTTCAACAGCCGCTCCATGCTGGTCATTGTACTCAGCTGCATCATTGGCTCGTTGCTGTATCGACTGGCCATCGCAGTGGCCCTGAACGCCGACTTTATCGGCTTCACTACATCCGATCTCAACCTGATTACCGCTGTACTGGTTGGCCTGGCGCTTATCCTGCCGCAGCTGCGCCGTGAGTGGAAAGCCCGCAAAGCCGCCAAGGGAGATGCCGCATGATCCGCTGTGAACAGCTTAAAGTGACCTTCAATCCCGGCCTGGCGACGGAAAAACGCGCTCTGTGCGGTGTTGATCTGAGCATTCCCCAGGGCGAGTTTATCACCGTGATCGGCTCCAACGGCGCGGGTAAATCGACCCTGCTCAACACCATTGCCGGTGACATTCGCAGCTCTGGCGGGCGTCTCTACTTTGATGACCGTGACGTAACCGCGTTGTCAGCCGCTGCGCGTACCCGCGATGTGGCCCGCGTATTTCAGGACCCGCTGGCGGGCACCTGTGGCGAGATGACCATTGAAGAGAACATGGCACTGGCCTATGGCCGCGGCAAGCGGGGCGGTTTGAAACTGGCGCTGAACGATCGCCTGCGCACACTGTTCCGCGAGCAGCTGTCGCGTTTGAACCTGGGCCTTGAAGACCGGCTGGACGCCCAGATGGGCCTGCTGTCGGGTGGCCAGCGCCAGTCTGTTAGCTTGCTGATGTCTGCGCTGCAGCCCAGTAAAATTCTGCTGCTGGACGAACACACCGCCGCACTGGACCCGAAAACAGCCGCACTGGTGATGGAAATTACCGACCAGATCGTCACGGAGAAAAAGCTCACCGTGCTGATGGTCACTCACTCCATGCGTCAGGCGCTGGACCACGGCACCCGCACCCTCATGATGCATGAAGGCAAGGTCGCGTTTGATTTGGCCGGTGAAGAGCGCAGCAACTACGGTGTAAAAGACCTGCTAAACCTGTTCGCCCAGATGCGTCCCGACGGGGAAGAACTGGACGACGACAAACTGCTGCTGGGGGCCTGATTCAGCACAGGCCCAACCACAACAGAGTGCTGAGACCTTGGTCGTCTTGAGCACTCTGTTGCTTTATTCAAACACTCAATCAGGTTAAGCTCAGTTAAACAGTGGCATGGAGTTGGCCACTGTAAGGGACCATCCTCAGGCAGATAACAGGGAAGAGGCCATGCCAGCCACATCCACAGCCCAAAGCGGCACATATGACTACCCGAACAGCCCGTTGTTTGCGGCTGTGAGTACCTGTTTGCTCAATACCCGCTGGATGCTATGGCATCATGAAAATTACCTTTTTTCAATATATGGAAAATATAACCTGTTGTTTTTAAAGAAATATTATATTGGTGGCCAGAATTAAAAGGTATACCCGCTAATAATTATTATGAGGTATTAGACCTCATAAATAGGCTGTTATAAATCAGGGAGAATGTATGGCTTTTGATATGTACATCGGTAACCAGCATGATTCGATTGATGTTCAAGAAGAATACATACTATCCATGATCGATGGCGACGAGAAAGAATATCCTCAGCTAAATAAAATGCATTTGAATTTTTATGGAAATGTTGTTTTTTCTTCACTTGAAGCAAGCGAACTCATATTTGAATTGCTAAAATTGAATTCATTAAATATTTATTCAAATGCACAATTCAAATTACTTATCCTTCGCTTATCAAGCTTTTTTAGTATTGCCGTTAGAAAAAACCAAGAGATAATCTGTGCAGGGGATTAGATTTTATAACAAGGTGTTCAAGTTCGTTCGCTGCACTCACTGGGACCTTCGCAGCTGTGCTGCTTCGGCCCCTTAACACGGCGTTAGCATCATGAGGAGAGTTCATGCCTAGAAAAGGAATATTCTATTTTGCGACCAAAGCAGATATGGAATCAGGACTTGAAAAAATTGAATCAGAGGTATCAATTAAATATACCAGACTTGGTTTATTTGATTCGCCAGAGACAACTGAGTATAAGACGTACAAAGATTTTCCTGACTTCGGGCTTTCAACGCAAGGCACCACTAATTCTCAACCGATCTACCTAATCTATCCGAGCGACTTTAAAGTGGTGCCAAAAGAAGTTCCACAGCGTAGAGGTGGTATCAAGTATTCAGTAAATGATATGAATAAACAAATGGAAATCTGTTTTAGATTCGTACCTTCTGGGGAGTATGAAGAGGCATACCTTATTCCAGGTGAGTTTTCTCCTGGTATCAGTGATTTTTCTACATCACTTTATAAAACCTTCAGGAAAGTGTTTCTAAAGAACTTTAAAAAGGTAAAGTCATACAGTGTTGGTCCAGAGGCATACCAAAAATTTGAATCGGGTATCCCTTTAACTCCAAGCTATAAGGCAAAACCAGAAATGTACTTACAATGCTAACAAGCGCATGTTGTCGGACTGGTTTTCCGCTGCGCTCCAAACAAGCCGCAAATGCGGGCGTTACATTCCTGAGGAATATCGTGTCTCGTAGCCAATTAAGATTTGAAAGATGGAAATCTCGAGAACTCAGCTCTTGGACATTTCAGGTTTTTCAGAAACATAATCGTGAATTAAGCAGGATGTATATCGCGCATATTGCTGCACATTCTTATGTATATACAAATCTTGGGAAATCTGCCAAGTGGGATGATGGAGTTACTAAACACTTCTCATTTTCTGATCCGACACATGAAAATTCATTTGAAAATCTTCGCAGTTGGTCCGATTCGTTTAATTCGTTTGACAATTGGATTAACCTAAATTCTGTTATGGCTATGGCTTCCAACTTAGAAACCTATATGGCTACAGTAATAAAATTGGCTTTGGAGTCGGATGTAGGGGTTTTATATGGAGCTAATCGAAAAATAGATGGCGCGTCGATATTAAAGCACGGAAAGTCGCAACCATTCGACTTTGAAGATAAGGTTATATCATGTACAAAAGGTGAATGGGGTAGTCGTGTCGCTGCCTATGAACGTGTGTTCGGGAAAGTTCCTGGTAAGTTAAAAGATAATGTTTCAACGCTCGAAAAAATTAGAAATTTAAGAAATAGAGTGGGTCACTCTTTTGGCAGAGATATTGAGAAAAGTAGAAACCACGATGTAATTGATATTATGCCTATTGAGAAACTGCAACGAGAAAATACTATTGAGTACCAGAGTTTGATCTATGCGGTCGCAAAAGACATTGATAGGCATCTTCTTGAAAACCATATCGGGGAGTATCAAACACTCTATTTTTACCATAAGTTGGCTTCTGATCTCCCAGATACGGACCATAATAAAAATCATAAAGTGAGGGTTAACCTTCTAAAAAAGGAATTGGGCCGATTCGGTGCTTATAAAGCTGGAAAGAATTTTTGTTCTGGTTTGATTGAATATTATGAACAGCTATAAATGTAACAAGTGGCTGCTACGGACCGCACTACGCTTCGCTCCATGCGGCCCCAGAGCCAGGCGTTAGCATTCAGGAAGATGTGAGCTGGAATTATGGATAAGATCACAGATTTACAATACGAACATAAAGCTGCGGACCTGCTACATGACGGATTATATGGTTTTTCTTGGGACTCTCATGAAATAGATAAGGTTAATCTTGTATCAATTTTTAAAGATGCTTGTAGGCTTATTAATCGTGGTGGTGAGCATAATGAAGAATACATGTGCGCCGAAGCTGTTGTTTCTTCTTGCATTCGAGCAGTGAGGTGTATTTGCTTAGATGAAGCAGCATCATTTACCTTGATTCAAGGTCAGCCCCAAAAACTAAATGCTTTAAGTCAGTATGAAAACGCAGTTAGAAATTACGAGTATATGAAGAATTTCAAAAAATGCTAACAAGAAATTCAAGGCGCCCGCAAGCGGGCTGGGACCTCAAAAGCTATGCTTTTTCGGCCCCTTAATTGAGCGTTAGCTCTCCTATCTAAGAGGTGGCTTTAAATGAGTAATATATCGCAGTTTAACGAGATTTCTGCTTTAATATTTCCTAAGCTTTATGAGGTATTCCCAAGTAAATTGGATCTTCGTGTCAGTGATTACCCTGATTTTGATAATGAAGAGAGTTCTAGCATATTTATTAATACGGTTTCTTTTTATTTTGATGAGGGTTACATAAAATATGATGATCAATTATATGGTGGATTTTTTGGAGTAAGGCTAACTTCGAAAGGTTTCTCTATTTTAAATATTGAGGCTCCCGTGAAATTAGAAATTGAATCTAATTTGGTTGGTGCAATTAAGGACGCTGCTGAAACTGGAAAAAAAGAGCTAATCAAGAGCTTAGTCTCTACGGTAATAAAATACGGAAGTAGTCTCTTATGAGGCTAACAAGGCAATGAAATTCGTTCCGGCCCTTTGGGCCTCCACCGGACCAAAAAAGCTACGCTTTTCGGTCCGTTTATTGCGGCGTTACGTGTCCCGCTAAATTAGAGTATGGGTTTTTGATTTGAATTTTTCAGAAGAGTTATTGCGCGCTATCGCAAATTGGCAAAAAGGTTGGAGGGAGGATCAATCAAAGCGGATTGAGCTCTCTGAGAAATTGCTTGAGTCCACAAAGGGGCTCGATCCGACTTTTAGAAAGGTACCTTCTATATGCTATCGAAAACGCTTCCTGCATGAAGGAGAGCTCGTTGACATAATCCTGAAAGATGAAAAGAGCGAGGGGGTCGTTAGCTGGACCATAGACAAAGAGTTTGCTGAGCGATTCAAAGACCTCCAAAAAGAAGGAGCAGTCTCAGGGGCTATATTTGAGCATAAGCCTACGGATGAAGAGGTGGTAATTAATATTTGTGCGTTGTGGCAAAATCAGGAATTCATAGAGGCGGCGGACAAATTCAAAGAGAATTTTCCAGAAGAGTCTAAGCCTTTATTTCACTTTAAAGATTCACAAGGCGAGGTTGTACTAACTTCGCCGCTTAAAGCATCTGAGATTATTGCCCTTACTGGCGCATCTAGCCCATTTGACGATCTATGTGATCAAGCTGGAATAGCAGAAAGCCAGAGAGATGACCTATTTAGAAAGCTGGTTCAGGAAGGTCAAACACCTGGAGAGCTTAGATACACCTCTAGGGAAAGTGCGCAAAGAATTATTGATAATACAGTTCGTAAGATCTATGAAAAGGTCCAAGCGTATAAGGCCAATAATGCGGCTTCCGAAAACACGTAACAAGTGACTGTGGTGTTTTGTCAATATATTAAGCCGTTTTTTGGCACCATACTTCCTCGTTTTTCAGGAGTGTGTTGAGCACCACAATGAGCTTACGCATGCAGGCAATGATGGCGACTTTGGGCAGTTTTCCCTGAGCTTTAAGGTGTTCGTAAAAACGTTTGAACACGGGGTTGCACTGGATAGATGAGAGCATTGCCATGAACATGACCGTACGTACCCTGTGACGACCTCCTCGGATGCGTCGTTTGCCGCTCCTGGTGCCACTGTCGCGGTTCATCGGTGCGACACCGACAAGAGCTGCAATTTCTTTACGGTTGAGTTTACCGAGCTCTGGCAACTCGGTGATGAGGG
>NZ_PYGI01000004.1 GCF_003014615.1 Marinobacterium halophilum | reverse complement strand
GTGAAACGCGTCATCGCCGATGGTAGTGTGGGGTTTCCCCATGTGAGAGTAGGTCATCGCCAGGCACTTAATATGAAAACCCCGGTCTCGTTGAGGCCGGGGTTTTTGCTTTTCTGACGTTTAACCTTTGAACTATGGCTCTGCCGTGTCTCAGCGGTTAATATCTGCAATCAATGTTTCTCGTCAATGAGTTAAGGTGAACAGATGTATTCAGAAGATGATATCCGTCGTCTGACTTGGCAGTGCCGTCGTGGCATGCTTGAGCTCGATGTACTTTTGGTACCCTTCATGCAGGAGGCATTTGCAGACCTTCCCGAAGAGGACCAAACGCGGTTTGTGAAACTGCTTGAATGTGAAGATCAGGATCTTTTTGTCTGGTTCATGCAGCGTTCCGAGCCGGAAAATGCCGATATTAAACGTATGATCGATATTATTCTTGAACGCGTTCAGCCTGGTTAAAGTCAAGTTTAAAAAGGGGATGGGACTCATGCCCTTGCTGTACATCTCGACTCTATTTCTGGGAGTGGCTGCGCTTGTTCAATTACCTGTTGAATACAACCGTCTTGTACTGATAGTACTGACCTACCTGCTTGTAGGTAGCATGGTTGCTTACTGTCAGTTAAGGCTTCACCCTGCAGATCAGGTAACAGGGCTTAATTGGGATGTTGAACATAAGATGATGTCAGTGCTGACAGCGGAGGAGCGGTGGGTACCTGTTGACAAGATATATCGCCGTTTTTCCGTACTGGGGCTGATGCAGCTTTTGGTACTTCAGCGGCGTGACAGGTATCTGCCGTGCTGGTTGTTCATTACGCCGGACCGCCTTGAGCAGGGGGAGGCCCGGCGCTTGCACGTGGCAATTACTTGGGGTGCTCCTCTCGCACCGAATCCGGCCACTGAAAATTGACGGGGGAAAGGATGGTATCAATCTTTTCCTGTGCCAGTTCAGGGTAATCCAGAGTGTAGTGCAGCCCGCGGCTTTCTTTCCGGCTAATGGCGCTGCGTATGATCAACTCGGCAACGGTGGCCAAATTGCGTAGCTCAATCAGGTCTGCGCTGACGCGATAGTTACTGTAATACTCGGCAATTTCCAGTAAAAGCAGTTCTATTCGATGCTGAGCGCGTTGTAGGCGCTTGGTTGTGCGAACGATCCCGACATAGTCCCACATGAAACGGCGTAACTCGTCCCAGTTATGCGAAATAATGACATCTTCGTCTGAATTGGTTACCAGAGACTCATCCCAGTGCGGGATTTGCACGGTTTCAACGCTCTCCGTCAAGAATGACGTTTCGATTGAACGGGCTGCTGCAATGCCGAAAACGATACATTCGAGTAATGAATTTGATGCCAGCCGGTTTGCGCCATGGAGTCCGGTAAATGCGGTTTCTCCGATGGCATATAACCCTTCAAGGTCGGTTTTACCTGCATTGTCAGTCATGATCCCGCCGCAGGTATAGTGCGCCGCAGGGACGACTGGAATCGGGTCTCGAGTAATATCAATACCGTAGTCGAGACAGCGTTTATAAATGGTCGGGAAATGTTCTCTAATGAAGTCTTCAGGACGGTGAGAGATGTCCAGATACACGCAGTCACAGCCGAGACGCTTCATTTCGTGGTCAATGGCGCGTGCCACTATGTCTCTGGGGGCCAGTTCTGCACGCTCATCAAACGCGGGCATAAAGCGAGTGCCGTCTGCCAGCAGGAGTCGTCCACCTTCGCCGCGCACTGCTTCACTGATCAGGAATGATTTGGCTTGAGGGTGATACAGACAGGTCGGATGAAACTGGTTGAACTCCATATTGGCAACGCGACAACCCGCACGCCAGGCCATGGCAATACCGTCGCCTGTTGAGCCATCACTATTGCTGGTATAGAGGTATGTTTTGGCTGCGCCACCCGTTGCAAGTACGACTTGGCTGGCTCGGAATACCTGCACGTGTCCGGTTCGGTTATTCAGGACATAAGCACCAATGCAGCGATTATGGGGCAGGCGTAGTTTACGCCGTGTAATCAGATCGATGGCGACATGCTGGTCGTACAGAGTGATGTGGTCGGCAGCCTGTGCACGTTGGAGCAGTGTCGAATGCACGGCTCGACCAGTCGCGTCGGCAGCATGGATAATGCGTCGGTGCGAATGTCCCCCCTCCTGAGTCAGGTGATAGTGATCCCCTTCACGAGTAAAAGGCACACCTTGCTCAATCAGCCACTGAATACTGTCGGGCCCTTCTTCGATAATACGGCTGACGGCTTCAGGTCTGCTCAGCTCTGCACCGGCAACCAATGTGTCTTGAATATGCTCTTCAGTACTGTCTGTGGTTTCCAGCACAGCAGCGATGCCGCCCTGTGCCATCCAGGTTGAGCCGCTTTCGAAGTCGGCTTTGCTGAGTACTGCTATCTGTAGTCGGGAGGGAAGTTGCAGGGCGAGTGTCAATCCGGCTGCGCCGCTCCCGATGATCAGTACATCGTAATCCAGTGGGGTGCCTTGGCTAGAACTCATATTCACATTCCGTACTGTTACTGCAATCTATTATGCGGTCTCGTGCAGAGGAGTGTAAGTCTGCGGACCAACATTTTTTTGGGAACTTCACGCGGTATTCAGGCTCATAGAAGAAGCGTGCCTGCTGTAGACGTGAGGTTGCAATGCATTAGGTCGGCGTTACATACTGCATCGAATTGGAATATCACCTTGTCCATGTACAAGGACACACAGTCGCAGCGACTTAATTAAGGATACCGAGTGTCTAACGAGAGTCAGGCAGCCAATGATCAGGTACTGGTCAAGCGGGTACAGGCGGGCGATAAATACGCCTTTGATCTACTGGTTAAGCAGTACCAGCACAAGATAATCGGTCTTATTGGCCGTTATGTATACGACCCGCACGAAGCAATGGATGTTGCACAGGAAGCGTTTATTAAAGCGTACCGTGCATTACCCGGATTTCGTGGTGACAGTGCTTTTTACACATGGCTGTATCGGATTGCGATCAATACGGCCAAAAACCACCTGGTGTCACGCAGTCGTAGACCACCGGATGTGGATATTGATGTTGATGATGCGCATTACATAGGCACTGATTCGGAATTGCGTGACTTGGATACGCCTGAGCATGCGCTATATCGCGATGAATTGGAACGGGTTGTAAAAACAACACTGGACCGTTTACCGGAAGATTTGCGCGTTGCTTTGACGTTACGTGAATTCGAGGGGATGAGCTATGAAGATATTGCCAATGTGATGGATTGCCCCGTGGGGACTGTTCGGTCACGTATATTTCGAGCACGAGAGGCGATCGATAAAGAGATTGCTCCTTTGCTTGCCAATTAATCGAGTAGATAGATGTTTGCCACTCTCAGGCACTCGAGGTAACGCTATGCACAAAGCGAACGATTCCATCTCTGCCCTTATGGATGGCGAGGTCGGCGAATTCGAGCTGCGTCGGACACTGGAGCAGATTGAGCAACACTCTGAGTTGGGCCAGCAGTGGCGCCGCTACCATGCGGCGCGCGCAAGCCTCAGGGGAGAGCCGCAGGCAGCTCTACAGGAAGATATCAGTGCCGGTGTAATGGCAGCACTGGAGCAGGAGCCTACATATCACCCCTCAGTCTATACTGAAGCTGCTGCCCAGCCTGCAGCTGTTCAGCAGAATAAGGCTGCCGGTTGGTGGCGCTCTCTGAGCAGTATGGCGGTTGCTGCATCAGTTACGGCCGCCGTCATTTTCGGTGCCGGCAGTTTTTCCGAAGCGCCTACCCAATCGCCAACATTTTATTTACCGGGGAATAGCGTCACCAATGATTTGATGCGAACTCGTTTAGGCGGCGCAGCTCCGGAGCTTGGACGGTATGAGTCGCCGGATGTCATCCGGTTATCGGATGGCCTGACAAAGTACATTGATCAGCACCAGCATTTAATCAGCGCGCAACGGATGCCACAGTGGAGTACGCGCTGGATGCCGGAAGGTTATTCGATCGTACGCCACGAACTGTTACCGCATGGTGAAGTGATGGTTTTTGCCAATGGCCGGGATGCGTTTTCGGTTAGCGTCGAGGAGTTGGGACACCAGAGCCTGCCTGAAGGTGTCGCCCAGGCTGACGGCTATATCGCGGTAGGCAAGCGGCGCGGAGACCATTTTGTAACGGTGGTTGGAGATGTACCGTTGATGATCGCCGATCGTATTGCCAGTGCTGTGCAGCCAGAACGATAAACATGATTGAAGAGATGGTGGTTGTATCTGCAGTGGATGCTGCTGGGGTTAAGGTCGCTGCCGCGCGGAGCAGTGCCTGTGCCCAGTGTGCCAGTAAATCAAACTGCAGTCAGGGAATTCTGTCCGAATGGGGGCAGGGCAAAACGGTTGAAATCGAGGTGCAGAATCCCGATAAATTGACGGTCGAACCAGGGCAGCAAGTCATGATTGGCTTGAATGAAGGTAGTCTGATCCGAGCGTCGCTCCTGCTGTATCTGTTGCCGCTGGCATTATTGATCGTGGGTGCGCTGCTGGGCGCTGCGCTGGCAGAGTGGCAGCAGATTACCCTGTCTGTATTGTTCATGTTTGCAGGTTTTGTAATCGCTCGGCGGTTGAGTTCCGGTCATGGGGCTGACGCTCGTTACCAGCCGATATTGCTTAGAGCACTATGATAAAGAGAAGAGGTAGTGTTGGATGAAACGCATTAAACTCAGTCTTATTTGTGTGTTTGTCGGTTTGTTCTCGCCCTTGCTCAGCGCGGCGTCACTGCCTGATTTTACCGAGTTGGTGGAAGATGCTTCGCCGGCGGTGGTGAACATCAGTACTGTGCAGAAGCGTGAGACATCGGCCTTATCGACACCTTTTGGCCAGTTTCATGGCCCCAATGGTGAAGAAATTCCGGAAATATTCCGGCACTTTTTCCGTGATATGCCACAGTTCCGCGACCGTCCGCACAAGGCACCCCAGTCATTGGGGTCTGGCTTCATCATTTCCCGTGATGGCTATATCCTCACCAACCACCATGTGATCAAGGATGCCGATCAGGTAATGGTGCGGCTGAATGATCGGCGTGAGTTGGAAGCCGAGGTGATTGGTTCCGATGAGCGGACGGATGTCGCGCTGCTGAGAATCAAGGCGGATGGACTTCCGGTTGTACGTCTGGGGAAATCGTCTGAACTCAAGGTCGGCGAGTGGGTGTTGGCGATCGGTTCACCGTTCGGTTTCGATCATAGCGTGACGGCCGGCATTGTCAGTGCGACCGAACGTGCGCTTGCGAATGAGAACTATGTGCCCTTCATCCAGACGGACGTGGCGATCAATCCGGGTAATTCCGGTGGTCCCCTGTTCAACCTTGAAGGCGAGGTTGTCGGTATCAACTCCCAGATCTATACCCGTTCCGGCGGTTTCATGGGGCTTTCATTCGCGATCCCTATCGATGTGGCGCTTGAAGTGTCCGAGCAGCTCAAGGGGCAGGGGTTTGTTGAACGCGGCTGGTTGGGCGTGGTCATTCAAGAGGTTAACCGTGACCTGGCTGAATCTTTCGGGTTGAAAAAACCGGCGGGTGCCCTGGTTGCGCAAGTGATGGCAGACAGTCCGGCCGCATCAGCGGGCCTACAGGACGGCGATATTATTCTTAGCTTCAACGGACATGACGTAGAGCTGTCCTCTGACTTGCCGCCACTGGTTGGGCGGGTAAAGCCGGGTGAAAGTGCCGAAGTCGAGGTGGTCCGCGAAGGACGCCGCAAGACACTTGAAGTTACGATTGGCCGTTTGCCAGATGAGCAGCAGCAGGCCTCGATACAACCGGAGCAACCGCTTGAAACCAGTCGTCTAGGCGTCGTGGTGGCACCATTGCCTGATGAACTGAAAGAAAAGTGGGGCATCCGTTCCGGTGTGATTATCGAGCGGGTGGAAGAGGGTGCCGGCTCTCGTGCAGGTCTGATACGTGGCGATGTAATTACCATGCTTGATGGCGAGCGGGTGGAAACGCTCGAGCAGTTCACGCGTATTGTGGCTGATCTATCGTCGCAGCGTTCGGTGCCGATGCGCATCGTTCGCAGAGGCAGCCCAATGTTTATTGCCGTCAAACCGAACTGAACCGACAGCAAGGGGGCGTCAAGCCCCCTTGCTTATATGATAAGTATCGTCGTTCTGGTGACCTGATACCCCTTCTTACGTTAAACTGCGTCCTCTTTATAACCCTGTTTTCAGCTGGAGTCGGGTAGCCCTATTGTGAGTAACCTGGATCATATTCGTAATTTCTCGATCATCGCCCATATCGACCATGGCAAATCCACCCTGTCTGACCGTCTTATTCAGACCTGCGGGGGGCTGACTCATCGTGAAATGGCGGCTCAGGTGCTTGATTCCATGGATCTCGAGCGCGAGCGCGGGATCACTATCAAGGCACAGAGCGTCACGCTCGATTACCACGCAAAGGATGGTAAAACCTACCAGCTGAACTTCATTGACACTCCGGGGCATGTCGACTTCTCCTATGAAGTTTCGCGCTCCCTGTCTGCCTGTGAAGGGGCACTGCTGGTTGTGGATGCAGCGCAGGGGGTTGAAGCCCAGTCGGTAGCCAACTGTTATACCGCCATCGAGCAGGGGCTTGAAGTTCTGCCTGTCCTTAACAAGATGGACCTGCCTCAGGCAGATCCGGAGCGGGTGCGTCAGGAAGTAGAAGAGGTCATCGGTATTGATGCTTCTGGCGCGATTGCATGTTCGGCCAAAACCGGGGTAGGAATCGAAGAGGTTCTGGAAGCACTGGTGAAGGTTATTCCCCCACCGGAAGGTGATGTGGATGCACCCTTGCAGGCATTGATCATTGACTCCTGGTTCGACAATTACCTGGGTGTGGTCTCGCTGGTGCGCGTTAAGAACGGCACCCTGCGCAAGAAAGACAAGATTCTGGTGAAATCCACCGGTCAGGCCCATCAGATTGATGCGGTGGGTATCTTTACGCCCAAGCGTAAGGAAACCGACACACTGCGCGCAGGCGAAGTGGGTTTTGTTGTAGCCGGTATCAAGGATATTCACGGAGCGCCGGTCGGCGATACGCTGATCCATGCCAAATATCCGGATGTGGACAGCCTGCCAGGCTTCAAAAAAGTACAGCCGCAGGTCTATGCAGGCTTGTTCCCGACCAGCTCAGACGACTACGAAGACTTCCGCGAGGCACTGGATAAGCTCACGCTGAACGATGCCTCACTGTTCTTTGAACCGGAAAGTTCGGATGCTCTGGGCTTTGGTTTCCGTTGCGGTTTCCTCGGCATGCTGCACATGGAAATTATCCAGGAGCGGCTGGAGCGTGAATACGATCTTGATCTGGTCACAACCGCGCCAACCGTAATCTACGAGCTGGAAATGAACACCGGCGACGTGATTCAGATCGACAGCCCGTCGAAGCTGCCGGATCCGGGATCAATCCGTGAGATGCGTGAGCCGATAGTATTGGCCAATATCCTGGTGCCGGATGAATATCTCGGCCAGGTGATAGGACTCTGTGTCGACAAGCGTGGTGTGCAGAAAAACATGCATTTCGTCGGCAAGCAGGTGCAGGTCACCTATGAATTGCCGATGGCCGAAGTCGTGCTCGACTTCTTCGACCGCCTCAAGTCCGTCAGCCGTGGCTATGCCTCACTGGAATACAACTTCCAGCGCTTTGAACCGGCTAACCTGGTGCGCATGGATATTCTGATCAATGGTGAGCGTGTTGATGCGCTGGCGATCATCCTGCACAAGGATAACGCCGCCTACCGCGGCCGTATGCTGTGTGAAAAGATGAAAGAGCTGATTCCGCGGCAGATGTTCGATGTAGCGATCCAGGCCGCCCTGGGCGGTAAGGTTATCGCCCGTACTACGGTCAAGGCGTTGCGCAAGAACGTACTGGCAAAATGCTACGGCGGTGACGTTAGCCGCAAGAAAAAGCTGTTGTCCAAGCAGAAAGAGGGCAAGAAGCGCATGAAGCAGGTCGGACGCGTCGAAATTCCGCAGGATGCGTTCCTGGCCGTTCTTAAAGTCGACAGCTAAGGCCCGATAATGAATCTGGATTTCTCACTGATACTGGTTCTGGTCACGGCGTTGACCGGTGTGCTGTGGCTGCTGGATAGCCTGATGTTTGCGCCTCGGCGTCGGCAGGCTCTGCAGCAGGCTGAAGCGCAGGCGCAGGACGCATTGCCAGAGACTCAACGCACGGCACTGTTGCGTCAGCCCGGCTGGGCGGATACGTCACGTTCGATGTTTCCGGTCCTGTTGGTAGTGCTGGTGCTGAGGTCGTTTCTGTATGAGCCGTTCCAGATTCCGTCGGGTTCCATGTTACCGACACTGAAAATCGGTGACTTCATTCTGGTCAACAAGTACCACTATGGATTACGTCTGCCGGTACTGAACACCCGCTTTGTCAGCAACAATGATCCAGAGCATGGAGATGTTATCGTCTTCCGCTATCCTGAAGACACCCGTATCAACTTCATCAAGCGTGTAGTGGGTGTGCCGGGTGACGTCATCACCTACAAGGACAAGATCCTGTATGTGAACGGTGAGCCTCAGCAGCAGGAATTGTTGGCCAAACTGCCGCCATCGCGGCCGACACAGTTATTGCTGAACGAGGCGCTGGCTGGCGAAAACCACCGGATCTATCGGGATGTCTATAGCCCTGTTGTTGATGGCCGCTGGGAAGTGCCGGAAGGTCACTACTTTGTACTCGGCGATAACCGTGACAACAGTAAGGACAGTCGCTACTGGGGCTTTGTGCCTGAAGAGTTGCTGGTCGGTAAGGCCACGGCGGTATGGATGCATTGGGACGGCTTTTTCAGCTTGCCCGATTTCAGTGATGTTCGTCGCATACACTAGAGGATGAAAAAACATGGATAAAGGCATTGCACAATATCAGCGGGGAGCGTCATTTACCTCCACTCTGATCAGCCTGATAGTGGCGGGGATTTTCTTCACCGTCGGCTTCAAGCTGTTTTCGGTTTACTGGGACCACGCCACGATCAACTCGATCGTGCAAACCACCAGTGAAGATCCTGATGAACTGTCCAAGTCACTGCGTGAACTGCGTCGGGATTTGGACAAGAAGTTCTATATCAACCAGGTTGAACTGCCGGAAAAGGATTCGTTAAAAGTACGTCTTGAAGAGGGCGTGCTGTATTTTGATCTGGTCTATGAAGTCCGTGTGCCGATGTTCTATAACGTCGATGCTCTGGTTATGTTTGAAGAACACTACGAAGCTATAAAACCTTGATTAAACCTGCTGCTGAACTCGCCCGTAAACTGGGCAACCCCTGTACCGATACAGAGCTGTTTGAACTGGCACTGACCCACCGTAGCTGCGGTAAACGCAACAATGAACGGCTGGAGTTTCTAGGTGATGCCATTTTGAGCTTTGTCATTGCCGATGATTTGTATAAACGCTTTCCCGAGGCGCGAGAAGGCCAGATGAGCCGGCTGCGTTCACGCGTGGTCAAAGGCGAGACACTGGCTAAAATTGCCCGTGACATGCAACTGGGTGATTACCTGAAACTGGGGTCGGGAGAACTGAAAAGCGGCGGTTACCGGCGCGATTCAATCCTGGCCGACAGCGTCGAAGCTATTATCGGTGCCGTCTATCTGGATCAGGGCATTGAGGCCGCCCGTGTGTTCATTTTGCACTGGTTTGCCGGTCACGTGGAGCAGCTGGATCTGAACATCTCCCTGAAGGATGCAAAAACCCGCTTGCAGGAGTTCTTGCAGTCACGTCGTGCCGAACTGCCGTGCTATGAGCTGATCTCGGTTGAAGGTGATCCGCATGATCAGACCTTCCACATCCGTTGTCGGATTGCCTTGCTCGAACAGGCAACCGAAGGGCATGGCAGTAGTCGCCGACAAGCGGAGCAGGAAGCCGCTCGTAAGGCGTTGCAGACACTGGGACAGGAGACAGGCGCATGAGTGATACCATCCAACGTTGTGGCTATGTAGCTATTGTCGGCCGTCCCAATGTGGGCAAGTCGACGCTGCTGAATTACATACTGGGCCAGAAACTGAGCATTACCTCTCGCAAACCGCAGACGACCCGTCACCAGATTCTCGGGATTCACACCGAGGGTGATTTGCAGGTGGTGTATGTGGATACGCCAGGACTGCACAAGGATAGCACGGGCAAGGCACTGAACCGGTTCATGAACCGCACGGCGTCAGAGGCTCTGCGTCATGTTGACCTGGTCATCTTTATCGTTGACCGCACGGCCTGGACTGACGAAGACCAGATCGTGCTGGATAAGCTTGAGAGCGTACGTTGTCCGGTGATTCTGGCCATCAACAAGGTGGACCAGCTCAAGGACAAGGACGCGCTGTTACCGCAGCTGGATCTGCTGGCCAGCAAACGTCATTTCGATGTCATCATTCCGATCTCTGCGGAAAAGGGACACAATGTCGAACGCTTGCAGAGCGAAGTGGAAAGTCGGATGCCGCAAGGCATGCACATGTTCCCTGAAGACCAGATCACCAATCGCAGCTCACGCTTTGTTGCCGCCGAGCTGGTACGCGAGAAGTTGATGCGTAACCTGGGTGAGGAGGTGCCGTATGGCACCACGGTTGAGATTGAAGAGTTCAGCCATGATGGCAATATTCTGAATATCAGCGCTCTGATTCTGGTTGAGCGTGATGGCCAGAAACGGATTGTCATTGGTGATTCGGGTGCCGTGATCAAAATCATTGGTCGTGATGCTCGTCTGGATATGGAGCGCATGTTCGACACCAAGGTGATGCTCAACCTGTGGGTCAAGGTCAAACGTGGCTGGTCCGATAACGAACGTGCCTTGCAGAGTCTGGGTTACCGGCACGAGTGATGGCTCAGCGTGTGGATACGGCCGCAGCCTATGTGCTGCATTCGCGGCCGTATCGGGAAACCAGCTTGTTGGTCGATTTGCTGACACTGGAACACGGTTTAGTCAGTCTGGTCGCCCGCGGTGCCCGTAAGCCTGGATCGCGGCTGCGGGCAACACTGCAGCCATTCCAGCTGTTGCAGGTTGGTTGGCAGGGCCGCAGTGAATTGAAAAACCTTAACGGCGCTGAAACCACCGAAATTGGTGCATTGTTACAAGGGCGCTCTCTGCTTTGCGGCCTGTACCTGAATGAGCTTGTGCAACGCCTGCTCAGTCCTCATGATCCTCACCCCAAACTGTTTGTCCTGTTCCGCTATGCCTTGAATGAGCTGGCCCTTGCCCGTGATATAGAAGGGGCACTGCGAACCTTTGAACGGCAATTTCTGGAACTGTTGGGCTTTGGCCTTGACTGCTCTATTGTTGTGCCTGCTTACGTATATGGCTGGAGTCATGACAATGGGCTGCAGCGCCAGTCGGAAGGCATGGGTTTTAGCGGTGAGCATCTGCTGGCAATCGAGCAGGACTGTTATGATGATCCGGCGATCAGACGCAGCGCCAAACATTTGATGCGCATGCGCCTGGCGGCTCTATTGGGGGATAAACCCCTGCGCAGCCGTGAACTTTTTTTGAAACGCAAAGGAGCGAAGGATGACTGACCCCGATCGCCTGCTGTTAGGCGTCAATATTGACCACATCGCCACCCTGCGACAGGCACGTGGCACCCGTTATCCTGATCCGGTACAGGCTGCGGCATTGGCAGAAGAGGCGGGTGCCGATGGCATCACCGTCCACTTGCGTGAAGACCGTCGACACATTCAGGACCGTGACATCCAGCTGCTGGCGCATACTTTGCAAACGCGGATGAACTTTGAGATGGCCGTCACGGAAGAGATGCTGCAGCTGGCTGAAACAATCCGGCCGGCACATGTCTGCCTGGTACCGGAGAAGCGTGAAGAGCTGACTACCGAAGGCGGTCTGGATGTGTTGGGTCAGGAGGCACAGATTCGTGCGGCCTGTGTGCGGCTCGCGAATGCGGGCTGTGAAGTGTCCCTGTTTATCGATCCACAGCCTGAGCAGCTTGATGCGGCGGCTCGTTGTGGTGCGCCGGTGGTTGAGTTACACACGGGCAACTATGCTGATGCCGAAACCGTGGTGGCCCGCAGTGAAGAACTGGAAAGGCTGAAAATTGCCGCACGCCACGCATGGCAGCTGGGTCTGGTGGTCAATGCCGGTCATGGTCTGCACTACCATAATGTCGAGCCGATTGCTGAAATTCCGGAAATGAACGAACTGAATATCGGTCATGCTCTGATTGCCCGTGCGGTTATGGTGGGTCTGAAGCCTGCAGTGCAGGAAATGCGCGACCTGATCCAGCAGGTACAGCAGCGGGTACAAGCCCGTCGTGACGCCATCCGCTCATGATTGTTGGTATTGGTACCGACCTGCTGGAGATCGCCCGTATACGGGCGGCTCTGGCGCGTACGCCCCGGCTGCCGGAGCGAATTTTGACACCGGCAGAGTTGGTGCTGTTTCAGCAGCACCGTCAACCAGCGATTTTTCTGGCCAAGCGTTTCGCAGCCAAGGAAGCGGCGGTAAAGGCACTCGGTACCGGTATTGGTCGTGGCATCAGTTGGCAACACTTCGAAATTGGCCACGACCCACTGGGGCGTCCCTTGCTGAGGGTGTGTGGCGAGGCGCAGCGCCAGGCTGCCGTGCGTGGGATCACCCACTGGCATTTGAGCTATACCGATGAGCGCGACTACATCTCCGCGTTTGTCATTGCCGAGCAGTGCTGACATTGTTTGCAGCGGGTCGGGCTGATATTATTCCGACTATAGCTGTCAGGAATAAATAACCTTTTTCTTATAGCTCCATTGCTGAAGTTGTGCGGAGTCATCATGTCCCTAGAATACCCCACGATCGCGGATTACGTCGGTCATACCCCCCTGGTTCGTCTGCAGCGCCTGCCGGTTCCCAATGGCAACATCGTGCTGTGCAAACTTGAAGGCAACAACCCCGCCGGTTCCGTCAAGGACCGTCCCGCACTGGGTATGATTACGTTAGCGGAAGCACGTGGCGACATACAGCCCGGTGATTGCCTGATCGAAGCCACTTCTGGCAACACCGGTATTGCGTTGGCAATGGCAGCCGCGATCAAGGGCTACAAGATGAAGCTGATCATGCCGGCTAACATGAGTGCCGAACGCAAGGCGGCGATGACAGCCTACGGCGCCGAGCTGATCGAAGTCACTCAGGCCGAGGGCATGGAGCGTGCACGAGACCTGGCGCTGGAGATGCAGGCTGCCGGTGAGGGCAAGGTACTGGATCAGTTCTCCAATCTGGATAACCCGGAAGCTCATTACACCGGTACCGGACCGGAGATATGGCAGCAGACACAGGGAACGGTGACTCATTTCGTCAGTTCCATGGGTACAACGGGCACCATCATGGGAGTATCACGCTACCTGAAAGAGCAGAACCCAGAGGTACAGATTGTGGGGCTGCAACCGCAGGAAGGCTCTCAGATTCCGGGGATTCGCCGCTGGCCGGCAGCTTACTTGCCGCAAATCTTCGAGCGCAGTCGGGTAGACGAAGTCATTGACATCAGTCAGCAGGAAGCCGAGACCACCATGCGCGCACTGGCACGTGAGGAAGGCATTTTCTGTGGCGTATCGTCTGGCGGTTCGGTGGCGGGTGCCTTGCAGCTGGCTCAGCGGGTCAAAAATGCCACCATCGTCTGCATCATCTGTGACCGTGGTGATCGATACCTGTCAACTGGGGTTTTCGACGCCTAACCCCTGTTCTCCCGGAGTAGCCGGGAACGTACTCGCACTGATCGGCCTTACCGATTAAAATGTGGGTCCATCCTGAGTGTGTGGGCCGCATCAGACCGGCTGACTCCACATACCCAGTCATCGTCGCCGGAGGCAAGACAGGAGTGGCTTAGGCCATGGTGAAGGTTCGAGAAGATCACCCGATACGGGAAGATGGCACTGTTGATCTGGACCTGTGGTTGTTGCGTTTGCAGCAGCAGGTTGAAGTCAGCGATATCAACCAGATCAGGCAGGCCTGTGTACTGGCCAAGGAAGCCCGGGCAGCCATTGCCGAGACCGATGACGACTGGGCACAGAATACCGTCGGCAGCTTTCGGACCGGCCTGGAAATGGCTCAAATTCTGGCGGAGTTGCAGCAGGATCAGGATACCCTGGTGGCGGCGATCCTCTATCGTTCGGTGCGTGAGCGTAAACTCTCACTGACAACCGTACGCGAACGCTTCGGCAACGATATCGCCGACCTGATCGATGGCGTGTTGCAGATGGCCGCCATCGGCAGTCGCAAGAATCCCCGCTCCGTCGACGCCGTACTCGGTGCCAGCACCGCGCAGGTTGATAACGTGCGTAAGATGCTGGTAGCGATGATCGATGATGTACGAGTCGCACTGATCAAGATTGCCGAACGTACCTGCGCGATCCGTGGGGTCAAAAACGGTGACCGCAAGAAGCGGTATCTGGTGGCGCGTGAGGTCTTCGATATCTATGCACCGCTGGCACACCGGCTGGGCATCGGACATATCAAGTGGGAACTGGAAGACCTTTCCTTCCGCTACCTCAAACCCAACGACTACAAACATATCGCCCGTCTGCTGGATGAAAAGCGCCTCGATCGGCAAGTGTTCATCAATCAGGTTGTCGAGCTGCTGCGCAGCCGCATTTCGGATGCGGGTATCGACGGCGATGTCATGGGGCGCGCCAAGCATATCTACAGCATCTGGCGCAAAATGCAGCGCAAGAATATCGATTTTAGCCAGGTTTACGATGTGCGTGCCGTGCGTATTCTGGTGCCCGAGATTCGCGACTGCTACACCGTATTAGGCATTGTTCACGGCCTCTGGCGCAACATTCCGCACGAATTCGACGACTACATTGCCTCGCCCAAACCGAATGGTTACCGTTCGTTGCATACGGCGGTATTCGGGCCCGAAGGCAAGGTGCTGGAAGTGCAGATTCGCACGTTTGCCATGCATGAAGAAGCCGAGTTGGGCGTATGTGCCCACCATCTGTACAAGGGCACGGACATCCAGTCTCGTGGCGATGGTTATGAAGAGAAAATCGCCTGGTTGCGTCAGGTACTCGAATGGCATGATGATCTGGGCGACACCGAAGCTCTGGGTGATATGCTGCGCGGTGACGTCGTGCAGGACAGGGTCTATGTCTTCACTCCGGAAGGGCATGTCATCGACCTTCCCAAGGGGGCTACCGCCGTGGACTTCGCCTATCGAGTCCATACCGAAGTGGGGCATCGTTGCCGCGGTGCCAAGGTCAACGGCCGCATCATCCCGCTGAACAAGCCTCTCAAAACCGGTGACCAGGTCGAAATCATGACCTCGCGGGAAGAGTCTCCGCGGCGTGACTGGCTCAATATCAACTATGGCTTCGTTACCACTTCGCGTGCGCGCGCCAAGGTTGCACACTGGTTCAAATTGCAGGCCAAGGAGCAGAATGCTGACGCTGGCCGCGACATCATCATGCGCGAGTTCCGCCGTCTGGCACTGGATCCGCAGGCGATCAGTCTGGACAAGATTGCCGTGGCCCTGAACTACAAGACATCGGAAGACCTCTGCGCTGCGCTGGGGGCCGGTGATCTTCGACTGTCACAGATTATCCATGAAGCTCAGCGTCAGCTGGAGCCTGAACATGACGAGACCCAGCTGGATCTGGAACTGCCGACCAGTCGTGCAGCGCTGGGACCACGCAAGGGTGGCAGTGGCATCAATATCGAAGGTGTCGGCAACCTGCTGACATCACTGGCGACCTGCTGCAAACCGGTGCCCGGTGACCCGATCATGGGCTATATCACTCAGGGTCGTGGTATTTCCGTGCACCATGAGGACTGCCTCAATTTGATGACGCTGCGTGAGCAGGAACCCGATCGCGTCATCAGCGTTGACTGGGGCGATGAGCACGAGCATACCTACCCGGTGGATATCACCATTGAGGCGTTTGACCGTACCGGCCTGCTGCGTGATGTGATGCTGGTGCTGAGCAACGAAAAGCTGAATATTCTGGCCGCCAACACTCTGACAGATCGCAAGAACAACATGGCCAAGCTGACCATGACCGTTGAAATCCCGCGGCTGGAGCGTCTGGGGCGGCTGATGGATAAGATCAACCAGGTCCCCAATGTGCTGGATGTACACCGTGAACGCAGTGGAGGTCGTTGATGCGCTACACCCTTGATGACTTGATCCGGCTGATGGATGCGCTGCGCGACCCTGAAACCGGTTGCCCCTGGGACTTGCAGCAAACCTTTGCCAGCATCGTGCCGCATACGCTGGAAGAAGCCTATGAAGTGGCCGACTGCATCGAGCGCGAGGATTGGGAGCACCTGCGTGACGAACTCGGAGATCTGTTGTTCCAGGTCGTATTTTACGCCCGTCTGGCCGATGAACAGAAAGGCTTTGACCTGCATGTCATCATCGACCAGCTGGTGGCCAAGCTGATCCGTCGACACCCGCACGTGTTCCCCGAAGGTACCCTTGATCGGTGTGGTGGGGATGCTGTTGCAGTGGCTCAGGTCAACAGCAACTGGGAAGCGATCAAACAGCAGGAACGCGATGCCAAGGCCCGTGGCGGTATTCTTGACGATGTGCCGCTCAATCTGCCGGGACTTAGCCGGGCAGCCAAGTTGCAGCGCCGTGCCGCCCGCGTCGGTTTCGACTGGCCAGACGTCGGCGGCGTGCTGGACAAGATTGAAGAAGAGATCGGCGAGCTGCGTCAGGCCCTGGCGCAGGGGGATGACGACAACGCCCGAGAAGAGATCGGGGATCTGCTGTTCGCGCAGGTCAATTTGGCCCGCCATCTCGATATCGATCCCGAACAGGCGTTGCGGAATACCAATGCCAAGTTCGAGCGCCGTTTCGGCCATGTCGAAGCCCAAGTTCGTGCCAATGAGCAGGACTGGGAGCAGCTGAGCCTTGAGCAGCTGGATATCTGGTGGGACGAGGCCAAGGCTCATGGACTCTGATACCTGAGTAAGGTGTACCTTCCGCCGCGTTCAATTCATACCAATGGCGCTATCGGCCAACCGGCTTAATCGGTTAGCATCGAAGGTATGGAACCTGAACTGAGGGGAAGGCATGAGTGACCTGCATGAAGCACTACGTGATGATGTCCGCATTCTTGGCGAGAGCCTGGGGCGCACCATGGAAGCCCATTTAGGCTCGCCGTTTCTGGCGCGCGTTGAACATATCCGCAAACTGGCCAAGTCGGCACGACTGGCTGAAGACGCCAGCCAGGAACCCCTGCGTCAGGCACTGGACGACCTCGATGAGAACGAGGTGTTGCCGACCGCCCGTGCCTTCACCCAGTTTCTCAACCTGGCCAATATCGCCGAAGAGCACCACCGGGTTCGACGCCACCTGCAAACGGCCGGTGATGAAGATGCTGAGCAGCTGGACCAGCTGTTTGCCGAGCTCAAGGCATCTGGGCTGAGTCCCGAAGCGGTGCTCGAATGTGTGCAGAACCTGAGTATTGACCTGGTGTTGACGGCCCACCCGACCGAGGTCAATCGCCGCACCCTGATTCAGAAATACGATGCCATCGCCGCAACGCTGAAACAGCGAGATCGTGGTGAGCCGGTGCAGTCGCGGCTGGACCAGCTGATCAGCCAGATCTGGCACACCAATGAGATCCGGCAGCACCGGCCGACGCCCGTCGAAGAAGCCAAATGGGGCTTTGCCGTTATCGAAAACTCCCTGTGGACGGCATTGCCGCAATACCTGCGGTTGCTGGACAAGCGTATGCAGTCTGAACTCGGTGTTGGCCTGCCGTTGACCTGCAGTCCGATCCACTTTTCATCCTGGATGGGAGGGGACCGTGATGGCAACCCCAATGTGACTGCGGCCGTTACTTCGGAAGTCCTGTTGTTAGCACGCTGGATGGCTGCTGATCTGTATGCCCGTGATGTGGACCAGCTGCGCGGCGAACTGTCGATGTACGCTGCCAATGCAGAGTTGCGGCACCTGACCGATAGTCACCCGGAGCCCTATCGCGAGTTGCTTGGCCGCTTGCGCAGTCGCTTGCTGGAAACCCGCAATGGCATTGAGGCTTATCTCAAGGGCACACCTACGGACCCTGAACGCTGGATCAGCGATCTGGACGAAATACTGGTGCCGCTGCAGGTGTGCCACCGTTCCCTGATAGAGTCCGGCATGAGCTGCATCGCGTCCGGTGCGCTGGAAGACCTGCTGCGTCGGATCGCCTGTTTCGGCCTGACACTGGTGCGGGTGGATGTGCGCCAGAACGCTGATCGACATGCCGAAGTCTTTGATGCATTGACCGACTTTTACCAATTGGGACACTATTCCGACTGGGAAGAAGAACGCAAGCAGGCGTTTCTGTTGCAGGAGCTGCAGTCGCGCCGTCCCTTGCTGCCGCACAACTGGCAGCCAGATGCCAACGTGGCAGAAGTGATCAACACCTGCCGGGTGATCGCTGCCAACCCTGAATACAGCCTGGGCTCCTATGTAATCTCCATGGCCAGCCAGCCCTCTGATGTGCTGGCGGTCAACTTGCTGCTGCAGGAGGTTGGGGTTGAACATAACATGCGGGTGGTCCCGCTGTTCGAGACGCTGGATGATCTGGATAATGCACCCGGCTGCATCGGTGCGCTGCTTGCCATTGACTGGTATCGCACCTATGTCGATGGCCATCAGGAAGTCATGATCGGTTATTCCGACTCGTCCAAGGATGCCGGCCAGTTGGCCGCCGCCTGGGGGCAGTATCGGGCGCAGGCGGCACTAACCGAACTGTGCGAGCGCGAGGGTGTGCGCCTGACCCTGTTTCATGGCCGTGGCGGTACCGTCGGCCGTGGCGGCGGTCCCAGTCATACCGCGATTCTGGCCCAACCTCCGGGGTCGGTGGGCGGTAGCCTGCGTGTGACCGAGCAGGGCGAGATGATCCGTTTCAAGTTCGGCATTCCCGAAATTGCCGTGCGCAACTTGACCCTGTACACCACCGCTGTGCTCAAGGCGACGCTGACCCCGGGGCCGGAGCCCGACGCGGCCTGGCGTGAATTGATGGATAGCATGGCCCACTGTGGCATGAAAATTTACCGCTCGCTGGTACGTGAAGAGCCACAGTTCGTGCCCTATTTCAGGGCGTTGACGCCGGAACAGGAGTTGGCCAAATTGCCGCTGGGCTCTCGGCCGGCCAAGCGCAAGGCGGATGGCGGCGTCGAAAGTCTCAGGGCCATTCCCTGGATTTTTGCCTGGACACAGACGCGGCTGATGCTGCCCGCCTGGCTTGGCTCCGGTGCCGCACTGAAAATGGCGGTGGAAGATGAACAGCTGACACTGCTGCATGAAATGTACCGTGACTGGCCGTTCTTTCAGTCCTGGATCGACATGCTGGAGATGGTGCTGGCCAAGAGCGATGTGAATATCTGCTCTTATTATGAGCGCCGTTTGGTATCGGCCGAACTGCGCGTACTCGGGTCGAGCCTGCGCAGTCGCCTGCAGCAAGCGGTCGAGCAGGTCAAAGCGATCAAGCAGGAATCACGCCTGTTGGCGGGCAACGGCGTGATTCGCCAATCGATTGAGGTGCGTAATCCCTACATCGACCCGCTGCATGTGTTGCAGGCCGAACTGCTGTTCCGTGACCGCAACCAGCCGGACCAGCGTTTGGAGCAGGCACTGATGGTGACCATGGCCGGGATCTCGGCCGGTATGCGCAATACCGGCTGATTGCGACGCACAAAAGGGGGTTGAATCACTTTCGTGCTTTGCGTACTCTCGAGTGCTTTGTCAACGGTCCGGCAGGTGCTAGGTCTAATGTCGAATTGTGTCTATAGCGGCTGTAGTTATAGCCTGCAGTGATGCCGACAGCGAATTTTAGCGCAATGGCAGGCAGTGTGTTGCCGTTGCGCCACCGTTATACCGATTACAATAACTTTCAGGAGACAAAATAAATGCGCATTATTCTGCTTGGAGCACCCGGAGCGGGCAAAGGCACACAGGCCCAGTTCATTACTGAAAAATACGGCATTCCGCAGATCTCCACGGGCGACATGTTGCGTGCCGCAGTCAAGGCAGGCACTCCGCTGGGCAAACAGGCAAAAGAAGTGATGGATGCTGGCGGTTTGGTCTCCGATGACATCATTATCGGTCTGGTTAAAGAGCGTATTGCCGAAGCTGACTGCGCCAAGGGCTTCCTGTTCGACGGTTTCCCGCGCACGCTGCCGCAGGCCGATGCCCTGAAAGACGCCGGTGTTGATATTGATGCCGTTGTTGAAATCGACGTTGCCGATGCTGAAATCATTAACCGCATGAGCGGTCGTCGTGTACACCCGGCGTCAGGTCGTACTTACCATGTCGTATTCAATCCGCCTAAGCAGGAAGGCATTGATGACGTGACCGGTGACGAGCTGGTGCAGCGTGAAGATGACAAGGAAGAAACCGTGCGTCTGCGCTTGAAGGTATACCACGAGCAGACGGCACCGCTGATCAATTACTACCGTGGCTGGAACGAGCGCGGTGATGCCAATGCACCGGCCTACGTTTACGTAGAAGGTGTTGGTAGCGTTGATGATATCCGCGATAAGGTATTTGCGGGCCTCGCGGGCTGATCCACTCCGCAGGTATGAGAAAGCCGCCCAATGGGCGGCTTTTTTATTGGTTTTACCGCATAATAGGCAGCCGTAATTCCTCTGATTGCACCCTTGGGAGTCCCATGAGTCAAACCGATATCTTTGGTCTGCATGCCGTAACCAGCTTGCTCAACCGTAACCCCGGCCGTGTACGCCGCTTGTGGGTGCAGCAGGGGCGACGTGATGAGCGTGTGCAGACGCTGCTGGACACCGCCGAGACCCTGAATATCAAAGTGGTCGAAGAGCCGAAAGCACAGCTGGATCTGCGCACTGGTGGTGGGCGTCACCAAGGTGTGATTGCTGAATGTGAGCCGATCAAGGCGCTGTCGGAAAAGGCGCTGGACACTCTGCTGGATTATGCCGGTGAAGCGCCGCTGCTGCTGATTCTCGATGGCGTTACCGATCCACATAATCTCGGTGCCTGCCTGCGTACGGCGGATGCGGCCGGAGTCACGCTGGTGATTGCGCCCAAGGACAAGTCCGCGCCGTTGAATGCGACTGTTGCCAAGGTTGCCTGTGGTGCAGCCGAAGTGGTGCCCTATATTCAGGTTACCAATCTGGCGCGTACCCTGCAGTTATTGCAACAGCGTGGCATCTGGATCACGGGTACTGCTGGCGAAGCGGAAGCCAGCGTGTATCAGACCGACCTGACCGGTCCCTGTGCATTGGTGATGGGCGCGGAAGGCAAGGGCATGCGTCGTTTGACCCGTGAGAATTGTGATCAGTTGATCAACATTCCCATGGCCGGAGAAGTCAGCAGCCTGAACGTTTCCGTGGCTACCGGCGTATGCCTGTTCGAGGCGGTCAGACAGCGGGCGGCGGCTCAGAGCTGAGCCCGCCACCCCTCATCACCTTAGTGCAACAGCTCTGTGACATGCGTGGCGATCATCGCTTCTTCATTGGTGGGGATCACGCGTACGGTCACGGTTGAGTCGGGTGTGCTGATGATGCCTGCGTTGCGCTGGTTGGCGTCGGTGTCCAGCTTGATTCCAAGCCACGCACAGCGTTGCAGGACGCGGGCGCGAACGTCGGCGTCGTTTTCGCCGACACCGCCCGAAAACACCAGTTGTTCGACCCCTTCCAGTGCTGCGGTCAGGCGTCCCATCTCCAGCGCGATGCGATAGCAGAACAGATCGATCGCTTCTTCGGCGTTGGCATCATCGGCCGCATGCAGCGTTTTCATATCGGAACTGATGCCGGAAATTCCCAGCCAGCCGCTTTCCTTGTAAAGCAGGTGTTCCAGTGCATCCACATCCATGTTCTCTTCCCGCATCAGGTAAAGCAGTACACCCGGGTCCAGGTTGCCGGTACGACTGCCCATCGGCAGACCTTCTACGGCAGTGAAGCCCATGCTGGAGGCGATGGACTGACCCTGGCCGATGGCACACATGCTGGCACCGGCGCCCAGATGGCAAGCGACCGTTTTAAAATGACCGGCACCGGCCAGCGTTAGCTGGCGCTGGATATACTCATAGGACAGACCGTGGAAACCGTAGCGGTGGACGCCTTTGTCGACCAGTCGACGCGGCAGGGCATAAAGACGTTCGAGGCGAGGTTGTGCCGCATGGAACATGGTGTCGAAGCAGGCCACGATCGGCAGTTCCGGTGCCAGCAGGCGGCAGGCCTCGACCAGTTTCAGGTTGTACGGCTGATGCAGCGGGGCCAGCGGGATGAACTGCTGCAACTGTTCGAGTTTGTCATCATCCAGCAATACCGGTGCACTGAAGAGGTCGCCGCCATGTACCACACGGTGACCGGTGGCGATCAGGTGTGAGTCGGGCAAATGCGCCTCCACCCATTGCAGAACGGCCTGCAGCGCAAACTGGTGACGCGCGTCATGGGCTACCGCCTGGCAATCCAGTAGCTGTTCATCCAGCACCGAGTTCTGTTCGTCACGAACCTTGAACAGGGTACGTTCACCCAGCAAATTTTCTACCTTGAGGTGAAACAGGCAGTGCAGCTCGCCAGCTCGAAGGGCATACAGACCGCACTTAAGGCTGGAAGAGCCGCCGTTGACGGTGAGGATGGTATCCATCACTTGACTCCCTGAGCATGCTTGACCATGTACGAAGCCAGTGCGCAGGATGCCAGGCGGCCCAGTGTGCCTTCGGCGCGACTGGTCAGAATGATCGGTACGCGCGCACCTACGGCGAGGCCTGCGGACTTGGCATCGGCCAGATAGATCAACTGCTTGGCGATCATATTGGCGGCTTCCAGGTCGGGTGCCAGCAGAATGTCGGCATCACCGGACACGGGTGAGTTGATATGCTTGTCGAGCGCCGCCTGTAGCGAAATCGCGTTATCGAAGGCCAGCGGGCCGTCGAGAATGGCTCCGGTAATCTGTCCTCGGTCCGCCATTTTGCACAGTGCGGCGGCATCGATGGTGCTTTGCAGATTGGGTTTGATCTTTTCCACCGCAGACAGGATTGCCACTTTGGGTTGCGCATTGCCCAAGGAGTGACAGAAATCGATCGCGTTTTGCACGATATCGCGTTTCACCCAGAGGTCCGGTGCCACGTTGATGGCGGCATCGGTGATCACCAGGGGTTTGTGGTAGTTGGGGATATCGAATACGAAGACATGGCTCAGGCGACGCTCGGTGCGTATGCCCTTGGTTTTGTGCACGACGGCACTGAGCAGTTCGGAGGTGCCCAGGCTACCCTTCATCAAGGCTTCGGCCTTGGCCTGACGCACCAGATCACAGGCGCATTCTGCTGCTTGATGACTATGCTCGGTACTGATGATTTTATAAGGCGTCAGATCAATATTCTCGATCTCTGCCGCCGCACGGATCTTGTATTCGGGGCCGACCAGCAAGGGCTCGATCAGACCCTGTTCAGCCGCTTCGATTGCACCCAGCAGGCTGTTGTGGTCCACGGGGTGGACGACGGCGGTACGAATCGGGCCTGCCTTGCGTGCCTGCTCGATGAAAAACTCGAGCTGGTTATGCATGGGAGGTGTTTCGGTGGTAACGGGCGAATCGGCTGTAGTCGACATGAAAAATCCCTCTGCTTATCTAATGGCCAAGACTAGAGTTCCATAATGAACGCTTTATGACGCAGTGCAACATTAAATGGATGATACCGGCGCTGGGCTTGATCGTGGGCAAGGCGGTGAGGCAAGCCGGGTACAGGAGACCCGGCGGCAGTGTCTAGTTGGTTACGGGAGTTTTCAGTGTGTCCTGATAGGGAGGCCAGCCCATAGGCTTGCCTCCGAGCAGATGCAGGTGAATGTGGTAGACGGTTTGGCCCCCGTGCGTGTTGCAGTTGAACACGGTGCGGTAGCCGTCTTGCTCAAATCCTTGTTGCTGGGCAATAGTGGCGGCCGCCTGAATCATGTGGCCAACCAGAGCCTGGTCTGCATCCGCAATATCGTTCAGCGTAGCGATATGCTTGCGCGGAATGATCAGGCAGTGGAACGGTGCCTGCGGATTGATATCGCGGAAGGCCAGAACCTTGTCGTCTTCATAGACGACCTCGGCCGGAATTTCCCGGTCGAGGATTTTACAAAACAGACAGTCCATAACGGGCTCATATTCTCCATGGGTAGATGGCTATCAGTATAGCCATCTCTAAGCGGTCGCCTCAACTGATGCTTCTTGCGCCGGACAGGCATAGGATTTCACGGTGGTGCCATCGGGTGTCACCGAGTCGAGCTGAACCTGAAACCCCCACAGGCGGTGCAGATGTTTGAGCACTTCATCGGTGGATTCTCCCATGGGCTGACCGTTGTGCATGTAATGCCTCAGTGCCAGCGTACGATCGCCACGGATGTTGACGTTGTAGACCTGAATATTGGGTTCGCGGTTGCCCAAATTGTATTGGGCTGCCAGCGACTCGCGTATGGCCCGATAACCGCGCTCGTTGTGGATGGCGTCGACCTTGAGTGTCGGGCGGCTGCTGTCGTCCATGATTGAGAACAGCTTCAGTTCGCGGATCAGTCGGGGCGACAGGAACTGCAGGATAAAGCTCTCATCCTTGAAGTTGCGCATGGCCTGATCCAACGTTTTCAGCCAGTCGCTGCCGGCAATATCAGGGAACCATTCGCGGTCTTCATCGGTGGGATGCTCACAGATACGACGGATGTCCTGCATCATGTGGTAACCCAGCGTATAGGGGTTGATGCCATTGAAGTAGGGGCTGTCGAATGGTGGCTGATAGATAACGCTGGAGTGCGAATGTAGAAACTCCATCATGAAGCCGTCGGTGACCAGGCCTTCATCGAACAGCTGATGCAGCAGGGTGTAATGCCAGAAGCATGCCCAGCCCTCGTTCATCACCTGAGTCTGTTTCTGCGGATAAAAATACTGGGCAATCTTGCGCACAATACGCAGGACTTCACGCTGCCAGGGCTCCAGCAGTGGGGCGTTCTTTTCGATGAAATAGAGAATGTTTTCTTCGGGTTCAGCGGGAAAGCGTGGGTATTTGCCAGCCTCCTCATCGATACGTTGCGGTACGGTGGTGTTCCACAGATCATTCAGGTGGCTCTGGATGTACTCTTCCCGCGAACGCTGGCGCTCACGCTCCTCGGCGGCGGTCAGCGGACGTGGACGTTTATATCGGTTGACCCCGTAGTTCATCAGCGCATGGCAGGAGTCGAGCAGTTTTTCCACTTCCTCGACGCCGTGTTTTTCCTCGCACTGACGGATATAGTTCTTGGCAAACAGGAGGTAGTCAATAATGGCGCTGGCATCGGTCCAGGTGCGGAACAGGTAGTTGCCCTTGAAAAAGGAGTTGTGGCCATAACAGGCATGGGCGATCACCAGCGCCTGCATGGTGATGGTGTTTTCTTCCATCAGATACGCGATGCAGGGATCGGAGTTGATGACAATCTCATAGGCCAGCCCCATGCGGCCACGCTTGTAGTTCTGTTCGGTATCGACGAACTGCTTGCCGAATGACCAGTGGTTGTAGTTCAGCGGCATACCGACCGATGAATAGGCATCCATCATCTGCTCGGAGGTAATGATCTCGATCTGGTTGGGGTAGGTGTCCAGTCCGAAATCAGCGGCAATACGGCCTATTTCACGGTCGTATGCCTCGATCAATTCAAAGGTCCAGTCAGACCCGGTGGAAATCGGTTGGGATGCTTTACGACGGCTCATGGGCTCCCTCCGTACGTTTCTCGAACAGACGTCTGAACACCGGATAAATCTCACCGGCATCGGTAATCTGTTGCATGGCAAAGCGTTCCTCAAAGGCCTCATGGACATGTTCGTATTCATGCCAGAGATTCTGGTGTGGACCGGTGGTGATCTCGACGTAGGCGTAATATTGAGTCTTGGGCAGAATGCGCTCGGTCAGAATCTTGCTGCAGGTGGCTGAATCACCGTCCCAGTTGTCGCCGTCGGAGGCCTGGGCGATATAGATGTTCCAGTCTTCCGGCGGGTAACGTGAGTCAATGATATCGGCACTCATGGAAAGGGCGCTGGACACAATGGTGCCACCGGTTTCCCGAGAGTAGAAAAATTCCTGCTCATCCACTTCCTTGGCATGTGTATGGTGACGTACGAACACCACCTCTATCTGCTTGTAGTTCCGGTTCAGAAACAGATACAGCAGGATGAAAAAGCGTTTGGCGATATCCTTGACGCTTTGGGTCATTGAGCCTGAGACATCCATGATGCAGAACATCACCGCCTTGCTTGAGGGCAGCGGCACGCGGACCAGGTTGGTGTAGCGCAGATCGAAGTCGTCGAGGAAGGGCAGCTTGCGTGAACTCTTTTCCAGCACGGCAATCTGTGCACGCAACGCATCAATTTTCTCGGTACGTTCGGGGCTTGCAGGCGTTTCTTCCAGCGCCCAGAGCTCCTTGCGCAGGACACGGATCTGCTTGCGAACGTCCTTGTCGGTCAGTGCGATGCGGCGTGCGTGTGCAGCACGCAGTGAGCGTACGATGTGCAGTTTTTCCGGAGAACCGCTGCTGGTAAAGCCGGCACGACGGGTCTCGAATGAAGTGGCATCCTTCAGTTGCTTACGCACCATCCAGGGCAGCTCCAGATCTTCAAACATGAAGTCGAGAAACTCTTCCTGGCTGATGTTGAAGGTAAATTCGTCCTCGCCTTCGCCCTGGTTGCTGGCTTTGCCCTGGCCAGCACCGCCGCCTCCACCTTCGGGACGTTTGAATTCGTCGCCTTCCACGAACTCCTTGTTGCCAGGGAAAATTTTATGGCGCAGGCCGCCTTCACCATGGTGAAACACCGGCTCGGAGATGTCCCGTTTGGGGATGGTAACCTGTCCGCCCTGATCGATATCCCTGATCGAGCGGTCGTGTATCGCCTCTTCAACAGCCTTTTTAATGTGCTGCTTGTAGCGACGCAAAAAGCGTTGGCGGTTGACCGTGCTTTTCTTCTTCGCATTCTCACGGCGATCGATGATATAGCTCATATATCCGGCTCCCGGAGAAACAGCCACGTATGGAAGTTGCTGCGTGGCTGTTCGGTTCAATTCCTTCAGTGTGTGGCGCGCGGTCTCCTTATTGCGATTTGCGTACGCGGATATACCATTCGGACAACAGGCGCACCTGCTTCTCGGTGTAACCGCGTTCGGTCATGCGTTTGACGAACTCGCCATGTTTTTTCTGATCGTCGGACGATGCTTTCGGGTTGAAGGAGATTACCGGCAGCAGGTCTTCGGTATTGGCGAACATTTTCTTCTCGATGACGGAACGCATTTTTTCATAGCTGTTCCAGGCCGGATTCTTGCCATTGTTGCTGGCGCGGGCACGTAATACGAAGTTGACGATTTCGTGGCGGAAATCTTTCGGGTTGCTGATTCCGGCCGGTTTTTCGATTTTCTCCAGTTCTTCGTTGATCGCCTGGCGGTCGAGGATGTCGCCGGTTTCCGGATCACGGTACTCCTGGTCCTGAATCCAGAAGTCCGCATAGGTGACGTAGCGGTCAAAGATGTTCTGGCCATATTCGGAATAGGATTCCAGATAAGCGGTCTGGATCTCCTTGCCGAGGAATTCGATATATTTCGGCGCAATGAACTCCTTAAGGAACCCGATGTAACGTTCCTGCACTTCATTGGGGAACTGCTGCTGGCCGATTTCGCGTTCCAGCACATGCATCAAGTGAACCGGGTTGGCGGCCACTTCGGTAGGATCGAAGTTGAAGACCTTGGAGAGAATCTTGAAGGCGAAACGGGTCGACAGGCCGTCCATGCCTTCATTAACGCCGGCGGCGTCCTTGTATTCCTGCATCGACTTGGCGCGGGGGTCGGTATCCTTGAGATTTTCACCGTCGTAGATCCGCATCTTGGAGTAAATGCTGGAGTTTTCCGGCTCTTTCAGTCGTGACAATACCGTGAACTGGGCCAGCATGTTCAGGGTGTCAGGTGCGCAGGGGGCCTCGTGCAGTGAGCTGTTTTCCAGCAGTTTTGCATAGATATCCACTTCTTCCGTGATCCGGGTGCAGTACGGCACCTTCACGGTGTATACACGGTCAATGAACGCTTCGTTGGTCTTGTTGTTCTTGAAAGTCTGCCACTCGGATTCGTTGGAGTGGGCCAGCAGGATACCGTCATAGGGAATGGCGCCCATGCCTTCGGTGCTGTTGTAGTTACCTTCCTGGGTCGCGGTCAGCAGCGGGTGCAGCACCTTGATCGGCGCCTTGAACATCTCGACGAACTCCATGATGCCCTGGTTGGCGCGGCAAAGTGCGCCTGAAAAACTGTACGCATCAGGATCGTGCTGTGGATATTCTTCCAGCTTACGGATATCGACCTTACCGACCAGGCTGGAGATATCCTGGTTGTTTTCGTCGCCAGGCTCTGTTTTGGCAATCCCGATCTGATCGAGAATGGACGGGAACAGTTTTACCACCCTGAATTTGGTGATATCGCCGCCATATTCATGCAGGCGCTTGACGGCCCAGGGCGACATGATACCGCGCAGGTAGCGCGCCGGAATGTCATATTCCTGTTCCAGAATTTCAGCGTCTTCCTCGGGCTTGAACAGGCCCAGTGGTGATTCAAAGACGGGAGAACCCTTGATCGCGTAGAAGGGAATGTGTTCCATCAAGTGCTTGAGGCGCTCGGCCAATGAAGACTTGCCGCCGCCGACCGGACCCAGCAGATATAGAATCTGTTTCTTCTCTTCCAGCCCCTGCGCCGCATGGCGGAAGTAGGAGACGATGTTCTCGATCGCTTCTTCCATGCCATAGAACTCGCTGAAAGCTGGATAGCGCTTGATAACCTTATTGGAAAAAATACGGCTCAAACGCGGATCCCGCGCAGTATCAACGACTTCCGCTTCACCGATCGCCTTGAGCATGCGCTCAGGTGCGTTGGCATAAACCTCCGGTTTTTCCTTACACAGGCTGAGATATTCCTGCAGGCTCATTTCTTCCTGCTGGATCGCTGAATAACGGGCTTTGTAGTGGTCAAATATACTCATGCTCACCTTCCTGTTATTTGCGCTAGCCACTGAAATTTCAAACGCTTATGAACCAGTGGGCTGCGTTCTTCGCTAATTTCAGTGTAGTCCAGATTAGCGGGAGTCAAGGGCAAAGACGCGTGTAATAAATCGATTTCACCTCCCTTATTAATATCGACCGTACTGTACGGAATACGTTCTGTATCCCGTACTCGTTCAGTCGTGCAAGGCGGTGATGATCAGGTTACGCCGACAGGGATTGGATCAATGCCTGCATGAAACGTGCAGCTTCGCCCCCGGTGGCGGCTCGATGGTCAAAGGTCAGCGATAGCGGCATCACTTTGTGGACCTGTACGTCATTGTCTACGGCGACCGGCTGGCGGCGGATGACACCGGCTCCGACGATGGCGACCTGGGGTGGGACGACCACCGGGCTGGCGTAGCGTCCGGCCAGGGTGCCGAAATTGCTCAGGGTAATGGTCGCGCCCTGCATTTCCGCTGGCGGGATTGAGCGGGCACGCACATCAGTTCTGAGCCGGTCGAGTCCTGCACGCAGGTCCGCAGACGGGCGGTTGCCGATATCTCGTAACACAGGCACGAATAGCCCCTGTTCGGTATCGACGGCAACACCGAGGTCGATCTTCTGGTGGTGCCGACGTGCGAGTTGATGGCCGTCGAACCAGACGTTCAGTTCCGGCACTGCTTCACAGGCTGCACCGATCGCCTGAATCAGACGCAGGGTAATATCGCTGCCCTCCGGCCAATGATCGATATCGGCATCTTCGCATAGAGTGACCGGCACCACTTCGGCATGTGCCTGGGCCATGGTGCGAGCCATCTGTTTGCGCACGCCCTTGAGGGCTTCAGGAGCACCAACGGATTGATCCAGACTGGCGGCATGTTCGACATCTTCAACGGTTACGCGTCCCTCGGGACCCGACCCGTGCAGGGTGTCGAGACTGACATCCAGCCGCTGGGCCAGCGACCGTACTGCGGCGGTGGTACGCTGGCCCACTGCCTGTTTACTGCTGGGAGCGGCACCAATGATGAAGCTTTCGCGCTGACTGTCCGTACTCTTGGCCCGGCTCAGCTGACCGACAACCGTACCGCTGTCAGCGTCTTCGTTGCCGGCAAACTCTACCAGTGGCTCGCCGGTGTGGATGGTATCGCCGGCAGCACCAAACAGGTGGCTAATGACCCCGGCCTGAGGAGAGGGCACCTCGACAATGGCCTTGGCGGTTTCCACGGCGACCAGAATCTGATCGACCTCCACCGTATCGCCTTCACTGACGTGCCATTCGACAATTTCGGCTTCGGGCAGACCTTCACCCAGATCAGGCAATTTGAAATATTTCATTCCACATACTCCATTGTCGCTTTGACTGCGGTGACGATATCGTCCGTGTCGGGCAGGTAGAGCTGCTCGTTGCGGTAGTAGGGCATCAGGGTGTCATGGCCGGTGACTCGGCACGGAGGTGCCAGCAGTGCGGCACGGGCCTGTTCACCCAGCGTGGCCGCGATTTCGGCACCCATGCCACCGTGGCGGGGGGCTTCATGGATGATGACGCAGCGGCCGGTCTTGCTGACCGATGCCACCAGCGTGGCGTGATCGATCGGGTTGAGCGTGGCGACATCAATGACTTCACAGCTGACTCCTTCAGCGGCCAGGCGGTCGGCGGCATCCAGCGTTTCACTGATCATCGCTCCCCAGCTGATCAGGGTAATATCGCTGCCTTCGCGCAGAGTGAAACAGGTATCCAGCGGCAGTGCCTGACCGTTGTCTTCAATCAGGGTTTTGCTGGCTCGATAGATCCGTTTCGGTTCCAGAAAAATAACCGGATCATCACAGCGGATGGCGGCCAGTAACAGCCCGTAGGCTCGCGCCGGTGAAGAGGGGATGACAACCCGCAGGCCCGGAATATGGGCGAGCAGCGCCTCGGTACTTTCTGAATGATGCTCCGGTGCATGAATGCCGCCACCGAAGGGCGCACGCAACACCATCGGGCAACTCAGGCGTCCGCGCGTGCGGGCACGCATGCGGGCGGCATGAGCGACCAAATGTTCGAAGGCGGGAAAGATGAAGCCCATGAACTGGATTTCGGCTACCGGGCGCATGCCCTGCGTGGCCATGCCTACACTGAGCCCTGCAATCATGGTTTCCGCCAGCGGGGTATCGATCACCCGGCGCTCGCCGAAACGTTCCTGCAAGCCTGCGGTGGCGCGGAATACGCCGCCGTTGGTGCCAATATCCTCGCCCAGCAGTACAACGTCGGGATCGTCGGCCATGGCGCGGGCCAGCGCAAGATTGACCGCTTCCAGCAGCGTAATGGCGTTGTCATTCATGGCCGCTTCCTCCCTGTTCATGCCGTGCCTGCTTGGCGCGCGCCTGCTCACGCTGTACCGCCAGCGTTGGCGGGCACTCGGCATATAAATGGTCGTACAGGTCATCGACCGGCTGTGCCGGCAGAGCCAGGTAATCAGCCACGGCAGCCTCGATCAGCTGTTTGGTCTCCGCTTGCCAGGCCTGCTCGCGTGCTTCATCCCAATGCCCTTGCTGGTGCAGCCAATGGCGCAGACGGGCCACCGGATCTCGTGCCCAGGCGGCCTTCAGTTCATCCGCCGAGCGGTAGCGGGTGGCATCATCGGCGGTGGTATGGTCCGACAGGCGGTAGCTGAGTGCCTCGATTAGGGTTGGTCCCTTGCCGGCACGAGCACGTTCCAGTGCCTGACCAACCACATCATGCAGGGCGATGGCATCATTGCCGTCGACCTGTTCGCCGCGGATGCCGGCACCCAGCGCCTTTTGTGCCAGCGTTGGGGCAATGCACTGCTTGCTGCGCGGTACTGAAATGGCCCATTGGTTGTTGTTGATGACAAAGACTACGGGCAGTTGCCAGGCTCCGGCCACGTTCAGTGCCTCCATGAAATCGCCCTTGGAGGTGCCGCCGTCACCAATAACGGTCAAGACGGCCTGATGCTGCTGGCGCAACTTGAGTGCAGTGGCGACACCGCAGGCGTGCAGACACTGGGTGGCGATGGGCACGGCGTTGGGCAGATCATGCTGCATTTCCGGGGCACTGCTGCCGCGCTCGTCGCCCCCCCAGTATTGCAGCAACCGAGCGATCGGCGTGCCACGAATCATCTGCATCGCATGATTGCGGTAATAGGGCACCAGTACGTCTTCGGTCTGCATCCGTGAAGCGCACACCACATCAATCGCTTCCGCACCAAGCAGTGAAGCGTAGGTACCCAGTTGACCGGTGCGCTGCAGGCTGATGGCTTTGGTATCGAACTGGCGAGCGAGCACCATCTGCTGATAATAATGTACCCATGGCTGTTCGCCACAGGCCCAGTCGGGCATGTCGCCCAGTGGTGCACCCGACTCATCCAGGTAACGGGTCAGGCGGATTTCACCCCGGTAACTGATCTCATGCATGGTGACGCTCCTGTGCAGATTCGGATACGGCGGCCTTGAGTAATGTTTCAGCGTGCAGATCGGCGACATGGTGCACCGACTGGCCACTGCGCTCGGCCTCGCTGAACAGGTGAGCCAGCGTTGTGCCGATCTCACGGATCTTGGCATCACGGTGCGCACCGTCCTGACCGGCGTGGTGGAGAGCAACGTGGATCAGTCCACCGGCGTTGATGACGTAATCCGGTGCATACAGAATGCCGCGTGCTTGCAGGCGGTTACCGTCGTCATCGGTCGCCAGCTGATTGTTGGCACAGCCGGCAACAATGCTGCACCGAAGTCGGGGAATGGTGTCGGCATTGAGCGTGGCACCGAGTCCGCAAGGGCTGAAGATGTCGGCCTCAACATCGTAGATGGCATCGGCATCGACCGCTTCGGCACCAAACTCTTCAACACAACGGCGTACTCGGGCGGGATCAATATCGGTCACGATCAGACGGGCTCCGGCGCTGTGCAAATGGGCTGCCAGGGCGTGGCCAACATGTCCCAGGCCCTGGATGCTGACGGTCAGCCCTTGCAGGGTACTGCGTGTCAGACGGTGCTGTACGGCTGATTTGATGCCTTCGAATACACCCAAAGCGGTGTGCGGGGACGGATCGCCGCTGGCGCTGGTACAGCTGACATAACGCGTGCTGCTGGCGATCGTATCCATATCGTCGACTTCGGTGCCGCTATCCATCGCGGTGATGTAACGCCCCCCCAGCTGATCGACAAAGCGGCCGAATGCCTGCATCAAGGCTGTACGATCAAAGTCACCTTCGGGCTGGATGACGACAGCCTTGCCGCCGCCGTGTGGCAGTCCGGCCAGTGCCGCCTTGTAACTCATGCCGCGGGCCAGCCGCAGGGCATCAGTAATGGCATCCTGTTCGCGGGCATAATGAATAAAGCGACAGCCACCGATGGCCGCGCCGCGTGCGGTGGAATGAATGGCGATGATCGCCCTCAGGCCTGTTGCCGGATCCAGACCGAAATGCAGGTCGGTCAAGCCGGCGTTTTCCATCTGCTTCAACATAACGGGGTCCTCCGTGGTCAAGCCAAATCGGAAAACGGATATGAAAAGCGGCGATGTCGGATCTTGTGGATCGCAGCGCCGATACCTTTGGAATAGCACAGCGGTGGTCAAAGTACAGCTTTACGATCAAAGATTTACTGTGAACTCAATGGTTGTGTGCGGGTGCAGCATTGCGCCAATGGCAGCGGGGTCGGAAGGTGCTCAGGGTGCAGGCCTGGAATTGGTGCGCTGCAATGATTGCGGGGAGAAATCGTCCAGTATCAGCAACCAGGGGCGGGGCAGTGATGGTGAGGCAGTCGGTGATGCTACCGGTGTTGCGGTTGCAGGAGCCGGTTCAGGTGGCAGGGTGTGCCCTTGCAGTGTCAGCTTGCGATGCGCCAGCCAGCGTTTGATTTCGGCCAGCAAGGTCATCAGCTCTTCATCATTAACCTGTGTTGCAGGGGCCAGGGGGTCGCGCACGTCGCGCACCGGCAAGGCTGGAGCGGTGCAATCGAATGCTTGGTTGTCACCGGCACGGAGGCAGTAAGGCGCGTCGGTTACCGCTGTGGAGGGTGATGGACGCAGACTGCAACCGCTCAGGCCCATGGCCTGAGTAGCGATCAGAGCAGCAACCAGAACTCCATGTATGTGTGCGCTGGGCATCCTGCCTTCTCCTGAGGGTTACAGAGCGGCAAGCGATAACGCCATGGCCGCTGCAATCAGTGCGCTACCGGCGATGCGCTGCTGCCAAACCATGGCGACAGGGTCGGCAAAGCGGTGGCGTAAAGTGGCAGCCAAGCCACTATAACCGGTCATGATGCACACATCGGTCAGCAGCAGTGTAGCACTGATCAATAGCAGCTGAGGCTGTTGCGGCAGCGTCGGATCGATGAACTGAGGCATCAGTGCAACCAGAAATACGATCCCTTTGGGGTTGGTGGTATTAACCAGTACAGCCTGCCAGAAACGCTTTGGTCCGGGGGCCGAGATCTGGGATTCAATATCGGCACTTTGCCGTTGACGCCAGAACTGGATACCGAGCCAGACCAGGTAGCCAACGCCCACCCATTTGATCGTCGTGAACAGTTCGGGGGAGCTCTCGATCAGGCTGCCCAGGCCGACAGCCACAATCAGTATTTGTATGGCATAACCGGCCATCAGCCCGAAGGTGGTCCAGCCTGCACCACGAACGCCGTAGGTGAGACCGGCACTCATGGCCGTCGCGGCACCTGCGCCGGGTGATAGACTGATCAGTACGGCGGTGCCGAACAGGGCGATCCATATTTCAAGGTTCATCATGGTGCTCTCGGGAATGCAAACAGCCGCCCGAAGGCGGCTGTTTCAACACTCGATAAGGCTTAGCCGTTTTCCCGTGCAATAGCGCGGTAAGCGATATCGGTACGGAAGTAGGCATCCTTCCAGCTGACGTCTTTCAACAGCGCGTAGGCACGCTGCTGAGCTTCAGTCACGCTGTCACCCAGTGCGGTGACGCAGAGTACACGACCCCCTGCGGTGACCACGTTGCCGTTGTCATCCAGCTGAGTACCGGCGTGGAAGATTTTGCTGCCTTCCGGGCAGGTGTCCGGCAGGCTGATCACGTCGCCCTTGGCGTAGTCGCCAGGGTAACCACCGGCTGCCATTACCACACCAACGGATTTGCGTGCATCCCATTCTGCAGTGGTCTGATCCAGCTTCTTGTCCAGTGCCGCCTGGCACAGGGCAACCAGCGAGGATTTCAGGCGCAGCATGATCGGCTGGGTTTCCGGATCACCAAAGCGACAGTTGTACTCAATCACTTTCGGTGTGCCGTCGGCCATGATCATCAGACCGGCGTACAGGAAGCCGGTGTACTCGTTGCCTTCCGCTTTCATGCCATTGACGGTCGGCATGATCACTTCGTCCATCACGCGCTTGTCGATCTCCGCTGTCACCACGGGCGCGGGTGAGTAAGCACCCATGCCGCCAGTGTTGAGACCGGTGTCGCCGTTGCCGACACGCTTGTGGTCCTGGCTGGTGGCCATCGGCAGCACATTGTCGCCGTCGACCATAACGATGTAGGAGGCTTCTTCGCCGTCGAGGAACTCTTCGACAACAACGCGGCTGCCTGCATCACCGAAGGCGTTGCCGGCGAGCATGTCGCGGATGGCGTCTTCGGCTTCTTCCAGGGTCATCGCGACGATAACGCCCTTGCCTGCGGCAAGGCCGTCGGCCTTGATCACGATCGGGGCACCCTTTTCACGGACATAAGCCAGTGCCGGTTCGACTTCAGTGAAGTTCTGATAGTCAGCGGTCGGGATCTGCTGGCGGGCCAGGAAATCCTTGGTGAACGCTTTGGAGCCTTCCAGCTGTGCCGCTCCGGCGGTCGGGCCGAAGATGGCCAGACCGGCTTCGCGGAAACGATCGACAACGCCTGCAACCAGCGGGGCTTCAGGGCCGACGATGGTCAGTGCAACGGCATTGTCACGGGCAAAAGCGACCAGCGCGTCAATATCCATCACGTCGATAGCGACGTTTTCGACCTTGGCTTCAGTGGCAGTGCCGGCATTGCCGGGTGCTACGAAAACACGTTCAACGGCTGCATCTTTTGCCGCAGCCCAGGCCAGCGCGTGCTCACGACCGCCGGAACCGATAACCAGAATATTCATGTTCAAATCCCTGTCTTAGTGGCGCTTTTAATGACGGAAATGGCGCATGCCGGTGAAGACCATGGCCAGGCCGTGCTCGTCAGCTGCGTCGATCACTTCCTGATCGCGCATGGAACCACCCGGCTGGATGACCGCAGTGATACCGGCTTCGGCAGCAGCATCGATGCCGTCACGGAACGGGAAGAAGGCGTCGGATGCCATGACAGACCCCGGTACCACCAGGCCTTCGTCGGCGGCTTTGATACCGGCGATCTTGGCGGAGTACACACGGCTCATCTGGCCTGCACCGATACCGATGGTCTGGCCGTTCTTGGCATAGACAATGGCGTTGGACTTGACGTACTTGGCCACTTCCCAGCAGAACAACAGGTCGCGTATCTCCTGTTCGTTCGGCTGGCGCTGGGTGACGATCTTCAGCTGAGACGCGTCGATCATGCCCAGATCACGGTCCTGCACCAGCAGGCCGCCGTTGACGCGCTTGTAGTCGAAGCCGTGAATGCGTTCTTTGCTCCATTCACCGCAGGCCAGCAGGCGCACGTTCGGCTTGGCAGCAACGATGTCGGAGGCTTCCTGGGAGACGGTAGGGGCGATGATCACTTCAACGAACTGACGGTCGACGATCGCCTGAGCGGTCTTGCCATCCAGCTCGCGGTTGAAGGCGATGATGCCGCCGAAGGCCGAAGTCGGATCGGTCTGGAAGGCACGGTTATAGGCTTCCAGAATGTCGCCACCGACGGCGACGCCACAGGGGTTGGCATGCTTGACGATGACACAAGCCGGTTCCTGGAACGGCTTGACGCATTCCAGAGCCGCATCGGTGTCGGCCACGTTGTTGAAGGACAGTTCTTTACCCTGCAACTGACGGGCCGTAGCCACGCTGGCTTCGGACGGGTTGGGTTCGACATAGAACGCCGCACGCTGGTGCGGGTTCTCGCCGTAACGCATGTCCTGCGCCTTGATGAACTGGGTGTTGAACGTACGCGGGAAGTCGGCCGGTACCTCTTCGTCGCCTTCAACGATGGCACCCAGGTAGTTGGCGATCATGCCGTCATAACCGGCGGTGTGCTCAAACGCTTTCACAGCCAGATCGAAACGGGTTTTGTAGCCCAGACCGCTGTTGGCTTTCAGCTCGGCAATAATGCTGTCGTAGTCAGATGCATTGACGACGATGGCAACATCTTTATGGTTTTTGGCTGCAGAACGCACCATGGTCGGACCACCGATATCGATGTTCTCGATTGCCATCGGCAGGTCGCAATCCGGACGGGCGATGGTAGCCGCGAACGGGTACAGGTTAACCACAACCATATCGATCGGCTGAATGCCATGCTCGCTCATGATGGCGTCGTCGGTGCCGCGACGGCCCAGAATGCCGCCGTGTACTTTCGGGTGCAGCGTCTTGACGCGGCCGTCCATCATTTCCGGGAAACCGGTGTAGTCGGAGACTTCAACGGCGGCGATGTCGTTGTCGCACAGCAGCTTGTAGGTGCCGCCGGTAGACAGGATTTCGACACCCTCGGCAGTCAGTGCGCGGGCAAAATCAACAATACCGGTTTTGTCCGACACGCTGATCAGCGCGCGGCGAATCGGGGTGGTGTTCTGTTCAGACATGTTAAGCGTTCCAGTTCGAGATGAATTCGTTACAGCAGGCCGTACTGTTTCAGTTTCTTGCGCAGGGTGCCACGGTTCAGGCCCAGTACTTCGGATGCCTTGGTCTGGTTGTCCTTGGTGTAGGCCATCACGCTTTCAAACAGCGGGGCTTCGATTTCGGACAGAACCATCTGATAGACATCGGTAACAGGCTGACCGTCCAGCTGTTTGAAGTAGCTGGTCAGGGACTGGTGTACGGTATCACGCAGTGTCTGTTGCGGGATCTGCGTCGGTGCGCTGTTTTTTGTCTGTTTCAAGTCTTTGGTATCCACTGTACTTCTGTACCCAATCCAGCGATCAAGCAGCATCACGCCGGGCTGCAAAATACGCGTCCACGGCGTTCACTTGATCTGATGCGGTTTCAAGTTGAAAAAAATGTTGCCGAAAGTCCCGGTTGTCGTGGCTGTTTTGCAGATACCAGCCTACGTGTTTGCGCGCGATGCGCAGCCCCAGGTACTCACCGTAAAACTGATGCAAGGCATGTAGATGCTCGCGGAGAATCTCATGTTGGGCATCCATATCCGGGTCTGGCCTGAGTTCGCCGGTGCGCAGATAATGATCGATCTGGCCAAGAATCCAGGGGCGTCCCTGGGCCGCACGGCCGATCATGACGGCATCGGCACCGGTCTGTTCCAGAACATGGGCAGCCTTGTGTGCAGAGTCGATATCGCCATTCGCGAACAGGGGAATAGTGATGGCCTGCCGGATACGGGCGAGGGTGTCATATTCGGCCTCGCCACGGTAGGCGTCTGCGCGGGTACGTCCGTGTACTGCCAGTGCTGCAATGCCGGACGCTTCAGCCATCTCGGCGATACGTACGCCATTGCGGCTATCCGGGCACCAGCCCGTGCGGATCTTCAGGGTCACCGGCACATCCACGGCTTCGACGACGGCGTGGAGAATGTCCTGAACCAGAGCTTCATCGCGCAATAGTGCTGAACCGGCGGCCTTGTTACAGACCTTCTTGGCCGGACAGCCCATGTTGATGTCGATGATTTGTGCGCCGTTGGTTACGTTCAGCCGTGCGGCTTCCGCCATCATCTCAGGGTCGCCACCGGCGATCTGGATTGAACGGGGTTCGGCTTCACCACTATGATCCAACCGGAAGCTGGATTTGCGGGTGTGCCAGAGACTGCTGTCGGAGGTGACCATTTCGGACACAACCAAGCCAGCCCCCATACGACGACAGAGCTGCCTGAATGGACGGTCGGTTACCCCGGCCATAGGGGCCAGAATCACCCGACTGTCAATGCTGTATGGGCCGATCCTGAACATGCCGCATCCTGTCAAAAAGGTAAAAGAAACTCCATTCGTGGCATTACTGCAACAAATCAGAGTCAACTTTCGGAAGGCGGCCAATGATACTCTTTCGGCCTCTTAGGGCCAACCGTTTCTGATGAAAAAATAACCTATTTTGCCGGTGTCTGGCGGGCGGGAACCAGCTTCAGCTCGTAACTGACACCCCGACGTCCGGGGGACGCCAGTTCCAGCGCGATCTGTACCGGTTGCCCGGTCGGCATCCGCAGCGGGTCGATGCTGGCGGTATCCAGATACTCCTCCGGCTGGAACGTGCGCTGGGCAACCAGACGTTCCTTGAGATCGGTGAAGCGTAGCTGCAGCGCAGGCCAGGGCTGACTGAAGGCGGCCGTGTTTTCCAGTAGCAGGGAAACACTGAGCGCATCCCGATATTGTGGGTGCGGTTGTACATGCAGTCCCTGATTTTCGATCAGGTTCAAGGTGTTGCGGGTCAGGCTGCAGTCGACCTGCTCACACAGCAGGGCATAGATGCTGTGCAGTTCGGGGCGGCTGGCGAGATGGGCACGTTCAAACCACAGCAGCTGTACGGCCAGCATCAGGGTGGCGCACAGGCTGAGCAGCAGCCAGCCAGCGGTTGCCAATGGACTGCTGTCCTTAATGGCATTACTGTGCAGGGCAATTGGTTCGGCGCGGAAGGGCAATGGGGGGGAGGCCGGGGCCGCTGTCGGGGTAGCCGGAGCGATAGCCTCGGTGGCGATGAAAGCCTTGCTGTCAGGTGTGGTCGATGCCTCGACAGGGGGCTCGACAATCGTGTTTGCCGGTGTCGCGTTGGCTGTTACGGCAGGAGCCGGTGCCACCGTCGCAGGTGGCTGTGATGGTGGCTGCAACGCATGGGCCTGAGCATCAAAGACGCTCAGGCAGGCACCACATCGCACCTGCCCCCCGGCCAGCATCAACTGACCATCGGTCACACGAAAGCGGGCATGACAATCGGGGCAGCGCGTTATGACCAAGTATCAGCTCTCCTGCAGCCGGGTCCCGCTGATGCGTATCCAGCCTTCGCGCTCACCGGGCTCGTCCATTTTAAACCATTGACTATAGGTGGATCTTATCTCATCTGCTTGCTGGGACAACAGTCCGGATAGCAGGATTTTACCACCAGGGCGTACACGTGCCGCCAGGGTCGGTGCCAACTCACACAGCGGCCCGGCCAGGATATTAGCCACCAGCAGATCGGCTTCCAGTATCGGAGCCTGTAGCGGCAAGTACGTATCGAGCGCGGCATCCGGCAGCTGGTTACGCTGCAGGTTGTCACGGGTCGCGGTCAGTGCCTGCGGATCGATATCCACGGCCTGTACGTGACGGGCTCCGAGCAGCAGGGCGGCGATACCGAGAATGCCGCTGCCGCAACCATAGTCGACCACCTGCTGTTCAGTCAGGGTTTGGCCATCGAGCCATTCCAGACACAGTGCAGTGGTGGGGTGAGTACCGGTGCCAAATGCCAGGCCGGGGTCAAGCATCAGGTTGACCGCGTCGGGTTCCGGGGCTTCGCGCCAGCTGGGGCAGACCCAGAGGCGGTTACCGAAACGCATGGGGTGATAGCTGTCCATCCACTCGCGTTCCCAATCCTTGTCTTCCAGAATCTCGGCCTTGAACTCAGGCAGTGCTGTCTGACCGGTTGCGATTTGCTGTTGCGCAGCCTGCAGCAACTGCAGTGTTTCACGCAGGTCATGCTCGGCGGCGAACAGGCCGGTTACAACGGTATCGCTCCACAGAGGGGTTGTTCCCAGATCCGGTTCGAAGATCGGCTGATCAGCAGCATCCTGATAGGTAACAGCAGCACAACCGGCGGCCAGCAACAGGTCTTCGTAGGCTTCGGCCTGCTCGGGTGGGATGGAAACTTTGATTTGTAGCCAGGGCATGCGTCGGCTCCTTTTTACTCGGTCGTTCAATTATGTAACAAGTATGCGACAGGTAAAACCCAAAGGCGTGCGTCAGCATACATAAAATAGCGGCGGGATCACCTGCGCAGAGCAGGAATGGAAGTGGTGTGCGGGGGAGGAAAGCAGCCCGGAGCCCCGGGCTGCGACCGGCCGTTTACAGACCGAGTTTCTTCTCGAGGTAGTGGATATTGACGCCACCACGAGCGAAGTTGGCATCGCGTACAATTTCCCGGTGCAGCGGGATATTGGTTTTGATGCCCTCAATCAGGGTCTCATCCAGAGCACTTTCCATGCGCGCCAGTGCGGTTTCACGGTCATCAGCGAACGTGATCAGCTTGGCGATCAGCGAGTCATAGTGCGGCGGCACGGTATAGCCGCTGTACAGGTGAGAATCCACACGGATGCCATTGCCGCCGGCTGCGTGGAAGTGGGTCACCTTGCCAGGACTCGGCATGAAGGTTTTCGGGTCTTCGGCATTGAGTCGGCATTCGATGGAATGACCGCGCAGTTTGATATCATCCTGGGTGTAGGACAGCGGCAGGCCGGAGGCGATGCGCAACTGTTCCTTGACGATATCCACGCCGGTGACCATTTCCGTTACCGGATGCTCAACCTGGACACGGGTGTTCATCTCGATGAAGAAGAACTTGCCGTCTTCGTACAGGAACTCAAACGTACCGGCACCGCGATAGCCGATCTCGATGCAGGCGTCGACGCAGGACTTCAGTACCTTGGCACGAGCCGCTTCATCGATCATCGGAGCCGGGGCTTCCTCAACCACCTTCTGGTGACGTCGCTGCATGGAGCAGTCACGGTCGTACAGATGGATGGCGTTACCCTGACCGTCGGCCAGAACCTGAACTTCGACGTGACGCGGCTTCTCGAGGAATTTCTCCATGTACACGGTTTCGTCACCAAAAGCGGATTTGGCTTCTGATTTCGTTACCTGTACGGCGTTACCCAAGTGCGCTTCGGTGTGAACCACACGCATGCCGCGACCACCACCACCGGCAGCCGCCTTGATGATGACCGGGTAGCCGATGCGACGGGCAATCTTGTAGAGCTCTTCGGTATCTTCCGGCAGCGGGCCGTCGGAACCGGGAACGGTCGGGACGCCGGCTTTCTTCATCGCTTCGATAGCGGACACCTTGTCGCCCATCAGGCGAATGGTATCAGCGCGAGGGCCAATGAAGGTGAAGCCTGAGCGTTCAACCTGCTCGGCAAAATCGGCGTTCTCTGCCAGGAAACCGTAGCCCGGATGAATGCCGACGGAGTCGGTGACTTCGGCCGCACTGATCAGTGCCGGAATGTTCAGGTAGCTCTGCGTTGAGGAGGCAGGACCAATACACACGGCTTCGTCGGCCAGACGCACATGCATCAGGTCGCGGTCAGGAACCGAGTGGACGGCGACGGTCTTGATACCCAGCTCTTTGCAGGCGCGGAGGATGCGCAACGCAATCTCGCCACGGTTTGCAATCAGCACTTTATCCAGCATAGTGAAAATCCTTGCTCAGCAATCAGGCGATGGTGATCAGCGGCTGGTCGAATTCGACCGGCTGGCCGTCTTCAACCAGAATGCTTTCGATCACACCTGACTTGTCGGCTTCGATCTGGTTCATCATTTTCATGGCTTCGACGATGCAGATGACATCACCGGCTTTGACGCTCTGGCCGACTTCGACAAACGGGCCTGAAGAGGGAGACGGTGAACGGTAGAACGTGCCGACCATGGGTGAGCGCAGAGCGTGACCGGCCAACTGCGGCTCAACCGGCGCTTCAGCAACCGGTGCAGCAACAGGAGCGGGTGCTGCAGGTGCCGGAGCCATGTACTGCGGTGCCGGTGCTGCGATGATCTGGCTGCCGCCACGGCTGATGCGGACAGACTCTTCGCCTTCCTTGATCTCGATTTCGTTAATGTTGGATTCTTCCAACAGCTCGATCAGTTTTTTAACTTTGCGAATATCCATACTAAGACGGCTTCTCTGACTCTGATGTTTAAGGGTGACGCTATCGAATTAAAGCGGGGCCGACGCCAGGCGCTGATGTGCCGCTTCAAGTGCAAACCGGTACCCGGCAGGGCCGAGTCCACAGATGACGCCCACGGCCTTGTCCGACAGATAGGAATGCTGGCGGAACGGTTCACGGGCATGCACATTCGATAGATGAACTTCAATAAAAGGTATACCGACACCCAGCAGGGCATCGCGTATGGCAACGCTGGTATGAGTGAAGGCGGCCGGGTTGATGATGATAAACGCGGTGCCTTGAGCGGGAGCCTGGTGGATCCGCTCGATCAGCTCAAATTCGGCATTGCTCTGGAAACACTCGGCAGAGTGCCCCAGTGACTTGGCGTGCGACTGGATCTGCTGCTCGATTTCAGCGAGCGTTGTAGCACCATAGATGCCGGGCTCCCGGGTTCCGAGAAGGTTCAGATTGGGACCGTTCAAAACCAGGATGTGAGCCATGCAGATGCTCCGCAAAGATCGTGATTGCCAAGGGGTAAAACTAAGGTCGACTAGTGTGCATGAATCTGAAAACGCTGTCTACGCCACACTATTAATTTTCGGTTGTTAGCAGCGAGTTTGCCGAAGTTAGCCCTATATAGGCCAGCATCCTGTCGTTACGCAATGACACGGCCATAAATGTAGTGTAATTGACCGGTTTGCAGAAATTCGCCATAGTGCAATGCAGCATCAAACCCCGCAGGCCCCTGTGGGACCCTATTCGAACAAGGAGTATCTGGGTGGAACGATTAGAACGGTTCTGGTTAACCCTGTGGGACAGCATCAACTCGGCGAAACGGCTCAAGTTAGTGCTTGCGGCAGTCGTGCTTTGGCTGCTGTTGGCCGCAATACTGGGCATGTACTGGAGTGTTGAACCGGAGCGCTTTGATGTGGCGGTACAGGCGCGCCAGCAGACACAAACGGAAGTACCTGTGACCGGTGCATATACCACGGCCACGCTGATTCATATGATCGATACACTGCTCGACAAGCCAGGTGGTTATCTCAGCAATGATGTGGCCCCACCGGGACTCTGGCTGGACAATGTCCCTGCCTGGGAGTTTGGTGTGCTGGTGCAGGTGCGTGATATGAGTCGAGCACTGCGTAAGAGCTTCAGCCGTTCCCAGTCCCAATCAACCGAAGATCCGGCTTTAGCCAAAGCCGAACCGATGCTGCATTTTGACCACCGCAACTGGATTTTGCCCTCTACCGAGAGCGAATACCGCAAGGCCTTGAAGCATCTGCGCAATTACCAGTTGCGCTTGAGCGATGTCGATCAGCCCGACGCTCAGTTCTATGCCCGTGCCGACAATCTGCGTGACTGGCTCGGCGACGTGTCGACCCGCCTGGGCAGCTTGTCCCAGCGTCTGAGTGCCAGTGTCGGTCAGCGTCGTATCAATACCGATCTGGCCGGTGACAGTGCCGGTCGCCAGGCGACCGCGGCTGGGGACGAGCTTGAAATCAAAACGCCCTGGATGCAGATCGACAACGTGTTCTACGAAGCACGGGGCACGGCTTGGGCGCTGATTCATGTGCTGGAAGCGATTGAACATGATTTCGGTGATTCACTGGACAAGAAAAATGCCCGCGCCAGTGTGCGCCAGATCATCCGCGAGCTGGAAGCGACCCAGTCTACCATCTGGAGTCCGATGATCCTGAATGGCACCGAATTCGGTTTTCTGTCCAACCACTCGCTGGTCATGGCGTCCTATATTTCACGGGCCAATGCCGCGATCATCGACTTGCGTGATCTTCTGTCTCAGGGATAAGTACGGAGAACCAGCGTTATGCGCAGAGTGGTATTCAATCAGAAAGGCGGTGTGGGTAAATCCAGCATCGCGGTTAACCTGGCAGCAATCAGTGCCAGCCGGGGTGTGCGCACGTTGGTAGTGGACCTGGATCCGCAGTGCAACTCCACCCACTATTTACTGGGCGATGATTCAAATGTGCCCGAAACCGATGCCTACGGTTTCTTTGAGCAGGCACTGAGTTTCCAGCTCAAGCCGAAATCAGCGGATGCTTTTGTGCATGCGACACCGTTCGCTAACCTGTCGATATTGCCGTCGCACCCGGAGCTGGGTGATTTACAGTCGAAACTTGAGAGCAAGCACAAGATCTACAAGTTGCGTGATGCTATTGAACAGCTGGCCGAAGAATACGAGGCAATCTACATCGATACGCCGCCAGCGTTCAATTTCTTTACCTTATCGGCACTGGTGGCGGCCGAACGGTGTCTGATTCCGTTCGACTGTGACGAGTTTGCCCGTCAGGCGCTGTATAACCTGCTCAATAACGTGCGTGAGACTCAGGCTGATCACAACGACCGACTCGAAGTGGAGGGTATTGTGGTTAACCAGTACCAGCCACGGGCATCGTTGCCGCAGAAAATAGTGGCCGGATTGATAGCGGAAAATCTGCCGGTGCTGGCGACACGACTATCGGCGTCGGTCAAGATGAAGGAATCCCATAATGAAGCACGGCCGCTGATTTACATGGCTCCGAATCACAAGCTGACCCAGGAATTTGTGCTGTTGTACGAGGAGTTGGAAGCGGGGCAATAGCCGCGTTATCCGCTTGGCGTTGTTCAGGACATACGTTCATCAGGACATAAAAAAACGGAGCCATGTAGGCTCCGTTTCTGTATCGCCAGGGATCAAGTGCCCGATATTATTTATCCGGCGCGATTACCCGTCCATCACTCATAAATACGCAGTCGCGGAGAGCGGCACAGTCCCGTGCGGCGAGCGATTTGCGTCTCAAACGCAGCAGCCAAGTGGCCAAGGCCGTGGCTGACAGCGTGAGAATGACCATTTCCGTCATGCAAACCCTGTCAAATATATTCAGACCCTTGCATTGTAACCAGCCGGTGACCGATGGCAAGCGCTGATTACATTCCCTTTACAGCGAAAATGCCGGGGGCGTTGCGCCAGTAGCCTTTGTAGTCCATGCCATAGCCGAAGATGTAGCGGTCGATGATCTCGATGCCAACGAAATCGGCATGCAAGTCCGGGCGTGCCTTGCGATCATGCTTTTTATCGACCAATACCGCAGACTGCACCGAGGCGGCACCTTCTGCCTTGAGATAGTCCATCACTTCGGCCAGGGTGTGGCCTTCATCAAGGATGTCGTCAATGACCAGCACGGGCCGATCCTTGAAGTCGACCATCGGCGGTACTTTCCACTCCAGCTGCTGCCCTGAAGTGCTGTTGCGGTAGCGGGTGGCGTGCAGGTAGCTGGCAGTCAACGGGAAATTGAGCCGGGTCAGCAGTTGGCCGGCAATTACCAGCCCGCCGTTCATGACGGCGAAGATGACAGGGTCCTTGTCTTCCAGCTCGGCAGTGATTTCGGCGGCCATTTTGCTGATGGCAGCGTCAACCTCGGCCTGGCTGTGTAAAAGGTCGGCCTCGATATAGACGTTCTTGATTTCGTCAGCACTGATGGTGCTCATGGAACCTGCTCCGCAATGGTCAGTGGGCCGCAGGGGCGACGGCCTGATTGTAAAAAAAGTGAGCAGGTTACTCAGGTTTGGCTGGCGGGGCAATATGCAGGGGTTCTTTGATGACAGATGGCTGATCATTCGTTAATCTTGCCGAGAATTTTTTGTCAAGCCGGACATTGGTCATAACTGTCCGCTGCATGAAGAGGCTGCCCTGCATGAATGTCCACGAAATCAAACATCCCCTGGTTCAGCACAAGCTGGGCCTGATGCGTTCCAGTACGATCAGTACCCGCAGTTTTCGCCAGCTGGCCGCTGAAGTGGGCTGTTTGCTGACCTACGAAGCAACCAAGGACATGGAGCTGGAAGAATACACGGTGAAGGGCTGGTGCGGTGACATTGAAGCCCAGCGGATCAAGGGCAAGAAGATCACCGTGGTGCCGATTTTGCGTGCAGGTCTGGGCATGCTCGACGGTGTGCTGGAACTTGTACCCAGTGCGAAAATTTCGGTGGTTGGCCTGTACCGTGATGAAGAAACTCTGGAACCGGTTACCTACTTCGAAAAGCTTGCCAGTGACATAGATGCCCGTATGGCTTTGGTCGTTGATCCGATGCTGGCGACGGGCGGTTCCATGATCGCGACCATTGACCTGCTGAAGAAGGCTGGCTGCACCACGATCCGCGCGCTGGTACTGGTGGCTGCACCGGAAGGGATCGCCAAGGTACAGGCGGCACATCCTGATGTGGAGTTGTTTACCGCATCGGTGGATCAGGGCTTGAATGAGCAGGGCTACATCATGCCGGGTCTGGGTGACGCCGGTGACAAGATCTTCGGCACCCAATAAACGAGGATTGGCTGATGCAAAACCTGCAACCAAGTGCGTTTCACTGGCGTACCGTACTGGCCGGATCACAGATGTTGTTTGTCGCGTTTGGCGCATTGGTGCTGATGCCGCTGTTGACCGGCCTCGACCCGAGCGTCGCGCTGTTTACCGCCGGGATTGGCACATTGCTGTTCCACTTCGTGACCGGACTGACCGTTCCAATTTTCCTGGCGTCGTCGTTCGTGTTCATTGCGCCGATCACCTATTCGGTACAGAACTGGGGTGTTGCGGCCACCATGGGTGGATTGATGGCAGCTGGCGCGGTGTACATGCTGCTGGCGCTGGCGGTCAAGGTACGTGGAGTCGGGTTTCTGCATCGGCTGATGCCGCCGGTTGTCACCGGCCCGGTGATCATGATTATCGGGCTGGGGATGGCGCCGCTGGCCGTTAACATGGCGATGGGCAAGAGCGGCGATGGCTCCGAGGTCCTGTTTCCATATGATCAGGCGATGCTGGTGTCGATGAGTGCGTTGGTGACCACGCTGGCGGTTGCCGTGTTGGCACGTGGCGTCTTCCGCCTGCTGCCCATATTGTCAGGTGTAGTCGTGGGCTATGTTGCCGCGCATTTTACCGGCATGGTTGATTACGCACCGATCCAGAGTGCGAGCTGGATCTCCATGCCTGAATTCGTGATGCCGGCTTTCCACTGGCAGGCGGTTCTGTTCATGGTGCCGGTGGCGCTGGCTCCGGCGATCGAGCATGTGGGCGATATCCTGGCGATCTCCAATGTCACGGGCAAGGACTACGTGCGCAAGCCGGGCCTGCACCGTACGCTCTTTGGCGATGGCGTCGCGACAGCGGCGGCAGCCTGCTTCGGCGGGCCACCCAATACCACGTATTCGGAAGTGACCGGGGCAGTGATGCTGACCAAGTCCTTCAACCCGGTGGTGATGGTGTGGGCGGCAGTCGTGGCGATTGCCCTGGCCTTTATTGCCAAATTCGGCATGGCACTGCAGACCATTCCGGCACCGGTCATGGGCGGTATTCTGATCCTGCTGTTCGGTTCTATCGCAGCGGTAGGCATGAATACCCTGATCAAGGCGCATGTGGACTTGGCTGAGCAGCGTAACCTGGTGATTGTCGCTACTACACTGGTGTTCGGTATCGGTGGCATGGCGGTTGGTAAAGGTGATTTGAGTCTTCAGGGCATCAGCCTGTGTGGCGCGGTAGCCATCCTGCTCAACCTGATTCTGCCGCTGTCAAAGCCGGTCGACAATGATCTGCATGAAGAGCAGGAAGTAGTTGAAGACCTGCTGGATCACAGCCGCTGATCTTCGCGCCCCGCCTGCGTTAGGCTGTTCTGATTATACGGAGCCGTTAACAGGAATGTTGACGGCTCCACTGCTCAGTTTCCCGTTGTTGCCGCACTGAAGTCAGATTTGCAACCGCCTGCAGCTTGATTTCGACCATCTGCTGGGCGCGTGCGTGCTGTGACAGCTGCTGCTCCTGATAGGTTTTGGGAGTCACCCCCAGGTATTTCTTGAACACCCGACAAAAATAGGAATGGTCCCGATAACCGACGGTCAGAGCCACATCAAGGATCTGCAGCTCGGGGTTCTCCAGCAAACGTGTTGCCTCCTGTATGCGCAGTTGCTGCAACATCTCCTGAAACGTTACTCCGAATGCTTTTTTGAACTGGCGGCTGAACTGCAGCGGGCGCAAGTTGCAGAATTGTGCCAGTTGCTCTTCGTTGATGCGCTCGCCCAGATGCAGCTGCATATAGGACAGGGCGGGGTGAACGGTACGCGCTTCAGTGCCGCTGCCGTGGAAACGTGATTCTTCCGGCAGTCGCAGCATGGGGCTGGCTGTACTCAAAAGGGTGGGGTCATCACCGGCGTTGGCCAGGCAGCGGTACAGAGCATCGATCTGGTGCTCGGCGGCCGAGCGTTGCATCGGCTTCAGAAAAATTTCCCATATCCGCACCCGCAGTGCCCAGAGCATCAGTGATTCCGAGTGTTGTTCGGTCATCATGATGATTGGCAGTCGGTACTTTTCGTGTAGGTTCCGCACCAGTGACAACCCGTGCATGTCGGGGTAGTCAAAGTCGACGCAGATGGCGATGGGTGACAGTTGCTGCCTGTCATAGACCGGATGGTGGATGTCCAGCTGTTCGATGGTGAACCGGCGTTCGAACAGTTCCAGCAGTGTTGCCGAACGGTCGGAGCTGCGCAGGTCCAACCACAACAGGGTTGGAGTGTCAGGTTGAAGCATGACGGTGGGTCTCCCACTGAGTGGTTCTTCATTGTTGCGATGTGGGGGCACCCGCTTAGTCCGTTGTCGCGGATAGTGTTCAGTATAGTGAACAAACCGGGCTCTTAGTGCGGGCTTTTTGCTGTTTTTTTATACAAAACGGTAGTGTGTTGTTTCATAACCGATATAAGCCATTGGTGTTTCAGGCCTGAAACACTCGTTTGCAAAATAGTCCTATTTTTTGTGCAAGATAGTTCCAACACCCGTCCTTTCACCTGCCTATAGTCACTCACGTACCCGGCGCATATCTATCTACGGTAGCGGTTGCACCGGCATCGGCCCTGAGGGGCACACGAATGAAAGAGGGCGGACCAATGAATGTTATGACTCAAAAATTTGTGGACTTCATCAAGGAAGAAGAAGGGTTGACTACGGTGGAGTATGCAATTGCGGGGAGCCTGGTGGCAGCAGCTGTGATTGTGGCATTTACCGACTTGGGCTGTGAGGTGGGTGAGGTGATTGCTGCACTAGCTACCACATTAGATACAGGGGCTGATGCTGCTCAGGCTGATGCATGTTGAATTAGACAAATTGATTGTAAAAATCATGTAGCAAGGGGAGGTCTATATGCTGTCGCTTTATACTTATGATGGTTCGACGCTCCTCCTGCTACTAATATTAATATTTTCAGTATTGTTTGACTGGCGTCGCCACCGTATTCCCAACTGGCTCACTTTCAGTACTTTGGTGGCAGGGTTACTGCTGAGTTATCTCTTCCTTCCAAGCACTGAAGTTCATACCGGCCTCGCGGGTGCAGCGGTAGGTTTGGTTGTTCTGTTGCCATTCTACCTGACCGGCGGTATGGGGGCCGGTGATGTCAAACTGATGGCAGCTATCGGGGCCTTCATTGGGCCGATGCCTGCGTTAACTGCAGCCTGCTTTGCTCTGGTGATTGGTGGCTGCTTTGCCTTTTATATGGTGTTGCGCAGTGGCGAGCTGGCCAGTATCTATCGCCGTTACCTGGTGATGATTTCAGCGAGGACTCTGATTTCGGCAGAAGTCGGATCGGTAGCTCGTCGCCGCTTCCCTTTCTCTCTCTCGATTGCGGTCGGTACCCTGATTCAACAGGGGCTGATCGACAATAATCTGGAGTTTTATCACCTGACTACTCAGATCGGGTATCAGCTACAGGCGTTGGGAGTGATGCAATGAACCACTCGATGAATCTCACGGCTGCTGGGTCTACCGAGGCAGCCGATACCTCACAGGCTCAACATTTGCGTACACTGGCGCCGCGGCCGCTGGCACTGGACGAGACGGGTTTAAGCCGCCACTTTCTTACCGAATTGATGATCAAGCACCTCTATGATGCGGGCTTGCTGACGTTAAAGCAGTTGATGCAGCGCACGGCACTTGCAGGCCCTGTGCTTGAGGTGTTGATCGAATTCCTGCGCAAGGAAGTCATGATTGATGTGCATGGTCAGGGCTTCGATAAGCGCGAACTGAGTTATGGCTTGACCCAGCGGGGACGGGAATCGGCCATTGATGCCTACGCCCGTAGCGGTTATCTGGGGCCCGCCCCGGTACCGATTCAGCGTTATCGCGAGGTCGTGGCTGCACAGACCGTGCATCACACCAACGTGACTGCCGAGTCGATGAACCAGTTGTTTACCAATGTGGTGCTGCGAGATTCCCTTAAGCAACAACTCGGCCCGGCGATGAATTCCGGCCGTGCCATGTTTATTTACGGTCCGGCCGGGACCGGCAAAACCTACATTACCCAGAAGCTGACCGGCCTGTTCACGGATAGTTGCCTTATTCCCTATGCGATTTCGGTCAACGAACAGGTGATTTCACTGTTTGACCCCCTGCTACACCAGCCAGTTGAGGAAACAGTCCAAGCCCCAAGTCTGATGTTCGATCAGGGTTACGACCCTCGCTTTGTCAATTGCCGACGCCCGGAAGTCATTACCGGTGGGGAGCTGGGAATGGATATGCTTGAGGTGCATTTCAACCCGGTAACCAAGGAATATCAGGCGCCACTGCAGCTTAAGGCCAACAACGGCATCTTCATTATTGACGACATGGGGCGTCAACGGGCAACACCGATGGAGATTTTCAACCGCTGGATCGTGCCGATGGAAGAGAAGCAGGACTATCTGACCTTGGGGGCAGGACGTCACTTCCAGACCCCGTTCGACCAGATACTGGTGTTCTCGTCCAACATCAATCCGCTGGATCTTGCCGATGAGGCTTTCCTGCGTCGTATCGGTTACAAAATCTATTTTGGCTATCTGCAACCGGATGAATACAGCCGTATCTGGCAGCAGGTGTGCGCAGAGAAGGGGATCGATTTCACCCCCGAACTGCTCGACTTTGCATTGACGCAACTGCATGCACGGCACGAGGTCGGATTACGTCCTTGTCATCCGCGAGATCTGCTGGGCATGGCGCAGGACCGCGTACGCTATCTCGGCGGTGATGCCGCCTCACTGGACACCCAGTCACTGAGCTGGGCCTGGGACAGCTACTTCGTCAGCCTTGATGCGGACGTGGAGATGTCACCGAACTCCGTAACCGGGAGGAATAGTCATGTTTAAAGGGAGAACATTTTTACTGCTGGTTCTGTCGGTTTTGTTGGCCGCCGGAGCAGCAATATATACCAATACCTGGCTGAAACAGCAGATGCCTGGCAGTACCGATAGGGCTGCAACAGAGGGTACGCCGGTGGTCTATGCTGCGATGGATATTCCCTATGGCCAGCCGATTGAACAGCGTCACTTGAAGATCAAGTGGATGCCGGACGATCTGGTACCGGCCAGCAGCTTCACCGACCCGATGATCGTGGAAGGGATGATTCCAATCCAGGATATTCTGGCCGGTGATGCCTTGCGCCAGGAACGTCTCAGCGAACTTAAGGAGGGTGCAACACTGGCGGCGTTGATCGATCCTGAAAAACGGGCATTTACCGTGCGCGTGAATGATGTGGTCGGGGTCGCGGGTTTCCTGTTACCGGGCAATCATGTCGATATCATCGCCACGAAAACGCAAGGGGACAACGTTAAAGCGAAGACGGTACTCAAGGATATCAAGGTGTTGGCCGTGGATCAGAAAGCGCGGACGGACAAGAACGATCCGGTGGTTGTGCGCGCGGTGACGCTGGAACTGACGCCGAAAGAATCGGAAGAACTGGCGATGGCGCGGGAAGAAGGGCGGATCCAGCTGACACTGCGTAATCCTCTGAGTGAGGAAGCGTTGACCCCGGTCGTGGCCGAAGCATTGCCGGTCGGTGAGCCGGTTGTGGCTCCGGTGCCGGTGAAACGACAACCGAGCCGGAGCTACAGTGCTCCGCCGTCTGTCATCGTGATCAAAGGGGTAAATTGGGAACGCAAACGGGTACCCATGTAGTCACACGGTGCCAGCAGGACAGGTCGATTGAGGAGACAGGACAATGGCTATACGAATACAACAAAAAACAGCCAGTACAAGTCGAGATCATCCGAGGTATGAGGGACTTGTGCCCGCGCTCATACTGATCTTGCTGCTGGCACTACTGACCGGGCAAGGGCTCCAGGCGGCTGCAGTCGACACATCGAGTGATGCGGGTGTACAGCACCTGTCGGTTCCCTTGTACAAATCCAAGGTGGTGCAACTGAATGGCCCGGTACACAAAGTCTCGATCGGCAATGAAGAAGTTGCCGATATTCTGGTGATGCGTTCCCAACAAATCTATGTACTGGGCAAGGGGATCGGCACCACCAACGTCCTGCTGTGGGATAAAAGCAATCGGCTGACTGCTTCCATTGATGTGGAGGTGACACCGGATGTGAACAGCCTTAAATCCAAGCTTTATGAGATGGCACCCAATGAGAGCATCCGGGTCAACTCTTCCCAAGGCTCGATCCTGCTCAGTGGCGAAGTTTCCAATGTGGGGACCATGGATATGGCAGTACGCCTGGCAGATAGTTTCCTACAGAAACCTTCCGGAGAGGGGGCGTCCCAGGCAGGCGAAGTCGTTAACTTGCTCAAGGTCGGTGGGTCTCAACAGGTGATGCTGAAAGTGACCGTGGCGGAAATGTCGCGTGACACGATGAAACGCATGGGGCTCAAGTTCAATCTTCTGGATTCGCGGGATAACCTCTGGAGTATAGGAGCAGGTAGTACCGGTGGATCTGTAGCTGACGGTTTGGGCGATGTCGGCTTTGTGGGTAAGGGATTGTTGGCGAAATATGCTGACAGTAACTTGCTGTTTAATATCGCATTTGATGCCGCCAAGGAAAATGGTAGTGCTCGCGTACTGGCTGAACCCACGCTGACGACTCTCACCGGCCAGGAAGCTGAATTCCTCTCCGGTGGCGAATTCCCGATACCTGTACCGAATGAAGATGGTGTCACCATAGAATTCAAGGAATTCGGGATTGGGCTGAAATTCGTACCGGTGGTTCTCGACTCAGGCACGATTAACCTCAGTCTAAACGTGGCTGTAACCGAATTGACCGGACTCAATTCAATCAATAACAGCGTCGATTCCAGTAATACCTTCTTTGTTCCGGCACTGACCAAGCGCAGTGCCCGTGCCACCGTTGAACTGGGTGATGGTCAGACGATCGGTATTGCCGGGTTGATTAACCAGAGTACCCGTGAAGTGGTGAACAAGTTTCCTGGGCTGGGAGATGTGCCGGTGCTGGGTCACCTGTTCCGCAGTCAGGAGTTTGAGAGTGGTGAATCGGAGCTGGTTATCCTGGTAACGCCGACGCTGGCAAAACCCTTCAAGAATGAAGGGCTGGTGCTTCCGGGGGATGGTTTTGTCGAACCCAGCGATGCGGAGTTCTACCTGTTGGGGCGCACCCATGGGCGTCATGCCAGTAATGGAATGATTACGGCTGCTGCTGATACAGACGCAATGGCTGCAGGCATGGACACCGGCGCGACGGCGGGTGACATGTCCGGCGACTCAAGTGTCAGAGTGTTTCCGGTCAGCAACGGAACAGAGTCGACCTTCGGCCATAGCATCGAGTAGCGCAAGCATTGAGTGGAGAGCAGAGTCATGAATAGATCGAACTGGACACTGAGTATTCTCGCCGCAGCTGTGCTGCTGATTCAGGGGTGCAGCGGGTATGGCAACCCGCCTCCTGAACCGATGGGCATGGCAGTACAGGCGATGATGCAGGCACAGACACAGAATCCTGATGCAGCGGACGACCCGCAATCCTTGCGCCTGGATGGCAACAAGGCCCAGCAGGTGATCACGGGCTATCGTGGCGAAGCGCAAAGTGCCACAGGCATCGCAGGCGATATCAAGATCAATATCGGTAATTGAACAGGGATGAAAAACCGTTAACAACTTTCAGGAATAGGGTTTTATACCTGGACACTGAAAGGAGGCGAAGATGAAACGCCGAATCGAAACAGTGATGAGAAAAAAACAGCAGGGGGTGGTGCTGGTGCTGGTCGCCATCGCCATGCTGGCTCTGCTGGCAATGGCCGGTCTGGCACTTGATGGTGGGCATCTGTTACTGAATAAGACCCGATTGCAGAATGCAGTTGATGCGGCAGCACTGAGCGCCGCCCGCACCATGGCCGATTTCCCGGAGGACAGCTCCGTAGCGGTTGTACATGCTTCCGCCGAAGCGGCCGCGCTGGCCACCTTCATGAGTAATATGGGATTGGCTGATAACGGTGAACTCAACGCGGCATACACCGAGGGTGGCAATGCATTGGTTGTGGAATTTTCGACCACGTTGAACCCCTTCAACCCTGATGCTACCGCCTTGCCGTATGTCCGCGTCATTGTTAGTGATTTGGAGCTGGATACCTGGTTGCTACAGGTCGTCGGATGGACAGATAAAGCTGTCAGTGCCAGTGCGGTGGCCGGGCCGATAGGGCTCAACGCGATGGTGTGTGATGTGTTGCCGATACTAGCTTGCGGCTGTGATACCGATGGGACACATACCCCGTTTAATCCGGAGGATGACTGCAGCGACCCTAACACTTATTTCGGCTATCCCGATAACGACGATAACAATGTTGCCAGCTTGGCTGATATCAGCGTGATCAAGCTGGCCGGAGGCAGCGGGACCGATGTAGGCCCGGGGAACTTCCGATTGCTGCGTCTGGACGGGATCGGTGGTGCCGATCTGCGTGATGCCTTGGCCGGTACGGCGAACCAGTGTGCAAGTATCGGCGATGACAACGCGGCTGATACCGAACCCGGTAACAAGGCCGGACCGACGGGGCAGGGGTTGAATACGCGGTTGGGTCTTTATCAGGGGCCGGTAAATCAGGACGAAGCCCCTGCCGATCAAGTCAGTTATACCCATTTCAATGGTACGACTCCTGCCGGGCCTACTCCCCAAAGCTCCAATCGATTGATTCTGGATGGGTTTGACGCAGAGGGTAAACCGGTCATCAAACGTGAGGATGGCAGCACCAGCATCGACGGTATATTTGATTATCAGGACTACTTGGCCGAATACACATCCAACTTTCCCGACTGCGAAGGCGATGCCTGTAAGCGCCGGGAACTGGTATTGCCGATTGGTGATTGTACCGGGGAAATATCCGGGACCAGTGAAGATGTTCATATCTACAGCGCTGGGTGCTTTTTCCTGATGCAGGACGTTGATGTCGGTAATGATGCCGAAGTTTTCGGCCAGTTCTTCACCGAGTCGGAAGGCTGTGATGCCATCGGGACCTTTACCGATGACGCGGTTGACCCTAGTTCGACGTTCAAGATTGTTCTGTTTCGCAATACGGACAGCGGAGATTCATGATGAGCAGACAGGCAAAAGGGAGGCAAAAACGTCAGCAGGGGGTGGCCGCTGTGGAGATGACATTGGTGCTCCCGGTACTGCTGCTGCTGATGCTGGCAACGGCCGAGGTTGGCCGGATGTTATACCAATACAACACCCTGACCAAGGCGCAGCGAAACGGGGTACGCCTGTTGGCGACCCAGTTGAATTATGGTCAGCAGTCGACGCTGAGTGAGTGCCCTATGCTGGGTGGAACACTTCCCGATAACCTGATTAACCGGGCCAGTAACCTGATTGTGTACGGTTCAGAGGTGGGAGCTGGCGAGGCCGTGCTCCCCGGGCTCACGACTGCCGGAGTGGGGTTCTGTGAAGTGCCTGCCTTGAACGAGGTACAGGTGCATCTGGAATATGATTTCACGCCGATGATGTTCACGCAGCTACCGACCTTCGGTGGAGACCCAATCGATCTGGAATTTACGCTCGACAGCTCAATCAGCATGCGTGTGCTGGGGGGAGGCTGAGATGATGCCGCATATTACTAACCGCACACGTCAGCAGGGTATTGCGACCGTTGAATTTGCATTGATCGGATCGGTTTTGTTTGTCGTGTTGTTCGGGCTGATCGAATTTGGCCGGTTGATGTTTACCTGGAATGTGTTGGATGAGGCGACGCGACGCGCGGCACGCATTGCCGTGGTTTGTCCGGTAACAAATGAGGGACAAGCTTTTGCACGGGCAACCGGTGCATTCGGGGGCACTTTACTCCCCGGTTTTACTGAAGCCAATATTGCGCTCGGTTACTGGCAGGAAGACGGCATTACGCCAGCAACCGCAACTGCAAATACCTATTACGTAAGCGCCGGTATTACCGGCTACACGCACCAGATGCTGATTCCGTTTTTCGACATTACCCTGGATGCGCTGAGGTTTGAAACCACGCTGCCGGCAGAAAGCCTTGGCGTACATGCTCCGGGAGCAGGCCCAGCAGCTTGCGGGAGTTAACCACAGCCCAGAGGTTGAATTATCTCGGTATCTGACGGAAACGATCAGCTGGAGAGGAAAGCTGCCATGATGAAACAGAACTTGCTCTATGAAGTAAAAAAACCGACGAGCATCAAGCGCGAGCATGCGCAGCAGTTCTCGATTCTGATCGCGAGCCGTTCAACTGACGCTTTGGCTCAACTCAAGACTTCATTGGCCTTGATGCCTGCCGGTGTGGATATCAGTTGCCGTTTGATCAGCAATGGCCATTCGGACCCGCTCCATGGGCTGGAGCGGTTGCCTGATCTGCTGATTTTCCGCATCGGCGAGTGCTGGCAGGCGGAGCTGGAGTCACTCTGCTCACGTCCGCAGGATATGCGGATACCGACCTTGATCGTCAGTTCCGAGTCACCCTCGCAGGCGATGCGCCTATCGATGAAGGCGGGGGCCCGGGATTTTTTCCCCGAACCATTGGAAAGTGGGGAGCTGCAGCGTGTCGTTGATCAACTGTATCGGGAAACGCTGGACCAGCAGGGGACACTGAATGCCCGCCTGACCGTAGTGATGAATGCCAAGGGTGGATCGGGTGCCAGCCTGATCGCGACCAACCTTGCGCATCAGCTGGCGAATGGCAGTCGGCGCAAGGTTGTATTGGTCGACCTCGACCTGCAATTTGGTTCTCTATCGCACTATCTGGATCTTAACCCTCAACGGGGTATCAAACAGGCCCTGGAAAATGTTGAGGATCTGGACGGTACGGCACTTGATGGTTATCTCGCCCGTCATGTCAGTGGGCTTAAGGTACTGAGTTCTGAGCCCGACCGTCTGTTGTTGAATGATGAAGTATCTAGTGAACAACTGTTGCAGTTGTTCAAACTGTTGGCCAAGGATCACCAGCATTTGGTGGTAGACCTGCCACGGCAGGTTGATTTGATTACGACAACCGTACTTGAGCATGCCGATCAGGTGGTGCTGGTGTTGCAGCAGGGCATTACCTACCTGCGCGATGCTGCCCGTCTGATTGAGGTCATGCGCCGTGAGCTGGATATCCCTGATCATCGCATTTTGGTGGTCGTGAACCGGTACGACAAGTCAGCACCGATCAGCGTTGACGAGATCAGACAGGCTCTCAAACATCAGTCGATACTAATGATACCGAACGACTTCAAGCACGTGTGTGAGTCTTTGAACAATGGCATACCCTTGTTGGAAGTGGCGCGCCGTGCCCCTATAAGCCGGGCACTCAATGCATTGAGCGAACAGGTGTCGGGAGCCGGGCTTGTTGCCCGCCCAGGGCTTTTGGGGAAATTGGTTAACCTGGTCAAAGGGGACTGAGCCATGTCGATATTAGGTAACAGGATTAACAAGCTGCGCCTTGCTGAGACGGAGGTGCCCACGCCAGAGGTGGAGTCCAAACCGGACCGGGAGCGGCCACCGCTGCTGATCGAAACGCTGTCGCCGGATGAGCGGGAATGCAAGTTTCAATTGCATCAGGAACTGCTGAAACGCATGGATCTTTCCCTGATTGACAGCCTTGAGGAAGCTGAAGCACGACGCCAAATTGGTGAACTATGCCGTCAGTTGATGGACGAGCAGGCCGTGCCGTTCAGTACGTCGTCACGACAGAAAATAATGAAACTGATCGAAGACGAAATTATGGGGTTGGGGCCCTTGGAGCCCTTGCTCGAAGATACGACCATCTCCGATATTCTGGTCAACGGTTACAACTCCATTTTCGTGGAACGCTTTGGCAAGCTGGAAGCCTGCCCGGTCAGTTTCAGCAGCAATAGTCATCTGATGAATACCATTGACCGAATTGTTTCGGGGGTTGGGCGGCATATCGACGAGTCCTCACCTATGGTGGATGCACGTCTCAAAGATGGCTCACGTGTCAATGTGATCATCCCGCCGTTGGCGCTTGACGGGCCACAGATATCCATCCGCCGCTTCATGGTTGAACTGTTGTCGATGCAGAACCTGGTGGAGCTGGGTTCGGTGGAAGCAGTGGTTGCGCCGTTGCTTGAAGGTGTGGTCAAGGGGCGGCTAAACATCTTGATTTCCGGTGGCACCGGCTCCGGCAAGACCACTTTGCTCAACATCCTGTCCGGCTATATCCCTCATGATGAGCGCATCGTTACCATTGAGGACTCTGCCGAGCTGCAGTTGCAGCAGCCCCATGTGGTGCGGTTGGAAACCCGTCCGCCGAATATTGAGGGACGTGGTGAAGTAACTCAGCGTGATCTGGTCAAGAACAGCTTGAGGATGCGACCTGACCGTATTGTGTTGGGTGAGGTTCGTGGTGGCGAAACTCTGGATATGCTTCAGGCAATGAATACCGGCCATGATGGTTCTCTGACCACCATTCACGCCAACAACGCCCGCGATGCATTGGGGCGTATCGAAAACATGGTGGCAATGACCGGTATCAGCTTCCCGACGCGGGCGCTGCGGTCACAAATTGCCTCGGCAATCGATGTCGTGCTGCAGGTGACCCGCCTGGAAGATGGGCGCCGAAAACTGGTCAGCATTCAGGAGATCAACGGCATGGAAGGCGACATCATTACCATGTCGGAGCTGTTCACCTTTGAGCGCCGTGGCATTGATGAAAAAGGTAATGTCTTGGGCGAATTTAAGGCCACCGGCATTGTCCCCGGTTTCCACAAACGGTTGGCACAGCGTGGAATCGAACTACCGACATCGCTGTTCGAACCGGAATAGCGGGAGGGTATTGCAATGAATTTCGAATTGGAATCCACGGAGCTTATCGTCATTCTGGTGATGGTTTTTACTTCAGTTTTTTTACTGTTAGCGAGTCTATCAATTCCGGTATTCGGCGAGCAGCGTCGAGTCAGGCGGCGGCTGCAGCAACGAATCGGTGAAATAGCCGCGGAGTCGGATCAGCCAGCAATCAGCACGCTGTTACGAGCGCGCTATTTGAAAAAGCTCAACCCGCTGGAGCGGGGGCTTGAGTCATTACCTGGAATGGAACCGTTGGCGCGTTTGATCGAGCAATCGGGGAGCAAAGTATTGGCTTACCGAGTGTTGTTGTTCTCGTTTTTTCTTGGGATCACCGGCTTTGTGCTGGTGTTGGTGGTGCTCAGGTACTGGCCGGCAGCATTGGCAGCAGGAGTTGTGTTAATCGTGACACCGTATTTGCGCTTGATTTATCTGCGCAGTAAGCGCCTGCACGAGTTCGAAGCGCAATTGCCCGAGGCGATCGATATTATCAAACGCGCACTGTTGACGGGCCATCCGTTCAGCGAGTCACTCAACCTGGTTGCGGAGGGGCTGGAGGGACCGGCTTCCATCGAATTTGGTATTACATATTCGGATCTGAGTTACGGCTCCGATCTGCGTCGGGCGATGCTTGGTTTGCTTGAGCGGGTCCCCAGTGTAACCCTGATGGCCTTCGTGACAGCGGTGCTGGTGCAGAAGGAAACCGGCGGCAATCTGGCCGAAATTCTGGAGAACATCGGTACGGTTATTCGCGGCCGTTTTCGTTTCCAGCGCCGGGTCAAGACACTGTCTGCCGAGGGGAGGATGTCGGCCTGGATCTTGATGCTGGTACCGTTCGGCTTGTTCGGCTTGATCTATTTTACTACGCCGGGATACATGCAAATTCTGGTGAAATCCGCCGATGGCCATCAATTGATCGCTATCAGTTTTGTGTTGATGTTGGTCGGTGCATTCTGGATTCGGCGTTTGCTGAGAATCGAGGTATGAGTCATGGAAACATTACTGGAGTTAGTTAACCAGCAGTTGGATAACGAATTATATGCACGCTATGTGGTGATCGGGCTAGTTGCGGCTGCTGCACTCGCATTTTTTCTGAGCCTGACAGTATTGATTACCGGCTTGGTGACACCGTTCCGGCAACGGGTGCGGGTGCTGACCGGACACTCTGGAGGCAAGGCACGCTCTGGTGATAGTCGGAGTAAGGTGCTGTCCTCGTTGGACCCTCTTACCAAGCATTTGTTGCCTGGTAAGGACTGGGACAAAAACAAACTACATGCCCAGCTGGTTCATGCAGGTTTTAGAACTCCCAGTGCAATTAGTTCGCTCTATGCCTTGAAGGTATTATTGAGTATCAGTGCGCTTGGTATTGCCTGGATGGCAACCAGTTTCAATTCAAAGCTGACAGCAGACAAGGTGCTGATGATTTGCGCTGGTGCCACATACATGGGTTATATCCTGCCCAATATGGTGTTGGACCACCTGGCCAAACGCCGGATGCGTGCGATTCGAAACGGTTTTCCTGATGCGTTGGACTTGCTGGTGGTCTGTGTTGAGTCAGGGTTGGGTCTGACGGCCGCACTGCAACGGGTGGGTAATGAGCTGGATGTTAGCCATCCGGAATTGTCGGGAGAAATGCAATTGGTCAACGTGGAAATACGAGCGGGCGTTAACAGAATCGAAGCCTTGCGCGGTATGGCTCAGCGCACCGGTGTTGAAGATATCCGCGGGCTTGTAGCTCTGCTGGATCAAAGCGTCCGTTTCGGCAGCAGTATTGCGGATACTCTGAGGGTTTACTCCGAGGAGTTCCGGGACAAGCGCATGCAGGCAGCCGAAGAGCAAGCCGCCAAGATCGGTACCAAAATGATCTTCCCGCTGACGTTCTGTATCTGGCCCGGTTTCTTTGTGGTTGCCATCGGGCCAGCTATTCTGAAGGTGTTCGAGGTTTTTGGTCGATAATTTCCTTGCGCCTTGGCAACGTACGCATACCCGAATAGAGGGCATCACCATGACTTCACGAACAGGACAATACAGCACGGGCAAGGGACTGCTATTGGCAACCATCGTGTTGCTGAACGGGTGTGCTGCCAATTCACAGATGGAACCGACGACGAGTGCCAACGAAGCCTTCTATGAGGGCAAGCCGACCCTTGCATTTAGTGGGTTGCCGCAGGCACCAACGGTCAAGGCGGGCCTCAGCATGGGAGATCAGGCCCTTGCACGTGGCGATGCCGATGAGGCGTTGTACCATTATGTTCAGGTGCTGGAGCGGGCACCGGATAATGCCAGTGCCTATTTTCGTATCGGCCAGATCCACATGGCACGCAACAATATGAAGCTGGCCTCGCTGGCGCTGCGCAGTGCCCTGGGCAATGAACCCGAGCATATTGGCGCGCTGACGGCACTGGGTGTGCTGCAGTTGAAGCAGAACCGCTATGCCGAAGGCCGTGAGTATCTGGAACGTGCGGTTGCCAATGACCGCAAGCGGTTTGCCGAGGATGCTGGGCAGGACTATGACGCCCGCTCGCCGGCGAGAGCCTACAATGGCTTGGGCGTGTTGGCAGATCTTGACGGCCAGACGGCTGAAGCCCAAGGCTTCTATCAGATAGCGTTGGCGATCAAACCGGATGCCGCCGATACGCTGAATAACCTGGGCTACTCGTATTATCTGGATGCACGCTGGGGTGATGCCGAGAAGCAGTTCCGCAAGGCATTGGAGATTGCACCGGACTATGAGCAGGCCTGGCGTAATCTGGGGCTGGTCTATGCACGTCAGCAGCGTTATCTGGCGGCACTACATGCATTTGAACGGGTAATGGACAGTGCTCAGGCACATAACGATATCGGTTACATCTGCATGCTCGATGGGCGCTACGCATTGGCACAAGATTATTTTGAACAGGCATTGACCCTGTCGCCGGTGTTCTATCCCAAGGCACAGGACAATTTGACCTACGTGCGCCGCATGCAAGAGGCGGTTGCTCAGGGCACCGGCCGCTGAACTGCGGCCGGATCAGTACAGATAGCGTCAGCGTGACAGGTAACGAATGCCCGCATCAATGCCTTCGACTGTCAGCGGATACATGTGATTATCCAGCTGTTGGCGAACCATCTGCGTGCTGTGGGTATACCCCCAGTAGCGTTCGGCAGCCGGGTTGAGCCAAATGACTTTATCCCAGGTATCCAGAATCCGTTGCAACCAGAGTTGCCCCGGTTCTTCGTTCATGTGTTCCACGCTGCCATAACGGTCGATCAGTTCATAGGGCGACATGGCGGCATCACCGACGAAGATCACGCGGTAGTCTCGACCGTAGGTATGCAGTACATCCAGTGTCGATATCCCTTCGTCATGGCGACGGCGGTTATCGCGCCAGACCTTCTCGTAAACACAGTTGTGAAAATAGAAGTACTCCAGATGCTTGAACTCGGTGCGGGCAGCGGAGAACAACTCTTCACAGGTGCGAATGAACGGATCCATGGAGCCGCCGATATCAAAAAACAGCAACACCTTGGCGGCGTTATGGCGCTCGGGCACCATTTTCAGGTCAAGTAGTCCGGCGTTACGGGCAGTCGAGCGGATGGTGTCATCCAGATCGAGCTGGTCGGCGGCACCGGTGCGGGCGAATTTACGCAGCTTGCGCAGTGCCACCTTGAGGTTACGGGTGCCCAGCTCCACGCTGTCGTCCAGATTGCGGAACTGGCGTTGCTCCCACACCTTAACGGCACGCTTGTGTTTGCTCTCGCCACCGATGCGGACCCCTTCCGGGTTATAGCCGCTATGACCAAACGGGGACGTGCCGCCGGTGCCGATCCACTTGTTGCCACCGGCATGGCGTTCGCCCTGTTCCTCCAGGCGCTGTTTCAGCGTTTCCAGCAGCTTGTCCAGCCCGCCCAGTGCCTCGATCTGTGCCCGTTCTTCGGCGCTGAGCTGCTTGAGAATATCGCTGTCGAGCCAGTGCGACGGGATTAGAGCGTCAGTGATGTCACCTTGCGCCTGCAGCCCGGCGAAGTACTGGCCAAAGGCGCGGTCGAAACGATCATAATGGGTTTCATTCTTGACCAGACAGGTGCGTGCCAGCAGATAAAAGTCATCTGTACTCAGGCAGGCAACACGCTGCTCCAATGCGGCAATCAGGTCCAGCAGTTCGCGTAGCGTCACCGGCACCTGCCCCTGACGCAGCCGGGTAAACAGGTCGATCAGCATCAGCGGGCCTCGCGACGCGCCATGAAGGCCAGGCGCTGCAGCATGTGTACGTCCTGTTCATTCTTGAGCAGGGCACCGTAGAGCGGCGGCATGGCACTGGACGGATCCCGTTCGGCCAACAGATCACTGGGGATACGGTCGGCGAGCAGCAACTTGAGCCAGTCGATCAACTCGGATGTGGAGGGCTTTTTCTTCAGTCCCGGCACATCGCGCAGGCGGAAGAAAATCTCCAGTGCTTCACGCACCAGTGTTTGTTCGATCTGGGGGAAATGTACATCGACAATCGATTGCAAGGTGTCCTTGTCGGGGAACGCGATGTAGTGAAAGAAGCAGCGGCGCAGGAAGGCGTCCGGCAACTCTTTTTCGTTGTTACTGGTGATGATCACGATCGGGCGCTGGCGCGCGGCGATGCGCTCGCCGGTCTCGTAGACATCGAATTCCATTTTGTCGAGTTCGGTCAGCAGATCGTTGGGAAACTCGATGTCGGCCTTGTCGATTTCATCAATCAACAGCACGACCTGTTCGTCGGCATCGAACGCCTGCCAGAGCATGCCCTTGCGAATGTAGTGGCCAATGTCGTGGACACGATCGTCACCCAGCTGGGAATCGCGCAAGCGCGAGACTGCATCGTATTCGTACAGGCCTTGCTGGGCCTTGGTGGTGGACTTGACGTGCCAGCGCAGCAGGGGCTTTCCCAGTGCTTCGGCGAGTTCTTCGGCCAGCATGGTTTTGCCGGTGCCGGGTTCACCCTTGACCAGAAGGGGGCGCTGCAAGGTAATGGCGGCATTGACGGCCATCTGCAGGTCGTCGGTGGCTACGTAACGGTCGGTACCTGAAAATTTCATCAACGTCTCTGTCGGTTGGCTAGGACAAAGCGCAGTGTATCAGATCGGGGAGGGCGGAAAAGGTCAGGATGGGGGTTGAAACAGGGAGATGCAACAGGGTACACCTCCCGTAAAGCAGCCTTACTTGGCAGCTTCGTATGCAGCAGCAGCCTTGACGATCTCGGCGCGTGCGGCGTCGGCATTTGCCCAGCCTTCAACCTTGACCCATTTGCCTTTTTCGAGCGTTTTGTAGTTCTCGAAGAAGTGGGAAATCTGGTCGCGGGTCAGCTGCGGGATATCGTCCACGTCCTGGATGTCGTTGTAAGCCTGGCTCAGCTTCTCGTGCGGAACGGCAACCAGCTTGGCGTCACCACCAGCTTCGTCGGTCATGTTCAGTACACCGACCGGACGGCAGCGGATCACGGAACCGGTCATGACCGGATGCGGGGTCAGTACCAGTACGTCGAGGGCATCGCCATCATCTGCCAGTGTGTTGTTGATGTAGCCGTAGTTGGCCGGGTAGAACATCGGTGCAGCCATGAAACGGTCAACGAAGATTGAGTCGGAATCTTTGTCGATTTCGTATTTCACCGGGGAGCTTTCCGCCGGGATTTCGATGACTACGTAGATGTCGTTCGGCAGTTCTTTGCCGGCAGGGACTTTCGCAAAGCTCATGAGCTGTTTTCCTGTTATCGGTTTCAAGGGCAGAACGGATAGCGGACCGCAGTATAATCAGCACTGCCATCCGCGGGAATACGACTTACCGGTGAATATTCAGCACTCGCAATGATACCCAAGCAGTGCTTCGACTTCTTCTTTGGATCCCAGTGCGACGGAAACACGCTGGTGAATGTGGTCCGGCTCTACGTCAAGAATGTCGCCGTAGCAGGTGCTGGAGATACCGCCGGCCTGTTCGATCAGCAGGCTCATCGGGTTGCCTTCATACATCAGGCGCAGCTTGCCGGGCTTGGACGGATCGCGAGAATCCCAGGGGTAGGTGAACAGGCCGCCGCGAGTAAGAACGCGATGCACTTCGGCAACCATGGAGGCGATCCAGCGCATGTTGTAGTTCTTGCCGCGTGGGCCGTCGCTGCCCTTGAGCAGGTCGTCGATGTAGTTACGCATCGGCTCTTCCCAGAAGCGGTGGTTCGACATGTTGATCGCGAACTCGCCGGTCTGTACCGGGATCTGTACCTGTTCACGGGTCAGCAGGAAATCGCCGGTATGGGCCAGCGTGAACATGTTGACGCCCTGGCCTGTACTCATGACCAGTACTGCGGACGGACCATACAGCACGTAGCCGGCGGCGAGCTGCTTGCGGCCGGACTGCAGGAACATGTCGACGGAATCTTCGGTCGCGTCTTTCGGCGCTTCCAGAATGGAAAAGATCGTACCGACGGAAACGTTGATGTCGATGTTGGATGAGCCGTCAAGCGGATCAAACGTGACCAGAAAACGGCCGTCCGGATTGCCGAATACGGGATCATCTTCCTCTTCCGAGGCAATGCCGCGTACCAGAGGGTTGTCCAGCAGTACCTTTTTCAGTACATCGTTGGAAATGACGTCCAGCTTTTTCTGGGTTTCGCCCTGTACGTTGGTGTCCTCGGTGGTGCCGAGCACGCCGGCGAGTGCGCCTTCACGCAACTGCAAGGCAATTTCCTTGCAGGCGATCATCAGGGTATCGATCAATTCAACGAGTTCAAGATCGGTGTTGTGGTGTTTCAGGTAGTTGCTGAGCAGCTGCATGGGTGGTGTCGGCCTTTGCTTGATCCGATGAAAAAGACCCCTGCATTGTACGCTATCAGTGGCGGTTTTGCATGGCTTCGGCAGTGCGGTTTTCAATCGGATGACCTGTTATCATGAGGCGCATACCCAAATAAAAAGGAGTACCGGGGTGCATATCCATATTCTCGGAATCTGTGGAACCTTCATGGGCTCGCTGGCCGTGCTTGCCAAACAGCTGGGGCACCACGTCACAGGCTCGGATGCCAACGTCTATCCGCCAATGAGTACCCAGCTGGAGCAGCAGGGCATTACCCTGATCGAGGGCTATGATCCGGCCCAGTTGGAGCCGCAGCCGGACCTGATTGTGGTCGGCAATGCCATGTCGCGAGGCAACCCCTGTGTCGAGTACATGTTGCAGCGTAATATGCGGTACACCTCCGGGCCGCAGTGGTTGCATGATCATCTGTTGGCTGATCGCTGGGTGTTGGCCGTGGCCGGTACGCACGGCAAAACCACCACGGCGACCATGCTGGCCTGGATTCTGGAGCAGGCCGGCATGGCACCGGGTTTCCTGATCGGCGGCATTCCACTGGGCTTCGACACCTCAGCCCGACTCGGCGATACGCCGTTCTTCGTGATTGAAGCGGACGAGTACGATACCGCCTTCTTCGACAAACGCTCCAAGTTCGTCCACTACAATCCGCGTACGCTGATTCTGAACAATCTTGAGTTTGATCATGCGGATATTTTCCCTGATCTGGCGGCGATTCAGCGCCAGTTTCACCATTTGGTGCGTCTGGTGCCGGACAACGGCCAGATCATCATGCCGGCTGATGCCGAATCGCTGGATGAGGTGATCGAGCAGGGCTGCTGGAGCGAGCAGGTACTGACCGGCTTTGATCGACGTGCTGCCTGGTCGGCACAACTGCTCAGCGAAGATGGCAGCCGTTTTGCCGTACAGCATGACGGCGAGTCGTTGGGTGAGGTGCACTGGGCGTTGACCGGTTTGCACAATGTCAGTAATGCCATCAATGCGCTGGTAGCCGCTCGTCATGTCGGGGTGCAGCCACAGCACGCGATCGAAGCGTTGAGCTGTTTTGGTGGGGTCAAGCGGCGGATGGAGCATCTGGGCGAGGTGGCGGGCATTAACGTGTTCGATGATTTTGCCCATCACCCCACCGCCATTCAGACCACGCTGGAAGGGATCAAGGCGCGGATGAGCGGTCGTGGTCAGGTTGTAGCGGTGATTGAGCCTCGCTCCAATACCATGCGCCTGGGGGCGCACAAGGCCGCGCTGGCAGCATCGACGGCAGCAGCGGATCGGGTGTACTGGTATCAGCCGGAGGAGCTGGACTGGTCACTGGATGAAGTGGTTGAGCAGAGCCCGGTACCCGCCAGCCTGGAACGGCAGATCGATAGTCTGGTAAACCGTCTGGTCAGTGAGCTGCCGCGCGGTGCCCAAGTGGTCATTATGAGTAACGGTGGCTTTGGCGGTGTTCATCGCAAGCTGCTGAAAGCATTGGAACAGCGGGAGTCGATCCATGTTCTCTGAACATCAGCCGGTAGCGGCGTTTGAGCGCCGAGTCACCCTTGCTATTACTGGCGCCTCCGGTGTGCAGTATGGTCTGCGTCTGCTTCAGTGCCTGCTGGAGTTGAATACCCAGGTTTTGCTGATGGTATCGAAGGCGGCCCAAGTGGTGATCGCCACGGAAACCGATCTGCGCTTGCCGGGTTCACCGGATGCGATGGAGGCGTTTCTGAGCGAGCATTTCAATGCCCGCGACGGGCAGTTGAAGGTGTATGGGCGTGAGCAGTGGATGGCACCGGTGGCGTCGGGCTCCGGCGCGCCGAGTGCGATGGTGGTATGCCCCTGCAGTACCGGTACGTTGTCGGCAATCGCCAGCGGGGCCAGTAACAACCTGATTGAGCGTGCCGCGGATGTGGCACTGAAAGAGCGCCGTCAGCTGCTGCTGGTGCCGCGTGAAGCCCCTTACTCCGAGATCCATCTGGAACATATGCTCAAGCTGACCCGCATGGGGGTTGTGGTAGTGCCGGCCAGTCCCGGTTTCTATCAACGACCGCAAAGCGTTGAGGATATGGTGGATTTTATTGTTGCACGCCTGCTGTCGCAGCTCGGCTTCGAACAGTCGCTGCTGCCACGCTGGGGCGAGGCGATGCTCTAGTCGATAGATGCATTGTGCTTGCCGTGTCATTACAATAGCCGCGTTTTTTACTGATCGAGACTCCCATGTCCAACATTCTCGCACTTGATACCTCGACCGATGCCTGTTCGGCAGCCCTGTTATTGGAGGGGCGACTGCTGCAGCGCTTTACCGTTGAGCCGCGTCGTCATACCCACTTGCTGTTGCCGATGGTGGAAGAATTGCTGGCCGAAGCCGGTGTTGGTTTGAATGCACTGGATGCGATTGCTTTTGGTCGTGGTCCCGGCTCATTCGCCGGTATCCGTATTGCCACAGGAGCGGCGCAAGGGCTGGCATTGGCGGCCGATCTGCCGGTGGTGCCCGTGTCTACGCTGGAGGCGATCGCCTATGCAGCCGAAGAGGCAGATGGCGAGTATCTGCTGACCGCACTGGACGCGCGTATGGACGAAGTTTACTGGAGTGCCTGGCAGCGAGTGGACGGTGAGCTGGTTCGGCTGGTGGATGAGCAAGTCTGTGCACCGGCGGCGGTTCGGTTGCCTGAAACCGTGACGGCCAACGGCTTTACCGCGTTGGGCAGCGGCTGGCGCTATGCCGAGCAGATGAGTGCCGAGCTGATGGCACGGATCGGGATATGCCGTATGGACCTTTATCCTCAAGCTGAAGCCATGGCTCACTTGGCCCGGCAAGCCTTGGCTCAGGGACTGGCCATTGCACCGGACGATGCTCGGCCGGTGTACTTGCGTGACCAGGTGGCCTGGAAGAAAAAGGACCAGCAGTGAATATCAGCGAATGGATACACACGGCTGTTCTTGCTGTTATTCAGGGATTGACCGAATTCCTGCCGATCTCCAGCTCGGCACACCTTATTTTGCCATCCCAGCTACTGGGATGGCCGGATCAGGGGCTGGCGTTTGATGTAGGCGTGCATGTTGGTACGTTGCTGGCGGTCATGTTCTATTTTCGGCGGGAACTGGTGGTGATGACGTTGGCTTGGGGGCGCTCGCTCTCTGGTACAACGGATGCCGAAGGTCGGCTTGCCTGGCTGGTGATTCTGGCGACGCTGCCGGCCCTGGCATTCGGTTTCATGCTTGAGGGCATGATCGATCATTATGGCCGTTCGATACTGGTGATTGCGGCGACGACCCTGGTGTTTGGTGTGTTACTTGGCTGGGCCGACAGTCGGCGCTCTGAACAGCGCAGTGTCGAGGCGCTGGGGGTTCGCGATGCCTGCATGATCGGTCTGGCTCAGGCGGTGGCACTGATTCCCGGCACGTCGCGCTCCGGCATTACCATCACTGCCGCATTGATGCTGGGCTTTGATCGTCAGAGCGCCGCCCGGTTTTCGTTTCTGCTGTCCATACCGGTCATTCTGGGTGCAGGGTCACTGAAAGGTCTGGAGTTGTATCAGGCCGGTAACAGTGCCCACTGGGTGCAGATCGGTGCCGGTACTGTGATCGCTGGCCTGAGTGCGCTGGCCTGTATTCACCTGTTTCTCAAATGGCTGGACAAGGTCGGCATGGCGCCCTTCGTGATCTATCGTTTGTTGCTGGGCGTGCTGTTGCTGGCGGTGTATTTCTGGATGCCGGAGGCGGCGTTGTGAGTCTGGCTGTCGGGTGGTGCGTGGAGGCTGACAGAGCACAAGCGGAGCAGTTGGCCGAACGCTTGCAGTTACCGGTCGTCGCGCAGCCTGACCTGTCGTGCAGCGAGAACTGGCAGCAGATTTTGCTGGTGACTGATAATGGACTGTCGCTGTGTGCGACCGGACGCAAGCGCGCAGGTCCGGTACGAGCCGATTTTGTTGGCGGCGCGGTGGCCCATCGACGCCAGTTCGGGGGTGGTACCGGCCAGCTGATCGCCAAGGCCTGCGGTATCAAGGGCGGGATTCGGCCGCGTATTCTGGATGCTACGGCAGGTCTTGGGCGAGATGCTTTTGTCTTGGCGAGCCTGGGGTGTCAGGTGCATCTGCTGGAGCGCTCGCCAGTCGTGCATGCGCTGTTGGCATCAGGGTTGGAGCAGGCGGAGTCGGTCGTGGAGCTGGCGGATACGCTGGCACGAATGACGCTGGAGCAGGCCGATGGCCGTGCCTGGCTGGAGCAGTGTACACCCGAGTGCGCACCTGACTTGGTCTATCTGGACCCCATGTTTCCACATACCGATAAGAAGGCGCAGGTTAAGAAAGAGATGCTGGCGTTTCGTGATCTGGTGGGGTACGACAGCGATGACCGTGAATTGCTGGCGGCTGCGCTACAGGTGGCGCGCTATCGGGTTGTGGTCAAGCGGGCACGCAAGGCACCTGCAATCGAAGGCATGGCACCTACATATACCGTTGAAGGCAAGTCCAGCCGTTATGATATTTATGCACTCAAGGCGTTGGGCAGCGACTGAGCCGCTGCCGGTCTCTCAGTAGTGTGGAGGCGCCTCGTCTGCGGCCGGTGTATCGCTATCGCCACCCATCTCGCGCAGTTGATGATGCAGCAGCTTGACCATGCGGGTCAGGCGTTCAAGGTCTATTTCCTGGCGTGCCACCACGTCGCTGAGCTTGTCGATGGCATCTTCCTGAAAAGCGATACGGGATTCCAGTTCGGTCAGGGTATTGTGATCAGTCATGCCGGGCTCTTTGCGGTCTGGTGGATGTGTTTGAAGCATAGACGATTGATCGCTTGACGAGAAGGATGCCGGTATTTAAGCCGTTGAAAAAAAATAGCGAATACAGTATATCTGGTCAGCTAGTGCGCGGTTGCTCAAACATTTGCGCACCTTCATGTAAATAATTTGTTAATAATATAGAGAAGATCAATGAGTGGTAATCCGTTAATCAAAAGTGTATTGGCCAGTGTCGTGGCTGCGTTTGTTATTCCTTTTCTGCTGCAGAGTGTCGCGTCCATCGAGATCGGCTTTGACGTGGCTGTGCTTGCAGTTATTGCTGTTGTTGTCTTTATCGTTACGCTGGCGTCCGCGTGGCAGCCGGGCGCTGCAACTGCTGTCACGGCTGATGCGGCGCAGCAGGATGATGATATTGAAAGCGATGACGTCAATGACCCGCGAGAGCTGGGTGTTGTCAAATGGTTCAACGTATCCAAGGGCTTCGGCTTCATCACCCGTGGTAATGGTGATGATGTGTTTGTCCATTTCCGCAATATCCGCGGTCGTGGTCATCGCTCGCTGAACGAGGGCCAGCAGGTCCGTTTCAGTGTGCGTGAGAGCGACAAGGGACTGCAGGCTGAAGACGTTTCCATCGTCCGCAGCTGACCCCCTCCGGCCGGTACGTAAAGTGCCGGCCATTTCTTCTGTATCTTCCTCGCTTCCCTCCTGCATCCCCTCTATACATCCGCGCCTTCATTGTCTGATAGACTGTTTACAGTATCGCTATCAGGAGAGTGTCATGTTCGTAGTAGCCAATCGAATTATGGTTAACCCCGGTTATGAAGCTGCGTTTGCCGAGCGTTTTCGTCAGCGTGCCGGTCAGGTTGAGCAGCAGCCCGGCTTTGTTCGCCTTGAGGTGATGCGGCCGGTGAATGATGGCAGTCCCTGGGTGGTGATGACGCACTGGCGTGACAAGGGCGCATTCGATGGCTGGGTCGCATCGGAGGATTTCAAGGCCGCCCACCGTCAGTCATCCTTGCCCAAGGAAGCGTTTGGTGCCGGTGGCGGTCTGGAAATGCACGAAGTCGAGATTTACGCCGGGTCTGATTGATGTCGACGCCGCCGGCGCAGCAGGCGACTGCACCTCTGCTCAGTACTCAGCGCTGGGTATGGCGGGCGCTGGTGCGCAGTGCGCTGATACCGTTACTGCTGGTTGAAGTATTGCTGGTGGTGATCTACCTGTTCTCCAGCAGTTATATTCACGATGCCAATGTGGAGCTGTTGCGCCGACAGGCGGATGAGCAGCTGATCAACACGGTCAGGCTGGAAGTCAGTGTAATCGATGAGCAACTGCATGCGGTCAGTGCGCTGACGGACGTTTATCGTCAAGCGGTCGAGCGGGCATTCGGTGCTGTACGACCTGATCATCTGCAGGGTAAGCAGGACTATGAGCGCAATGCCGACGGTGTGCTGTACAGCCCTGTAAACGATGGCCGTGCGGCGTCCTTCTATTCGGCGGTGACGCCGGCGGGGCAGCAGAATATGGACAAGGTCCATCGGCTTGAGCCCCTGGATCCGTTGATGCAAAGTCTGATGCAGGCGAGTCCGCTGATCAATGCGATCTATTTCAACAGTTGGGACTCCTACAACCGTATATATCCCTGGTTTAACACCCCCTCGCAGTATCCGCCGGACATGGCTATTCCTGAATACAACTTTTACTACAAGGCCGATCAGGCGCATAACCCTGGCCGTAACGTGGTGTGGACCGATGTGTATGTGGACCCGGCAGGGCTGGGGTGGATGACGTCGGCGATTGCGCCGGTTTACCGGGGTGACTTTCTGGAGGGCGTGGTTGGTCTGGATGTAACCGTGAAGACGATTGTGCAGCAGATTCTGCAACTCGACATCCCTTGGCAGGGCTATGTGATGCTGATCAACCGTCAGGGCATCATCATGGCGCTGCCATCCAAGGGTGAAGATGATTTCGGGGTGCAGGAACTGACCCGGTTCAGCTACTCGGAGGCGATCACCCGAGAAAGCTTCAAGCCGGAGCAGTTCAATATACAGCAGCGTGCAGACACCCGTGTACTGGCTGAAATGATGCGCAATGCACGAGAGGGTCGGGGCACCTTGCAGCTTGGTGGCAGGGAAAAACGGGTTGCCTGGCAAGAAATTGGTGCCACCGGCTGGCAGCTGCTGGCGGTGGTTGATGAAGCTGAAGTGTACCGTTCGGTGGATGACCTGGCCCGTGATTTTCGTCTTATAGGGTACCTGTTGATTGCGGGGCTGCTGCTGTTTTATCTGCTGTTCTTTGTCTATATCTGGCGCCGCTCGGTGTGGCTGAGCGGTGCCATTTCCACGCCGTTGGACACGCTTAACCGCATCATGGTCAATATTGGCCAAGAGCATTATGAGCAGCCCCGGCCCCGGTTTGAGTTGCAGGAATTGCAGCAAAGTGCCGATGCGGTGGTCGCCATGGGGGCTGAATTGGGACGTGCCAATCGTGCCAAGAGCCGGTTTCTGTCCAGTGTCAGCCATGAATTGAGAACGCCGTTATCTTCCATCATAGGCTTTGCCGAGCTGCTGCGAGGCAGTAATCGGTTGGGGGCTGACGAGCAGGCCTGTGTCGATGAGATCCTGCATGCGGCCCATCTGTTGTTGAGCCTGATCAATGATGTGCTGGACCTGGCTCAGGTGCAGGCTGACCATGTTTCGGTCCGCGCCGAGCATGTGCCGTTGGGCGAGCTGGTAGACGGGTGTTTGAGAATGGTCGAACCCCAGGCCACCCAGAAAGGCGTACAGTTGTTTCGTGTCGAGGGTTGCTGTGAAAGTCTGGTGTGGGCCGATCCCAAGCGCGTGCAGCAGGTACTGCTGAACCTGTTGTCCAATGCCATCAAGTACAACCGCCCAGAGGGGCAGGTGCGGGTTGTGTGTCGAGACTTGGGTGATCACGTCCGAATCAGTGTCAGTGATACCGGTTGGGGGATGAGTGCAGAGGCCCAGCAGGGCCTGTTTGTGCCATTTAATCGCCTGGGGCATGAAACCAGCAACATTCCCGGTACCGGTATCGGCCTCACCATCAGCAAGCAGCTGGTTGAACTGATGGGCGGCCGTATCGGCTGTGACAGTGTTCCAGAGCATGGCTCAACGTTCTGGGTTGAGCTCCCCACTGCCGATGAGGAAGACGCTGCGGCTCAGGATTGAGTCGCACGTTTGGTGCGGGCCGTGGCGACCGCCACGGTAGGGTCTTCCGGCCAGGGGTGTTTCGGATAGCGTCCTCTCATTTCCTTGCGTACCGCGTGATAACTGCTGCGCCAGAATCCGGCCAGATCCTGAGTTACCTGTAGCGGTCGCTGTGCCGGTGACAGCAGATGCAGGGTGACGGCAATGCCGAAGCCCAGCAGCGGGGTGGTGTCGCAGCCGAACATCTCTTGCAGCTTGACCGCCAGTACCGGAGGGGACTGGCTGTAGTCGATGCGGATACGTGAACCTGACGGCACGGTCATGCGCTCGGGTGCGAGCCGGTCCAGCCGCTGTTGTTGTTCCCAGTCCAGTTGGCTGCGCAGCATTGTATGCAGGTTCAGGCGGGCAAAATCGCTGCGCTGACTCACCGTGTTGAGCCAGGGAGCCAGCCAGTCTTCAAGGTTTGCCAGCAAGGCTGTGTCTGAAAAGTCGGGCCAGGTGTCCGGCTCAGAATCGTGGGTGCGTACAAAGGCGATGCGGCGGCGCAGTTGTTCGGTATCCGCATCAAGGGCCAGCAGACCAAGGCCTTCACGCCGGACCAGGGCAATTAACGCAGTCACTTTCTGCTCGGCGTTGACGGTGGCAATAGTACGGCGCTGCAGAATCAGTTGCCCCACACGAGTGCGTTGTTCAGCAATCAGGCGGTCCTGTTGTGTATCCCACTCCACAATTTTTTCCTGCCTGACTCGGTCAGCCAGCAGGGTCTCGAACAGCTGAGGGTCAAGCGGTGCCGCCAGACGAATGCGGTCGGTGGCATTGTCCTGATGACTGCTGAGCGCGGCAACAGCCAGCCAGGGGTGTCGGGTCAGGCGATCATGGGCAGCCAGTTGTGCGCCGCGTCCTTGGCTGAGCCTGTAATGTGTCGGCTGCGCGTCGCGCTGGCGTGCGAGACGGTCGGGATAGGCGCATGCCAGCAGATAACCGGCTGCCATGGGGGCCGGCAGCTCCGTCCTGGTAGTGTCGGGGGCAGGACAGAGTTGTCGATATTGTCGGGCGAGCTGGCGCATGCGGGCAGCACGCCCATCCCGTGAATGTTGTTGGTGCAGCCAATCCAGGCGTTGCAGTAGGTCGGCTTGGTCGCTGTTCAGCGGGTCTCGCTCCGAAAGCAGTGCGGCGATGTTGGCAGCCAGTTCGATGTGTCCTTGTTCGGCACCGCACAGCAGCATGTGTGCCAGGCGCGGGTGGGCTGGCAATAAGGCCATCTGTTTGCCGCGCGGAGTCAGGCGGAACTGTTGTGGTACCGGTGAATCAATGGCGTCGAGTTGTTGCAGTAGCGCTAGTGCCTGAGTGAACGCGCCTGCCGGTGGTATATCCAGCCAGCAGAGTTCGGTCGGATCATTTACGCCCCATTGCAGCAGTTGCAGCGCCAGAGGAGCCAGGTCGGCATGAAGGATCTCGGCGGGCGTGTGTGCGTGCAATTGAGCGTGCTGTTCTTCTGACCAGAGGCGGTAGCATGTGCCCGGACCCAGACGCCCGGCACGTCCGGCACGCTGGGTAGCGGCGGCGGCGGAGACGCGAGTGGTATACAGGCGGGTCATGCCGGTGGCAGGGTCGAAGCGGGCTTGGCGGCTGAGTCCGGCATCGATGACAACCTCGATGCCTTCGATGGTCAAGCTGGTTTCGGCGATCGCGGTGGCCAGTACCACTTTGCGGAGCCCTGTCGCTGGCGCGGCGATGGCCTGCTGCTGTTCGCTAAGGGAGAGGTCGCCATACAGAGGAGCGATCCGTAGATCCTGATGTGCATGCTGTGTGGCTTCGAGCTGCTGCATGACCCTGCGGATTTCACCCAGACCGGGAAGAAAGACCAGTACGCTGCCGGAGTGCTGATCCAGGGCCTGCTGGATCCGGCGTACGACGCGGGTTTCGATCGGATCGTCCGTGCGGGAAGGAGCTGAATACACGCATTCGACAGGGTAGCTGCGGCCTTCACTGCGCAGTACCGGGGCATCACCCAGCAGAGCCGCAAGAGCGTCGCTGTCGAGAGTGGCCGACATCAACAGCAGCTTCAGCGCCGGCCCTTCGCGCAGGAGTTCTCGTCCCTGCAATGCCAGCGCCAGCCCGGTGTCGGCATCCAGGCTGCGTTCATGGAATTCGTCGAAAATGATCATGCCGATCCCCTCAAGGCCGGGGTCGTCCTGCAGCATACGGGTCAGAATGCCTTCGGTAATGACTTCGATGCGGGTGGCGGCGCTGATCTTGCTCTCCAGGCGGATACGGTAGCCGATCCGTTGTCCCACGGACTCGCCCAATTGATCGGCCAGCCGTTGAGCGGCCGCTTTTGCCGCCAGGCGTCGCGGTTCCAGCAGCAGGATCTTCTGCTGTCCCAGCCATGGCTGATCCAGTAATGCCAGTGGTACGCGTGTGGTTTTGCCGGCACCGGGCGGCGCTTCAAGGATCAGCTCGTCATGCCGGGTCAGGGTGTGGCGGATCTCGTCCAGCAGGGGATCGATCGGCAGCGGCAGGTGCGTATCGGCCATGGTCACTTCATCAACGTGTGAAAAAGAGATGACTCTAGCAGAAATGGCGGGCGCTGGCCGCGTTCAGGGGTGGTTGCAGGCTGCCATGTATCAGTTCGCTATTACATGCTCTTGCTGTATTATGGCTTCTCATACAGGCTGCCATTCCGATGACAGCCGAACGACAGTCAAGGTGAGTGCAAGGGTGCAGTGCGTGCAGTATGGATCTTTCACATCGGTGGAGGGCAGTTGAGATGCTGCTGATGATCGATAATTTCGACAGCTTTACCTGGAATGTGGTGCGCTACTTCGAGGAGCTGGGTGCCGAGGTTCAGGTCTATCGCAACAATGCCATCACGCTGCAACAGATCGAAGCATTGCAGCCGTCGCATCTGGTGATCTCGCCGGGCCCCTGTACCCCGGATGAAGCCGGGATCTCGATCGCGGCAATCCGCCATTTTGCCGGCCGCATTCCCATTTTGGGTGTGTGTCTGGGTCACCAGAGTATTGGCCAGGCATTCGGTGCCGAGGTGGTGCGTGCGCGTCAGGTCATGCATGGCAAGACCTCGCTGATTCGACATGATGGACAGGGCGTGTTCAGCGGGCTTGCCGAGCCGTTGGAGGTTACCCGTTACCACTCGCTGGTGGTGCGTCGTGAGACGTTGCCGGACTGCCTGGAAATGACCGCCTGGACCGAAAATGCCGACGGTGAGCCTGACGAAATCATGGCGCTCCGGCATCGGGATTTGCCCATTCAGGGGGTCCAGTTTCACCCCGAATCGGTGCTGACCCAACAGGGACATCAGTTGTTGGACAACTTTTTGCAGCAGTGTTAACCCGTTTTCAGAGGAGACACGGAATGAACATTCAGGACGCATTGGCGCGTGTGGTCGATCATATCGATCTGAGTCGCGACGAGATGGTCGAAGTCATGCGGCAGGTTATGACCGGTGCCTGCACAGAGTCACAGGTAGCGGGCTTTCTGGTGGCGCTGCGGATGAAAAGCGAATCGATCGAGGAGATCACCGGTGCCGCTCAGGTGATGCGTGAATTGGCCACGCCGGTCCGTCCCGAGAAAGGGCCGCTGGTTGATATCGTCGGTACTGGCGGTGACGGTGCCAACCTGTTCAATGTGTCTTCTGCGAGTGCCTTTGTTGCGGCCGCCTGCGGTGTATACGTGGCCAAGCACGGTAACCGAGGGGTGTCATCCAGTAGTGGCAGTGCCGATCTGCTGGAACAGGCCGGGATCAATCTGGATCTGGGGGCTGATGCGGTGGCGCGTTGTATCGATGAGGTTGGTGTCGGCTTCATGTTTGCACCGGGTTATCACGGTGCCATGAAGCACGCCATCGGTGCGCGCAAGGCCCTGGGTATGCGTACCCTGTTCAACATCCTCGGTCCGATGACCAATCCGGCCGGTGCCAAGCGTGAAGTGATCGGCGTGTTCACCAAAAAGCTGTGCCGACCGATGGCCGAGGTCATGCAGCAGCTGGGTGCTGAACACATCATGGTGGTACATGCCGATGATGGCCTTGACGAAATCAGTCTGGCGACCCACACCCATGTCGCTGAGCTGAAAGACGGTGCAATTCGTGAATATACCCTGTCACCTGAAGACTTGGGCATTGATAGCCAGAGCCTGATCGGTTTGACGATCAGCAATGCCGATGAATCGCTGAGCCTGATTCGGGCCGCGCTGAGCAACAGCGACACCCTGATGGCGCGAAAGGCTGCAGCGATGATTGCGCTGAATGCCGGTGCAGCCATCTATCTGGGTGGGCAGGCCGAGAGCCATAAGGCGGGCGTCGAGCAGGCGCTGGAGGCGATCGCCTCTGGTGCGGCGCTGAATAAAATGGAACAGCTGGCCACCTTCAGTCAGCAGCTGGAGCAGGACAAGTGATGAGCGATACGCCGACGATTCTGAAGAAAATCATTGCGCGCAAGCATGAAGAAGTTGCCGAACGCAGCGCGCGCGTTTCCATTGACGATCTCAAGGCGCAGATCGCTCGGCAGCAGGGCGGTGCAACCGACCCGCGCGGCTTCGTTGCCAGTCTGGAGCGTGCGCTGGCGGCCGGACGTGCTGCCGTGATCGCCGAGATCAAGAAAGCGAGTCCGTCCAAGGGTGTGATTCGTGATCCCTTTGTACCGGCCGAGATCGCGCCATCCTATGAAACCGGGGGCGCAAGCTGCCTGTCGGTGCTGACCGATGTGGACTTTTTCCAGGGCAGTGATGACTATCTGCAGCAGGCACGTGCCGCCTGTTCATTGCCCGTGATCCGCAAGGACTTCATTGTTGAGCCCTACCAGATCTATGAGGCGCGGGCACTGGGAGCCGACTGCATCCTGTTGATCGTGGCAGCGTTGAATGACCAGCAGTTGGCCGACTTGACGGCGCTGACCCATGAATTGGGCATGGATGTTCTGATCGAGGTCCACAATGCTGCAGAACTGCACCGTATTCTGCCGCTCAATACACGCCTGATCGGTATCAATAACCGTGATCTGCACACGTTTGACGTCAGCCTGAACAACACATTTGAACTGCTGGACCAGATCCCGGAGGACCGCATCGTGGTCACGGAAAGTGGTATCCTTACCCCCGATGATGTGGCTGCCATGCAGGCACGCAAGGTCAATGCCTTTCTGATCGGCGAAGCGTTCATGCGTGCTGAAGACCCGGGCCAGACCCTGGCCGACTTCTTTGCGGCCGCACAGACGGCAAACTAACCCTCTACAGAGATACATCGAATGAGTATGAGTGTCAGTGTCAACTGGGACGGCGATGATCGCTTCAAGGCGACCACCGGTTCCGGTTTCGATATTACGATTGATAAAGACCTGCAGCAGGGACCGCGGCCGATGGAGCTGATGCTGGCGGGCCTGGGCGGATGCACCAGTGTTGATGTGGTCGGCATTCTGCGCAAGGCACGTCAGGATGTGGTTAACTGCGTGGCCGATATTCAGGCCGAGCGCTCCGATGAAGTCCCCTCGGTCTTCACCGAGATCCACGTCAAGTTCACGGTCAGCGGGCGCAAGTTGAAGCCGGCGGCGGTCGAACGTGCCGTGCGTCTGTCCGCTGAGCAGTACTGTTCAGCGTCATTGATGCTGGAACGTGGCGGCGTCAAGATCAGCCACAGCTTCGATATTATCGAAGTCGAGTAAGTTGTCTGATTGTTACTTGTATTATTCGGGACGCGGCCGTAAAATGTTGCGTCCTATTATTTATTTAACTCCTTGCTTTCAACCACCGGCATGTGGCGGGTGATTTGGAGGCTGTGAAACCGTAAGGAGCAAAAATGCGTCATTACGAAATCGTATTCCTGGTTCACCCGAACCAGAGCGAGCAGGTCCCGGCGATGGTTGAGCGTTACAAAGCGCTGATCGAAGGTGCCGAAGGCCAGATCCACCGTCTGGAAGATTGGGGCCGTCGTCAGCTGGCTTACCCGATCAACAATGCTCACAAAGCACACTACATCATGATGAACGTTGAAGCGACTCAGGAAGTGATGGACGAACTGTCCAGCATGTTCCGCTACAACGATGCTGTTCTGCGTAACATGGTGATCCGTTGCAACGAAGCTGTCACTGAAGATTCTCCGATCAAAGCAGCCGAATCTCGCGAAGAGCGCAAGCCGCGTCGCGAAGAGCGTTCAGAGCAGAAGCAGGAACAGCCTGCTGAATCTTCTGAAGAAGCCCCTGCTGCAGAGTAATCGTTAACTTATTATTGGAGAAGTTCAGATGGCACGTTTTTTCCGTCGTCGCAAGTTCTGCCGTTTCACCGCTGAAGGCGTAAAACAGATCGATTACAAAGATCTGGATACCCTGAAAGGCTACATCACTGAAACCGGCAAAATCGTTCCTAGCCGTATCACTGGTACCAAGGCACGCTACCAGCGTCAGCTGGCGACCGCTATCAAGCGCGCTCGTTACCTGGCTCTGCTGCCGTACACCGACAGCCACGACGTATAAGCGTCGGCTGATACAGCTGGAAGCTGTGCGTATCCGAGGATATGGCACAGCTGACATGTTAGATGCTGTGAGTGTCGGCAGGCACCCGCAGACAGGATTCAAGACTGCAGCCTTTGCAGAACAAGAGGTTTTACGAGATGGAAGTTATTCTGCTCGAAAATATCGGTAAGCTGGGTCAGCTGGGCGACAAAGTTGCTGTTAAATCAGGCTTTGGTCGCAACTACCTGGTTCCCCAGGGCAAAGCCGTACCGGCTACTGCTGCTAACGTAGCACAATTCGAAGAACGTCGTGCCGAGCTGGAAAAAGCAGCTGCCGACAAGCTGGCCACTGCGCAGGCGCGTGCTGAGCAGCTGAACGAGCTGGAACTGTCCCTGGTCACCAAAGCGGGTGATGAAGGTAAACTGTTCGGTTCTATCGGTACCCGTGATATCGCTGAAGCGCTGAGCTCTGCCGGCGTTGAAGTCGACAAGAGCGAAGTGCGTCTGCCGGAAGGCGCGATCCGTCACATCGGTGAATTCGACGTCGACATTCAGGTTCACCCTGAAGTGACTGCGAGCATCAAACTGGTTATCGCTGGCGAGTAATCTCCGCCCGACATCCGGTTACGAAAAAGCACTGCGTGGTATACTGCGCAGTGCTTTTTTTATGCATGTTCAACACCCTGACAATGGTCAGTAACGGCAAGAGGTAGTTCAGCAATGGAAATCGCCGACTTGAATGACGACGCTTTGGCGCAGATCAAGCAACCACCGCACTCGGTCGAAGCCGAGCAGTCGGTGTTGGGCGGCCTGATGCTGGACAACAATGCCTGGGATGCCGTCTCCGAAATCCTGATTGAAGAGCACTTCTACCGCCAGGGCCACCGGATGATTTTCCGGACCATGCAGAAACTGATCGACGGCGGGCGGCCGATCGACGTGGTTACCCTGTCCGAAGAGCTGGATCGGACCGCTGAGCTGGAGCAGGCGGGCGGGCTGGAAGCACTGGTTCTGTTGGCGCGTAACACGCCGAGCACTTCCAATATTCGAGCCTATTCGGAAATCGTGCGTGACCGCTCGCTGCTGCGGCAGATGATTGGTGTTGCCAACGAGATTGCCGACAGCGCTTTTCACCCTGCGGGTCGCGCGTCGGACGAGATCCTCAATGAAGCCGAACAGAAGATCTTCCAGATCGCTGAGAACCGGCCTAATCAAGGTGGTCCTGAAGGTGTTAATCCGCTGCTCAAGCGCGCGGTTGATCGTATCGATGAACTGTTCAATAACGCCGATTCGCTGACCGGTGTGACCACCGGCTTCGATGATCTGGATGACCGTACCGGTGGCCTGCAGAAGGCGGATCTGGTCATCGTGGCGGCGCGTCCGTCAATGGGTAAGACCACCTTTGCCATGAACCTGGTGGAAAACGCACTGATGGCGACCGAGCGGCCGGTGCTGGTGTTCTCGCTGGAGATGCCTGCCGATCAGCTGGTGACGCGTATGCTGTCCTCGTTGGGGCGTATCAACCAGACCAAGGTGCGTAATGGGCAGCTGGAAGAAGATGACTGGCCGAAGTTGACCACGGCGGTCAACATGCTCAAGAACAAGCCGCTGTTCATTGATGACCAGCCGGGCATCAGTCCCAATGAAATGCGGACCCGTGCTCGCCGCATCGTGCGTGAGCATGGTGACCTGGCCATGATCATGGTCGATTACCTGCAGTTGATGACTCTGAAGACCGGCAAGAGTGAAGGCCGTACCCAGGAAATTTCCGAGATCTCGCGGTCATTGAAAGCGCTGGCCAAGGAGATGGGCTGTCCGGTGGTAGCATTGTCGCAGCTGAACCGTAGTCTTGAGCAGCGTCCCAACAAGCGCCCGGTCAACTCGGATCTGCGTGAATCCGGTGCCATCGAGCAGGATGCGGATGTGATCATGTTCATCTATCGCGATGAAGTGTACAACGAAGACAGTCCGGACAAGGGCACCGCCGAGATCATCATCGGTAAGCAGCGTAACGGCCCTATCGGTTCACTGCGGCTGGCGTTCATCGGCAAGTACACCCGCTTCGAAAACCTGGCGCACGGCAGTTACGATTACGGCATGGACGAGTAGTGTCGGTAGTGCTCAGGGTTCCCTGAGCACCTTGTTGCGAAAGCCTGTAGGGACGGCGAGTACCTTGCGGGTATCGTAGTCGAAGAACACAATGCCCGTTTTGGCATGGGCAATTTCCACCGCTGTATCCTTGTTGCTGAGCAGGTAGTAGAGGTCGCAGCCGTACTTGTTGAAATCGGCGACAGTGACATCCACCTGTACACGGTCACCATGAAACCCTTCCGCTTTATAAACGATGGCTGAGTCGGTCATGATGATACTGGCTCCCTCCACATCCATCTCGGTGTAGTGATAGTGCTTGAGAAAGCGCAGCCGGGCTTCGTGTACCATCGACAATACGGCATCGTTGCCCATATGGCCGCCATAGTTGATATCACTGATCCGCACGGCCAGCTCCGTACTGAACAGGTAGTTGTCCGGCATATCCAGTTTGATTCGCGCCATTATTGCAGGCTCCTTCGTTTGCTTAATCCAGAAGACGGATTACATCGACCATGGCACCGGTCAGAGTGGCCAGGTCGTCATCACTCATGATATACGGCGGCATGACATAGACAAGCTTGCCGAAAGGGCGCACCCAGATGCCGCGTTCGACGAACAGCGGCTGTACCTCGGCGAGGTTGACCGGTTCATGGCGTTCAATGACGCCGATGGCCCCAAGCACGCGTACATCAGCTACGGACTGCAGTTCACGGGCCGGTGCCAGTCCCTGCTTCAGGCCGGCTTCCAGTCGCCGGACCTGTTGCTGCCAGTTCATCTCTTCCAGCAGGGTCAGACTTTCCAACGCAACGGCACAGGCCAGAGGATTGGCCATGAACGTGGGACCGTGCATGAAGCAACCGGCACCACCAGAGGAGATGGCAGTGGCAATCTCGGCAGTTGCCAGCGTGGCCGCCAGGGTCATATAGCCGCCCGTCAGTGCCTTGCCGACACACATGATATCCGGGCTGATATCGGCATGGTTGCAGGCAAACAGCTCGCCGCTGCGGCCAAAGCCGGTGGCGATCTCGTCGGCAATCAGCAGGACCTCATAGCGGTCGCACAACGAACGGGCCGCACGCAGCCATTCCGGCGAGTAGAAACGCATGCCGCCTGCACCCTGAACGATAGGCTCCAGAATCAGCGCGGCAATCTCATCCTGATGGTCGACCAGCAGTTGCTCGAGTGCAGTAATGTCGCTCGGGTCGAAGGTGGCATCGAAGCCGGTTTCGGGCCGTGGGGCGAAAAGCTGTGTACTCAGCACACCGCTGAACAGCTCGTGCATGCCGTTGACCGGGTCACACACCGACATGGCACCGAAGGTATCGCCATGATAGCCATTGCGGATACTGAGCATGCGTTGCTTGCCGGGTTTGCCACGGGCGTGCCAGTACTGAATTGCCATTTTCAACGCGACTTCCACCGCGACTGAACCGGAGTCGGCAATGAATACCCGCTGCAGTGGCTCCGGTGTCATTTCAACCAGCTTGCGTGATAGCTCGATCGCGGGGCTGTGGGTCAGGCCGCCGAACATGACATGGGACATGCGGTCGATCTGATCCTTGGCCGCCGCGTTCAGGCGTGGATGGTTGTAACCGTGTACCGCCGACCACCAGGAGGCCATGCCATCGATCAGTTCCCGGCCATCGCTCAGGCGGATGCGCACACCGGCGGCGGACTCGACCGGAAACATCGCCGGTGGATTGATCATGGATGAATAGGGGTGCCAGATATGCTGGGAATCGAACGCCAGTTGCTCTGCGTTGGGGCCGTGCGTCATGGGAGCTGACTCCTCGTGGATGGATGAGGGGCCTCATTAGAGCGGTCTTTAGCGATGGGCGCAACCCCGCTTCAGCAGAACTCGACGCGGTTGCGGCCACTGCTCTTGGCTTGATACAGCGCCTTGTCAGCCCGGTTCAGCGCGGTGGATGTGCCATCATCGGCGGGGTCAAGCAGCGTCAGGCCGATTGACAACGTCATCGGTATATCACCGTCATCGGTATGGGTCGGCTCCTGTTCCAGGCATTCGCGGATGCGCTCGGCCAGATGCAGGGCGCCTGCGCGGTCGGTGCCGGGCAACAGTACGGCGAATTCTTCACCACCCAAACGGCCCAGCAGGTCGGTAGTGCGCAGGCAGTCGCTGGCAACCTGGGCAAAATGCTGCAATACGGCATCCCCTGCCGAGTGTCCGTAACGATCATTGATCTCCTTGAAGTGATCAAAGTCGATCATCATCAATGCACTCTCATGCTGCAAGCGGCGGCACAGGCGTTGCTCTTCGTGCAGGCGCTCAATGAAGGCACGGCGATTGCTGAGACCGGTTAACGGGTCGGTTGTCGCCAGCAATTCCAGTTTATGTTCGTTTTCCTTGCGCTCGGAGATATCACGGAACACCGAAACCACACCGGTAATCAGACCGTTTTCAATCATGGGGCGGCTGGTCACGACTACGGGCAGAAGGGTGCCGGTGCGGGTGCGGAACAGCTCATCGCTTTCGTATGTGTGGCCGCGCAATGCGGTACTGAAGATGGGGCACTGCTCCAGCGGCAGGGTATCGTTCCCATCATGTGTATGCAGCAGCGTATGGATATTGCTGGCGTAGAGCTTACCGGCGTTGTAGCCGGTCAGGCGGCAGGTCGCGGGATTGACGTAGAGGGTCTGGCCGCTGGGGTCAAGCACGTAAATGCCTTCACCAACAGCCTGGCCGATGGCATCCAGTCGCTGCTTCTGTGACAACACCTGTTGACGCTGCTGGTGCAGGCTCAGCAACAGCCAGCCGAGCAGGATCATGATCAGCAGGCTGATCGCCGCTGCACTGTAGTACTCCCATTGAATACTGGTCAGCAATGGCTCCGGATGCAGGGCCAGGATATAGCCACCCAGGGTCTGGTCGAAGCTGTATACCGGGATAAAGGTGGCGCTGTAGCCCAGGCTTTGGTGGTAAATTGCCAGCGCAAACTGCTGGCCGTTTGCCAGTTGTCGGTCCAGTGTACGTCCGGCCAGTGTGTCCAGCAGCTGATCAAGCGGCAGTGGACTGTGTCCGGGCTGGCGCAAGTTGCGGTCATCGAGCAGAAAGTCGTCACTGATGATGGCCGGTCGCAGTTGTCCGCGCAGGTCATTGAAGCTGACATCTTCTACCGTCCCACGGTGCAGCAGGAACAGGAACGCCTGTCCGGGAGCAAGCTGGGCCAGGGTTTGGCTGGCTTGCTGAAAGGACACGGCCGTCTCCATGCTGCCAATCCACTGACCCTGATAAAACAGGGGGTGAATGAAGCGGAAACCAATGAACAGGCGACCGACCTCAAAGCCGTAGCGGGGTCGGGGCTGCAGCTGCATCTGCTGCAGTGATGGGCGTGCTGGCAGCAGGTTGTCGCCGTAAACCCCCGGTGCATGGAAGCGCAGATAGCTGCTGCCGTCGGCAAGGTGAAACTGCCATTGCTGGATCCCGCGTTCCTGCAGGAAGTGATAACGGGGCAGCAGCTGTTCATACAGCGCATTGCGCAGTGCCTGCTGGCGCGGGCCTTCGCTTTGGCTACCGTCTTTCAACAACGACAAAACCCCCGGCTGCTGGATAAGGCCGGAATGAAAAGTGTCCATTGCCAGCGCATAACGATCCAGGCTGGCCGTATAGGTGGTTTCAAGCAGCGTGGCGACGTGGTTGAGGTACTGCTGCTCCTTGTCCTGGCGGATTTGGTGCAGAAAGAACACCACGCCGACATACAGCCCCACCAGAACCAGAATATAGCTGACTCTTTTCATTCGGGGGCTATCCATCGGTGTTGGTTGTTGGTGACTTCAGCTTAACACACAGGTATGAGTCGTCTGGTGTTCAGCGACAGTTTAGTCGGGTTGAAACAGTCTGCCACTGATGACGGCCTGAAGGGTCTTGATCAGTAACAGAATGACAACAAAAGTGACGACGATCAGCGAAACCCAGCTCAGCAACAGAAAGAACGGGCTGTGCGTGTGCCACCACATGATTTGTGTCGCGATTGAAAAGGCGGCCAGAGGAAAGCTATAGGCCCACCAGGACAGGTAGAACTGAATGCGTGAAAAGCGAGGCAGCTGGGTAAACAGCAGCAGGGTGATGAACAGCGCGGCGTAATAGAGTATCCGGGCAAAGTTATCCACTTCACCGTTGTTCAGCTGGACATAGGAAATGAAGCCGATCGCCGGGGGAGCGATCATGATGAACAGGGTCGGCAGCAGCTTTTCCGGCAGCGGGTCATGAAACAGGATGCGGTTGAAAATCAGCGTCTTCAATACCAGCCAGTAGAGCAGGCCGATGGCGAAGAAGAACCAGCTGGCTTCGATATAGCCATGCTGTACGCCCGCGATGGGCACGATGATATTGCCGACAATTGGAATGAACCAGGCCGGAGTGCTGTGCTGAACCTTGCAGCGCGAGGTGTGGATCCATTGGGTCAGTACGTGCAGCGTCAGCAGCAGGTGAATTCCGGCTCCACAGACCCAGAGATAATGCGACAGTGCCACCGATACCTCGAATGTGGCCGCAGACAACAGCAGCAGACTGATGGAGAACGCCGGGAAAAAGCTGATCTGGATTGGATGGTTGAACTCCTCCTGCACTTGCTGGCGGTAGCGCAAGACCTTGACCAGATACACGCAGGTTAGCGTCAGCAGCACACTGGCGGCCACGACCAGCAGTACCTGGGCGACAACCGGCGACAGTCCTAGGCTATGGCTTGCTTTCTGCCAGCTCAGTGTAAGGCCGGTCAACCCCATTACACTGGCAAAAAACGCAACGGGGAAAAACGGCAGCCAGGCGGCCACCCCGGTCGGGGCAGCGTGTGAGTCCGGCATGAAGGCACTCCTTTGATTAGTATGTTCTTATATATTATGACGTTGGGTGTCTGCCGGTGGCAACTGGAACTTGATGCGGTAGAACAGGGCAAACAGCACCGGCACGACCAGGAGGGTCAGCAGGGTTGCGAATCCCAAGCCGAACATGATGGTCACGGCCAGAGGTCTGAAGAACACATCAGGCAGCAGCGGCAGCATGCCCAGTATGGTGGTCAACGCTGCCATGGAGACCGGACGCAAGCGACTGATTGCGGCCTCCTCAATGGCGTCATGCCAGCTGTAGGCGTCTTCATCATGCAGACGCTTGATCTCTTCGACGAGCACGATGCTGTTCTTGATCTGCATGCCGCTCAGGCTGAGGATGCCCAGCAGAGCGGTAAAGGCGAAGGCGGTCTGCATGGTCAGCAGGCCAAGCGTGACGCCGATGAGTGCCATCGGTACCGTTAGCCAGATGACCAGGGTTTGTCGAACCGAACCGAACAGCAGCACAGTAATCACCACCATCACCAGGATGCCGACCGGTACGAACGCAAACAGTGCCCGGTTGGCATCCTGCTGGATTTCGTGTTCGCCGCCCCAGCTGAGACTGTAGCCGGTCGGCAGAGCCATGGCTTCTGCACGGAGGCGTATCTCGGCGAACAGGTCTGCAGCGGTAAGGCTGCTGGCAGGATCCGGGTCGGCCTGTATGGTCAGAGTGCGCTTGCGATCCCGCCGCATGATCAGTGGGTCTTCCCAGTCGACATCGATGCGGTTGATGACCTGGCTGGCATCCACCCACTGCTGCAATGTCTGGCTGAAGATTGGCATCGATTCCAGCTGCTCGGGATGCTGGCGCTGTGCAGCCGGCGGGCGCAACATGACCGGCAGCAGTTGGCTGCCGTTGCGGATCAGCCCGCTGAGTTGGCCATCGACGTTGCGAGCAATGGCACCGGACAGGTCGGCTTGGGTAATGCCCAATCGGCGGCCCTCGGCAGCATCGAAGCGGGGGACGATCACCGGTGTACGCTCACGCCAATCGTGACGGATATTCACCGCGCCTGGAGTGGAGTCGAACACCTCGGTGATCATCTGTTGTCCCAGCTGCCGCAAGATTTCAGCATCAGGGCCACTGATGCGAGCCTCAACCTTGGACTTCGACGCCGGACCGATGGAAATGCGGGTCAGCTTGCTTTGGGCCTGCGGGTACTGGCTGCTCAGATACAAGCGTATGTGTGGCAGCAGCCGCTCCAGATCCTCGCGGTTGTCGGCTTCCACCAGCAATTGGGCATAACTGGCATACTGGCGCTCCGGTGCGTAGGTGAGCATGAAGCGCTCGGCCCCGCGGCCGAGTGTGCTGGTGATCTGGCGAATACCGTCGAGTTGCAGCAGATCCTGTTCGATCCGGCTGATGTCGGTTTCAGTGGCACGGATATCACTGCCTTGGGGCAACCAGTAATCGACCTGTACCAGCGGCAGGCTGGCATCAGGGAAGAAGCCCTGGCGCACATGTTTGAAGCTGGCAACAGACGTAACCAGCAGGGCAAATGCCAGTGCCAGCGTCAGCCAACGCCAGCGCAGAGCGTATCCCAGCAGTATGCGGAACAGACGGTAGAACAGGCTCTGATAGGGTTCCTGTACCGGGCTGTTGTCGGCGCGTTCGCGGAACAGTACCGATGCCAGAAACGGGGTTACGGTGATGGCCAGCAGCCAACTCAGCAGTAATGAGATACACAGCACCCAGAACAGGCTGCCGGTAAACTCGCCGGTGGCATCGGGAGAGAGTCCGATCGGTGCAAAAGCGGTGATCGCAATCAGTGTCGCACCGAGCAGTGGCCAGCGTGTATGGCCGACAATGCGCACGGCAGACTCCAGTCGTGAATAGCCGCGCTGCAGGTTAATCAGAATGCCCTCGGTAATCACGATGGCATTATCGACCAGCATCCCCAGTGCGATGATCAGTGCCCCCAGCGAGACCCTGTGCAGGCTGATTGAGGCGATGTTCATGACAATGAACGTCCCCAGAATCGTCAGCAGCAGCACCAGACTCATTAACAACCCGGAGCGTGCGCCCATGGTCACCAGCAGTACCAGCACCACAATGGCGATTGCCTGGGCTAGCCCGATGAGGAAATTGTTGACCGAGGTTTCGACCTGGCGCGGTTGGTCATAGATAGTATCGAGTGTCATCCCGACAGGGCGGCGGTAATCCAGCTCCGTCAGTCGCGCCTTGACCGCCTTGCCCACGTCGACAACATTAACCCCCGAGGTGAAGGAAACCCCCAGCGTCAGTGCCTGGGTACCGTTGTAGCGATAGAGGTGCGCGGGTGGCTCGGCATAGTCGAGGTACACATTGGCTACGTCACTCAGGTACACCAGCTGCCCACCGGCCTGGCCCAGCAACAGGTTGCTGAGCTGTTCCACCGAGGTCGAGCTGCCCTCGGGGCTGATACGCAGGCGATGGCCGTTGATGCGGATGCTGCCGGCGTTGCTGATCAGGCTCTGTGCATTGATCGCTTGTTGAATCATCAGCGGCGAAACCTGCATCGCGGCCATCCGGTTGCGGTCGACTTCGACAATAATCTGCTGTTGGTGGCGGCCGCCAATGCTGACCTTGCTAACGCCATCGACCAGAATCAGTTCGCGGCGCAGAAAGTCGGCATAATCGGCCATCGTCTGGTAGTCAAAGCCTTCACCCGTCAGGGCCAGAAAGACACCGAAGACATCCCCAAAATCATCATTGATCTGCAGCGGCCCTACGCCAGGAGGCAGCGCAGGGGTCAGGTCATTAAGCTTGCGCCGCATCTCGTCCCAGATCTGACGCAGCTCCTGTTCGCGATAGGTGCTTTTCATCTCCACCGTGATCTGCGCCAGCCCCGCCGAGGAAATCGAGGCGATGGTATCCACTTGCGCCAACTGTTGCAGTGCCATCTCGACCGGCAGGGTGACCTCTTCCTCCACCTCAAGAGCCGAGGCACCGGGGTAGGGTACAGCGATGATCGCTTCCTTGACGGTGAACTCGGGGTCTTCCAGCTGACCCAGTTTGAAAAACGACAGCACACCGCCGACAAACAGCAGCAGTATGCACATCCAGCTGATCACGCGCTGGCGCATGGCATATTCGGTCAGATTCATCATCGCTCCGCCTAGAGTCCGCGTTCCTGAAGGATCGGATGCAGCTTCATGCCGTCCCTGACTTCACTGATCCCGGCAGCCACCAGCCGGTCGCCGCTGTTCAGATCGGCATCGATCAGCATCAGACTACCGCGTACCTGCAAGGGTGTGACCGGTACCCGCCGGGCGCGATCTTCGTGATCCAGACGCCAGACCCAGTGCTGTTGGTCACGCATGAACACGGCACCTACCGGCACTGGCAGGCCGGTGATGGCTTGTGGTTGCAGCAGGGGGGCCAGATCCACATTCATCTCCACGCTCATGCCGCTGTGGGCAGTGAAAACTTCGGGACGGTCCATGCGGAAGACCACTTCATAGCTGCGGGTTCGACTGTCCGATACCACTTCGTGCTCGGCATAGCAGGCGGTGAACTCATGTGCAGGGTGAGAGGTGAAGCGGACCTGACCGCAGATGTCGCCGTTGGGTTCCAGGTCCGGACGCAGACGGCTGATAATCGATTCAGGGGCGCCAAAGCGGATATCCAGACGGCTCTCGTCCTGCAGCATAAGGACCGGTTGCTGGGCTTGCACCTGCTGGAAATTTTCGGTCTGCAGCTGCGAGATGATGCCGCTGAACGGCGCGTGCAAACGGGTATAGCCCAGATTGTCGCGGGCGATATTCAGTGCGGCACGGGCCGCTTTCAGCTCGGCGCGGGCCTCATCGAGGCTGACTTCGGAGGTGTAGTTGCGCGCCAGCAATGAGGCCTGCTGTTGATAGCGGATATCGGCCAGTTCAAAGCGTGCTTCGCGCTCTTCAAGAACGCGGCGATAGTCGGTGGTGTCGAGTTGTGCCAACAGGTCGCCCTGTTTGACCTCCAGCCCGGCCTGAGCCGGCAGCTGCTCCAGCGTGCCGGGGACGCGAAACGCCAGCGAGGCGCTGCGCCAGGCCTCAACGGTTGCCGGGAACTGGCGTTGCAGGCCCGCTTCAGCCGAGCGCACCTTGAACAGGTTAGCCGGGCGAGAGCGGTCAGGATCTGGCTGTGCGATGGGGGCAGGTTCACATCCAGCCAACAGCAGGGCTGCGCTCAGCAGGCTGATGGTCAGGGGCAGGCGAGTCCGTATGCGCATGGTTCAAGTCTCTGGGTGGGGGGCAAGGCTGAGCACATCGATTTGCTCGGAGCTGATCCGGAAGCGGATGTTGAAGCCGTACAGGCTGATGCCGTAGATACGCTCGCTGTCGCCCTTCTTGTAGGCAGGGCGTGGGTCACACAGCAGAATTTCACTGATTTGCCGCGCCAGTGGCTGGTTCAGCTCATCGCTGATCCGGCTGCAGGCAGTTTCGGCTTCGGCACTGAATACCACCGGTAGCGCAAGGCGTTCGATGCGGGAAGCAAGGGCAAATTCGGCCTCCGGCAGACTGTCGGAATAGGGCAGGTAAGGTTTGATGTCCAGAATCGGCGTGCCATCAAGCAGGTCAGCTCCTTCTACATCCAGCCACACCCGTTCGCCTTCACAGCGTATGCCAACCAGGCGAACACAGGAGAGGCCGATAGGGTTGGGACGGAAGGGCGAGCGGGTGGCAAACACCCCGAGGCGCTGGTTGCCGCCGAGTCGCGGGGGGCGAACGGTAGGGCTCCAGCCCTTGTCAGCCGTGGCGCTGAATATGAATACCAGCCAGATATGAGAGCAATGCTCCAAACCACGCACGGCATCAGGCGACGCAAAGGGTGGTACCAGCTCCACCTGGGCGCGGATGGAGGCCAGGCCGGGCTGGCGCGGAATACCGAACTTTTCGTCAAAGGGGCTGTGAATATACCCGATTGCCTGCATCGGTAGGGTCGTCTGATCGCTCATCTGCTGCTCCGCTGGTCCGTTGCCGCGCAGTATATCGCATCACTCGGTGTCCAGCAGCGGCGCGCGGGTTTGTACCGGTGTAGTACTGCTCCAGTGACGGGAGGCTTTCTCGGCCTGTTCCGCCAGGCGGTGAATATGGCTGAGCGCATCGAGCAGGGCGACCGAATCCGCCGGGGTCAACTGGCTGGAGATGGTCTGATTCAGCAGTGTGCTTTTCAGGTGCTGATATTCATGCTCCATCTGGCGTTTCATCTGGTGGGCTTCATAACCCTGAGTATCCTTAGCCTCATTGATCTCACAGGCATCGATCAGGTGGATAACGGCCTGTTGGTAGTCGTGTACATTGGCCCGTATGCCCAAATCTTCAATCTGTTCCAGCACCGGATAGTATTCTGGCAGACGGGCGGCAAGCCGGGCCATTTCGCTGAAATAGCGGGCGACACGCAGAGAGACGGGCAGGGTTTCGCTGATTTCGGCATTGAGGTTCTGGCGGGCCAGCTCCTGGTTGAAGCTGCCAATTTTGTTGATCAGCAGGTTAATGCTTTCATATTGCTGCTGCAGGCGCACGGAGGCAGCACGCTCAGCGCTGATCGCTTCACGTGCCATGCGGCTGCAGACCCGACTGACACGGGCCAACTCCATGTTTATCGCCTCAACGGCCAGTGAGGGCGTGGTCAGGATATTGTTGTCCAGGTATCGGGGGTGGGCTTCGTTTTCTTCCTGGGTGCGGAAGCGTTGCTTCAGAAAACGTACCATGCGGTCGGTCAGCGGCCACATCAGCAGTACACCGGCAATGTTGAACAGAGTATGGAACAGGGCCAGCATGGAGACCAGGTCAACGTGTGCCGAGTCGAGCCGATCGAGGATGCCGCTAAGTCCGATCAACAGTACCAGTCCGACCAGACCGGTGAGTAGGTTGAACAGAACGTGGGCGGCCGATATGCGTTTGGCGTTGGGCGTCGCGCCGATGGAGGCCAGCAGAGCCGTGGTAGTGGTGCCGACGTTCGCTCCGATCACCAGTGCGGCGGCGGCGGTCAGGGAGATGCTCTCGGTATATACCAGCGACAGGGCGATGGCGATCACGGCGGCGGACGCTTGCATCAGGAAGGTCAGCAAAATGCCGGCCAGTACGAACAGTGCCAGCGCCAGCGGGCCGGTACCGAATTCAGCCAGCGGAACCGAGGCACTCAAACCGTCAAAACTGCCGCGCAGAAAGTCGAGGCCGATGAAAAACAGACCGAAACCGGCAATGGCACTGCCGAGATGGGCACGTCGGCTGTTGCCGCCGCTGACACGCAACACCATGCCGACTCCGATCAGGGGCAAGGCAAAGGCACTGATCTTGAATTTGAACCCGATCAGCGCCACCAGCCAGCCGACCATGGTGGTACCAATATTGCTGCCATAAATGATCGATACCGACTGTCCCAGTGACAGCAGGCCGGCGTTGACGAAGCCGAGAGTGGCCACCGTGACTGCGCTGGAGGACTGGACCAGTGCGGTAATCAAGGCACCGGACACGACGCCCTTGAGGCGTGACCCGGTGGCGTGTTCCAGCGTGGCCTTGAGCGAACGCCCGGCGGCCTGTTTGAGGCCGTTGGTAAGCAGTTGCATGCCGAGCAGAAATAGCCCGATACCGCCGAATAGCTGTCCCAGCATTTCCAGTGTCATTCCGTGTGCCTTTTTATACGTACAATGATGAAGCTAGCAAAGACTTGGACGTTGGTCGAGTAACTACTTGTCTTTATTGATGTTCTACGGCAACGGACTTGATCAGCGCCCATACATGCATGCCGCTGCGCAGTTCCAGCTGTACCAGTGCCCGACGAGTGATGCTGACGGGGAGCCGGTGTTGGCCGAAACGCAGAATGAGGCGGGGACGGTCGCTGTCATGACCGTTGATCTCGACTACCTCCATCGGCAGCTGGTTTTGCAGACTGGTGCCGGTGAGCGGGTGGAGCGACAGGGCGATGTCGCGGGCCTGTATGCTGAGCGTGATAGCCGTTCCCGGTGCATGCTCGGTACCGGAGATCCAGACTGGCGGCTGGCCGGGGGCACAGGCCACGGCACTCATGCGGTACTCCATGTCATGGTGGCTGACCTGCCCTCGCAGCAGGGCGCGGTCACTCAGTAATGGATCGCTGTCGGAACGCCCGAATAGAATAGCCGGATCGCCTTCGGCAATGACGCGTCCGTCCTGCAGGCGCACCATGTGTTCGGCCAGCCGCAGTACTTCATCGACGGCATGAGTGACATAGATGATCGGCAGGGAATGGTTGCGTTGCAGCTGTTCGATCAGGCTAAGAATCAGGTTGCGTGAGGCTTGATCCAGGGCGCTCAGGGGCTCATCCATCAGCAGCAGACGGGGGCGACTCAGCAGGGCTCGGGCCAGCGCGACGCGCTGTTGCTGGCCACCGGAAAGGGTAGCGGGCATCTGCTGCAGCAGCGGTTCGAGCTGGAGCTGGTGCAGCAGCCTATCGGCATCCAGCTGAACGCCCCCACGGGTATAGGGTGCGGCAAAACGCAGGTTTTCGCCCACGTTCAGGTGCGGAAACAGGCGCGCATCCTGAAATACCATACCGATGTCGCGCTGTTGCGGGGGCAGCAGGAACCGGGTTTGACTGTCCTGCCAGCACTGGTCGGCAAAGTGGATCGTGCCGTGCTGTGCCGGTTCGGTGCCTGCCAGTGCTCTCAGCAGCGTGGATTTGCCACAACCTGAAGGGCCAAACAGAGCGGTGATGCCGTTGCCAGCGAGGCTTAGCTGCAGGTCCAGTTCAAAATCGCGGTAACGATGGCGAACACTTATCTCCAGACTCATGAGCGTGCCTCGGTACGTGGCCGCCGGTTGAGACTGTACAGCAGCAGTAACAGCAGGACGGAGAACAGCAACAGGCCGCCAGCCAGCCAGTGCGCGCGGGCGTAGTCGAGGGTTTCGACATGATCATAGAGCGCGATCGACAGCACCTGGGTGCTGCCGGGGATATTGCCGCCGATCATCAGCACGACACCGAACTCGCCAACCGTATGGGCAAAGCCGAGGGTAATGGCGGTGAGAAAACTGCGGCGGCACAGCGGCACCACGACCCGTCTGAATTGAGACCAGCGCCCGGCACCCAGCGTTGCAGCTGCGCGCAGCAGTGAGTGGTCCAGTTGCTCGAAACCGCTTTGTAACGGCTGCACCACAAACGGCAGTGAATAGAGGATGGAGCCGATCAGCAGACCGGTGAAACTGAATGCCAGCCCGGAGCCGGTCAACCACAACCAGGGCGCACCGAGGATGCCATCCGGGGCGAAAGCCAGCAGCAGGTAAAAACCGAGTACGGTGGGGGGCAGGATCAGCGGTAGTGCTACCAGCGCTTCAGGCACGGCTTTCCAGCGGCAGCGGGTATTCGCCAGCCACCAGGCGAACGGAGTGCCGAGCAGCAATAGGATGACCGTAGTCAGGCTGGCCAGCTGCAAGGTCAGCCAGAGTGCGGCCCAGTCCTGCTCAGTGGGCAGCATCGGCAGGCCCGTAACCGCTGTGTTCAATCAGGTGGCGAGCGTCGGCTGAACGCATGAAGTGGATGAACTGCTCGGCCAACTGGTTGTCGGCGCTGCGCTGCAGGCGGATCAGCTGCTGCTCTATGGGGGCGTAGAGTCTGGCGTCGATAACCACCCATTGGTTGGCAGGTATATCGAGCTGCCGGAGTTGCGCATGTGCAACCAGGCCCTGGGTAACGTTGCCGCTGTGGACGAACTGGAAGGTTTGGGCAATGTTGCTGCCCTGTACCCGTTGCATGTCCTGCCAGTGACCGGTTGTCATCAGTGCCTGCTGCGCGGCCAGACCATAGGGTGCCGTTTTGGGGTTGGCGATGGCCAGACGCGTACTGTTCAGGCTGTGCAGTGAAGTTGGCTGTCCTGCCGGTTGCCACAAAGCCAACTGGCCCACTGCATAGGTCATGCGACTGTTGGCCAGGCCAAGTCCTTCGGCTTCAAGGCGCTCAGGACGGGCACGGTCGGCAGCAAAAAAAATATCAAAGGGTGCGCCCTGATGAATCTGGGTATAGAGCACACCGGTGGATGCACTGCTGATGACAATGTCATGTTGCTGCTGCGGGTCGAACTGCTTGACCAGCATTTCCAGTGTAGTCTTGAAGTTGGCTGCCACTGCCAGCTTCAGCGTATCGGCGCTGACGCTGGCGGGGAGCCAGAGGAGCAGGCAGCAGAGCGCGGTTTTGAACATGGGAGGCCTTGTGACGGAATCTGAAGGTTCAATTTAACGAACCTCGGGCGTTCTGGCCAGTACCCAGATATCGACCCGCTCGGCACCGGCCCGCTTGAGCAGCGTGGTCAGCGTACTGACAGTGGTACCGGTGGTCATGACGTCGTCGATCAGGGCAACATGGCGGGCGGGTGGTCGGGCTACATCAAAGGCGTTGTGCAGATTGTGCCGGCGATCCTCCAGATTCAGCGACATTTGATGAGGGGTGCGCTGACGCTTGCGCAAAACCGGCTCTATCGGCAGCTGTAACTGTTTGGCCAGTACCTCTGCCAACAGAGATGCCTGATTGAAGCCCCGGTGCAGCTCGTTCAATGGGTGCATGGGCACCGGTATCAGGGCATCGGGCCAATCATCTTCATAATGTACCCGTAGATAGGCCGCCAGTACTCGGCCCAGCCAGCCAATGTGTGCCGGCTGGCGCTGATACTTGATGTGTGGCAACAGTTGGCTGAGGGGAAAGTCGTAATGAAAGGCGGCCAGGGTTCGGTCGAAGGGGGGCGGTGCGTGTCGGCAATGGTTGCAGGTAGTGGTCGCATGCGGCTCCAGTGGCAGGGCGCAACGGGGGCAGGCACGGACCAGCCAGGGCAGGTCGCCATGGCAGTCGGCACAGAGGCCATGATGGTCGGCATCGGGCGCACCGCATAATGCGCACGGATGTATGTTTTTTGAACAGTAGTTCATTACTGGTTTAAACATAGGTTGACAGCTTCCTCTGTCGCCTTATGATGATCTGCATTCTGTCCGCCCCCGCATCCTTGGGGGCGCTCAACGATTATGCCACAAGGGGATTGAAGTCATGCAAAGCAACGCCGAAGTGCGCCACGACTGGACTGAGCAGGAAGTTCGCGACCTGTTCGAGCTGCCAATGAATGACCTGCTGTTCCAGGCGCAGACGGTGCACCGTCAGCACTTCAATCCCAACGAGGTCCAGGTCAGCACGTTGTTGTCGATCAAGACCGGCTCCTGCCCGGAAGATTGCAAATATTGCCCGCAGAGCGCGCACTACAATACCGGCCTGGAAAAGCAGCGTCTGATGGAAGTGGAAGCGGTGCTGAACAAGGCCAAACAGGCGAAAGAATCCGGTTCGAGCCGCTTCTGCATGGGCGCGGCCTGGAAACACCCGACCGAGCGCGACATGCCCTACGTGATCGAGATGATTAAAGGCGTGAAGGCGATGGGACTGGAGACCTGCATGACGCTGGGCATGCTGCAGGAATCCCAGGCCGGTCAGTTGGCCGAGGCAGGACTGGATTACTACAACCATAATCTGGATACCTCGCCGGAGTTCTACGACAAGATCATCACCACCCGCACCTATGCGGACCGTCTCGATACGCTGCAGCATGTGCGTGACTCCGGCATGAAAATCTGCAGCGGCGGCATCCTCGGCATGGGCGAGACTGCCCGCGACCGCTACGGCCTGCTGATGCAGCTGGCCAATCTGCCGCAGCAGCCGGAATCGGTGCCGATCAACATGTTGGTCAAGGTGCAGGGCACGCCGCTGGAAAACGTCGATGATCTGGACCCGTTGGAGTTCGTCCGTACCATCGCTGTTGCCCGCATCATGATGCCGAAATCCCATGTGCGTCTGTCGGCCGGTCGTGAACAGATGTCCGATGAGCTGCAATCGATGGCCTTCTTCGCCGGTGCCAACTCCATCTTCTATGGCGAATGTCTGCTGACCACGCCGAACCCGGAAACCAACCGTGACCTGCAGCTGTTCAAGCGTCTGGGGATCCGCCCGGAGCAGCGCATCGAAAATTCCGATGCCGATCAGGAGCAGCAGCTGGCGGCCGAAATTCAGGCGCAGCAGGATGCTGACCTGTTCGTCGACGCCTCTGCTACGCACTGAGGCGCGCTCATGTCGTTCAACGATCTGGCCGTTGCGCTTGAGGCGCGGCGGCGCGACAACCTGTACCGCCAGCGTCGGGTGCTGGAGTCGGCACAGGGGCCGGAAGTCAGTGTCGACGGGCAGCGTTATCTGGCGTTCTGCTCCAACGACTATCTGGGGCTGGCCAACCACCCGGAGGTGATCGCGGCGCTCAAACGCGGTGCGGATACCTATGGCGTCGGTGGCGGCGCGTCCCACCTGGTCAATGGTCACTCGCAGGCGCACCATGCGTTGGAAGAAGAGCTGGCGGCATTCACCGGCCGTGAGCGAGTGTTGCTGTTTTCCACCGGCTATATGGCCAATATCGGTGCAGTCAATGCTCTGGTGGACAAGCAGGATGCCGTGTTTCAGGACCGTCTCAATCACGCCTCTCTGCTGGATGCGGGCCTGCTCAGTGGTGCCCGTTTCCAACGCTATCTGCACAACGATCCTGAAAGCCTGGCCCAGCGTCTGAGTCGTTCCGAGGCGCGGCGCAAACTGGTGGTGACTGACGGTGTCTTCAGCATGGATGGCGATATTGCCGACCTGCCCGAGCTGAGTCGCGTCACCCGTGAGCATGAGGGCTGGCTGATGGTCGATGACGCTCATGGCTTTGGCTGTGTGGGTGCCACCGGTGGCGGCTGCGTCGAGCATTTCGGTCTGAGTAATGACGAGGTGCCGGTATTGGTCGGTACGCTTGGCAAGGGGTTCGGTACCTCCGGCGCTTTTGTGGCTGGCTCTGAGGTGTTGATCGAAACCCTGATCCAGTTCGCTCGGACCTACATCTATACCACCAGCATGTCACCGGCAGTGGCCGAAGCCACCCGTGCCAGTCTCCGATTGGTGCAGGCCGACAGCTGGCGTCGTGACCGGTTGGCGCAGCTGATCAAGCGTTTCCGCAGTGGTTGTGAGCAGTTGGGCTATGAGTTGATGGAGTCACCTACACCGATTCAGCCGATCATGATCGGCGATGCCGGTGAGGCGATGCGGATCAGCGCCGCGCTGGCAGCGAAGGGCATTTTCATTAGCGCCATTCGCCCGCCGACCGTGCCGGCTGGCAGTTCGCGTCTGCGTGTGACATTCAGTGCTGCTCATAGCGAGGCGCAAGTCGACCGTCTGCTGGATGCGCTGGACGCCGTGCGTATCGATCGAGCCGCAGGAGGTGCCGCGTGAGTCTGTGGACGAACGTGCGTGGCCAGGGGACCGACCTGGTGTTATTGCATGGCTGGGGCTTGAGCTCCGACATCTGGGGCGATTTTGCCGACCGGCTGTCCGAGCGTTACCGAGTCACTCGGGTCGATCTGCCGGGACTGGGGCGCTCGGCACCTGCGGGCGACATGTCGCTGGAGACTGTCGTGGAGTCCTTGTTGGCCGTTGCGCCTGAGCGCGCTCATTGGGTTGGCTGGTCCCTGGGTGGACAGCTGGCATTAGCGGTGGCGGCCAAGGTGCCGGAACGGGTTGCCAGCCTGAGTCTGATTGCGGCCAATCCCTGTTTTGTGGCCCGTGAAGGTTGGCCCTGCGCCATGGCGGCCGAGGTGTTCGGTGCATTTGCCGAATCGTTGGTGGGCAACGAGGCGAAAACATTGCAGCGTTTTGCCGCTCTGCAGACACGCGGTTCGGTCAGTGCCCGTGATGAACTTAAACAGCTGAAGGCTGTAATTGCCGACGCCCGGCCTCAGGCATTGGCTGCGGCGTTGCAGCTGCTGGAAGCTGACCTGCGTACCGCCTTGGTTGGTCTCAACTGCCCGGCGCAGTTGCTGCTGGGCCGTGAAGATCAGCTGGTGCCGGTGGCGCTGGCAGATGAGGCTTTGAGGTTGAATGCCCAGCTGCGCATTCAAATTATCGAACAGAGTGCCCATCTGCCCTTTATCAGTCACGCCGATACCGTACTGACGCGGCTGATGTCCCTGATCGAATACTGGGACGATGCGCATGCAGCGGGATAAACGCAAGGTTGCCCAGGCTTTCAGTCGCGCCGCCCAGAGCTATGATTCCGTGGCTCAGTTGCAGCGTGACATCGCCGATCGGTTGATGGGCTGGCTCCCTGAGCGCGTCGATGGCTGTTTGCTCGATTTGGGGTGCGGCACCGGCTACGCAGCCCCCTCATTGCGTGAGCATTATCCCGACGCGCCGCTGTTGCATCTGGATCTTGCCCACGGCATGTTGGCTTTTGCCCGTGAGCAGCGGCCGGTCAGTGCTGCACATTACCTGTGCGGTGATGCCGAGCAGTTGCCATTGGCCGATGCCAGTGTGGCGCTGATCTGGTCGAGCCTGGCGGTGCAGTGGTGTGAACGTCCCGACCGTCTGCTCGCCGAGCTGGCGCGGGTGCTGAAGCCGGGTGGCCGCTGTCTGTTGGCCACGTTGGGGCCGGACACCCTGCATGAACTCAAGCGCGCGTGGGCTGCAGTCGATGATGATGTCCATGTGAACGGTTTCGTTTCGCTGGATCAGTTACTGGCGCATAATCGCGGCTTGCGCCCGGTGCGCACCGAAGTGGAACACCGGGTGCTGTATTACGATCGACTGCAACAATTGATGCACGAACTCAAGGCCCTGGGGGCGCACAACGTCAACAGCCGCCGTGAACAGGGGTTGAGTAGCCGTCAGCGCCTGATTCGGCTACTGGACGCCTACGAGCAGCAGCGTTTACCTGAGGGTGCGCTGCCGGCGACCTACGAAGTCTATTATCTGGAATTGTTCAAAGAGCCCAGTGCATAAGGAGTCTCAGTGAAAAAGCGTTTCTTTATCGCCGGTACCGATACCGATGCCGGCAAGACACTGGTGACCGCCGGTTTGCTGACCGCTGCGAACCGACAGGGGCTGAAAACGGTCGGCCTGAAGCCGGTTGCGGCAGGTTGCGAGCAGACCCCGGACGGGTTGCGCAATGCCGATGCGCTGCAGCTGCAACAAGCCGCCAGCATTAAGCTTAGTTACGAACAGATCAATCCGGTCGCCTTTGCCCCACCGATTGCACCGCATATCGCGGCCGAGCAGGAAGGGCGGGCCTTAACGGCTGATCGGCTGGCGGCCTATTGCCGCGGAGCCATGATGCAGCCGGCGGACCTGGTGCTGGTTGAGGGGGCCGGTGGCTGGCGCGTGCCATTGAACACGCGTGAAAGCCTGGCGCGGTTGCCGCAATTGCTGGAACTGGATGTCATTCTGGTGGTTGGCATGAAGCTGGGCTGCATTAACCACGCTATTCTGACCGCCGAAGCGATTGCCCGTGACGGTCTGCGTCTGGTCGGCTGGGTGGCAAACCATGTCGATCCCGACATGAGCTGCCCGGACGAAAATCTGGCGACGCTGGAGCGCCTGTTCCGCGCACCGTTGTTGGGACGAGTGCCCTGGCTGGAAGAGCCGACAGCCGATGCTGCCGCCGACCATCTTGATCTGAGTGCGCTATGGGGTGAGTAAAAAGTGACCAGTTGCGGCGCTTGATCTATACTGGCCCTAATTAGGATTGTTGATGGTTTGAACAGAGCTCTTTTTCCGTTCAGGCAGTCGGCAGTCGATTGGCCCCAAGGATCGATGGAGGGTTTACCATGAATATAACCTCAGCTCAGAACAGCGGCATGTTCAGCGTCAACCGTACTCTGGATAATACGCCCAAGGTCTCCGGTGATGCTCAGGGCGCGGGTCGTGCCGATTCCGCTGAATTGGCTTCCGGCCGGGAAGTGAACGCCTCTGTCGCTCAGACCAGCGTTGATCAGGCAACCGAGGCAGCAGCCACCAAGGTGGTTAATCAGACCGACGAAGTGTTGGGCAATCTGATCGATACCCGTGTCTGAATAACCTCATCATGAGCCTGCATTCATGTCTGCACTGAGCAGCATCTCGCCATCTCCCATAGCTGTTATCGCAAGCGGCAGTAATAGCTATGGTCGTGTAGCGTCTGCGGACGGTGCACAGGCCACAGACCCGGCGACTGCACGCACTGAGCTGCCGGGTACGAATGCCAGCAGCGAAGCATCGCCGGGGCGCGAGCCGGAAGAGGCTTCGCGTCGTGATCGTACGCCGGCAACTAGCTCTTCTGATGCGGCTCAGCAACAGCAGGATCAGCAGATTCTGCGTGAACTCAGCGCCCGTGATCTTGAAGTACGGCAGCATGAAATGGCGCACCAGGCCGCTGGCGGTGGTCATACCGGTGCCGTTTCTTACAGCTACCAGCGTGGACCGGATGGTCGCATGTACGCGGTGGGTGGTGAAGTCAGCATCGATACCTCGGCGGTGAGTGACAGCCCTCAGGCGACGCTGGAAAAAGCCGATGCGATCGTACGTGCTGCCATGGCACCGGCTGAGCCGTCATCCCAGGATTACCGTGTGGCTGCCAGTGCGCGGGCGATGGCGTCTGAGGCTCGTGCCGAGCTGGCCAAGCTGGAAGAAAGTGAGCCTGCGGACGACGAAGGTGATGCGGAAGAGGTCGGTGCTGTGGATGAGTCCGCTGCCGCCGATGAACCGAATACTACCGGCGTAACGCAAGCGGCGGCGGGTAATCGCTCTGCAGAGTCTGATTCGCGTGGACGTGAGACACCGGAGCAGGGCGGGTTGAATGTGGTGCAGCAACAACTGATCAACAGCGGTGCCTACAACCGCATGTATCCTCCCGGTTCACTGTTCAGCCTTCAGGCCTGAACGCCCCCTCTCGCATCAGTTATCAGCCAGAAACTTTTCCACCAGCCGGGTAAATGCGGTCGGTTTTTCCACGTGCGGCAGATGACCGGCACCGGCAATGATCTTGAAACCTGCCGTCGGGAATAGCTGTTGAATCGGCTGCTGGTGTTCTGCCTGCAGGTAGTCTGAATCCCCACCCTTAATGAACAGTACCGGGCCGGTGTAGGCCTCACCTTTTGGGGCGGCGCCGATCTCGGCGTAATGCTGTTCCAGCACCGGCAGGTTCATCCGCCACGCGAACTGTTTGTCCTGGTTGCGGTAGAGGTTTTTCAACAGAAATGCACGGGTAGCGACGGAATCAACGTGCTCGGCAAGAATGCGGTCGGCATCGCCACGGCTTTTCAGTGTTGCCAGGTCGATCTGCTTGAGGCCGGTGATGACATCGTTATGGCGGGCGGTATAGGTCACCGGCGCGATGTCCACCACGATCAGGCGTGCGACCCGTTCGGGATGATCCAGTGCGAACTGCATGGCGGCCTTGCCGCCCATGGAGTGTCCCATCAGGTTGATGCGCTTTAGCTGCAGGTGATCCAGCAGGTCCAGCAGGTCCTGACTCATGGCTGCGTAATTCATCTCATCGGTATGAGGTGAGCGGCCGTGGTTGCGCAGGTCAGCTGCAATTACGTCGAAATGTTCGCTTAGTGCCTTGGTCTGGGCACCCCAGTTATCCAGCGTACCGAACAGACCGTGCAGAATGACCAGCGGCTCGCCTTGGCCGTGGCGTTGAAAGTGCAGCAACATGATAAGACTCTCTCGGGCAAGCGGGGTGCCCGCAGGCACCCCGGATGGATCAGATGATATCGAGCAGTTCGACATCAAAGACCAGCGTTGAGTAAGGCGGGATGCCGCCCGGTGAGCCCTGAGCACCGTAAGCCAGCTGGTAAGGAACGTACAGACGCCATTTGGCACCTTTGGTCATCAGCTGCAGGGCTTCGGTCCAGCCGGCAATCACGCCGCCGACCGGGAATTCGGCCGGCTGGCCGCGATCGTATGAACTGTCGAAGACCTTACCGTCGGTGAAGGTGCCGTGATAGTGCGTGCGCACCTTGCTCTGAGCGGTCGGGTGCTCACCGTTTTCTTCACCGGCAGTAATAATTTCGTACTGCAGACCGGATTCCAGGGTGACGACGCCAGTGCGAACCGCGTTGTCGGCCAGGAACTGTTCGCCGGCAGCGGCGGCTTCTTTGGCCTGGGCTTCCTGAGCTTCGCGCATGCGCTGAGTGATCTCGTTGAACGCAGCCTGAATCTGTTCGGCCGGAACACGCAGGGCTTCACCATGGAAGGAGTCACGCAGACCGGAAACCACGGATTCAACGTTGACACCGTCGAAGCTGCCCTGAGCCAGCTGGTCGCCCATCTGACGGCCGATGCCGTAGCTGGCGCGCTGTTCGGTTGTTTCAAAAACCTGTTCTGACATGAAGTTTGCCTGTGTTGTTGGGTTGATCGCAAAGGGCTGTGATCGTACCACAGCTGGCGGCACCGATCAGTCTGCGTACCGGTCGACAGTGCAGATCAGCATGCCCTCATGCAGGCGGGCGCTGATGGTTTCGCCCGGTGTGACCTGTTCCTGTCGAGTAATGGCCTGTCCCTGCTCGTTCTGTACGATGGCGTAGCCACGCTCCAGCGTAGCCAGCGGGCTGACGCCCTGTAGCTGGCGGGCCTGAAATTGCAGCAGTTGCCGACGTTGTTGCAGCAGCAGGGTGATGCCGTTGTGCAGGCGTTGCTGCAGTGGTTGCAGTTGTTGCTGCTTCTGCAGCAACAGGCGCGAGGGTGAGCAGCGCTGCAAGCGATTATGCAGTTCGGTCAGGCGTACGTGGCGTTGTTGCAACCGCTGTTGCAGTGCTCGATGCAGGCGTAATTCCAGCTGATCCAGTCGTTGAGACTGCTCGCGCAGGCGTTCACCCGGGTGACGCAAGCGCGCACGCAGGTGTGCCAGGCGGGTGCTGTGCTGGGCCAGGTAGCGTTGTGTCAGCCGGGTCAGGCGTTGTCGGAGTGTCGCCAGGTGCAGGTGGAGTGCAGCCTGGTCCGGACTGAGCAACTCGGCAGCGGCAGAGGGTGTCGGTGCACGCAGGTCTGCAACCAGGTCGCTGATGGAAATATCCACTTCGTGACCGACAGCTGAAACGATCGGAATGGTCGATGCCGCAATGGCGCGAGCAACGATCTCCTCGTTAAATGGCCACAGATCTTCCAACGAGCCGCCGCCACGGCCAACAATAAGGGCGTCGCAGCGCTGATCACGGTTGGCCAGCTGGATCGCGCGGACAATTTGGCTCGCGGCCTCGGCACCTTGCACGGCCGTTGGGTACAGGGCGACCGGCAGGCTCGGGCAGCGGCGTGCCAACACCTGCAGAATGTCGTGAATTGCAGCGCCGGTCGGCGAGGTAATGACACCGATATGGCGCGGGGGGCTGGGCAGGGCGCGTTTGCGCCCTTGGTCGAACAGCCCTTCCTGGGCCAGCTGCAACTTGAGGCGTTCGAAGGCCTGCTGCAGGCGCCCCTGTCCGCTTTCCTGCATCTGTTCACAGATCAGCTGGAAGTCGCCGCGCCCCTCGTACAGGCTGACCTTGGCCAGTACGGTCACCTGATCGCCTTCCTTGGGGCGAAAGCGTACCTGCTGGTTACGGCCGCGGAACATGGCGCAGCGTACCTGGGCGCGATCATCCTTGAGGGTGAAGTACCAGTGTCCGGAAGAGGGGCGTGCCAGGTTGCTGATTTCACCTTCAATCTGCACGGTCATGAAGGAATGTTCCAGCAGTGACTTGACCTGACGGTTGAGCTCGCTGACGCTGATCGCGTTGCGATTTTGGGATGGCGTGAGTGTGTTCATGCGACCATCTTAAATGACCCTGTTAATTATGGCATCCACATTCATTGTTGATTGTTGTGCGGGCAGGTTTTGTGTATAATTTCCGGTTTAATTTTTCACAGAAAACGGGCTGGTTCAGTATGTTGCGAATCGTTGAAGAAGCGCTCACCTTTGATGATGTTTTGCTGGTTCCGGGGTACTCGGAAGTGCTCCCGAAGGACGTCTCACTGAAAACCCGCCTGACCAAGGGTATTGAACTGAATATTCCGCTGGTCTCGGCGGCGATGGATACGGTCACCGAATCCCGCCTGGCAATTGCCATGGCGCAGGAAGGTGGTATCGGTATCATCCATAAGAATCTCACCCTCGAACAGCAGGCGGAAGAAGTGCGCCGGGTGAAGAAGTTCGAGTCTGGTGTGGTTACGGACCCCGTGACTTGCAGCTCCGATACCACGGTGCGTGATATCATCGAGCTGTCGCGAAAGCTGAGTTTCTCCGGTTTCCCGGTTGTGGATAACGGCGAGCTGGTCGGTATCGTCACTAGCCGCGACGTTCGTTTCGAACATGATCTGGATGCGAAAGTGTCTACTATCATGACGCCGAAAGATCGTTTGGTAACGGCGCCTGAGGGTGAAGACCCGGAAGTGATCCGTGACCTGTTGCGTCTGCATCGCATTGAAAAAATTCTGCTGGTGGACGACGCCTTTACTCTGCGTGGCATGATGACCGTCAAGGATATCAGCAAAGCGCAGGCGTTCCCGTATGCGGCAAAAGACAGCCAGGGTCGCCTGATTGTCGGTGCTGCAGTGGGTACGGGTCCGGAAACGCCGGACCGCGTGGCGGCACTGGTTGCAGCGGGTGTTGACCTGATTGTGGTCGATACGGCACATGGCCACTCCAAGGGCGTAATTGATCGCGTTTCCTGGGTGAAACAGAACTTCCCGCAGGTACAGGTTGTCGGCGGTAACATTGCCACAGCCGAAGCAGCGGTGGCGCTGGCTGAAGCCGGCGCAGACGGCGTTAAGGTCGGTATCGGCCCCGGTTCCATCTGTACCACGCGTATTGTGGCTGGTGTTGGTGTACCGCAGATTTCTGCGATTGCCAACGTGGCGGCGGCATTGCGTGAGCATGGTGTCCCGTTGATCGCTGATGGCGGCGTCCGTTTCTCTGGCGACTTCTCCAAGGCAATTGCGGCCGGTGCGTCTGCGGTCATGGTAGGTTCCATGCTGGCGGGTACTGATGAAGCGCCCGGCGAAGTCGAGCTGTATCAGGGCCGTGCGTTCAAGTCCTATCGTGGCATGGGATCGCTGGGTGCGATGTCCGGCTTGACCGGTTCATCCGACCGCTACTTCCAGGATGCCAAAGACGGTGCCGAGAAGCTGGTGCCGGAAGGTATCGAAGGTCGTGTGCCCTGCAAGGGGCCGATGGCGGGTGTTGTGCACCAGTTGATGGGTGGCCTGCGTGCCTCCATGGGTTACACCGGCTGCGCGACGATTGAAGAGATGCGTAACAAGCCCAAGTTTGTCCGCATCACCAGTGCCGGTATTACGGAAAGCCACGTGCACGATGTCAGCATTACCAAGGAAGCGCCCAACTACCGTGTGGGCTGAACACATTAATCACTAACCAATAGAGTGGGGCGTCTGACTGCCCCACTTTTTGTTTGCGCCGCCTGGCGGCCAGCATTCGGTGGAGTCACTGAGTATGAGCAAAGACATTCACGCGCAACGCATCCTGATTTTGGATTTCGGTTCCCAGTACACCCAGCTGATTGCCCGCCGGGTGCGCGAAATCGGGGTCTACTCCGAGATCCATGCCTTTGATATGGATGAGGCGGCGATTCGTGAATTTGCCCCCAACGGCATCATTCTGGCAGGCGGACCCGAGTCCGTGACTGAACTGGACTCTCCGCGCGCACCTGAGTGCGTGTTCGAGATGGACGTGCCGGTTCTCGGTATTTGCTACGGCATGCAGACCATGGCCGAACAGTTGGGCGGCAAGGTTAGCAGCTCCGACAAGCGTGAATTCGGTTATGCCCGTGTGCGTCTGGCTGATAGCCCGAGCCGTCTGCTGGAGGGTATTGAAGACCACATTGCCAATAATGGCTCGCTGTCGCTGGATGTTTGGATGAGTCATGGTGACAAGGTCACCGAGATGCCGGAAGGCTTCCACGTCATTGCCGCGACCGACTCAGCGCCGGTTGCCGCGATGTGCGATCCCAAGCGTAACCTGTACGGCGTACAGTTCCACCCGGAAGTGACCCATACCAAACAGGGCCTGCGTATTCTTGAGCGTTTCGTACGCGAGATGTGCGGTACTGATGGTTTGTGGACGGCTGCCAATATCATTCAGGATCTGATCGAGAAAGTTCAGCGTCAGGTGGGTGATGAGAAGGTGTTGCTGGGTCTGTCCGGTGGTGTCGACTCTTCGGTTGTAGCAGCACTGCTGCACAAGGCGATCGGTGACAAGCTGACCTGCGTGTTTGTGGATAATGGCTTGCTGCGCAAGGCTGAAGGCACTCAGGTCATGGAGATGTTTGCCCGCAACATGGGCGTGAACGTGATCCGTGTTAACGCTGAAGACCAGTTCCTGGGCCGCTTGAAAGGTGAAGCGGACCCGGAAGCCAAGCGTAAAATTATCGGTAACACCTTCATTGAAGTGTTCGATGATGAGTCAGAAAAGCTGCAGGATTGCCGCTTCCTGGCGCAGGGCACCATCTACCCGGACGTAATCGAGTCTGCCGCATCCAAAACCGGCAAGGCGCACGTCATCAAGTCGCATCACAACGTGGGTGGCTTGCCGGAAGACATGAAGTTCGATTTGGTCGAGCCGCTGCGCGAGCTGTTCAAGGATGAAGTGCGCAAGATCGGTCTGGAGCTGGGTCTGCCGTATGACATGGTCTACCGTCATCCGTTCCCGGGCCCAGGTCTGGGTGTACGTATCCTCGGCGAAGTGAAGAAAGAGTACGCCGATATCCTGCGTGAAGCGGATGCGATCTTCATCGAAGAGCTGCACAAGGCTGACTGGTACCACAAGACCAGCCAGGCATTTGCCGTATTCCTGCCGGTGAAATCGGTCGGTGTTGTGGGTGATGGTCGTCGCTACGAGTACGTTATTGCACTGCGTGCCGTTGAAACCATCGACTTCATGACCGCACGCTGGGCGCACCTGCCGTATGAACTGCTGGAAACCGTTTCCGGCCGTATCATCAATGAGGTTGCCAAGGTCTCGCGTGTGACCTACGACGTATCCAGCAAGCCGCCGGCCACGATTGAGTGGGAATGATGCGTCATTAAAAGCACCTTATTAAGGCTGCGATGAACTTAAAAAGCCCGTGAAATCATGGGCTTTTTTGTATCTGCGTGGTGAGAAAAATAGTTGGGTAGAGGGTCTGTGCAAAGAACTTGACACCATTTTGGTGCAGGCTCTAGTCTTGTATGTCCTTCACCCATCTGAACAAGGATGTTGTCATGAGTTGGCTCATCGCGGCTGTTGTCGCTGTCTTGCTGCTGTTCTATTTCTGGTACGCCACTATAGTGTCTCGCCGCAATGCGGCTGAAGAAGCGTTTTCAGGCATTGATGTTCAGCTGAAAAAACGCACCGATCTGATTCCCAATATTTTGAAGATAGCCTCGCGCTTCATGGAGCATGAGCAGTCATTGTTGACCGAGGTTACTCGCTTGCGAACCGAGGTGCTCAAGGCGGCGGAGTCATCTGATCGTGTGGATGCGGAAAAGCGGTTTGAGTTGGAAGGGGCTTTGGAAGGGAAGCTCTCAGGCTTGATGGTCGCGGTCGAAAATTATCCCGAGCTAAAATCCCAAGAAAATATGGCTGAGGCTCAGCGAGTATATGCGGATGTGGAAGAGCATATTTCTGCTGCGCGACGCAGCTATAATGCGGCAGCACGTCGTTTAAAGGATGCGATCACAATCTTTCCTGGTACGTTGATTGCAGCTGCAATGGGGGTGAAATCCATGCCGTTTTTTGAGGTCGCGGAGACGGACCGGGCACCCATAAACGCTGATGATTTTCTTAAATCATGAGTTTGCTGAGAACCTTTTTCCAAGCATTCGAGGCCGTCAAACAGCTTACCAATGGCACGGCTTACCGTAAACCCGAAGCGAGCGGTCCTTTGTCGGATGAGTTTCGGGCAATTATAGAGCGTGATGTTTTGCCGTTACTGGAGCCGCTTGAGCAATATCGGCTGGAAAAGCTGGCCAGCAAAAACAGGCGCAAGACCTGGTTTATTCGTCTGGGCTGGTTGCTCTGGTTGCCGGCTTTGGCGCTGGATATTGCCACGCTTATCTCGGGCGACCTGTCATTAGTCACTCTGTTTGTGTTTGTCGGCTGCGGTACGTGGGTATTTTGGCCCCAGGTTCAATATATGCGTCGCTACAAGGAGAAGCTGCTGCCGGTTTTGTTGCAAGCTTTCGGCGATTACACTTACGATGAGAGTGGCTGTATCGACCTGAAAGCGGTGGAGTCGTTCGAAATTATGCCGTCCTACTCCCGCAAGACCAGCGAAGACTATATTCGTGGTGTCGTTGATGATGTCATGTTTGAGTTTTGTGAATTGGACCTGACGCGCGGTAGCGGTAAATCCAGTACCACGGTGCATGATGGTGGTGCCTTGCTGATTACCATGCCGTTTACGTTCAGTGGCTATACGATGGTGCAAGCGGATTATGGCAAGGTCGGTAATGTGTTGTCGGCACCGCTAAGGCGAGACCGTGTCGCGTTGGAAAACCCCGACTTTGAAAAACGATATGAGGTCTATGGGTCGGATCAGCAATATGCGCGCTACCTGCTGACGCCAGCAATGATGGAGCGAATCATTGCGCTGGATGAGTTGTTCCGGGCGCGGGCACAGGGTTCTGGGCTTACCTGCGAATTTCGAGGTGACAAAGTATTGTTCATGCTGTCCTATTTTGGAGACCTTATGGAGGTGGCCGATATCAATGCATCGGCATTTGACCTGGAGAAGATGCCGTTGCTTGAGCAGGAGTTGGCGATGATCACAGGTATTATTCACCAGTTGAAGCTGGACTGGTTGGCGGTCAGGAATCTGGCGGGGCAGCAGTTTGCCGAGTCTGCTTCGGAGTAATGAGTGCCAGTGATAAGGAGCTGTAAAACAACTAGACGACCGGTCTAATTGATTATAGACTAGCCAGTATGAATACCCGACATGAAAACACCAAAGAGCATCTGCTGGAGATTGGTCGACAAATACTGTCGTGCCAGGGGTTTAGCTCGGTTGGACTCAGCACGCTGTTAAAAGAGGCAGGTGTGCCCAAGGGGTCTTTTTACCACTATTTCCAGTCCAAAGAGCAATTCGGTGAAGCGTTGCTGGCATCCTATTTCAGTCAATACCGGTCCGAGATGGACAGGCTATTCGGCGTGCAGGGAAAGGATGGTCAGAGTCTGCTGTTGGATTATTTCGACCAGTGGCAAGAAAGCTATAGTGATTGCCTGGTGATCAAGCTGGGTGCGGAGGTGGCTGATTTATCCGATGCCATGCGCCTGACGCTTAAGAAAGGTACTGATCAGGTCATCCGCCGCCTGGCTTTGGCGATAGAGGTTGCCATTGCTGATGGTTCCTTGCCTCAGCAGGATAGTCAATTACTAGCGACTAACCTTTATCAACTCTGGTTGGGAACGGGCTTGCTGGGCAAGCTTAATCGGGACCAGAGCCATATGAAGCAGGCCATGCAACTGACACGTCAATTGCTCGCCCGCACCTGAATTGTGAGTGGGCGTTTTTTTGCCCTTTTTCTAGACGACCGGTCTACTTTTTCGGGTCGTGTTTCAATCAGTGGATATGGCGATAGACGGCAGGCTCGCGCATAACGCCCTTAATTTCAGTCTTTAATACACTTTTAACTGTGAGATTAGATCGATGACCCAAAACCAATTCGAAAACCGCCAGCTGACTTTGGCTTCCCGGCCTGAGGGCGCGCCTGGTAAAGACAACTTCCATGCCCAGACAAGTCCTGTGCCGGAAATTGAAGACGGCCAGATGCTGTTGCGCACCGTGTATCTGAGCCTTGATCCGTATATGCGTGGTCGTATGAGTAATGCCGAGTCCTATGCTGAGCCTGTTGCCATCGGTGAGGTTATGGTGGGTGGCACAGTCAACCGTGTGATGGCCTCCAGGCATCCCGACTACAAGGAAGGGGATTGGGTGGTTAGTTATACGGTGGGCTGGCAGGATTATGGTGTGTCTGATGGCTCTATGCTGTTCAAGCTCGATCCAGATTATGGTCCTGTTTCCCATGCATTGGGAGTGTTGGGTATGCCGGGCTTTACCGCCTACATGGGGTTGATGGATATCGGCCAGCCCAAGGCCGGTGAGACGCTGGTAGTGGCGGCGGCGACTGGCCCGGTAGGAGCGACGGTGGCGCAGATTGGCAAAATCATGGGGTGTAGAGTGGTCGCTATTGCCGGAGGCGAACAAAAGCGTCAGCACCTGGAGTCAATGGGGGTCGATGTGGCCTTGGACCACAAGAGTACGGACTTTGCTCGGCAGCTGGCTGATGCGTGTCCCAGCGGCATTGATATTTACTTTGAGAACGTGGGAGGCAAGGTATTCAAGGCGGTTCTGCCCCTGCTTAACCTCTGTGCCCGTATACCACTGTGCGGCACTGTTTCTGGTTACAATACCAGCGAATTGCCTGAAGGGCCTGATCATTTGGATATGGCTTGGTCAACACTGCAGACTCGCCGAGTTCGAGTTCAGAGCTTTATCATTTTCGATGATTATGGTCACTGCTACGGTGAATTTTCCGAGCATATGAGCAAATGGGTAGCCGATGGCGCGATCCAATATCGTGAGCAAATTATCGAGGGTTTGGAGCAGGTACCGGATGCTCTGAGAGGCCTGCTAGAAGGGGAGAACTTCGGCAAACTGGTGGTGCGAGTAGGCCCGGACGAATTGGTTCAGTCCATAGAAGGACAGTAATAGTCTGATGATCACGAGACCCTTGCTGAAGATAGCGTAATTACTGCAGCAGTAGCTGATGGTCTGTGTAGGCCTGTGCGTTATGGTACGGTCAGCTGCATTCTGCAGAGATAAAGCTGGCTTGAGCCATCTGCTATTGGTCGCCGTGTGAGCCCCGGCTATACTGGCCATCAAGGGTCCATTGGTCGTTGAGTGGTGATCTTGGGGAGTCAGGATTGTCGGTTTGAGAAGCCCGCGTTTGCGGGCTTTTTCGTGTGTGGAAAATAGAGCGGTACAGGATGGAGCAGGATCAGTTTTACATGCAGCGGGCGCTGCAATTGGCGCAGCAGGCGGCAGACCTGGGCGAGGTGCCGGTCGGTGCGGTGATCGTGCGCGATGGGCAGGTGATAGGCGAAGGCTGGAACCGGCCGATCAGCGGTCATGATCCGACCGCTCATGCTGAGATCATGGCGCTGCGTGAAGCCGCCGCCCAGGTTGGGAACTACCGCCTGGTGGGGGCTGAGCTCTATGTCACCCTTGAGCCCTGCACCATGTGTGCGGGCGCGATTGTGCATGCGCGGATCGAGCGGGTGATCTTCGGCACGACAGAACCCAAGGCGGGCGCACTGGTCAGTAATCAGCAGCTGTTTGATCAGCCATGGGTCAATCATCGCCCTGACTATCGAGGTGGGGTGTTGGCGGATGACTGCGCCACCATGATCAGTGACTTCTTCCGCCGTCGTCGTGAGCACAAGCGGCAGCAGAAACAGCAGCGTCAGCTACCACCCTCAGAGTGAGCTGGGCAGGTTGCTCAGCGGGAAGCGTTGGGTTTCCGCCTCTGCCGCGTCGCTGTCGGTTTCGGGTGTAGTGGTGGCGTCGCGGGCACTGGCTGTATCCACTTCCCAGCGCAACAACTCTATATACTTGCGGATGTTGCTGACGTAGGTAACGGGCTCGTGCCCGCGTGCATAGCCGTATCGGGTCTGGGGATAGTATTTTGCGTTACTCAGGCGCGGCAGAAATTCACGTACGTGCTGCCACTTGTCCGGGTTTTTACCGGCTTTCTGGGTCAGGATGCGTGCATCCTCCAAGTGCCCAAAGCCAACATTGTAGCCCGCCAGTGCAAACCAGGTGTGGTCGGGTTCGGTAATACGATCGGGTATCTTTTTCTTTACGTTCACCAGATAGCGGGCGCCGCCCAGAATACTCTCTTTGGGGTCGGTGCGGTCATTGACGCCCACTTCTTCGGCTGCCGCTTGGGTCAGCATCATGATGCCCCTGACGCCGGTGGGTGAAACCGCGTCTGCATTCCAGTGTGATTCCTGATAAGCGATAGCCGCCAGTAGCAGCCAGTTGATGCCGGTTTCCTCTTCGGCCTGCTTGAACCATGGATAGAGTGGCAGAAAGCGTTCCTGCAGGTCGCGCCTGAAGGTGACGGTGTCGAAAAAGTTGAGTGGGTTGGTGCGTGAGAAATAGCGCTCCTCCAGTGTCTTGATCAGAGCCTGGGTGCTGTCCAGCTTGAACCATTGGTTCAGGGCATTTTTCAGGGTGCCGTCGCGATGACGGTTGAGCATCCACGCGATCGGTTGTGCAGACTGCAATTCAAAGGCGGCTTTCAGGCCGGGATAAAAGGACTTTTGCGCATCGAACACGGTTGAATCAAGGATGGTGTAATCCAGGCTGCCGTCGTGAACCAGGTCAAGCAGGTCGGTGACCGAGTCGTCTTCATTGCTGGACCACGCGAGTGCGGGATGTTGTGTATGCAGTTGTTGCAGCAGCTCATTATAGCTTGAGCCTGCCAGTACGCGGATCGAGCGGCCGTAGAGATCCTCAATGGTTTTGGGGGCAGGGTTGCCGCGGCGTACTCGGTAGATAAGTACTGGTGCGCTGCTGCGATAGGCGGGTGAGAAGTCGAAACGTTTACGGCGCTCGGCGGTAGCCGTGAGGCTGGCGGCGGCAATGTGTGCATTGCGCTCTTCGAGTACGCTGAACAACCCGGCGAAGCTGCTCGGCAGTGCCAGCTCCAGCTCCACGCCCAGGTGTGCGGCAAAAGCCTGCGCCAGCTCGTACTCAAAGCCGACAGGTTCACCCTTGCGGATATAGTAGGTCATCGGCGTGTTGGTTGTCGCGAAGCGGATCACACCCTTCTGCTGGATCGATTCCAGCTGCGTGGGAGTGTTCAATCCCAACATCACCAATCCGAAGGTGATGCTGACCAATACGCTGAAGTAGATCAGCTCGCGTAAATGGGGAGATTTGCGCAGTTTAAACATAGGCTCTGCTATTCTGTATCTCGATGACCTGATCGGGTAAAATCGTTATTTAATTGTTTGCTCTCCCACGCCTGATTTCGCAGGTAGAACCAAGAGGCTCGATACAACATGCTCGTATTGCGTGGAGCTCCCGCTCTTTCGTCCTTTCGTCATGCAAAACTGCTGTCCCAGATTCAGTCCCAGCTGCCAGCCGTGACTGCACTGTACGCAGAATACACTCATTTTGCAGATCTACAGCGTGATCTGGATGCGCAAGAGTCTCAGGTTCTTGATCGTATCCTGCGTTACGGCCCCAAGGCCAGCACCGAAGAGCCAGCCGGTGAGCTGTTTCTGGTCGTGCCGCGTCCGGGAACCATCTCGCCCTGGTCCAGTAAAGCAACTGATATTGCACACAACTGCGGTTTGAGTGCAATTGCACGTTTGGAGCGTGGTGTTGCTTACCATGTTCGTAGCGAGCAACCTTTGACTACTGAACAGCGTGATAAGTTGCAGGCATTGCTGCATGACCGCATGGTTGAAGTCGTTTTGGCAGATACCGATGCCGCAGCTGCGCTGTTCCGTCATGAGCAGCCGCGCCCGATGACACAGGTAGATGTGCTGGATGGGGGCCGTGAGGCACTGGCGGTCGCCAACACCAATCTGGGTCTGGCGCTGGCCGATGACGAGATCGACTATCTGGTTGACAGCTTCAAGGGGCTGGGCCGTAACCCGAACGATGTTGAGCTGATGATGTTCGCCCAGGCGAACTCCGAGCATTGCCGTCACAAGATTTTCAACGCCAGCTGGGATATTGACGGTGTGCGTCAGGAGCACTCGCTGTTTGCGATGATCCGCAATACCTATCAGCATGCCGGTGATAACGTGCTGTCTGCCTACAAGGATAATGCATCCGTTATTGTTGGCAGCAAGGCCGGTCGTTTCTACCCGGATGCAGCGACCGGTCAGTATGGTTACAACCAGCAGGCGATCCACATTCTGATGAAGGTGGAAACCCATAACCATCCGACCGCGATTGCGCCGTTCTCCGGTGCAGCGACCGGTTCCGGCGGTGAAATCCGTGATGAAGGCGCAACCGGTCGTGGTTCCAAGCCGAAAGCGGGCCTGAACGGTTTCACCGTATCCGATCTGCGCATCCCTGATTTCGAGCAGCCGTGGGAGTCTACATACGGTAAGCCGGAGCGCATTGCGTCGGCGCTGGATATCATGATTGAAGGCCCGATCGGTGGTGCGGCGTTCAATAACGAGTTTGGTCGTCCCAACCTGACCGGCTACTTCCGTACCTTCGAGCAGCAGGTGCCGGGTGCCAACGGTGATGAAGTGCGCGGCTATCACAAGCCGATCATGATCGCTGGTGGCTTGGGTAATATCTGCGAAGATCACGTCGAGAAGGGCGAAATCACCGTGGGTGCCAAGCTGATCTGTCTCGGCGGTCCGGCTATGCTGATCGGTCTGGGTGGCGGCGCGGCCTCTTCAATGTCCTCTGGCAGCTCTTCGGCTGATCTGGACTTCGCCTCCGTACAGCGTGGCAACCCTGAAATCGAGCGCCGTTGTCAGGAAGTGATCGACCGCTGCTGGCAGCTGGGCGATGACAACCCGATCGCGTTCATTCATGACGTCGGTGCCGGTGGTCTGTCCAATGCTTTCCCTGAGCTGGTGAAAGATGGCGGCCGTGGCGGTAACTTTGAGCTGCGTAACGTCAACAACGACGAACCGGGCATGTCGCCGCTGGAAATCTGGTGTAACGAAGCGCAGGAGCGCTACGTGATGGCAGTGAAGCCGGAAGATCTGGCTCGCTTCGAAGCGATCTGCGAGCGTGAGCGTTGCCCGTTTGCAGTAGTGGGTGAGGCCACTGAAGAGCATCACTTGACCCTGGGTGATACCCACTTCGAGAACAAGCCGGTTGATCTGCCGATGAGCGTGTTGTTCGGCAAGCCGCCGAAAATGCACCGCAGCATCGAACGGACCACCTACAGTGTGCCTGAGTTCGATACGTCCGCCATTGATCTGGCTGACGCGGTTGAGCGTGTACTCAAGTTGCCGGCCGTTGCTTCCAAGAGCTTCCTGATCACTATCGGTGACCGTTCCATCACCGGTCAGGTCGCACGCGACCAGATGGTTGGTCCCTGGCAGGTGCCGGTTGCTGACTGTGCGGTGACGACCGCATCCTATGACACCTATGCCGGTGAAGCGATGGCGATGGGTGAGCGTACACCGCTGGCATTGATTGATTCACCGGCGTCCGGTCGGATGGCGGTGGGTGAAACCATCACCAATCTGGCGGCCGCACGTATCGGCCAGTTGTCCGACATTAAGCTGTCTGCCAACTGGATGTGCGCAGCGGGTCACCCGGGTGAAGATGAGAAAATGTACGACACCGTGAAGGCGGTGGGTATGGAGCTGTGTCCGGCACTGGATATCACGATTCCGGTCGGCAAGGACTCCATGTCCATGCGTACGGTGTGGGACGAGAATGGCGAGCAGAAGAGCGTCACTGCGCCGATGTCGCTGATCATTTCCGGTTTCGCACCGGTACTGGACGCGCGCAAGACACTGACGCCGCAGCTGCGTACGGACCAGGGCGAAACCGATCTGCTGCTGCTGGATCTGGGCAACGGCCAGAACCGTATGGGTCTGTCCGCGCTGGCGCAGGTGTACAACGAAGTGGGTCAGGATGTGCCGGATGTTGATGATGCCGAGTTGTTGGGCAACTTCTTCACCGCCATTCAGGAGCTGAACGAGCAGGGGCTGGTTCTGGCGTACCATGACCGTGCCGATGGTGGCCTGTTGGCGACTATTGCCGAAATGGGCTTCGCGGGCCGTACCGGTGTGGATCTGAATCTGGATCTGCTGGCTGCGGATAGCAGCGAACTGGCGGCTGCACTGTTTAACGAAGAGCTGGGTGCGGTTATCCAGATTCGTCGCGAAGACATGGAGCAGGTGCTGAACGAGCTGAACGCGGCAGGCCTGGCTGATGTAGCCAAAGTGGTCGGCACGCTGAATCCGGATCTGCAGCTCAATGCCTTCCATGATGATGAAGAAGTGTACAGTGCTGATCTTATCAAGTTGCAGCGCTGGTGGGCAGAGACGTCATACCGAATTCAGGCACTGCGTGATAACTCGGAATGTGCCCAGCAGGAATTTGACCGCTTGCTGGACCGTGAAGATCCGGGTCTGAATGTCAGTCTGTCGTTTGATCAAAATGACAACGTGGCGGCCGAGCTGGTGGCATCCGGTGTACGCCCGAAAGTGGCGATCCTGCGTGAGCAGGGTGTTAATGGTCAGGTGGAAATGGCGGCGGCGTTCGATCGTGCCGGCTTTGATGCCATCGACGTTCACATGAGCGACATCCTGTCCGGCCGCATTACTCTGGATCAGTTCCGCGGTCTGGTAGCCTGTGGCGGCTTCTCCTACGGTGACGTTCTGGGAGCAGGTGAGGGTTGGGCCAAGTCGATTCTGTTCAACCCGGTAGCGCGTGAGCAGTTCTCGGCGTTCTTCGAGCGTGAAGATACATTTACGCTGGGTGTGTGCAACGGTTGTCAGATGCTGTCCAACCTGCACGAACTTATTCCGGGCGCTGACTTGTGGCCGCACTTCGTGCGTAACCAGTCCGAGCAGTTTGAAGCGCGTGTTGCGATGGTGGAAGTGCAGGATAGCCCGTCTGTATTCCTGCAGGGGATGGCGGGTTCACGCATGCCGATCGCGGTTGCACACGGTGAAGGTCGTGCCGAATTCGAAGATGATGCGCAACTGCGTATGCTGAACGAATCCGGTACGGTATCCCTGCGCTATGTGGACAACAATGCAGAGCCGACACAGCTGTATCCGGCCAACCCGAACGGTTCGCCGCTGGGTATTACCGGTTTGACCACGCCGGATGGCCGCGTCACCATCATGATGCCGCACCCGGAGCGTGTGTTCCGTGCAGTGCAGAACTCATGGGCACCGGATGACTGGTCCGAAGACGGTGCGTGGATGCGGATGTTCCGCAATGCGCGTGTCTGGGTCGGTTAACAGGTAGATTGATGCGATAAAAAAACGGCAGCCTCGGCTGCCGTTTTTATTGCGTGACTGAGCGCCTATGGGCGGACGTAGCTGAAGCCCTGTTGCTGCAGGCGAACAATTTCGGGTAAACCTGCCTGAACAACATCTTCGGCGGTGACGTCATACAGGTCTTCGCGGGTGATGTTGTAACCATCCAGGGTGTTGCCGCAGATAATAAAGCGTGCACCGCTCAGGCGCAGGGTATCCAGTGCGACCTGTTTCTGATTATCGTCCTGTGCGGCGGTAAAGTATTCGATCGCTGCACCATGCACCACAACTCTCACGTCAATATTTTCTTCGCCAACGGCCTGTATATGGTTGCTGATATTGCTGAAGGTGGCGGATATTCGGCTGCTGTCACCATAGTTCATGTGATAAACGACTTTTTGTTCGCCATAATTGTCACTGGCAACTGCATTGCTGGCTGGCATTAGCATGACCAGTGCCAAGCATAGATATTTGAGCATGGTGAAACTCCAGTGGTCAGTAAAAAGACATAAAAAAAGCCGGCTCAAGGCCGGCTTTTTTGGGGTGAGCGATTCAGATAATTACTTCTGAACGCGCTTCTGACCCATGATTTCCACGTCTACGCGACGGTCCGGACGCAGGCATGCAATCAGCTCGGCGCCACGACCGGTGCAGTTTGCAACCGGAGCAGATTCGCCCATGAAACCGATGGACATCTTGCTGGCGTCAACGCCAGCCTGTTCCAGAGTGGTTGCTACAGAACGTGCACGACGCTCAGACAGCTTTTCATTGTAGGCAGCAGAACCGATAAAGTCAGCGTAACCTACCAGCTTGACGCTCTGCAGGCTGGCCAGTGAACCGATGTAGTTCACAACGTTGCTGACATCGCCGACTTTAGTGCTGTCGAAGTCGAAGTACAGAGCAAATTTCTTTTCTACATCAGCCATGCTGGCGACAGGTGCCGGTGCAGGAGCGGGTGCCGGAGCCGGTTCTTCTGCTTTGGCCATGACGTTGTCACAACCTTCAACAGCCTGCTCCTGGGTCCAGAAACCAGTATGCCAGCATTCACCAAAGCTGGTGCGCCAGATAGTGTCGCTGGAATTTACGGCGTAACCCGGTACCGCAGCCTGAGCAGCGGAAACGCCCAGAGCCATCGCCAATCCAGCAGCAATTGCAATTTTTTTCATCATCATATCCTTGTGCCAGGTGGATGTTTATTTTTGCAAAAAGTTTAGTTCATTAGAACAGTATTCGCCTTAACTGCAGTCGAACGAAACCACCGCCACATCCTGGACGATTTTATTCGGCTACATCAGCTAGCGACTATGTTAGCTTAGGGCAAAACTTTTTTATATGGTTTTACGACGACTTTCTGATAAACGCCTGCGGCGCAATACGGATCGGCATCTGCCCATTTCTGTGCCGCGTCGAGCGATTCAAACTCGGCAATGACCAGGCTACCGGTGAAACCGGCGGGGCCCGGGTCTTCACTGTCGATGGCAGGGTGCGGGCCTGCGACCAGCAAACGTCCCTCCAGTTTCAACTGTTCAAGGCGTGCCAGGTGATCGGGACGCGCGGCCATGCGCTTATCGAGTACATCGGCCTTATCTTCGGCAATGATGGCGTAGTACATTATTGATCTCCGTTGTGTTGATCCTGTTGGGGCATGTGACGAGAAATATACAGGCCCTGTGCAATGATGAAAATCAACGTACAGCCAAGCATGCCGAACAGTTTGAAGTTGACCCAGGCCTCTTCGCTCAGAGTGTAGACGACAGCCAGATTCAACACGCCCATAAAGATGAAAAACACGCACCAGCACAGGTTCAATTGGCGCCATACCCGTGTCGGCAATTCGATACTTGCCCCCATCAGGCGCTGTACAATGGTTTTCTGACCAATGAAGTGACTGCCCAGAAAGGCAGCGGCAAACAGCCAATTGACGACGGTGGGTTTCCACTGAATGAATGCCTTGTTGTCCAATAGAACAGTAGCCCCCCCCATAACCACTACCAGTCCAAGCGTGACCAGCTGCATTTTCTCGATGGTATGCGTCTTGAACCAGGTGTAGGCCATCTGTGCCAGGGTTGCAGGAATCAGTACGGCGGTAGCCAGAATAATATCGCCACTGAACTTGTAGACAGCAAAGAATATAATGACGGGAAGAAAGTCGAGTAATAGTTTCATTGGCCTGCTAATCTAAAAAGTAAGTTGAATCCAGAGGTGTGCCCGTTATCGTGACTGACCTGACTCGTGCAGATGAACCCAAGTTTGATCTGCATATGCATAGTACAGCATCTGATGGTGCCCTGTCCCCGACTGAACTGGTTGTCAAGGCCGCGGAAGCATCGATCCGTTATCTGGCGCTGACCGACCACGATACGCTGGCAGGGCTTAGCGAAGCACATATGGCCGCTAGGGAACACGGTATTCATTTCATACCCGGTATTGAACTGACTTGCCTGTGGCATAAAAGAAGTATCCATTTGCTGGGCTTGGGTATAGACCCTGATTTTGTCGGTTGGCAGGAGTATGAAGCCCGTTTGGTTGCCTTGCGCGAAAAACGAGCCGAAACCATAGCAACCAAATTGATTGCCAAGCGCGCGCCCGCCGATATTCTGGTGCGGGCGCAGGAGCAGGCCGGTAAAGGGCAGATCGGGCGACCGCATTTTGCCCGGGCGCTGCTGGAGGCGGGGGTCGTTAGTAGTGAAAATGAAGCGTTTGACCGTTATCTGGGCCAGGGTAAAGTGGGTGATGTAAAAGCCGAATGGCCTGATGTTGCCGAAGCAATTGCAATTGTGCAGGCCAGTGGCGGAAAGGCAATGTTGGCGCATCCGACCAAATATAAACTGACTTTTTCCCGCTTGCGGTTGTTGTTGGCGGCGTTGGCCGAGGCGGGAGCTGACGGGTTTGAAATTGCTTATCCCGGTATCAGTCAGGAGCAGATCGGATTATTGCTGCGGGTTGCGGATACGCTTGATATGCAGGTGTCGTCCGGTAGTGACTTTCATAATCCTGCACATCAGTGGACCGGGTTGGGGCGTTTCCCTCGGGTTGAGACCCCGCGTCATATCATTCACCAGATCCGTTCTGACGTGCAGGCCTGAACAGTTGGATCGGTTTCTCGTTTTTAAGCAGGAGGCTTCATGAGCCAGTTTTTCCAGATTCACCCTGAAAACCCGCAGTCACGATTGATTCAGCAAGCGGTCGAAATCCTGCGCAAGGGGGGAGTTATTATTTACCCTACTGATTGTGCCTACGCGCTTGGCTGTCACCTGGGCGATAAAAAAGCGGTTGATCGCATCAAGCGTATTCGTAATCTTGATGACAAGCATAATTTCACGCTGGTCTGCGATGATCTGTCCTCTATCAGTACATATGCGAAGGTTGATAATCAACAGTTCAGGCTATTGAAAGCGCATACACCGGGCGCATATACCTTCATATTGCCGGCAACGACAGAAGTTCCACGCAGGTTGCTGCATCCCAAGCGCCGCACCATCGGTATTCGGGTGCCAGACAATGCCATTGTCTCGCAACTGTTGTCACAGTTGGGCGAGCCGATTATGAGTACCTCATTAATAATGCCGGGCGAAGAGTTGCCGCTGACCGATCCTTATGAAATGCGTGACATTTTGCAGCATCAGGTTGATCTGATTATTGATGGCGGCTATTGCGGCATGGAGGCGACCAGTGTCGTTAATATGGTCGATGAAGTCCCATTTGTTGTCCGTGAAGGTGCTGGCAATACGGATCATTTTAAATAAAGTTTATATATTTTATTGAAAAAAGTTATTTTATAGCGATAATTGGAATTATTAACTTACAGATAGTGGCGCGCAAAAATGACTGACTTCATTAAGATACTGACACGCAAGAACTCCTTGCGTAAGCATTGCCAGGAAATGCAGCTGGCTGATATCGATAAGGTTATTGCTGACCTGAATGATATTCGTGCGGAGGTTGCGGAAGCAGCTGAGCGTAATGCAGAAAATGAACGTGCCAAGCTGCAGCAGGTTGAAGAAATTCAGCGCCTGATGAAAGAAGCGGGTATTGGCTTGGATGAGCTTAAGCAGGGTGTTGAGCCGGTTGCACGTAAATCCGTCAAGGCAAAATATGTCATTACCGACAGCGAAGGTAACGAGCATAGCTGGTCGGGTCGTGGCCGTACACCGATCGCTTTCCGTGAATACATGGACAAGAATAATCTGACCAAGGAACAGTTGCCGACTGTCGACTGATCGGGCATTATGCTGTCAATACGAAGCCTCTTCGGGTCATCCTGAAGGGGCTTTTTTGATTTACCATGATAATCAGGTGGCCTTGCATTGGGGTCGCCGCAGGAGACGTCAAAATGCATGATGAAAAATTGCAAAAGGTTTTGGCGCGTTCCGGTTTTGGCTCACGTCGTGAGATGGAGCGTTGGATTGAAAGTGGTCGCATTATTGTGAACGACCATCCGGCGACCCTCGGTGACCGTGTGAGTGCAACGGATCGTGTCAGCGTTGATGGCAAGTCGGTTACATTGTCGTTTGCTGCGACAGCGGAGCGCCGGGTGCTGATTTACAACAAGCCCTTGGGTGAGGTCTGTACGCGCCATGACCCCGAGGGGCGGCCGACGGTATTTGATAACCTGCCACCGCTGAAACAAGGCCGCTGGGTAGCCATTGGTCGTCTGGACATTAACACCAGTGGCCTGCTGATTTTCACCACCGATGGTGAGCTGGCCAACCATATGATGCACCCGTCGATGCAGATCGACCGCGAGTATGCGGTACGAGTGCTGGGTGATATCGAAGATGCCATGCTGGAGCGTCTGCAGCAGGGTGTGCTGTTGGAAGACGGTATGGCGCGCTTTACCGATGTGCGTTATTTCAACGGTGAAGGTGCCAACAAGTGGTACCACTGCGTGGTGATGGAAGGGCGTAACCGTGAAGTCCGTCGTCTATGGGAATCTCAGGGCGTGCAGGTCAACCGGCTTAAGCGGGTTCGTTTCGGTCCTGTGTTCCTGGCGAGCGATATCAAGGTAGGGACCTGGCGCGAGATGTCGCCCAAAGAGGTCAATATGCTGGCGAAAGAGCTGGTGATGGATGAGGCGCGTACGCACCGACCGACACCGATTGAGTTCGAAAAAGAGCAGCGCCTGTATAAGCGTCAGCGGGTACGTCAGTCGGTTATCAAGGGGCAGCCACAGCCGCAGGCTCAAGATGATAATGAGAAGGCACGCCCGGGCAAAAAGCCCAAGGTGCGCTCGGTCGGCCGCCGCAACACTAGCCGACGCGGGCGTCGCGTTTAAGTTCGCCAAGGTGCGAAGGGTCAGGCAGACCCTTCGCCTTGCGCATCCAGTGATACCCCATTGACCTGACGGCTGTCGGGTCCCATCAAATACAGATAGGCGGGCATGATCTCGGCGGGTGTCGGGTTGCTTTCGGGCGGCTCGGCCGGATAGGCGTAGGCACGCATCTGTGTGCGTGTCGCTCCGGGATTGATCGCGTTGACGCGAATGCCCTGTGTGTTTTCCAGTTCGTCTGCGAGTACCTGCATCATCCCCTCGGTGGCGAACTTGGAGACTGCGTAGGCACCCCAGTAGGCGCGTCCCTTGCGGCCGACACTTGATGACGTGAAGATGATTGATGCGTCATCTGACAGGTGGAGCAGGGGCAGCAATGCCTGGGTCATCAGAAACGGGGCCTGTACATTGACGCGCATGACCTGGTCCCATGTGATCGGGTCGTAGTTTTCGATCGGTGTGCGCATGCCCAGCAGGCTGGCATTGTGCAGAATGCCATCCAGGCGGCCGAACTCGTCATGGAGCTGATTGCTGAGCTCGATGTAATCATGCTCGGTCGCCGTATCCAGATTCATGGGAGCGATTGCCGGTTTCGGGTAGCCGGCCGCTTCGATCTCGTCATACAACGATTCCAGTCTCTCCAGTGTCCTTCCCAGCAGAATTACCGTAGCGCCCTGTGCGGCATAATGCCAGGCAGCGGCACGGCCGATACCTGCGCCGGCACCGGTAACCAGAATGATACGGCCTTTCAATGAATCGGCCGGGGCGTGGTAATGAAACATCCTAAGCTCCTTGATAAAAGCGGTCTGGCGGAAAGGCAGATCTCATCCAGCCTGTAATAACGAGTGTAGCAGGGGTTGCAGGTCGGTCGACTGGTGGCTGATGTGATCGCTGTGCCACTGTTCAGGCGTTTCCCCTGTATTGAGATAGCCCCAGCCTGCTGCGACGGTACACATGTTGGCGGCGCGGCCGGCCTCGATATCCCGGAGGTGATCACCGACATAGATGCTGCGCTCCGGGGCTACGCCCAATTGCTGGCAGGCCAGTAGCAGTCCTTCCGGGTCGGGCTTGGCGGTGCTGACATCTTCTGGGCAGATAATGCTGCCGCAGTGATCGAGGTTCAGCGCTGCCAGCAGGGGCAATGTAAAGCGCTTGGGTTTGTTGGTGACGACGCCCCAGGGGGTGCGGGTCTCTTCCAGCCAGCGCAGAAGCTCGGTCATGCCTGGGAACAGGCTGCTGCTGATCAGCAGTTGCTCGGCATAGTCATCGAGCAGTTGCTGGTGCAAACGGGGGAAATCATCGGCCTCAGGAGAGAGGGCGAAAGCATGGCTGACCATGGCGCGTGCCCCGTTCGAGACCTGGCTGCGCAGTGAGTCGTAATCGATGGCCGGGCGCTCGGCTTCGGCCAGCATGCGATTGATGACGCGATGAAAGTCCTGCGCCGTATCCAGCAGAGTGCCGTCCAGATCAAACAGTACAGCGGCCATGGCGGGCATCAATGTGCCTCTTTGCGGCAGGCCAGCATGTAGTTGACGTCCACATCAGTGGCGTCAAGGCGATAGATTTTGGTGAGCGGGTTATAAACCAGGCCGGTCATTTCCTCGATTTCGAGTCCAGCCTTGCGTGTCATGTCACCGAGTTCAGCCGGGCGAATGAATTTATTGAAGTCGTGGGTGCCCGCCGGTACCAGCTTGAGTACGCGCTCGGCACCCAGAATGGCGAACAGATAGCTTTTCGGGTTGCGGTTGAGCGTCGACAGGAATACCTTGCCGCCGGGCTTGGTCAGGCGGGCGCAGGCGCGTACGACCGAGGCGGGGTCGGGAACGTGTTCAAGCATTTCCATGCAGGTAACAATATCGAACTGTTCCGGTTGCTCGTCGGCCAGGTCTTCTACCGTGATGCGTCGATAATTGACGCTGACGCCGCTTTCCAGGCCGTGCAGTTTGGCAACCTTGAGTGGGGCCTCGCCCATATCAATGCCGCTCACGGTAGCACCCCGGTGGGCCATGGCTTCTGACAGAATGCCGCCGCCACAACCGACATCCAGCACTTTCTTGCCGGCCAGTTGACTGATGCGGTCGATGAAGTCTACCCGCAGCGGGTTGATGTCATGCAGAGGTTTGAACTCGCTGTCGCGGTCCCACCAGCGGCTGGCGAGTTCCTCAAACTTGGCGATTTCGGCCGGGTCCAGATTCAGCGCGCGATCCTCTTTCATGTTCAATGCCCTTGCTCCATATTCCAGTTGCACGCATTCTAGCATCATGGTGTGAGGCGCGGAAATCGGAACGCGGTTGGCGAGTGTGAAGGAGAATGTAGTGATTGATATATGGAAGCGTGGTGTCGGACGTTCGGCTGAGGTCGCGAGCAAAGCCAAAGACAATGGTTTGGGACTTACTGACGCAGCCATGGTCGAATTGATCAATCTGGCGGCCAGTGTACGTTTCGAAGCCGGTGCTTGTTTGCTGCAGCAAACACCCGAGTTGGCGCGCGCCCTGGTGTTGTTCAGAAGTGGTGATGTGAGTGTAGAGAAAACGGGGCGTACGCCCTTGCTTCTCTCGTCTGGAGACGTGTTGAATGACCTGACGGCATTGCTGCCCTCGGCGTCGGCCTCGGACTGTATGCTGAAGGCATTGAGTGAGGGGCAGTTGTTCTACGTGTCTCGAGCTCAATTTGCTCAGTTGCGAGAGCAGACGCAGCTGGTCTTGCTACAGCGGGCGTACGGCTGTGCCGCGCGGCTTTCGAGCCGGTTGGCGGTGGAGCTTGAGCAGACCAGCGGCTGCCTGGCCCAGCTGGCTGGTCGTCATTATAACGAATCACAGCGTTTGGCTGTCGGCCTGGATGAGGATGAGAGTCTACGGTCGGTGATTGGTCGTATTCCCCGCTTGCCGGTGTCGAGTCTGGATTTATTGCAGTGCCTGCTGGATGAAGACAGTACGCGTGCGCAGATTGTTGATCTGGTGCGGCAGGATCCGGCAATGACGGCAACGTTGCTGAAAGCACTGAATTCCCCCGGTTACAGTTTCGATAAGAAAATCACTGACCTGAGCCATGCGGTAACCTTGTTGGGTTTTGAGGGGGTTTATCAGGTCATCATGGCGGAGACGTTGCGCAAGTCGTTGCCCGATAGCGAGGTGTTCAGAACCAGTTATCAACGTGCGCTGGCCTTGTCCTATATCGTATTCGCGTTGGCACAAGCGACGGCCAAGGGGCGTCCCGCCGAGATGGCAACTATTGCGCTGTTGCACGATATCGGCCGCCTGGTGCTGGCGGTATGGCAGCGTCAGCAACCGGCGTCCCGCGCCTTGATCCGACGTGTGCCGTCCGGGCTGCCCGGGAGTCTGTTGTTGCGAGACTGGCTGCTGCCTGAGGCTGTTTGGCAGGTGATCGCACTGCAGCATTATCCAATGTCGATGCCGCCTGAGCAGTTGCCTGCTGCCTGGCGTGAGCCGGTGGCGCTGTTACATGTAGCGTCCTGGATGTTGGACCAACGGCAGGGTCGGAGCGGGGAGGCTCCTTTTGTTGAAGCCTATCTGGCGCAGCTCGGGATGCCGTCAGTGCCGGTTGAGCAGTTATGGCAGCAGAAAGTTGCGCCGCTCCTGCGTCAGCGTCGTAACGCGTTGCCCGCCAGCCTGCGTAAACTGATTGACTAGGCATGCATAACCTTAGTGTTGCAGCGCTGAGGTTAGCGTGAATTGAACGCTGCTGTGGTATACTTCCGCGGTTTATAAGCGCGCCATCAGGGCGTGCTCGGGTACCGGATCAAGGAAAGCTGTGCGAATGGGTGATTTAGCCAAAGAAGTTCTGCCAGTCAACATTGAAGACGAGCTGAAACAGTCCTACCTCGACTACGCCATGAGCGTAATCGTGGGCCGAGCTCTGCCGGATGTGCGTGACGGCCTGAAACCGGTTCATCGGCGTGTATTGTTCGCCATGAACGAACTGAACAACGACTGGAACAAGCCGTACAAGAAGTCGGCGCGTGTGGTCGGTGACGTCATCGGTAAATACCACCCGCACGGCGACAGTGCGGTGTATGACACCATCGTGCGAATGGCGCAGGATTTCTCCATGCGCTACATGCTGGTCGACGGCCAGGGCAACTTCGGCTCCGTTGATGGCGATTCTGCGGCAGCCATGCGTTACACCGAAATTCGCATGGCCAAGATCTCGCATGAGTTGCTCGCGGATCTGGAAAAAGAGACGGTCGATTTCGTCGACAACTACGATGGCACCGAGAAAATACCGGCGGTGATGCCGACGCGTGTGCCGAATCTGCTGGTCAACGGCTCTGCCGGTATCGCTGTGGGCATGGCGACCAATATTCCGCCGCACAACCTGGGCGAAATCGTCAACGGTTGTCTGGCGTTGATCGACAACCCCGATATCACGATTGATGAACTGATGGAGTCGATTCCGGGACCTGACTTCCCGACGGGCGGTATCATCAACGGCCGCGCCGGTATTCTGCAGGCTTACCGCACCGGCCGTGGACGCATCTATGTGCGTGCCCGCCACCACATTGAAGACCATCCGAAAAACGGTCGTCCGATGCTGGTGATCAGCGAGATCCCGTATCAGCTCAACAAGGCCCGCCTGATCGAAAAGATTGCGGACCTGGTCAAAGAGAAAAAGATCGAAGGCATCAGCGAGCTGCGTGACGAGTCCGATAAGGACGGTATGCGTATCGTAATCGAACTGCGTCGCGGCGAACTGGCTGAAGTCATCATCAACAACCTGTTTGCCCAGACGCAGCTGCAAAGCGTTTTTGGCATCAACATGGTAGCGCTGGTTGATGGTCAGCCGAAGATCCTGGATCTGAAAACGATTCTTGAATGCTTCGTGCGTCACCGTCGTGAAGTGGTGACCCGACGCACGATCTTCGAACTGCGCAAGGCCCGTGAGCGTGGTCATGTGCTTGAAGGTCTGGCGATTGCGCTGGCCAATATTGACCCGGTTATCGAGATGATCAAGCGGTCACCGACACCGGCCGAGGCGAAAGAGCGACTCATCGCCACGCCGTGGGTGCCGGGGTACGTGACCGATATGCTGGAACGTGCGGGCGAAACCGCGTGTCGTCCGGAAGATCTGGAACCGCAGTATGGCATGCGTGACGGTCATTACTTCCTGTCGCCGGTACAGGCACAGGCAATACTGGACCTGCGTTTGCACCGTTTGACCGGCCTTGAACATGAAAAGCTGATTGCCGAGTACCGTGATCTGCTGGAAAAAATTGCCGAGCTGTTGCACATCCTGGGCTCCTTCGAACGTCTGATGGAAGTGATTCGTGAGGAGCTTGAAACTCTGGTAGCCGAATACGCCGATGAGCGTCGCACTGAAATCCAGGCGTCGATGCAGGATTTGACGGTCGCGGATCTGATCACCGAAGAAGACATGGTGGTAACGATTTCCCATGCCGGTTATGCCAAGACGCAGCCGTTGACGGATTATCAGGCCCAGCGCCGTGGCGGTAAGGGCAAGTCGGCAACCTCGATGAAAGATGAAGACTTCATCGAACATCTGCTGATCGCCAACACCCACGACACCATTCTCTGCTTTACCAATGTGGGCAAGGTGTACTGGCTGAAAGTGTATGAAATTCCGCCAGCCAGCCGAGCGTCCCGTGGCCGTCCGGTGGTGAATATCCTGCCGTTGGCTGAAGGCGAGTGGATCAGCACCATCCTGCCGGTGAAAGAGTTTGATGCCGATCGCTTCATCTTCATGGCAACCGCTAACGGTACCGTGAAGAAAACGCCGCTGGATGCGTTCTCACGTCCGCGCAGCACCGGTTTGATCGCGTTGGATATCGTAGACGGTGACCGCCTGATCGGTGCCATGCTGACCAATGGCCAGGATGACGTGATGCTGGTGACCAGTGCCGGTAAAGCGATCCGCTTCAATGAAAACGATGTTCGTGCCATGGGTCGTACTGCGCGCGGTGTGCGCGGTGTGAAGATGGATGCGGAAACACACGTGATTTCACTGATGGTGCCGCAAGAGGGTGGTGAAGTCTTGACCGCCTCTGAACACGGCTACGGCAAGAAGACCCGTATTGACGAATTCCCGTTGCGTGGTCGTGGTGGCCAGGGTGTGATCGCGATGCAGTGTACCGAGCGCAACGGTCAGCTGGCCGGTGCCGTGCAGGTATTTGACGGTGATGACGTGATGCTGATCAGCAACCGCGGCACACTGGTACGTACACGCACCAGCGAGATTTCCAGCCTGGGCCGTAATACCCAGGGGGTCATGCTGATTCGTCTGGCTGACGATGAAGGACTGGTCGGCATTGCCCGCATCGAAGAGCCTGAAGAAGTCGAAATCGAAGGTGAGAGCGAAGAGGTTGCAGATGTAGCCGCCGCAGCACCGGATGCCGCTGAAGGGGACATGTCTCCTGAAGTCGGTGATGAATAATTCCGTTTATTACAGTGGAAGCAAGAACAGATATGACGCGCAAATATAATTTCAGTGCAGGCCCCGCCGCGTTGCCGGAAGAGGTTCTGTTGCAGGCTCAGGCAGAGCTGCTGGATTGGCATGGCAAGGGACTCTCCATCATGGAGATGAGCCACCGCAGTGCCGAATATGTTGGTGTGGCGACTCAGGCCGAACAGGATCTGCGTGACCTGATGGGCGTGCCTGACAACTACAAGGTGCTGTTCCTGCAGGGCGGTGCCACCGCCCAGTTCGGTATGGTGCCGATGAATCTGCTGCGTGGTGCGGAGTCAGCGGACTACATCAACACCGGTATCTGGTCGAAGAAAGCGATCAAGGAAGCCCAGCGCTATAGCCGCGTCAACATCGCGGCCAGTAGTGAGGCCAACAGCTTCACTTCGGCACCGGCACAGTCTGAGCTGGTACTGGACCCGAATGCGGCCTACCTGCACTACACTACCAATGAAACTATCGGCGGTGTTGAATTCGACTACATTCCCGACAGCGGCAGCGTACCTCTGGTAGCGGACATGTCATCTGACATTTTGTCGGTCCCGGTTGATGTCAGCCGCTTTGGTCTGATCTATGCCGGTGCGCAGAAGAACATCGGTCCGGCGGGTCTGACCGTGGTTATCGTACGTGACGATCTGATCGGCCAGACCCTGGCCGGTACGCCGAGCATGTATGATTATCAGATTCATGCTGATGCCGATTCCATGAACAACACGCCGCCGACGTTCGGCTGGTACTTGGCGGGTCTGGTCTTCCAGTGGCTCAAGCGTCAGGGCGGTGTCGAAGCCATGGCCGAAATCAACCGTCGCAAAGCGGCCAAGCTGTACGCGGCGATTGATGGCAGTGGTTTCTATGGCAACCCGGTGGCGATCAACAACCGTTCGATCATGAACGTGCCGTTTACGCTGGCTGATGCCGCGCTGGAGCAGGCGTTCCTGAGCGGTGCAGAGCGTGAGGGCCTGCTGAACCTGCAGGGCCATCGTTCTGTCGGCGGCATGCGTGCCAGTATCTATAACGCGGTTCCTGAAGCGGCCGTGGATGCATTGATCGACTATATGCAGCGTTTCGAGCAAGAGCAGGCCTGATTGATGAGTGCGAAGCAACCCCCGGCGGCTGATGCACAGGAAGCCGAGCTGCGCGTGCTACGTGACCAGATCGACAGTGTTGACCGCCAGATCCATCAATTGCTGAATGATCGGGCGCGGTTGGCTCAGCAGGTAGCCAGCGTCAAGGAACATTATCGTCAGGGTGATGAAACACCGGTGTTTTACCGCCCTGAACGTGAAGCTCAGGTGTTGCGTGCCGTTATGGCACGCAACGAAGGGCCGCTGGCGGATGTTACCGTAGCGCGCCTGTTCCGTGAGGTGATGTCGGTCTGCCTGGCGTTGGAAGAGTCGATGCAGGTGGTGTTTCTCGGTCCTGAGGGCACTTTCACCCAGCAGGCTGCACAGAAGCACTTCGGCCAATCCGCGTGCTGTCATGCGCTGGACAGTCTGGAGCAGGTATTTACGGCGGTTGAGCGTGGTGAGGCGCACTATGCCGTGGTGCCTATCGAGAGTGAAAATGCCGGTCTGATCCGGCATACGCTGGATCTGTTCCGCCGTTTCAACCTGTTCATCTGTGGTGAGGTAGAGTTGTCGCCGGAAGTCTCCAGTAAAGCGGTCAATCGTAGTCCGCGTTATCTGGTGGTCGGGCGCGAGGCCATCGGTCCCAGTGGTGATGACAAAACCTCGCTGCTGCTGGTGTGCGAAGATGAGCCGGGCGCACTGCATGACTTGCTGGCACCATTCCATCGACGCCAGATCAGCCTGACGCGGCTGGAGACACGCAGCAGCGGTGAGCATGACTGGAATATGCTGTTCTATATCGATTTTGAAGGGCATAACACCGATGCGCAGGTCAGCGAACTGCTCGCTGAGCTGGATGCGTTGAAGGTTGAAGTCAAGCACCTCGGTTCCTACCCCAAAGCCGTATTGTAAGTCTCACCCGACCAGAAGGATGCCACGACATGTCATGTGATTTTATGGCACTGGCAACACGCGGAGTGCAGGGACTGCACCCCTATGAAGCCGGCAAGCCGGTGGAGGAGCTGGAGCGCGAGCTGGGCATCAGCAACATTATCAAGCTGGCCAGCAATGAAAACCCGCTGGGACCGAGCGCCATGGCAATGGACGCCGTACGCGCGGTATTGGCGGATACGACCCGTTATCCCGACAGTAGCGGTTTTGGTCTCAAGCGAGCCTTGCACCGGCATTACGGTGTCGCAGTCGATCAGCTGACCCTGGGCAATGGGTCCAACGATGTGCTGGAACTGATTGCACGGGCGTTTCTGAACGTCGATGATGAGGTGGTGTTCTCCGAATATGCCTTTGCCGTGTATCCGATTGTGACCCAGGCCTGTGGCGCGACGGCTGTGGTGACGCCAGCACATGCATATGGGCACAACCTGCAGGCAATGGCGGATGCCATTACCGATCGCACCCGCTTGTTGTTCATTGCCAACCCCAACAATCCCACGGGAACGGTACTGTTGCGCGACGAGCTGGTGGCATTTCTGGATTCGGTGCCTGAACAGGTGATCGTCGTACTTGATGAGGCTTATACTGAATACGCCACATCGGCTGATTTCCCTGATGGTCTGGCGCTGTTGCCGCGATACCCCAATCTTATTGTCACCCGTACCTTTTCCAAAGCCTGGGGGTTGGCGGGGCTGCGTATTGGTTTTGCTGCCGCCAATTCGGTCATCACTGACCTGCTGAACCGGGTGCGCCAGCCATTTAACGTTTCCCAGATTGCACTGACAGCTGCGCAGGCGGTGCTGCAGGATCAGGATTATCTGCAACGCAGCGTTGAGCTGAACCGTACGGGCATGCAGCAGCTTGAGCAGGGATTCAAGCAGCAGGGGCTGGGGTTCATTCCCTCGCATGGTAATTTCATCACGGTGGATGTGGCTCGACCGGCCCAGCCGGTGTTTGAGGCATTGCTGCGCGAGGGTGTGATTGTGCGACCGTTAGCGGGTTACCACATGCCACAGCACTTGCGGGTCAGCATCGGCCTGCAGGAAGAGAATGACCGTTTCCTGCGTGCACTTAAGAAGGTACTTGCGTGCTGAACTATACCCCGGTTGCACAATACCGTCTGGAGCGCGTACTGATTATCGGCCTTGGCCTGATCGGCGGCTCCTTTGCCAAGGCACTGCGTACCCGTTTCTGTGTCCGCGAAGTCGTGGGTGCCGATCGCAGCATGGATGAGTGTCGCCTCGGGCTTGAACTGGGGGTCATTGATCGCATTGCTGAAGATCTGCCTGCCGAGGTCGGCGCAGCTGATTTGGTAGTACTGGCGGTGCCGGTCAAGGCGATGGAAACGGTGCTGGAGCAGATTCGTCCCTTTTTGAAGCTGCAAACGCTGGTCACGGATGTCGGCAGCACCAAGGGTAATTTGGTAACGGCCGCACGGCGTATTTTCGGTCATCTGCCAGCGACGTTCATCCCGGGACATCCGATTGCCGGTGCCGAAAAGAGCGGTGTACGTGCTTCTGATGCCGACCTGTTTGAGCATCACAAGGTGATTCTGACGCCGCTGCCTGAAACCGACCCCAATGCAACGCTGGAGCTGGCCCGTTTGTGGCAGAGCGTCGGGGCCGAAGTGTTGCAGATGGAAGTGGATCGGCATGATGAAGTGCTGGCCGCGACCAGTCATTTGCCTCATCTGCTGGCATTTTCACTGGTGGATACGCTGGCGCGGGAAGAGGAAAATCTCGATATCTTCCGTTACGCTGCCGGTGGCTTCCGCGATTTCACGCGTATTGCAGCCAGCGACCCGACCATGTGGCATGACATCTGTGTGGCCAACCGGGACGCCATTCTTGCCCAGATCGACCGCTACACCGCTGGTGTAAGCCGGCTGCGTGGTGCCATCGCACAGTCCGACAGTGAAGGCATGCTGGGTATCTTTACCCGGGCCAAGGCGGCACGTGACCACTTCACGCGTTTGCTCAATAAATCGTCCTATTCATCGAATGATCATCTGCGTCCGGTAGATTTGCGGGCCACAGGGGGTGCTGAGCTAGGGGGAGAGCTGACACTACCCGGTGACAAATCGATTTCACAGCGGGCCATTATCCTTGCCGCCATTGCTGATGGTGTCACCGATATCAGCGGTTTTCTGGAAAACGAAGACAGTCTGGCCACGCTACAGGCATTGCGGGATATGGGAGTGGTGATCGAAGGCCCACATCAAGGCCAGGTACGTGTTTTTGGTGTCGGTCTGCATGGTCTCAAGCCTCCGCCGGGGCCGTTGTATCTGGGCCATTCGGCCACCGCCATGCGTTTACTGGCCGGCGTGTTGGCTGCACAGCCATTTGATACCGAGCTTTTTGGTGATGAGGCGCTGTGCCAGCGCAACATGACCCGGGTGACGGAGCCGCTGAAACAGATGGGGGCGGTGATTGAAACCGGTGCCGAGGGCGGCGCACCCCTGCATATCAAGGGGGGGCAATCACTGCGTGGCATCGATTACACCTTGCCTTTCCCCAGTGCGCAGGTGAAATCTTCGCTGTTGCTGGCCGGTCTGTGGGCTGAAGGCGAAACACGGATTCATCAACCGGTGTCGACCCGTGACCATACGGAACGCATGTTGGCGGCGCTCGGTGCCGAGGTAGCACAGGCTGATGCACATATTGTCTTGCGCCCCGGTCAGCGTTTGACGGCTACCGCGATTCAGGTGCCAGGTGATATCTCCTGGGCAACGCTGTTCATGCTGGTGGCCAGCTCCCGGAACAACGCCGGTGGCTATCGGTTGAAAGCAGTTGGGGTTAATCCCAGTCGGTTGGGGGCGTTGCAGGTGTTGCAGTTGATGGGGGCCAATATTGTCCTCGAGAACTCGGATGAGCAGCTGGGCGAGCCGGTGGCAGATCTGGTTGTGACAGCCGGAGCGACGCTGACCGGTGTTACCGTTGATGCCGGTTTGCTGGCTCAGGCGGTGGATGAGTTGCCATTGCTGCTGGTGGCCGCAGCTGTTGCGCATGGAGACAGCTGTTTCAGTGGCTTGGCTCGCCTCGCACACAAAGAAGATGATCCGGTGCAGAAAGCAGTCACCATGCTGACGGAGCTGGGCGGTTGCATTACTCGGGATGCGGACAGTATTCGTGTCAGCGGTGGAGGATTGCACGGTGGCAGCGTTGAAGCGCGTGGCAGTTTGCGTATGGCCATGGCTGCCGTGGCAGCAGGATTGTGTAATACAGAAACAGTGACGGTGACCCGCAGTGGCATGATGCTTGCGGCCTATCCTGATTTTGTCGAGCAGGCACAACGTGTCGGTCTGAAAGTACATAAGGAGGAGGACTGATGTCCATCCGAGAACAACAGGTAGCAGTCATTACCGTTGATGGTCCCAGTGGGTCCGGCAAGGGTACCATTTGTCAGTTGCTGGCGCGCGAACTGGGCTGGCACCTGCTCGACAGCGGGGCGCTTTACCGGCTGACTGCGCTGGCGGCTCGTCACCATGGGGTCGAGCTGGATGACGTGGAGGCGCTGGAAGTACTGGCGGCGCATCTGGACGTACAGTTCAAGGCTGCCGATAGCGGCCATGATATCCAGATCATTCTGGAAGGTGAAGAAGTGACTCATGCCATCCGCAACGAGCGGGTTGGTGAAGAGGCTTCGGTCATTGCTGCATTGGGGCCTGTGCGTGAGGCATTGCTGGCCCGTCAGCGTGATTTTGCCTGTGCGCCGGGGCTGGTAGCGGATGGTCGTGATATGGGAACAGTGGTGTTCCCGTCGGCCGGTTTGAAGATCTACCTTGACGCCAGTGCGGAAGAGCGAGCACAACGCCGTTATAAGCAGTTGATTAGCAAGGAACCCGGTGCTAGCCTTGATGATATATTGAACGATATAAAAGCACGCGACGCGCGTGACATGAATCGTGCGATTGCGCCCCTCAAACCAGCATCGGATGCCGTACGTCTTGATACCACGACAATGAGTATCGATGCAGTACTGCAAGCTGTACTGGATGAAGCCAGGCACAGAGGACTACGCTGATGTAGTCCAAACTTGGGAAGGAACGGTAATGAGCGAAAGTTTTGCTGAGCTGTTTGAAGAGAGTCTGAAAGAGCTGAATATGGCGCCCGGATCGATTGTGACGGGAACCGTAGTAGCGATCGATAATGACTTTGTGACCGTTAATGCGGGACTCAAGTCCGAGGGTGTCATTCCTCTGGAGCAGTTCCGTGATGACAAGGGTCAATGTGATCTTCAGGTCGGTGACGAAGTGCGTGTTGCACTGGAGTCACTGGAAGATGGCTTCGGCTCAACCGTTCTCTCCCGAGAGCGCGCCAAACGCATTGAAGCGTGGGCGGTGCTGGAAGATGCCTATGCCGAGGGGACCAGCGTACATGGTCATATCATAGGTCGCGTGCGCGGCGGTCTGACGGTCGAAGTCAACGGCCTGCAGGCCTTCCTGCCCGGTTCTTTGGTTGATGTTCGTCCGTTGCGCGATACCTCGCACCTGGATGGGCAGGAGCTGGAACTGCGTATCGTCAAACTGGACGCCCGCAGTAATAACCTGGTGGTGTCACGACGTGCTGTGCTTGAGGAAGCCTACAGCATCGAGCGCGACAAACTGCTGGAGAAGATGGAAGAAGGTTTGGTGGTCAAGGGGATCGTCAAGAACCTGACCGACTACGGTGCATTTATCGACTTGGGTGGTATCGACGGTCTATTGCATATCACTGATATCGCCTGGAAACGGGTCAAACACCCCAGTGAAGTACTCAATGTCGGTGATGAAGTCGACGTTAAGGTGCTCAAATATGATGCCGAGCGCAAGCGGGTATCTCTGGGCCTCAAACAGCTGCAGGAAGATCCCTGGAACAAGTTGGCTGCCGAATATAGCGCGGGCAGTCGGGTGACTGCACGTGTCACCAATCTGACCGACTACGGCTGCTTTGCCGAGATTGCTCCCGGCATTGAAGGGCTGGTGCATGTGTCGGAAATGGATTGGACCAACAAGAACGTTCATCCGTCAAAATTGGTGCAGGTGGGTGATGAAATCGAGGTCATGATTCTCGACATCGACCAGCAGCGCCGCCGTATCTCGCTGGGCATGAAACAGTGCAAACCCAATCCGTGGGAGCAGTTTGCCAGTCAACATGCCAAGGGCGATGTGCTTAAGGGACGGGTGCGCTCGATTACCGATTTTGGTGTCTTCATCGGTCTGGATAGTGGTGTAGACGGGCTGGTACATCTGTCCGACCTGTCATGGGATCTGCCTGGCGAAGAGGCGATGAAAACCTATAGCAAGGGTGATGAAGTCGAAGCGCTGGTACTGTCTATTGATCCTGAGCGTGAGCGCATTGCCCTGGGCATCAAGCAGCTTAACTCGGATCCCTTTACCCAGTCTGCCGAGCAGTATCCCAAGGGCACTATCGTGCGCGCGGTGGTACAGGATGTAACCCCGCGTCAGGCGACATTGACTCTGGTCGACGGTATCGAAGCCATACTCAAAGTGTCTGAGTTGTCCGCAGCACATGTTGATGATCTTACCCATGAGCTCAAGGCGGGTGAGGAGATTGAAGCGGCCGTGCTTAGTGTTGATCGCCGCAACCGTGTACTCAACCTGTCCGTGCGCCAGATGGAACGTGCACAGACGCAACAGGCGATGAAGGCAGTACAGGAGCAGGCGGCACCTGAGCAGGGACCGACGACCATCGGTGACCTGATCAAGCAGCAGATGAAAAAACAGGACTCCTGAATATATGTCGCTCTAGTCTGAGGCCCTGCACGTGAGTGCAGGGCATTCGGTCTGAACCGGAGGTGTTATGACCAAATCAGAGTTAATCGAGCGTTTGATTGATGCCCACCCCGAGCTGTCGGTCAAAGATGTGGAGTTGGCGGTTAAAACCATGCTTGATCATATGACCGACGCACTTTCGACCGGTGAACGCATTGAGATTCGCGGTTTCGGTAGCTTCTCGCTACACTATCGCGCGCCGCGAATGGGGCGGAACCCCAAGACCGGAGAAGCTGTTCCCCTGACGGCCAAGTATGTTCCTCACTTCAAGCCGGGTAAGGAACTGCGTGACCAAGTGAACGAAGGGCTTAAAGCCGGCTATTGAATTCGCTGTCATAATAGTGCCGGTCAACTGCAGAGGATTAACGCGTGAACTGGCTGAAAAAATTGATTTTTACACTGCTGGCGCTGATGGTAATCGGCATAGGCATACTGTTTACTATTCACAATACCGAACCGGTCACCATTGATCTGGTGTTTCTAACCTTGCCGGAAGCCAGCCTGTCGTTGTGGCTGATTGCGGTTTTTGTGTTGGGCGGCATCTGTGGCATGTTGCTCAGCAGTATGACGCTGCTGGCACTGAAAGCGCGCCTCAGAAATGCTCGTCGTCAAGAGCAGAGCTCTCGTAAAGAGTTGGATAAATTGCGCACCGCTGGCCTCAAAGACACCCTCTGAAATGTTCTCTGATTACCTGCTGATCATTCCGCTGTTTGTTGCGGTAGGAGCCGGGTGGTGGTTGGGGCGCTTTCAGTTGCTGCAGAAGCAGTCGCTTGAGTCGTCCCGCAATGACCTCAGTACAGAATATTTTATTGGACTTGATCATCTGATCAACGAGAACACGGATGAGGCGATTGAAAGCTTCATTCGTGCGCTTGAGATCAATTCGGATACGATTCCGGCGCATTTGGCTCTGGCCAAACTGTTGCGACGCAAGGGCGATGTTGATCGCGCGGTGGGGATTCACCAGAAGCTACTGGCTCGGCCGGACCTGCCACCGGCGGTTTACCTGCGTATTCAGATGGCGTTGGCGCGTGATTACGATGCGCTGGGACTGTTGGACCGGGCTGAAAATCTGCTCAGGGAGATCATCCAGCATGCAACGGATGTCGAGTATCGACGTCAGGCGCTGACGCTGTTGATCAAGTTATACGAGAAAGAGCGGGAATGGCAGTATGCACTGGACAGTGCGAGCCAGTTGCTGTCGATTGATCTGGTCGATATCCAGCACGAGCTGGCACATTACTGTTGTGAACTGGCGTTGGTGACTCAGAAGGCTGGTGATCTGTCGGCTGCGGAGCGGCACCTGCGTCAGGCACTGGTGTATGACAAGAACTGCTGTCGTGCCAGTTTGATTCGGGCGCAGATGCAGATGGCGCAGTCGCGCTGGCGTGCGGCGATCAAGAGCTTGAAGCAGGTTGCGCAGCAGAATGCGCTGTTTGTATCGGAAACCATCGCGCCGTTGAGCGAGTGTTACCGTGCCTTGAAAGGGGAAGCTGACTTCGAAGCCTATCTGCGTCACTGCCTTGGCCGGGTTCCCTCTACGACAGTAATTATCGCGTATGCCGAGATTATACGGCAGCAGCAGGATGTTTATGCTGCCGGCAAGTTTCTTACGGAAGAGTTGAAGAAGCGTCCCTCGGTCAAGGGGTTCAACCGCTTGATTGATATGCACATCGAGTACGGCTCCAGCAGTACCCGGCAAAGTCTCAGTGTCTTGCGTGGCCTGACCGGCCAGCTGGAGCAGAGTAAACCCATCTACCAGTGTAACCATTGCGGGTTTGCTGGGCGGCTATTGCATTGGCAATGTCCATCCTGCAAGCAATGGGGCACGACAGGCCCGATACAGGGCCTGGAAGGCGAGTAAGAGACCTCCAACATGACCATCATCGATACCAACAGAATCATTGTTGCCCTTGATTACCCTGATCAGGCATCTGCCGTGCAGATGGCGCGTCAACTGGACCCGGCCTTGTGTCGGGTGAAAGTGGGCAAGGAACTATTCACCCGCTGTGGCCCGTCTGTGGTGGAAGCGCTGCATGCTCTCGGCTTCGACGTATTCCTCGATCTCAAGTTTCATGATATCCCTAACACCACGGCGCGGGCGGTTCGAGCAGCTGCGGAAATGGGTGTGTGGATGGTAAACGTGCATGCCTCGGGTGGTCGCCGGATGATGGAAGCGGCCCGGGAACAGCTGGAGCAGGTGGCCGATAACAGGACCCTGCTGATTGCGGTGACTGTGCTGACCAGCATGGAGCGCAGTGATCTGGCCGAAATTGGTCTGGACATCGACCCACTTGAACAGGTGGTCCGGCTGGCCCGGTTGACGCAGTCTGCGGGGCTGGATGGCGTGGTCTGCTCGGCACAGGAGGTGGCTGCCATTCGTGCGGCGATTGAGCAGCCGTTTGCACTGGTAACACCGGGTATCCGTCCGGCGGACGCCGAGCAGGGCGACCAGCGCAGAATCATGACGCCGTCACAGGCTATCCATACCGGCAGTGATTACCTGGTGATCGGCCGCCCGATTACCCAGGCGAGCACGCCTGCCGATGTCGCCGCGTGCATACAGAATGATGTGGCAGCAGCACTGAATGCACGTCAGGCCTGATTGAGGTCAACAAAACGGCAGCTTGGGCTTCTGCTTGAAGTATGAGCTGTCTACCATGGCTGCGTCGGTCAAGGATGGCCGGCACTTACCTTATCATCGAAAGGAAGCGACCATGATAAAGCGCCTTCTGAGCAGTGTGCTGCTCTCGACCACGCTGTTGTTTTCCCCCTTCTCATTAGCGGCTGAACCGGTGGATATCAATACCGCCAGTGCTGCTCAAATCGCAATGTCCCTCAACGGTATCGGCCCGGCCAAGGCAGAAGCCATCGTTGCCTATCGTGAAGCCAATGGCCCCTTTGTGGCTGTCGAGCAGATCACGGATGTGAAAGGGATTGGTGCCACGACCCTAGACAAGAATCGGGAGCTGATTCTGTTGCAGCCGACGGCAGCAGAGTAAACCGAGAAACCGGACGGGATATGACACCGTCCGGTGTTTAATGTCCGTTCAGCCTGCCTGGAGTGCAAACGCCAAGGCGATGGGAATCACCAGCAAGCTACCGATATTACCCAGCAGCACAATCGACGCCACTTGCTGAGGCTCTTGATTGTAGCGTTCTGCCATCATGTAGTTCAGTACCGCCGGCGGCAATGCGCCGAATATCAGTAAGTAACTGAATTGCAAGGGTTCAAGCTGTAGTATCGGCTGTAAGGCCAGTGCAACCAGGACGCCGCTGGCGGGTGCCAGCACACTTCCCCATGCCCCTATTTTCCAATGTGTGAAATCGACACTGGTCATGCGTACTCCCAGTGCGAACAACATCAGTGGTATGGCAATCTGTCCCAGCATGTCGATCGGTACCTGCACGGCTGCGGGCAAGGTCCAATCAAAGCTGCTGAACAGCAATCCGGCGATAGTGGCAATAATCATCGGCATGCGCAGCACATTGAACGGGTTGGTGCGGTGGTCGAGCATATAAATGCCAACGGTAAAATGCAGCAGGTTCTCGACCAGAAACAGAATCACGGCTGCCGGCAGTGCCTGTTCGCCGAAGGCGAGCACCAGCAGAGGAATGCCGAGGTTGCCACTGTTGTTGAACATCATCGGTGGCAGAAATGTCTTGATCTGTACGCCCAGCAAACGGCACAGCGGCCATAGCAGCAGGCCGGAGCCCAGTACCACGAGCAATGCGCCGAATGCCAAGTTGGAATAGGCAGGCAGGTCAAAAGACTTGGCCGACATGACCGAAAAAATCAGTGCAGGGCAGAACACGTCGATATTGATGCGGTTGGCAACCGACATGTCGGTTGTTCGGGCTCGGGCATAGAAAAACCCCACGCTGACAATCACGACGAGGGGAAAAACGGTGAGAAAAATACGTTCCAGCAGTGCGAGGGAGGTACTGTCCATGAAGGTTCCTTTAGCGGGCGGAAGGCCGGTCAGCCCACCGGGTCAGCAAATGTTTGTGCTGCTACGGTGGGGGACCGCTGGCCGAACCTGTTTTCAGCTCGCAGGATAATACCATTAGTCCCCGTGTTTTCCGCCTCTGGGTCGGTATCAGTGTGCTTCCGTTTGTACCTTCGGCTGTGAACACTGTTCCAGCAGATAGACGACCGAGCGGTATTCAATCCCGCTGTGATGGCTCAAACCGATTTCACAGGTGCGACTGGTGGAGTAGCCGCCGCTGCAATGCTGGACCTGCGGTTTCAATGTGCGCAGCGCACTGGCGTTGAGTTCAGGGGTGGTAAATCCCTTGTCGCCGGCAAACCCGCAGCAGCTGATCTGATCCGGAATGACGACTTCATGGCTGCAGGCCGAAAGGATGCGCTTGAGCGCAGCGTCGAGGCCCTGGCGTTGGCTGCTGCAGGTAACGTGCAGTGCTACCGGTGTCTCGAGAGGGGTGATTTCGAGCCTTGGCAGCACAAAGCGATCAATAAATTCGATGCTGTCATAGAGCTTGAGCACAGGGTCCAGTCCTTCCTGCAGCCTTAGACTACACGGGCTGGTATCGGAATAGATCGGAATCTGTCCCTGTTCGCTGATCTGCAAGAGCCGGGCGTTGAGTTCGGTACGTTTGTGGTCGGCAGCTGTAAACAGTCCTTTGGACTGAAACGGCATGCCGCAGCAAAGGCCTTCCAGGGCGTCGGGCAGAATGACTTCAAAGCCCGCCTTTTGCAGCAGTTGTATCGTTTTGTCAGCCAGGGAAGCAGAGTCTTCGGCACCTCGCATGGGGCCCATGGTGCGGCTGGCACAGCTGGGCAGATAGACAACCTTGTCCGTATCGGGCGAAGAGGGTGCTACCGGAGAGATGGGGACTGCGGGTTTGGCGGCTGCCGTTGGCATGGCCGGTGTCCACAGCGGAATCCGGTTGCCGCTCAGGCGTCGAGTGCCCCGGGTGAGTGTTTGCATGCGATCACTGCCGATCAGGCGGTGGGCGGTATCGGCAAGAGTGAACAGTGCGCGACTGGTGCGCATGGCGCCGGCGTAGTGTGTGGCCAGCCAATCAGCCGACCTGTCGCGATTAAGATTGTGCTGATGGCGAATCTGGCGGGTCAGGTCGCCGGTATTGATGCCGACAGGGCAGCTGGTTGAGCACAGGCCACAGGCCGCACAGGTTTCATCGCCCTGATAGGCATAGTCTTTTTGCAATTGCTGCAGCCGTTGCGAATCCTCACCGCTGCGTTGCAGCTGGGAGATTTCGCGCCAGATGACGATGCGTTGGCGTGGCGTCAGAGTCAGGTCGCGCGACGGGCATACAGGTTCGCAGAAGCCGCATTCAATACAGGTATCGACCAGCGGGTCAGCTGCAGGCATGGGCTTGAGGTTGCGCAGATGGATTTTGGGGTCTGGGTTGAGAATCACGCCCGGGTTCAGAATACCCGCTGGGTCGAGCAGCGATTTGATTTCGTGCATCAACCGGTAGGCATCGCTGCCCCACTCACGTTCGACATAGGGTGCCATGTTACGTCCGGTTCCATGCTCGGCCTTCAGTGAGCCGCCGTATTTTCCGACCACCAGATCGGCAACATCGTCCATGAGTCCTTCATAGCGCTGCAATGCGGTGGCGGAGTCGAAAGACTGGGTAAACACGAAGTGCAGATTGCCCTCAAGGGCGTGACCGAAAATCAAGGCTTCGGGGTAGTCCCAGCGCTTGAACAGCTGGTGCAGGTCGGCTACGGCATCCGCCAGTTGCGCTACCGGAAACGCGACATCTTCAATGATTACGGTGGTACCGGTCTGGCGCACGGCCCCCACGGCCGGAAACAGGCCCTTACGAATGGCCCAGTAGCGGGCGCAGGTGTCTGGGTCGGTCGTAAAACTGTATGGCTGACTGGTTTCAAGATGGGCGATCGCGGCACCTATCTCGGTAATCTGCTGTTGCAGTCGGGTCGGGTCTTCGGCGCGAGTTTCGATCAGCAGAGCGGCGGCATCTTCAGGCAGGGAGCGGATAAAGTCAGGCATTCCCGGCTTTTGTTCCACCGCGCGCAAGCCGGCACGGTCCATCAGTTCAACAGCGGCAACCGGTGTGGCTTTCAATAGTGCCACGGCTTCACAGGTAGTGCGTACACGGTCGAAAAACACCAGTGCCGATGCTTTATGCGGGTGTTCGGGTACCGTGTTATAGGTAATGGAGGAGATGAAACCGAGCGTTCCTTCAGAGCCGATCATCAGGTGCTGCAGGATCTCGATCGGATCTTCAAAGTCGGTCAGGGCGTTGAGTGCGTAACCGGTGGTGTTCTTGAGTCGGTACTTGTGTTCGATTTTTTGTCTCAGTTCGGTGTTGGCGCGGGTCAGCGCCGCCAATGTACCCAAACTGTCGAGCAAGCCTCGGTGCTGTTGCTGAAACAGCCGCACCGAGACTGGGTCGCCCGTATCCAGTACCGAGCCGTTCGACAGAATCATGCGCATGGCGCGGAGTGTCCGGTAACTGTTCTGGGCGGTGCCACAGCACATGCCGCTGGCGTTATTGGCGGCAATACCGCCGATTCTGGCGGCATTGATGGAAGCGGGATCGGGGCCGATCTTGCGTTGAAAGGGTGCCAGGTAGCGGTTGGCATGCGCACCGATTACACCGGGTTGCAGGCGGATCTGACTGGCGTCCTCGTTGATTGAATAACCGGTCCAGCCATCACCCAGTTGTACCAGTACCGAGTCGGTAATGGCCTGGCCTGACAGGCTGGTGCCGGCGGCCCGGAAGGTCAGCGGCAGAGCATGCTCATTGGCCAGGCTGATCAGCCGTATCACCTCCTGCTCGTGCTCAACCCGGACCACAATCTGCGGGATCAGGCGGTAGAAGCTGGCATCAGTGCCGTAGGCGAGTGTGCGCAGCGGGTCCGTGATCAGACGTTGTTCGGGAATGAAATGTTGGAGCTGTTCCAGGAAGCGCAGGTATTGGGGATTCATTCAATCACCATAATTGGTAAGACCAATTATCCATAGTTATTTAGTGGACTGTATGGTTTGGCCCGAGCCGCTGTCAATATTTTTCAGTATGCAGGGGATAAAACCCGGTTGAATAATTGGTCAAACCAATTTAACGTCAGCCCTATTCATAGCGAACTTTCAGGTAATCATTGAAGTATGGTTTATACGCGTGTCAAGCAACCCCGGGTTTCGGATGTCATCATGCAGCAGTTGGAAACCATGATTCTGGAAGGGGCGCTTCAGCCGGGCCAGCGATTGCCGCCAGAACGTGAGTTGGCGACTCGGTTCGAAGTATCGCGGCCTTCGGTACGTGAAGCGATACAAAAGCTGGCGGCCAAGGGGCTGCTGGTCAGTCGGCAGGGCGGAGGCAGTTTTGTCACCGAAGACTTGGGGGCCGGGTTGTCCGATCCATTGCTGGAGCTGTTTAAAACACACCCGGAATCACAGTATGACCTGCTGGAGTTTCGTCATGCGCTGGAAGGCGTCAGTGCCTACTATGCAGCATTGCGCTCCACCCCTGCGGACAAGGCGACGATTCAGACCTGCTTTGAGCGCCTGCAGCAGTTCCATGAAGAGAAAGCGTTCGACAAGGAAGTGGAAGCTGATGTGGAATTTCATCTGGCGATCGCCGCAGCAACCCACAATGTTGTGTTACTGCACATGATGCGTGCGCTGTTCACACTGTTACGCCAACATATTTGGGACAATTTGCAGCAGATTTATCCGACAGGGGAGATGCGCGCTCGCATTCACGAGCAGCACCATCTGCTGTTGCAGGCCATCTTGCGTGCTGAACCTGAGGTGGCGCGCCAAGCTGCGCATGACCATCTGGCCTTTGTCGAAGAGGTATTGATGGAGCAGGGACGAGAGCGGACGCGACTGGAAAGAGCGCTAAGACGGTCTAATCTGAACCATGACACGGCATGACGAAGTGTCAAAATACTACATTTTGAAGGGGCTTTATCCCGGACGATGTCGACTCAATTGCGGGTCATAGACAAAAGTATAGTGCAAATGTAGTATTACTACATATAAAACCACAATAACCGAGACAGCCTTATGTGTTTGTGCGTGTAATCCACGCTGCGCTGGTTGATCCTGGAATATCCACGCTTACAAGTGATCGGAGAAGGCAAAGTGCGAGACATGATTGAAGATATCGATCCAATCGAAACCCAGGAATGGATGGATGCTCTCGAATCCGTCGCCAAAAACGGCGGTGATGAGCGCGCGCGTTATCTGCTGCGCGAACTCGGTGCCAAAGCGTCCGTCATGGGCGTTGATGCGGGTGTGACCGTTAACACGCCGTACGTGAATACCATTTCGCCGCGTGACGAAGTCCGTATGCCAGGTGATCTGTTCATTGAGCGTCGTATTCGTTCGTTCATTCGCTGGAATGCGATGGCGATGGTAATGCGCGCCAACGACAATGACGACGCTCTGGGCGGCCATATCTCCAGCTTTTCTTCCTCCGCCACCCTGTATGACATTGGCTTCAACTACTTTTTCCATGGCCCTGATGGCGGTCGTGAGTCCGATATGGTGTTCTTCCAGGGCCATATCTCTCCGGGCATCTATGCACGCGCCTACCTTGAAGGTCGTCTGACCGAAGAACAGCTGGACAACTTCCGTCGAGAAGTGGATGGCAACGGTCTGTCTTCCTATCCGCACCCCTGGTTGATGCCGGACTTCTGGCAGTTCCCGACCGTGTCCATGGGGCTGGGGCCGATTCAGGCGATCTATCAGGCGCACGTGATGCGTTACCTGTCTGCCCGTGACTTGGTCAAACGTGGCGATCGCAAGGTATGGGCGTTCCTGGGTGACGGCGAATGCGACGAGCCGGAAACGCTGGGTGCCATCTCTCTGGCTGGCCGTGAGCAGCTGGAAAACCTGGTGTTCGTGATCAACTGTAACCTGCAGCGTCTGGATGGACCGGTGCGCGGTAACGGCAAGATCGTGCAGGAATTGGAAGGCGTCTTTAAAGGTGCCGGCTGGAACGTGGTCAAGGTTCTGTGGGGGCGTCATTGGGATCCGCTGTTCGAGCGTGATACGACGGGCCTGCTGACCAAGCGCATGAATGAAGTTTGCGACGGCGAGTTGCAGAACTACAAGGCCAACGGCGGCGCGTATACCCGTGAGCACTTCTTCGGCAAATACCCGGAGCTGCTTGAACTGGTCAAGGACATGTCCGATGACGAGATCATGAAGCTGAACCGTGGTGGTCATGACCCGTACAAAGTGTACGCGGCCTACCATCAGGCCATGAACAACAAGGGTCAGCCGACCGTTATTCTGGCGCAGACCGTGAAGGGCTACGGTACCGGGCAGTCAGGTCAGGCCAAGAACGACACCCACTCAATGAAGAAAGTGGCGCTGGAAGACCTCAAGGCATTCCGCGACAACTTCAACATCCCGCTGTCCGACGATCAGCTGAAGGAAGTGCCGTACTACCGCCCGTCTCCGGACTCTGCGGAAATGAAGTACATGTTCGAGCGTCGCAAGCAGTTGGGTGGCTTCTACCCGGCGCGTCGTACCGAATTCGAAGCGCTGGAAATTCCGGCATTGGAGGCGTTCTCCGGTCAGCTGAAATCCAGTGGCGAGCGTACGCTGTCCACGCAGATGTCGCTTAACCGTGTGCTGAGCACGCTGGTAAAAGACAAGCAGATGGGCGAGCGTGTTGTACCGATCGTACCGGACGAAGCCCGCACCTTTGGCATGGAAGGCATGTTCCGTCAGCTGAGTATCTACTCGTCTGAAGGTCAGCGCTATGTGCCGCACGACTCCGATCAGATCATGTACTACAAAGAGTCCAAGAACGGCCAGATCCTGCAGGAGGGGATCAATGAAGCGGGTGCCATGTCGGCCTGGATTGCGGCGGCAACCTCTTATGCCAACAATGGCTGCACCATGGTGCCGTTCTACATCTTCTACTCCATGTTCGGCTTCCAGCGCATCATGGACCTGGCCTGGGCGGCCGGTGATTCCCAGGCGCGCGGTTTCCTGATTGGTGCCACATCAGGCCGGACCACGCTGAACGGCGAAGGCCTGCAGCATCAGGACGGTCATAGCCATCTGATGGCGCAGATGATTCCGAACTGCATCTCCTACGATCCGACCTATGGCTATGAGCTGGCGGTTATCGTGCAGGACGGCCTGAAGCGCATGTATCAGGACCAGGAAAACAAGTTCTACTACATCACTACCCTGAACGAAAACTACCAGCATCCGGAAATGCCGCAGGGTGCCGAAGACGGCATCATCAAGGGCATGTACCTGCTGGAAGAGGGCAAGGATGCAGAGCTCAAGGTGCAGCTGATGGGGTGTGGCTCCATTCTGCGCGAAGTGCGTGAGGCCGCCGTTATCCTGCGCGACGAGTTCGGTATCGAGTCTGATGTATGGAGTACAACCTCCATTAACGAATTGCGTCGTGAAGCTCAGGAAGTCAGCCGTTGGAACCTGCTGCACCCTGAACAGGCGGAGCGTACGTCTTACGTTGAGCAGTGCCTGGACGGTCGTGAAGGTCCGGTGATCATCTCCACCGATTACATTCGCATGTACGCCGATCAGCTGCGTGAATACATCCCGCGTCGCTACAAGGTGCTGGGTACCGACGGTTTCGGTCGCTCGGATACCCGTGGCAAGCTGCGTGAGTTCTTTGAGGTGAACCGTTACTACGTCACCGTTGCTGCGCTCAAGGCGTTGCAGGAAGAGGGCAAACTGGAAGCTTCGGTTGTCGCCAAGGCCATTCAGAAGTTCAACATCAACCCGGACAAACCGGCTCCCTGGACGCTGTAAGCGGCCGGGCGAGTGAACATCTGACTGGTTTAAGCGAGAGGATTTATTGTGACTACGACTACCATTACAGTGCCTGATATCGGCGGTAGCGAAAACGTCGACATCATTGAAGTATGTGTCAAAGTGGGCGACACCATTGCCGAGGGTGATTCCCTGATTGTGCTGGAGACCGACAAGGCTTCCATGGAGGTTCCCTCCACGCATGCGGGTGTGGTGAAAAATATCATCGTGGCCGAAGGCGGTACCTGCAACGAAGGTGATGCCATTCTGGAACTGGAAACCGAAGGCGCAGGTGATGTGGCTCCGGCTCCGGTTGAAGCAGCCCCGGCAGCGGCCGCAGCTCCGACTGCTGAACCCGCTCCGGCGGCAGCTCCTGCGGCAGCAGCAGCGACCCGGACCGAGCAGGTTTTGGTGCCGGATCTGTCCGGCGCTGCCGATGTTGATGTGATCGAAGTGCTGGTCAAGGCCGGTGACGAGATCGCGGAAGGCGACAGTCTTATCACTCTGGAGACCGACAAGGCTTCAATGGAAGTCCCTGCGCCGATGGGTGGCAAGGTCGTTTCCGTGACCATCAAGGAAGGCGATCAGATCAATGAAGGTGATCTGCTGCTGGAACTTGAAGTGGGTGGTGCGGCTGTAGAGGAAGCTCCGGTTTCAGCTGCAGCTGAAGCTGAAGCTGAAGCTGAAGCACCGACTGCAGCGCCTGCTGCAGCGCCGGCCACGCCCGGTGGTGTCGAGCCGGTTGCGGTACCGGACCTGTCCGGTGCGGCCGATGTAGACGTGATCGAAGTACTGGTCAAAGTGGGTGATGAGATCGCCGAAGGCGACAGTCTTATCACGCTGGAAACCGACAAGGCTTCCATGGAAGTACCTGCACCCAAGGGTGGCAAGGTAGTGGCGGTCAACATCAAGGAAGGTGACCGGGTCAGTGAAGGTGATGTGATCATCGAGCTTGAAGTGGCGGGTGCCCCTGCTGCTTCGGCTCCGGTGGAAACGCCAAAAGCGACTGCACCGGCTTCGACTCAGACCGCAGCGCCGTCAACGCCGGCTGCTGTATCAAGTGCGGGCAAAGCGGTTGATTTGAGTGCGTTGGAGCAAAAGAACCGTAATGTGCATGCCGGTCCTGCTGTGCGTGCGCTGGCGCGTGAGTTTGGTGTTGAGCTGGCCAGTGTTGCCGGTACTGGTCGCAATGGCCGTATCGTTAAGGAAGATGTGCAGGCGTATGTGAAGTCTGCACTCAAACAGTTGTCCGAGAAGGGGCCTGCAGCCGTGACCGGCGGTAGTGGAATTCCGGCGATTCCTGCGGTCGACTTCAGCAAGTTCGGCGAGATCGAGCTGGTTAAGCTGAGCAAGGTTGGCAAGATCACCCGCGACAACATGTCCCGCAACTGGTTGAACGTACCGCACGTGACTCAGTTCGATGATGCTGATATCACCGAGCTGGAAGCGTTCCGCAAGGACATGAAGGATGAAGCGGCAAAAGAGGGGGTCAAGCTGACGCCTCTGCCGTTCATGATCAAGGCGGCTGCGATTGCGCTCTCGCGTCATCAGAAGTTCAATGCATCGCTGCATGACGATGGCGAACATATTGTCTACAAAAAGTATGTCAATATCGGTATTGCTGTCGATACACCGCACGGCTTGATGGTGCCGGTGATCAAGGATGCCGACAAGAAGAGCATCTATGAGCTGTCGCGTGAAGCAATCGAGCTGGCAGGCAAGGCCAAGGACCGTAAGCTCAAGCCGAACGAAATGCAGGGGGCTTGTTTCACCATTTCCAGCCTTGGCGGTATTGGCGGCACCGGCTTTACGCCGATCGTGAATGCACCAGAAGTTGCGATTCTCGGCATTTCCAAGGCCGACATCAAGCCGCGCTGGAATGGCAAAGAGTTCGAGCCACGTCTGATGTTGCCGTTGTGTCTGTCCTATGACCATCGCGCCATCAATGGTGGTGATGCCGGTCGCTTCCTGACCGACCTTAATGGGCTGCTAAGCGATATTCGTCGCCTGCTGCTCTGATCGGTTGTTGATATGAAAAAGGGGTGGAGACTCAGGTCTCCACCCCTTTTTTGTGGCTGTCATCCGGCAGGTGTAGCTCTGCCGGCGGCGGAGTTAGCCGTAGAAAGCCATCTTTGCGATGAACAGTGCAGACAGAACCCACAGCGCCGGATTGAGCTGATCAAAGCGACCGCTGAGGGCCTTGATGGCTGTGTAGGAGATAATGCCGAAGGCAATGCCGGTAGTGATGGAAAAGGTCAGTGGCATGCTGACCGTTGCGATCACGACAGGTGCGGCTTCAGTGATGTCGTCCCAATCGATCTTGACCAGGCTGTGGGTCATCAATACGGCAACGAACAGCAGTGCAGGTGCTGTCGCATAGGCAGGTATGGTGCCGGCCAATGGTGACAGGAACAGGCTGGCCAGAAAAAGTACGCCGACCACAACGGCCGTCAGGCCGGTACGGCCACCCGCTGCAATGCCAGCACCGGACTCAATATAGCTGGTCGTGGTGGACGTGCCCAGTACGGAGCCGGCCATGGTGGCGGTGGAGTCGGCCATCAGTGCGCGGCCGAGGCGAGGCAATTTGCCATCCTTGTTGAGTAGTTTGCCCTTCTGGGCGACCGCGATCAGGGTGCCCGAGGTGTCAAACAAGTCAACAAACAGGAATGAGAAGATAACGCTGATCATGCCGATGCTCAGTGCGCCCTGGATATCCAGTTGAGCCAGTGTCGGTGCCAGTGATGGTGGTGCGGAGGCGATACCCTTGAACTCAACATGGCCGGTAGCCAGGCTGAGCAGGGTAATGGCCAGGATTCCGATCATCACCGAGCCGGTTACTTTGCGGTAATACAGAGTGGCAATAATGATAAAGCCCAGACTGGCCATGACCGGGCCCCACTGGCTCATGTCGCCGATGGTTACCAGTGTGTGAGTATCGTCAGTGACAATCCCGGCGTTTTTCAGGCCAATGAAGCCCAGAAACAGGCCGATACCGGCACCGATACCACCCTTGAGGGACATGGGAATGCTGTTGATGATCCATTCACGGATGCGGAAGATGGACAGCAGGAAGAAACAGATGCCTGAAATGAATACGGCGCCCAGTGCAGTTTCCCAACTGTAGCCCATCTGGCCGACTACGGTGAGGCTGAAAAACGCATTCAGCCCCATGCCGGGGGCAAGGGCGATCGGATAGTTTGCCCAGAAGCCCATCACGAAACAGCCGATGGCAGCAGCAAGGCAGGTAGCAACGAAGACAGCGCCAGCATCCATCCCGGTTCCTGAAAGAACGGTTGGGTTGACGAAAATAACGTAGATCATTGTCAGGAAGGTGGTCAGTCCTGCAATAACTTCAGTTTTGACGGTTGTTTGGTGCTCGGAGAGCTTGAAGAGCTTGTCCAGCATGAGCGGTTCCACTGATGGCGTAAAAAAACGCTATTCTACCTTAGGCGTACGCGTTGATCAGTGAGAAAAAATCAGATAAGCGGGAAAAATTTGGTCGGGGTGACAGGATTTGAACCTACGACCCCTGCCTCCCGAAGACAGTGCTCTACCAAGCTGAGCTACACCCCGACACAGTACTTAATTTTCAACAATTTGGTCGGGGTGACAGGATTTGAACCTACGACCCCTGCCTCCCGAAGACAGTGCTCTACCAAGCTGAGCTACACCCCGACAAACGTTGAAAGCTAAGTGCTTGTTCTGATTGGTGGATTGGTGTGGGTTACACCTCAATCAGCAACGGAGCGCATTATAGAGATGTGGGTGTCGATTGCCAATAGTAGAAGAGAAAATTGTTAATTAAATAAGTACACTCCGTTTTTGCTCGATAAAAATAATGACGTGAGGTGAAGGATGTTGGCGGGTCTATTGTTGCTCCTTGGATGTCAGTTGCTGGGTGAGTGGATCGTGCTGGCATTGGCATTGCCGGTCCCGGGGCCGGTGATGGGAATGGTACTGTTGCTGGTCGGGTTGGTTGTGCATGGCAAGGTGCCGGGATGGCTGCGGGTACCGGCAGAAGGGCTGTTGCGCCATCTGGCATTGCTGTTCGTGCCGGCAGGTGTCGGTTTGATGGTGCATGCCGAGCTGATTGCAGCCGAGTGGCTAGTGATTCTGGTGGCGTTGGTGCTCAGCACGGTGGTAACCATTCTGGTCACGGCGCTGGTACTCAAGCGGCTGACGCGGGGTTTGCAGTTGGATACGCGCAGGAATAAATCATGAGCACTTTCTGGGTATATTTTGCAGCCAAACCACTGTGGTGGATCATCATCACCATCGCCACGTTTCTGTTTACCTCATGGCTAAACCGGCGGGTAGGTGGCACGCCGCTGTTGCATCCAGTGTTGGTGGCGCTGTCGTTGATCATCGTGTTGCTGCAGCTGACAGGTACTGATTACAACACCTATTTCGAAGGTGCTCAGTTCATTCATTTTTTGCTCGGGCCTGCGACCGTGGCGCTGGCAGTACCGCTGTATGATCATTTTGAGCGGGTGAAAAAAATGTTGTTGCCGTTGTTGATCGCTTGTACCTGTGGTGCCGTAACAGCTGCGCTATCCGTCATAGCTGTTGCCTGGGCGCTGGGTGCTTCTGATGTGACGCTGCTGTCGTTGGCGCCGAAATCGGTTACGTCACCCATCGCGATCGGCATTGCCGAGAAGATAGGCGGTTATCCGTCTTTGGCGGCCGGGCTGGTATTGATAACAGGGGCCATTGGCTGTTTGGTTGCGCCGCCGCTGTTTAAATGGCTGAAAATTGAAGACGATGCGGTCAAAGGCTTTACGTTGGGGCTGTCGGCACATGGTTTCGGTACCGCCTATGCGTTTGAGTTCAGTACGCTGGCGGGTGCCTTTGCCGGTTTGGCCATGGGGCTGACCGGCTTGTTGACGGCCTTCATTGTGCCAGTGCTGGTGCGGCTGCTAGGGCTTTGACGGCGCAATCATACAAAGTGCCGAGACGGTTTCGAGTGTCGCGATTTGCGCAAACCGGGCATCGGCAGTAAAGTTCGCCCCCCGTTGTGGTGTGCATAAACCGATCAGAGGTACAAACTGAAGATGACTCCGCTCGAGCGATATCAGCAGGATCTGAAACGCGATGATTTCTCTTATGATCCGACTCAGGAGATGGCCGTTGGTCATCTTCAGCGTCTGTATGATGATCTGGTGGCCGCCGAGCGTGCGCCCAAGCCGGGTTTGATGCAGCGCCTCGGCGGCAAGTTCAAGGGCACTCGCCAAGAGCCGATCAGTGGTTTGTATTTCTGGGGTGGCGTCGGGCGTGGCAAAACCTACCTGATGGATACCTTCTATGACAGCCTGCCGTTCGAGCGCAAGATGCGAACGCATTTTCACCGTTTCATGCAGCGAGTACACAGCGAGCTGAAGGCGCTGGACGGCACCAAAAACCCACTGGTAGAGATCGGACGCAAATACGCGGATGAAGCTCGCATTATCTGCTTTGATGAATTCTTTGTGTCCGATATCACGGATGCGATGATTCTGGGGGGGCTGATGCAGGAGCTGTTCAATAACGGTGTCTCTCTGGTCGCAACCTCCAATATTGTACCGGACGGCTTGTACAAGGATGGCCTGCAGCGTCAGCGTTTCCTGCCGGCAATCGATATGCTCAAGCGTTATACCCAAGTGGTGAATGTGGATGGTGGTGTCGATTACCGTCTGCGTACTCTTGAACAGGCTGAGTTGTATCATTGGCCGCTGGATGCGGCAGCGGATCAAAGCTTGGCGCAGAGCTTTGAAAGCCTGGCACCGGATCTGGAAGAAGAGCAGCGCGAGGCCAGTGTCGAAATCAATGGCCGTCTTATCAATGCGCGTCGTGTCTGTGAAGATGTTGCCTGGTTTGATTTTGACCACCTGTGCCAAGGTGCACGGTCCCAGAACGACTACATAGAATTGGGCAAGATCTATCACGCCATTCTGCTGGGTAATGTGCCGCAGCTGGGGCGCAAGAATGATGATGCTGCGCGCCGTTTCATCAATCTGGTTGATGAGTTCTATGATTCGGGCGTCAAGCTGATCATCTCGGCTGAGGTGCCCATTCATGAGATTTACACGGAAGGGCGTCTCGGTTTCGAGATCGAACGCACCCAGAGCCGGTTGCTGGAAATGCAGTCGCACGAGTATCTGGCGCGGGAGCATCGGGCCGGTTGAAAAAACGCATTCGATGTACTTCCCAGACGACGGGCGCACGGGTATAATACGCGCTCCCTGTAAATCAGGGTGCCGAAAAAGTGTAAGTTAGCGACTGTAAAGTAGCTAACAAATAACTATAAGGTAAGTCGGAATCTCGGATTCGAGACTTAAATTGTAAGGTGAAACCATCCATGAAAACTTTTACCGCCAAGCCGGCCGAAGTAAAACGCGACTGGTACGTTGTTGACGCAGAAGGTAAAACTCTGGGTCGCCTGGCTACTGAAATTGCCCGCCGTCTGCGTGGCAAGCACAAGCCGGTATATACTCCGCACGTTGACACTGGCGACTACATCGTTGTAGTTAATGCCGAAAAAGTGACCGTGACCGGTAACAAGCGCAACGACAAAATGTACTATCGTCATTCCGGTTTTCCGGGTGGCTTGAAGGAAGCTAGCTTCAACAAGATGGTACAGACCTTCCCTGAGCGCACTATCGAGCTGGCTGTAAAAGGCATGCTGCCTAAAGGCCCGCTGGGTCGTGCCATGTACACCAAGCTGAAGGTCTACGCTGGTGCTGAACATCCGCATCAGGCTCAGCAACCGAAAGAACTGAACATCTAAGGGGAAGGCGAAAATGTCTACTACTCAGTATTACGGTACCGGCCGTCGCAAAACCTCTACCGCTCGTGTCTTTCTGCGTCCTGGTACAGGCAAAATCGTAATCAACAACCGTACACTCGAAGAGTACTTCGGTCGTGTTACTGCGCGTATGATTGTTAAGCAGCCGCTGGAGCTGACTGACAACGTTGAGAAATTCGACGCGCACATCACAGTTAAAGGCGGCGGCGGCTTCGGTCAGGCTGGCGCTATCCGTCACGGCATCACCCGTGCGCTGATGGAGTATGACGAGACTCTGCGTGGCGCACTGCGTGCTGCAGGTTACGTTACTCGTGACGCTCGTAAGGTTGAACGTAAGAAGGTTGGTCTGCGCAAAGCGCGTAAGCGTCCGCAGTTCTCCAAGCGTTAATTGCTTGCGGCCCTGCCGCTATGGCAATGCAAAAAAGCCTACAGCCCTTGCGGCTGTGGGCTTTTTTCGTCTTGGGGTCAAGTCAATAGAATTCGTGTTCGCCTAATGGTGAAGGTATTTTACCTTGTAAAAAAAGGGTATTTTCTTTAACATTCGGCGCATTTGAACGAACCGGTTTTGTGTTTTTTCATGACTGAGCGACCCGTCAGACTTTTGTGTCCGTACAAAAGCGGCAGGTCGATTGAGGGGAGATGAAGTTAATGAGCAATGACGGCGTGAATAAGGGTCGACGTCGTCTCCTGATCGGTGCCACATCTGCAGTAGGTGCAGTGGGTGCTGTAGGAGCGGCCGTCCCGTTCGTGGCTTCCTGGAATCCGAGTGCCAAGGCGAAAGCCGCCGGCGCGCCTGCAAAGGCGGATATCAGTAAGCTGGAGCCTGGTCAGCAGATGATCGTAGAGTGGCGTGGCAAGCCGGTATGGGTTGTCCGTCGTGGTGAAGAGGTGCTGGCCAATCTGGAAAAGCTGAACGATCGTGTCGCTGATCCGATGTCAGAAAAGCCGCAGCAGCCGGATTACATTCCGAAAACCGCTGCGCGTGCTATCCGTCCGGAAATCGCCGTTATGGTTGGTATCTGTACGCACCTGGGTTGCTCGCCAACCTACCGTCCTGAAGTGGCCCCGGAAGATCTGGGTGCGGACTGGCTGGGTGGCTTCTTCTGCCCGTGTCATGGTTCCCGCTTTGACCTGTCAGGCCGTGTGTACAAGTCGGTTCCGGCTCCGACCAATCTGGTCATCCCGCCTCACAAGTATGAAGATGACAACACACTGGTAATCGGTGTCGATCAGGAGACTGCATAATGGCTGGTACCCGTAACAAAGGTAATCCGGGCCTGATGGGCTGGATTGATGACCGCTTCCCGGCGACTGCCATGTGGGAAGATCATCTGTCGAAATATTACGCGCCGAAGAACTTCAACTTCTGGTATTTCTTCGGTTCGTTGGCGCTGCTGGCACTGGTTAACCAGATCCTGACCGGCATCTGGCTGACCATGAGCTACAACCCGAGTGCTGAAGGTGCGTTTGCATCCATCGAGTACATCATGCGTGATGTCGAGTATGGCTGGCTGTTGCGTTATATGCACTCCACCGGTGCATCCGCATTCTTTGTGGTGATATATCTGCACATGCTGCGTGGCATCATGTACGGTTCTTACCGCAAGCCGCGTGAGTTGGTATGGATCTTCGGTATGACCATCTACCTGGCGTTGATGGCTGAAGCCTTCATGGGCTACCTGCTGCCGTGGGGTCAGATGTCTTACTGGGGGGCTCAGGTTATCATCTCCCTGTTTGGTGCCATTCCGGTTATCGGTGCGGACCTGCAGCAGTGGATTCGTGGTGACTTCCTGATCTCCGGCATCACGCTGAATCGCTTCTTCGCTCTGCACGTTATTGCACTGCCGATCGTGATTCTGGCACTGGTTGTTCTGCACATCATCGCGCTGCATGAAGTGGGTTCCAACAACCCGGATGGCGTTGAAATCAAGGACAAGAAAGACGAAAACGGCGTACCGTTGGACGGCATCCCGTTCCACCCGTACTACACCGTTAAAGACATCGTCGGTGTTGTCGTATTCCTGTTCGTATTCTGTACCGTTGTGTTCTTCTTCCCTGAAGGGGGTGGTTACTTCCTTGAGAAGCCGAACTTCGAGCCGGCTAACGCACTGAAGACGCCTGCGCACATTGCCCCGGTCTGGTATTTCACACCGTTCTACGCGATGCTGCGTGCGGTAACCTTCCCGATGTTCGGCCTGGATGCGAAGTTCTGGGGCGTGGTGGTCATGGGTGCCGCGATTGCTATCCTGTTTGTACTGCCCTGGCTTGACCGTAGCCCGGTTAAATCCATCCGTTACAAAGGCTGGTTGAGCAAGGTCTGGCTGGTGATCTTCGCCGTCAGCTTCGTGATCCTGGGTGTTTTGGGTGTACTGCCGGCGACAGAGGCGCGTACTGTCCTGTCCCAGGTCTGTACAGTGCTGTATTTCTTGTTCTTCCTGCTGATGCCGTTCTACACACGCATGGAGCGCACTAAACCGGTTCCGGAAAGGGTTACAGGCTAATGAAAAAGTTCCTTATCACACTGATGATGGCGCTGGCTCCGATGACTGCCAGTGCAGCCGGCGGTGCCGGTGTGCCCCTGGACTCGATCGATATCGATCTGACCAACCAGGAGTCCCTGCAGCGTGGCATGAAAACCTTCGTGAACCGCTGCATGGGGTGTCATGAAGCGGGCTACCAGCGTTTTGAGCGTTCAGCTCAGGACCTGGGTATTCCGAATGAGCTGGTTGAGGAATATATGATCCTCGACCCGAACGCCAAGATCGGCGAGCACATGAAGAGTGCCATGGCCAAGGATGATGCGGCTGGCTGGTTTGGTGCACCTCCGCCCGACTTGTCACTGGAAGCGCGCCTGCGTGGTCCTGACTGGGTTTACAGCTACCTGCGTAGCTTCTACAAGGATGAAGAGCGTCCCTGGGGTGTGAACAACGCGGTCTTCCCGGATGTCGGCATGCCGAACGTACTGGAAGATCTGCAGGGTAAGGTCGTTAATTACTGCACGCCGGAAGAATTGGCGCATGGTGATCATGAAGAGATCGATCCGCTGACGGGTAAAACCATGGGCGGCTGTCTGAAAGTTCAGGAAGCGGGCTCTCAGTCTGCAGAAGAGTTTGATCAGACCGTGTATGATCTGGTGAACTTCATGACCTACATGGGCGAGCCGTCTCGTCTGGAGTCTGAACGTCTGGGTACCAAGGTTCTGATTTTCCTGGCGATCCTGTTTGTGTTTGCCTTTGCTCTGAAGAAAGAGTACTGGAAAGACATTCACTGATTGTCACCGGGTGATCAGTTCTGATGCTACGCGGTCGAAAGGCCGCGTAGATTTTTTGTTTCAGCCGCAAACTTTTATGGGGATAGTTCGATGGGTGTAGTGGCCAAGCGTTCTTCCATGACCTTTTATTCCGATGGTTCCGACCATTACAGTCACCGTGTACGTATCGTACTCTGTGAAAAAGGCGTGGCAGTTGATATTGTCGAGTGTAAAGCAAGTGAGCTGCCGGAGGATGTAGCGGCGCAGAACCCCTACAACACCCTGCCGGCTCTGCTGGATCGTGATCTGGTGTTGTACGAACCCAATGTGATGATGGAATACCTCGATGAGCGTTTTCCGCATCCGCCCCTGCTGCCGGTTTACCCGGTTGCTCGTGCTGAAAGCCGTCTGTACATGCACCGTATTCAGCGTGACTGGTGCGTGCTGGTCGATCGCATTTTGGCTGATGAAGGCACCGAGGCCGAGTTGGATCAGGCGCGTAAGGAACTGTGTGACAGTCTGGTTGCCGTCTCACCGATCTTTGCCGAGAAGCCGTTCTTCATGAGCGACGAGTTTACCCTGGTAGACTGCTGCCTGGCACCGATCCTGTGGCGCTTGCCGCAACTTGAGATCGAACTGCCGGAAGCGCAGACTCAGCCGTTGCAGGAATACATGCAGCGTCTGTTCGAACGTGAATCTTTCCAGGCCAGCTTGTCTGAACTGGAACGTGAGTTGCGTGACTGAGCAGAGTTGATCAGTACTGTTCAAACTCGGGGATGAAGGCAACTTCATCCCTTTTTTATGTACAGGGTGTACGCTATGCCGCAGACGTATGGATGCATGGATGTGGCGTTATCAGGAGCTGTTATGAGCGATATCAAACCGAGCCGTCCTTACCTGCTGAAGGCATTGTATGAATGGGTGCTGGATAACAATATGACGCCGCATCTGGCCGTAGATGCTACCTTGCAGGGTGTGCAGGTGCCGGGGCAGTTTGTTCAGGATGGTCAGATTACGCTGAATATCGCGCCGACTGCGGTGCAGCATCTGCTGATTGATGATCAGGCCGTCAGTTTCAATGCGCGTTTCGGTGGCGTGCCGATGAATGTGTATGTCCCCATGGTCGCGGTAATGGCGATCTTTACCCGTGAAAATGGGATGGGCATGGGTTTTGGTGTTGAGCCGGGTGTTGAAGAATTGTTTGAGCAGGCAGAGCAGAGTGGTGCTGTGCTTGAGGAGGTGCAGATGGAGTCTGTCGATCAGGATGAGGCTTCAGCACCAGCCACCCAGTCCAAAGCCAAGGGCAAACCCACGCTGCGCGTGGTGAAGTAAGCGGCTGCCGCACTGATGCGGCAGCCGATCGCGTCAGGCACCGATATATTCGAAGACCTTGACGATTTTGCGTACGCCGGTGACGGAGCGGGTAATATCCACGGCGATATCCGCTTCAGCCGGTGTCACCAGCCCCATCAGATACACCACACCATTCTCTGTTATGACCTTAATGCGGCCACCAGACACCCGTTTATCTGCCAGCATCTGTACCTTGATGCGGCTGGTCAGATAGACATCATTGCTGCGCACGATGGTTGATGTCGGGCCTGCAACTTCCAGTTCGTTATGTATCTTGCGAACGTGACGAACCTGATTAGCAATGCGTTCAGCCTCCTGCTTTACCTGTTCATCGGGCACCTGGCCAATGAGCAGCAGCTGGGCGTTGTAACTGACCACGTTGATGTGTGATTGCGCCAGTGCCTGCGAGCCTTTGCTGATGTTGACCAGCGTTTTGGTCTCGATAGACTCGTCTTCAAGATAGCGGCCGAGTGTGCGGCTACCCTGATCTTCCTGAATTGGTTCTTCGCGTGTGGCACTGACCAGGCTGGAACAGCCGGTCAGGACTGTGGATGCCAGAACCATCGCGATCAAGGGACGTTTGATCATGTCGATCAGCCTCCAAAGAGTTGATATTCAATCAGGTCGCACAAGCAGTGCAGGACCAGCAAGTGAGCACCGTGGATCAGAGCATCCTCGGCACCGGGTATACAGATCTCGATCTCGTCCGGCAGCAGCAGGGCTGCCATGTTGCCACCATCACCACCGCTGAGCGCAATGACCGTCATCTCACGGTCGTGTGCCGCCTGAATCGCCTGTACCAGGCTGTTGGCGCGGCCGTGGGTGGAGATCAGCAGCAGAATGTCACCAGGCTGGCCGAGTGCGCGTATCTGTTTGGAGTAGACATCGGCAAAACCGGTCTCCTCGCTGATACCACTCATGGCCGCCGCGTCGTTAAGCGTCATGGCGGGAAGGCCCGGGCGCTCATGGTGAAAGCGATTCAGTAGCAAGGAGGAGAAATGCTGGGCCAGCGCAGCCGAGCCTCCATTGCCGACACACAAGATCTTCTGTTCACTGACCAGGCATTGCAGCAGGAGTTCACCGGCTTCAGCGATCAGAGGAGTATGCTGCTCGATGGTGAGCGCATTGATCTCCATGGTGTTGTGAAACTGACTGACAATACGGTCTTCAAGTTCCATTAAAAGCGTTTCCGGTGTTCATGGGCGTGTTCATGGGCGAAAAGCATCTTTATACCATACCGGAGGGGTTCTCTCCGAATCTCCTTCAAAGGCGAGCACGTCAAACCGACAGGGATAAAGGCTCCAGTGAGGGTTGCGGCTGAGCATGAAGCGGGCGGCGCGGATCAGCTTCTGTTGTTTGCGCCAGTCTACCGAGGCGGCAGCACCACCAAACGCCCGTCCTGAGCGGGTGCGTACCTCGACAAACACGATCTGTTCCCCGTCTTGCATAATCAGGTCAATCTCACCCAGGCGGCAGCGGGCGTTACGTTGCAGTAACGTCAGGCCCTGTGTACAGAGCCAGTGTTCAGCCCGCTGTTCGGCATCCATGCCAATACGGTTGCGATCCATCGCATGATCCTCTAGTTGGTGTTGGGTATGGCCTCGGTCAGACTGGCCGGTACGCCATTAGTGAAGGTGGTACAGTTCAGTTCACGCTGCAGCCGCTTGTGTGTATCCATTGTCAGCTTGCCGGTTTCACCGACAATGAAACTGCCGGGGCCTTGCTCCAACTGCGGTAACCACGGATACACATTAATCGCATCCACGCCCAGTGCATACAGCCGACCAGAGCGGGACAGGGTATTCTCGCCATTGCTGCTCAGTAGGCGATGGGCTTCGCTGGGTGGTTGTAGCAGCCATGGCAAGTCACAGAAGGTGACGCCATTGAGGTCTACATCCCGTGTTGCATCCGGGTATCCGGCATACAGGTGAGAGGTCGCATAGATCGGCAGGTCAGCGGCAAAGTGATAATCCAGCATCGGTTTGATCAGGCGGGCAGCATCGGGTTGGGCGGTCATCAGAATGGCATCGGCATCCTGACGGCGGCGCTCCTGAAACGCAAGGCGGTGGCGCAGCAGTTTGCGCAGTTCCTGCTCACGTTCAGCACTTTGCCGGGTCAGCAGCAGGTCGGCAATCTGATCATTATAATTGCCGGTGGCATCATAACGTAGCGTGCCGACAACTCTCCCGCCGGCGGCTTCAAGCTCTTCCTGGATGACGGCACGTACCCGATCACCCCATTCGGCGGCCGGTGCAATCACCAATACACGTCGGTGGCCCTGAGACAGTGCCTGCCGCACAATCATGCGAGCTTCATGCTCGGAGGAAAGTTCCAGCTGCCAAGGGCGAGACGGGCCCGGTTCGGCGGGGTTCAGGGCCAACACCGGAATTTCGAGTTGCGGCATGGTGGCAAGCTGGTTGACCAGAGTTGGATCCAACGGTCCGATCAGCAGATCCACGCCTTGCTGGCGTGCTTGCATCAGCAGTGGCGTAATGTCGCTCAAACCTGTGGAGTCGAGCATGACGAGGCTCGGGGTCGACTGACCTTCACGGCGGGCAACCGCCAACGCCGCCTCGATACCCTTGCGGATTGCTCCGGCTGGTTTGGCAAGTTCGCCAGTGAGTGGCAAAATCACGCCAATTCGCTGTACGGTCAGCTGTTCACCCGTCAGTTCGATACCGAGAAGGCCTGCGGGCGGTAGTGCCAGAGCCGGATGTGATTGCCACAGCGTGCGCCACTGTTCCAGTGCCTGCTGGCGGCCGGCCAAGTCGGTGCTGGTACGCAACATTAGCGCAAGTTCAAACCAGCCCTGCTCCTGATAGTCGTTATCGCCGCGAGCAGCATCATTGAGCGTCGTCAACGGTGTTTGTTGCAGCAAGTGCCAAATCTGGTCGTGATAACGTAGCTGCTCGTCAGGATCCAGCGTCAGCAAGCTGCTGACGATCAGTTCGCGCACGGCGGCGATGGGGTTATTCTGCTGCATCAGCGCGTCAGCCCGCAGCTGCCCCAATTCGGCCTGTTGCGGCGCAGGCAGGTTGTTGAAACGCTGACGATCCAGGAACTGCAATGCGGCGGCAGGGTCGTCAGAGCCGGTTGTCAGCAGAGCTTTCAGCTTGGCAACCTCGAACGCCAGGGTCGGTGGCAACCTGCTTAAATCGATCGGTGCCAAAGCATCCAGCGCCTGTTGTGGCTGTTGCATCTGGGCCAATAACCGAGCAGCCTGCAGGCGCAACTCCGCAGCCGGCGTTGTCGGTTGCTTGTCGGCCTGGCGTAGTAGACTGTCAATACTTTGTTGAGTCGTAGCGGTCTTGTCCACTACCTGAGGCGGCTGCGTCTGGCTTGAACAACCAGCCAGTAGCGCTGTGGCCAAAAGTAGGCTGAAAGACAGCCGGTGTAAATTCGTCATATAATCCCAATCCTTGCCAACAGATGGATATCCTAATGTCAGAACCAGTTCTCTATATCGTAGCTACGCCGATCGGTAATCTGGCGGACCTGTCGGAGCGCGCGCGCGAGGTGCTGGACAGCGTTGATTACATAGCTGCCGAGGATACCCGCCACAGTGGGCGCTTGCTGGCACACTTTAACATTAAAGGGCAGATGATTTCAGTGCATGATCACAACGAACGCCAGCGTTGTGAGCACATTATCAACCTGCTGGGCAGTGGGCATTCGATCGCACTGGTCAGTGATGCCGGTACCCCGCTGATCTCTGATCCGGGCTATCATTTGGTACGTGCTGTACGCGAGGCCGGATATCGGGTGTCGCCGGTGCCGGGATGCTGTGCTTTCATCGCCGCACTGTCGGCCTCGGGGCTGCCGTCCGATCGTTTTCAATTTATCGGTTTTCTGCCGTCCAAAAGCGGGGCGCGGTTACAGGCGCTTGAAGCGTTGGCCGGAAACAGTGAAACGCTGGTATTTTATGAGTCTACTCACCGTATCGTCGACAGCCTGGGGGCAATGTCACAGGCTTTCGGCGCCGACCGCTATGCGGTAGTGGCGCGTGAGCTGACCAAAACCTTTGAAACCATTCACGGTGACCGGCTGTCTGCGTTGGTTGAATGGGTACAGGCAGACAGTAACCAGCAGCGTGGTGAGTTTGTCGTATTGGTGCAGGGAGCCGCACCGGATCCTCGTACTGACAGCATTGACCCTGAAGCGGAACGTATTCTGCGTATTTTGGCCAAGGAAATGCCGCCGAAAAAAGCGGCTGGCGTCGCGGCCGAAATTACTGGCGAGAAGAAAAACCGGCTTTATCAGCTCCTGATCGACTAATTGCTTGCGTAACACGTTCAGGCCGTTATACTTCGCGCCGAGAGTCTGCCAGGCAATCGTCGCTGCATTCGTGCAGGGGAGGAAAGTCCGGGCTCCATTGGGTAAGGTGCCAGATAACGTCTGGGCGGCGCGAGCCGACGGAAAGTGCAACAGAAAGTATACCGCCTAAGCATCTTCGGATGCCGGTAAGGTTGAAATGGTGCGGTAAGAGCGCACCGCGTGGGTGGCAACACTCCACGGCGATGGTAAACCCCACCCGGAGCAAGACCAAATAGGGACCCATTAAGGCGTGACCCGCGCCGGGTCCGGGTAGGTCGCTTGAGGCCAGTGGCGACGCTGGCCCTAGATGAATGATTGTCCACGACAAAACCCGGCTTATCGGCAGACTCTCAACAACTTTTCGCTTTATTTTCAGTGAGTTACGCCTCTTTTTTGGAGGCTCTGAAAATGGCACAGAAACTGGTACAGAACGCCTGTTCTTACCTGTTCTTGAGGGGACGGACCTATTACTTTAGGTTCGCTCTTCCTACTCCCCTCAGAAGAAAATTCCCCTCGTTACCCGCAGAAGTGAAGCGTAGCCTTCGGACAGACTCTTATTCCGATGCGTTGGCGTTGATCTCTAAGAAGCTCCCCCTGATCAGGCTCATCCAGCGTTGCTCCGATCTGGAGTCTGTGAAGTCACTTATCGGTCGTCTTGTGGATTTCTCACAGGAGTTTCATGTTTGGGTCTCTGATCGACTCAAGCAGCTTCAGCAGAAAACACCACCATCTTCAGTACAGCCGCAAACCGTTTCACCAGCCCAATCATTAAAGCCAGAAGCCAAGACACCCAAACTGTCTAAGGTCTGGAGTGATTTTGTTGCTTGGAAGAGTTGGCCAGAAAAGAGCCGAATCAATAACCAGCGGCTGTTCGACAACCTTCTCTTCTTTATTGGTGACAAGCCGGTCGGAGAGATTACGAAGCAACACCTCCGTTCTGCGTTGAACTCGATAGCAAAGCTCCCTCAGCGAAACTTGAAGCCATACCGGAACAAGCCTCTTGAAGAAATCGTCAAGATGAAGGTGCCCCCTCGATACCGAGTCAGTGACAAGTATGTGCGGGAGCACTTGAAGGTCTGTCAGAGTCTGTTTAGCCGCTACATGGTTCAAGAGATCGATCTGCTCGAGAAATCGCCTACCGCTGGCTTGAGGCTGGAAACTGAGGATAGTCGTTTCGGGTCGCTCACAGATGAGCAGGTTCGTTTGTTACTGGATAGTGGGAAAAGAAAGCAGCAGTGGTTCTACCTCGTCCTGATGCTGGCTATTTACACTGGGGCTAGGCGCAGTGAAATCGCTAATCTCAGGAGCGGTGATGTAAGAGTGTGCCCTGATACAGGACGTTATTACATCGTTATCCAGAAGGGCAAAACGAAGGCTGCACGGCGTCAGATACCGGTACACCATGAGTTGGTCAAAGCTGGCCTTATCGATTGGGCATAAGAGCCCGAAGGGCTGCTTTTCCCTGAGGCTGCTTCTATGCCCAACTCAATTACGAACCGTTTCAGGTCGTTGAACATGGACAAGAAAACCGAGGATGGGGAGCGTATCGTGTTCCATTCTCTGCGTCATACGTTCATAACGAAAGCCCGTTCCAAGGGTATCGATACTGTTTTGGTTCAAGAAGTGGTTGGACATGAGAAAACTGGGTCAGGGGTGACTGATCGCTACACTCATAGGTTCAGACTTGAGGATCTTTTGCCAGTAGTGGATGCGGTAACGTATCAGGGGTGATGGACGGTGCCAGGGTTCGCCAGAACTGACGGAGGTAGATCAAGGTTCAATCTTGCTGTTCAGGAAGTCGTTACGTTGTCGAAGGTGGGGCTTCAAAGCTGGAAGAAAGACCCGAAGTTACGCGAGATGGAGGCCGATATGATGAGCCTCGTCCCGGTGGACGGTGATCGCAGTATTTACAGGTTTGGGATGATACCGGGTGGACTTCTCGCTTACGTTGCATGTGACTTCGAGTAATGGGACAAGCAAGATCCTGTGGATGCATGGGAGAGAACGAACTCGAAGAATTGAGGGCGCGGTTGGTAAGTAAGGGGAGCGTGACAGGAAGGTGGTGCTCTCGTTATGTGCCCACAGCTCAGTAACAGCCTCGTTATTGCCTCACTACCCGTATCTCGAAGTGCGGACAGTCTTCGGAGAAGCCGAGCAGACAGTGAGTGTTGAATTTGTGAGTGCCGCAGGATCGCTTGCTGCTTGAACAGCGGAAACGAATAGCCTTGACGAAATGTGAGAACAGCGCCAGTAGTCTGTGGGGTGTGCAATGCACCATCCCTCAGGCTGGAGTAGAAGTCCAAATGAGCCTTCAGCTCTATTTGGTCGACAGACACGTCCTCCAAGCCTTCAGCGGCCCAGATGATGACCCTGTGGATCTTCTCAAGGTCTATCGCTTCGCGTCTGCCGTCACGCTTTGTGACTACCAGTTCATCATTCATCAGGGTATGGACACTCTCCTACTAGGCTATCCAGAGGTGACCCTGTTACCGGCCAAGTCTGGGTTTCGATGGGTAGATTGGAAGCCTCCCCATCATCAATGGTTGGTCAGTTAAAGAAAGAGCGCGTTGATTTCGGTAGCTGTGTCATGGCATACCTCCTGTTGTTATCCATATGAGTTGAGAATGAATCGCAATAAAGGTGATATTCAACGCTAACCTATCCTCCTCATACCGGTAGTTGATTAGAGGTTTCCAGCCCCGGTCATCCACCAATACCAATAATTTGACTCAGAAGCCACTCCAACAGCTCTCGTCTGCTGTGTAGCCAGATCATGCGCCTCAAAAATGCCAGCCCAAGACTGCACAACTTCTGCAGTAGCCTCGACTTTACCTCTTGAAGCTCACACTCGTGCTGGAGCTGTTCTGCTGGGTTCAAGGTCTCCTTCTGTTTCAACAAGCGATGAAGCTGAAGGAGCCGTTTAATAAGTTGTCTTGTCTCGATCATCAGATTCCTGCTATCGAGGAAGACAACCAACAACTCAGTGATGGGTGCGCCCAGTAAAACACCCCATCGTAATTGATGGGGGTGATTGTTTGTTATTCAAGTGGTTGGTTTGGCGGGGGCGCTAGCGGTCGAGAGCGGACGTGGCCCGCAGCTGTCAAAATTGCAAGATCCCTGCATGATCGACGACGTTCAATTAGGTGACAGTTTAGGAGAAGAAGCGGCTAGTTCTGTTCATGCAAGATCAGCAACAACCGTTCTCCAGAACAAAGACCTCGATGCAGACAGGGTAAGATCCGTCTGTGAGGCCTACTACCTTTGAGCTTTCGGTATGAGCTGTATGAACGCACCACCGGTCTGAACGATTGTGGTGGCAGTTGGGGCAGACGTGAACCGGACAAGACTGGCGCAGATGATCTGAGGGGGCACTGCGTTGAGGTCGGCTACATCTGACACGTTTCAGGTGGTGGGAGTAGAGGGGGCGAAGCCCCACTTTCAGTGGGACTTATAGTTCTTCCATGAGATATCCATTACTTCATTATCATCATAGGTAATCACCTATACAGGTCTCTATCTGTAAGACCTACATCAAGTCTCTCTTGTGGTCTCTCTGTAGTGGTCAACTAATACCGGACAGTAAGTTAAGTTTTTCCTCTGCCACAGCGGGTGGCAATCCTTGGTTGTACTGATGTGGCCGTTGCCAGTTGTACCGTTCCATCAGATAGAAACTGATGTCTTGTTGGGCTTCACCTACTGCTCTGTAACCTGTGGCAGGCATCCATTCGGACTTGTAGCTCCGGAACAGTCGCTCCATTGGCGAGTTATCCCAACAGTTTCCCCGGCGACTCATGCTTTGCTGGATTCGGTAGCGCCATAGGCGTTGCCGGAAAGCTCGGCTAGCATATTGGCTTCCCTGGTCCGAATGAAACATCAGCCCAGCAGGCTTGCCACGCTGCTCGTATGCCATATCCAAGGCCTTTACGACCAGTGCGCTATCCGGGCGGCCCGAGAACGACCAGCCAACGACTCTACGTGTAAACAGATCGAGCACAACAGCCAGGTAATGCCAGCGGTTCTGCACCCATATGTAGGTGATATCACCACACCACACTTGATTGGGGGCTTGTACCTCAAACTCCCGGTTAAGGCGGTTGGGAATATCCGGTCGCTCGACCGTAGCCTGTTTGTACTTGTGCGGTCCCGGCTGCTTGCAAGTCAGGTTCAGCTCACGCATCAGACGCCGCACACGGAAACGGCCAATCTCATAGCCTTCACCCTGCATCTGGGTCATGATTGTACGGCTTCCGGCTGAGCTCCGGCTTTGCGCAAAAAGCTCATTCACCTTGGCTCGCTGCTCAAGCCGTTTAATGTCAATCCGGGATCGGCTACGGCGGTACTCGTAGTAACTGGAACGGGCAATGCCGAAAGCACTACAGACCATGTCGACCGGCTCCTGCTCACTTAACTGGTCTATCACCACAGCCTTTTTTAATATCGTTTTCTCCCGTTCCAGCCGGTTGATACGGGCTTCCAGTTCCTGAATCTTTTGCTGCTCGGGTGTCAGGGCCTTGGATGTGGGTGTTACACCGCCACGTTCGGTACGTAGCTGATTAACCCACCGCCTCAATGCGGACTCGCCCACATCAACGGCACGACTGGCCTCGACCATGCTGTAACCCTGATCGACCACCAGGCTGGAGGCTTCCATTTTGAACTCGGTTGAAAACGAACGACGCTGTTTTGCCATTGAACACCTCTTCTTCGGCGGTGACTTTACCACCTTAAGTTGGTGTCCGGGATTATTAGGCCACTACACAAAGAGGCTAAATTGCTGGCGAAGTCGCCCACTGAGGGCGTCACTTTCAAAGCTGATGGTAAGAGGTTTTGAGCATTTACTGATTTTGAAGTCAAAGAGATTCTAACAGGTGCTGCTAGTAAACCGGATTGGTTTTACTGGTTCGCGATGATTGGTGCCTACACTGGTGCTCGCAGATCTGAAATAGCTCGATTGACTAAAAGCGATTTCAGTATTTGCAATGACTCAAAAAGATATTATTTCAAGGTAACTCAGGGCAAAACCGCAGCAGCAGTAAGATTGGTTCCGTTGAGTAATGACCTGATCGAAGCTGGATTGATCGAATATCTAGAGAGCTCAAGCACTGAATATTTATTTGACCTTGCTCACTGAAATCAAAACCGAGTCACTGATTTGTTTGGCTCTCTGGTAACTAGTGGCAGTGATGCTTACGGAGATCGGCTAGTTTTTCATTCTCTTCGCCATACGTTTATTACAAAGGCAAGAATGGCTGGGCTGCCCACTAGTTTGGTGCAGCAGTACGTTGGACATTCAGTTACCGGTGCTGGAGTTACTGATAGATACACACATCGCTACACGATTGGAAAATTAGCAGAAGTCTGTGACGTAGTTGGATACTAGTTCTTAAGTGGGATAATCTAGGGTAGGTCTCATACTTAAAACCTATCTACTTCGAAGAGGTCTCAAAACTATGAAATTTAGATTAAAAATATTAATTCCAATAATATATAAAATCAAACGAACAGGCGGTAGGAAAATTGAAACTCACCTGTTCGTTTTAGTTTAATTTTATATTTATACTTATACTTTAATTCAGGCCAAATGTGTGAAGATATACGTCTTCTGCTATTTCTTCAAATATTAGAGAGTCTCCACCAACAGTTGCCAATCCGCCAGTTGATATTACCGGCGCTGTAATGAATTCATCTAAAATTTTATCATTTTCAGAGATCGTTACTTTTACTTTTGCTAATGTAGATCCATCTTTTGTTGCAGCAAACCATCTCTGGACAGCGTTCCCTGACTTAAAATCAAGAATCTCGATATCTATGACCTTGTTTGAAGAGTTGTCAACAATACTCCCAAACTGTTCCTCTAAATATTTTTCTAGCGTTTCTTTTAAACTAATAGGGGCCTCAGTAGCAATTGAATTATTTACATTTATAGCGACACTTGACCTTTTATCAAATGTTGGTGATTTTTTATATAAAGGCAAAAATGCAACAGGACGAAAAATTCGTGATTTTGGATAAGTAAAATCATAGTTTAATGACAGTATCTCTTTTGGATTTGTAAAAAAGCACTTGTATGGTGCGGGTACATCCTCTTTGTAGAAACCCAAATTAAGAACCTGCTTAAGCTGAAGGTTTTCTATTTTAATACATTCAAAGTTTTCTGCCTTTGTTTTCCAAATTAGCTCGCCCCCATCAGATAAATCGCCAATAACCTGAGATTCTGTACGAACAATGAAATTAATAATGGAGAGGGAAAATTTACTTGGTCGCTTTAAAATAATGATGCTTTCATTTTCATTAAGAGGTTTGTTAATATCTGGTCTTTCGACTAACTGCTTTGAATTAGAGGCACACCCAGCCAAAGCCACAATAGCAATTAAAACACTTATAAATCCCAGCATTCTAGTTTTAATCATCTATTTACTCGCCCTTAAAAATTGATTAAATAAGCATTTTCATAAGAATTTATGCTGTAAGCGAGTTCATATACTGAACTTGAGACAGCAGTTAATGGTTATAATTACTATGAGGTTCTTGGATATTACCTAGATTCTCAGAATAACCGACACACTTGGACTTAGACAGGAGAGCCAGGCTGGCTGTAGGCTGACTAGCTCTCACACAAGCAACCAGGTGCCACACGGGGGCCCTTTACGGCCAGCTGACTCTCAGCGAACGATACCAGATTCAGGCCTTATATGAACTGGATTTCTCTGCCCGTGCCATTGGCCGAGAGCTGAAACGTTCGAACAAAACCATTTCAAGGGAATTGAAACGGTTAACCGACTGCGAGGCATACGATGCCTCGGAAGCTGATATACATGCATATGATCAGCGCCGTGCTGCCAACAAAGCCGAACGCTTTAATGCAAGGCATCAAGAGCAGCTGAAGAAGCTATTGGCAATGGGCTTTAGTCCAGAGCAGGTGGCAGGACGTATAACCTTGGAGGAGCCTGATAACGCCATCAGTTGCTCCACCTTGTATCGCCATATCGCAAAGCTCCAGTGGCGGCAGCGTCTGCCATGCAAGGGCAAAAAGCGCCGAGGATC
>NZ_PYGI01000003.1 GCF_003014615.1 Marinobacterium halophilum | reverse complement strand
AGCTGATCTATGCTGAACAGTACCGAAGCATAGACGAAGCAAAATCAGCGATCTTCGAATACATCGAAGTGTTTTATAACCGCGTACGTAGGCACTCGGCTTTGGGCTATGTGAGTCTAGCGGAGTATGAGCGCAAATGCGCATAACTCAAGTGTCTACTTTTTGTGGGTAGGACCAAGGTTTAGGAAACTATATGGACAAACTAGTAGAAAAGTTCTTTGAACAAAGGGCCTTATCCAAGGATATTCAATTAAATGAACCGTTATATAAAGCCTTACTTTACTTGGAGAAATCAAACGAGCTAGTCGAAGAGCTATGCAATAAGAATCAAAGCGAGCTTATAAAGAATGTACCTTGGCCCACAATGCACGATATGTATAGACGAAACTATGAGTATTGTTGTGGAGTAATTAGCTGTTTTTTAGTTGGGCAGTTTCAATCAAGTGAGGCCCTATGCCGAACAGCTATTGAAGGTGCCGTAAACTTACACTATGTGAGTTTAGGTGACTCAATAAGCAAGCAAATCGCTTATTTTAATAACCACTTGGTAACAGAGCGCAAACAGAATAAAAACTGGAAAGAAAGTGTAGAGGCATCAAATTTTCCTAAGGCTGGAAAAGATCATCATTTGCAGAAAATTTTAGAAAAAGAAGGTGCGTTAAATCATTATGAAGAAGCCTTGCGTGAGTCCTTACGACTGGCAGGCGTAGACTTTGATGCCGTAGACTTAAAGTGGCCTAGTATTTTTGATCGCTTTAAAGAGATTGGTGAAGAGGTCGGTTACAGAACAGTCTATGCTGCTCTTTGCTCGCAAGCCCACAATGATGCGGAAGATATTTTAAATAAAATTATGGCGCGGGTTATAGATGACGTATCTGGCATGGAAGAGGCTCAGTGGATTGAGCAGTACAATTTTTCACTGTATCTAATGCTTAGAGCCTTGGACTACCAAATTACAGCTTCGGCAATGTACGTTGCGAAGTTCAACATCAAAGTTGACGCGTTAGTTCAATTGAAAAAGGAAGTGATTGAAACCACGAGCCTTGTTATTGAACAAGGGCCGGAATTGGTGCGTGAGAGAATTACGGTGAAATAAACCTCTAACAATCTGTTTAAGAGTGATTCGCAACGCTTGGCATTTTTGCTATGCGTTGCGTTTAGTGTTTAAGGTGGTATGCGGAGGCATCGGTATTGCGTTGCTCACACCTTAACAGGGCGTTAAGCGATAAAGGAATCAGAGATTATGAGTGCTAGCAGAGCATTAGAAGAAGCAAGGCCAATTTTAGAGGATCTGCTTCCCCAAATTGGGATTATTCCTAGTGGGGTTCCTTTAGATACCTCAACTTGTATCTCTTCATTTAGTAAATGGGTAAGCGGACAGCAGGTTGGCCAAGAGGATATAGCATTTTTCGTTGGGCTTATTGGTGCTTTCATAGTGGTTTACTTAGTCGACCATAAAGATGCAAAGGCCTATGTCAAAGAGAATCGCATTTGCGTGGCAATACCGTTCCAGCAAGGAATAATGAGAGAGCTTGAGCCTTATGCAGTTGCACATGGTATTGCATCAGGCAGTGATGGTGACCTTGAGTCATTCTTAAAAAACGTAGCCGCTTAACAAGTTGCAAGAGCAGACGGCACTAGCTGTCAAAAATTCTGTTCCAAAATTTTCGCCAGCCGCGAAATCGTGCCAGTGTTCTCGGTGCGTTTGAAAGCTCTGGCAGTTGCCGAGGCATTGGGAGGTCTCGGTCTTGAGGGCTTCGGTTTTGGTCCAGCGATTGCGTCCGCTGGGTCACCTTAACCCTGGTGCCATTGGTGGGTTCACTGGGCCTGGCGGTAGCGTGCCTGTTGGTATGAGGCAGTTTGAAACAGGGAAGGTGCAGGCATATGGTTTCCAGCATTTTTCCCCTATTTATCTCGCAGTGTTCTGAATTTGATTTCCATACAAATCACTGCACGCGGAAATTTTACTCGCTACGCTCCCAAAATTCCGGTGAGTGAGGCGTTAGCACTAAAAAAGGAGAATTATATGATTGATTGTACATTTGAGCTAAACGGGAAACCAATGAGCGCTTTCAAATGTGGGGCAGCATCATTCCCAGCATTCTCTGGTCTTGAAAAGCATGTTAATAAACGTGTTTCTGCATGTATTCCAAACCAAGGACCAATTCCACCCGGTACATACAATATTATTGACCGACAATCCGGTGGGTTAATTGGCCCATTACGAGATTTATTCACTGGCAGAGATAAATGGTTTGCCTTATATGCAATCGACGATAAAATTGACGATGAAACCTTTTGCAATAAAGTGAAACGTGGCCTATTTCGACTTCATCCCAAGGGTCCTTCTGGTAGAAGTGAGGGTTGTATTGTTATTAACAAAGAATCTGATTTTTTATTTTTGCGAACGATACTCAAGAATACATCAAAGAGCCTTATCCCCAGCTCAGAGCTAGAGGCTTTTGGTCGTGTGGTGGTCAAATGAATAGACTATCCTCTAATCTACTATTCTGGTGTTGGGTCATAATAGCTTCTATCTTAGTCACATATTGGTGGTTTAATAGTATCTATACCATTCAATTTTCCGAATCTTTATGGTCTCAATACAATCAATTATTTGAAGGACAACGACCCGGTGTCGCTTCTGATTTAGAGTTTGTAACAGTTATAACAGGGGCTATTATTATTATAGGTTTTCTCACTCGGTTAACATCGTGGGCAATCAAGCGAGCAAGGATGCGTCAGCGCTAACAAGTGACTGTGGTGTTTTGTCAATATATTAAGCCGTTTTTTGGCACCATACTCCCTCGTTTTTCAGGAATTCTTTGAGCACCACAATGAGCTTACGCGTGCAGGCAATAAGGGCGACTTTTGGTAGTTTGCCCTGAGCTTTAAGGTGTTCGTAAAAACGTTTGAACACGGGATTGCACTGAATGGATGACAGCATTGCCATGAACATGACCGTGCGTAACGGTTGAGTTTACCTGGTTCTGGCAATTTACTGATGAGCGAGACGTTATGAAACAAGGTTGTTTTATGAAATATTCTGATATCGGAAGTGCAATGAATAAAAATATGTGGTCTCATGGCTTAAGAGGAGATTAATATCTTTATTATGAATTAGCAGAACTCTTGCAGAAAACTGAAATCCCAGCAGAATATGAATTTGAAACGGTGATGTATTCCGCTTTTGAAGAGCTGGCGGGAGTTAGTATAGAGTCCACAGATTATGTTCATATAGAGCGACATAGTCATGGAGGGATGTCTTCAGGAATGGTTACTCCAAAAGTTTGGAAGGATGAAATAATTCCGCATCTGAAGCGTGTCATATATGGTGGTTGCTAGATATTAAATTCCGTTCAATAAAATTCGTTTGAATTTAAAATCGCTCAAAACCGTCACGCCAATTGCTGCGGAGTTCGTCTGCCAGCTTTGGGTCAATTATTAACCGGGCAATGGTGATAGCTATGGATTGGCCGAGTAACGAAGACTGTTATTATGCAATGAAAGCTTTTGTAATCTATTACATGGAAGGGGAGCAGCATAATAAGTGGTTAAGTGTCATCGAAGATGGTCTTAAAACTGGAAGGTTCCCTCCAGGCAAAGGCTTCTTACACGAGATTGACAAAGTCATGAAGGGTTCTGCTAAACCAGCCATGCCCAGGAAGGCGGAGCTATATCGATTAATTTGCACAGTATGCATTTAAAAAGTCATAACAAAAAAAGATTGCGGATAAAATGATGACTTAGGCGTTAGCAGGCCGAGTTACCCACGAACAGTAGACACTTCTTATAGCCAGGTGTCCGATTCTTTGGTGAAATTCCAGATTATGAATAATTATGCTTAGTAGAGAAACGGTATTGTTGCTAAAATCTGGCTGTGATAAGTCTAATGATATTTATTCCCAGGGTGATCTGACTTATCTATATAAGTTTGGGTATGGGCGTGCTCATTCTTTTATTGATAGAGAAGTTCTGAATAAAGCTAAGTTCCCCAGAAAGCTAAACTCAAAAGAAATAGGGGATGTAGAGCTATTTTTTGAAAGTGCCCTAGTAACGCCTGGCTCTAGTTTGGCAGCGAGTGAAACCCGGAGCTATGTCTCTTTATTAATTAATAATCTAGAAACTGACTTTTCTGGTATGCATTTTTTTCTTAGTGAAAACTATGAGGATGGCTATTCAAAGTTAATTGAATTTACCTGTGTTGAGGATAATAACTTTCATACGCTTGAACTATTTTGGTCAGTCGACTAAACCTTGTAGAAAGCAAGTCGGAGCGGCACAGCACCTGTCAGCAGGCTTTATGCGGTCTTAAAAACAATGAAAAAACATACATTAAAAAATATTGGTGAGCTGGAAGCTCGTTACATGGGATTAAAGAGTCAGCACAAATTAGATGATTTTTACTATGATGAAACCTTTTTTATAGATCATAAGGGTTTTATGAAATTGGATTTTTACGAGCTGGACTTCAAACCCTATGTTGATATCTCGAATATTGTTGGTAGTTCATGCTTTGGTCTCTGGAAAAGCAAAATAAGAATTTACCTAGGGCATATAAATAATGCAGGGCATGGTGCTAGATATATGGTCCGTGCAGTTACATTATGTCAAGTTAAAGATGTTCAGCTTATGGAAAATTTGAAATCAAATTATTGTGAATTTCTGGAAAAAAATGCGGTCCAAGGTTTACCATATGAACTTTGAATAAGTTTAAAAATCGTTTCCGCAGTTGGCGTTGCATTATATAAGGAAATCCATGTGCCAATCACGTTTTCTTAATTCAATTGGTTTTAAAATTGAAGAAAAAACTAGTCCATCAATATGCAGTGGGTAGGCTCTGTTTCTTATGCTTTCTATTATAAGTGTTTCGTACGTTAAAGCGTTCGGGCTTGTTATTGCGAGACTGTATCGTTTGTGAACGTCTTCTCCAGAAATCGAGTTGTATATGAAAGAAATTGAATTCAAAAATTTGCGGATGATAGCTACTTCCTCTGATGGTGTATATCGGTTAGAAATTTCAATAGCAAGTGGATTTGTTGATTTTTTGGTTACAATTGGATTGAATCAGCAAGACTTCGAAGTCATCGGGAAAGATGAAGAAAGAGCCGCTTTTCTTCATGCCGCACTGCATCGCCCTTTTCAACGCCAAAAAACCGCTTTAGGCGAGGCGGAGCAGCGGCAATACTTGGACGTGATACTCCACGGTTCTGAATCCGAAGTAGAGAGTTTTTTGACTGATAAGGATCATGGTGCCGCTAATGGCGCTATTTCAAACATGATCCGAATAACATGTGGAAGAGAGCAGTCATTAATGCGTCAGGGGAACTGGTTCAATTGATGAATCTAGCCTGCGCTCTTATTATTTTGTTAAAAATCACGGTGCAATAACCGAAGAGGTTGCTGTTGTTATGGGTACGGCATTCAGGTAAAACACTCACAACCAACCATGCTATACCATTAACTTTTTCAAGGATGATACTTATATGTCTTTAGTCGATTTGAACCTTCCCGCCCCCGAGAAACTACGCGGAGGCTGGGCTGCGTTGGCAGCGGTGTGTGCTGCAAGAGGGTGGTGTACTGACGTGTACGCGACACCCCATGAATGGCTTTACCATGATGGGGGCGGTAACTGGGTCTGTTTACGCTTCAAAAGTGATAACCAGGCCGTGCTTTTGGGCCATGACCATGAGTATTCTGAAACCTATTATGGTGAAGCAGCGGCATACTTCGAGGAAGAGGAAACCGATCTGCTTGATGGCGTGCCCGAGTGGTGGAGCTTCAACCTGAGTCCGCAACCGTTTGGTGAATGGATCGGGTTTGTATATGGCTGGGAGGGTGCCAAATGGCAAAGGGCTGGTTACAGTCCGCAGGATGGCTTTGATTCCGTTGGCTTGCTGGACGCTTGCTCGATCAGCTCAACAGATCTGCTGGCAGAGTTTGCGTCCGATGCACCGGGGTTGGGTGACCAACCTCCGCGACAGGAGGCGTTGGATGCGCTGGTTGCCGCCGATGCAAGCATCAGCCCCGAGTTGCTCGAAGCGGTCGTACCGGGCTGGGATATTGAAGCCGGCGTAGAGGCGGCGAGAAAATTTCTGTAGTCCACTAATCATCTCGCGCTGGCATTGTGGATGAACAGGCCAGTTATGCGCTGCGTTTGCTGATGCTTTCGTCAGCGGCCTGTCCATTTGGCTGCTGAACGTTATTGCCAAGGAACCAAAACACATGGATGTCTTAAACAATGGTTTCTAATCCGAAAATTCTGGTCGTTGGTGCTGGTGCAAGTGGCCTGGCCTTTGCCTTGGAATGCGCACACCGTGGAATTAAACCCCGAATTATTGATAAACGCCCGAATCGATCAATGATCGAGAAAGCAACGGGTGTGGCCGCTGGCGTTTGGAGCCAGTTGTCCAAATTCGGTGTATCACCAAAAACTGTAGAAACGGCAATCCCGATGAGAAATTTTGCCTTTTACGATGATGGTGAGTTAGTGGCGAATGTGCCAGTTCCTCCAATTGATGGATGCCCGCCGGCACATCTCTACCCTCAAGGCGAGCTTGAAAGACACTTGGAAAGAGCGCTTGCTATAAAGGGCGTTGAAGTTGAGTACAGCACAGCGTTTCATTCATATGAAGAAAGCAAAAACTCTATTCTTGTAAGAGCTCAGGTTAGCAGTGGTGAAATAGCCCCTTTGGGCTCTTACGATTGGGTTATAGGGGCAGATGGCGCACACAGTGCTGTGCGAGAAGCAGCGGAAATTCCGTTTATTGGTCGTAACTACCCAGAAAACTGGTCTGTTGCTGAGATAACCACGAATCAATGGCCTCAAAACGCGCAAGCCCAGCTTTTTCTTCAATCAAACGGAGTGGGACTGTTCCTGTCTCAACCAGCCGCTGGTCTGGTTCAAGGGATATTGAACGATGAGAATGCCGCCAGACAGCTCACCTCGCTATTCACGGATGCTGAGCTACGCTATGAGCGCCATTTCACTGTTGCGTTGAAACGAGTCCGTACTCCAAGAAAAGGTCGCGTTTGGGTGATTGGTGATGCAGCTCATGTTCAATCGCCAGTCGGCGGTCAAGGGCTTAACCTCGCCATTTGGGATGGTGTTACGCTTGCAGAAGGTCTGCTAGCGGGTGATCTTAAGGTTGAGGCAGCTCTCGCCAAAAGGGCTCGAAAGGTCCTGTTCTTTACGGATTTCGATTACAGAATGCTTGCTACGCAAAGCACCCTCATTCGAAACGCAAGAAACACCTACTGGGCGTATGCGGCAAAGCATCCATCATTGGCTAGGTGGTTCTTCAAAATAATATCGGGTGTTTGGTAAAAAAACTGCCAAATGTGCGTCCACTGCTCCAATCCCTTTGTATTCCGGTAGGAATATACTTATACACACGGCACATTCTACTGGAGACGTATGAAAGCACTTGTTCTGTCCATCGGCGCGCTGTTGCTCACTGGTTGCACTCAGCTGGGGTTGGGGGTGGCCAATCTGCCCGCCAAATTCAGCGATATCCGTATTGTGCGTGATGTTGCGTTCGGCCCCGAGCCTTGGCAGCGGTTGGATATCTATCGGCCCGACGCCGAGGGTGAGTATCCGGTACTGGTGTTTTTCTATGGCGGGCGCTGGACGGATGGCTCCAAGGCGATGTATCCCTTTGTGGGCGAGGCGTTTGCAAGCCAGGGCTATGTCACGGTGATTGCCGAGTATCGCAAATATCCCGAGGTGCGTTTCCCTGCGTTTGTGCAAGATGGAGCGCAGGCGCTGGCCTGGGTGCATGATCATATTGCGCCTTATGGTGGTAATGCCGAACGTCTTTATCTGGCAGGTCATTCGGCGGGGGCGCATATCGCTTCACTGCTGGTGGCGGATGCGCAGTATCTGGCCGTGTATGGCAAGCAGCCCAGCATCGTGCGGGCCTTTGCCGGACTGGCCGGGCCGTATGATTTTGTGCCGGATGAAGATGACTTGATGGATATGTTTGGCCCGCCCGATCGGTATCCACAGATGCAGACCACCACGTTTATCGATGGCACCGAGCCGCCGATGCTGTTGCTCTGGGGTGAGGCGGACACGCTGGTGTACCGGCGCAACATCGACCTGTTGGCGGCCAAGGTACGCACTGAAGGCGGGCAGGTGGAGGCACACACCTATGACGGCATGGACCATGTCGGCATTTTGTCCAGTCTGACCTGGTTCATGCGTGATCGGCGTCCCGTGTTCGACGATATGCTGCGCTTTTTTGAACGCCACTGATGTGCAAAAGGTTGATTTAAGGCAAGGAAACGGTGGGCAGGTGAGGAAGGTTGAGCGTGTGCGGGGAAGGTGATGGCGGAGGATGTCCCCCGCCATCAGGTCGATCAGTCTGAGGTCGCAACGGCCTCTTGACGTGCTTTCACGTTGGTACGCTTGGGCGTATCAACGCTTGTAGCGGGTGCCGGTTCAGCCATGCTGTCGGCATCATTGGCCTTGATGTTACTGGGCTTCACGTTCAACCAGCAGGCCAGGGCCGGCAGCAGGAAGATTGCGCCCAGTACGTTCACCATGAACATGAACGCCAGCAGGATGCCCATGTCGGCCTGGAACTTGAGCGCCGAGAACGCCCAGGTGCCGACACCGATGGTCATGGTCACTGCTGTAAAGACAGCCGCTGTACCACGCTGACGCATCGCTTCATAGAAGGAGGTGCGCAGGTCGACGCCGCGTTTCAGCGAGTGCTGCATCTGTTCGTAGATGTAGATGCCGTAATCCACGCCTACACCCACACCCAGAGCGATAACCGGCAGGGTGGCCACTTTCAGGCCGATGCCGAGGCGGGCCATCAGGGCGTTACACAGGATGGTTACCAGCATCAGCGGTACAACGACGCAGAGCACACCGCGCCAAGAGCGGAAGGTCATCCAGCACAGCAGGGTGATGGCACCGAAGATGGAGCCGATCATCTGCACTTCAGCCGTTTCTACCGCTTCGTTGGTCGCAGCGGCTACACCGGCGTTACCCCCGGCCAGACGGAACTCGACACCTTCGACGGTCTGCGCATCGATAAAGCTCTGCATCTCACCAATTACGTGCTTGAGGGTGTCGTTCTGGTGGTTGTCCAGATACACCATCATGTTGATGGTTTTACAGAGTTCGTTGTTCAGGCCCAGCTCCGGGTTGGCCGCCTGGCTACCCGAGCGCAGCGCCATGGTAGAGCGCTGCAGGGTGCGCCACAGCGGGTTGCCTTCGTTGTTGCCGGAGACATACAGCTTGGCCATGCCCGCCACGGTGCTGACCGACTGCACGCCCGGTACGCCGCGCATGTGGAAGTCGAAACGGTCGACGGCGTTCATCACCTGCCAGTCCAGGCAGGCTTCCGACTCGCGGTTGGTTTCAACATAGACCGACAGCACATCCATACCGATGGAGTAGTCGTTGATGATCTTGTCGTTGTCCTGGTTGTAGCGGGAGTCGGCGCGCAGTTCCGGTACGCCGGTACCGATATCACCGGTCAGCAGTGAACGTGACTGCCATGTACCCACAGCCAGCAACAGCAGCATCACACCCAGGCTGAACAGCGCGGGGCGCGGCTCGGCCAGTGATGAAATCGACCACCACAGCGGGTGCTTCTTGTCACTGTCATCACCGCCCTTGAGCGCCATTTTTTCCAGCTTGAGCATCGACAGGATGATCGGCATGAACATCTTGTTGGTGATGATCATCAATGCCACACCCAGACAGGCGGTCACGCCCAGCTCATGCACCATGGGGATGTCGATCACCATGATCACCATGAAGCCCAGAGCGTTGGCGAGCAGGGCTACGGTACCGGGAATCGCCAGCTTGCGGATGGCGCTTTCGGCGGCCTCGATGGCGCTCATGCCGGCCAGTACATCCAGTTTCCAGGCGTTGGTCATCTGCACCGCGTGGGACACGCCGATGGAGAAGATCAGGAAGGGTACCAGTACCGACATCGGGTCGATGCCGTAGCCGATCTGCGGCAGGATGCCAAGCAGCCAGATTACCGGCAGCAGGGCGACGACAATCGACAGCACGGTCAGTTTGAGCGAGCGTGAATAGAGCCACAGCAGAATGAAGGTGACGGCAAAGGCAACCGCGAAGAAGATCATGACGGTCATCAAACCGTCCATCACATCGCCCATCACCTTGGAGAAACCGATGATGTTGATGTTGATGTTTTCATCACTGAGTTCAGTACGGATCTTTTCCAGATGACGTGCAACAGCGGCGTAATCGGTCTTTTCACCGGTTTCCGGGTCCATCTCCAGCAGCTCGGCCTGTACCATCGCCGATTTCAGGTCGTTGGAGACCAGGTTGCCGATCTGGCCAGACTTGTACACGTTGGAGCGTACCTGTGCCAGGCCTTCATCATTGGCGGTAAAGCGCGAGGGGATCACCACGCCACCGGTAAAACCGTATTCGGTGACTTCGATGTAGCGTACTTCAGGGGTAAACAGGGAGCGCACGCTGGGACGGTTGATGCCGGGGGTGAAGAACACCGCATCGGTGGCTTCACGCAGTTTGTCGAAGAATACCGGGTTGTAGATATCGCCTTCACCGGTCCATTCCAGGCTGACCATCACGCGGTTGGCACCGGTGAATTCTGAAGAATGCTCCAGAAATGCCTGCATGTAATCGTGCTTGAGCGGGATCAGCTTGTTGAAGCCGGGGTCGAAACGGGTCTGCAGGGCGGAGAAGCCCAGCATGATGGTAATCAGCAGGAACAGGAAGCCCAACGGCTTGCGGCCGATGATCAGAAGACGTGCCGATGTGTCAACAAATTTTTGCACGGCTGTAGGTTGATGAGACATAAAATCAGGCTCCTGAAGGCTGTTTCAGTTGGTCGACCGAAAGCGCAGGCATGAGCCCGCTGTCACTGCTCATCAGCAGTTCGCCGGATGCGAGGCGGGCGATGCCGGTCAACGACATGCGGCCACTCTTGTGCAGGAAGGAGAAGCTGCGACCCTGGTCGTTGCTGAGCAGCAGCACGCCGCCCTGACCGCCGAGAAGAATGTCGCCGTTGTTCAGTGTTCGATGGGTAAACAGGGATGCGGGCAGGACGCCGCCGATGCTGGCCCAGCTTTCGCCGTTGTCTTCACTGCGGAATATGTTGCCGCGCATGCCGTACACCACCCAGGTATCGCCTTCGAGGTTGAAGCCGCCGTAGAGTGAACCGTTATAGAACTCGGGGATAGTGTCCCAGTTTTCACCACCATCGGTGGAACGGAACAATGTGCCGGCTTCACCGACGATCAGCCAGGTGCGGTGATCTTCAGAGGGCAGCAGGGCATTGAGGTGCCAGTCGGTGCCGTTGGGCGGCGGCATTTCAGCCCAGCTCTGGCCGTCGTCGTTGGACATCAGCGCCTGGCCAAAGGCCCCAATCGCCATCCAGATGCCGGAGGGCAGGCGGTTGACGCTCAGCAGCGGCTCACCGCCAGGGTTGAACGCGACTTCCTGCCAGTTCAGGCCACCGTCGGTTGTTTTCAGGATCCAGCCTTCGTGGCCAATGGCTAAACCGTTACGTTCATCCTTGAAGTGCAGGCGCGTGATTAAGGCATGGCGCTGTTCGGACAGTTCGGCCCGGTTCCAGCTGTTGCCCTGATCGGACGATACCAGAATATGGCCCAGCTCACCGGCGGTGACGAGACCGGCGGCAGTTTGGGTGATGCTGGTCAGGTTCATGTTTTCAACCGGGATCTGTCGTGCCCCCAATGAAGGGGTGTCTCGGTGTGAGAACGCGAAAATTCCGGCCACTGCCACAATGAGTGAAACAGCGATGCCCAGCGTTACGCGCATAGCAAAACTCCTTTGTTTTTAGGCCCTCAGGCTTGGCTTTATTGTTGTTGTACAACGTGCCTGGAGATCGAAGAGTACGTATCCCATTATTCTCAGCACTGGAATGACAACATCGTCCAAACGGGCTAGGGGTGTGCAGTGATCCAAAATATGACGTCATTCGTGTTAGTCCGAATTGACGATGAGTCGTGTGGGCGACTGTGGAAATCTGGGTTAACAAGGAGATGGTCGGTGCAGCCGGTCATGCCCGATTACTATAAATAATAATCGAGGAGACTCGTGCGATGGGCGTGTTAACAAACAACTTTATAGCAGCGACAACCAATAGCGAAGATTACATGACCGCCGAGGCTGTACGCCTCGTCCAGGCGGCCGAGGAGTTGGCACCGCGTCTGCGTGAGCGTGCGCAGGCTGCCGACGAAGCGGGCATGGTGCCACGGGAAACGGTTAAGGAGATGGCTGAAGCGGGTCTGTTCCGTGTACTGCAGCCCAAGCGCTGGGGTGGTGCCGAGCTGGACCCGCGTGTGTTCTACAAGGTGCAGATGGCACTGGCCAAGGGCTGCATGTCGACTGCCTGGATCTATGGCGTTATCGGTGTACATAACTGGCAGTTGCCGCTGTTCCCGGAACAGGCACAGCAGGATGTGTGGGCTGACGGTAACGACGGTACCCTGATCGCATCGACCTATATGCCGGTAGGTAAGGCTGAAAAAGTGGATGGCGGTTACCGCTTCTCCGGTCGTTGGGGTTTCTCCAGCGGTGTTGAACATTGCGATTGGATCTTCCTGGGCGGCCTGCTGCCGAAGAAAGACAATCCGGATGAGCTGGAACACACCACGTTCCTGTTGCCGCGCAGCGATTTCAAGATTGAGAAAAACTGGGATGTGTTGGGTTTGCGGGCCACCGGCAGCCACGACATCATCGTCGAAGGTGCTTTCGTACCGGAACACCGCACCCATCGCACCAACAACCACTCGGATGCCGGTTGCCCCGGTCGTGAAACCAACCCGGGCTGGACCTACAAGATTCCGTTCACTCAGGTGTTCCAGCGCGCGGTGTCATCCGCGTGTCTGGGTGCGCTGGATGGCGCGATTGAAGAGTTCCGTACCCTTGCTGGTGCCCATGTTGGCAAACACGGTTCCAAGACGGCTGAAGATCCCAACGCCCAGATGGCTGTTTCTGAGGCAATGATTGCGGTAGATCAGCTCAAGCTGGTGATGTTCCGCAACTATGATCGTATCGTGCATTGCGCGATCACCGGTGATCAGATGCCGGTAGAAGAACGTCTGATGCAGCGTGCGCAGTCGTCCCTGGTGCCGAAACTCTGTGCCGAGCGCGTGAGCGAGTTGTTGCGTGCCTGTGCGGCATCCGGTCTGTACCGCAGCAATCCGATTGAGCGGGTGTTCCGTGATATCCATCAGGCCCGTGGCCACATTGCCAACAATGCGGATGCCTATGCGCGTGCCGCTGGTGCGATGATGTTGGGTATGCCCAATATGGACCCGTACATCTAAGGAGTTGCCCATGAGTTCGTCCCGCTATCACAGCCTGCAGGTAGAGCAGGTGGTACAGGAAACCGCTGATGCGGTGTCCTTGCAGTTCGCCCTCGATGCCGATCAAGTTGAGCGGTTTCGCTACCGGCCGGGTCAGTTTCTGACTCTGCGTTTACCCTGGCAGGGTGAGCATCTGCTGCGGTGTTACTCGATGTCGAGTGCGCCAACCGTGGATACCAGCCTCCGGGTTACCGTGAAGCGGGTGATGGAGGGGCGAGGGTCCAACTGGATCTGTGATCATGTCAGTGCCGGTGATCGCATCGAAGTGATGCAACCGGCCGGTGTGTTCACACCGGACTCGCTGGATGGAGAATTCCTGCTGTTTGCCGGCGGGAGTGGTATTACTCCGGTGTTCTCCATTCTGCGCTCGGTGCTGTTGCGGGGGCGGGGTCAGGTGCGTCTGATCTATGCCAACCGTGATGAGCAATCGATTATTTTCCGTGAAGCACTCAAAGAGCTGGGTGAGCAATATGCCGACCGCTTTGATGTGATTCATCTGCTGGATTCGGTGCAGGGGCGTCCCAATGTCAGCCTGCTGCGCCGGTTGGCAAAAGGGATGACCTCGGCTCGGGCATTTATCTGTGGTCCGGGGCCGTTCATGGATGCGGCGGAAGCCGCGCTGCAGGAGCTGAAACTGCCGTCGGAACGTATCCATGTGGAGCGTTTCATTTCGCTGCCGTCGGAAGAGTCGCGTGATCAGGATCTGCGTGAAGCCTTGACCGCCGCTGCGGAAATTGATGAGGCGCAGGTATCGATCGAGCTGGATGGTCAGCACTTTGAGCTGCAGTGTCAGGGTGACGAGACCATTCTTGATGCGGCTGAACGGGTTGGTATCGAATTGCCGTATTCCTGTATGGCGGGCATGTGCGCGTCTTGCATGTGTGAGGTGACCGAGGGCGAGGTCAAACTGCTGCACAACGACGTGCTGGATGAGCGTGATCTGTCCAAAGGGCTGACATTGACCTGCCAGGCCGTGCCCAAAACGGCAAAGGTTAGTCTCAAGTACACTTGACTCTCATACACCCCCATTTGTTGCAACGATCCAGGACCGGCTTAGCGCCGGTCTTTTCGGTTTAGTCTTATTGGACGATGGCAGCCGCCGGTCACACTCTTAATCTGAAATGACTGACTGCGCAGGTGTGAGTGCCTGTCTGTCGTGTGCCGAATGCATGCGGCAGCGAGTCTGTTCTCTGATAACAACAATCTCAGGAGACACATTATGCAGGGCTGTCTACAGGGCAAGGTCGCATTCATTACAGGTGGTGGCAGCGGTATCGGTGCCGCTACGGCAGAGCGTTTTGCGCAGGAAGGTGCGCGTGTGGTGGTCTGTGGCCGCCGACTGGAGCCGCTGGAACAGGTTGTTACCAGCATTCGTGCGGGTGGTGGCGAAGCGGAAGCCGTGCAGGCGGATGTCAGCGACGAACAGGCTTTTGTTCAGGCACTGGAGTCGGTAGCGGAACGCCACGGTCAGCTGGATATTCTGGTCAACAACGCCATGGCGTTCACGTGGGGCAGCATTGAAGAGACCAACACCGAGCAGTGGCGCGCCAACTTTACCACGTCGGTCGATGGTACTTTCTGGGGCACGCGTACCGCGCTGAAGCTGATGAAGGCGCACGGCGGCTCCATCGTGAACCTGTCATCCATTTGTGGCGAGCTGGGCACGCCCTGGATGTCGGGCTATTCCGCGTCCAAGGCAGCGGTCACCAATTTTTCTCGTGCCGCAGCGGCCGAAGGTGCGCCCTACGGCGTGCGTGTCAACGTGGTGATCCCGGCGGTGGTAGAAACCCCGGCGACCGAAGGCATGCTGTCCGATGACAATGCTCGCAAGAGCACCGAGAAACTGATTCCGATGGGACGTGTCGGGCAGCCGGAAGAGCTGGCCAATGCGATCCTGTTCCTGGCCAGTGATCAGGCATCCTACATTACCGGTGCGACATTGCCGGTCGATGGTGGTCGCTCGGCTGTTTTGATTACCGCGCTGGATTGAGGAAATGCCGATGCCAACCGTCAAACAGGACAGTGTAGTGGGAACCGAACCGCTGTTTTCACCGATCCGAATGGGTGCCATTGAGTTGGCAAACCGCATCGTCATGGCACCGATGACCCGTAACCGTGCCGGTGCCGATGGTGTGCCCAACGAGCTGATGGTCGAACACTATGCCGCCCGTGCCGAAGCCGGGCTGATTGTGGCCGAAGGCACCTGGCCGAGCGTGACCGGTCAGGCCTATTGCCGCCAGCCGGGTATCGAAACGGCTGAGCAGATGGCGGCTTGGCGCAAGGTGACCGACGCGGTGCACGCCAAGGGCGGCAAGATCGTGTTGCAGATCATGCATGCCGGTCGTATCGGCAGTGACAAGATCAAGCCTGCAGGCGTGCCCAGCGTGGCACCGTCCGCTATTCAGGCCAAAGGTGAAGTCTTTACCGATGCCGCAGGCATGCAGCCGTTTGACCAGCCGCACGCGTTGACTACCGATGAGGTTGTGGCAGTGGTTGAAGAACACCGTCAGGCGGCCATTAACGCCCGTGAAGCCGGTTTTGATGGTGTCGAGCTGCATTGCACCAGCGGTTATCTGCCGATGCAGTTTCTCTGCTCCGGTACCAACCAGCGTGACGACCATTATGGTGGCAGCCTTGAGAATCGCGTGCGCTTCGCGGCCGAGTGTCTGCAGGCAATGGGTGATGCCATCGGCCGTGATCGCGTGGGGTTCCGCATCAATCCGGGCAACACCTTCAATGACACGTCTGATGATGACAGTGTTGCCAGTCATGTGGCGCTGATGCAGGCCGCAACCAGGGTTGGCGTGGCGTTTGTACATATCATGCGCGCACCGGACCCGGCCATTGATGCGTTTGCGCTGGCGCGTGAACACTTCAAGGGCAGTCTGATTCTGAATGACAGTTTTGAGCCGCTATCGGCTGCGGATGCGATCCGCGAAGAGCAGGGCGATGCGGTGTCCTTTGCCCGCCATTTTATTGCCAACCCCGATCTGGTGACCCGTATCCGCAAGGGGCTGGCGCTAACCCGTTTTGACCGCAAAACCATCTATACCGCGGGGCCTGAAGGTTATACCGACTACCCCGTCGCGGCAGAGTAATGTGAGGAAACTATAATGAAAGTACTGGTACCGATTAAGCGTGTTATCGACTACAACGTTAAAGTGCGTGTGAAGTCCGATGGCACCGGCGTTGATCTGAACAATGTGAAAATGGCCATCAATCCGTTTGACGAAATCGCGGTGGAAGAGGCGGTGCGCCTGAAGGAAGCGGGTACGGCGACTGAAGTTGTCGTCGTCAGCATCGGCCCTAAAGCAAGCCAGGAAGTGCTGCGTACCGCTCTGGCCGTGGGTGCCGATCGCGCGATCCATCTGGAAAGCGATGCCGATCTGGAGCCGCTGGCGGTGGCCAAGTGCCTTAAGCAGGTAGTGGCCGATGAACAGCCGCAGCTGGTGATCTGTGGCAAGCAGGCGATTGATGACGATTCCAACCAGACTGGCCAGATGCTGGCAGCACTGTTGGGTTGGCCGCAGGGTACGTTCGCATCTGAAGTGACTCCGGAAGGTGATGCGGTCAAGGTGACTCGCGAGATCGACGGTGGTCTGGAAACCCTGCAGTTGAACCTTCCGGCTGTGGTGACCAGTGATCTGCGTTTGAATGAGCCGCGTTATGCGTCGCTGCCGAACATCATGAAGGCGAAGAAGAAGCCGCTGGACAGCAAGCCGGTTGCCGATTTGGGTCTGGACGTTGCACCGCGCTTGAAGGCGGTTAACTACGCGCCGCCGGCGGCCCGTAAAGGCGGTATCAAGGTAGAGAATGTGGCTGAGCTGATTGAAAAGCTGCGCCAGGAAGCCCGTGTGATCTGAAGGTGATGATGATGAAGACTCTTGTAATTGCAGAACATGATAACCAGCAGCTCAATGCGGTCACTCTGAACGTGGTTAATGCCGCTACTCAGTTGGGTGGTGAAATCGATATCCTGGTTGCCGGTGCAGGCTGTCAGGCCGTAGCGGAACAAGCGGCGGCCATCAGTGGTGTGCAGCAGGTACTGAGCGTGGATGCGGCTCATTATGCGGCGCAGTTGGCTGAAGATGTGGCGCTGCTGGTCGTAGCGACCGTGCAGCAGGGCGGTTACCAGGCGGTGCTGGCACCGAGCTCATCGTTCGGCAAAAACCTGACGCCCCGTGTTGCTGCGCTGCTGGATGTGGCGCAAGTATCTGATGTTATTGAAATTAAAGGTGTTGGCAGCTACGTTCGACCCATATATGCTGGTAACGTCATGCTGACAGTAGAGTCGCAGGAACCCGTGCAGGTACTGACCGTACGTCCAACCGCATTTGATGCGATTGAGCAGAGCGGCAGTGCAGCCGTCGTGGCCGTCGAGGCTGTTGCATCAGCAGGTGTATCCACACTGGTCGGACGTGAGCTGAGCAAGTCAGACCGTCCTGAACTGGGTGCTGCTGAGGTGGTGGTATCCGGTGGTCGTGGTCTGGGTGATGGTGACAAGTACCGTCAGGTACTGGAGCCGTTGGCTGACCGACTGGGTGCTGCGCTGGGTGCGTCCCGTGCAGCCGTGGATGCGGGCTTTGTGCCCAACGACTATCAGGTTGGCCAGACCGGTAAAATCGTAGCGCCGCAGTTGTATGTGGCGGTGGGTATTTCCGGTGCAATCCAGCACTTGGCAGGCATGAGTGATTCCAAAGTGATCGTCGCGATCAACAAGGATCCTGATGCGCCGATTTTCCAGGTAGCCGATTATGGTCTGGAAGCTGATCTGTTCGAAGCCGTACCGGAGTTGACCCAACAATTGAGCTGAGCATCAGCCGACACAGACGGCCCGCGACCCATTCAGTGCAGAATATAACAGGCGCGGGCCTGACAGACCCTTACACAACAATAACAGGGGTATATACATTATGAATCGTTTGGACGTCGTGCAGCTGAATAGCTTGCTGTCCTCGTTTTATGAAGCATCACTGGACAATGCGTGCTGGGCGGATGCGCTCGAGCAGTTGAAGGCATTGTTCTCCGCCAACTACGCTACCCTGATTCTGAAAATGCCCGACACCCAGGACGAAGATGACCTTGGTCTGATGGTGTCTGTAGGTGACTTGGAAGACTCGGGCAAGGTGGTCTACTTTCCTTATCGTTACAACCTGACCCCGTTCGTCAACCAAGGGCCGGATAAAGTGTTTACCGTTGACGACCTGATGAATGAAGAGGAGTGGCGCAACAGCCCCTACCGCATCCACTGGTGTGCCTGTAACGATGTGTATCATGTCATGGCCGTGGACATCTCCACGCCAGATTCCGGCTCATTGCGCTTTCGCATTACTCGCCCGGAAGGATCGCCCGGTTTTAACGAAGACGACAAGGAGCTGTGCCGCTTCCTGTTGCCGCATATCCGCCGTTCACTCAATATTCGTAACCTGCTCGACCGCAGCCAGACATTGGGGTCGTTGTATTCCAAAGCGATCAGTCGGCTCTCGATCGCGACGGTGTTGATCGATGAAAGCGGGCAGGTACTGGAAGAAAACGTATTCGCCAAGGAGATTCTGGAATCCGGTGATGGTCTGAAGATTGTTGGTGGCCGCCTGGAAGCCAGTTACCCCAGCGATAACCGTGAACTGCGCCGTCTGATCAAGGATGCCTTTGCGGGTAAACGCAGTGAAGGGCAGCAGGTATTGCCTGAAGCGATGTCGGTTACCCGGCCTTCCGGTGAGGTCAGTCTGGGGGTCGTGATTGAAGCGATTCCATCGACCACCTGGGCTGCAGGCAAGGGCCAGCCTGCTGCCGTGGTGTATATCCGCGATGCGGTCGGTAAATCCCAGGCCAGTAACGAAGTGGCGAAGAAGCTGTTTGGCTTGACCCCGGCCGAAACGGCGCTGTCGATCCAGCTGGCCAATGGCCTGTCGCTGGAAGAGGCGGCAGAAGCCTTGAATATTCGCCGCAACACGGCCCGTGCACATCTGCGTGCGATCTTCTCCAAAACCGGCGTGCGTCGCCAGACCGAACTGGTCCGTATTTTCCTCAATAGTGTGGCCGCCCTGGGGCAAGGTGATCAGGAACCCTGATTATCCTCCTCGTCCCCTTGGGGTATGTGAGCCTGTCCCGACTGTAGCACTCTGGATGAAAACAGAGGAGCAGTTATCATGGGACAGGTTGCATTCATTACCGGTGCCAGTCGTGGCATCGGCCGCGCCACCGCCATCGCTTTTGCCCGTGCCGGTTTCGATCTGGCACTCAGTGCCCGCACCCTTGATGAGGGTGACACCCACGCACACAGCATAACAACCGCTACCGGTACCCCGTTGGCCGGCAGTCTCAATGCCACCGCCGAATTGGCTCGGCAGTATGGCGTTGAGGTCAAGGTTGTTCCCATGGACTTGCTGGATGCAGCGTCCGTGCAGCAAGCGGTCGACGTTGTGCTCGGCCATTTCGGTCATGTTGATGTGTTGATCAACAACGCGATCTATCAGGGTGCCGACCTGAACACCTCTTTCCTTGAGCTACAGCCCGCGACACTCGAACGTATGACCCGTGGCTATATCCTGGCACCGGTGCAGATTACGCAAGGTATCCTGCCCGGCATGCTGGCGCGAGAGCAGGGCTGCATCATCAATATTACCTCGGGTGCGGGCGAATCTGATCCGCCGGTCCCTGCCAATGCAGGCGGCTGGGGTTATGCCTATGGCGCTGGCAAAGCGGCAGTGTCGCGGCTCAGTGGCATCATCGCCCGCGAACACGGCCACCAGGGCATTCGCGCCTTTACCGTCAATCCGGGGGTGGTCAATACCGAAACCCTGCGTGCCACCATTGGTGATCGTGGCGTGACTGCGCTGGGCAAGGGCATTGCCGAGCCGGAGCTGCCCGCTGCGGTGCTGTTGTGGCTGGCGACCTCGCCCGAAGCGAATGGCTTCCAGTACCGTACCGTCCATGCTCAGCCGTTTGCACGTGAGCAGGGCATTCAGCCGGTTGATTGATCTGTCGCAGTTCGGTGTCGTTCCCCGTCGAGGTTCTAGTCTGGATGAACGATGAGGCATAGGGGACGGCTAAACGAGCATGTCAGGTGGTCGCAGCTGCGGCCACAGGAAAAAATAATAATCATGCTCATTGGAGGGCACGAATGACATCCTCACTTACTCCTATAGGAAGAAAGGGGTTTCTGCCGCTTACCCTGGCATTGGCGGTTAGCCAGGCAAACGCGTTTGAAACCATCCGTATCGGTGATGAGACCACAGTCGATACCTCACTGACATTGTCGTATACGGCCTCGGCACGGACCGCATCGCCGTCGAATGTTTACCTGAATGACGTCAACAATGATGATGCAACGCGCAACTTTGATCAGGGCAGCCTGATCAATAACCGCGTTAACGCACTGGGCGAGATTCGTATCCGCCACGACAACGTCGGCGCGTTGCTGCGCGGCAGCGTGTTTTACGATGACGTCTACCGCAGCAGCAATGACAACGATTCGGTGGGCACGATCAACAAGGTCGGTGCCGTCAACCAGTTTACCGACAAGACCCGCGAGATGAGCGGCTATGACCCGCGTCTGCTGGATGCGTTCGTCTACGGCAACTTCGTGATTGGTGATGACAACTACCTGTCAGTGAAAGCCGGTCGTCATATCGTTGCCTGGGGCGAGAGTCTGTTCTTCCCCAATATCAGCCAGGGTCAGTTGCCGGTGGATGCCGCCGTGTTCAACGTGCCGGGTACAGAAGCGAAAGAAGGCTATCTGCCGGTCGGACAGCTCTCCGCCAGCCTGACCCTGACCGATAACCTGACGCTGACCGGCTTCTACCAGTATGACTGGGAAAAGACCCGTCTGAATCCGGTGGGTGACTTCTTCGGCAGTGATACCTTTGGGCCGGGTGCTCAGTTTATCCGTTTTGGGGCCGGGCCGATTGGCAGCCTTCCGGCGGCTAACGTCATCAACTATGCCGGTGAGATCGAGCCGGAAGATAGCGGCCAGTGGGGTGTGGGTGCGCGTTATCTGATGGGTGACAGCACCGAGATTGGTCTGTTCCATTACCGCTATCATGATCGCGTTGGTGCCTTGCTGACCGATTTCACCGGTGATACCCGTTACTCCTCGTTCAGCGGGTTCAATGGTTGTTCGGCGAGTGTCGGCGGCAACGGCTGTTACCAGTTGGCGTACTTTGACGATATCAAGCTGACCGGTATGAGCATCAGCTCCAAGGTCGGTGATGTCCAAGTCGGTGGTGATATCAGTTACCGCGATGGTGCGCCGGTCTATCTGGAAAACGGCTCTCCCACCCGTGGCAGCTATTTGCAGACCAACTTGAACGGCGTCTACATCATTGGCCCGAGCGCGCTGGCGCATCAGACCACAGTGATGGCGGAAGTGGTTCATCAGCGTATTCATGACGTGGATACGTTGACGGTCACCTCAGGCGGTAGCAGCTCCAGCTCTGATACCTACATATACGACGGCCAGACTCGCGACAACGCCGTGTTGGCGGCAGCCGTGTTCATGGATTACCCGAACCTGTTCAGTGGCTGGGATCTGACCACCAAAGCGATCTGGACCCAGAACATCGATGGCAGCGGTTATTCCGGCGCTGGCCTGGGGCGTGACGAAAAGCGCCTGACCCTTGGCGCTGACTTCAAGTATCTGGGCAACATGCAGGTCGGTCTGACCTATGTGAACTTCCTCAGTTCAGCCAATCTGGACAAGGGCCGGATGATGGCCGACCGCGATTATGTCTCGCTTAGCGCCAAATACACTTTCTAATTTTGCAGGGATGTTGAAATGAAAATGAAGTATTCAATGTTGGCCGCCAGCATTGCGTTGCAGACAGCGCTGCTGAGCGGTACCGCATATGCGGCAGCCACCGCCGAAGAACTGGCTGAGCTGGGCAACAGCCGCACCTGTGTCGGCGCACTCAAGGCCGGTAACGCAGAGGGCACCATTCCCGAGTGGAGCGGCAAGTGGCAGGGTGTACCTGATCACATCAACTTCGAAGGCACGGGTAACCATCCGGTTGATCCGTACCCGGCAGAAACGCCGAAGTTCGTGATCACGGCACAGAACATGGATCAGCATGCCGACAAACTGTCGGCGGGTCAGAAGGCACTGTTCGAGAAATACCCGGACACCTTCCAGATGCCGATCTATGAATCACACCGCGACTTCCGTTTCCCGGACAGTGTCTGTGACGTGACCCGCAAAAATGCGGAGACGGCCCAGCTGGTTGATAACGGTGAAGGCGTTGAAGCCACTACTGGCGGTATTCTGTTCCCGTTCCCGAAAACCGGCCTGGAGCTGCTGTGGACTTCGTCCATCTTCACTTACCGCCCGTGGACCGAGGAGCTGATCTCCGATAACGCCTACGTGCTGGATAACGGCAACATCAACTGGGGACGGGTTAAATCCCGCAACCTGGCACAGCACCTGAAAACCGGCACCAGTGGTCCGACTGAAGGCCGGTCTTCGTTCTATCTGAACGAAACCCTGCTGCCGGAGCGTGACCGTGGCGAGATCAACACCGGCATGGAGTTCTGGAATCACACGACCGAACCGCGTCAGAGCTGGCGCTATGACCCGGGCACCCGCCGTGTGCGTCAGTCACCGGAATACGGTTTCGACATGTCGTTCCCGGGCACCGGTGGTTCCATCACCGTGGACGAGGTACGTATCTTCAACGGTTCACCCAAGCGTTATGACTGGAAGATTGTCGGCCAGCAGGAGATGTACATTCCGTACAACGCCTACCGTCTGCATTCCAAGGACATCAGCTACGACGATCTGTTGATCCCGGGACACGCCAACCCGGAGCACATGCGTTACGAGCTGCAGCGGGTATGGGTCTTGGAAGCCAACCTCAAGGATGACTACCGCCATATCTACGGCAAGCGTCACATGTATATCGACGCCGATACCTGGTTCATGGTGATGGCGGACAACTACGATGCCCGTGGCGGTCTGTGGCGCACCTCGATGGTGAACTACTTCTACGCCTATGAAGCCCAGACCTGGCAGGCGGGCGTGGGTTTCTACCACGACCTTCAGGCCTCCAGCTATCTGGCCTTCAACCTGGTCAACGAGCAGCCCAAGGGTTACACCCTGAACACGGGTGAGCTGAACGACCGTGACTTTGGCCCGCAGGCAGCACGCCGCGCAGGTTTGTAATACCTCCCCCGACGGGTGCCTGAACGGGCACCCGTTCCTACTCACCGAATTTCGGAGCGACACACTATGGAGTTCCGCTTTACTGAAGAACAACAGATGATCCGCGATACCGCGGAGAGCTTCTTTGCCGACTGTTCCACTTCTGCCGCCGTGCGCGAAGCGATGGTCACTGAAACCGGCTATAGCCCTCAACTCTGGCAACAGATCTGCAATGACCTTTACCTGCATGCGATAACGCTGCCCGAGGCCTTGGGTGGCATGGGGCTGGGCTATGTCGAACTGGTGTCGGTAATGGAGCAGATGGGGCGTTATCTGGTCTGCGCACCCTATTTTTCGACGGTGTGTCAGGCGTTACCGGCGCTACAACTGGCTGGGTCCGAAGCACAGGTGACGCCTTGGCTTGAGCGTGTTCTGGCAGGTGAAACAGCGGCACTGGCCTGGATCGGCCATGAACAGCCAGGCTGTGATGCGGTGACGGCCCGTTTTATCGAGACCGATGACGGCTATTGCCTCACCGGTGATTATCAGCTGGTGGTTGATGGTCACAGTGCCGATATGCTGGTGCTGGCGGCGCGTCGAGAGGGTTCGTCCGGTCGTGACGGCATCAGCCTGTTTGTGGTTGATGCCGCGACGGCCGGAATCGAACGGCACTGGACGCCAACGCTGGACCAGACCCGCCACTTGGGTACCGTTCGTGTTGATACGCTGCAGCTGCCCGCCAATGCTTGTCTGGGTGAAGCCGGGCACAGCGGTGCCGTGCTGGAGCAGGTGTTGCAGCTGGCAACCGTCGCGCTGGCGGCTGAACAGATGGGGGCGGCGCAGCAGGTACAGGATCTTGCGGTGGCCTACACCAAAGAGCGCGAGCAGTTTGGCCGTCCAGTGGCAGGTTTTCAGGCGATCAAGCACAAGGCCGCGGATATGATGCTGCGCACCGAAGTGTCGCGTTCGGCCTGTTACTACGCCGCCTGTATTGCCGATGAAGCCTGGCGCGGTGGTACGCTGGCGGCTGAGCTGCCTGAAGCGGTGGCGATTGCCAAATCCTACTGTTCGGATGCCTGTCTCCGCAATGCCGGTGAGGCGTTGCAGATGCATGGCGGTGTCGGGTTTACGTGGGAATACGACGTCCATCTTTATTTCAAACGTGCCAAATCCAGTGAGTTGATGCTGGGCAGCGCCAGTGAGCATCGTGAAGCCCTTGCCGCGCTCTTGCTGGACCAGGAAAAGCCTACTGCAGGAGATGTCGCATGAAACTGAGCTTCAGTGTCGAAGATGAACGCTTTCGCCGCGAAGTGGCCGACTGGCTGGACACCAACCTGAGCGGCGAATTCGCCCAGCTCAAATTCCGCGGTGGTCCTGGTGACGAACACAGCTTTCCGGCAGAGCGTTTGCGCTGGGAGCAGCGGCTGGCTGAAGGCGGCTGGACCTGTGTGGGTTGGCCTGCCGCGCACGGTGGCCGAGGCTGTTCCATCGAACAGCAGGTGATCTTTTTTGAAGAGTACGCCCGTGCCGGGGCACCGGGACGTGTGGGCCATATTGGTGAAGGGCTTGCCGGGCCGACCATCATCGCCTTTGGCACGCCGGAACAGCAGGCCAGGTACCTGCCGGGTATCCTGGCGGGCACAGAGCTCTGGTGTCAGGGTTATTCTGAACCGGGTGCCGGTTCCGACTTGGCCAATGTGAAGACCAAGGCCCGCTTTGATTCCGAACGCAACCAGTGGGTCATCAACGGCCAGAAAGTGTGGACCTCGCTGGCGCACGAGTCCGACTACTGCTTTGTCATCGCCCGTACCGATCCTGAATCCGTTGGTCACAAGGGGTTGGGGTTCTTTCTGATGAAAATGGAGCAGCCGGGCATAGAGGTGCGGCCGATTCAGCAGATCACCGGTACGTCCGAGTTCAATGAAGTGTTTTTCGATGATGCCGTGTGTGATGCCGGTGATATCGTTGGCGCGCCGGGCGACGGTTGGAAGGTAGCCATGGGGTTGCTCGGTTTTGAGCGCGGCGTATCCACGTTGGGCCAGCAGATGCAGTTCCAGAACGAGCTGGATGAAGTGATTCGTACTGCCAAGGCAAATGGCAAAGACCGCGAGCCGATGATTCGTCAGCGCATCGCTCAGGCCCATGCCGAGCTGAAAATCATGCGCTACAACAGCCTGCGCGTGCTGTCCGGCCAGAGCGGCAGCGACGGCAGCCTGCAACGAGAGGGGCTGATCTACAAACTGTTCTGGGCAACCTGGCACCGCAGTCTGGGTGAGTTGGCCATCGATGTTTGCGGCCAGCAGGGCCAGTTACTGGCTGCAGCTCCTTACGAGTTGACGCGGTTGCAGGCGCTGTTTCTGTACGTGCGTTCCGATACGATCTACGGCGGCAGTAACCAGATCCAGCGTAATATCATTGCCGAGCGCGGGCTGGAAATGCCGCGTGAGCCCCGGCCGAGCTGACTGATGCGGCCGCGCTGGCGGCCGACTATCCCGAGAGGAATACAGATGCCTACTTATACCGCTAACCCTTTCAGTACACTGAAGCTGGGCCCGATCACGCTGCGTAACCGGTTTATCCGGGCAGGTGCCAACGAGGCGATGAGCCTCGACGGTGTGCCGACACGGGCGCTGGTCAAACACCACCGCGACATGGCGCGGGGTGGTGTGGCGCTGACCACGGTGGCCTATGGTGCCGTGTCCGAGCGTGGGCGTACTCTGCCCAACCAGATCTGGCTGCGCCCCGAGATCGTGCCTGATCTGAAAGTGTTGACCGATGCCGTCCATGCCGAAGGTGGCAAGATCTCCATGCAGTTGACTCATGGTGGCTCGTTTATCACCTCAATCAAGGTCAAGGGCCGTACCATCAGCGCCTCCGGCGGCATCAATAAAGCAGGACTATTGTGCGGCAACTTCCTGCAACGGGCGATGAACGAGAGCGATATGGCCGAAGTCGTCTGTGATTTTGTCCGCGCCGCCGAGCTGTGCCGCGAGGCTGGTTTTGATGCGGTGGAGTTGCACATGGGCCACGGTTATCTGCTTAACCAGTTCATCTCGCCGCTGTCCAACAAGCGCAAGGATGAATACGGCGGCAGTGCCGAAAACCGGGTGCGTTTTCCGGCGCAGGTGCTCAAAGCGGTGAAGCGGGCGGTCGGTACCGATATCGCCGTACTGGCCAAGATCAATGTGGCCGATGGCGTGCGCAAGGGTTCTACGGTAGAGGATGGCATCGTTACCGGTCGTGCGCTGCAGGAGGCGGGTGCCGATATGTTGATCCTATCGGGCGGGCGCAACATTGAATCCGGCTGGTTCATGTTCGGCAGCAACATGAATATGGAGGAGATGAGCAAGGTGCTGGCTGGCCAAAAGCTGACCTTGGCGATGATCAAGCTGTCGCAAAAGGGCGTGCCCAAGGTCAAATTCCGGCCAATGTATTTCCTCGATTACTCTCGCCGTATTCGTGCCGAACTGGATATCCCGCTGGGCTATCTGGGCGGTGCCAGCTCGATGGCCGATGTAGGGCAGGCGATGGCTGAAGGCTTTGAGGCGGTAGTCATGGCGCGTCCGCTGCTGCATGACCCGGAGCTGGTGCGCAAATTCCAGCAGGGGCTGATCAGCAAAAGCGGCTGCACCTACTGCAACGGCTGCGTGCCTTATATCTATGACCCGGCCGGGACGCGCTGTATCGAAAACCCACCTAATGACCTGGCGCTGAATCAACAACGGGCACGTCTGGACGTATCAGCCACGAGCTGAGCCGTTAGCTTATCGCGCGCGTGGCGCGCTCCTACACTGCGTGTTCAGCGATGTTCGATGAATGTGGCGCGTACTTATAATGCGTGCTCGGTACTTGTGGGAGCTCGCTTGCGAGCGAAGGCTGCGGTGCAGGCATAAAAAGACCCCCGGGGTGTGCGGCCACCGGGGGCAAAAAACCATGTGAGATGGTTGGACTTACAAGGGTAGTGCTCGGTAATGTTCGGGTCTTGTCCCGGTCGTGCCTCAGGCGGTCAGGCTGCCACCGTTAAGCGGGTGGATCTGGCCGGTGACCCAGCTGGCTTCGGTGGAGGCCAGGTAGGCGACGCCTGCGCCCACATCCTCCGGTGAACCGGCGCGGGGAACCATGCAGCTTTTGGCTGCGATTCTTTCCGATCCGTCCCAGTTATTCATGGTGCCCAGTGACAGGCCGTTGACGGTGATGCCCTGACGGCCGGTCTCGGAAGCCAGCTGGCGGATGAAGCCGACGGCTCCGGCTTTGGAAGCGGCATAGGCAGCAATGCCCATGGGCACACCGGCACGCCAGGATTCAGAGGTAATGCAGATGATGCGGCCCCAGCCACGGTCCAGCATGCCCGGCAACACTGCCTGCGCGCCGTGCATCAGCGCCGTCAGGTTGAGATCGAGAAACTGCTGCCACTGGGCAGGGTCGGAGTCGATGAACTTGCCGTAACCCATGCCGTCGACCGGAACGCCTGCATTGGCGACAAAAATATCCAGGCTGCCAAAGGCTTCGTCGACGCGTGCGACCATCTGCTTCAGCTGCGCCGGATCAGTGATGTCGGCAGCAACGCCAATGGCGTCAAAGCCTTCACTGCGCAGTTGTTCGGCAGCGGCCTCGGCGCGGTCCGGGTAGAAGTCGTTGACGGCTACGCGGGCACCCTGGCGGGCCAGGGCGCGGGCAACACCCAGTCCCATGCCACGACCGGCACCGGTCACCAGTGCATTCTTGCCCTTGAGGGAAAACATCGGCTCGCTCATCTTGCTTCCTCCATGATTGGCGTTGTTCGCCTGTGTGTATTGCTGTGTCAGTGTTTATTCACCGGTGAACGTGGGATGACGTTTCTCCAGAAACGCCTGCATGCCTTCTTTCTGATCGCGTGACGCGAACAGCATGGCATTGGCCTTGCGCTCCAGTGACAGCGCGCTTTCCAGTGATGCATCCATGCCATGCAGGATGCACTCCTTGACTTGCTCGGCAGCCAGCGGCGGCATGCGCGCGATGGTGCGGGCGGTTTTCAATGCCGTTTCCAGCACATCCGCGTCGGCGCAGACTTCGCTGACCAGACCGGCAACCCAGGCTTCCTGCGCGGTGATCGGACGGCCGGTGAGCGCCATGCTCATCGCCTTGGTCTTGCCAACGGCGCGTACCAGACGCTGAGTGCCGCCGATGCCGGGCATGATACCGATGCGGATCTCCGGCTGGCAGAAGCTGGCGCTTTCACCGGCAATCAGGATGTCGGCGTGCATCGCCAGTTCGCAACCGCCACCGAAGGCATAGCCGCAGATGGCGGCGACGACCGGTTTGGGGCAGTGCTGGATCGGAGCCCACACGCGCTCGGTATGGCGCTTGTAGATCTCGATCGGATCGGCGTCGATCAGGCTGGTGATATCACCGCCGGCTGCAAACACCTTGTCACCACCGGTCAGCACGATGCAGCGCACGCTGTCATCCGTCGACAATTCAGTAAAGCGACGGTTGAGCTGCTGCTGCAGGTCCAGGCTCAGTGCGTTGGTGGCGTGCGGCCGGTTCAGTCGCAGCACAGCAATACCGGGCTCTGGGCGCTCCAGGAGCAAGGTTTCTTCAGGACGTTGGCTTTCGGACACCGGACTCGCCTCACTGACTTGTTGATTTGATGGCGATTGTTGACGTGACGCCATATAAAAACATCGTCCGTTCAGACGAAGAGTGAGACTTGTGGCGCTGATTAGACTGGGGGCATTGGTTAAAACAGGAGGCGTTATATGACGCAGGCAGCACACTTCGATTATACCGGCCAGGTCGTCCTGATCACCGGCGGTACCAAGGGAATCGGTGCCGGTATTGCCCGGTCTTTTTTACAGGCTGGCGCGACCGTCATTGTATGCGGACGCAATGCGCCCGAACAACTGCCGGTTGGCAACGGACGCGAAGCGGTGTTCATGCCCGTGGATGTGCGCGACTACGACGCGGCTGAAGCGATGCTGGCGACCATCGTACGTGAATACGGCCATCTCGATGTGCTGATCAATAACGCCGGTGGTTCGCCCCATGCGATGGCGGCCGACGTATCACCGCGTTTCCATGAAGGCATTCTGCGTCTGAACCTGATTGCGCCGCTGAACATGGCGCAGCTGGCCAACCGCCACATGCAGCAGCAGGAGCAGGGCGGCAACATCCTGTTTATCGGCAGTATCAGCGCACTGCGTGCTTCACCGGGTACCGCCGCCTACGGCGCAGCCAAGGCTGCGATCCTGTCGCTGACGCAGTCGCTGGCAGTGGAGTGGGCGCCCAAGGTGCGTGTGGCTGCGGTCAGTCCCGGACTGATCGAAACCGAACAGTCGCATCTGCATTATGGCGACGACGCAGGCATCCAGGCGGTTGCGGACACCATTCCGGCGGGCCGCATGGGCAAGCCTGACGATATCGGCAACGCCTGTCTGTACATGGCTTCTCCGATCGCGTCCTACACCAGCGGCAGTAACCTGCTGCTTAATGGCGGTGGCGAAAAGCCTGCATTCCTGCAGGCGGGCACGGCTGACAACTGAATCAAACCCGGTGCCACCTCTGACCGGGTGGCCCCATTATCAGAAAGGAGACGTATCTTGGCTGATTACGCATGGTTATCGGAAGTACGTTCTATTGTGGGGCGGGAATATGGCCGCATCTACGCATGGGATGAAGTGAATCCGGCGATGGTACGGCAGTGGTGCGAAGTGATGGGGGTGGATAATCCGCTCTACACCGATTCGGACTATGCCGCCACCACCGAGTTCGGCGAGATTGTGGCCCCGCCGGCCATGCTCCAGGCCTGGTGTCTGGAAGGCTTGCACATGAACAACTACCCGCCGGGTTCCACGGACGAAAATCCGTACGAAATTCTCACCCAAATCGAACAGCAGGGTTATCCGGCTGTGGTGGCGGTGAACTCCGAGCTGAGCTTTGACCGCTATGTACGCATGGGTGAAAAGCTGTACTACACCACCCTGATCAAAGAGATGAGCGAAGAGAAAACCACGGGCCTGGGCACCGGTTTCTTTGTGACTCAGGTGATGTCGTTCTTCTCCGAGCAGGAAGGCGAAGACGAGAAGGTCGGTGAGCTGCTGTTCCGTGTGTTCAAGTTCAAACCGGCACAGGCGGCCAAGCCTGTCGAGAAGAGTGATTCGGCCGTACCCGTGATCAAGCGACCGAAGCCGGGCATCAGCGATGACACCCGTTTCTTCTGGGATGGCTGCAACGCCGGTGAATTGCGTATTCAGCATTGCAAGAGCTGCGACAAGTTGCAGCACCCGCCGGCACCGGTCTGCAGTCATTGCCAGAGCTTTGAGCTCGACTATCACGTCAGCAAGGGCAACGGCGAGCTGTACTCCTTCGTGGTGATGCATTACCCGGAAGTACCGCCGTTCGATTACCCCAACCCCATAGGTTTGATTCAGCTGGATGAAGGCGTCCGTCTGCCCGCCGGTATTGTGGGTATCGATCCGTCCGAGTTGAAAATCGGCCAGCGACTGCAGGTCGAGTTCCAGACGTTTGACGACGAACTGACTCTGCCGTTGTTCCGACCGCTGTCAGCCTGAGGAGGCGATATGGACTTTACATTGACCGAAGATCAGCGCGCGATTGCCGATATGGCGGGTGGGCTGTTTACCGACTTCTGTACCGACGAGCGTCTGCGTGAATTTGATGTTTCCGGTGCCCTGTTGATGCAGGACCTGTGGCAGACCTGTGTCGAGACCGGCCTGCACTCACTGTACATCCCCGAGTCTGCCGGTGGCAGTGGCTTGGGTATGACGGAGTTGATGCTGGTGCTTGAAGCGCAGGGGCGTGGCCTTGGGCAGGTACCGCTGTGGCGTCACCAGTTGGCCGCGACGGCGTTGGCGACGTTTGCACCGGAATACTTTGCCGCGCAGCTGGAAACGGCGGCGTCTGCTGATGAAGTGCTGACGCTGAGCGCGGGTGACCGCAGCCGTTCGACCGGCCTGGCGTTGACCGCGACCCAGAATGCCGATGGCTGGCTGCTGCAGGGCACGGCGCATGCCGTATCTGGCGCAACCGAAGCCTCTGCAGCACTGGTGCTGGCTGAAACCGACGGCGGTGTACGTCCGCTGTGTGTGCGTTTCGACAGTGAAGGTTTGAGCCGGGTTGAAGGTGTACTGACCCACGGTGAGAGCGTGGCCGATCTGGTGTTTGACCAGGTGCAGGTCGGTGCTGAAGCGGTATTGCCGGTTGCAGCGACCGATTGGCTGGAAGTGCGAGCCATTGCCGCTCAGGCTTCGCTGCAGCTGGGTGTGAGTGCGGAGCAGATCCGTCGCACCGTCGAATATGTCAACGAACGCACCCAGTTCGAGCGTCGTATCGGCCAGTTCCAGGCGGTGCAGATGAGCATGGCCGACTGTCAGGTGGCCGTGGAAGCCCTACGCTCGGCGCTGTGGCAGCTGTGCTACCGCATCGACGCCGGTCTGCCGGCACCGTCCGAAGCACTGGCAACGGCCTGGCTGGCAACCGAGGCGGGTCACAAGATCGGCCACACGGCACAGCACGTGCATGGCGGTATCGGTGTCGATCTGACTTACCCGATCCACCGTTTTCTCTACTGGAGCCGCGCCCTGAGTCTGGGCCTGGGCGGCAGCCGTGCGACGCTTGAGCGTCTCGGCGATTGGTTGGCAACTCACGATACCTTGGGATGGAAATATGACCTCGATGAAAACCATGCGCTTTGAAGATGTCAGTCTCGGTGATCAGCTGCCGGCACTGGAAATTCCCATTACCGTGGCGTTGATCACCGGTGGTGCCATCGCGACCCGTGACTACTTTCCGGGTCACCATGACAAGGATGCCGCTCAGGAACTGGGTTCGCCGCATGTGTTCATGAACATTCTCACCACCAGCGGGCTGGTTGAGCGGTTCATCGAGCAGTGGAGCGGACCGGAAGGTCGCTTTCAGGATCTGCGGATCCGCCTGGGCGCGCCGAACTACCCCGGCGACACGATGAAATTCCAGGGTGAGATCACGGCGATTGATGCGGCCAGCCGCAGCGTCGAAGTGACCCTCAAAGGCAAGAATTCCATGGGCAACCACGTCACCGGTACGGTGGCGGTAACCCTGCCCTGAGCCGGAGGAGAACAGTAATGAACGACGATATGATCAGCAACAAGGCCGCGATTGTGGGCCTTGGTGCCACTGAATTTTCCAAGAACTCCGGCCGTACCGAACTGCGTCTGGCGATGGAAGCCACCTTGGCCGCATTGGAAGATGCCGGTATTGATCCGTCCGAAGTGGACGGTTTCAGCAGCTATTCGGTCGACAAGGTGCCCGAGTACGAGATCGCCCGTTTGCTGGGCTGCAAGGACGTGAAGTTCTTCTCCCAGATTCCGCACGGTGGCGGTGCTGCCTGTGCGCCGATCATGCATGCGGCGATGGCTGTGGCGACGGGCGTGGCCAAGACCGTGGTGGTCTACCGTGCCATGAACGAGCGTTCCTGGTATCGCTTCGGCAACGGTAACTACGGCTTCGGCGACAGCCCGATTTTCGAGAATATCAACTACGGCTGGTACATGCCGCACGGTTTCCACACCCCGGCGGCCTGGGTGGGCATGTTTGCTCAGCGTTACATGCACACCTATGGCGCGACCTCGGAAGACTTTGGCCGTGTAGCGGTAGCGGTGCGTGATTTCGCTGCCACCAACCCGAACGCCTTCTTCTACGAGAAGCCGATCACCCTTGAAGATCACCAGAATTCACGCTGGATCTGTGAACCGCTGCACCTGCTCGATTGCTGTCAGGAGTCTGACGGTGCGGTGGCCATGGTGATCACCAGTGCCGAGCGCGCGAAAGACCTGAAGCAGAAGCCGGTGCTGATCAAGGCCGCTTCCCAGGGGATCGCCGATGGTCAGCAGATCATGACCTCCTACTACCGTGAAGACATCACCGGTCTGCCGGAGATGGGTGTGGTTGCCCGTGAACTGTACCGTCAGTCGGGCCTGGGTCCGGACGACATCCAGACTGCGGTGATCTATGACCATTTCACTCCGTTCGTGTTGCCGCAGCTGGAAGAGTTCGGTTTTGCCAAACGTGGCGAGGCCAAGGACTTTATCCGTGCCGGTGAGCACGCCCGTGGCGGCAGGCTGCCGATCAACACCCACGGTGGTCAGTTGGGTGAAGCCTATATCCACGGTATGAACGGTGTTGCCGAAGGTGTGCGTCAGGTACGTGGCAGCTCGGTGAACCAGGTGGATGATGTTGAGAATGTTCTGGTCACGGCCGGTACCGGTGTGCCGACCAGTGGTTTGATTTTGAGCGCAAGCTAAGGAGATCAACATGTTTGTCGATCTGACACCCGAGCAGCATGCGCTGCGATTGAAGGTTCGTGACTACTTTACAGGGCTTATGACACCTGAGCTGCGCAGTTCTTTGCGTGGCAAAGAGGGTGGTGACGAGTTCCGCAATACCATCCGCCAAATGGGCAAGGACGGCTGGTTGGCCGTGGGCTGGCCGAAAGAGCATGGTGGTCAGGGCTATGGTCCTACCGAACAGTTGATCTTCTTCGAAGAAGCCAACATCGCGGGTGCGCCGCTGCCGTTCGTCACCATCAGCACCGTTGGCCCTGCGCTGATGGAGTTCGGTACCGAACTGCAGAAAGAGAAATTCCTGCCCGGTATCGCGGATGGCGAGATCAACTTCTCCATCGGTTACTCCGAGCCGGACGCCGGTTCCGACCTGGCGGTACTGAAGACCAGTGCGCGTATTGAAGACGATCACTTTGTGGTTAACGGCAACAAGCTGTGGACCTCCGGTGCCGAGTCGGCCGATTACGTCTGGCTGGCGGCGCGAACCGATCCCGATCTGCCGCGCCACAAGGGCGTGTCGATCCTGATCGTCGACACCCAGGATCCGGGTTTCTCCCACACCGTGATTCCGACCTGCTCCAACCCGACGGCGGCGACCTATTACGATAACGTCAAGGTGCCCAAGGAAATGCTGGTGGGTGAGCTGAACAAGGGCTGGAACCTGATCACCTCGCAGCTCAACCATGAGCGTCTGGGACTGGGCTCCTGGTCTGACAAGATCGCCGGTCTGTTCAAGCGCGTGTACCTCTGGGCCAAGGCCAAGGATGAAAATGGCCGCAGTGCCATGGACCAGGCATGGGTGCGCTCGGCACTGGCGGAATGCTACTCGCGTCTGGAAGCGATGCGGCTGATCAACTTCCGTATCGCTGCCGATCTGGAACAGGGGCAGATGGATATCGCGCTGGCGTCGATCACCAAGGTGTTCGGTTCTGAGTCTGCGGTTGAAATCCTGCGCCGTCTGGTGGATATCGTTGGCAGCAACGGTATGATCCGCGAAGGTTCGGCCGCTTCCATCCTGTTGGGCGAGCTGGAATACGAAGTCCGTGCCTCGGTCACCCTGACCTTCGGTGGTGGCACCAACGAGATCCAGCGTGAGTTGATTGCCCAGTTTGGTCTGGGTATGCCGCGCGGGCGTTAAGTCTGGCACGAGGAGAAAATAACAATGAGTGCAATTGAAACGTTTCGCGCCGAAACCCGCGCCTGGCTTGAGGCTAACTGCCCCGAGTCGCTGCGCGGCCCGGCCGCGGCCGGTGAGCTGGTGTGGGGGGGCTCACAGGTTGAGTTCGCCAATGAAGATCAGCGTCTCTGGTTCGAGCGCATGCGCGACCGTGGCTGGTTTTGTCCGGCCTGGCCGGAAGCCTACGGCGGCGGTGGTCTTGCTGCCGAGGAAGACGCCGTACTGCAGAAGGAACTGAAACGTCTGCGCTGCCGTCCGCCGCAGATCAACCTGGGCATCTGGATGCTGGGTCCGGTGCTGCTGGAGTTCGGGACTGAAGAGCAGAAGCAGCGCCTGCTGACGCCGATGACCCGTGGCGAAGTCCGCTGGTGTCAGGGCTTCAGTGAACCCAATGCCGGTTCGGATTTGGCCAATATCCGCACCACAGCGGTCGATGAGGGCGATCATTTCGTCGTCAACGGCAGCAAGATCTGGACCTCCTACGGCGACAAGTCCGACTGGATGTACGCGCTGGTGCGTACCGACAACAGCAGCCCCAAGAAGCAGGAAGGGATCAGTCTGCTGGTGCTGGATATGCACGCCGAAGGCGTTGATGCCCGTCCGATCGATCTGATCAGCGGCAAGTCATCTTTCTGCGAAGTGTTCTTCGACAACGTCAAGGTATCGAAAGATAACCTGATCGGGCCGTTGAACGGTGGCTGGACGCTGGCCAAGCGCCTGCTGCAGCATGAGCGCAGCGCCATGTCCAAGTTCGGCGAGTTCAGCCTGCCGACCCATTTCGACCTCATGAGCATTCTCGGCAAGTACCTGCCGGATGCGGAAACGCCGAGCGATATCGCCCTGCGTGCCCGTGCACAGGCGGCGGCACTGGACGAGCACGCCTACAACCTGACCGTGCAGCGGATGGGCGAAGCGGCGCGTGCAGGCCAGGATGTCAGTGGTATCGCTTCCATCATGAAGCTGGTTCACAGTGAGCAGGAAAAGCAGAAGTTTGAACTGCTGGTCGATGCCATGGGCCACCGTGCCTTGGGTTGGGATGGTGACGAGTTCAGCGAGCAGGAACTGGGCATCAGCAAGGCCTGGCTGCTCAGCTACACCCAGACCATTGCGGGCGGTTCCTCTGAAGTGCAGCTGAACGTGATTGCCAAGCGGGTACTGGAGCTGCCGGATGCTCCCAAAGGAGGTGCCAAATGAGCCTGATCTACAACGAAGAACAGCGCATGCTGCTGGACACGGCGCAGGAATTCTTTGCCGAGCGTAGCCCGGTATCGGCGCTGCGTGCCTTGCGCGATCGCAATGACGCGCTGGGCTTCGAACCGGCGCTCTGGCAAGAGATGACCGAGCTGGGCTGGACCGCGATCGCCTTCCCTGAAGCGCTGGGTGGCCTTGAGTTTGGCTACAAGGGCATGGGGACAGTGTTCGAGTCTGCCGGTCGTTATCTGAGCGCGTCGCCGCTGTTGTCCTCTGTCGTACTCTGTGGCTCGGTGCTGGAGCAGGGCGGCAGTGAAGCTCAGCAGAATGAGTGGCTGGCTGAAATGATTGCCGGCAGCAAGCGTCTGGCCCTGGCGGTCGATGAGGGTGCGCGCCATAACCCGGAACGTATCGCTTTGGCTGCGACGCGCACCGAGCAGGGTTTCGAGCTGAGCGGTGACAAGGTGATGGTTGTGGATGGCCTGGGTGCTGATGGCTGGATTGTGGCGGCACGGACCTCTGCAGCCGCTGACGGCGTCAGTCTGTTCATCGTACCGGCGGGGGCCGAAGGCGTTGCGGTCAGTCGTCAGAACCTGATCGACTCCCGCAACACTGCTCGTCTGCGTCTGAACCAGGTTCAGGTAGCACCGGAGCAGTTGATCGGTGAGCTGGGTCAGGGCAATGCCCTGCTGCAGACCGCACTGGACCGTGGTCGTGCCTGTATCGCCGCCGAGCTTCAGGGCGCGTGTGAAGAGCTGTTCAAAACCACATTGGATTACTTGCGTACCCGCGTACAGTTCGATGTGCCGATCGGCTCTTTCCAGGCCCTGCAGCACCGTGCAGCCTGGATCCATGTGGATCTGGAGCTGGCGCGCAGCAGTCTGATGGCGGCGCTGGATGCGATTGACCGTGGCGATGAGCAAGCTGCTCAGTTGGTCAGTCTGGCCAAATGGAAAGTGGGCCAGGTGGCCGATAAAGTCAGCAATGAAGCAGTGCAGATGCACGGCGGCATCGGGGTGACCGATGAGCTGGACGTAGGTCTGTACTTCAAGCGCATTCGTGTGCTGCAGGCACTGCTGGGTGATGCGGATTATCACCTGAACCGGGCGGCTCCTCTACTCGAGGAGACCTGATCCTGTCGGCAGGGGGCGTTCGTCCCCCTGCTTTTGCGTGCAGCCTGTCTGCACACCGATCTTGTAGTTACTTCGACACCATGATCATGGCCATATACGGACATATGGAGATCTGTTGTGCCTGATTTAAGTAGGTGTCGCTTAAAGGGGACGGTAATGAAAATAAAAACAAAATTCCTCTCGCTCTCTATTATCCCGATGATTCTGGTGGTGCTGTCGGTGATGCTGGTGGTGAAGTGGCAGTTGGAAATGCTGGAGCAGGAGGAAGTTGCCTCCATTCGCAGTGAGATGATCGAGGCGCGGCAGCAGGAGCTGCAAAACTATATCGATATGGCCATGGGCGCCATACGACCGCTACAGCATCGTCTTGATATGCGTTACCAGGAGAAGATCGACCAGGCGACCGAAGTGCTCAATGGCATGACGTTCGGTGACAACGGCTTTATCTACGGTTACGACCTGGACGGCAATATCGTCTTTCATTCCGGCAATGCCGACATGATCGGCAAATCGGTGCTGGAGCTGACCGACCCGGACGGTAAACCTTTCGTTAAAGACGTCATCGCCAAGGCAATGGAGGGCGGCGGCTTTGTCCAATTCCGCTGGCCGCGTGTTGAGGGTGGCACACCATCGCCCCGTTTGACCTATGCCCGTGAGATCGAGGTATGGGGTTGGGTGATCGCCACCGGTTTCTACATCGACGATATTGATGCGGAGGTGGCACGGCGTGGCGAGAGTATCGACCATACGGTGACCCAGACCATGATCTGGATATTGGCCTCGGGTGTGGTGCTGGCGCTGCTGGTGAGTGGCGTCAATCTGTTGCTGTCGCGGCGGATTCTGGGGCCGTTGCAGGACACGGCCCGTGCGTTGCTCGATATCGCTGAAGGCGAGGGCGATCTGACCCGACGCCTGGATGTGACCAGCCGTGACGAAGTGGGAGACGTGGCGCGCGGCTTCAATGGGTTTGTCGACAAGATTCACCAGTTGGTGCGGGAGGTGCAGTCCGCCGTCGGCTCGTTGAGCCAGTCGACCGAGTCGATGACCGGAGTGGTCAGCCAGGCGCAGGCCGATACTCGGCAGCAGCGTGAAGATACCGGTCGTACCGCCTCGGCGATTCAGGAGATGGTAGCGGCGGTACAGGAGGTTGCATCCAGTGCGGCACAGGCTGCGCAAGCGGCGCAGCAGGCTGACAGTGATGCGCATACCGGTGATCGAGTAGTGGCCGAGACGATTCGGTCGATCAATCAGCTGGCCGAAGATGTGGACCGCTCTGCCGACGTGATTGCACGTCTGGGGCAGGATGCCGACAATATTGGCAGCGTGGTGTCGGTGATCAGCAGTATTGCTGAACAAACCAACTTGTTGGCGCTGAACGCGGCGATCGAAGCAGCCCGCGCCGGTGATCAGGGCCGAGGCTTTTCAGTGGTGGCTGATGAGGTACGCACCTTGGCCAGCCGTACCCAGCAAAGCACTGACGAGATCCAGCGCATGATCGAACGGTTGCAAACGGGTGCGCGCGAAGCCGTTGATGTGATGGCCAATAGTCGGGAGCAGAGTGCCGCAACGACAGAGCGGGCGGCAGATGCCAGTCGGTCTTTACAGCAGATTACACACTCGGTGGCGACCATCAATGAGATGAATACGCAGATTGCAGGGGCGGCGGAACAGCAAACCGCCGTGGCGGCTGAAATTGAAACCAGTGTGCAGCAAGTCGCTACTATTGCCGATAAAGCGGAGCACAATGCCGGTATTTTGGCAGAGACCACGGCAGGGATGAGTGAGCTGGAGCAGCGGTTGAGCAAACTGGTGATGACGTTCAGGGTGTGAAATCAGGGTCCGCAGTCTGTCTGCGGGCCTGTTTTACAGGGTAGGGGAAAACAGGGTAATCCGTTACAGTCAGTAAATGCGGAGAGATCAAGGTGGACTGTTACGGTTTGTAAAATCGTTCGTGGGCAGGTGTTTGCAAAATACAGACGCAAAAAATTAGCCTCAAGGGCTATTTTCTACATATACATGAGATCAAATCAGAAGGGTGTAAGTAAGTGGTCGGAGCAGAGGGATTCGAACCCCCGACCCTCTGGTCCCAAACCAGATGCGCTACCAAACTGCGCTATGCTCCGACACTATCTTACAATTTTGAGTGGCTCCTCGAGCTGGACTCGAACCAGCGACCAATAGATTAACAGTCTACTGCTCTACCAACTGAGCTATCGAGGAATACTCAATCACGGTATTAAAGGTTGGCTCCTCGAGCTGGACTCGAACCAGCGACCAATAGATTAACAGTCTACTGCTCTACCAACTGAGCTATCGAGGAACACCTCAACCGTGGGGCCGTATATTAGTGACGAGACGGCATTCCGTCAAGCACTAATTCAAAATATTTTTCCTGTGTGATCAACGAGATAATGTAACCGCTTAAGTGTATCGCTGTTTTGATTGCTTAATGATCAATTCGGCCCTGTAGTTAAGTGACAAAAAGTATATGGCGCGTGGAGCGTAGTCTGTGACAATTCCCCTTATCTCCATGCGCGTTTTTCGCTAATATAGCGCGTTTACGCAAACCGACCATAACCGGACGATCTCGTGCTGTTCAACAAGCTTCCAGATGACATATTTCTCCCGCTCTCCGGGCAGAACCGGCAGGTGTACCAGTCGGTATTGCTGGAGTTGGCGGATCTCTTCTTTGATGAAGACCTGATCGACCCTTTTATTCCCCGTGATCTGGTGCGCTCCACGGTTGAAAACGCGGTTGTGCGCCTGGGCGTGCGCCGCTGGGAAGTTGAAGCGGATGAGGAGGCGGCGACCGAGTTGCCGCGTTCTACCGCGGAATACACCAATCGCATTTACCGTCGCCTGGTACAAACCGGTTGGCTGGAAGAAGAGCAGAAGGTTTACCGTACGTACGTCCTGTTGTCGCCCTCGGTCAGCTACCTGCTGCGCTCGCTGGTCAGTATCGCCAAGCTTGAGAAACGCAGTTACGGTGGTGCCGTGCTTAACGTGCTCAGTTCGCTGGAGTCGGCCGTCAATGATCCTGAAGGACGAGGCATTACCTTGGCCGAGGCCGCGCAGACGGCGGCGGACTTCAGTGCCCACCTGACCGACATGATGCTGGCCCTGCGTGAACTCAAGATCAACCTGACGGCCAGCAACAATCCGCAGGAGATCGTGCGCAGCTTCTTCGACCGCTTTGTCGAACAGGTGCTGGTGTCCGACTACAAGACGCTGAAAACGCGTAACAACCCGTTCCGCTTCCGTCGACAGATACTGGCTATCCTGCGTGATCTGCAGTTTGATCCGCTCAGGCTGCAACAGCTGTGCGAGCATTATCAGCTGCAGTTGGATATTTCCTACGATGTGGCTGAATCCCAGGTGCATCAGCACATCAACCGGATTGTCCGTATTTTTGAATCCGTTGATCAGCGTCTGGCGGCCATTGATGATTTCCGTTACCAGCTGGAGAAACGGGTCGCGGATACCGTGCGTTACATGGACAAGACCACGCCGGGCATGGCGGCGCGTCTGTCACGCCTGATCGCGGCGGCGGCCAAACTGCCGGATGAGCAGATCACACCGATTGCCACGCTGGATGAAGTCGGCTTCATCTCTCCGGCCAGTGTGCGTGCACCGGTACGGCGTCGGGTCGAGGCCACACCACGGGTGATCACTCAGCAGGTGATCGATCCCAAAGTGTTGGAGTTGCGGCGTCTGTTCAAGGAGTGGAAAGAGCGGCGTGAGGTCAATATCGACCGTCTTGAAGCCTATCTCGACAGTCAGTTTTCCGGGCGGGATCAGCTGCGGGCGACGGACTTCAACATCACGTCAGTGGAAGACTACATCTGCTTCAGTTACATCCGCCATCTGCACTCGCTGGGTAAAAAGACACAGCAGATGCGCAAACGTTACCGAATTCAATTTGAAGACACCTACGTCAATGTCGCCGATATGGTGACCTGTCGTGGTTTTATCATCCACAGGAAACCCTAAATGCTTGGTGATCTGCAGAAAATCGTCTCCCGCACTGAACAGCACGACGCCGATGACTTCATCCGCGCCGCTGGCCTGTTGTTGAGCAGCCAGTTCCTCTATGCGGACCGCCCGGTACACCGTGACGGCTACTTCCTGATTGCCAGCAACCTGGACTACTTCCGCAACCTGTTTGCCGCCATCGGCTGGACGCTGGTGTATCAACCGGATGAAGCGTTTCTGGGGGTGATTCCCCAAGGCGAAGAGCGCGTGCTCAAGTTGAAGCTGGATGAATCCCTGCTGATGCTGTGTCTGCGTCAGCAGTATGAGCAGAAACTGGAAAACTTCGAAGTCGAAAGCGGCAAGGCCTATACCAGCACCAATGAGCTGCTGCGCCTGTTTGCCAGCCTGACCGGCAAGGATATTCCCAACGAGACCCGGCTCAAGGAGATCCTGTCGCTGTTCACCCGTCATGGTTTGATTGAACGCGGCAAGCTTGACGAGACTGATCCGAAGAATATCCCGTTGAAAATCAACCCGACCATCCGTCAGGTCGTCGTTGAAGACTATATCGGTCAGCTGGAAGCCCTTTGCGATATCGACCTGAGCGATGCGCGTGACAGCGACGGTGAAGAGAGTGATGCCAGCGAAGAACAGGCGGACGCGACACCCGTTGTCGAAGCCGCTGCTCCCGAATCTGAACCCGAATCCGATAGTGAGTCTACCGAACAGGCTGATGAAACGACCGTGCGTAACGAGGAAGACCCGTCATGAAACAGCTGAATCGCATTGTACTGGTCAACTGGTATGTACTGGGCGCGGTCGAGATCCCGATCAAGGGTAACGTTGCCATCGTCGGTCCCAACGGCTCGGGCAAGTCCTCGCTGCTGGATGCCATCCAGACCGTCTTGATGGGCGGGCACAAGCGCCATCTGAGCTTCAACGCCTCCGCCGGCGACAAAAGCGAGCGTTCACTGCGCACCTACTGTCTCGGTTTCATGGATGATCAGGGCAAAATGGCGTCGGCCCGTGAAGACTCGCTGACGTACATGGCCTTGAGCTTCTTTGACACCGAAACCGCCAAGGAAAGCTGTATCGGTATCGCCATCAGCGCCTCCACCGCCACCGCTGAAGAGGACGTGCTCGGCCGTTTCATCCTGCCGGAGTTTTCGGTCTCGCTGGATGACTTCTCGGTCAAAGAAGGGGATGGCCGCATGCCGCGTCCCTGGAACGAAGTGCGTGACAGCCTGATGCAGCAGTGTCCGGATATGGTGCTGGAGAAGCGGGCCAACCGTTTCATCCGCGATATGGTGACTCACTTGAGTCACGACCCGCAGATGCCGAATGATGACGAAAAATTCGTCAAAAACTTCAAGAATGCGCTCAAATTCGTCCCGATCGACAGCCCGACCCGCTTTATTCGCGAATTCGTACTCGACGAAAACATCGTCCATGTTGGCGCATTCCGCAAATCGCTCGACGAATATCGGGCGATGGAAAACAAGACGCTGGAAGTGGCCAACCGCATCGGTGAGCTGGAAAAGGTGCAGGAACTCTGTACCGGTATCAGTCGCAACGTCAGGAACGCGGTGGAATACGAGTGGGTGGTACACGAAAGCCGCTTTGAAAATGCCGACCTGCGTAAGGAAGATACCGCCGAGCGTCTGGAAGGTGCCGCCGAGAAAGAAACCGAGCTGCAGCAGCAGCTGGAAGAAAACAGCACGCGCCTGAATCAGGCGATGCAGGACCTGGCCAACGCCCGCGCCGAGCTGAACACCAGCGACTCCGCGCATAAGGTTCAGGCGTTGGAATCCACGGTCAAGGCACGTCAGCATGAGCTGAGCGTGGTTGGCAGCAAAATCCAGCAGGCGTATAACCTGCTGCGCACTACCGTCGGGTTTGCCAATGATCACGACCTGCTGCCGGATGACTTCGCGCCGCTGGTCGAGCGGTCGGTGGAGCTGTGGCGTTCCGGTGAAGGCTTGGCGGCGGATGCCTGGCCTGCCGAGCCGGTCAGCGTCGATACCGTGATTGAACAGCTTCGTGGTCAGGTGGATGGTGTGCGCAAGGCAATTGCGCGCCGTTACGAAGAATCGGTGATTCGCATCAATGATCTGCGCAGCCTGATCCAGAATCAGAGAAGCGCGGTCGAGCAGCTGCAGCAGGGCCGCGCGCCGATCCGTCATAACACTCGTGAGCTGATGGAGCTGCTGGGCGAATACGGCATCGAGTCGACGCCAATCTGTGAACTGGCCGACATCAATGATGACAAATGGCGTATCGCCATCGAATCCTTCCTCGGTGCCCGTCGTGAAGCCTTGATCGTCGCACCGGACCGGGTCAAGGAAGCGATTACGCTTTACCGTCGCAAGGGCCGCCACCTCAAGGGCTGCCGGATCATTAACACTACCAAGTCCGGTGACTGGCTGCACCGCAGCAAGCGTGGCTCGCTGGCCGAGTTTATTGATACCGACAACGAACACGCCCGCGCCTATATGAATCGTGCGCTCGGCGGCGTGATGGCGGTGGAAACCGAACATGAACTACTGCAGCAGGAGCGGGCACTGACCTACGACTGCATGCTGCAGACCGAAGGCTCCACCACCTCGATCAATGAACTGAGCCCGATCATGGGTATCCGTCGGCGTCAGGATCAGCTGGTGGTGCAGGGCCGTGAAGTGGATGAACTGATTGCCGAGTTCACTACTCTGGGCAAGCGCCATGAAGCCTTGGAAAAACTGCGTGACACCCTGATCAGCATGACTGCCGGGCTGACGCAGATGACTGAAAGCGTGTTCGACCTGACCAATCAGCGTGAGCAGTTGAATGCCGAGATTCAGGGATACGAGCAGGCGGTAACGGACCTGCGTAACCACGATGACAGCGGCATCCAGATCCGCATTGCCGAGTTGGCCGAACAGCAGAAGCAGGTTGAATCCCGCCAGCGCACGCTGATGGACAAGTTGCAGAAAGTGCGCACCGGCATGATCAAGGACAATGCCAGTCTGGAAGTGCTGGAACAGGAGCTGGTCGAGCACGCCCAGGCCCGTAGTCGCTGTGCCGAGCAGGCGCACTTTGATGCCCAGTCTGCACAGGAAAAGCGCGACTATCTGGATGAAAGTTGTGCCGGTGAGCTGGAGCGCATTATCTTCGAAGCGGCGAAAAAGGCGCAGTCCGAACTGCAGCTGCATGAGAAGAAGAAAAACGCCGTGCGTGACGGCGTGGCCCAGTACAAGGCTCGCTACCACGGTGGCGGCATGAGCCATCAGGAACTCGACAATATCAGTGCCGAGTCCAGCCACGAAGATCTGGAATTTTACGTCAACAAGACCGTGCAGGCGCTGCGCGACTCTGAACTGGCGGAATACACGCACCGTGCCGAGCGGGCGCGTCTTGAAGCGGAGACGGCGTTCCGGTCCGACTTTGTGGCGCACCTGAACGACCAGATCAACAAGATCAAGGACTTGATTCGCGAGCTGAACAGCCACCTGAAGAACCGTCCGTTCCATCAGGAAATGTACAGCTTCGAGATGATGCCCAACCCGGAATTGAAAGATATTCTGGAGCTGGTCGAAGCCTATACCCGTCTGGATCAGGCCAATGTCGGCACCCTGTTCGATATTCAGCATGAGGGCGACAACACCCACCGTGACGCCCTGAACAAGATCCATGATGTGCTGCGTGACGAAGGCGAAAGCAGCCTGCTGCAGGATTACCGCAACTTCTACAATTTTGAACTGGTGGTAAAAGACCTGCAGGGCAACCGCAAAACCACGCTGACCCAGCGTATCAAGACCGGTTCCGGCGGTGAGCATCAGGTGCCGTTCTACGTGGCTATGGCTGCGGCGCTGGGCGCGACCTATCGCCTCAAGGAAAGCGGCGATGCACAGCCGGTGGGTGGCATGAGCCTGTCGGTGTTCGATGAAGCGTTCAACAAGCTCGACTCGGAAAACACCGTCACCTCGCTGGGCTTCATGTCGGATCTGGGCTTGCAGACTATTATCGCCGCCCCGGACGAGAAATACTCGCTGCTCTCATCCTGCATGGACACCATCATCAACGTCTGCCGCGATGGGCGGGTGGTGGATCTGGATGTGGAGTTCCCGACCGAGAAAGGCAAGGCGCTGCTGGCCTCTGACCATCCCTACACCCTGATGGCCGCTGCCGAAAAAGGCGAAAACGCGGTGCCGGTGTAAGCCGTTAGCGCAAGGGGGCGGCCAGCAATGGCTGCCCTTGATCCACGGACCGGGACGGTGGGCTGAGATCGGGAATCAGGCTAATCAACGGCTGGCGACGGCAACTGATCAGCAGGCGAGGCCCTGACGGGCTGGCACTCCAGTCTTCTGCATGGGCCAGCAGATCCAACAGCAGGGCAGCAGGCGTCAGGTTGATGCCTTCCTGTTCGCTGCGCCAATCACGGTACTGTTGATTGGCGAGCAGGCGTTTCAGGTTCCGGCTATCCCAGTATGCAGGCAGGCGACGTAGCGGGGTGAGTACCTCGCTGCATCCCGGTGCATGCAGGTGCGGGTCACGCGGGGTTGAGCGCCGTGCGCTCATATCGGTGTGTACGCCCAGCAAGTCGTTGTCGCGGACATTCCCTCCAAAATCCAGTGTATCCAGTCCCGCCACCAGTGTACTCAGGCTCCAATTGCAGCGTTTGATCAACTGCCAGGCCGGATCAATGGCGCGGCGCGAGCCCAGTGTATAACGCACTGGTGCGCCCTCGCCAAACAGGGTCAGCTGCAAAAAGTGGGTTTGAAAGTCGACCAGGCAGGCCGGTGTATCGACCAGACAATAAGGTGCCTCGCGGCGGCAGAAGGCGATCCACTCGGCTCGGCTTTCAAGATGTGGCAGTACGCGGATAATCATAAGTACTCGTGTTCGTTATAGTCCGCAAGTATAAAGCAAAGCCCGACGTATTGACGATCCGTCAGGGCTGTCCAAGCCGGTGACAATTCTTTACAGTTGTGGTTTTACTCGGGCTTGCCGATGAATATCCATCCTCTGCGTTCACACCTTTACGATGAGCTGCATTCGCGGCCCTTTCAGGTTATTCCCAGCCCGGCACGGGTCACGCATATCGCGCTGTTGTGCTCCGAGGCGGAAAAGCAGGCGCAGCATGAACATCTGCAGCAACTCCATGGCCTGTTCGGGTGTCCGGTGAACCAGCAGGATCTGAACTGCTATGAATACGACTGCGGTGATTTTCGTCTGCGCCGCGAAAAGCATACCGAATTTACCACCTACACCTTTATCAATCTTGATATTCCGGCAGACGCCGATGCTTTTGATGTAACTGGTCTCACACCTTTGCCCCAGGGCTGGATCGAATCGTTGCCCGGTGAAGTCGTGGCTGCCTTTCATGTCAGCATCGAAGATGCACGCGAAGGGGAGGAGCCTGCCTTACCGGCGGTGAAAGCAGCCTTCGAAGAGATGCGTCTGGTTGGCAGCAGCCCACAAGGGGGTGATGCGCAGGTGTGGGCCAGCTTCCAGCTGCACTCGGATGGTTTTGGCCGCTTGATGGTGGTCAACAAGCAGATGAGTGACAGCCAGCTGGGTCGACTGACGCAGCGACTGATGGAGATCGAAACCTACCGGTTGATGGCACTGCTGGCTCTGCCGCTGGCCCGTTCGGTCTCGCCGGAACTGGGACGGATGGATGCGCGGTTGGCCAAACTCACCCAGCAGCTGGCCGACAAGGGGGAAGTGGATGAGCCGAGCCTATTGGCCGATCTGATCGACATGGCGGCCAGTATCGAGTCATGGCGGGCGCGGCTTACCTTCCGCTTCAGCGCAACCAAGGCCTATCATGCGCTGGTACTGACCCGGCTTGAAGAGTTGCGCGAGAACGAAGTGTCCGGCCATTTGACCATCACCGAATTCATGACTCGGCGATTAACCCCAGCGGTGCGTACCTGTCAGGCCAGTGGCGAGCGTCTGGAAGACTTGTCGCGCCGCGTTGACCGTGTTTCTGACATGATGCGTACGCGGGTAGAGTTGGGTATTCAGCAGCAAAATCAGCAGCTGCTCAGTTCCATGGACCGGCGTTCACGCATTCAGTTGATGATGCAGCATACGGTGGAAGGACTGTCGGTGGTGGCAATCAGCTACTATCTGATCGGCTTGCTGAAGTATGTGTTCGAGGCGGTGTATGATGCCGGTATACCGATCGACAAATCACTGGCGACCGGTGTTTCGGTACCCGTGGTGGCGTTCAGCGTTTGGCTGGCGACACGGCGTATACATCACCGTTTTATTCAGATGGCGCGCAAGGAAAAACCGCAAGGTTAAGCCCAGTGTCTTCCCTGTACGTACGTGGAGTAGAGATGAGTATTGCAGAACAATTGGAAAGCCTGCTGAGGGCGGGTTTGAACGTCGAGCACCTTCAGCTGGAAAACGAGAGTCACATGCACTCCGGGCCTGCCACGGAAAGCCATTTCAAGCTGGTATTGGTGAGCCCTGATTTCGAAGGTGAGCGTCTGGTACCACGGCATCAGCAGGTGTACGGATTGGTTGCGGAGCTGATGCAAAACCCGATTCACGCCCTGGCGCTGCACCTGCATACGCCGGACGAGTGGCAGGCGCGCAACGGTGAAGTACCGTTGTCGCCGACCTGTAAGGGTGGTTCCAAGGCGGATCAGGGATAATATCGAAGGTGTCAGTGCCGGGTCGGCGTGAACGTCATCTCTTCGGCGGTCATGCCCGAGCTGAATTCATCAAGCGAAGGCTCGGCAGCAATCTGATAGCCCTCGCTGGCCCACTCGCCCAAGTCAATAAGACGGCAACGCTCCGAGCAGAACGGGCGGAAGGGATTGCTTTCAGCGTAAGCGGCGGGCTGGCTACACTGCGGACATTTCACCATTTTCACGCGGGTATCAGTCATTGCGGCTGTTCTCCTCGGCGGCCAGTGTTTGCAGTTGCGGATGCAGGGCGGCGACTGCCGCTGCCAAGGCATCCTGAGAGCCACTGTTGTCCAGTATGTAGTCGGCGTGGCTAAGGCGTTCCTCACGGGTGGCCTGTGCCGCCAGGATCTGCTTAACCTGCGCCTCTTCAATGCCGTCACGCTGCATGGTGCGCTCAACCTGCAGTGACTCGGGCACATCGACCACAATCACCTTGCTGATCAGCAGGTGCTGGTCGGTTTCCAGCAGCAGCGGCGAGGCCAGAATGGCGTAGTCGTGGCCGTCGGTGTCCAACTGCTCAATGGTGTCCAGAATCTGATTGCGAATCAGCGGATGCAGTAGAGTTTCCAGCCAGTTGCGCTCGCGCTCCTTATCGAACACGATGCGGCGCAGCGCCGGTCGGTCCAGCGTGCCGTCGGCCGTGATCACGTTTTGGCCGAAATGCGCAGCAATTTTGAGCAGGGCTTCGCTGCCTGGCTCAACCACCTGACGTGCGACTACATCGGCATCAATCACCGGTACGCCCAGTGCCGTGAAACATGCAGAGGCAGCACTTTTACCGCTGCCGATACCACCCGTGAGTCCTGCTACCAGCATCAAAAACTCCCAAGATATGCGGAAATGATCGGTTCACCCCAGAGCAAAGCTATCCACCCGGCGATCGCCAGGTAAGGTCCGAAAGGCAGAGGATTTTGCGCTTGATGACGGCGAAAAGCAATCAGCAGCATGGCTATCACCACTCCAACTACGGAGGAGAGCAGGATCACCAGTGGCAGAACTTGAAAGCCGCCCCAGGCACCAATGGCGGCGAGCAGCTTGAAGTCACCATAGCCCATGCCTTCTTTACCGGTTAGCAGCTTGAACGCCCAGTAAACCCCCCAGAGAATCAGGTAACCGGCAGCTGCACCAAAGACCGCACTCTCCAGTGAGGTAAACAGGCCCTGGGTATTCAGCAGCAGACCCAGCCACAGCAGCGGCAAGGTGATGGAGTCGGGCAGCAGGTGGTGGTCAAAGTCGATAAAGGTCAGCGTGATCAGGGCCCAGGTCAGCAGCACCAGTGCGCCACCTTCCACAGTGAAGCCGAACTGCCAGATGATCCAGCCGGAACCGGCAGCGGTCAGCAGTTCGATAAACGGATAGCGGAATGAGATGCCTGTACCGCACCCGCTGCAGCGCCCGCGCAGGAACAGCCAGCTGATCACCGGTATGTTCTCGAACCAGCGGATTTCATGGCCACAATTGCCGCAGCGCGAGCGTGGCGTCATCAAATTGAATGCGGGCTGCGCCTCGGCAGGTTTGCCAGATTCAGCATCGGCTTCAGCGGCCAGCATGGCATCCCATTCCCGCTGCATCATCACCGGCAGGCGCAGGATAACCACGTTCAGGAAGCTGCCGATCAGTAGCGAAAGCATGGCAGTAAAAAGAGCCACCAACAGCGGCTCGGCTTGCAACAGTTCAAACATTAAACAACGTTACCCAGCTGGAAGATCGGCAAGTACATGGCAATTACGAGGCCACCGACCAGCACGCCGAGTACGGCCATGATCAGTGGTTCCAGCAGGCTGGAAAGGTTGTCCACTGCGTTATCGACATCCTCTTCATAGAAGGTAGCAACCTTGTCCAGCATCATATCCAGGGAGCCGGCTTCTTCGCCAATGGCAATCATCTGGATGGTCATGGTGGGGAAAACACCGGTCATGGTGATGGCGTTTTGCAGTGACTGACCGGTGGAAACACCGTTACGGATCTGGATGATCGCGTCACTGTACACGACATTTCCTGCTGCGCCTGCGGCTGAATCGAGCGCTTCTACCAGCGGTACACCGGCTGCAAACGTGGTAGACAGGGTGCGGGTAAAGCGTGCAATGGCGGCTTTATGCAGAATGGGGCCAAGTATTGGGATACGTAACACTGCGCGGTCAACAAAGTTAGAGAATTTTTCGGATTTGGCACGGGCCTTGGTAAAGGTGAAGCCTATGCCCATGGCACCAATCAGACCGATAAACCACCATTGTTGCATCCATTCAGATAGCCCAATGACCCACTTGGTGAAGGCCGGCAGGTCTGCGCCAAAACTGGAAAAAACACTTTCAAACTGTGGTACCACTTTCACCAGCAAAATTGCGGACACGACAATACCAACCACTACAACAGCAGCGGGGTAAGTCATCGCCTTTTTAATTTTTTTCTTCAGTGACTCGACCTTTTCCTTGTAAGTGGCGATGCGGTCGAGCATGGTTTCCAGTGCGCCGGACTGCTCACCGGCATTGATCAGTGAACAGACCAGGTCATCGAAATGTTGCGGATGACGTTCAAAGGCGCGTGACAGGTTGGAACCACCGTTGACATCATCACGGATGGCATAAATCATCTGTTTGAGTTTCTCTTTTTCAGCTCCGTTGCCAACGATCTCCATCGCCTGTAGCAGGGGTACACCTGCTTTCATCATGGTAGCTAATTGGCGGATGAAATAGGCAACATCCGCTGGTTTGACCGGCTTATTCTTTGCGCTGAAAATAGAGCTGCGCTCTTTGACTACCTTGCCGGGCTTAATGCCCTGTTTGCGTAACAAAGTCTTGGCGGCTGCCAAGCTTTCTGCATCGATTTTACCCTTACTGGTATTGCCGCTTTTATCTTTGCCTTGCCAGTCAAAAGTGGCTCTCTTTGGGGCTTTTCTTGCTACCGTTGCCATGCTCTATCCCTGTCAGATTTTGATTACGCGGTTAAGCTCTTCAAGGCTGGTAACACCTGCGGCCACTTTGAGCAGTCCCGATTGGCGCAAGGTACGAAAGCCCTGTTGCTGAGCAACACGCAGAATATCGATGGAGTTGCCATTTTCCATAATACATTCGGCAATTTCAGGCGACATCTTCATCATCTCGTACACACCCACACGTCCTTTATAGCCTCTGTTGCATTTGCTGCAGCCGTCGGCATTAGCAGCATAGAGTTGCAAGTCAGGTATCTGGTTGGGCGTAAAGCCCTCTTCCAGTAGGGCAGCTTCCGGAAGATTGACGGGCTCTTTACAGCTTTCACATAAGCGTCGCCCCAGGCGCTGTGCAATGATTAGACTGACCGATGTAGCGATGTTAAATGCCGGTACACCCATGTTGCGCAAGCGGGTCAGTGTTTCCGGTGCGCTATTGGTATGCAGGGTTGAAAGCACCATATGGCCGGTTTGTGCCGCCTTGATGGAGATTTCGGCGGTTTCTAGGTCACGGATCTCACCCACCATGACGACATCCGGGTCCTGACGCAGGAATGAGCGCAACGCTTCGGCAAAGGTCAGCCCTACCTTGGCGTTTACGTGTACCTGGTTGATACCTTCCAGGTTGATTTCCACCGGGTCTTCCGCCGTGGAGATATTACGCTCTTCGGTATTGAGAATGTTCAGGCCGGTATACAGGGAAACGGTTTTACCGGAGCCGGTAGGGCCGGTTACCAGGATCATCCCTTGGGGCTGCTCCAGTGTGGTCAGGTATGCTTCTTTCTGATCGGGCTCAAAGCCTAGCGCCTCAACGCCCATCTTGGCACTGCTGGGGTCGAGAATACGCAGTACGATCTTCTCGCCCCATAGGGTCGGCAGGGTGTTAACACGAAAATCGATTGCGCGTTTGGCGGATACTTTCAGTTTGATACGGCCATCCTGAGGGACGCGTCGTTCTGATATATCCATCCGTGACATCACCTTGAGGCGAGCTGTCATGCGGCTAGCCAGGTTCAGCGGCGGGCGATGAACTTCCTGTAGCATGCCATCAATACGGCAGCGGACGCGATAGCTCTTCTCGTAGGGCTCAAAATGGATGTCCGAAGCCCCCTTTTTAATGGCGTCCATCAGTACTTTGTTAATGAAGCGGACGATAGGGGTTTCGTTCGCCGCATCTTCAGCACTTTCCTTGTCCTCAGTCTTGGGTTGGTCGTCTCCCAGTTCGATGTTATCGAGGTCGGCGTCTTCAAGCGCGTCCATGGCATTATCGGCACCATCAAGAAAGTGCTCCAGCCTGCGACTGAGTTTATCTTCCTCAACAATGACCGCTTCGGTAGTTTTACCCGTGTGAAACTTGATTTCATCCAGTGCTTGAATGTTGGTCGGGTCTGCCAGCGCGATATAGATGCGATTGTCACGCTGCATCAATGGCAGTGTTTTGTGCTTGGTAATCAAGGCCTCAGATATCAGGCTTTGCGGGATGGCATCGTCACCGAATGAGTCCAAATCGAAAAAAGGCAGGCCAAATTCTTCTGAAGCGGCCGTTGCCGCCCGGTGCGCACTGACCAGTCGATGGCTGATAATGTAATGAATGAGTGGCTGATTGGCTTCACGGGCTTGTGCCACCGCATCCTGGGCGACCTCAGTCGAGAACACACCATCGTTGACCAGCCGTTTGGCCAAGCCGGTTAGGGGCTGCAATCCTTGAGACACCGTAGCTCCTGTTGCCATGTAGAAGTTATAACGAAAGGGTAGGGAAAAGAGGTGCTAATAGTACTGCAATCAAACCACAGGCGCAGCTGAAGTGTAAACCGGCGAGTGTTAAGTACTGGTTTATTGATCAGGCTCAAGTCAATTGAGTGTTCAGTTTGTATTCAGGCTGGACACAGGGGGTCGCCGCTGTCTACTATGGTCACCAGCAGGCAATCACAGGATGTTGATTGCAGGCTTTCAAATATGGATTGTTAACTCGCTGGAGAGATAACTCAATGAACAACGAAATGATGAAGCACAATCAGCAGGGTTTCACCCTGATCGAACTCATGATCGTAGTTGCGATCATCGGTATTCTGGCTGCGATCGCGCTGCCGGCCTACCAGGATTACACGGGTCGTGCACAGGCGGCAGAAGCGTTGAGTGCTACAGCAGGTATTCGTGCGGACATCGCAGTTGTATTGTCTGAAGATGGTGACTTGGCTGACATTCCTGGACGTGTTGACGATGCGGCAGCTGCGCTCAATGGTAAGTATATTACAGACGGTGGGGCAACTATTGCCGCCAACACTGGCGCAATTAGCGTGCCTTTTGATAGCGGTGTATTGAGTGGTGAGACAATGACAATTACTCCGACTTTGAATGGTACTCAAATTTCTACTTGGGTATGTGCTGATGTACCTGCACAGTTCATCCCGTCTGGCTGTGAAGCTCCGTAAGTCAGATATATGGGGTGTCATGTCATGAGTTGATTTATTAAGGTGCCCCTTTAGTAGTTGAAAAAGCCTCGCTTAATGCGGGGCTTTTTCATGTGTGTGTTTTTTCATCTTGCTCGAATGTGTCGAGTTTTGTTTTTATGTCTATTATTGATACAGAGTTTGATATTAAGTGCCGATAGTGTGTGCTTGAAAATTCGTTCATGATGACCCTGTGCATGGGGTAAATTAAAGTAAGGGCTGCAATTCAATGGATAAAAATAAAGGCTTTACCCTGGTTGAGTTGATGATTGTAGTTGCAGTTATTGGTGTTTTGGCTGCGATTGCATTGCCTGCTTATCAAGTATATACCGCTCGTGCTCAGCTAATGGAGGCATTAACATTGACTGACGGTGTTCGTCAGACTGTCGGCATTTATTTTTATGAATACGGCCGCCTGGATGTTGCCAGCTCTGCCAGTGACTCTGCTGTGTCGATCAAAAATCGAGCGGCTGCACTGGATGGTCGCTATGTGAGCCAAGTCAGTATCCATGGCGCGGCAGGCAGTATCGGTGTTGCCTTTGATCAAGGTGCACTTGCTGGTATGGGATTGAGGTTTGAGCCTTCAGTGAGCACTAGCCAAATCGTTACTTGGCGCTGCATTGCTGATGGTAGCGTCGCAGGTGCGAGTGCCCCTGTTCCTGATAAATATCTACCGAGTTCATGTCGATAATATAGGTGGTAAGTATCTGGATAATGTCTTGTTCCCGAGCTATCCATGATAGACAGATACACACCTGTCCATCCGATATTCCAAAGGTGAAGGGTGCTACAGTGCTTCTTTTAGCTGTATGTTAATCAGAATAGAGGTTCGATCTACATCGTTAAAACAATAGCGGCCAGAATCCCATTCCATTGAAGTAGTAGCGCCGAAGCAGACTATTGGCTCTTGCAGGATGGTCCTGTCCCCATCGACACCCACCGGGTGGAGAACTTGATTCGTCTTTGTGTTCTGGGCCGCAAGAACTTTCTGTTCGCGGGTTCGTTACGCAGTGGTGGCCGTGCGATCGCCAAAATGCGCTACAGCATCAAAACTGGAAGCTGATAGATGACGCCTGACCAGAGACGGTTACGTTGGCAGGTAAAGACAATCAAGCTGGTACCCCAAAGCAGCAGAATATAGTTCCTGCTGCTTCGGAATCGGACGGCTACCTTTATTAATTAATGATTTCATACCAGTCTTTCATGTCGCCGTTGAGGCCAACACCAATGCTGTCTCCAGTGTTATCCAGTGCATCCGAGCTGTACTTAACGTCGGGTGTACCGTTACCGGCGAAAGGTGTATAGCCTTCTGGGCAGCCGGTTGCATCAACAATGATGGCACCATAGACAGAAAAGTTACCACCAAAGTTAACTTCGTTGCAGTCACGAATAACTATCAGGCCAGCATAAGCGCCGGTGCCTTGGTTTGACAGCGTACCGGGGTTGCCATTCTCATCAGTACCTTCAATTATCAATAAACCACCGGCAGTTGAGCCAGGCATATTGAAGTTGTCAGTTGCAGGGTTGATGACCGATGCCTTGGGGTTATTGATCGTGCCCAAAGAGCTGTCGGCGTTGGCGGCGGCCTTGAATATATCTTTCATGAACTTGCCGTCTTTGCCTACATAATCAGTGTCTTTGGGGGCCGTGTTGTTACCATCTGTATCGTCCGGGTAGTCATTGGGTCCCCAGACAGCACCGCTGCTTTTGTCCTTGCCACTGGCAACATCTGTATTGTTTTCATCACTTGAGTTGAAGCGGTCGAGGCCCGTAAACGCCTTTTTCTTCTTTCCGTTTGATCCGCCCTGAAGGGTGACATCACTGTCACTATAATCGGAAAAAAATACGGCAGGCACCACTGCCTTGTCAGCGTCGACAGGGTCAACCCAGCATGCGCTGCCGGTACAGCCTTCGTTTGGAACGGGGTGGTTTTGACCACTGATAGGAGCGTCGTTTGCAGCGCCGGCTTGGACATTACAAGCACCGCCAAAGCAGCTTATGGCGGCTGGTGCTGGCGGCATACCAATGCCGCCACCGCCAACATCAAGGTCAAAACCGATCATGCGCTGTGCGTTACCGGTTTGGCCCAGGCTGATTAATTTGAGCTTGCCGGGAGTTGGAGTAGCACTGCCACCTTCGAATATGGGTTCTGCCATCACGGTGTAGGTGGATGCAGGGCCGTTACCATTATTAGCGAAAGGGATGCCTGCAAAGTTGGGCAGGTTGCGAGGTTTTTCATTTGGCCCCCAGTTTTTTGTTACCTGGCCATATACCTTGTCCCAATTCTGCTGAGCTTTTGCAATTTTTTCGGCTTTTTTATCAGGCGTACTGTCGTCCATGTTTGCCGCCGTCACATGATCGACAAATGCTCGGCGACCCGCTTCGGCTGCAAAAAAGGCTTCAGTATGTGTTTTACTGTTACCTGTCATCCTTTCGTCGCTGATCGTTGCATTCATCAGACTGGTTGCACCGATCATCAATATGGCCAGGAGTATCAGGCCAACCAGAAGGACGGCGCCCTGTTGCTTGTGCGCACCGATGCTGTGGGGGCGGTGTAATGACATGAAAGTCTCCTTGCTAGCTAGCGCGTTTTGCGGCTTTGCGGTTATTGTTCCAGGACCGTCCGCATGGTGGGCGGCCTCATCCTTGAATGCGGCTTTTGACGTCATTCGGCGCCATAAGTTTAAGCGCTATGAATAGAAGCTTAACAAACTACATTGTTGGTTATTATCTGCTCAGACTCAAGTCCGGTAGGCGTTGATTAGTGATCTGGCGCAACATTTTTTTCTACACAAGTATTGATAATGGCTTAAGTGGTGTTTTTGTGTAGACTTCTCATCAAAGTAATTGAAGGGGCTTGCAAGAATGCCTGAATCGGCTGGCAACTGTCATGAACAAGGACTGACGCTGATTGAACTGCTTATTGTGCTGCTGATTGTAGGAATTCTTTCCTCTATTGCGCTGCCATCTTTTGTCAATCAGATTGAGCGTGGCCGAATAGAGGCTGCAACGGATGATTTAGTTTCGGCTTTGCGTTTGGCCAGGAGCGAGGCCATCCAGCAAAACGCACGTGTCCTTGTGGTGGGTGCGGATGGGGGCGGTAACCCTGATGCAGACCGAAATTATGCGAATGGCTGGGCGGTGCGCCTGCAGGATGCTGAAGGAGTAGTAGATGATGCAGACGAGCTGTTGCGCGTGTACGAGGGCTTTCCAGAAGGTGTTGCGTGTGCGGCCTGTAGCGGAGAAGTTGTATTCAACGGTATGGGAGAGGCAATTACGAACTCTCTGAGTTTGCAGCTGCTTGACGGAGATGAGACCGAATGCATCAATCTGTCGCGTAGTGGTGGTGTGATAACGGGCTGCTAGCTGTACTGGTGTATATGGGGAGGATCTGAATCAGATGGAACTGCATAGGCTATATTACAAGCAACAAGGATTTTCGTTGCTGGAAGCATTGATTGCGCTGGTTATTTTTTCGGTTGCGCTATTAGGTTTGGCGAGAATGTACACTCAAATGATGAGTATGAGTCATAGTGCATATTTTCGTACGCTGGCGACCATTCAGGCCAATGATTTTGAAGAGCGCTTGCGGGCCAATCCTGAAAATGTCGATGATTATGCACTGGCATCCTGCAGTAATGCACCGGCTGGAGGCGATATGGCAGCTACTGATTTGGCGCGGTGGTGTGCTAATTCGGCAGCATTATTTGGCGGAGCTTTTTACCCCGGCAACACAACTGTTGTTGATCTGGTTGATGATTATGAAATTACGATCGCATGGAAAGAGCGAGGCTTGGAAACGGGTGAGCAGGACTTTGAAGATATCGATTTTGTCTACAGAGTGAGTAAATAATCATGGATGGCAAAACACTCTTTACCGGCATTGGTAGGCAACGTGGTTTTTCATTGGTTGAGCTGATGATTGCCATGATTATTGGTCTGGTCCTGTTGGGTGGGATTATTCAAACCATGCTGGCCAGCAAGGAAGCAAGCGCCACGCGGCAAAGTATTTCGACGATTACCGACAACGCTCGTTTCCTGTTTGACTTTATGGCGCGTGACTTGCGTATGGCCGGCAGGGGCTATTGCAATGCGGCAGAGGGTGCCGCTTTTCCTAATGGGTGTGGTAGTGCGAATTGGCCAGCTGACCCGGCAACAGGCCAGCCGATAACACCAGTGGAGCTTGCCAATGACGCGTTGGTGGTTCGTTATGTCACCTTTGCCGACCCGGATAATGACGGTGTAACACAGTCAGTTTTTGTAGAAGCGCAGTATTCACTGGATGGCGATACGGTGGACTATTCGCGGCAAATGACACGGGGTGCTGCACCAGTTCCCGGTACTCCATTCGATATATCGGCTGCCAACCTGCAAGGTTACAACTCCGAACCGCTGGTGACAGGGGTTTCCGCTCTGGGATATGAGTTTGCTCGCTACGATTCGGCAGCTGCGTATGGCTATCATGATGGTAGTACAACCGGTGGCTGGGGGCTTGCGCAATGGCAACGTGTTACTGCCATACGCACCTTTGTCACTTTTGAAGATGTCGATGCTTGGGGTGAAGGGGTGCCGGACAAAGAACTCAGCTTTACAGTTGCCATGCGTAACCAAGTGTCGCGTTGGATACCTTGAAGTTTATCTGCTCAATATTATCAGGTTCGAATACTATGACTGTTTCTAATACGCGCTCGGGTGGCTTTACCCTGATCGAATTGATGATTGTAGTATTGATCATCGGGATTCTCAGTGCCATTGCTTACCCATCATATGTTAATCAAGTTCAACGGGGTAACCGTGCTGAGGGGCGTGCCGCTATTGCAACAGCTGCACAACAGCTAGAGCGCTGTTATACCCGGTACAACAGCTATAATGATGCCAATTGCAATACTATCAATGGTGACACAGAAACAGGGCTTTACTCTATTGCAATCAATGCAGCTGCAGATTCTTATACGATCACTGCAACGCAGCAGTTTGGTGATGCGACCTGTGGCAACTTGACGCTTCAACATAATGGCGTGAAGGGCTCAAACGATAACGATGAATGCTGGTGACAGGGAATGTGTCATGGAAACAGCAAGAGGGTTTGAAAATGGCTAATCACGACATGGCAGGCATGCAAAATATATCGACAGGGCGTCAGCAAGGTTATGTGTTGGTTGTGGGTATGATTTTCCTCCTGATCTTGATGGTAGGTGCTGTTTCATTGATGAGCGGTGTAACACAAGATGAAAAAATGAGTGGTAACACTCAGCGTTCGTCAGGTGCTTTTATGGCGGCCGAAGCAGGCATGCAGACTGCTATTGATGAGCTTTGGGCGGAATACCAAACACATGACTACAATCCGCCCAGCTGGTTTTATTATGAGTGTGATGCAGATGGTAATCTCAGTATTCCTACCGATCCTATCACCGGTGTAACGGAAGAGGTTGTACTTATTGTTGATCAGACTCTCTTTGGTACAGATGGTAGTTCTTTTAGCGTAAATTATGGTGGTATCTGCGATCAAGATGATCAAAATGTCAAGAGTATTAGCCTTGTCAGTCGTGGAGATAAGCATCAGTCGTTGCGTCGTATTCACTTTAATGTAAGCCATGACGGTGAAATTACCTGGCCAGCAGTGTTTGTTAATGAAGATCCTTTGAACCCGGAGTGTAGTTTCAATTTTGGTAACTCCAATTCATATCTTTATGATGGTAATGGCGGACCTGCATTGTCCAGTAATACTCGAGCATGTGCCGAGGATATTCGCCAGTCTGACCATGACAGAGGCCAGCTTGTAGGTGGGGTTATCGCTAATAACCCTGCGCCAGATTTTACCAGCCCTGAAGGGTTGCGCCGTTTTTATGAAGCGATACAAGGTAGCAGCCACACGCAAAACGTATATCCTTCCGAGCCCAAGAACGCGGGTAAAGGTGTGGAGCCGATTGATTTGAACTCACCGGATTTTAGTTGGGTTGAACTGGGTGAGTCTGGCGTTGAGTCTGATCTGACAGATTATGATGAGATGGAAACCGTTGTTGTGCACGGAGACCTGGATATGAAAGGCAGTCTAGACGGCTCAGGTGTCCTGATTGTCACCGGTACGGCTAGCTTTAGTGGTACGCCTAACTGGAATGGTCTAGTCATTATCATGGGGGGAGATGTCAATATTGGTGGTGGTGGTACGACCAATGGCTTACGAGGATCAATGATTGTTTCTAATCTTGATTTTGGTGACTACCGTTATTGCAATAATAGCGGTAGCTGTACTGATAGTAATAGTACGACCCATTATGCGCCGAGCCCTGCATTTAGCGATGAGGGCAGTTGGGACTATCATGGTAACCCGGAAATAAACTGGGATGTAAGTGGCGGTGGTACGGCACGTTATAACTATGCCTGTGAGTTCCTGATGAAGGTTGATGGCTTCCTCACCGACGACGATGAAATGGATCTGGATGAAGAGGATAGTTTCCCAGGGCCTGAAGATTGCCCCGGCAGTGGTGACAGTGGCGACTTTGGTACCCTGTATGTCTTTGACTGGTACGAAGAGGTGAATTAAACAAGCCCTGACTTGCTCGGATGTCTGCTTGACCCCGGTCAGTTTTTGACCAGGGTCTTTTCGTTTCAACGTATGGCTCAGAGCTTGTTTTTTCGATACTATGAATCTTATATAAACAGAGATTCATGTATGTGAATTTTGGTGTATGAGTAGACTAATGGAGTAGTCGATTTCTGCAGTACGGTCCGCGTATCGTCTATTGCATGGCACTCCCTCTGTCTTCCCATGCTATCCATGTCTCCGTTCGTGTGACCATGCAGGAGAGCAGAAGTGAGACGCAAGCGCCCCCATGTACACAGGGAAGCCGTATCCGGTTTTACCCTTCTTGAGGTGATGGTCACGGTCACCATCCTCTCCATCATTCTGTTTATTGGTATCCCCGGTTTCAGCTCGATGTTTGAATCGGCGCGCGAGCGGGCAGCAGCCAGCAGTTTCGTCACGGCTGTCAGCTTGGCACGTTCTGAAGCCTTGACCCGCAACACCTTTACCCATGTGTGCGTGATGGATGCCTGCGGTGCCGGCAGTCGCGAGATTCGTGTGCAAGCTGAAAATGACGATAGCACCCTGGAGTTGTTGCGTGTCTGGGATGTGGAACGAAATGTCGCCTACGAGCAGGCCGGGAATCCCGGCGTGACCATCCGCTTCGCCGCTTTGGGGCTTGCGGTCGATAACAGCGGACAGCAGTTGATGGCACCGCAATCGGTTGATGTGATGGACACGTCCAAGGGTACTGCCAAGGTGTTGGCCAGTTACTGCATTGCCGTGACCGGAAGCCTGACCAAAGGAGGGTGTCAGTAATGATTCAACCGGATCTGAAAGGTTTGCATCAGCAGCAGGGTGCAACGCTGCTGGAGGCGCTGATTTCCATGGTGGTCGTGGCCTTTGGCCTGTTGGGTGTGCTGTCCCTGCAGCTGTACACCATCAAGGCCGGGCAAAGTGCCCAGCTCAGCTCAATGGCTACGCTTCACGCGTATGAGCTGTTTGATCTGATGCGCGCGAATCGTACGGCCGCCCTAAAGGGCAAGTTTGATGATGGCAGCCCCGGAGACCGTGCCTATTGGCAAGGGCGGCTGAGCGATTTGCTGGGCACAGGTACTGGTGCCGAGCTGACGCGCCAGGATCGCCTGTTCACGCTGACCATCACCTGGGATGATTCACGCGGTGCTGTGGTAGATGCCGAGGGCAATGCCTCGACGGATGCCAGTGGCGGTACGCTGACACTGAGTACGGAGATCTGACATGGATACTGTCTACCGCAGACAAGCGGGCTTCAGTTTGATTGAGTTGATGATCGGCCTGACGATCGGGTTGTTCATTTTGATGGGGGTGGTGATGGTGTATGTCAGCAGCACCCGCTCTCAAGCCGCCAGTGAGGCGTTGGCGCGGGTACAGGAAAGCGGTCGTTTCGCTACTTACCTGATGACCAAAGAGGTACGCCAGGCCGGATTCAAGTATGCATGTCCGGGCGAAATCAACAATCTTTTGGATACCGATAACGGTGCTTATAAAGAAGAACTGTTTGATCTGAATAACGCCGTACTCGGCTGGCAGGGCGGCACCGGGCCGCTGACGAACCTGGCGCCGGATTATGTGCGCGGCGATGCATTGCTGATCAAGCATGCGGCCCATGCGACCGGTGCCGTGGCCAAGGGCAACAATCCGGTACAGGCCAGTGCAATCGCAGTGGAAAAGGGACATGGGATCAAGAAGGGCTCGATCATCATGATTGCCGATGCCTATGGCTGTGATCTGTTTCAAAGCGGCAACAATGAAAATGCGTCTTCGTTGAACCGTGGCGCTGGTGGTACACCGGGTAACCTCAATAAGGCCGCATGGAGTCATCAGTATGATGATGACTTGCAAATCCTGTACTTCACCAGTGTGCTGTATTATATCGGCACCGGCAGCAATGGTCAGCCTGCACTCAAGGCGTATCGCGTGATGCCAAGTGCAGGTGGCGGCCTGGGGCAATCGGTGGAACTGGTCAGCGGCGTGGAAGACATGCGCCTGGTGTATGGTCTGGATACCGATGGCAGCGGCAGCGCCAACGCCGAGCTGGATGCCTATGTGCAGGCCGATAACGTATCGGACTGGGACGAGGTGGTATCGGTGCGGATCGGCCTGTTGACCACCAGCCCGACCGGTGGTCTGAATGATGTCGAACAGTCACTTACCTGGCCGTTCGACCTCAATGGTGATGGCGCACCCGATGAGGTTGAGTTTACGCCTGATGGGCACCTGCGCAGCTTGTTCACAACAACTGTTGCCATAAGGAATCGCTTGCCATGAATCAAACCCCATATGCAGTCAGACATCAGGACGGCGCCACCTTGCTGGTTGCCATGATCATGCTGGTGCTGATCACTATTGTCGGGTTCAGTGCCATGCAGACCGCAACCGTTCAGGAGCGCATGACCGGTAACCTGCGTGACAAGGAAGTGTCGTTTCAGGCCGCCGAGGCGGCATTGCGCGAGCAGGAGGCCATGTTGAGAGAGGCGCTTGAATTGCCGGAACTGGCCGAAGGCGCCAGCCAGTATGGTGATGGCGCCTCTACCGATCTGTCTGCGGTATCCGGTGATCCCGAGTCGCAGGTGGAAAAGAAATATTTTATTGCCGACAGCCTTGATTTGGGTTTCAAGCCGCAAACAGGGCGCGATGTGTATCGTATTGAAGCCAAGGGGTTTGGCCAGAGCGACCAAGCCGAATCCGTGCTTGAAACTCTGTATGCCAAGCGGTTCAACTAGGGATGGATCATGATTAAATTCAGTCAGTTTACAACCTGTGTGCTGGCCGGAGCCTACTGTTCGTCGGCACTGGCTGTTACCAACCTATCCTTGCCCAATGAGCCGCTGTCGGTGCTCTCGTCCAGGGTACAGCCCAATGTCATGCTGGTGATGGATAATTCGGGCAGCATGCGCAACATCATTTGGGCTGACGGTTACGATCCGGATGTGGAATACCCGCGCTGGGACGATAAAATCAGGCGCGATAATCATAACTACTATGACGAGGGTAGTGAGTGGAATAAGAACTCCGGCAACGTGGACCTGGGGGACTTGCGTCATGATAACTGTGACGATGAGTTCGGTAGCGGCTTTTATGAGGCTGTGCGCAAGGAAGACGTGACCGACCGCAAGTGTCTTGCGCTGCCGGATCCGTTTGGTAACGAAAATACGCGTTATACCGGCAACTATTTGAACTATCTGTTCGAGACGTTTCCCAGTGGCACTGATCTGCGCGATGGCAGCAAGATTCCGATCGAATACCGCATGCAGGTTGCCCGTAATGTGGCCAAGTCGGTGGTCGACAGTGTTGAAAATATCCGCTACGGCGTCACCATCTTCTACAGTAGCCAAGGCGGCAAGGTGATCAATGAATGTCGCGATTACATTGGCAACAAGCAGGCTGTGATGAATGCCCTCGACAGCATCACAGCTAGAACCAATACCCCCATAAGTGAAGCCTACTACGAAGTCACCCGGTATTTTCGAGGCATGTCGTCCATGTGGACCAACGGTGGCTCCTTTACGTCCCCCATCGAATACCGTTGCCAGCGCAACTTCTCCATTCTGATTACGGATGGCGAGCCGACCAGGGATAGCTTTGAGGACAGGACGCTGCACACGTCCGATATCATCGAAGGCAAGGATAACCGCTTGCCGGATTGGAACGGTGATGAAGCCAAATACTACCTGGATGATATTGCCCTGTTTGCCCGTGAGCTTGACATGCGTACTTCCGGGCTGGACAAGGAAGGCAAGAGCTTTGATGACCCCGAGTTCAAGCAACAGAACATGAACACCTATACGGTCGGTTTTGCGCTTGACCATGAGCTGTTGAAATCAACAGCTGCGCTGGGCAAGGGGCAGTATTACACAGCTAACAATGCGGAACAGCTAGCCACCGCGTTACGCAGCGCGCTATCCGATATTTCGGACAAGGTGCTGAGCGTGTCGTCGGCAGCGGTCAGCCAGGGCCCATTGAATGCCGGCACTCTGACGGTCTTCCCGAAGTACAACAGCGGCAACTGGACCGGTGACTTGAGTGCCTACCGCTTTGACAGTGACCCAACCAGCAGCACCTATCTGCAGCTGGTGCCCGAGTGGACCAGTGCCGCAGCCAAGATCGAGCAAACCGGCTGGCGTAACCGTCGCATCATCACCAACTTGAATGGCAGTGGGGTGCCTTTCCGTTGGGGTAGCTTCTCGGGCCAGCAGCAAAATGATTTCTTCCAAGGCAAGCAGAGCCTGCTGCAATACCTGCGCGGCGATCAAGCGGATGAAGGCAGCGCGTACCGAGAGCGGGCTAAGCTGTTGGGCGATATTGTGTACTCTTCGCCACAGTATGTGGGCGCACCGTCCTTCCGTTATGAGAATACCGAGTATCAGCGCTTCAAGAAGGATCATGCCGATCGCGAACCGGTCATTTACGTGGGTGCCAACGACGGCATGCTGCATGGTTTCAAGGCCAGCACCGGTGAAGAGCTTCTGGCTTATGTTCCCGGCAGCCTGAACGGACACCTGGCCGCGCTGGCCGATCAGGATTACAGTCATCGATTCTATGTCGATGGCACCCCTACGGTCGTTGATGCGCAGGTCAACAGCCGCTGGCGCACGGTGCTGGTGGGCGGCCTGGGGCGTGGCGGGCAGTCCATCTATGCGCTGGATGTGACCGACCCCACGCGGTTTACCGAGGGTGCGGCCAGAAACGTTTTCCTGTGGGAATTCATGGATCCGGACTTGGGGTATAGCTATAGCCGTCCGGCGGTTGTGCAGCTTGAAAATGGCCAGTGGGTCGCCGTGTTCGGCAACGGTTACAACAGCACGGATGATCGGTTCGATTCTACCTCCAGCAGTGATGGCGATGCCGTACTCTTCGTGCTGGATCTGGCCAGCGGTACGCTGCTGCAGAAAATAGATACCGGTGTCGGCTATGCCGAAGATCCGACCGGCCAGACGCGCCCCAATGGTCTGGGTACGGTCAAGCCTATTGATACCGATGGCAACGGCATGGCGGATACCATCTATGCGGGTGATCTGTTCGGCAATCTATGGAAGTTTGACTTGACCGGCAATAGCGCTTCGTCCTGGAAAGTTGCCGGCAATGCGCCGATTTTCAAGGCCTGCCAGGGTGATAGCTGTAGCGCCAACACAGTTCAGCCAATCACCTCTGCACCGACAGTGGGCCGCCACCCGATGGGGGGCGTGATGGTGTACTTCGGTACCGGCAAATACCTGGAAACCACGGACAAGTCTGATAATGGCACGTTGCAGAGCTTGTACGGCATCTGGGATCAGCCGTCTAAAAATGGTGGTGGCAATAACGGTGGCGGTAACAAGGGCGGCGGTAACAAAGGCGGCGGCAACAATGCCCAGGGCACTGTCAGCCGAGCCGATCTGCTGGAGCAGACCATTACTTACGAGGGCCGCGCCACGTTTGACGGCGAGAGCTATAACCTGCGCCTGACCAGCCAGAATGAACCGGACTGGACCGTGCACAAGGGCTGGTATCTGGACCTGAACAAGTCCTCATCTGAGCGAGTGGTCGCCGGCGCGACGCTGCGTAACGGCAAGATCATCTTCACTACCTTTACGCCGTTGACCGATGATTCGGACATGTGCAAGAGCGATGCCGTGACCTGGCTGATGGAAATGGATGCAGTGACCGGTGGGGCATTGGAGTATGCCAGCTTTGACCTGGATGGCGATCTTGATTTTGATGAGAGTGATTGGATTGATCCGGGCAATGGAGGAGGCAAGGCACCGCCATCCGGTATACAAATGGATGGTGAAAAGCCGCATCCATCCATCGTGCCAGTCGATCCTGAAAAGGAGATCAAGGTGCTGGACGAAAGTACCATCATTGTTGAAAACCCGGGGCCCCACCTTGAAGGGCGCATCAGCTGGCGTGAACTGTTGTGAGGAGCTGTAAAATGCGAACACTAGTACGAACAGCCCTTTTGGGTGGACTGTGTGCGGTGGCCTGGCTACCGGCACAGGCCGAGGAAAGTACCGGCGTGATTACTCGTGTGCAGGGGAGCGTGGTGCATATCGACAATACGTATTATCGCACCACGCTTCAGACCCGCCAGGGCGAGACCCTGAGTGACCAGTCCGAGGCCTTCTGGGATGAAACGCCTAGGTTTGAGGTGGGCGACGAGGTTGTTTTCGATACCCGATCGCCAGACGGCGCCGAACTGGATTATCTGCTGCGACGGATCAAATGATGCATTCCAATAAGCGTCAGCCACATCGTGGTTTCACCCTGATTGAACTCATGATCGTGGTGGCAATTATCGGTATCCTTGCGGCCATCGCGTATCCGTCATATGTGGAGTATGTCAACGAGTCTCGGCGCTCTGAAGCGCGTTCGAACCTGCTGGAACTGGCGCAGTTCATGGAGCGTTATCACGCTGCCAACGGTCGCTATGTCACGTCGGCTGGCGGCAGCGACGCGCCGGCATTGCCATACAGTCAGTCACCCAAGGAAGGGGACTCAAAATTCTACAATCTGAGTCTCAGCGATGTCAGCAGCGGAGCCTACCAGCTGAATGCGGCGCCGATCGGAGTCATGGCGGGTGACCGTTGCGGCACCCTGACCCTGAGTCACCAGGGCCTGAAAGGCAGTACCAGCGGTGACAAGAACGACTGCTGGGGGCGTTGAGGTACTCGTGCTTGGAGGGAGGATTGCCGTTCGTGCTAGAGTGCATTAAATACTGCCAGCGAACGGGAAGCGAACGATATGCACTGGCCTGACCTCCTCACCACTCACCGCTACGGTCATGAATCGCTGACGCCCGACGAGATCGGGCGCAGCCATTTCCACAAAGACCATGACCGCATTATTTTCTCCAGCGCTTTCCGCCGTCTCGGGCGGAAGACGCAAGTTCATCCCTTCGCGCTCAACGATCACATTCATACCCGCCTGACGCACTCCATGGAAGTTGGCAGTGTCGGCCGCAGCTTGGGTATTCGAGTGGGTGAGTTGATCGCTGATCAATTGCCATCCTGGGTAACGCCTCATGATCTGGGCATGATCGTGCAGTCTGCCTGTCTGGCACATGACATCGGTAACCCTCCGTTTGGCCATGCGGGTGAGTATGCCATTCGTGACTGGTTTGCCTGTCATGCCGATGACCGCCGGTTGGCTTCATTATCACCGCTTGAGCGTCTGGATTTACAGATGTTTGAAGGTAATGCTCAAGGCTTTCGCGTGGTGACACGGATCGAAAATCATTTGTTCGATGGCGGCTTGCGGCTGACATTTCCAACGCTCGGGGCGTTGCTCAAATATCCCTGGGACGTTGAGCAGTGTGGCAGCAAACGCAAATTCAGTGCCTTTTTATCCGAAGTGGAGATTCTCAACGCGCTGGGGCGTGATTTGGGACTGGTTGCACGGGGTGCCAACGCTTGGTGCCGCCATCCATTGGCGTATCTGTTGGAAGCCGCTGATGATATCTGTTACGCCATTCTTGATCTTGAAGATGCGATAGAGCTGCACATCCTGAGCTTTGATGATGTGAAGACAATATTGCTTCAGTTGTGTGGTGATCTGGCATTTGATGATGCGATCTTCAACACTGAAGCGTCCGCCCGGCGCAAAATTTCCGCGCTGCGGGGCAAGGCAATGGAGAATATGGTTGATTCGGTGGTCGAGGCCTTCATGCAGCATTACGCTGACATTATGGCAGGCACCTACCATGGCGAACTGTTACTGGACGGTGATCCCATGGTGCGTGATGGCATTCTGACCGCCAAGCGTGTAGCCCGTGAACGGGTGTTTCCCAATACTCGCAAGGCCGAGCTTGAGGTGGGATCCTACACGACCTTGGGCGTGTTGCTGGAAGCCTTTTGCAGTGCTGTGTATGAGCAATATTGTAAAGGCAGTGAGGGGCTTGGTTATCGGTCAGAGAAGGTGCTGCGCCTGATGGGTATTCATGCGCCGGGGCCTGAACAATCATTGTATACCGGCTACCGACAGGTGCTGGATTTCATCTCGGGTATGACCGACAACTATGCTTCCTATCTGGCGCGGCAAATCGGTGGGGTAGGGTTGTAGGTCTCGGTGTGCATTGTGCCCTATGCGTGGATGTTTAATGTCGTAGAATAGTGATTTAAGCAGATAAAGAGTCTAGCAGTATGGCAAGTTTACGTGATCAGCTTGGCGGGTTGGTATATTCGACAGAAAGCGGGCGTCACTGTCCCGATTGTGGTGAGGTGCTGGATGCCTGTTGTTGTCATGAGCAGGCGGAAGCCGAGCGTGTGGCGACATTGGACGGTGTGGTACGCATTCGCCGTGAAACCAGCGGGCGCAAGGGTAAAGGGGTAACCACCATCAGTGGCATACCGCTGGTGGAAAAGGAACTGAAACAGCTGGCTAAAAAGTTGAAGCAGCGCTGTGGCACCGGTGGTGCGGTAAAGGATGGGATCGTTGAAATTCAGGGCGATCACCGCGAGACATTGAAAATAGCGCTGGAAGCAGAAGGTTACAAGGTCAAGCTGGCCGGCGGTTAAGTCCTGGGTATAAAGCTAGGTATAGAGGATGCAGGGATGAAGGTTAAAAGTCTGATAGCGGGACTGGTGCTGTTGACCCAGCCGGTGTGGGTTACACCGGTGGCGGCGGAGATCTATCACTATGTTGATGATCGTGGGCGCAAAGTGTATGTGGATCGGCAAAGTCAGATACCGCCGCAGTTCCGCAGCCAGACCCAGCGGCTCAAGGAAGAATCAGCAACACTGAGCACGTCTGAGCGCATGCGCCGTGAGCAAACTTTACAGCGGCTGGACGCTCAAAAGGGTGCCCGGGGCGAAGTGGCTGCAATTGAAGCCGAAATGGCTAGTCTGGAGCAGCGCGCCAATGTTAATGGCAACAGTGTGCAGGTACCGGTTACGTTGCGATATCTGGGGAAGACGAAAACGGTCAACCTGATTGTGGATACCGGCGCCAGCCGGACGGTGCTGCACCAGTCCGCCGTGCGCAGCCTGGGTGCGGTGGGTAAGCCCGCCGGCTTTGCTCAGGTGGTCGGTGGAGCGCGTATTCCCACCAGCCTGATCCCGGTAGACGGTCTTTCGTTCGGGCCGGTGGATCAAGGCAAGTCGGAACTGCTGGTCATTGAGCCAACGGCCGCGCCTGGCTACGACGGCTTGCTTGGAATGGATATTCTGAGTCAGCTTAAATATGAGATCGACATGCAGCGTAAAGTCGTGATCTGGCATGCCGACCGTTATCGTGAGCTGGCGCGGACCAAACAGGAATTGCTGGCGAAGGCAGAAGAGTAGAAGGTGGTCGCTTGCAAGCAGATATCCTAAGGGATGCGCCTGCCTGCAAGCGAGGTGGTAAGTTAATCGCTTTGTAGCCTGCAGGCGAAGAAGTCATTAATCGCTTGCAAGCAAGCTCCTACAGGCGGCAAGTGTAAGTTGATCGCTAGTGGGCGACTGAAGACGAAGGGATCGGTTATCGTTTGTAGGAGCCTGCTTTCAGGCGAAAATGCTGGTTCATCGTTTGTAGGGGTCTGCCTGCAGGCGAAGAGGTTGGTTCATTGTTTGTAGGAGCCTGCTTGCAGGCGAGACAGTTTGTTGGCATATCAGAAAGCAGGGACGCTTTATGCATGCTTCTCACCGTTTACGTATTGGGCGTTATTCGATGCCGGGTCAGATTTATCTGGTGACCGCGGTATGCAAGCACCGTCGCGCTATTTTCCATGACTTCGCTGCGGCACGTGCTGTTGTTCACTCATTGCACGAGATGAATCATGCTGCCGAAACGCTGGCGTATGTAGTGATGCCGGATCATTTGCATTGGCTGATGCAGCTGGGCGATCAGCTTGATCTTTCTGCAACAGTTCAAGCAGTTAAAAGCCGCACGACCTCACGTATTCGTCAGCAGGTGGGCACCTCAATCGATGTATGGCAAAAAGGCTTCCATGATCGTCAGTTGCGCAAGGAAGATGACTTGGTGGATATGGCACGTTATGTAGTGGCGAACCCGCTACGGGCTGGTTTGGTGAACTCCGTCAGGGAGTATTCGTTTTGGGATGCTGTCTGGTTATGAGCTGACGCTACATAATTGGCATGTAGGAGCCTGCCTGTAGGCAAAATGCTGGTTCATCGCTTTCATGCGAAAGCATTGGCTAATCGCTTGCAAGCAAGCTCCAACAGGGGGCGGTGTTGTGTGAGCTTGCAGGGTTGTTAATCGCTTTGTAGGAGCCTGCCTGCAGTCGAAAATACCGGTTCATCGCTTGCAGGCGAAAGTATTGGCTAATCGCTTGCAAGCAAGCTCCTACAGAGGTGCGCGGTGGGTTGAGGATCAGCCGGCTTGGTTCAAGTGGCGCTCGGCCAGGCGCAGGTCGAGGGTTGCCTTCAGTAACTGGTACAGATGAATGGCGGCATCGATCTCGGCCTTGCGGTTGGTCAGGCTCTCGATATTGAGGCCGATCGGGAGGCCCAGCGGCAGGCAGGCGTCCAGGATCTGTTCCAGGTTGTTCTGGCAGATGCGGATCGATTCGGCCAGCGGTTTTTCGGCATCCAGAATACGGTAGCGGGTGGCTTCCGGTACCGAGATGCCCAGCCATTCCATGAACTCCAGCGTTTTGGCGCTGCCGCACGGAGAAAACGTGAGGATGATCCGCTTGGGAGTAACGCCCATCTCACGGCAGCTGCGGGCGTAAGAGGTCAGCAAATCGATGGTCGCCTGGGCGTTGTATACTGCCTGGGAAACGAAGAACTCGCAGCCGTTTTCAACCTTGTTAATCAAGCGCTGGTGTTCGTTGCCTTTCACCGCATGGCGCTCAGCGATGGTGACGCCACCGAGGTGGAACGGCTTGTCGTGCTCTTTGAGTGCAGCATAGGCATCGTTCAGCGAGAGTTTGATGTCGCCTTCAGACGAAGGGCTACCGACCAACACCAGGTTGCGAATGTCGTAATCGCTCCATGCCTCTTCCAGCCACTGGTCAAAGTCGGCACGATCACGCTGAGCGACGCTCTTGTAGGTGATGATCGGACGCTGGCTACTCTGGCTCAGCAGCTTCGAGTATTCGCGCGGATCGCGGGTTTCCATGTAAGGGAACGGGCGCGGTGTATCGATGCGGCTGCTTTCGTCCTGAATGTCGTATACGATCAAACCGTCATACTCCAATGTGTCCAGGCGAGCCAGCAAGCGGTCGGCAATCTCCTGCATCTGCATATCCTCGGTGCTGGCCTTGGGCGGAGTGGTTCCGACAAAGCAGACGCTGCGATGAGGGTCGGCAAATTTCTGTTGCAGGGATTCGCTCATGATGATGTCCGTCGTCCTTCGTGTGTGTTTTGTTATGATTGAATTATATTCATTTATTTGATCAGCATGATGAAATCTTTTTTAGCGCCAGTGAGAGCTACTCATGGTTGTGCGCAATGGCTCAAGGAGTAAGCAATGAGCAGTACATTCGATCCGGCAGCAATTGGTCAGCAACTCAAGGGGCAGGACGGTATTCCGCCGTTGGCACAATGGAATCCGGACTTCTGTGGCGACATCGATATGCGCATTGCTCGTGACGGGCGCTGGTTCTATCAAGGATCACCGATTGGTCGTGAAGCGATGGTGAAAATGTTTTCCCGTATTCTGTGGCGTGAGGGCGAGAGCTACTTCCTGAAAACGCCGGTGGAAAAAGTGGGGATTCAAGTGGACGATGCCCCGTTCTTTGTCGTCAGTGTCGAGCATGCCGTGGGCGAGCAGGGGCCGGAGCTATTGTTTACCACCTCAACCGGTGACCAAGTGCGCGCCGATGCGGAGCACCCGATCCGAGTTGAAGAGGATGCCGCGACCGGAGAACCGTCTCCTTATCTGATGATCCGCTTCGGCATGGAGGGGCGCATTGCTCGTAACCTGTTCTACCAGCTGGTGGAGCTGGGTCGCATGGTTGAACACGCACATGGCACTGAACTGGTCGTGGAGAGTGCCGGTGAGACGTTCAGTCTGGGGACGTTGTAAGGCGCCTGCAGCAGGTTCACACCAGCAGCAGCGTTCCCAGGCCCAGAAAGGCAACGAACCCGACCACGTCGGTGACGGTGGTCAGGATGACCGAGCCGGAGAGTGCCGGGTCGATCTTGAGCCGTTCCAGTAGAATCGGAATGAGTACACCCGAGAGGGCCGCTGCGGCGATATTGATCACAATCGCCAGTCCGATGACCAGGCCGATGGCGGCACTTTCGAACCAGACGGAGGCAACAATGCCGACGACGATGGCCCAGAGTACGCCATTGAGGCCACCGACGCTGAGCTCTTTTTTCAGCAGCGGTATCATGTTGGCGGTGGTGATCTGTCCCAATGCCAGGCCGCGAATCATTAGGGTCAGCGTCTGGCTACCGGCGATGCCGCCCATCGACGCTACCACCGGCATCAGCACAGCCAGTGCCACAACCTGTTGCAACGTGGCTTCAAACAGACCGATTGCCCAGGACGCCAGAAAGGCCGTCAGCAGGTTGATGCCCAGCCAAGTGGCGCGGCGCTTGGAGCTGCGCATGACCGGCGCGAACAGGTCTTCATCTTCGTCCAGACCGGCGCTGGCCATCAGTTGGGCTTCATAACCCTCATGTACCACTTCAAAGGCCAGACGCTGAGTCATGCGGCCCAGCAGGCGGCCATCTTCGGCGGTCACTACCGGCAGGGCAGCAACAGCGGCGGTTTCAAACCGGTCACAGGCGTCCTTGAGTGGCAGGTCGGCATTCAGCGGTTCCAGGTCCTGATCGTACAGTTCGGCCAGCGGCTGGTGTGAGGCGGCACCAAACAGCTGGTTGATCGCCACGGCACCGGTGTAACGGCCGGTTCGGTCAATCAACCAGACATGTTCGCTGTAGTCCGGTACCTGGCGACGCAGTAGGCGCTCGGCATCACGTACTCGGCTGTTGTGCGGCAGGATCAGCAGCTCATGGTCAACATAGCGGCCCAGAAGATCCTCGGCATAGCTGGCACTTTGTTCATAGTGCCCACGCTGGCGGTCATCCATTCGGGCCAGTGCAATGTCGACGATTTCATCCGGCAGAGAATCGGCCAGTTCAATCAGGGTTTCGGCATCAAGGTCCGAGGTGAGCTGGTCAAGGGTGTCGCTATCGAATTGACGCAGCAGGCTCTCGCGGGCCTCGCTGCGCATCGCCACCAGCACCTCGGCATAGTGTTCAACCGATACCTGATTCCATGCATGGCGACGGACATCCTGCGGCAATGACTCCAGCAACAGGGCGATCTGTTCGGGTTCCAGGTCGTCAAGCCGCTCCGGCAGCGGGTTACGGTTATCGTCATCTTCATGCCGGATCATCTGATCAATATGTTGGCTGATCTCTTCGCTCATATTCCTGTCCCGCCGGTTTCCTTTGGTTGCATGTTAACTGCCTGTGGGAGTTGGTGTAAGTCGGTGAAGAGAGTTTTGTTACTTCTGTTTGGTATGCGTCACTTGGCTGTTGCATCAGAGCCACGCATTATGGCGCTTTTTGTGCGAGAATCCGGCTTTTAATTGCGACAAGGCTGTTCTGATATGAGACTGGGCATCTATACATGGCTACTCGTCTGTCTTGGTCTCTTTACCCTGTCGCCCGCGTTTGCTGCCCCGGTTACGCTTGGGAATCAGGTCATAGCGTTGGACAATGGCCAGCTTAGCTTGCTTGAGGATCCTCAGGGCGAACTTGGTCTCGAAGAGGCAATGCAACGTTTTCGCGCCGGGGAGTTCAAGCCGATTCCACATGGGGTCGGGGAAGGGTATACGCATTCGGCATTTTGGGTGCATGCCGAGTTGGAGCGCCCTCCCGAGATTAGCGCAGATTGGGCATTTTCCATCAGTCCCTCCTATCTCGACCAGGTTGATATTTACGTGGTGCAAGCTGGTCGGCCGGTTCAGCAGTTGGCAACGGGGGACCAGGTTGAGCACTCAGGTGATGCGGCGCACAACCGTCTTCATGTGGTGAGATCGGAGTTGCCGGAAGGCCGCATCGATGTGTTCATGCGGCTCAGCACAACCAGCACGTCAGCGTTATTGGTTCGGTTGGTTCCCGGAGAACGGCTGGTGACCCATTTGGATACCCGCGTATTTTCGGAAGGGGTCTTAATCGGTATCGTATTAACGGTTCTGATCATCAACTTTATTAATGGAATCTGGCTTAAACGCAGCCTGTTTCTCTATTTCGTCGCCTATGAGTTTGCGTTGATGGTGACTATTCTGTTGTCAACCAGTACGTTGCGTACGCTTTACCCAGCCCTTTCGGCCGCTGATCAGAATATATGGATGCGCTACGGAGTATTAGTCTCCGGTATGTTGGCGTTTATTTTCTTCTACCGTATGTTGTCCTTTCCGTTTCGTGGTCGCCGTTGGATCGATATTCTGTTCGTTATTGGTGTTAGCCATAGTCTGACTGGCATACTGTTAACTTATTGGGATGAATATATTGATGGCATGTATCATATTAATAACTTTGTCATTGTTTATCCGTTGGTCGTATCACTGATTCTGCTTTTTTATTGGCGTGACTTTAATGCCGAACAACGTTTTCGTGCCAGTGGTTTTTTTGCATTTGGTATTTTCTGCTCTATCAATTCGCTGTACGTCAGCGGTTATCTTGGTGTTACCGCAATCACCAGTTATATTGCTCCAGTGATGATTCTTTCATTTCAGCTTTGTTTGCATTTCATTATCATGTTCTCGGTACGCAAATCAGAGAAGTCTTTGCTTGAAGCTCATCGAAATACAGAAATGTCAGTGCGTAAAATGGAACTTGAGCGCACGCAGCGCCAAGCGCATGAAACATTTATGGCGATGTTCTCACACGAAGTCAGAACCCCTCTGGCAGTCATTGATGCATCGAGTCAGTCTCTGGTTTTGCTGGAGCAAGATCCTGGGGCGCGTGAGCAGCGAGAGCGACGCTATCAGCGTATTCGTGCGGCCGTTGCCCGTATTGACCAACTGTTGCAGATGAGCCTGGTGCGCGGGCGTCATGAGATCGATGCGGCAGAAGGCACTTTGCTGCATGAATACGATATCGCGGCACTCATTAAGAGTGTAGTGGTAGAGTTTCCCGAGTTGAGCCAGCAGCGGCTTGAATTTGAGGGTGTGGATGAGACGCTTTTATTCCGTACTCGACTGCCCGCGCCTTTACTTAGTGTTATTGTGCGGAATCTGATCGATAATGCGCTTAAATACAGCCCTGCCGAGCGTCCGGTGGCTGTGATTGTAAAGCCGGAAAAACAGCATCTTGTCTTTTCCGTCAGGGACCAGGGGCACGGGATCAGCGAATATGCGCTTGAGCATATATATGAACGTCATTTCAGGGCCAGTGAGCAAGAGTCAGTTCCCGGTTTGGGATTGGGGCTGTTTGTGGTTAAAGAAATGCTGGACCGTTATCAGGGTGAGATAAATCTCGAAACCGGACGAGAGGGGACAGTATTTAGCTGTCGCTTGAGCAGGGAGGTTATATAGCTGTATCAGCACCGTATTGCCTTATTGAAAGATAATACAGACCTAAGTGATGATGCCTGCTTTCTGTTGCGAGCTGAAGGTTTCCAGATAGAAGGTTTCGGCACAGCATCATCCTCAACATGTCTCACGCGCACGGCTGGTGGAAGGGCTGGGTGAAGACTATCGTGTGTATGATGACCGGCGGCTGGAACAGATTATGAGTCGACTGCGCAAAAAAATACGTGAGGGGTGTAGTGCTTCGCCCATCAAAGCTGTGCGTGGGCGGGGCTACGTATTCAGCGAGTCTATTGAGCTGGCAGTCTGACCCCAATGGTGCGATGATTCTGTCCCCACGATTAACGATATAAAAACGGACAGATTTGATGGCACAGAACGCAACGGTCTGCAGGGTCCACTTGCAGCTGGCGGATATGGATCGGCATCATTACGCCGACTATACCCACACATTGGCGCAACACCCGTCTGAAACCGAAGAGCGGTTGATGATGCGGTTGCTGGCATTCATGCTGCGCGCCGATGAGCGCTTGGAGTTCACCCGTGGGCTGTGTGTTGATGATGAGCCGGATTTGTGGCGCAAAAGCTATTCCGGAGAGGTTGAACTCTGGATCGAAGTGGGCCTGCCCAGCGACAAACGTATCCGCAAGGCCTGCAACCGTTCAAGCCAGGTGTTGGTATTGGCCTACGGCTCTGACCAGGCAGTCACGCCCTGGTGGGATGGCATCAAGGGTAATGTACACCGTTTCGATAATCTTGAAGTGATTCGGATACCGGCTCAGCAAAGTCAGGCATTGGCTGCGCTGGTCGAACGGGGCATGCACCTGCAGGTCACCATTGAAGATGGCCAGGTGTGGGTCAGCAATGCCAATGAAACGGTTAGCGTTGAAGGTGTACAGATCTGGCCGGAATAACGCGCCATTGAAGGATGTGCTTCAGCCACGCTGACGTGAGCGGGACTGAAGCGGTCGTGCGCCTGTTAGCGAGTGATGTGCGCAAACAGTTTGAAATATTCCGGGAAGGTCTTGCGTGTGCAGCCTGGATCATTAATCGTGATCGGCGCACCACCGAAAGCCGCCAAGGAAAAACACATCGCCATGCGGTGGTCGTCATAGGTATCAATCGCAGCGCTCTGCACCTGTGCCGGCGGTGTGATCTCGATGAAATCTTCCCCTTCTACCACGTCAGCCCCGACCTTGCGCAGTTCGGTTGCCATTGCGCTGAGGCGATCGGTTTCCTTGACCCGCCAGTTATATACGTTTCGAATGGCTGTTGGCCCTTTGGCAAACAGCGCTGTGGTGGCAATCGTCATCGCCGCGTCCGGGATCGCATTCAGGTCCAGATCCACACCGTTCAGCTCACCCCTGGTTACCTCGATCCAGGTCGGGCCATAGCTGACGTTTGCGCCCATCTTGCCCAATACTTCGGCAAAGGCCTTGTCGCCCTGTACGCTGTCGGCACCAACGCCGTAGACGCGAACGGTACCACCGGCGATGGCCGCTGCAGCCAGGAAGTAAGACGCCGAAGATGCATCCCCCTCAACCATTACTTCGCCCGGTGAGCGGTACACTTGCCCAGCCCTGACGACGAAGCGCTGGTAGTTGTGGTTCTCAACTTCAACACCGAACAGCGCCATGGTATGCAGGGTGATGTCGATATAAGGCTTGGAGACCAGTTCGCCGTCTACGTTGATGGTCAGGTCACTACTGGCCAGCGGTGCCGCCATCAACAGGGCGGTCAGGAATTGGCTGGAAATATTGCCCTTGATGCTGACTTCGCCGCCGTGCAAACCGTTGGCTTGAATGCGCATGGGCGGGTAGCCGGGCTCGCCGAGGTAATCGATGTCAGCGCCCAGCGGCAACAGAGCATCCACCAGATCAGCAATGGGACGTTCATACATGCGCGGTTCACCGGTCAGGGTAAATTCACCGGTGCTGGCGCAAAGGGCTGCACAGAGTGGGCGCATGGCGGTGCCGGCGTTGCCCAGAAACAGCTCGACCGCCTCATTACAGGTAAAGGTACGCCCAAGCCCTTCCAGTTCGCAGCTGCGGCGATCATCGGCCAGCGTGTAGTGTACGCCCAGCGCCTGCAGTGCGTTGAGCATGTGGCGCACGTCGTCGCTATCAAGCAGGTTGGTGATCCGGGTGGTACCTTGGGCCAGAGCCGCAAGTAACAGGATTCGGTTGGACAGGCTCTTGGAGCCCGGAATCTGAACTTCGCCGTTGGCGTGGGCCAGCGGCTGCAGGGTCAGGGTATCCATCGGTGGCAGCTTCACTCTACGCAGGGGGTGGGGTGCATAAGCTACCGTTATTCGACGCCGAGGTCGAGTCTCCTAAGGTGTATTGCCACGCTTGCGCATCTGTACACGGTACTGCTCCGGCTGCGTGGCGGGTACGAGGGCGACATGTTCCAGCTCCAGGAGCAGAATCTTGGTGATCAGGCCGCCTCCGTATCCGGTCAATGCACCGTTGCTGCCAACGACTCGGTGACAGGGAATAATGATGGAGATCGGGTTGCGGTTATTGGCCATGCCGACCGCGCGGGAGGCCTTGGGTCGGCCGACGCTATCGGCAATGTCGCCGTAACTGCGTACCTGGCCATAGGGTATCGCCTGCAGCGCATCCCAGACTTCGCCTTGAAAGGCTGTGCCGACAGGGGCCAGCGGCAGGTCGAAGGTGGTGCGCTCGCCGCGAAAGTAAGCGTTCAGCTGTGTTTCCGCCGCGTGTAAAACCGGATGGGTCGGGGTGCAGCATTCAATACGGGCACGCAGTCCGAAGTCGACCCGGCACAAACCTTGAGCATCCGCTTGCAAGGTCAATGGCCCGACCGGTGTGTTGAGCATGACATGGGTATAAATCAATTCTGCCTCCCGTAGTGCGGCGTGATGGAACCCCTCTTGATGCGGATCAATGACGCCAGTCGATAGCTGAAGGATAGTGAATGTACACAACGACAACAACTGCAGGAAGGCATCGTACATGACAATCGAACATCACGACCTGGTCCACGAACTGCCGGAATACCGCGAGCAGATCCATACTTTGAAAATGGAAAACAGCCATTTTGCTCGCCTGTTCGATGAATATCACATGGTCACCAAGGACGTCGAGCGTATGGAATCGGAAGTTGAGCCGGTTTCGACGCGCACCGAGGAAGAGCACAAGTTGAAGCGGCTGCAGCTCAAGGATCAGCTGTATGCCATGCTCAAGGACGCCGGTAACTGATCAACGGCATCTTGCGTGACACGACACCCGCGTTTGCGGGTGTTTTTATATTCGGGGCTGGCGTACATTTAACATCAGGCAGGCGAGTTTCTGCGTAAAACCTGTGATGTTGTCTGTTGCAAGGAGCTTCGGGTGTCCCTATCCAACCCATCTCGTTATACCTGGCGGTATATTTTCAATATTGCGCTTGAGCACAAGCGTGAATTGATACTGGCCAACCTGATCGCGATCGGTGCGGCCACGTTGAGCGTGCCGTTACCGTTATTGATGCCACTGCTGGTAGATGAGGTGCTGTTACAACAGCCCGGTATTCTGGTAGAGGCGGTTAACGCAGTACTGCCGGAAACCTGGCGAGGACCGCAGCTGTATATCGGCGCGGTGCTGGTACTGACCATCCTGTTGCGGCTGTTCTCCATCGGCTTGAACGTGCTGCAGGCACGCCAGTTCACCATCATTTCCAAGGACATTATCTATCGTATCCGTGCCGGGCTGCTGGAGCGTCTACAGCGCATCTCCATGGCCGAGTATGAGACGCTGGGGAGCGGCAGTGTGGCGTCCCATTTTGTTACCGATCTGGATACGGTCGACCGTTTTGTCGGCAGTTCGGTCAGCCGCTTTCTGGTGGCGGTACTATCGATCATCGGCACGGCGGTCATATTGATCTGGATGCACTGGCAGCTGGCGCTGTTCATTCTGTTCCTGAACCCGTTCGTGATTTGGCTCACCATGGCCGTTGGGAAGCGGGTCAAGCATTTGAAGGCGCGTGAGAATTCCGCGTATGAGTTGTTTCAGTCGGCATTGGCCGAAACGCTGGATGCGATTCAGCAGATCCGGGCTGCCAATCGTGAGCAACACTACCTCAAGCAACTGACCGACCGTGCCCGAGATGTACGTGACCATTCGACCAGTTTTGAATGGCGCTCCGACGCGGCCAACCGGTTCAGCTTCATGCTATTCATGATCGGTGTTGATGTGTTCCGTGCCGTTGCCATGTTGATGGTGGTTTTTTCTGATCTGTCGGTGGGGCAAATGATGGCGGTATTCGGCTATCTCTGGTTCATGATGGGGCCAGTGCAGGAAATACTGGGCATGCAGTATGCCTGGTTTGGTGCCAAAGCTGCGCTGGAGCGGGTGAATCATTTGCTGGCGCTGCGCCCCGAGCCGCGCTATCCACAACTGCAAGATCCGTTTGCGGGCCGCAAAACCGTCGGTATCAGCCTGCGTAACCTGCACTTCAGCTATGCGCAGGGGCAAGAGGTGTTGCGCGGCATTTCGCTGGAGATTCCCGCCGGGCAAAAAGTGGCACTGGTTGGGGCCAGCGGCGGTGGCAAATCGACGTTGGTGCAAGTGCTGTTGGGGCTTTATCCGGTGGAGCAGGGGGAGATCTGTTTTGATGGCGTACCGGTGCAGCGCATTGGTCTGGAACGTGTGCGTGAGCATGTGGCCACGGTATTGCAGCAGCCGGCGCTGTTTAACGGCACGGTGCGCGATAACCTGACCATGGGGCGGTCATTCAGCGATCAGCAGCTCTGGAATGCACTGGAGGTGGCCCAGTTGAAGCCGTTTGTGGCGGCGCTGGAGTTGGGTCTGGAAACGCGGGTCGGGCGTCAGGGCGTGCGCTTGTCCGGTGGTCAGCGTCAGCGTCTGGCCATTGCGCGCATGGTGTTGTCGGACCCAGCAGTGGTCATTCTGGATGAGGCGACCTCTGCGCTGGATACCGAAACCGAGTTTGCGTTGCATCGCGCCATGTCCGAGTTCCTGCGCGGGCGTACCACAGTGATCGTGGCGCACCGTCTCAGTGCCGTGAAACAGGCGGATCGGGTGTATGTGTTTGAAGATGGCCAGGTGATCGAACAGGGCAGTCATGACGAATTGCTGGACCAGCAGGGCCTGTATGCGCGGCTTTACGGGCAGCGGCAGATGTAGGGAATAGGCTTCGGTATGCGACAGCGTTTCAATTGGCGTGGCGGTAACCAGATCCAACTGATGGTGGACGGCGAACAGTTCTTTCCGGCCATGCTGGCTGCGATTGAGCAGGCCGAATCGTCCCTGCTGTTGGAGTTTTACCTGGCCATCTCCGGCAAGATCACGGATCGTTTCATTCATGCACTGACCGACGCTGCGCGGCGGGGCGTCATTGTGCGCCTGATCATCGATGGCTTTGGCGGACGCGGCTTGAGTCGTGCGGACCGTCAGCGTCTGCAGGCCGCCGGTATCCGGCTGGTGATTTACAACCCGCTGCAGCTGAACAAGCTGACCCGCAATTTCGCCCGTGACCATCGCAAGTTGATGGTAGTGGATGAGCGCATTGCCTTCATTGGCGGGGCTGGTTTGGCGGATGAGTATTGGTTGTCGGAACGCCCCGGGTGTCCGTGGCATGAGGTGATGTGCCGTATCGAAGGGCCGGTGGTGGCTGACCTGGTGAGCCTGTATCAGCAACTCTGGTTTCGCTGCACCGGGAAATCACTGCCTGCGCCTTCTGCACGGCCCGATCAGGGTCCTGCATTGATGAAGGTGACCACCGTCCAGGGGCTTTATCAGCAGGATATCAAGGTGGCATTTCTTAACCATGTCAACGCCGCCCGCGAGCGGGTGTGGCTGGCCACGGCCTACTTCATGCCCTCGTTTTCGATCCGCTCGGCATTGCGTAAGGCCGCCGAACGCGGTGTGGATGTGCGGGTGATGGTTGCAGGGCCGTATACCGATCAGTTTTGGGTCTATCATGCGTCCAAGCGTTACTACCGTCGCTTGCTCAAGGCCGGGGTGCGCATCTATGAATATGAGCCGCGCTTTCTGCATGCCAAGGTTGGTTTGGTGGATACCTGGGTATCATTGGGTTCCTGCAATCTGGATCACTGGAACCTGCGCTGGAATCTGGAGGCCAATGTCGAGGTGGTGGAACCGGCGTTGACCGCGCAGGTCGAACAGCTGATCCGTGCGGATCTGGAGCAATGCACCGAGATTACCGCCTCCGAGTGGTCAAAACGGCCCTGGTATCGCAAACTGAAGGAGCTGGTCTGGGCGTTGCTCAGTCAATTGGTGTTGAAGATCAAGTAGAGAGAGCCTTATGAAAAAAGTAATGGTAGCCGTGGTGCTGTCGGCGGCAACAGTGTTGGGTGGTTGTGCGCAACAAGGGCTGTACGGTACCAGTTACAGCCGCAGCCAGGTCGGGCAGGCGCAGAGCGTTCAGTATGGCACGGTAGAATCGGTAACGGCGGTCAGAATCGAAGGGCGTGCCGATGGTGTGGTCGGTAGCGGCACCGGTGCGATCGTGGGCGGCATCGCCGGTAACCAGATCGGTGGCGGCAGTGGCCGTACACTGGCGACGGTGGTGGGTGCAGTCGCCGGCGGTTTGATCGGTCAACGTGTCGAGCAGGCGACTACGCAGCGTCAGGGCCAGGAAATTACCGTGCGGCTGGATTCGGGACGGATTGTCTCGGTGGTACAGGAAGTGGAAAACGGTCAGTTCTTCAATCCGGGTGATCGTATCCGGATGTTGGGGCAGGGCAGTTCACTGAAAGTCACGTACTGATGACGCGGATGGCCGGGCAGATGCCCGGCCGGTTGCGGATCACGGTAATTACTTTTCCGGTGCGTGGAAATGCAGGTACAGATCGACCAGTACTTCCGGGATCTGTACGCACATCTCTTCACGCAGGGAGCGGTCCTGGCTGATTTCGCGTACGTCTTCATCTTCGAACAGGTCAGAGGCAACCATGATCGGCAACAGCAGGCCGGCAACGGTTTCTTCATCCTGGCCGAACCAGTCTTCCTCATTCAGGAATACGCCTTCCATGAATGACTGTGACCAGGTGGTCAGTTCGGTGAGCTCTTCGTCTTCTTCCGGCTCCAGGCTCAGCTCGCAGGGCAGCAGGATTTCCTGATCGTTGTAGAGATCGTTACCGATAGTGCGGTAAAGCTTGCGCAGCAGCTCAAGGATCTCGTTCTTCTCGGTGTCAGATGCCCACTTGGGCTCGCCATCAAACAACTGCTCCAGCCACTCGGCTTCAGCAACCGGCTTGGGGCTGATGTTCAGGGCGCACATGAAACCATGGGCACCGATCAGGTCCAGGGCTTCATCAGAAACCGCCGGCGAGAACAGAAACTCTTCCAGGCGATCCAGTTCGTCTTCAGTGATCAGGGCAATATTCATAGTCATGGTCAGTGTATCCGCAACAAAATGGCAGCCATGATTCTACCCCGAAGCGCAGGTAAGGGATATGGTTGCAGGATGACTTCATGCGGGCGATCACGGATAATGCGCGCATGATTGAACACGCCCGACAAATACTGGCCGATGTATTCGGCTTCGAGTCCTTCCGCTATCCTCAAGACGAGGTTGTGGCCACCCTTATCGGCGGGCAAGATGCGCTGGTGGTGATGCCGACCGGCGGTGGCAAATCGCTCTGTTATCAGCTGCCCGCACTGGTGCGTGAAGGCTGCGGCATTGTGGTATCGCCGCTGATCGCCTTGATGCAGGATCAGGTTAGCGCACTGTCGCAGCTGGGCATTCGTGCCGGTTGTCTGAACTCATCGCTGACGCTGGATGAGCTGCAGGACACTGAACGTCGCCTGCGGGCTGGCGAGCTGGATCTGCTGTATGTGGCGCCTGAGCGATTGCAGCAGCCTCGTACTCAGCAGCTGTTGAACCAGTGCAAGCTGGCGCTGTTCGCCATTGATGAGGCCCATTGCGTATCCCAGTGGGGGCATGATTTCCGGCCCGAGTACATGCAGCTCAACCAGTTGCGCCACCTGTACCCCGGTGTGCCCCGTATCGCCCTGACCGCAACGGCGGATGAACGCACCCGGCAGGAGATTCTTGATCGGCTGGAGCTGGTTGATGCCCGTGCATTTATATGCGGCTTCGATCGGCCCAATATCCGCTACCGCATCGGCCAGAAGAACCGTGCACGCGAGCAGCTGTTGCGCTTTATCCGTGAAGAACACGCGCAGGATGTTGGCGTAGTGTACTGCCTGTCACGCAAACGGGTGGAAGAGACGGCGGCCTGGCTGTGCGAACGCGGCTTTAATGCCTTGCCCTACCATGCCGGTCTGGATTCAGCTTTACGTACGCATCATCAACACCGTTTCCTGACCGAAGAGTCGATCATCATGGTGGCGACGGTGGCGTTCGGCATGGGGATCGACAAGCCCAACGTGCGCTTCGTGGCCCACCTGGACCTGCCGCGCTCCATTGAAGCCTATTATCAGGAAACCGGCCGTGCCGGTCGTGATGGTCAGGCGGCTGATGCCTGGATGGTATATGGCCTGCAGGATGTGATCTTTCTGCGGCAGATGCTGGAAGGGTCGCAAGCGGAAGACGCGCAGAAACAGATCGAGCGGCAGAAGCTGGAAGCGATGCTGGGGTTGTGTGAAATCACCAGTTGTCGCCGTCAGGCCTTGCTGGAGTACTTCGGCGAGCCCGAGCATGCGCCCTGTGGCAATTGTGATACCTGCCTGGAACCGGTACCGGTATGGGACGGGACCGATGCAGCACGCAAGGCGTTGTCGACGGTGTACCGCAGCGGCCAGCAGTACGGGGTCAATTACGTCATCGACATTCTGCGTGGGCAGTCCAATGACAAGACCCGCGAGCGCGGCCATGAGCAACTGTCTACCTGGGGCATCGGCAAGGATCTGGATGCCCAGCAGTGGCGTTCGGTATTCCGCCAGCTGGTTGCACGCGGTTACCTCAGCGTCGACCCTCAGGGGTTTGGTGTGTTGCATCTGAGTGAACGCTGCCGACCGTTGCTCAAGGGGGAGGAGACCCTGCAGCTGCGTCGTGACCAGCGTCCGCAGTCCAAGGGCGGTGGCAGTGCCGGCAAGAGCCGTAACTCGGCCGCACAGCAGCGTCTGGATGCGGATGAAAACCGCCTGTGGGAAGCGCTCAGAGCCCTGCGCAAACAGCTGGCGCAGGATCAGGATGTACCTCCCTATGTCATCTTCCACGATGCCACGTTGATGGAAATGGTGTTGTACCGGCCGTTGACCGCCGAACAGCTGCGTCGTCTCAGCGGTGTCGGCGAACGCAAGCTGGAGCAGTATGGCCAGCCGTTCCTGGACCTGATTGCCGAACATGACACCACCGCAGCCGCTGATGTCAGTGATCAGGCCGAGCAGACCGTCCTGCTTTACCGTTCCGGCATGAGTGTGGAACAAGTGGGCCGTCAACAACGCCTGTCGGCCAATGTGATCTATGGTCATCTGGCACAGGCGATCGGGCAGGGGCAGATCAGCGTGGACGAGGTGGTTGAGTTGCCGGCCGCCGAGCGTGAAGAGATCGAGAAAACCATCCATTTCTGTCGCCAGCAGTTTGGCGACTCACTCAAGTCGGTGCATGAAACGTTGTCCGGTCGCTACGAGTACGGCTTGCTGCGCTGTATCCGTCAGGGAATGGATATGTGAGTACGCTGCTGCAGGGGCCGGTGGGGCTGTTTTTCAGCGCGTTGATCTCGTCCACACTGCTGCCCGGTGGCTCAGAAGCATTACTCGCCTGGCTGGTGGCGCAGGCGTCGCACCCTTTGTGGCTGCTGTGGCTCAGTGCTACGGCCGGTAATGTGCTGGGCAGTGTGCTGACCTGGGGACTGGGTTATTGGCTGGCGCGGCGCTATCCGTTGCAGGCGTTGGATAAACCGCAACATCAGCGCGCCAAACGCTGGCTCGAACGGTATGGCCCGGCAGGGCTTTTGCTGGCCTGGTTGCCACTGATCGGTGATCCTTTATGTCTGATGGCCGGATGGCTGCGGCTGGGGTTTATGGCCAGCCTGGTGGCAATTACGCTGGGCAAGGCACTGCGCTATGCTGTAGTGATCGGTGTCTTCGGTTGAGGCGGCATGACCAGGCTTATTCTACTCAGAACCATTCAATTTCTGCTGCTGATCATTCTGATCCTGCTATTGGCGAATCGCTGGTTTGGTCGTGCCAATGAAGTCTGGTGGCAGCAGCCTGTGCAGCTGGCGATCTATCCGGTCAACGCCGACGGGCAAGCGCTGACGCAGGCGTATATTGAGCAGCTGCAACCGGAGCACTTTACCGATATCGAGGCCTTTTTCCGTCGCGAGGCCGCCCGCTATCGCATGGCATTGGAGCAACCGGTCGTCGTCCATCTGGCCCCGCAGGTAGATGCCGTACCGCCTCAGGTACCGGATGATCCCAGTATCGTGGATGCGGTCTGGTGGTCGCTGAAAATGCGTATCTGGGTCTGGCGTCATGATCGCTACAGTGGTGACGCCGATGCTCGTATCTTCATGAATTACCACTTGCCGAACAGTCCGGTGGCGATGCCGACGCATTCACTGGGGCTGCAGCGCGGTCAGATCGGCCTGGTCAACGGCTATGCCGGTGTCGACTATCAGGGACAGAATAACCTGATTGCCGTGCATGAATTTCTGCATACGCTGGGTGCCAGTGACAAATATGATCGTGCGACCAACCAGCCGCTGTGGCCCGACGGCTTTGCCGAGCCAACCCGAATCCCGCTGTATCCACAGACCCGTGCCGAAATTATGGGGGGACGGGTGCAGATCAGTCCGGCTTGGGCGCTGTTGCCTCCGGGGCTGGATCATGTGGTGATTGGTGCGGCGACCGCCATCGAAATCAACTGGCTGGCGGTTCCGCCTGACGCCTGAGTTCAAGGTCTGGTGACTCTGCCTATCGGAAAAGGCCACAAAAAGACCGAGGGTTCTGGCATAATGCGCGGCTTCATTCTAAGGAGGGTCGATCATGACTATCGAACAGGCTCTGCATACCCGCAGCGAATCAAAATGTGAACTCTGTGGCGCGACCGACGATCTGGCGGTGTTCCCGGTACCGCCGTCAGCGGATGACAGCGTTGATCAGTCGGTTCTGCTGTGTGGCAATTGCCGAACTCAGATCGACAACCCGGACCAGGTTGACCCCAATCACTGGCGCTGCCTGAATGACAGCATGTGGAGCCAGGTGCCTGCGGTACAGGTGCTGGCCTGGCGTATGCTCAACCGTCTGCGCGGCGAAGGCTGGCCGCAGGACCTGCTGGACATGATGTACCTGGACGACGAGACCCTGAGTTGGGCACAGGCGACCGGGGATCATTTGGCTGATGACGAAGTTGTGCGCCATCTGGACAGCAACGGCGTTGTGTTGGAAGCGGGCGATACAGTCACTCTGATCAAGGATCTTAACGTCAAGGGCTCCAGTCTGACGGCTAAGCGCGGCACGGCTGTGCGCAATATTTCACTGGTACTGGACAACCCGGAGCAGATTGAAGGGCGTGTCGAAGGGCAGCAGATCGTGATCCTGACCCAGTTCGTGAAAAAACAGAAGTAAGCCGATTGTTCACCGGCCGGGGATCGCTGCCCGGCCGGGTATCCCGTCCCTGTTCCCCTGCGTATTCAAACCTCATCCTGCAGCAGCAAACCCCATAAGAAGTATGGCTTTCAGGGAGCGCTGGCATTATGCTCCCAATTACATACACATTGTGCTTACTTCAACTGATCAGGATGCCTCATGTTCAAGTATTCGATGGACCGTGCGTCTATACGTTTTCGCATTGGCAACGCATTGGAACGGCTGCTGGAGCAGGTTGGGCTGCGTTCGCTGGATGCGCAGTTCATGTTCTCCTATGTTCTTATTTTCATTCTGACAGCCGTGATCGGTGCTTCCGTGTGGCTGGCGGACAGCAGTGATGCGACCGCGATCAATGTTGCTGGTAAGCAGCGGATGCTTAGCCAGCGTTTGGCCAAAGAGACCCTGTTGCAGCAACATGGTGTACTCGACGCGAATGTATCGCAAGCGACGATTCGCAGCTTTGAACAGGCGCATCGGGCATTGTTGAATGGTGATGACAGCATGGGTATCAAGGCCCGCACTGATGCCGCCATTCGTGCTCAGCTGGAGCAGGTCGGTACGTTGTGGCAGAGCTACAAACAAACCGTCCTGCAGGCTCAGCAATCCGATGCCGATCCCGCGCAACTGGCGCGGCTGCAGCAGCAGTCTCTGGATGTGCTCAAGTCGATGAATCAGGCGGTTGGCCTGATGGAACAACGGGCGCTGACCGAGCAGAAATGGCTGCTGAATCTGGCGTTGGGTGTCACGTTGCTGGTGTTGGTGCTGCTGGTCATGGGGCGCATGTTCGGCCTGACCGTGATGTTTAATCAGATCAAGAACCTGCGTGACCACCTGCGGGTGCTGGCCAAGGGGAATTTCTCGGTTCCGATTGAAATCGATAACCCCGAGAACGAAATCGGACAAAACTACACCGCGTATAACGGCATCATCAAGGAAGTGGGGGAATTGCTGCACAAGGTCACCCAAACGTCCAGCCGTATCAGTACCGGCATCGCTCAGGTCAATTCCGACCTGAATGACACCGACCGTGGTGTGTCTACGCAGCAGGCCCAGATCGAAATGGTGGCGGCTGCTGTTGCCGAGATGGCCGCTACCGTACAGGAAGTGGCGCAAAGTGCGGCCAATGCCGCTGTTGCTGCCGAGTCGGCCAATGATTCCGCCAAGGGCGGTCAGCAACTGGTGGCCGAAGTCAGTGACCAGATTGGTGCCGTTGCCGACCAGGTGCGTGAGTCTGGGAGTGTGGTGCATCAACTGGCGAAAGACAGTGAAGAGGTCAGCCAGATTCTGGATGTGATCACCGCCGTGGCCGACCAGACCAATCTGCTGGCCTTGAATGCCGCAATTGAAGCTGCACGTGCCGGTGATCAGGGCCGTGGTTTTGCCGTGGTCGCCGATGAAGTGCGAACACTGGCGCAACGAACCCGACAATCAGCGGAGAGCATCGCCCGTATCGTGGAGCGCCTGCAGCAACAATCGACCTCGGCCGTACGCTCCATCGGCACCAGTCAGCAGCTGGCCGAGGAAAGTGTTGCCAATGCCGAGGAAGCACGCAGCGTCATCCTGCGTATTGTTGATGCTGTTGGTGTCATCTCCGACATGAATACCCAGATCGCGACCGCATCTGAAGAGCAAAGCCAGGTGGCTCAGGACATGGATCGCCATATTACCGGTATTGCCGACGAGTCCAGACGGACGGCGGTGTACTCGCAGCAATCGGTTGCGGCGACTCAGGGCATCAGTGGATACATTGAGGAATTGATGCAGGAAGTGGCACGCTTTGAAACCAGTAATGAAGGCATCGACCTCAGTACCGCCAAAACGGCACACCTGTCATGGAAAACGCGCTTGCGCAGTTTTCTGGATGGTCAGTCGACGTTGAGCGAGAAGGAAGCGGTATCACATTTTGATTGTGCTTTTGGCAAGTGGTACTACGCGGAAGGCAAGCAGAACTATGGCCGTCTGTCGGAATTCAGCAGCATCGAGACACCACATGAGCAGTTGCATGCACTGGTGAAGGAAGCTATTAAACACAAGGCGGCGCGGGAACAAGACAAGGCGGAAGCCTGTTATGACCGGGTATCGGTTATCTCGACAGATATCGTTGCCAAGCTGACAGCACTTGAAGACCGGGTGCAGAGCCAGCTGACGCGTTAACCGTTTCAGGTGCGCCCGACCGGGGCGCCCTGCTGTTGTGTTTGATCCAATCCGTAATCAGGTTCGCAGTGACCAGAAATGGGTCGACAGCTGCTGCAGATTCAGAGAAAGCCCGGCCATCTGTGCGACCGATGCCTCGGTTTCACGGCCTTGCTCCAGATTGTTGCCCGCTACATCCTTGATCAATTCGACATTACGTTCTACTTCACTGCTTACGCTCAACTGCTGCTCGACAGCCGAGGCGATCTGGGTGTTCATGTCGCTGATCTGGGTGATGCCGGAGGCGATCTGCTGCAGCGCTTCTGCGGCTTCCAATGCCCGCCCCACCGTCGTTTCCGCTTTTGTTTGACTGGCACGCATGGCTGTCGTGGCTTGGCGTGATCCTTGATGCAGGGTATCCAGCAACTGCTGGATTTCACCGACCGAGGCCTGACTCTGCAGTGCCAGATTGCGCACCTCATCTGCCACCACTGCAAAGCCGCGGCCCTGCTCACCGGCACGTGCCGCTTCAATCGCTGCATTCAGGGCCAGCAGGTTGGTACGTTCGGAAATGGCCGTAATCACGTCGAGAATGCCATGAATATTGTCGCTACTCTCGGCCAGCCGATTAATCACACCGGTGGTTTCCTCAATGTCTTCGCTTAAAGCATTCAGGGCCTCGCGGGCGTCGCTCATCAGCGTATGGCCATCATGTGCCACCTGGCTGGAGCTTTCGGCACTGACGGCACTGGCCTGTGCGTGGCGGGCAACATCGCTGATGCTGGCAACCATTTCGGCCATGGCGGAGGCAATGGAGGTAGTTTCAGCCTGCTGGTGACGTAGTCCGTCACTGCTGCGCTGGGCTGCGTCGGCGAGGCGGGTGGCATTTTGGCTCAGCTGATCGGCAGAATCGTTGATGCGACCAGCGATCGCTTTTGCCTCTGACCTCAACTTGAACAGGGCGTACTCCAACTGACCGGCATCATCGTCGCGCCCGGTATAAATATGACGCGCGATGGGGTCGTTGGAGATCTGTTGACGGGTGCGTTCGATGATTTTGTGCACCGGATTGACAATCAGCATGCACAGAAGGCTGGTCAGCAGGGCGGTTACCAGTACCGGCAGCAGGGTGGCGGTGGCGAACAGGCCACTGTACGCAAGACCGGCGGCGATCATGCCGACCAATCCGCCTGTGGCCAGCAGTTTGGTTGGCAGCTTCACACGGGCAGCCAGTGCCGGTGAAAACGCCTTGCCGCTGTTCAAACGGGCATAAAGCTGTTCAGCCCGGGCAACCTGTTCCGGTTCCGGTCGGGTACGCACTGATTGATACTCGACTGTCGTCCCCTGTGCCTGAATCGGGGTGACATAGGCACTGACCCAGTAGTGGTCACCATTCTTGCAGCGATTCTTGACCAGTCCCATCCAGGACTGGCCCGTTTGGACGGTACTCCAGAGCGCCTTGAATGCGGGCGGTGGCATGTCGGGGTGACGCACCACATTGTGGTTATGATTGAGCAGTTCGCCTTCCTCAAAGCCCGAGATGTCGATAAATGAGCGGTTGATGTAGGTTATTTTGCCTTTCAAATCAGTGGTGGAAAGAATGTTGGTCGCGTCCGAAAAATCAACGGCGTGTCCCGTTACCGGCAGGTTCTTTTTCATGGGCATTTTTGTCCTTTTTGTCGCCATGGGAAAATAATCCTTGGCCCAATATAGACTACCCACAAAAAATGTGGAAATTATTACATGTATAAAAAAAGCGACTATCATAAGTCGCTTTTTTGTATGTTTGTCAGTTGTTGATATCAGTCTTTGACTACATCAACGAAGTACGCATCCTTGCCGTTGATTTTTTCGCGCACCAGACCATGAACATCGGTCTCGAAACCCGGGAATCGTGAGTTGAAGTCACGGGCAAACTGCAGGTAACGCACGATGGTCTTGTTGAAGCGTTCGCCCGGTACCAGCAGCGGGATGCCTGGCGGGTAAGGGGTAACCAGCATGGCGGTTACACGATCTTCCAGCGCATCAATGGATACACGCTCAACCTCGCGGTGCGCCATCTTGGCCCAGGCATCGGCCGGGGTCATTGCCGGTTCGATGTTGGACAGGTACATCTCGGTGGTGATGCGCGCCACATCATACTGCTTGTAGACGTTGTGGATCTCGGTACAGAGATCACGCAGGCCGGTGCGCTCGTACTGCGGATAGCGCTTGGCAAATTCCGGCATCACGCGCCACATCGGCAGGTTCTGGTCGTAGTCGTCCTTGAACTGCTGCAGTTCGGTCACCATCGAGTTCCAGCGGCCCTTGGTGATGCCGATGGTGAACATGATAAAGAACGAGTACAGCCCGCTCTTTTCGATGATGATGCCGTGTTCGGCGAGGTACTTGCTGACAATGGCCGCCGGAATGCCGACATCATCAAATTTGCCTTCCAGGTTGATCCCCGGGGTGATTATGGTGGACTTGATCGGGTCCAGCATGTTGAAGCCGGAGTCGATCTTGCCGAAGCCGTGCCATTCGTCATCTTCGTGGATGATCCAGTTGTCGCGGTCGCCCAGGCCTTCCTCGGCCTGTACGTCCGGTCCCCAGACCTTGAACCACCAGTCGTCATCGCCAAACTCCTTGTCGACCTTGAGCATGGCGCGACGGAAGTCGATCGCTTCCAGCAGCGACTCTTCGACCAGGGCCTTGCCGCCCGGCGGTTCCATCATGGCAGCGGCCACGTCGCAGGATGCGATGATCGCGTACTGCGGGCTGGTGGAGGAGTGCATCAGGTAGGACTCGTTGAAACGATGGGTGTCCAGTTTGCGGTTGGTGCCATCCTGTACCAGGATCTGTGACGCCTGCGACAGGCCTGCCAGCAGCTTGTGCGTTGACTGGGTGGCAAACACCAGCGTTTCGTCAGAGCGCGGGCGGTCGGCACCGATCGCATGCATGTTGTGATAGAACTCGTGGAACGAGGCATGCGGCAGCCAGGCTTCATCGAAGTGCAGGGTATCGATGGTGTTGCCCAGCATATCCTTGATGGTTTCGACGTTGTAGACGATGCCGTCGTAGGTGCTCTGAGTGATGGTCAGAATGCGTGGTTTCTTGTTCTTCGCTTCGCGGGCGAAGGGGTTGGCCTCGATCTTCTTGCGGATCGTTTCCGGGTCGAATTCGCTCTTCGGAATCGGGCCGATAATGCCGTAATGGTTACGTGTCGGCATCAGGAACACAGGAATGGCCCCGGTCATGATGATCGAGTGCAGGATCGACTTGTGGCAGTTGCGGTCGACTACAACAATATCGCCCGGTGCTACGGTTGAATGCCACACGACCTTGTTGGAGGTGGAGGTGCCATTAGTGACGAAGAACAGATGGTCGGCGTTGAAGATACGCGCCGCATTGGCTTCACTGGCCGAGACCGGTCCGGTATGGTCCAGCAGCTGGCCCAGTTCGTCTACGGCGTTGCAGACATCGGCACGCAGCATGTTTTCGCCGAAGAACTGGTGGAACATCTGGCCGACCGGGCTTTTCAGAAACGCCACGCCGCCGGAGTGGCCCGGGCAGTGCCATGAGTAGGAACTGTCGCTGGCGTAATCCATCAGTGCGCTGAAGAACGGCGGGGCCAGGCAATCCAGATACTTGGTTGCTTCGCGGATGATATGGCGAGCAACGAATTCCGGGGTATCCTCGAACATGTGGATGAAGCCGTGCAGCTCGCGCAGGATGTCATTGGAAATATGCCGCGAGGTGCGCGTTTCGCCGTACAGGAATATCGGGATGTCGGCGTTGCGTTTGCGCACTTCACCGATGAAGGCGCGAATCGATTCCAAAGCCTTGTCGACGTCTTCATCGGAACCGGAGCCGAACTCCTCGTCGTCAATCGACAGAATGAAACAGGACGCACGACTGGCTTGCTGTGCGAACGAGGTCAGATCACCGTAACTGGTGAAGCCGATGACCTCCATCCCTTCGCGGCTGATCGCCTCGGACAGGTCACGAATACCTGAGCCCGAGATGTTTTCGGAGCGAAAATCTTCGTCGATGACGACGATCGGAAAACGAAACTTCATTCACACATCCTGCAGTTGAGGGCGGATTACCAATGCTATAACCGTCCGCAATTGTAGCAGTGGCGGGGTGGGTGTAAAGCAGGAGTAGTGTCATGATGTCGTCATCAAGAAGGATTAGGATAGCGGGTGGGCTTTTCACCTCTCTGCGTCGGTGCATGTGCGTGCTTTCGTGGGCGCAGATTGCCTGTTTCAGAGTGTCCCTGCTGATATTCCTTCTCGACCGTCTGTATCCGTTTCAGAGTGAATTAGATGTCTCGCATTGATTACCCCGTCTATCTCCAGCTTCGTGACCGTCTCTGGACGTGGATCGAAGATGAGCAACTGGGCAGCCAGCAGCGCCTGCCCTCTGAACGTGAATTGTCCGAACGTTTTCATACCACGCGGGTGACCATTCGCCAGGCGCTGTCCCAGCTGGAAGCCGAGGGCCTTATTTTCCGCTCCAACCGTCGCGGCTGGTATATCACGCCGGAGCGGCTGCGCTATGACCCGAGCCGGGATGTGGGTTTCAATCGCTATGTTACCGAGCAGGGCTTTCGGCCACGCACTGAAACCCTGTCCAAGGTGCTGACGGAGACGCCGCCCTGGCTGAGTGAGATCACTGGACTGGCCATCGGCGCACCGATCTATCATGTGTTCCGCCGCCGTTATGTCGATGAGCGCGGGTTGCTGGTGGAGCACAACTACATCAACCCCGCGCACTGTCCGGGGCTGCTGAGTGAAAGCACCGACGTGTCGATCTGGCAGATGCTGCGTGACCAGTACGATCTGTGCCCCGAACACCGTGACATTGAAATTTACCCGTTGGCCCTTAAGGGGCTTGAAGCCGAAGCGCTGGGCGTGAATCAGGGCACGGCGGGGCTGTACATTCAGCGTCTGAGTTTCGATCAGCGTGGCGAATTTCTGGAGCTGGACCGCGAATACTGGCTGCATGATGCGCTCAAGATCTCCGTGCGGATCGGCGACCGTCACTAGTCCGAATATCCTGCTGCAATAATTTGGTCACCGCATTGTCATGTTTGGTTTTCATAATCTGGTCTATACCAGATTGGAGCACGGAACATGCAGTACCCCGCAACAGACTTTCTTATCATTGGCGGCGGCATTCTCGGTGCCGCCACGGCCTGGTCGCTGGCCCAGCGGGCACCGGTTGGCAGCCGCATCCGTGTGGTCGAGGCCGGCATGCTGGCGACCGCCACCACCAGTCAGGCCGCAGCCCTGTTGACTCGTGTCCGGCCCGATCCGGCCATGGCTGCGTTGGTGGCGGAGACTTTTCACGCCATCGATCAATTGAATCAGGTTTTGGACGAGCCGCTGCCGTTACGGCAGGTAGGCAGCCTGCATCTGGCGACTCGTGAGGCAGGCAAGGCCTATTTGCGCGATACGGCGGCCAGTGCACAGACGCTGGGTTTGCGGGCGGAATGGCTGGATGCCAGCGCCGTCAATGCGCATGCGCCTTGGTTGGTGTCGACGTCATCAGCGGAAGCTCTGTTTGTCGCGGACGATGGCTACATGGACCCGGTGCAGCTGGCGCAGGGGTATATCACCGCTGCCCGTCGCCTGGGTGTCGAAATTGTTCAGCAGTGCCGCGTTGAGGCACTGATTCAGGAACAGGGCCGCATTACCGGCGTTCAGACATCCAGGGGCGTGATGGCGGCGACCACGGTCATCTGTTGTGCGGGTCCCTGGTCTACCCGGTTACTGGCGGAACAGGGCGTGTCGCTGGCGATGGCACCGGTGCGCAGTCATTACTGGATCAGCGCTGACAATCACGACCTGTTTCCCGTTGATTCGCCCATGGTGATCCTGCCGGATGCCAACGCTTATGCACGTCCTGAAGTGGGCGGTCTGCTGTTCGGCCTGCGAGACCAGCAGCCGGTCTACGGTGATCCGGCAACATTGCCCGCCGATATTCACGGCTATCTGTTCAATTGCGACCCTGATGGCTGGGAATGTCTGGAGTCCGGTTACGCCGGGCTGGCCGAGGTTTTCCCGGCCATCGAACAGCTCGGCATTGCGCATTATTTGAGTGGGATATCCAGCTATACCCCCGACGGCAAGCCTTTGCTGGGCCAGACTGCTATCCCCGGTCTGCTGGTCGCCAGCGGCTGCTCCGGCGGTGGCATCGCGCTGTCCGGCGGTGTCGGTCGGCTGCTGGCCGAACAGGCGCTGGAGCAGACACCGTTCTGTGATCACGCCCCCTTTGCACTTGATCGTTTTGGCGCGGTAGACCCGTTCAGTGAGGCCTTTCGCATTCGCTGTGCGCTGGCACGCAGTAATAAACGGTCCGGTTAAACAACTTGCAACCTTTCGTTCATCGTTCTGCAACAGAGTGCTGTAAGAATTGGTTGGTATAGACCAGTTGCAAGCACTCACTAAACCCTGCTTAACCGGATATGAGGAACGCACCATGACATCGATTCTGAAGAAGACCTTGTTGGCTGCCGCGGTTGCCCTGACTGCCAGTGGTGCTCAGGCCGCCACTGAACTGACGGTGTATACCGCACTGGAAGCCGACCAGCTCAAGTCTTACGCCAAGGCATTCGAGAGTACTAATCCTGATGTAAAAATTCGTTGGGTGCGTGATTCCACCGGCATCATCACCGCGCGTCTGCTGGCCGAAAAGGAAAACCCCCAGGCAGATGCCATTCTGGGTGTGGCCGCGACCAGCCTGCTGGTGCTGAAGAAGCAGGACATGCTGCAGCCGTACAAGCCGGTGGGGGTGGAAGCCCTGAGCGGCCAGTTCGTAGACAAGGATGAAACCCCTTCATGGGTGGGCATGGACGCTTGGGTTGCGTCTATCTGCTACAACCGCATCGAAGCGGAAAAGCATGGTCTGCCGATGCCGACCAGCTGGAAAGACCTGACCAAGCCGGTCTATCAGGGCCATGTGGTGATGCCGAACCCGAACTCTTCCGGCACCGGTTACCTGGATGTAGCCAGCTGGCTGCAGACCTTCGGTGAAGACCAGGGTTGGGCGTTCATGGATGACCTGCACCAGAACATCGACCGTTACACCCACTCCGGCTCCAAGCCCTGCAAGATGGCGGCTTCCGGTGAAACCCCGATCGGTATCTCCTTCGCGTATCGAGGTGCCAAGCTGATCAACAAGGGTGCGCCGATCGATCTGGGCTTCCCGTCTGAAGGGCTGGGCTGGGATATGGAAGCGGCCGCCATCGTCAACGGTACCGACAAGCTGGAAGCAGCACAGAAACTGATGGACTGGGCCGTGACGCGTGAAGCCAACGCACTCTACAACGACAACTATGCCGTGGTTGCCATGCCGGGAGTGGCCAAGCCGGTCCCCAATTATCCGACCGATATCGCCGAACGCATGATCGACAATGACTTTGAATGGGCCGCCGTGAACCGTGCGCGCATCCTCAAGGAATGGCAGCAGCGCTACGACGGCAAGAGCGAAGCGAAGAAGTAAGCGCGGGTCGTCTGATTACGAGGATGGCACCAGCCGTCCTCGCGGGTTTTTTACGGAGACTGAACATGAATACCTCAACCCCCTATCTGCAGATTGAACATCTGCGCAAATCCTTCGGCAGCTTTACCGCGCTGGACGATATCTCACTGGACATCCAGGAAGGTGAATTCGTTTGCTTTCTCGGTCCGTCCGGTTGCGGCAAAACCACACTGTTGCGCGCCATTGCCGGTCTTGAGCAGCAGGAGGAGGGCGCGATTGTGCAGGCAGGGCAAGATGTCTCGGTGTTGCCGCCACAGCAGCGCGACTTCGGTATCGTGTTTCAGTCCTATGCCCTGTTTCCCAACCTGACCGTGAACGACAACATCGCTTACGGTCTGGCCAATATGAAAATCCCGCGCCGTGAGCGTCAGCAGCGCGTGCAGGGGTTGCTGGATCAGATCCACCTGCCGGATATCGGCGACAAGTTCCCCGGTCAGCTGTCCGGCGGCCAGCAGCAGCGCGTCGCCCTGGCCCGTGCGCTGGCGACCGAGCCCGGCCTGCTGTTGCTGGATGAGCCGCTGTCGGCACTGGACGCCCGCGTACGCCTGCATCTGCGCAATGAAATCTGCGCCCTGCAGCGCAAGCTGGGCATCACCACCATCATGGTGACCCATGACCAGGACGAGGCGCTGACCATGGCCGACCGTATCGTGGTGATGGATCACGGCCGTATCGCTCAGATCGGCACCCCGGAAGAGATCTACCAGCAACCGGCCACCGAATTCGTTGCCCGTTTTGTCGGCAGCATGAATCTGTTGCCCGCCCGTGTGCTGGACCATCGCAACCTGATGCTGGGCCGCAAGGAAGTGCAGACTCCGCTGATTCTGCCGGTCTGTGCGGAAGGCACGCTTGGCTTCCGCCCCGAATGCGTACAGTTGCAGGATGGCCCCTGGGGGCTGGATCGTGACGAGCATCTGGTGCTGCAGGCACAGCTGGATCAGGTCTATTTCATGGGCGCATTTGCCCGTCTGGAGATGACGCTGGATGCCGAGCTGCCGCTGGTGCAGGTAGATCTGCCGGTGGAGCAGATGCAGAATCTGGAAGCCGGTGTCGGTCAGTCGTTGTGGCTGAGCATTCCCAAGGCGGCACTCAAGTTCTATCCGCAGGCACAACAGGGCGGTGAACGCTATCAGCCCCATGCGCAGCCTGCCGAAATGAGCATGGGCGTCGCGGCGATGCAGGTAGCAGGAGCCTGATGATGTCCGCGACCCTGACATTCGCGCGTAAGCGCGGCCTTGATACCGAAACCTGGCTGCAGCGCCTGATCGTGGCGGCCGGGGTGCTGTTCCTGCTGATTGCACTGTTGATGCCGCTGACCACGATGCTGGTCAAAAGCTTGCAGAATACGGCGGGCGAGTTTATTGGCCTGAGCAACTTCGTGGCCTATTTCAGCAATGCGGCCCTGACTCAGTCGATCCTCAACTCGCTCAATATCGCCATCTGGACCACGGTCATCGTGGTCTCGACGGCGTTTGTGTTTGCCTATGCACTGACCCGCAGCGGCATGGTGGGTAAAAAAGGCTTCCGTATACTGACCATGTTGCCACTGTTCGCGCCGTCACTGCTGCCGGCGCTGAGCATGATCTACCTGTTCGGCAACCAGGGCATCCTCAAGGATTGGCTACCGGTAGACAGCATCTACGGTCCGGTCGGCATCGTCATGGGCTTGAGTTTCTGGGCCTTTCCGCACGCCTTGATGATTCTGATCACCGCGTTCAGCAACAGTGATGCACGCCTGTACGAAGCGGCCAAATCGATGAAGACACCGCCCTGGCGCGTATTCCTCACCGTGACGCTGCCGTCGGTACGTTACGGTCTGATCAACACCATCTTCGTGATCTTTACCCTGACCATCACCGATTTCGGCGTCGCCAAGGTGATTGGTGGGCAATACAACGTGCTGGCCACCGACATCTATAAGCAGGTGGTGGGGCAGCAAAACTTCCAGATGGGGGCGGTGGTCAGTGTGATCCTGCTGCTGCCGGCACTGGTCTCCTTTATTGTCGAACGCCGGGTACAGCGTCACCAGTCGGCACAGCTGTCGTCACGTGCCGTCCCGTTGCAGCCGCAAAAATCGCCGCTGCGTGATGCCCTGCTGGCCCTGTTCTGTACCCTGGTATGCGGCTTCCTGCTGCTGGTGGTCGGGATGGCAGTGTACGCCTCGTTCATCACCTTCTGGCCCTACAACATGGAGCTGTCGCTTAATAACTACCGCTTCGACATGATGGATGGCGGTGGCTGGGCGTCCTACTTCAATTCCCTGCAGATGTCGGCCTGGACCGCCGTGATTGGTACCGCCGTGATCTTTCTGGTGGCGTACATGAGCGAGAAGATCAAACCGATGCCGACCGCACGCAAACTGCTGCAACTGCTGGCGATGCTGCCGATGGCGGTGCCGGGGATCGTGCTGGGTCTGGCCTACATCTTCTTTTTCAACCACCCGCAAAACCCGTTCAATGCGATCTACGGCACCATGGCGATTCTGGTCCTCAACACGCTGGTACATTTCTACACCGTGTGTCACCTGACCGCCGTGACCAGCCTGAAGCAGATCGACGGTGAATTCGAAGCGGTCTCGGCCTCATTGAAAGTGCCGTTCTACACCACTTTGCGCCGTGTCACCTTGCCGCTGGCACTGCCGTCGGTACTGGATATTTCGGTTTACCTGTTCGTCAACGCCATGACTACGGTCTCGGCGGTGGTATTCCTGTACTCGGCCGACACCACGCTGGCGTCAGTAGCCGTGCTGCATATGGATGAAGCGGGCGATATAGCACCGGCGGCCGCGATGGCGGTGTTGCTGATGCTGACCTCACTGGCAGCGAAAACACTGCATTGGCTGATTAGCCACCAGATTCTGCAACGCACCCAGCGCTGGCGTCAGTGCTAACTGAAAAAAAATTTGCACCGAAACACTGGTATAGACCAGATAAGAGAGACTGAGATGAACACAGAACAGCCCTATCTGCTGACTCCCGGCCCAATCACCACCACCCTGAGCGTCAAGCAGGCGATGCTGCAGGACTGGGGTTCCTGGGATGGCGACTTCCGCGCCAAGACCGCCGAGCTGTGCCGCCATTTGATCGCGTTGATCGACGGCGAGGACAGTCACGTCTGCGTACCGTTGCAAGGCTCCGGCACCTTTGCCGTGGAAGCCACGCTGGCCACGTTGGTGCCGAAAGCAGGCAAACTGCTGGTCTTGATGAATGGTGCCTACGGTCAGCGCATGGGCAAGATCATGGACTATCTGGGCCGTGACTATGTGGCGCTGGACAAGGGCGACTATGCGCCGCCGCGTGCGGAAGAGGTTGAAGCCGTTCTGGTTGCGGATCCGGCGATTACCCATGTGGCGGTGGTGCACTGCGAAACCAGCTCCGGCATTCTCAACCCGATTGAAGAGATCGCCGAGGTCGTGGCGCGTCACCAACGGGGCCTGATCATCGACTCCATGAGCGCCTTCGGTGCGGTGGCGATCAGTGCCAAAACGGTTCAGTTCGATGCGCTGATCTCTTCGGCCAACAAGTGCTTTGAAGGCGTGCCCGGTTTTGGCTTCAGCTTGATTCGCCAGAGAGCGCTGGAGGCGTCCAAGGGCAATGCGCATTCGTTGAGTATGGACCTGCTCGATCAGTGGCAGTATCTGGCCAAAACCGGCCAGTGGCGTTACACCCCGCCAACCCACGTGGTCGCGGCGTTCCTGCAGGCGTTGAAGGAACATGGGGAGGAGGGCGGAGTTGCCGGTCGTCACGCCCGTTACCAGCGCAACCAGCAGCGCCTAGTCGCCGGCATGCGTCAGCTGGGGTTCGAGACGCTGCTCAGTGATGAATGGCTGTCGCCGATCATCATCACCTTCTTCTCGCCGGGGCATGAACATTTCGACTTCCAGACCTTCTACGACCGCATGAAGGCGCAGGGCTTCATTATCTATCCAGGCAAGCTGACCGCAGCGGAAAGTTTCCGTCTGGGCTGTATCGGCCAGCTGCATGATCCGCAGATCGACGCGGTACTGGCTGCGGTAGCCACTGTGCTGAACGAGATGAATATCCCTGATGGCACACCGGCACATGCCCTGAACGCGGCCGCCAGTGCCTGATCTTTTGAACGTAACCGACGTGATTGAATTGACCGGAGAGACCCAATGACTGCACATGCTCAGACGTACCAGTTCGAACGCCGCTACACCGGCCCCATTGAAGCCGTGATCATGGATTGGGCGGGCACCACCGTGGATTTTGGCTCCATGGCCCCGATTCGTGCGTTCCAGCGCCTGTTCGCCGATGAAGGCGTACCGATCAGCGAAGCGGAAGCCCGTGGCCCGATGGGAACCGAGAAGCGTGAACACATTCGCCAGCTGTGCGCACATCCGCGCATTCAGGATGCCTGGCTGGAAGAGAAGGGCGTACTGCCAACACTGGCCGATATCGACCGCATGTATGACGACTTCGTACCGCTACAGATCAATGCCATTGCCCAGACGGGTGAGCTGATTCCGGGTCTGACCGAAGCGCTGGCGTGGATGCGTGACAACGACATTCGTGTCGGTGCCAATACCGGCTATGCAGGCAGCATGATCGAAGGCCTGCTGGCGCGAGCGGCCGAGCAGGGCTACACCCCTGACAGCAACGTCTGCGCCACTGAAGTGCCCAAGGGCCGTCCTTACCCGTACATGAGCCTGAAAAACGCCATGGACCTGGGCGTGAAGCACCTTTGCGCCTGCGTCAAAATCGATGACACCCTGACCGGTATCGAAGAGGGCTTGAATGCTGGCATGTGGACCATCGGTGTAGCGGTCAGCGGCAACGAGGTGGGCATGAGTCTGGAGGATTGGCAGGCACTGGGTGATGCGGAACAGGCTCAGCGTCGTGCAGCCGCCTACCAGCGTATGACCGGCAGCGGTGCGCATTATGTGATCGACAGCATCGCCGATGTGATTCCCTGTCTGGAAGAGATCTCGGCTCGTTTGGCCATGGGCGAGAAGCCGTGACACCCACGGCCATTGGCTTGATTCTGGTTTCAGCCCTGCTGCACGCGGGCTGGAACCTGATCGGCAAGCGCACCGCTCAGACGGTGCGTTTTTATGCCTGGGCGATGGGCTTTGGCATGCTGCTGTTCAGCCCATTACTGATCCGGGCCTGGCCGCAGGTGTCCGCACTGCCCGTTGAATTCTGGTGGCTGCTGCTGGCGTCGGGTCTGTGCCAAACGCTGTATATGAGCGGCCTGGCCAAGGCGTACAGCCACGGCAACCTGAATATCGTCTATCCGCTGGCACGGGCGCTGCCGGTGCTGGTGGTGCCGGTGGTGATTGTGCTGGTCTATGGCCAAAGCCAGCTGCTGCCGCGTGATGTGATCGGTATGGGCCTGATCATGCTGGGCTCGCTGGCATTGCCGTTGGTGCGCTGGCGCGACTGGCATTGGCGCAACTACTGCACGCCTGCCATCGGCTGGGTGTTGCTGGCCGCCGGGGCTACGGCCGGGTATTCGGTACTCGACAGTGCGGCCATTCTGATCATGAAGCGGGAGGGCATGAGTGCCTTTGATGCGGGCAGCAGCTTTGTTGTGCTGCAAGCGATCAGCTGTCTGTTGTGGATGCTGCCCCTGATCCGCTGGGGTTTTGGCGAATCACTGCGGCAGTTGCCGGACCTAGGCTGGACGATGTTGGCGGGCAGTTTCATTATCGGCACCTATCTGCTGATACTGGTCAGCATGTCGATGGTCAGTGAAGTCAGTTACGTCGTGGCGCTGCGCCAGATCAGCATTCCGCTGGGGGTTGTGATCGGTGTGTTCTGGCTGCGAGAGTCAATGAGCCCGCCACGGTTGCAGGGGCTCGGTGTGATGTTGCTGGGGCTGGTGTTGGTGTCCGTCTAAACCTGGCGTTTTCGCCGGACTCAGCGGATAACCATCTGGTTGATTTCCTTGGCCAGGTCGGCATCACTCTGTTCCCGGCGGGGTGGAATCTCAATCCCTTTCTGGCAGGCTGGTCGTGCGGCCAACTCATCGAGCCAACGTTGTAAATGCTCCAACCCGTCGACTGAGACGCCACTCCAGTCATGGATACGTACCCAAGGCCAGGTAGCGATATCGGCGATGCTGTACTCATCGCCACTCAGATAACGGTGATGGGATAGTTGTGTATTCAACACTTCAAAAAGGCGTCGTCCCTCATGCTGATAGCGTTCAATCGCGGCCGGGATTTTCTCTGGAAAATAACGGTAGAACACGTTGGCTTGGCCCAGCATCGGGCCGACACCGCCCATCTGGAACATTAGCCACTGCAAGGTACGGGAACGTGCCTTAAGATCCGTTGGCAGCAGTCGACCGGTTTTTTCGGCCAAATAGATCAGAATGGCACCGGACTCAAAGACGGCAACATCATCGTTGTCACGGTCGATAATTGCCGGAATACGGCCATTGGGGTTGATCGCCAGGAACTCGGCTGTTTTCTGTTCCTGCGCCGACAGGTCCAGCGCATGTACCCGGTATTCAAGGCCGAGTTCTTCCAGTGCAATGGAAATTTTGTGTCCATTGGGGGTCGCGGCGGTATAAAGCTCGATCATCTTCAAGCACCTTGAATGGATGGACGCTGACTGACCTGTTGATGCCAGCGTTGCAGGTTGGGCAGGGTGTTATTCAGTTCGATCTCCAGACGGCCGAGAAAGCTACAGAGGACATAGGCTGTTATGTCCGCAATCGAAAAAGATGCCCCGGCAACATAAGGAGCTTTGCTCAGTTGTGTGTCGAGTATCGGCAGAAAGTTGATCAGCCGTGTACGTGATTCTTCTCCCCACGCCTTGATACAGGTTTCACGATCACTGAAAAAGCCAGAGATATTACGGAATGCCTGAAAGGCTGGCACAACGCCCTGAAGTTCAATAATGCGTTGCCACATCTCAATCTGTGCCTGTTCTAGTGGTGTGCGACCGAACAGGGCCTTGTCGTTGGGTGTGGTGGCATCGAAATAACGGCAAATGGCCACGCTTTCGCAGATATGAGTGCCATCATCCAGCTCCAGTACAGGAATTAACCCATTGGGTGCCTTGTTCATAAAGGCTTCAGTCCGGTTTTCGGCGGCACGAATATCAACATCGCTCCGTTCTACGTCGATTTCCAATTCTCGAAGAAAAATGGCGACGCGCTCGGCACTGGGAGTGCCCGTTTTTTCGTGGATAATCATGATGGCCTCTTATGGTTGTTATCGGATCGAAGTATTACAGCTAAGTATATTCAAATAATTCCAGTCAGACGGTGCGCCCAGCGTTGAGCAATGGGCCCGAATGTGAACGCAATCAGCCCTGCTGCTGGCCAGGCCATGCAAAAGGCTCGCAACCACTGTGCGAGATACAGCTCACTGAACCCCAAATTGAGCCAGGTGACGTAACCGGTCATGAAAAAACTCAGGAAAAAAGACATGAACATGGTAAACCAGAGCCGCTGCTTCATAGACGTACCTGAGGTTGAGCGTGAATGATGAGCAGGAGTGTATATACTTGCTGAAACATTAAATACAAGATGAAATGCAATCATTAATTACAAATATGAAACCATCATTTGATGATTTGGCGTTGTTTATTCATATCGCCCGACTACGCAGTTTGGCTGCTGCAGCCGACTCTCTCAAATTGCCGGCTGCAACTGTTACACGCCGGCTTAAGCGGCTGGAACAAGCCTTTGGTTATCAGTTGATTCGTCGCTCGGCACGTCACTTCAGTCTGACAGGAGAGGGTGAAGCCTGTTATCAGACTTACGCCGGCCTAATCGATGAGTTGGAGCAGGTAACTCAACGGCTTAACCGCGATAGTCGGGAGATGAGCGGGCAGCTTCGTGTATCGGCACCGACCAATCTGGCGGCGGGGTTTTTGCGGCCGATGTGGACCGCCTTCATGAAGGCGTATCCAGACGTGCGCCTGGAGTTGATGCTGAGCAATCGCACCGAAGATATGTTGGAGCAGCGGATCGACATCGCACTGCGCATCGGTCCCCAACCAGACTCGGGTCTATATCAGAAAAGGCTGGGGCGAGTCTGCACCCGGATGGTGGCGTCACCGGAGTATCTGCGAGAGGCGGGTGAACCGGTTGAACTTGAACAGCTGCAAGATCATCGTATAGCCGTCTTCAAGCCACTGTCCTGTTGGACCCTTCAACACGCGCCAACCGGTCGTAGTTTAAGCATGCATCCGACACCTTCCGCATTGATGGATGATCTTTCTCTGGTGACGCAGTTTGCCTGTGATGGTTTGGGTATAACCTTGCTACCCGACAATGAGATTCAGCGGCCGTTGAAAGATGGGCAGCTCAAGATTGTTCTGCCTGAATGGTCCGGCCCGCGCCGGGAAATTTTCGCTGTCTGGCCTGATGGCAGGCTGCTCAATGCCCGTGCTCGTTGCTTGCGCGATTTCATGGAAGAGTATATTGGTCGCCAGCCTGTTTTCCAGAGAGAGACGGGCTGATTTCACACAACAGTAATTCAATTTTACGAAACTACGTTTAGCCGTAGTTGAGCCCCGCGACACCTTGGTGTCACGCCCGAATTCAATAATGCCTACCCATTGAAGCACCGGCCCTGAAGGCCTCCGGTCATCCGGACCCGATAACGGTCGAGTGTTCTTTGCAATCTGTTAATACAGCTAAGGCTAATTTGAATGTGGGCTTTTCATAATCCGGTCAATATCCATTTCGGTGCAGGTGTTCTGGAAACGCTGGCGGACTCCTTGCAGGGGCGACCCTATGCGCTGGTGACTTATAGCGATTCCGTGTTCCAAAGTTTGTCCGAGCGCGTTGTTGCGTTGGTGGGAGAACCGGCACTGGTAATCGACAATATCCAACCCAATCCGGACTTCACCGAACTTGAGGCGTCCTGTGCCCGCTGGATGACAGCTGACCAGGCACCGGAGGTGATCATTGCCCTAGGTGGCGGTTCCGTTATTGATACCGCCAAAGTGCTGGCGGGTGCCAATGGCGACTTTAACCGGGTGCGTCGGTTTTTACAGCAGGGGGACGGGCGCGAAGAGCTGGTAGCGGTGCCGATCATTGCCATTCCGACCACCGCCGGGACCGGCAGTGAAGTAACCTGCTGGGCGACGGTCTGGCACAGTGAAGCCCAGCGCAAGTATTCGCTGTCTCTGCCCGAACTCTACCCGGAAGTGGCGCTGGTAGATCCGGAGCTAACGCTGGAATTGCCGCTGTCATTGACAGTGAGCACGGCGCTGGATGCGCTCAGCCATGCGCTGGAAAGTCTGTGGAACGTCAACCGCAACCCGATTTCCAGTGCCGCAGCGGTCAGTGCCGCACGTGAAATCATCGAGTGGCTGCCGGTGCTGGTGGAGGAGCCTGAAAATCTGATGCTGCGTACCCGTATTGCGGGGGCGGCACTCATGGCCGGGGTGGCGTTCTCTAACACCAAAACGGCGATTGCGCACAACCTCTCTTACCCGATCACGTTGAGGCATGGCACGGCCCATGGCGAAGCCTGCTCTTTTACGCTGCCTACCATTTTGCGTGCCGTGAGCGGGGAAAACACCGAGCTGGACAGCTTGCTGGCGCAGATTTTCGGGACGCCGGTTGATCCCGGTATCGAACGGCTGGAGCAGATGCTGCAGCAGCTTGGTGTCTCGACGGACTATCAGGATTACGGCATCAGTGATGAGGAGTGGGACGAAATCGTCGACGCGGCCTTTGCTGGTGAACGTGGCGCCAACTTCATTGGCGACAAGGACCGCTTTCTGGCGGTCAGCGACAACCTCCATCCACGGGCATCCGCCCAAAACCTACAGTGAATCGACCCGAGGTCTGATCATGAACAAGCAACTGCGTACCCGGCTGAGCAAGTCCTTGCAACGCCATGTTACCACCCTGGCCATGACGGCGGCGGCCGTTATGGGAAGCACTCAGCTGCAGGCGGCGGAGTGTGAAAACCCCGACACTCTCAGATTCTCGATGATCCCGACCGAGGAGAGCGTACAGGAGTTGACCCTGTACAAACCGGTGATTGACTATCTGGCGGAGGTCACCGGCAAAGAAGTCGAGTTCTACATGCCGACTTCCTATGCCTCCGTGATGGAAGCGATGATCGGCGGCTGGGTCGACATCAGTGTACAGGGTGCCAACTCCTATGTGATCGCCAATGAAAAAGACGCGTCCATCCAGGTGTTCGCCACCTACGCCAAGCGTCCGGGTCACCTGCAGCCTGAAGGTCCGGGGTACGAAGCGGTACTGATCAGCCGCAAGGGCGGCAAATTCGATTCCATTGATACGCTGGACAACTCCGTGCTGGGTCTGGGCGATCCGGCCAGCACCTCAGGCAACCTAGTGCCGCGCGTCGCCTTCACCAAGGTGCTGGGCGAAAAACTGGATGATCACTTCTCCAAGGTGGTCTACACAGGCGGTCATGACCTGACCACCATGGCGGTCTACGAAGGCAAGGTCGATGCCGGCTTCGTGGCCAGCCACCGTTTCGACAACGTGGTTGATCGCGGCATGGTCAAGCTGGAAGACTTCAACGTACTCTGGCGCTCTCCACCCATCCCGCAGGACCCGTTCACCTATCGTGGCGCACTCTGTGACGATCTTAAAGAGAAGATCCGTCACACCTTCCTCACACTGCACGAAAAGCCCGAGATGAAGCAATTCCTCGATAACGTGAACTCCAACCGCTTCGTTGCCATGACCGATGCCGACTACGACATCGTGCGTGAACTGCGCGAAGCACGAAAAAAAGCCCAGCAGTAATAGCCGAGACCGGAGCTGCGGGGCGGCTCCGGTCCGGTCGTTAGAACAATGAAAGCGAGAACCGCATGTCCATTCTCCAAGTGCAGAACCTGAAAGCCCGCTATGCCCAGACCGGCGACGATATCCTCAAGGGGATCAGCTTCGATGTGGCGGAAGGAGACTTCTACGCCATCATCGGCCCCAGCGGGGCGGGCAAATCCACCCTGATCCGTTGCATCAACCGGCTGGTCGAACCCAGCGAGGGCAGTGTCTCCCTGTTTGGTCAGGAGCTGACCACGCTGTCGGCTCGTGAGCTGCGCAAAACCCGTCGCCATATCGGCATGATCTTCCAGGAGTTCAACCTGGTGAACCGGATGTCGGTGATGGACAACGTGCTGTCTGGACGTCTCGGCTACGTGGGTACGACAAGAAGCCTGTTCAAACTGTTCCCGCGCAGCGATATCCAGCGGGCACTGGAACTGCTGGACCGGGTGGGCCTGATCGACCATGTCGACAAGCGTGCCGATCAGCTCAGTGGTGGCCAGCGTCAGCGCGTCGGCATCGCCCGAGCTCTGATGCAAGACCCGCAACTGCTGCTGCTTGACGAGCCCACCGCCAGTCTGGATCCGAAGATCTCCCGCGATGTGATGCAGCTGATCCGTGATACCGCACGTGACTTGGGTATTCCGGTGCTGTGCAATATCCATGATGTGGCGCTGGCCAAAGAGTTCTGTAACCGCATTCTGGGGCTGCAGAGTGGGCGCATGATGTTCGATGGCAAGACCGCCGACCTAGCGGACAGCGACCTCGAACGCATCTATGAACTGGAAGTGCTCTGAGGACACCATGACCCATCTCATTACTTTACAGGCTGAGCTGGAGCGCAGTCGGCGACGCCGCCAGTGGGTACAGCTGCTGATGCTGGCGCTGGTGCTGGTCACTGTGCTCGGCAGTGTCCAGGTGATCATCATCGAGGATACCGACTGGGCGCGCGTCGGCACGTTTGGCCAAATCATGGAATCGGTCGGGCGCTTCATGGCGCTGGACTGGAGTCTGATTCCACATCTGGGCATCCCGATGCTGGAGACCTTCCTGATGGCGTGTCTCGGCACCATTTTGGGGCTGTTTTTCTCGTTGCCGGTGGCCTGGTTCGGCGCCCTCAACGTGACCCCGTCGAAACGGATTCTGTATCCGTTCGGGCGTTTCCTGATGACCCTGAGCCGTTCCATCCATGAGATGGTCTGGGCGCTGATCTTCGTCGCCGCCGTCGGGTTGGGGGCTTTGCCGGGCATCCTGGCGATCGCCATGCGTTCGGTGGGCTTCATCTCAAAGATCACCGCCGAGGCGATCGAAAACATCGACCCCAAGCCGGTGGAAGCGATCCGGGCCGTTGGCGGCAACAACTTTCAGGTGATGACTTACGGTATTCTGCCGCAGATCAAGACCGTGGTGCTGGGCACGATCATTTTCGAGTGGGACATCAATATCCGCCGCTCGGCGATCATGGGGCTGGTGGGTGCCGGTGGCTTGGGCCTGACCTTCTTCCGCCAGATGGCGATGTACAACTACGGTGGCGTGACCGTGGTGATTCTGGCGATCCTCAGCCTGATTCTGCTCGGCGAGATCCTGTCCCACTACACCCGCAAGGCGATTGTCTAGGAGCATGCCATGAATGCATACACCACGATTCAGTTGAAAACGTCTACGCGGGAGTGGAGCCGCTACCGTTATCCACGAGACCTGTTCCGCTTCGCAGCTCTGCTGGCCACGCTACTGGGGCTGATGTTCGCCATTGATTTTCTCGGCATCGATCTGGCCCGGCTGCTGACCCTGTTTGGTCGCGTCGGCGAGGTGCTCAGCGAGCGCTATTTCCCACCGGATGTGGACTACGTGCTGCAGGGCGACTATCTGGCTTCGGTCGTGGAAACGGTGCAGATGGCCTACCTGGGCGCTTTGATCGGCATGCTGGTTGCCGCGCCCCTGGCCTGGTTTGCGTCCTGGAACATCACTCTGTCCCGTAGGGTGCTCTATCCGCTGGCGCGGTTGTTTATCATGGCCAGCCGCTCGGTACACGAGATGATCTGGACCATCCTGTTCGTTACCGTCCTCGGTTTCGGCATGCTGCCCGGTGTCTGTGCGCTGGTGATGTTCTGCATCGGTTTCGCCGGCAAGCTGTTCGCCGAAGAGATCGAGGTGATCGACATGGGGCCGGTAGAGGCGATGCGCTCGGCCGGGGCCAGCCCGCTGCAGACCTTCTGCTACGCCGTCTGGCCACAGATCCAGACCGCTTGGACCGGGATTGCCATCTACACCTGGGACGTGGCCTTCCGTGCCGCCACCGTGGTCGGATTCTTCGGTGCCGGCGGCATGGGCTGGTACCTGAAGCGCAATGTGCAGCAGCTGGAAACCGAACGCGTCGCCGCCATCCTGCTGTCGATCGTGGTGCTGGTGGTGATCTCCGAGCTGATTTCGGCCTGGGCCCGTCACCGTCTGAACCGAAAGCGAGTTGTGAATCGAATTGAAACTGAAGCCGAGGCGGCCTGAATGGCCGCCCCTGAGGAGAACAACTATGTCATCTATTGAAGCGGTCATTTTCGACTGGGCCGGTACCACCGTGGATTTCGGTTCCTTCGCGCCGACCACCATTTTTGTCGAGGCGTTCCGCACGGCTTTCGATTTCGATATCAGCCTGGCGGAAGCGCGTGGCCCCATGGGCATGGGCAAGTGGGACCATATCCGCGCCCTGGGTAATAATCCGGCGATATCCGCTCGTTGGCAGGCGCAGTTCGGTCGCGCCATGAGCGATGAGGATGTGGACCTGATTTATGACACCTTCATGCCGCTGCAGATCGCCAAGGTGGGCCAGCATGCGGATCTGATTCCGGGCACGCTGGACACGGTCGAGTGGCTGCGCGGGCAGGGGATCAAAATCGGTTCCTGTTCCGGCTATCCGCGCCCGGTGATGGAAGTGCTGCAGCAGGCAGCGGCTGAGCGTGGCTATGCGCCTGACTGCGTGATCGCCACCGGTGATCTAAAAGCAGGCAGCCGTCCGGGGCCTTGGATGGCATTGCAGAATGTGCAGGAGCTGGGCGTCAATGCGGTATTCCGCTGCATCAAGGTGGACGACTCTGCGCCGGGTGTCCATGAAGGTCATAATGCGGGCATGTGGACCGTTGGCCTGAGCCTATCCGGTAACGAATCCGGCTTGACGCTGGCGGAGTTTCTGGCGGCGGATGATGGAGCCAAGGCTGACGCGCGTGGCAAGGCGTCGGGCAATCTGGCAGCGGCTGGTGCGCACTACATCATTGATACCATTGCCGATCTGCCGGCGGTGGTGGAAGTGATACAGCAGCGTATCGCCAACGGCGAGCGTCCGTAGATACACCTGTTCGAAACAGGCAGCCGCTGGAGGCTTAGTTCTCCAGCGGCTGTTTGACCACCCCGATCAGCGCCTGCGTCAGCGGCGTTGATACTCGGTCATTACGCACCACCAGGCTGCTGCGCGCGGTCAATCCCTCACCGACAATCCGCTTGGCGATAATATTATCGTGTGGCACATGCTCATCATCAGCCACCACTGAAATGCCCAGCCCTTGGGCGACGGCTTCTCGAATCGATTCCCGACTGCCCAGTTCATACACTACGTTAATGTTAACGGCTTCACGCTCAATAGCACGCTCAAACAGCTGACGGGTCAGTGAACCGGGCTCGCGGCGAATTACGTTTTGATTTTCGAAATCTTGTATATACAGGCGCTCGCGTTGAGCCAGTAGGTGGTCGGCAGGCAGAATCGCGACCAATTCGTATTCATAAAAGAAAAATGCCTGCTGACCGGGCGTGTTACCTTCGGGCACGTAGAAACCGGCATCGACTTCGCCCCGAGTGATCATCTGTCCGACCAGTTCAGAGGCGGCGAAGCTGACCCGGATACGAATATTGGGGTAGAGGGCATTGAATTGTCTGATTAACAGAGATACCCGGTAAGGCGAAACGGCGGCAATATGAATCTCGCCGGTTTCGACCTTACTGTGCGCCAGCAGGATAAATTCCGCTTCACGCAGGCTGTTGAGGCAGCTGCGAAATTTGGGCAGCAGCGCCAGACCAAGATCTGTCAGCCTATTGTTACTGCGCTGGCGCAAGAACAGCTTGGCGTTGTAACTCTCTTCAATGCTGGCAATCCGGTTGACCAGCGTGGGCTGGGCAATATCGAGATAGCGGGCTGCATCCCTGAAACTTTTGTATTGAGCCAGGGCGCAGAAAGCCTCGATCTGGGCCAGTGACAGGTTGGACTTGGACATGAATGCTCGTGTGGATCGGAGTAGTTGCAATCCAGCATACAGCGTTCATGTGACAAGGCAGGGTCAACCAGGGTTGATCGCATTCAGCGGCAATGACAACCGTTGCCACTGTCCCAGCAGCTCCAGCATCAGGAAAGCGCGCTTTTCACCGTCGTATTCGACAAAGACCGCATTCAAATTATTGAAGGGGCCAGACGCGATGCGCACGGTCTGGTTTGGCTCCAGTGATGGTTGATCGGCTGCGTGCTTGAGGCTGTCGCGCAGCAGTTCGATCACATCATCCGGTACGATCGCCGGTTTATCGCCGAAGGTCAGAATGCGTGCCACACCACGGGTAGAACGAATGGGCCGCCAGTTGCTGGCCAACTCTGACAGTTCAATAAACAGATACCCGGGAAACAGCGGTTCAATTTTTTCGACCCGTTTGCCGCGCTGCAGTTTTTCCACCGTGATCAGTGGCAGAAAAACCTCGAAACCCTGGTTGCGTAGTTCCTGCTCAGCCCGTTCAGCCTGTCCGGGCTTGGATTGCACAGCGTACCATTTGTAGTCAGGCATAGATGAATCACGTGTTGAAACAATTGATACTTATTATATCAGGTCAGGCTGATATTGGCCTGCTTGCAGGGCGTCGCATGTGATCAGGGCGTCGCATGTGATTGAATTGCATCGCCTCTGTAATCGGGTAACATACTGCGCTCAATATGCCGGGCGGGGTGCTGTCAGTTTTCGAGCTGCGCACTTTATTGGATACCGCTACGGCTAAGCCCTTATAAAAAGGCATGGATACTGGGCCAGAGGATTGCCCTACATATAATCTCTGGGCGGTAGCGTGCCCGAACGCGACTCAAGGATGCAGCGTATATGCCATGCCAGGCGTTATCCATTTTTGTCATCCAGGCACAGGCCCATCATGACACTCAGTAAACCCGCCCAATCGGCAAGAGGCCTGACATTTTGGGGCCAGTGGGCACTTGGCAATATGCTGGTACTGGGACTATTGGGGCTGTTGGCCTACCTCAAAACCGGCGAAGTAGCCCCCCATTATCGTACCCTCGGCGTACTGGCACTGTTGGGGTCTATCCCGGTGTATACCCTGCTGGGTGTTTACAACCGCCATACCGGTTACCTCACCGGTGCTGCCCGTTTACTCGCGGGCTGGTTGCTGCTGTTGTCCGTGCTGGCTGTGTTGGCCTTTATCACCAAAACCAGTGAGCTGTATTCCCGTGAAGTCCTGTTGCAATGGACGCTTATCGGCTATGGCGTACAACTGCTGGCCTTCATCCCGCTACACAGCCTGTCTTGTCGCTATCACAACCAACTGCGTGAGGCGTGTCGCGCCGCAATTCTGGGCACCGGTGATTTGGCACTGCAGCTGGCGGATAAAATCAGCCGCAAGCGTAACGAACCTCTGCTCGGCCTGATTCGCACGGATGATCTCCCAAGCCTGGATGACGCGCTGTATCCTGAACTGGGCGCATCCAGCTATCTGCGTGAATTGATTGAACAGCACGACATTCGTCGTCTGTACATCGCCTTGCCTGCCCACGAGATGGAGCAGGTCAAAGATCTGTACATTGATCTGCTGGATGCTGGTGTGGATGTCGTCTGGATACCCGACCTGGCCAGCCTGGTGATGCTGAATCATTCCGTTACCGATATCGAAGGCCTGCCGGCCATCCACCTTAATGAAAGCCCGCTGACCAGCTATCCGACCAGTGCCGTGCTTAAGGCCGTACTGGACCGTGTGGCGGCGGCACTTGGCATTATCGTCATCAGCCCGGTACTGATCGGCACCGCCATTGCTGTCAAGCTTTCCTCCCCCGGCCCCGTGCTGTTTCGGCAACCGCGACATGGCATGAACGGTGAAGTGTTTCAGGTGCTCAAGTTCCGCTCCATGAAGGTTCATGACGACCAAATGGTGAAGCAAGCCAAGCGCAACGATTCGCGCATTACCGCTGTGGGCCAGTTCATCCGCAAGACATCCATTGATGAGTTGCCACAGTTGTTCAACGTCCTCAAAGGCGACATGTCACTGGTTGGGCCGCGTCCTCATGCGGTGGCACACAATGACTACTACTCGGATAAAATTACCGCGTACATGGCTCGGCACAGGATCAAACCGGGGATTACCGGGTTAGCACAAGTCAGTGGCTGTCGTGGCGAAACCGAAACCCTGGACAAGATGCAAAAACGGGTTGAACTGGACCTGCAATACATCAATAACTGGTCCGTGTGGCTGGATATCAAGATCTTGATCAAAACACCCTTTACGCTGATCTCGAAGGACATCTATTAAGCGTGTAAGGACACCGCCAGTTGCACTGGCGTATCGCCTGCAGGCAGGCTCCTACTACATACCCGTAGGAGCTTGCCTTGCAAGCGAACAGGCTCACACATAGGCAAAGGATCTGCCATGAACATTGAACACCACGGTGCCCGTTATGGCGTCACAGGCTCATGCCACCAGCTTCACATTGACGCCCATACTAGCCTGCTTATCGACTGCGGCCTGTTTCAAGGCAGCGAAGCGGGCAACGGTAACAGCAGCGAACGCCACAACATCGATTTCGATATCAGCAGCGTCAGGGCGCTGGTTGCTACCCATGTACACATCGACCATGTTGGCCGCATTCCCTGGTTGCTGGCCGCAGGCTTTAACGGGCCGATCATCTGCTCGCAGCCCTCGGCCAAACTGCTGCCGCTGGTGCTGGAAGATGCCTTCAAACTGGGCATTAGCCGTGACAAGGCGTTGGTTGAGCGTTACCTGAAGCAGATTGACGCGCGCATGATTGCGCTGCCGTACAAGCAGTGGTTCACCTTGATCGATACGCCCGAACAGCGGGTGCGCATCAAGTTGCAACGCGCCGGGCATATCCTCGGCTCGGCCTATGTTGAAGTGGATGTTGAACAATCGCCTGCGGGGCAGGCTGCCACGAATACATCTAACGATATGGATAGACTTAGGAGCGTGCCGCGCACGCGATCAAGCACCCGCATCGTATTCTCGGGTGACTTGGGAGCCAGCCACACCCCGTTGCTGCCCGCGCCCAAACCGCCCTACAAGGCCGACATACTGGTATTGGAAAGCACTTACGGTGATCGCAACCACGAAAGCCGTGCCACCCGTAAACAGCGGCTCAAGGCCGCCATCGACCGGGCACTGCGCAACAACGGCACCGTGCTGATTCCAGCCTTCAGCATTGGCCGCACCCAAGAACTGCTGTACGAACTGGAAGAGCTGATAGGGCAACCCTCTGATGGTAGGAGCCTGCCCTGCAAGCGATCAGGCACTGGCACCGAGGCCCCAATCCCGGTAATTCTGGACTCGCCGCTGGCATCAAAATTCACTGCCACCTACCGCGAGCTGAAACCCTTTTGGGACGAAGAAGCCCACACCCGGCTGAAACAGGGCCGCAAGCCCTTGGCATTCGACACCTTGCTTACCGTCGATAGCCACCACGAACACCTGAAAATGGTCCACCACCTGGCCCAATCCGGCCGTCCGGCCATCGTCATTGCCGGTAGCGGTATGTGTAACGCCGGGCGCATCGTCAACTATCTCAAGGCGATGCTGGGTGATGAACGCCACGATGTACTGTTCGTCGGTTACCAGGCCGAAGGCACACCGGGGCGGGATATCCAGCAATACGGGCCAAACGGCGGTTACGTCATGCTGGATGACGAACGTATCGACATACGCTCCCGCGTTGAAACCATTGGCGGCTATTCCGCCCATGCTGATCAGCAGGGGCTGGTCAACTTCGTGAAGGGCATGAAGCACAAGCCGAGCGCGATACGGCTGGTGCACGGGGACAGCGGGGCGAAACAGGTGCTGAGGCAAAAACTACAAACGATATGCACAACCGATACAGTGTTTCACCTTTAAGTAGCTTCCTGCATAAAGATCGGATGGCACCACGCATTATATGTCTACCTGTAGACGCTTGCTTTGTAGGAGCTTGCCTGCAAGCGATAGCCCAACACGGAATCAACCCCTAAAAAGGAACGCGCCCTGGCGCATGAAGTGACTCAATGACCAAAAAAATCCTGACAGTATTTGGTACCCGCCCTGAAGCGATCAAAATGGCACCGCTGGTACATGCCTTGGCCGCCGATGAACGCTTCGATGCCAGCGTTTGCGTGACGGCCCAGCACCGCGAGATGTTGGATCAGGTCTTGAGTCTGTTCGAGATCACGCCTGATTATGATCTGAACATCATGACGCCGGGCCAAAGCCTGAACGATGTAACTACCGCTATTCTGACCGGCATGAAGCCGGTATTAGAGGATTTCAAGCCAGATGTAGTGCTGGTGCACGGTGATACGGCAACCACATTTGCTACCGCACTGGCGGCTTATTACCAGCAAATCCCGGTAGGGCATGTTGAAGCGGGGCTACGCACCGGTAACATCTACTCTCCTTGGCCAGAAGAGGCCAACCGCAAGCTGACAAGTGCAATTACGCGCTATCACTTTGCGCCTACGGCCACGTCAAAAAGTAACCTGCTGACAGAAAACGTATCAGCCGATTTGATTAGCGTGACCGGCAACACCGTTATCGACGCCTTGCTTTGGGTGCGTGACAAGATCGACCAAGACGTAACACTTAAAACCGAGCTGGCTGCGGGCTATCCGATGCTTGATCCTGACAAGAAGCTGGTGTTGGTTACCGGACACCGACGCGAAAGCTTCGGCGGCGGGTTTGAGCGCATCTGTGAGTCATTGCGCAGGATTGCGCAGCAGCACCCGGATAGCCAGATTCTGTACCCGGTTCACCTGAACCCCAATGTGCAGGAGCCCGTCAACCGGCTGCTGAAAGGCGTGGATAATATCCACCTTATCGCCCCTCAGGATTACCTGCCATTTGTATACCTGATGACACAGGCGACCCTGATCCTGACTGACTCGGGTGGTATTCAGGAGGAAGCGCCCTCACTGGGTAAGCCGGTGCTGGTGATGCGTGAAACCACCGAGCGCCCTGAAGCGGTAGAGGCGGGTACCGTAAAACTGGTGGGTACCGATATCCATACGATTGTTACCGAGGTCAATAGCCTGCTAACAGACGCGACTTCCTACCAGCGCATGAGCCAGGCACATAACCCCTATGGCGACGGCCAAGCCTGCCAGCGCATCCTCAACGCCCTGATGTAAGCCTGTAGGAGCCTGCCTGCAGGTTATATTCAACTTACTCGACACCCGTGCATATAGCTTTCCAAGGACACCCCATGCAATTCAACACCATATCCGTTATTGGCCTGGGCTACATCGGCCTACCCACCGCTGCAGTATTCGCATCACGCAAAATCAAGGTGGTAGGCGTAGATGTTAACCAGCATGCCGTTGATACCATTAACCGGGGTGAAATTCACATTGTCGAACCCGACCTGGATATGGTGGTGCATGCGGCCGTGACCGAAGGCTACCTTCGTGCCACTACAATCCCTGAAGCTGCTGATGCCTTCCTGATCGCCGTACCTACTCCATTCAAAGAGTGCCCAGCAGGAACTCACCCTGTAGGAGCCAGCCCCGCTGGCGAACCACGCCATCCCGAACCCGACCTCTCCTACATCGAAGCCGCTGCCCGCGCGATTGCGCCAGTCCTGAAGCCCGGAAATCTGGTCATTCTGGAATCGACATCCCCCGTCGGCGCGACCGAAAAAGTGGCTGACTGGCTAGCCGAAGCACGGCCTGACCTGACCTTCCCGCAGACCCACGGTGAAGTGTCTGATATCCGTATTGCCCATTGCCCCGAGCGGGTATTACCGGGGCATGTATTACGTGAGCTGGTACAGAATGACCGAGTAGTGGGTGGCATGACAGCCAAGTGTTCTGAACAGGCCTGCGCTTTGTACAAAAGCTTTGTGCAAGGGGAGTGCGTTGTCACCAACGCCCGTACTGCAGAAATGGCCAAACTGACCGAGAATAGCTTCCGTGATGTGAACATCGCATTTGCCAACGAGCTGTCGATGATCTGCGATAAGCTGGATATCAACGTATGGGAACTGATTCGTTTGGCCAACCGCCATCCACGGGTCAATATCCTCCAGCCCGGCCCCGGCGTTGGCGGCCACTGCATCGCTGTAGACCCGTGGTTTATTGTCAGTAAAACCCCGGAAGAAGCCCGTTTGATTCGTACCGCCCGTGAGGTGAACGATAGCAAGCCGGAATGGGTGATCAATAAGGTAAAACTGGCAGTGGCGGAATATCTGCAGGAGAATCCAGATAAAACAGCCAGAGACGTAACGATTGCCTGTTATGGGTTGGCGTTTAAGGCAGATATTGATGATTTGAGGGAAAGTCCGGCGTTGGCGATTACGCAGAGGATTGCAGCCCAGCATCCGGGATCAGTGCTGGCGGTGGAGCCAAATATTAAAGAGTTACCACTAACTGCAGGCAAAAACTTGTCGCTTGAAACAATAGCCAATGCAACAGAGCGAGCGGTCATCGCTGTACTTTTGGTAGATCACAAATTATTTAAAGAGGGTGGAGTGCAAAAAATTGCCGAAAAATACGTGATTGATACGCGAGGTTTATATAACGACCTGACACATAAAAATTGGTAACGCAGCTATCAATTAAACCCCAATAGTCGTATATCAGGTAAGTTGCTGGAGAAGTTAAGTTGAAAAGCAAAAAAAAAGCCCTATTCATCGACGCTTATAGCTCATCTCATGTTGGCAATGATGTATTGCTTGATAGTAGTGCGCAACTGCTTTATCGCATATGGCCAGAAATCGAACTCCACGTACAAGCACAAGTTCCAGAGTCTTTTGGTGAAACAGTAAAAATACCGGGTATCACGAAGACTATGCTGTCAGATATCCCTCAGGGTGGATCGACTATAAGTAAGATTTTCTGGCTTCTGCGCATTACTGTGTTCATGTTGGTTCAGTGTCTTAATGCAGTTACATTTAAACTTCCCCCGCACTGGTTGGCACTTCCCGGTATACGTCGGAACGCAATGAAGGATATTCATAATGCCGATTTGGTCATATCCATTGGCGGGGAAATGATCAATGACTCCTTCCGTAAAACGCTACCCATGTATATGTTCATGTTTTGGTTAGCTTCACGTTTCGGGAAAAAAGTCATAATTTTTCCGCAAAGCATAGGTCCCCTTCGCAGACGTTGGGCCCGCTGGCTGGTCGCTAAGGTATTGTCTCGTTGCACAGTGGTGATTGCGCGGGATAAACCATCACATGATGAACTGCTCTCGTTAGGGTTGAGCGGTGCGCAAGCATGTTTTTGTCCTGATGTAGGTGTAGCGCAACCACAAGCTAGCCGCGAAGAAGCTGAACAAGCCCTGCGTGAATTAGGTGTAAACCTTGACGATAAAAAAGTCTGGATTGGGGTGATAGTTTCATCATGGGTTGAGGAAGGTATCGCAAGCAGGAACTACCTTGATGTTCTGGCAGACAGTTTACTTGAAATGGCAGAACAGAATGACCTGGGTGTCGTTTTTATGCCAGCGAACATGCCAGTATACGGGAACGATTCCTCCGATTATGATGCAGCAAAAAGAGTAATCAGCGCCGTGGAATGTAAGGTTGCGTGTTATATCCTTAAACCCGCTGTTTATTCGGCACGCCGCTACAAGGCTATGACCGCACGCATGGATATGGTGATATCGACACGAATGCATGCATCCATATTGTCTACAATGGCCGGTACGCCCACAATTACAATTAACACACAGCGCAAGTTACTAGGCTATATGAGTAATATTGGCCAAGCAGACTTATCTATTGATATTGCCGATCTAACTGCAGAAAAGTTGGTCGGCTGCCAAAAGCGCTGCATTAATGATGCGGAGGCCATTCGTCAACAATTGTTTGATGTGCGGGACAGCATCGAAGAACAGTTGTTTAAGTTTGGTGAAGAGTTAAAAAGTATCACGGGAAAATGATTTTTCTTTTGCAATACTCTCTCACTAGAGAAAGTGAGTTCTGACCAATGCGAGCGCAGCTTAAATCAATAATGGCACTTTGGATTGGCCTGTTGGGTGGCGCGGGGTTCGTCTTCTTGACTCAGTTAATACTGGCTCGAAGCCTGCCATTAGCCGATCTTGGTATGTTGGTTGGGGTTATATCTTTGGTTACCTTGCTGGTACCACTAGCTGACTTTGGTATATCCGCCTTATGGTTGAAGCTGTTTGGCCAAGGCCAGGAAATTGGAATGCGCTGGGTCTGGCCAGGCTTCAACACCGTTTGGGTCAGTAGCATATGCATGATGACCTTGCTGCTATCCATAGGCTATCTTAGTTGGGAATCACAAGAAACCAGAGTCCTGATTTGGTGGGCTTTACCCATTCTGCCGATGGAAGCACTGGTTATTTTGGCTGGCTCTAGATTGCAGTTGGAAAGTCGTTTTCTACTGCTTTCCCTGTGGCGTGCCTTGCCTAAAGCAGCGCGATTGCTTGTAGTGTTGGCAGTATGGCTCTCTGGCTATGGTGTCAATGAAGTAATTAAAGGGTATTTCTTTGCTTCGATAGGTATTCTGATTTTTTCAGTTTGGCATTTACGCCCAATGCTTAAAGGCCATATCAAATTAAAGATCGGAAGGTCGATCGATACAGTTAATGCCCAAAAGGCTATAACAATTAGTACCATATATAAATCCGCACTGCCTTTCGCTATGGGTAATTTTTTCAGCTTAATATATTTGCAAAGTGATCTATTCATGCTTTCTGCTTTGGCTGGCGCAGAGGAAGCCGCTTTGTATAGTGTGGGTTACACATTGATAGCACTTACTTATTTGCTGCCTACAGCTATATTCAATCAATACCTACTGCCTCGATACCACCATTGGGCAGCGCATGATCCGGATAGGATGTTAACCGCGTACCGTCTAGGAAATGCTAGTATGATACTTATTGGCCTTGCTGTAATGCTTGCTGTTATTATGCTAAGTCCTTTTTTTCTTGCTTTTTTATTTGGTGAGAAATTTACTGCGGCAGCTTTAGTAACCCAGATGTTGGCAATAACAATACCTTTTCGCTATCTGGCTTCAAGTGTCGGAAATTGTCTGTCAACTAATGATAATATGCGACATAAAATGCGTTATCAAATGTTAGTTGCAGCTACAAATGTCGCCTTAAACATAATTATGATTCCACAATACGGCATGCATGGGGCTGCTGTTTCAACTATATTCAGCGAAGTGCTTCTGTGTGCTATCTATTTAAAAGGTGTTCACAAATACGTATTCGGGGCTGAAGCTCTGAAAGGCTGGACGCTAAACTACAGTAAGTTATATAAATGAAAAAACATGTTGTTAATGAAATTGTTGCAAATGATATCTGTTCTGGTTGCGGAGTATGCGCAGGTGTCTGTCCATCAAAAATATTGGATATGAATGTGCAAGCCAATGGTGATTTGGCACCAGATATTACTGCTGAGTGCCCACCAAGGTGTGTACTCTGTTTAGATGTTTGCCCCTTTTCAAGTAACTCGATTAGTATCACACAGCTAACTGATGAAAAGTTCACAGATCCGGAAGTTAAACAGCATGAAGCTGTTGGTAAATATACGGATAATATTGTTGGGTACTCGCCAACACATAGAAGTACAGGTGCCTCAGGTGGCATGTTGAGCTGGTTACTTGAAGCTATGTTGCGAGAAAATCTTGTGGATGCAGTTATTACAGTCTCAAGTAGCAGTGATAACCGTCCATCAGATGGATTATTGTTCCAGATGACTGAATTTACCTGCGCAGAACAAGTCCGTGCTGCGTCTGGATCTTTTTATTATCCTATTTCAGCTGGTGCTCGTCTAAGAAGCATTCAAGACTTAAAGGAGGGCAAGCGTTATGCAGTGGTGGGCCTGCCTTGTACTTTGAAAGGTATAGCTTTGGCCATGAGGAAGTTACCCGTACTGCGACGGTCTATTGCCTATACGTTCGGGTTGGTTTGCGGCCATCTGCCAAACGTTTTTTATACCGAGTACCTCTCAAAAGTTAGCGGTTGTGAGCCAGATAATATTGGTAGTGTTTCCTACCGAGGTGAAAATCCAGGTAGGCCTGCCAATAATTACCTGTTTCGTGCCGTTGATAAATCAGGTAAGTCAGGGCGGCCTGTCCCATTTTATGGGGCAATATCAAATGCTTGGGTTAGTCGGCAGTTCCAGCTGAATGCTTGTAATTTCTGTGATGATTTGTTTGCTGAAGTAGCAGATGCCTCCTTTATGGATGCTTGGCTACCAGAATACATGGCAGATCATCGTGGTCATTCTATCGTCACTGTACGCAACCCAGAAATAATGACCGTATTTGAGCGAGGTCGGAAAGGCAACAGTTGCAGTTTTGAGCCGATAGATATCGATAAGGTTGCGGACAGCCAAGCATCGCAGTGGGAAGGTAAAAGCAGCCGGCTACAGGTGCAGATGGCCCTCGCTGTTAAGCAAGGCAAAAAAATACCGCCTTTACGACAGGTGCCCAAGTTGGGCTGCAACTATATCGCAGTGCTCAAAATATGCTTACAGAATAAATTGCAGCATTTGAGCAAGAATCGGTGGGCTATGCAACGCAGTGAACCTCTCGAAAACTACGATGCTGGAACAAAGCGATATGTTTTTTCACTTAAAGTGATAAGTAGCATAGAGCGTATGATAAGGGTTGTCAAGAATCCGAGTAAGGTTTATAAAAAGATAGCGGGACGTTTTTAATGTTTAAAATAACATTTGCTAATTTGGCCAACAAATAATGACCATTGAATTTAAAAAAATAGGTGGCTTTTTTTTATGCGTTGCCATGCTTTTGTTTTTCATAAGCGAAACGCTGCTAGCTATAGGTAACCCTTTTTCATTTCAAATGAAAATTATTGCCACTGTATTGAGTGTCATTGCATTTACTACATCTCGGAAAGTTTCCGTTGAGCTGGTAATTATACCTGTAATCTTTATTTTTTTTATTATGAATTATTTCAGGGCCGACAGAGAGGCTGCTGCAATAGAAGAGCTCTTTAGGTTTTTGCTTCCAATGTTGGTTTTAATGGCATTGTACTCTAACAAGGGGGTGATCGATTCAATTTCAAAATTATTTATATGGGTTGTTATATCTAATAATGTATATCAGATTTATGTTTATATGGCATACTATTTTGGCTTTCCTGTCTTAATTCCGATCAGATTCGAGGCTGGTAGTATAATTCGTGCAGAAGGGTGGGTGGGTTTTTTCTCTCTTTATGGCTTTATGAATTTTTGTGCGTTAATGCTGGTTAGGTATGCAGGGATTTATGAAAACCATAAAAAAATGCTAAGTTTTGTTTTTTTTATATTTGCAGTTCTATCAACATCGTTAAAATTGTTGGCGGCATTTATAATTTATGCAGCTTTCAATATGAAAAAAAAATCAGCACCTTTGGTTGCTATTTTTTTGATTGCCGCAATAGCCGTTTTTGCTCACACGCAAAAGAATTTAATTGGCACAATGCTATCAGCCATAGACAGTAAATTCGCTTTTTATATTACCCAAGGTAACTCGGCTAGGAGTGACTCATATCGAGTGATGTTTGAGTCGTTGGTCAAGCCAAATCTGATTGGTGAAGGTCTTGGAATGTTTGGTGGGCCTGCATCAGTGAAGTACGGTTCGCCATTGTATAGAGAGTATAACTTTAATTGGCATAATACAGCTACACTCTCAACAACTGATACATTCTACCCGCATTTGTTTGTTGAACTCGGCTTGCTGGGTGGGATAACCTATCTTTTCTTTATCTTTCGTTACGGGCAGAAAAATATAACCAAACCTTGGGTTATTATAGTGACTTCATTTCTTATTGATGCAGCATTCTCTTTCTCAATATTATCAATACCATATTTTTTGTCTGCTGCAATTTGCATGTTGATTTTTTCTGAAGGAAAAAATGTTAACAATAAGAAGGTTCCGTTATGAATTCAGCTGCTGGGAAGAGAATTTTAGTTTTGGGTACCGATACCCTGAGAAAGAGTGGTGGCATCGCCTTTGCTATTCCTGGGCATCTGGCAGCATACGAGGCTATTGGTTTTGAGACATTGTATATCTCCTCCCACTCTTCAGTAGGTTGGCATGGTAAATTTATACCTTGGCTCAAAGCTATCCATAGTCTACTTGAGCAGTTAATAAATGCCCGTCGAGAACATTATAAGCCCATTGTTATCTGCCATGTGGGTGGTGGTGCTTTGTCCATGCTGCGAAAATTCACCTTGGGCGGGTTGGCGAAATTGCTTGGCGGGCACGTTGTAATGCACCTACATGGCCCTGAAGTTAATAGCTATCTGGGTGGTGGTCTAAAACAGCGTTTTTTCACGATGATGCTGTGTCCAGTCGATGCAATAGCGGTTTTGACCCCTTGGTGGAAGTCCCGCTTGTCTGAAGCTGGCATCGGTAAACCCGTGTATGTAGTACCCAATCCTATGCCACTTGAGTGGCAAAAAAAAGCAGAAGAGCTATTTGTTCAAAAAGATGCGAACGAGACGATCAAAATTTTGGCTATGTCGCGATTGGAGCAAGGGAAAGGTGTTGATGACCTGATTGAAGCTATGGCCTTGCTGCCGGATAACTATCACCTTTCTATCGCCGGCAGTGGGCGACAACAGGACGAACTGGTTGACAGAGTAAGAAGCCTGAAGTTGGAGGGCCGTGTGCAATTTCGTGGCTGGGTATCGGGAACAGAAAAACAGAAGCTGTTTGACCAGGCTGATATTTTTTGTCTCCCTAGTCGTTATGACTCTTTTGGAATGGGGTATCTGGAAGCTATGGCGAATGGGCTACCAGTAGTTGCATATAAATGGGGTCCAATTGCTGATGTAGTTGCTGACAACCGGTGTGGCTATTTGTCGGAGGAATATACACCTACTGCGCTGGCTGAATCCATAAAACGTTTAGAAACTTATTCCGTTCGGAAAAAGATGGGTAGGGAAGCCAAAAAGTGGGTGCTGGAGCAGTTTTCTGTTTCCAGTATAGCAAAAGATATAAGAAAACTTCTGGAGTCATTTTAATAGTGAAGAACATTCTTCATTTTATTTTTTTACTGATATATCGTTTGGTAGCTAAGCATCTACCGCATAGCTTTTGGCCGGGTGGCTTAATTTTTAGTGAGATAAGGCGTTACTCTCTAATTGGTATGGGGTGTAGAGTAGGTAATTCCTGTGAGCTGGAGCCTGGTATCGATGTTGGATTTCGGCCGGACCTTTTTATAGGGACTCGCTGTCAGATAAATCAGAATACGACTATAAAATCTGCGCGTATTGGTAATGACGTTATGATTGCACCCGGTGTCGTATTGCTTGATCGGCAGCATGGTTTTACTAGCACAGACATACCTATGGCGCAGCAAGGATCATCCCCTCGTCAGCTTACAGTAATTTGTGATGATGTTTGGCTCGGCCAAAATGTCATTGTGATGCCTGGTATTACCATTGGCACAGGTGTAATAGTTGGTGCGGGGTCTGTTGTAACCAAGGATCTACCCGATTGGAGTATTGCTGTAGGTGTTCCAGCTAAGATCATACGTTATCGAAAGGGCACTTAATGAAGTCATATGATCCTTACGATATTTGGTCCATTCCCGTTTTAGGGAAATTAAAAAGTAAATGGACTAGTGGACAAAAAGCAAAAGCTTTTTTGGTGCCGATGATAGGCGTTATGGAGTTGCTGGCACCTAATCTTTTGCGTCAAATACTGAGGGTAAAACCGAATACATTCCCTCATGTTGAGGCTATGCGTTACCAGTTCAATGACCTATCACCCAGTGGCGCACTTCATGAGTTCACCGAAGCAAGAGTACGCGAAAGTGCATGGGGCTTACCATTTTCCTGGTTTTCAAAAAATGGAGTGTATTCAGCTAAGACACCGTACATTACTAATACACCTTATGTAATGGAAGCACTGGTTTCAATTGCGGATCGGTCTGAATTAAAACCTCAAGCAAAGAAGTTATTCCAGCAAACATGGTCTTTCCTTGAAGTTTTGGAGGTCATGCACTCGACTGAATCAGAATTGGCACTTTCTTACGCGCCTGTTCTAGAGCCCAGAAGGGTAATAAATGCGAATAGCTATGCTGCATTGGCTTATACGCTGCATGCAGTATATGGTGAGGAAGATAACAATAAAATTGCACAGGATCGAGTTCGGCGCTTGGTTAATTGGGTGTTGTCGAAGCAGCAATCAAATGGAAGCTGGTACTATTATGCAGACAATGAAGACGGAAACTTTATTGATTGTTTTCATTCCTGCTTTATTATAAAAAACCTGATAAAAATCAAAAAACTACTCCCTGATCTAAGCTTAGTAATACAGCCCGCAATTGACAAGGGTTGGGCATATATCAGAAGTGATTTGTATGACCCCAAACGGGGTCTTTGTAAACGCTTCAGTCATCGTTCTCATCGTGATCCATTTCGTTGGGACTTGTATGATCAAGCAGAATACTTGGGGTTGCTGGTTGATTTTTCACTTTATGCTGAAGCAACAGAGTTTGCTCAGCGCGTCGAAAGCAAGTTCTCTAAGAATAGTCATTGGTACTGCAGGATAGATATTCTTGGCCGACGCTGGGGTAAAGATTTCCTTCGTTGGGGTATTGCCCCCTACCACTATCACAAACATCGTCTTCAACTTGCCATAGGAATGCTTTAATGTGTGGTGTATTGGGTGCTGTTGATATCAGCATCAGCGAAGCTGTTTTATCTGTTTTACAGCATCGTGGACCTGATGGGCATGGCCTTGAAGTTATAAAATGCTATGAACGTGATGTGTGGCTAGCTCATACGCGTTTGTCTATTCTTGATCTTTCACTTGCCGGCCACCAACCCATGAAAAGCCAAGACGGGCGTTGGTGGGTAACGTTCAATGGTGAAATTTATAATCACCTTGAATTACGTAAGGAGCTAGCAGGGCCATTTCGTGGGCATTCGGACACTGAAACGCTCGTTGAGTTGATAGCAGCCCAAGGACTTGAGTCCGTTTTAGCGAGATTGAACGGCATGTTCGCCTTTGCCGCATTGGATACGGTGTCAGGGAAATTGTATTTGGCGCGTGATCCTTTCGGTATAAAGCCGTTGTATTTTATGAATAATGGCAATCGTTTGGTCTTTTCCTCAGAAGTCCGGGCAATTAACTCTGCCTTGAAATCTTCTGGCCTTCCCGTTCCAGGTGTTGATCAAGCGGCGTTGCAGCAATTCCTTACACTGCGTTACACACCATCACCGTCTACGCTATGGCAGGGTGTGCAACGGCTGGCACCGGGACACTTTCTGAGTTTTGATCTGGCTACAGGAGCCAGTAACCAAACCTGCTTTGTGCAGGCAACTGAAAAACGTTTCACTGGTAGTCTTGATGAAGCTATTGAATGCTACCAGGACAAGCTTGCACAAGCTGTTTCGCGGCAATTGCTGTCAGATGTGCCAGTGGGGGTTTTACTTTCGGGTGGTATCGATTCAGCATTGGTCGCCGCCATGGTGAAAGATTCAGGTGTGTTGGCACCGTGCTACACCGTTGGTTTTGGCAGCGGCCACCAAGAGTGTGAGATTTCTGATGCCGCTCACACAGCGAATACCCTCGGCTTGCCATTCCACTCAGTGCTGATTTCACCGGAACAACTTAGATCCGCACTTCCATCCATTGCACGTAGTATTGAAGAACCCTTGGGTACAACATCGGTGATGCCTATGTGGGAATTGGTCAAGCGTGCAGCTGAAGATGTGACCGTAGTTCTAACGGGGCAAGGCACCGATGAACCTTGGGGTGGATATTATCGCTACCAGGTTGAACTTTTGCGTAATATTGCAGGATCCCCCGCTCTCTGGGGAGGCGCAGCGAAATTGGCTTCATTATGGAAAGGCAAGCCGGATGCATTTGAAAGGGGGCTAAGGTCATTATCTCAGGCTAAGCCAGTCAACCAGATCATCGAAGCTGCCTGCCTTTTTACAGCGGGAGAAAGGGAAAGCTTAACAGGCTTTAGCAGTGATGGCGGTGCATCTGGACAGTTGGCGCATTGGTTGCAGTGGTTGTCCCCAGTTGCTCATTTGAGCAGTGCTGAGCGAATGATGCGGGCCGACACTCGTATGAATTTGGCCGATGACCTGCTGTTATATGCGGATAAGATATCCATGGCGTCATCATTGGAAACTCGTGTGCCAATGTTGGATATCGAGCTGGTGCAGTTTGTTGAATCATTACCTATTGACTATCGTTTGCGCTGGCGCAAAGGCAAAATTGCGCATAAAGCCATGGCTGAACGCTATCTGCCCCGTGAGATTGTTCATCGCCCCAAGAAAGGGTTCCAAGTCCCATTTGGAGCTTGGTCCCGTAATGAATGGAAGAGCTGGTTGGAGCCGCTGCTGTTGGATGGTCTAGATGGGTTACTGCGACGAGAAGGTGTAGAGCAGATTTGGCAACAGCATCTGGCCTGTAAGCCAGACCGCAGTCGACAAGTTTTTGCTTTGATGATGCTTGCATTGTGGCATCAGGAACACAGTTTTGGGTGACGGACCGACAAATGAACCGAATTGAACTGCTTAACTGCCCCATGGATGTAGCTAGCATGGGCGAGACCGTCGATCTGATCGATACAGCTGTAGCGGATGGGCGCTTTACCCAGCATGTAGTGGTCAATGTCGCCAAAATTGTAAACATGCAGTCAGACCCGCAACTGGATGCTTCAGTACGCGAATGCGACATCATTAATATTGATGGCATGGGGGTTGTGTTGGGCGCGCGCATGTTGGGCCATGATGTGCCCGAACGTGTCGCCGGGGTGGATCTGTTCCATGAACTGTTGGCGATGAGTGCCCGAAAAGGATATTCGGTATTTCTGCTGGGTGCCCAGGATGAGGTAGTGGGTGAAACGGCCCGTCGGGTACAGCAGCTGTATCCGGGCCTTAAACTGGCGGGCTATCACCATGGCTATTTTTGGGACGACGAAGAAGCTATGGTGAACAAGGTGCGTGAATCTGGTGCTCAGTTGCTGTTTGTTGCCATTACGTCCCCGAAAAAAGAGAACTTCATCAATCGCTGGCGTGAGCAGTTGGGTGTGACGTTTGTGATGGGGGTGGGGGGCACATTTGATGTAGTGGCGGGTAAGGTCAAGCGCGCACCCTTGTGGATGCAAAAATGGGGGCTTGAGTGGTTCTACCGAGTTATTCAGGAGCCACGCCGCATGTGGAAGCGGTACCTGGTTACCAATAGCAAATTTGCCTGGATGTTGGCGAAGGCTAAATTCCGGCAGTTGTTGCAAAAATGACAGGGCTGCTCTGTCATCAAGCTGTATCCAGTACTCTATGACGAGCTGTTTCATCCCGAGCGTTCAGGGCATAAGGCCCCGCGTTATCCCTGTCTGTTTTCCGTATTTCTGGATACGCGGCGGATGGAGTCGGGCAAAACGTTGGTGTTTGTACTGGATCTGGCGGTACTGAGTACCGATTTTTCCATTGATGGGCAGTGGTTCAGTCGGCACGTATTCCCGATGAACACCTGTTCCGCGATAAACTAGTTATCCGCGCCACGCGCAAAGGTGATGGCTGGCAGCTGCGCTACGTATTGGCTGACCAATACTGGGGCGAGTCGCGTGGACGCTTGGTGCAGCCGAGTGATGAAGGCTGGCAAATTCCGTTGCAGACGCCAAAGGGATTCAAGGCGCAGTTACAGCTGGAGTTTGTGGGGCGCTAGCGTCAATCGCTGATAGGCTTGTTATATCGCCTGCAGGCAGGCTCCTACAGGTTTGGTGCTTCGCCTGCAGGCAGGTTCCCACAGGTTTGGCGTATTTTTTACTCGTGGGGTTGCCGTGTTTTCGTGTAAGGGCTTGCTTGCAAGCGATTGATTTTATGTTGGTAGGAGTTATGTGCTGCACCTTCTGTTGAGCTGGCCCGTGCGCCTGTTGGTATTCCTGACCTGTCTGGCGGGCTTGTCTTATGGTTTGTTTCGCCCCCAGCCACCGCCGGACCTGTTTGGCCACTCCGACAAGTGGATGCATCTGTGCGCATTTCTGGTGTTTGCCTGCTGTGCGCGGTTGGCGTTTTTGCGTTGTACGTCGGCATGGCTGTGGGGGCTGCTCTTGTGCAGTGGCCCCTTGTTGGAATATCTTCAGCAGCTGTTGCAGCCGGCGCGCGTTTTCAGCTCGGCAGATGCCGTGGCTAATGTGGCCGGTGTGTTGTTGGCCTGGCTGTTATGGTTCTGGGTTGATCGCCCTCTGCGTGTAAAGGTTTTCGGAGGAAAAGTCATTGACGGTTAAAAGCATACCCATGTTCACGGTAACGCTGTTGTTGGCACTTGCTGCCATGCCTGCCGTTGCGGCAGATGCGGATGCACCGCGTAAGCTGAGTGCCCAATTGGTTGAACAGGTAGCGCATTGGCAAGAGCAGGCCCGCAGCGGTGATGTAAATGCGATGTTCAACCTTGGCCAGTACTTTCGCCGTGGTATCGGTATGGAGCCGGATCTACAGCAGGCACGCCTGTACTATGAGCAGGCGGCCAATAAGGGGCATGCCGGTGCTCAGTTGAATCTGGGTACTCTGTATTACTTTGGCCCCGACAAACCCAATCTGGAACGGGTGGCCTACTGGTGGGAAAAGGCGGCGCTGCAGGGTGAGGCCAAGGCGCAGTATCAGTTGGCGGTGCTGTATTTGAAGCTGCCCGAGCCGCGTGAGCAGGATGCATTGGCGTGGATGACGCTGGCTGAGCGTAACGGTGATGATCGAGCCAAACGTGCCCTGGTGCAGTTGCAGACGTCGTTGCCCGCACAGGTACAGGCCGGACTGTCGTCACGGATAGTGCAGCTACAAGCGGCACCGATGGTTGAGCCTGTTTCGCTGCCTGTTGCGGAGCCTGAACCTGCCCCCGTTGCGGCACCCGTGGTGGCACATGATCAATATGCCTATACGGCGCAGTTAGCCTCTTTGTCCAATGAAGACGGGGCTCGCAGACTGGCAGCTACGCTGGCGCAGCGCCATGCGGCGCTTTTGGGGGCGCATGAAATTCATGTGCAGGATGCCAGTCTTGATGGCCAGGCGGTTTATCGCCTGCATGCGGGTGCCTTTGCTGAACGTGAACATGTGCAAGCGTTGTGTGAGGCATTGGCGGCGGCCGGGCAGGGGTGTTTCCCCGCCGCACGCCGCTAAGCGCCGGAGCTAGTCCCGGCTACGTGTTTTGCGGTGGTGCCCGGCCAGCACTGCAATGGCACACAGGGTTACGAAAGTGGCCGCGTTGGCCGGAATTTGCAGGTTGAAGTCGGTGGACGAGTGGATCAGTATCCCCAGAATGCCCATGGCGGCACCGAAGCCCATGCCACTGCGGTACCAGGACTCGCGCCGCCAAAGTGCTCTGAGTGCGTGGTAAAGTGACAGCAGTACAAAGGCGGCCAGCGGGATAAAGCCGATCAGGCCGTACTCGATGGCAAATTGCAGATAGTCGTTGTGGGTGTGATCATAATGCAACGGGATTTCTGGCCCCGGATACTGCTGGAAGCTGGTTTCAAAACTACCGGCACCAAAACCGGTCAGCGGCCGCTCGTTGAACTGTTCCCATGCATAGTCGAACACATCCAGGCGCAGTTCGTTCTTGCGTGCAATCACCTGTTCACCGTCCACAACATTTTCCACGCGGGTGTTGATCAGTCGATCCTTGAGCTTGTCGAGCCCGAAGAACTGGCTGATCACCAACACATCGATAACGACCAGGCTCGCCAAAATGAGACTGTTACGCAGGCGGTGTTCCTTGTTGAGCAGCACGAACAGGCTGCCGATGATCATCAGCGATGCGAAAAAAGCGGTGTTGCCCATGCGTGAGCGGGTCATCACCAGTGCAATGACCATGATCACCAGGCCGAGCCGCAATCGTGCCTTCGGTCCCATCAGCAGTTCCAGCAAATGACTCCATTTGAATGATGATGGGCCCTCGCGCAGGGCCAGCAGCAAGCCGATGCCCAGTCCAAGCGTCATCACCAGATAGCCGGCAAGATGGTTGCGGTTGACATAGGTGCCGGTCGCGACGCCGAAGTAGCTGTCTTTGGGAACGAAGAATAGCCATTCAATACCGGATAATGTCATCAATGTGCCATAGAAGGCCTGCAAGGTGGCACTGATGATGAGTACGCTGACCAGGAGCGTCAGCCGTCGACGGGTGTGGAACAGGCCAATGATCAACAGGAACAGCAGGCTGTACCCCAGGCCAAGCATAAAGTAATGCAGCGTGCGGCCGCTATCGGTACTGATGCCGGTGAGCCACTGCAGCAGTGCCCAGGCCTGTACCGCCAATAACAGGCCGAACAAGGGGAGTGCCGGGCGTAGTGCTCGGTTGGCCGATGCGCCTTTGCTCAGTTGTAGCCATGACCAGCCGGCACACAAAAGTGCTGTCAGCAGGCAGAATAATGCGGCGGACCAGTCTCGGTTGCTGCCCAGTGGCAGTGGCAGCCAAACTAACAGGGTTAGAGTGGCGGCAATCAGGCTGGATTCCAGGCGCGAGCGGGTCTGGCTCATGAGCGTCGTCCTTGTGAGACTGGTTGTGGAAGCGACAAAGGCGCTCATAGTAATGAGTTGCGATTACGCTGGCCAGTCCCTTACGATAGCACCGAACTATATGTCAATGATTTGTCAGCTTTAGTCAGCATTGGCCTAGTAAAACATATGTTAAAACCCTAGAATTGCGAGCTTAAACAGGCGTGAATAGCAGGCATCAGGTCTTATGTAGCGTGCACGCTTTAGATGATGGAATAAATCCGGGGCCAACCATACGAGCTTCGATACATACATTAACGAGGACGTTAACATGCGTAAGACACTGACAGCTCTTTCACTGGCAATCGCGCTGGCCTCGGGCCATGCAATGGCAGATGAGGCGGCACTGGCTGCAATCCAGGGCACTGGTGTTCAATTGACTCAGGAGCAGGCAGACGCAATCGCCGACGCAACCGAGTCTGAAGTGGCATCTGCAATTGCAGCAGTCGTGGCTTCTTTGAATGGTGATGTTGCTGCTATTCAAGCGGTTGTGAATGCAGCGGTTAGCGCGGTTCCGGCTCAGGCAGCGGCTATCGCTCAGGCAGCGGCTCAGGCGGCACCTGCTTTAGCCTCCAGCATCTCGGCGGCAGCTTCTGCAGCGGCTCCGGAACAGGCAGCCAGCATCGAGGGTGCAGTACAGGCCGCGACAGAATCATCCACTGTTAATGGTGATGGCGGTACTACGACAGTTAATACCAGCACTCAGCCGACTGGTGGCAGCAGCTCTGGCAGCAGCGCGAGCCCGAGCTAACCCGTTACGTATTGTATGGCGTCCGCAGGTGAAGGTATCTGCGGGCTTTTTTGTTTTTCTGGATATAAAGGCCCTCAAATGCGTAAGACATTTGTATTGAATTCACTGACTGCCGCTGTGATGCTGGCAAGTAGCACCAGCGCTCTGGCAATTGAAGCGGCTTCCATGCAGTTGGGCAGCATGTCCCTTACGCCGACGCTGGAATTGTCTGAAGCCTATGATGACAACTTCCGTGAAAGCGCGAATGAAGAGTCTTCATGGGTAACGACTATTAGCCCGACCTTTGTGTTGGCGGCTCAGGATCGCTTGAATATCTACAAGCTGACCTATAACTTCAATAGCGATATTTTCCACTCCAGCCATGAAGATAACAACACGGATCATTATCTGGATGCAGATGCGCACATGGAGTTCAACGCGCGCAACCGCCTGGACCTGAATGCTGGCTTCGATAAGGTTGAGGATGTAGCCGGTACTGAAACTACGGGCATCAACGATAAGTACCACACCTACAACATTGGTGGTGTATACGGCTTTGGTGCCAAGTCTGCGACCATGAACTTCGAGCTGGGCGCTAACCACGAATGGAAGCGTTACGACAATGAAGGCAATATCAACAAGGATCTGGAGCGTGATACCGCAAGTCTGACGGGTACGGCTTTCTACCGCATCGGCGCGAAAACTCGCGCGCTGGTTGAAGTACGTTACACGGATTACGACTACAAAATGGCAACTTCCACGCTTAACAGCGATGCGATGGCCTACTTGGTCGGTGTAACCTGGGATGCGACTGCTAAAACCAGTGGTACAGCCAAGATTGGTTACGAAGAGAAAGACTTCGACAGTGCTACCCGTAAAGATGTGGATAATACCATGTGGGAAGTGGGTGTTACTTGGGAGCCGCGCAGCTACTCAAGCTTCACTCTGGATACCCGTCGCGGTACCGATGAAGGCTCTCAGGGTGCTGAAGATTACATCGATACGACGCGTACCAGTCTTGGTTGGAACCACGATTGGAGCTCTTATGTCTCCACTGATGCCAGCTATGCCTTCATTGATGAAGAGTACGAGAATGGCCGTGAAGACGAAACCAACGAGTTTGCCGTGGGCGTCAACTACGAGCTGCGCCGTTGGGTGAGTGTCGGCGTTGGCTACAAGTACAAGGATATCGATTCCACTCTCGCGAGTGAAACGCTGGATCGCAATATCTATCAGGTGAAACTGACCATGGGCCTGTGATTTCTACGATCACCGGTCTGATGCAAGGGGGAGTGTAACTCCCCCTTTTGCTGTAACGCTGTAAGGAGGCTCCGAAAAGGATGTTTCAGTCTATCTTCTCGCGCACTCTGCTGTTGATCGCTCTCCTGTTTTCTTCTCTGACTGCCTGGTCTGCCGGTAATAGCCAGTACACACTGGGATCGGGTGATGTCATCAGTATCAATGTATTTGGTGAAGAAGATCTCACGTTTGAGCAAATCCGCCTCAACGATGCCGGTATTTTTTCGTACCCGTTTTTGGGTGAGGTGCGGGCAAACGGTCGCACTGCCATCGAAATTGAAAGCATTATTATTCGTGGTTTGAAGGGCGACTACCTGATTGACCCGAAGGTATCGGTCAGTATTCTTGAATATCGCGACTTCTTCGTAAATGGTGAGGTTAAGGCTCCGGGTGGGTATCCGTTCAAACCGGGGTTGACGCTGCGTAAGGCTGTTGCGTTAGCTGGCGGTTTGAGTGAGCGGGCGTCGGAAAGCAAAATCTCGATCATTCGTGAAGAGGGTGCCAACAAGCGCACGTTCAAGGCGACGATGGATACGCCGGTAATGCCGGGCGATATTATTACAATTGACCAGAGTTTCTTCTGATTATGGAAAATAGTCACACTCGCCCGGATCGGGGTGCGATGGCACAGCAGTTGGATGATGAAATTGACCTGCTGCAGCTATGGCGGACTATCTGGCGTCGTAAATGGAGCATATTGACGCTGATGCTGGTAGTGATGATGCTGGCCGCTTTGGTTGTGCTCAGTATGACACCTATTTATCGGGCATCATCGACGCTGCTGATCGAGCAACAAGCGGCCAAGGTGGTTTCAATTGAAGAAGTGTATGGCCTGGAGGGCAATAGCAACGAGTACCTGCAGACGCAGTTCGAGTTGCTCAAGTCCCGAGGCCTGGCCGAACGTGTGGTCCGTCAGTTGAATTTGACCACGCATCCGGAGTTTGATCCGCGTCAGCAGCCAGAGCCTTTGATTGACCTGAAAGGGTTGTTTGATTCGATGGATGTGAGCCGCTGGCTGCCGATGACAACACCGGATGATCTGGTTGAGTCTGAAGTGATGACAGAGGCGCTGATCTTCGATGCTGTGGTCAAGGCGTTCATGGAGCGCACCTCTATATCGCCGATAATGAAGACTCAGCTGGTCCGGGTCCAGATAGAGATGGCCGATGCTCGTCTGGCGGCACAGGCAGCGAATGCGTTGGCTAATGCTTACATTGAGAGCCAGTTGGAAGCCCGGCTTGCGATGACGCAGACGGCAACCACCTGGATGAATGACCGCCTGAGCGGACTGAAAGGCAAGCTTCAAGAGTCCGAGCGTCGGTTGCAGGAATTCCGTGAATCCGAGAATCTGGTTGACCTTGAAGGGGTAACCACCGTTGCCGGTGGTGAGCTGTCACAGACCGGTGACCGCTTGATCGATGCGCGTCGTAACCGTGCCGAAGCCGAGAGTCAGTACCGTCAGGTTGCATCCATGCGCAACGGTGGCTGGCAGCGACTGGCATCGGTACCGGCGGTGTTGAGTAATCAGCTGGTACAGCAGCTCAAGGCAGAAGAGGGGCGTGCGCGTTCTAAAGTGCAGGAGTTGTCGCGTCGCTATGGTCCCAAGCACCCGAGCATGATCTCTGCCCAGTCCGAGCTCAGCGCGGCAACCACTAACCTGCGCTCCCAGGTGGATCAGGTGGTAGCGTCGATCGAGCGTGAATATCAGCTCGCCACGGCGAACGAGCGTTCCCTGCAAGGCTCTTTCAATGAAAACAAGGAGCAGATTCAGGATATCAAGCGCAAGGAGTTCAAGCTGCGCGAACTGCAGCGTGAAGTGGATGGTAACCGCTCGTTGTATGACACCTTCATGACCCGCTTGAAGGAAACCTCTGCCACGTCTGACTTTGAATCTGTCAACGCCCGCATCGTGGACCCGGCGGTCGTGCCTGATGAACCGGTTAAGCCGAAGAAGTCACTGGTAGTGGCCATTGCAGGTCTGTTGGCGCTGATGGCAGGCATCGGCATGGTGCTGTTGCTGGAGTTCCTCAACAATACCTTCAAGAGCACGGAAGATGTCGAGACCAAGCTGAACCTGCCGGTACTGGGCATCTTGCCCATGCTCAAGGGCAAAGAACGGCGCGACATTGCCACCATGTTCACCCGGGACGAAGACAAGTCGTTCACCGAATCGATTCGTACCATCCGCACGGGCGTGGTGTTGTCCGGACTGGATAACCCGCACAAGGTGTTGGTGGTGACATCATCCATACCGGGTGAGGGTAAGAGTTCCGTGGCCGCGAACCTGGCTTTTGCCATGGGGCAAATGGAGAAGGTGTTGTTGATCGATGCAGATATGCGTCGTCCGACTGTGGCCAAGAGCTTCGATTTTCCGGTGGGTACACCGGGGCTGGCCAACCTGGTAGCAGGTACAGCCCGTTTGGAGGATTGCATCAAGGAGCTGGATGAAAATCTAAGCGTGATACCGGCCGGTACAGTGCCGCCGAACCCGCTGGAACTGCTCTCATCCCAGCGTTTTGCCAAGGTGTTGCGGGTGTTGGAAGACCGCTACGACCGTATCATTATCGATTCGCCGCCGACCCAGGCGGTGAGTGATGCACTGGTATTGTCGACGCACGCCAATGCCCTGATCTATGTGATCAAGTCCGAATCGACCGCGATCCCGTTGGCCAAACGTGGTGTCGGCCAGTTGTTGCAGAACAATGCACCGGTGACCGGTGTGGTGCTTAACCAGGTGGATATCAAAAAGGCCAAGAAGCAGGGCTATAGCTACGGTGGTTATTATGACTACTATGGCTACAGCGAAACCAGGAAGGCGTAAGTCCAATGGGCATGATTGACCTGCACAACCATTTGCTGCCCGGCATTGATGATGGTGCCGAAGATGTGGCGACTTCGGTCGAGCTGGCACGTATGGCGGTGGCGGACGGGATTTCGCATCTCGTGTGTACACCGCACATCCATCACGGGCGCTACGACAATACGCCAGCCACCATTGATCCGGCGTTGGCAGTATTTCGAGCCGCGCTGGTTGAGGCAGGTGTTGCGTTGCAGGTTTCATCGGCAGCCGAAGTGCGTTTTGGTCTTGAGCTGATGGAAGGGATTGCGCGAGGCGTTATCCCGTTCCTGGGTGAGTGGGAAGGCCAAAAGGTGTTGTTGCTGGAGTTTCCGCACAGCGAGGTACCCTTTGGTGCCGAGAAGCTGACCCAGTGGATGATTCAGCGCGGCATTCTGCCAATGATTGCCCATCCTGAACGTAACAAGGGCATCATGAAGTCGCCAGCCAAGCTGAAGCCGTTTCTTCAACAGGGTTGCCTGCTGCAGGTAACGGCGGCGTCGGTGACGGGCGGGTTTGGTGAAACGGCCCGTGCGTTGGCGTCCGAGCTGTTGACCGAAGGTAAGGTCACTGTCCTGGCGTCTGATGCACACAACAGCACTCACCGGCCGCCGTTATTGCGTGAGAGCGTTCATGCGGCGGCTCAGCTGCTGGGTGAGCGTCGAGCGGCAGAACTGGTGACCACCCATCCGTGGAAGTTGGCGCAGGTGCATTTCAGATGAGTACGCATGCATCCGCGTTGCCTCCGGCAGGGCTGAAAGTGCTCAGTGTTTTACTGCTGCTTCTTGCGTTGCCGTTGGGATATCTTGGTTTCACCACGTTTGTGGCCGCCCTGTCACACCAGCAGGCTAAGCTGTTTCTGGATCACTGGGGCGACAAAAAGACGGAACCCTCTGTTCAGGCGTGGCAAGTGGCTGTTGATGCTTCCGAGCATGCCCTCAGCTGGTCGCCGGGCAGTAATGGGGCCTACGCTGATACGCAGGGGCGGGTATACGAGTGGTATCAGGTGCAGAGTGCGCCCTTCGGCGACAGTGCTGCCGAACTGGCCCGCCGCAAAGCGTTGGCGGCATATCGTCAGTCTGTCGAAAGTCGTCCGCTGTGGCCCTATACCAGGGTACAAGTAGCCTATGCCAAACTGCGCTTGCTGGAATTTGATGCCGAGTTCGATACCGCGCTGGTGCGTGCGCGCACATTGGGTGAAGGTCGGGTGCGGGTACATGCGCCATTGGTTGAAATCGGCATGATTGCCTGGCCATCTCTGGATGCCGAGCAACGCGCCGCCACATGGGAGTCATTGGCTCTGTTGTTGCGTTATGCGCCGCGCAAGGCCAAGTCCTTGCAGGTTCTGGCGCAGAAAGCGGGCCTGTATCCTCAGTTGTGTGTCAGCCTTGACCCCGATTTGCTGAAGCAGCGCGGCTGGTGCCAGCCCGCGCCGTAGAAAACGCCTGCAAGCGACAAGTTTAGTGTTCAAGCCGTCGCTTACAAGATATCCATCGCAGGTACCCATCGCTTATAAGACAAACTCCCACAAGGTGATGTGTACACTGTGGGAGCCTGTCTACAGGCGATTAATCCTCCGCGTATGCATCTATCGGCAGACAGCTGCACATCAGGTTGCGGTCGCCGTAGACGTTATCGATACGGTTAACCGTCGGCCACAGTTTGGACTGTTTCAGCCAGCTTGCCGGGAAGGCGGCTTGCTCACGGCTGTAAGGACGGTTCCATTCGGCATCGATGATGTCGGCCTGGGTGTGCGGTGCGTTCTTCAGCGGGTTGTTGTCTGCATCCAGCTCACCGGCTTCCACCAGCGCAATCTCCTCGCGAATCTTCACCATCGCTTCAATGAAGCGGTCCAGTTCAGCTTTGGATTCGGATTCGGTCGGCTCGATCATCAGTGTGCCCGGTACCGGGAACGACATGGTCGGCGCATGGAAGCCGAAGTCCATCAAGCGCTTGGCCACATCTTCTTCGCTGATGCCTGACGCTTCTTTCAGTGGTCGCAAGTCGATGATGCATTCGTGTGCCACGCGGCCATTACGGCCGGCATAGAGTACCGGGTAATGTGCGCCCAGTTTCTTGGCCAGATAGTTGGCATTGAGAATGGCCGTTTCCGTTGCCTGACGCAGACCTTCACCGCCCATCAGGGCGATGTAGACCCAGCTGATCGGCAGGATGCTGGCGCTGCCCCAGGGCGCAGCGGAGACTGCACCGTTCTCGGCGTTAGGGCCTTCAATGCCGATAACCGGGTGGTTGGCGACAAAGGGTGCCAGGTGCGATTTGACGCCGATCGGGCCCATGCCAGGGCCGCCGCCGCCATGCGGGATGCAGAAGGTCTTGTGCAGGTTCATGTGTGACACGTCGGCACCGATGTCCGCCGGACGCGTGACCGCCACCTGTGCGTTCAGGTTGGCACCATCCATGTACACCTGGCCACCGTGGGCGTGGGTGATATCACAAATTTCGCGGATGCCTTCTTCATATACGCCGTGGGTGGACGGGTAGGTGACCATCAGGCAGGAGAGATCATCGGCATGTGCTTCGGCCTTGCTGCGCAGATCAGCGATATCGACGTTGCCTTGATCATCACAGCCGACCAGCACCACTTTCATGCCTGCCAGCGCGGCCGATGCCGGGTTGGTACCGTGGGCGGAGGTCGGGATCAGGCAGATATTGCGGTGGTCTTCACCACGGGACTGATGATAGTGGCGAATCGCCAGCAGACCGGCGTACTCGCCCTGAGCGCCGGAGTTGGGCTGCATGCAGATCGCATCGAAGCCGGTGATCGCTTTGAGCATGCTCTCCAGCGAGTCGATCATCACCTTGTAACCCTGCGCCTGTTCCAGCGGTGCGAAGGGATGCAGCGCACCGAATTCGGGCCAGGTCACCGGAATCATCTCGGCGGTGGCGTTGAGCTTCATGGTGCAGGAGCCGAGCGCGATCATGCTGTGAGCCAGCGACAGGTCCTTGTTTTCCAGACGCTTGAGATAGCGCAGCATCTCGGTTTCGCTGTGGTATTCATTGAACACCGGATGGGTCAGGAAATCGGAGGTGCGTTTCAGGTCAGCAGGGATGCTATCGTGTACGGAGGGCGTTCCGGTAGTCTCGTGGGAGCTTGCCTCGCAAGCGATCATCTCGGCATCTAGTGCGGCGATATCCAGGCTGTGATCGGCACCCAGCAGAACGGTCCACAGGGTTTCAATCTCGGCGCGGTCAGTGCGTTCGTCCAGGCTGATGCCAAGGCGGTCGTCACCCAGTTTGCGCAGGTTGAACCCGGCGTCTTGTGCGGTTTGATACAGGCGGTCGCGATCGGCACCGGCGTTGAGGGTGATCGTATCGAACCAGCTGTCGTGCGCCAGGGTCATGCCTTTCTGCTTGAGGCCGGTGGCCAGCAGGTCGGTCAGGCGGTGGATGCGGCCTGCGATGGTCTTCAGGCCTTCAGGGCCGTGGTAGATCGCATAAAAAGCTGCCATGTTGGCCAGCAGCACCTGCGCGGTACAGATATTGGACGTCGCTTTTTCGCGGCGGATATGCTGTTCACGAGTCTGCATCGCCATGCGCAGCGCCGGGTTACCGCGTGTGTCGACGGAAACGCCGATGATGCGGCCTGGAACCGAGCGCTTGTAAGCGTCGCGGGTGGCGAAGAAAGCGGCATGCGGGCCGCCGTAGCCCATCGGGACGCCGAAGCGCTGGGCGGAGCCGAAGACGACGTCGGCACCCATTTCGCCCGGCGATTTCAGCAATACCAGGCTGAGCAGGTCGGCAGCGGCGCAGACCAGTGCCTTCTGGGCGTGGGCTTTCTCAATCAGCGGACCAAAGTCGCGCAGCTCGCCACTGGTGCCCGGATACTGCACCACAACGCCGAAGGCTTCATGCTGGTCGAGCAGGGCTTCCACATCACCGACGATGACGTCATACCCCAGCGGTTCGGCGCGGGTCTGGATGACATTAATGGTCTGCGGATGTAGCTGCGCGTCGATCAGGAACGCATTGGCTTTTTTCGCCTTGCTCATGCGCTTGCACAGGGTCATCGCTTCGGCAGCGGCGGTGGCTTCGTCCAGCAGGGACGCGTTGGCCAGATCAAGACCGGTCAAATCCAGTACCATCTGCTGGTAGTTGAGGATCGCTTCCAGGCGTCCCTGCGATACTTCCGGCTGGTAAGGGGTGTAAGCGGTGTACCAGCCCGGATTTTCCAGCACGTTGCGCAGAATGACGTTAGGCGTGAGTGTGTCGGCATAACCCATGCCGATCAGTGAACGCTTGAGCTCGTTCTGCCCGGCAATGGCCTTGAGCTCGGCCAGTGCCTGCGCCTCGGTTTTCGGCGCGGCCAGCGGTATCGGTTGCTCGACGCGGATGCTGCCGGGAACGGTTTCATCAATCAAGGCATTCAGGCTGTCGACGCCCAGCTCGGCCAGCATGGCGGCGGTTTCGTCAGCTGAGGGGCCGATATGGCGGCCAATAAAGGCGGTATGCTGTTCCAGGTCGTGCAGCGTGGGCAGGGTCTGTTCACTCATGGCGGATGGTCCTGATCGTTCGTTTTATGGGCATTATGGTAACAGAGTGTCGACGCGAGGTGATGGCTTACTTTGCCGGCAGGAAAAAACGCAAGCCCTTCGACATTGTTGATGGATCCATGTCATGGATCGGATACGCTTTTTTGAGCCCAGTGCGTTAATATAGCGCCTATACTCAAGTAGTTTTATGTCTATTGTGCTGCTGAATATTACATGGAGAGAACCGATGCCGCGCATCAATATTTTGGTTGCCACCTTCCCGCTTGCTGTCTCCGTTTTGTCGTTGGTGCTCTTTTTTCTTGAGCCTGCCATTACCCTGTATGGGGTCTTGGTGCTGATACTGTTGGCCGGGCTCGGCATGTCCTGGGTTGCGCACAAGCACTTACAGGCTATCCAGTCTGAGCAGGCACGGTTGCAGGCCAATTTACAGCAGCAGCAGGCGCAGGCAGAAAAATGTCAGGGTAACCTGGATCAGATGATGGCTATTTGGCTGAGCCTGGTGCCGGTCTGGAATCGGCATATCACCTCCTGTCGTGAAATTGGCAATGATGCAATTAACGCGCTGTCGAGCCGCTTTGGCGAGCTGGTTCGGCTGATCGCCGACACCAGCGCGTCCGCGTCTTCTGCCCATGAGTTGGGTAACATCGATTCAATGTCGAAAGACAAATCCAGATTGCAGCAGCTGTTCGGCAAAATGAAAAATTTCGATGCCACAACGGATATGTTGTTCGACAAGATTGGTCAATTGGACAGTTTTGCTACCGATCTGGATCAGATGGCGGGTTCGGTCGCGTCCATCGCCGAGCAGACCAATATGCTGGCGTTGAATGCAGCGATCGAAGCGGCCAGGGCGGGGGATGCCGGGCGCGGGTTTGCGGTCGTTGCCCAGGAAGTGCGACAGCTGTCGACCCAGTCCGGTGAAACCGGTCAGCATATCGCAGCCAAAATCGCGATGGTGAAAGACGCGATGAATGCGATTACCAGTACGGCGGGGGATACGCGCGAAGAAGAAGACCGTACCCTGGATGAAAGCGAGCAGTTCATCAGTGAAGTCGTGCAGCATCTTGAAGAGCGTGCACAGATGCTGGTTGATGATGGCGAGCGCCTGTTGGCTACCAATGCGGATGTACGTCAGCAGATTGAGCGGGTGCTGGTCGAACTGCAGTTCCAGGATCGGGTCAGCCAGATACTGGAGCAGGTGACCGGCAGCATGAGCCAGATGACGGCGGTGCTGGAAGCGGATGCAGCCGCGTACCGCAGTGGTCAGCAGGCACTGGTGCTGGATATCGATCAACTGCTGCACGAGATGAAATCGACATACACCACGACAGAACAGCATCGTTTGCACGTGGCCGCTGCGACGGATGTGCAGGAAGAGGATACGGCGGCTGCCGGTTCCATCAGTTTCTTTTAATGACAAGCCGACCAGGTAGATGAGCACTATGGAAAAGACAATTATGGTGGTAGACGACTCGGCATCGATTCGTCAGGTCGTCGGCATAGCTCTGCGCGGTGCCGGGTATAAGGTGATTGAGGCCTGTGACGGACGTGACGCCCTGTCGAAATTGACGGGTGACAAAATCCATCTGGTCATCAGTGATGTGAACATGCCGAACATGGACGGCATCACCTTCGTCAAGGAACTCAAGCAGAACCCGCGTTACAAGTTTACGCCGGTAATCATGCTGACGACCGAGGCGGGTCAGGGCAAGATGGCCGAAGGCAAGGCTGCGGGTGCCAAGGCCTGGGTAGTGAAGCCGTTTCAGCCGCCACAAATGCTGGATGCGGTTGCCAAACTGGTCATGTGAACGACCCATCCCGGTTGAGAGGATGTTATGGGACTTGAGATCAAGCAGGACAACACCACGGCCTTTGTCGGTGTGCAGGATGAGATGACGATCTATACAGTGGCGTTGCACTGGGATCAGCTGTCGCCGCTGTTGGCGCAGGTCAAGGCGATGGAGCTTGACCTGTCGGCGGTCACCGAAATCGACAGTGCAGGTGTTCAGTTGTTGCTCGCACTGAAACAGGAATCAACCCGCTTGCATAACCGCTTTGAGCTGTGCCGACCCAATGACGGCGTCGTTGAACTGCTGCAACTGCTGCGCCTGGAGCAGGCATTGCCGGTGGCGGCAGGTGTGTCCGGCCAGGAGGCTGTGTGCAATGGATGATATGACGCAGATATTCATCCAGGAGGCAGATGAGCTGCTGACGCAGATGGAAGATGCCTTGTTGGCGCTTGAGAGTGAGCCGGGTGACGAGGAGCTGATCAACAGCTTGTTCCGGGCGATGCACACGATCAAGGGGGCCGCCGGTATTTTCGGTTTTGACCCGATTGTCGGCTTTACTCACCCGGTGGAAACCGTGCTGGATCAGGTGCGCAATGGTGGTCGCGCGCTGGATGCCGAGCTGGCAGGGCTATTACTTGAGTGCAAGGATCACACGGCTCGGTTGGTCGAGCAGGCCACCACGGCCGAGCATATCGATGCTGACCTTTTGAGTACGGGCACAGTGCTGTTGCAGCGTTTGACCGGAGAGGCGTTCGAACTCTCCGCGTCTGCGGATGACGCCGCAGGCGGCACTGATGCTCATGACCAGGGACCACCCCAGTGGCTGATTAGGCTGCAATTTGGTTCGAATGCGCTGCGTAATGGTATTGATCCAATCTCGTTCATCCGTTATCTCGGCAACCTGGGTGAGATCCATGATCTGATCACTCACTATGACGCCTTGCCCGATGCGGAGCACTTTGATCCCGAATCCTGTTACTTGGGGTTCGATATTCTGTTCCGCAGCGAGGCCAACAAGCAGGAGATCCAGGCCGTCTTCGAGTTTGCCGAAGACGACTGCACCATCCGTATCCTGCCACCGGCCGAGATCGAGCCTGCCTTCGAAGCCCTGATGGATGAGTTACCAGAGGATCATACCCAGCGCTTGGGCGAAATGCTGATGGCGGTAGGTGCGATCACGTCACACGAACTGGCGGGCTCATTGCAGCAGCAGATGGCAGCGGCGGCGGATGCTACGGACGAACAGCCGGTACAGCCAGTGGGTGACATTCTGGTGGAGCAGAAGGCGGTCAGCCGTGAGCTGGTCGACAAGGCACTGGACAAGCAGACTCAGGTAAAACAGAAGGCCAGTCATGAGGCCAGCCTGATCCGTGTGGATTCGAACAAGCTGGGGCGTCTGATCAACCTGGTTGGTGAGCTGGTGATTTCCAACGCGGCCCTTAAGCTGCAAGTGGAGCAGCAGGGGCTGGCCGAACTCAACGAACTGGTGGCGGCCAGTGAACATCTGGTTGAAGAGATCCGCGATAATGCGCTGCAACTGCGCATGGTGCAGATTGGCGATACCTTCTCGCGCTTCCGGCGCGTGGTGCGAGATGTCAGTCATGACCTGTCGAAAGACATTGAGCTGGTGATCACCGGCGGTGAAACCGAGCTGGACAAAACCGTGGTGGAAAAAATCACCGATCCGTTGACCCACCTGGTTCGCAACTCGTTGGACCATGGTATTGAACTGCCGCAGGATCGCCTGCGTGCCGGTAAGCCTGCACGCGGCACACTGAATCTGAATGCCTATCACGACTCCGGCCATATCGTCATCCAGATTCGTGATGATGGCGGCGGCCTTGATGCCGATAAAATTCGCGCCAAGGCTGAAGCGATCGGTCTGGTCAAGCCGGAACAGGTGTTGACGGACAAGGAGATCTATCAGCTCATCTTTGCACCGGGCTTGAGTACCAAGGACCAGGCCAGCAACCTGTCAGGTCGCGGTGTGGGTATGGATGTGGTCCGCCGTAATATCGATGCGCTGCGCGGCATCATCGATATCGACAGTGAACCCGGCGCAGGTACCACCGTCACCATTCATTTGCCGCTGACGCTGGCGATCATTGACGGTTTCATGGTTGGAGCTTGCCGTGAACGCTACATCATTCCGCTATCCATGGTGGAAGAGTGTGTCGAGATGGATGCGACCGAGTGGCGTCTTGATGAGGAACGTCGCTACGTCAATTTACGTGGCGAAGTGATGCCCTATCTGCGGTTGTCGGAGTTTTTGTCCATTCCCGGCGAGGGAGAGCATGGGCGACGCGACAGTCTGGTGATTGTACGGATAGGTCAGCACAAGGCCGGTTTTGTCGTTGATGAACTGCATGGTGAACTCCAGACCGTGATCAAGCCACTGGGCAGCATTTTCAGCAATTTCCGTGGCATCAGTGGATCGACGGTGCTGGGTAGTGGTGAGGTGGCTCTGATTCTTGATGTGCAGGGGCTGATCAACGCAGCAACGTCACAGATGCAGCTGCATTGACAGGAGGTGGAACAGTGACACAACAGGCACCAACACATGCTAACGGCAGCGGCCAATATCTGACATTTCTGTCGGGTGATGAATTGTATGCGGTCGATATCATGCAGGTCAATGAGATCATCGAAATTGCGGCGTTGACCCGTGTACCGAAAACGCCGGCGTTCATCCGTGGCGTGATCAATCTGCGTGGCGGGGTGGTACCGGTGGTCGATCTGACGGCCAAGCTGGGCAACGGGCTCAGTGATGTTACCAGCCGCAGCTGCGTGGTCCTGGTCGGGATTGAGCAGGCAGGGCAGGAGCAGATCATTGGTCTGCTGGTGGATGAGGTCCGCGAAATAATCGATATAGACGCGGCTGATATCAAGCCGCCGCCCGCTTTCGGAGATGAGGCCGATACCGGTTTCATCCAGGCAATGGCGCAGGTGGAGCAGCTGTTTATTATTCTACTGGATGTATCCGAGGTGCTGACGCGTCATGAGATTCTTCAGGCCAGCGTAATTGCAGAGCAGCTTTCCGAACAGGTTCAAGAGCAGACAACCCTTTAACAATCGACATTTTCTCAGGGAAACGGGGCAAAATTATGTTCAATAAACTTAAACTGAGCATGCAGATCAGCATCGGCTATGCCGCTGTGCTGGTGTTGTTGCTGATCGTCTCCATCATGGCCTATTTAGGGCTCAGCAGCGCAGTCGGTGGCTTTGGTCAATACCGCGAACTGGCACGTGATGCCAATCTGGCCGGTCGAGTGCAGGCCAATATGCTGATGATCGAGCTGGAAGCCAATCAGTTCCTCGTTGAGCAGACACAAGACTCGGTAGATAAGTTCAATGAACATTTTAATCTGCTGAAAGAGCTTTCAGCGACGGCTTCCCGTGAAATCCAGAAGCCGGAGCGAGCACGGAATGTAGCGTTGGTCGTGTCCGAGATCGACAATTATGAAGGCGCGTTCGAGACGGTGGTGCGGACGGTTGAGGCGCGCAATGTGTTACTCAATGATGTGCTCAACGTGTCGGGGCTGAAAATGCGTCAGCTGATGACCGAGTTCGTCGAGACAGAGCAGCAGCAGGGCAATACCCAAGCGGTTTACCTTGGCGGGCGCACGCAGGAGGCTTTGCTGCTGGCGCGTCTGTCGGCCATCAAGTTCCTGAATACTGGCGCACGTCAGGATATTACCCGGGCACATAAAGAGCTGGACGAAAATGTATTGGTTGCCCTGAATCAGCTTGAGCGTATGGTGACAAATCTGTCCCAGCGTGCGGCATTGCGTGAGTTCCGCAGCGCAATGGACGCCTATGCCGAAGCCCTGGACGAAATCGACAGCGTGACCCGTGAGCGCAACGCTGCGCTGAGCGAGATGCATCGTATTGGCCCGGTGGTTGCTGATGCAACGGAAGAGGTCAAACTGTCGGTGATTGCCGATCAGGATGAGCTGGGACCGCGTCTGGTAGCAGAAAATCAGCAGACAGTTCAATTGCTGATCTGGGTTTCACTGGCCGCCGTGTTGACGGGGATTTTCCTGTCCTGGTTGCTGGTACGTGTCGTCAAGCGTCCATTGGGTGGCGAGCCCGCCGAGATGGAAGTGATCGCCAACCGTATCGCCGAAGGCGACCTGAAGATCGATTTCCGCAACCCGGATCAGGCCACCGGCGTGTACAGGGCGATGATTCACATGGTTGAGAATCTGACCAACACCATTCATCAGGTGCGTGGTGGTGCCGACAGTCTTGCCAGTGCCTCCAATGAGCTGAATGCATCGGCACAATCAATCAGCCAGGCGGCTACCGAGCAGGCAGCCAGCGTGGAAGAAACCACGTCGTCAGTTGAGCAGTTGCATGCATCGGTGCAGCAGAATACCGAGAATGCTCGTGTGACTGACCAGATGGCGACAGATGCGGCTGCCGAGGCCGAGAAAGGCGGTGATGCAGTTCAGCGTACGGTTGGCGCGATGAAGCAGATCGCCAACAAGATCGGCTTGATCGAAGATATTGCCTACAAAACCAACCTGTTGTCATTGAACGCAGCGATTGAAGCCGCTCGTGCCGGTGAGCATGGTAAAGGCTTTACCGTGGTCGCCGCCGAAGTGCGCAAGCTGGCGGAAAACAGCCGTGTGACCGCGCAAGAGATCAATGAACTGGCAACCAATAGCGTGTCCATTGCTGAAGATGCCGGCAAGTTGCTGGAGCAGATTGTTCCCAGCATTCAGAAAACCGCCGATCTGGTGCAGGAAATTACCGCGTCGTCCGAAGAACAGGCGGCCGGTATTGATCAGATCAACAGCGCGATGTCACAGCTGGACAGCGTGACCCAGCAGAATGCGTCCTCGTCTGAAGAGCTTGCCGCGACAGCTGAAGAGCTGAGCAGTCAGGCGGAAGCGCTGCTGGATGCCGTTGCCTTCTTCCAGTTGGATGATCAGGGGCGCAAGCGTAGCCGTGGTACCGGCCAGAAGTCGAAGTCCGGTAGTCAGTCGCGCCGTGTCGAGAGCCAGACCGCCGTCATTGAGGATGATGACTACAACGACGGTGAGTTCAAGCGTTACTAAGGTGATGGCGATGGGCAACATGGAACAGGCGGCCGCCGAGGCCGTCAGCAGCGACCAGTACCTGACCTTTCAGGTGCTGGGTGAGCGTTACGCCGTGAACATTCTCGATATCAAGGAGATCATCGAGGTAACCCAGATGACGCGAGTGCCCATGGCACTCGCTGCCGTGCGCGGGGTGATGAACCTGCGCGGCAATGTCGCCCCGGTTATCGACCTGGCACAGCGCTTCCATGACTGCCGGACCACACTGGACCGGCGTTCGGTCATTCTGGTGGTTCAGCTGGAGATTGAGGGCGAATGGCAGGTCATGGGCATGTTGGCTGAAGAGGTCAGCGAGATTGTCGAAATCGCGCCTGACCAATTCCAGTCGGCACCTGAATTTGGAGCCGGTATCCGGCAGTCCTTTATCCGTAATATGGCGCAGCTGGACGGGCGGTTTATTGTGCTGCTGAACCTGGATCAGGTACTCAGTGTGAGCGAGTTGTCGGTACATCAGGATGACAGTCTTCGTGCTGCAGGTACGGGTGGCGGCTGAATGGCAGCCATCAGCGATATCGAGTTTCAGAAATTTGCCCGGCTGCTCTATGAAACCGTTGGCATCCATCTGAGCGAGCGTAAGAAAATCATGCTGTCGACGCGGTTACAGCGGCGTCTTCAGCACTATAATCTGCACAGTTTTTCCGAATACTACAAACTGGTGACTTCGGACGCACATGCCGGTGAGCTGCAGGTGATGATTGACCACCTGACGACCAATGAAACGCATTTCTTCCGAGAACCGGCCCATTTCCACTTCCTCAAGGATCTGATACGCAAAGAGCGTTACGAGCAGTGTCGCGTCTGGTGTGCAGCCTCCTCTTCCGGTGAGGAGGTCTATACGCTGGCGATGGTGCTGGATGATGCACTGAACCATGGCCGCTGGTCTGTGCTGGGGTCGGATATCAGCAGCCGTGTCCTGCAGCGTGCTCGGCGCGGGGTGTATCCGGAAGAGGATAACGTCACTATTCCCGAGCCGTTACTCAAGCGTTACTGTCTACAGGGGGTTGGTCCCCAGGCGGGTAACTTTGCCATTGACCGGCAACTCAAGCGGGCGATTGAGTTTCGTCAGATCAATCTGACTACGCAGTTGCCCGCCATTGGCCAGTTCGATCTGATTTTCATCCGCAATGTGATGATCTACTTTGATCAGCCGACCAAGCACCAGGTGGTGCAGCGCGTGGTCGGACAGCTCAAGCCGGGAGGCTATATCCTTACCAGCCATTCGGAAACACTGCACGGTATCAGTGCGGAGCTGGAAATGGTTCAGCCTTCGATCTACCGCAAGCGCGGTGAACCGAGGCGAAGAGGATGAAACGGATCAATCTGTTGCCCGGCGGTGTTCAGGTGAGTCGTGACCCTGAAGTTGTGATCTCGACGTTGCTGGGCTCCTGTGTCGCGGCCTGCCTCTATGACTCGCGGGCAGGAGTGTTCGGCATGAACCATTTTCTGTTGGCCAGCCGCAGCGGGCGGCATTATCAACCGTTGACCAGTGAAGCGGGGCGCTATGGTGTGCATGCGATGGAGCTCCTGATCAATGAGTTGCTGAAAGCGGGTGCCGATCGTAGCCGGTTGCAGGCCAAGGTCTTTGGCGGTGCCAATGTGCTGGCCAATGCCGGTGGTGTCTTTGCGGTTGGCGATGTGAATGCCCGTTTCGTACTCGCATTTCTAAAGGAAGAGTCGATACCGGTTGTGGCGTCAGACCTGGGGGGACGAAATGGTCGACAACTGCGCTTTCAGGGACAAGACTATGCCGTGTATGTCAAATTACTGGGTGTGGAGCAGCGCCGTGATATTGTGGCCGATGAAGCCCGTTATCTGGACCAGAAGCTGGCGGAACAGACCGTGCAGAAAGGGAAAGTTGTCTTCTTTGATGATTGAGTTTCTGAGGGAAACAGGTATGTATGTCGATTGATGTATTGATCGTGGATGACTCGGCAGTGGTGCGCCAGGTACTGGTGGCGCAGCTGGATGGTGTGGCGGGTATTCGGGTAATAGGTACCGCCTCTGATCCCATTTTTGCGCGCAAGAAGATGGAAAAGCAGTGGCCGGATGTCATTGTGCTGGATATCGAAATGCCGCGCATGGATGGGATTACGTTCCTTAAACAGCTGATGCTTGAGCGCCCGACCCCGGTAGTGATCTGCTCGACGTTGACTGAGCGCGGTGCCGAAACCACCATGCGGGCGATGGCGGCTGGTGCCGTGGAGATCATCACCAAACCCCGAGCAGGGTTAAAGCAGTTTCTGCAAAGCGCACGGAACGAGCTTATCGATGCGATCAAGGCTGCCGCATCTGCGCAGCCGTCACGCATGAATCATGCGGCAACGGCAAGTGTGGCTGCAGCGCGTTCCACCGAGCCGTTACCTAAGCTGAATGCCGATTCGGTACTGCCCAAAGCGAATGCGGGCAAGCTGTTTGCCACCACGGACCGAGTAGTGGCGCTGGGTACCTCTACTGGCGGCACTCAGGCATTGGAGCACGTCTTGAGCCGTCTGCCGGTAGATGCACCCGGTATTATTGTAGTGCAACACATGCCGGCCCAGTTTACCCATGCCTTTGCTGAGCGGCTTGATGGCATTTGCCGCGTCACGGTCAAGGAGGCGCAGAATAATGACCGGGTGATGCCTGGGCGTGTGCTTATCGCGCCGGGTGGTCAGCATATGATGTTGCGGCGCAGCGGCGCGCAGTATCGTGTGGAGGTGCGGGACGGGCCCCTGGTCAGTCGGCACAAGCCGTCAGTGGATGTTTTGTTCCGTTCGGTTGCCAGTGCGGCCGGCCCTAACGCCGTTGGCATTATTATGACGGGTATGGGCGATGATGGTGCTCATGGGCTATTGGAGATGCGCCAGGCGGGTGCCGCCACGTTTGGTCAGAATGAAGCCAGTTGTGTGGTCTATGGGATGCCCAAGGAAGCATTCAAACTCGGGGCTGTGGGCCGCGAGTTGAGTTTGCAGGAGATCCCGCGACTGATTACCGAGGCGGTTGATGCTCGGTAACCGGTCGAGATGTCAGTTGAAACGATACCAGCAGTTTTTGCCCTTGGCCTTGGCCTGATACATGGCATCATCGGCACCGGTCAGCAAGGCATCTGCGCTGGTGCCGTCATCGGGATAGATGGCAATACCAATAGATGCAGACACCTTTAGTTGCTGTTGGCCACGCTGGACCGGTGCACTGAGGCAGCTGAGGATTTTCTCGGCCACTTGGGTGGCGGAGTCTACCGAATGCACGGTCTCAAGCATGACCACAAACTCATCGCCGCCAATGCGGGCGCAGGTGTCTGTGCCTCGCAGCTGTTCGGTCATGCGACTGCCCAGTACGGACAGCAGGTCGTCACCTGCGTCATGGCCGTGTTGGTCGTTGATCTGCTTGAAACCGTCGAGGTCAATGAACATCAGCGCAAACTGATTGCCTTCACGGTGCGCACGACGCAGGTTGCGGCCCAGATGCTCATTGAGCAGGCTGCGATTGGGCAGGCCGGTGAGCGGGTCATGCATGGCCAGAAAACGGATTCGTTCAACTCGACGGTGACGTTCCATGGCGATGGCTGCCAAGTGCGCCATACGCTGCAATAATTGACGTTCAAACTCGTTTGGCGAGTGCGGTGTTTGCGGATAGCAGGCAAATACGCCAATCACTTCATCAAAGGCAGCGATAATCGGCTGAGCCCAGCAGGCCGCCATTTGCAGACGCTGGGCCATTTCGCGCCGGGGCTGCCAACTATCGTCCTGATGAATATCGGCAGTAATGGCCAGTGCGCGTGTTTGTACTGCGCGGGTACAGGTCGTGGCCGCTGTGTTGATGTTCAGGCCTGGCTCTCGCTGCATGAAGGCGCTAGGCAAGCTGGGTGCGCTTTTGATGTGCAGCAGCTCTCGCTCATCATCCAGCAACATGATGGCGCTAGGGGCGTGCGGGATCAGTTGTTCAACGGTATTGCAGATCTCATTAAGGACATTGTCGAGCGCATCACCGGTGGCAATCAATTCAAGAACTGTACGCTCCAGTTTCAGGATACGTTCGCCTGCACGCAGATGCTGTTCGCGTTTGACGGCATTGGTGATGTCCAGGCATTGCACCAGAGTCAGTTCACTCTGACTCAGAGGCTTGATCAGGATGGATTGGTGCAGTGGCTGCAATTCGCCCCGAGGTGTCCGTCGTTGCAGTGGCAGCAGTCGTTTGTGCAATTGGTATGACAGAATGCGGCCCATCCGTTGGCGACATCCAGTCTCCAGTGCATCTTGCAATGGGAGTGGTAGCTGTTCGGGATAAAGCTCGGGCAGTGTTTTACCCAGCATGCTGGCTTCTTTCAGCCCGGTGTGGCGACTGAACCAGCGATTGCAGAAGATAATGCGACACTGTGCATCGAGCAGCAGAACGCCACCATCGAGGCTGTGCAGCAGATCGGTACAGTCCAGGTTGTCGAGGATATTGGACAGGCAGCTGCCTGACTGTTCAGAGAAGTTCTGCAAGGTAGGCTCTCAATGCGGTAACAAAAGCATCTGCGGAACGCAGGTCGATAATGAACGCCAAGTATCCTCGCAGGGCACTGTTGCGCAGGCTGAAGTCGATCTGTACCAGCATGACCAGTGTGTTCTCGGAATCGCTTTGATACAGGTTCAAAGTACCGGGCAATTCGTCAGCACTGATGCTGAAGGCCTGCGGGATATCGGTTTGAACCTGCTGTTTGAGCTGATTGGCCAGTGTTGCCAGGCAGTGGTTGAGCAAAATATTGCCCAATTCTGCCAGTGTTTCATGTTCCAGCTCGGTGATTTCATCTGCAGACAGGTCTTCGCCGATCATGGCATTGACCAGCTCCAGGCTGCGCGCCTCAGGAAACAGCAGTGCTGCGCGACCGTTGATGAAGCCTTCAAAGTCTTGCATGACGCCAGCCAGGAAAGGCGGGAGGTCCTTGCGGAAGGCTTGCTGGGCTTCAGGCACCGAGATGAACTCCAGCCGTGGCACCGATAGCAAAACTTCATCATTGACCAGCTGAGACAGGGCGTGAGCGGCGCGGCCGACGCCCATGTTCATCAGTTCGACAATCAGATCATGTTCATCAGCACTAAAGAGATCCATTCACTTTTCCTGTTGGATAAAGGCACTCAGCTGTTCTGCTGTAGTGGGTTTGGGCAAAAAGGCCATGCCCAGTGCCTGCGCCCGTTTGGCCAATGCATCCTGAATATTGGCGGTGACCAGGGCCATGCGCATGTGTGGGTGGCTCTGTTTCAGACCTTCGGCCAGTTGTAGGCCGTCACGCCCGGGCATGTTGAAGTCGATTAAAGCGATATCTGGAGTCGCTGTTTGCAGTAGTGTTTCTGCCGAATCGGCAGAGTCTGCTTCCAATAAAGACATTTCCAGTCCGAGTGCCTGCAATTGACGCTTGAGGCTTAATCGGGCAATGCGGCTGTCGTCTACCAGCAGTAGGCTGAGCGGTTTCGTGATCATCATTAAATGCTATCGTCGCTGAAGCAAAACAAAATTTTAACAATCTCTATGGCTGGCGTCAGCCGTTTTCAAACAAAAGCTTAAAAAGTGTAGGAGATTGCCATGGAACCAAAGTTATGACTGTCATTTTGCTGGTCAAATTGTCGAGTACGGTAAATACGCGCATAGGACAGTTTCCAGCGTTCCAGAGTGGCAGCCACACCAAAGGCTATGTCGGCCACCCAGGGTTCACGGTCGACGCTGTGACTGTCACGCCAGGTGTTGCCGTCGAGAAAGATATCGCGGGCAACATAGCGGCCATCCAGCGAGGCAAAAGCATGGATACCCCAGTCATGGCGAAATCGCGGATCACCGCTGCTTGGTACGCTGTTGTCGCCACCTGGACGCAGGGCAGACGTGCCGAAGTCGTGGGGTAAATGCTTGCCGATGCGGTATTCGATACCAGCGTTGAGGTAGGTGGCGACATTGCCGAGGCTGCCGCCCCCATGCAGAATCGCTTCATGTTCCCAGCGGTGGGCCAGCGGCTGGCGCATCCAGCGGTATTTATGTTCGTAGACCAGCTGTAGGCCCGGTTCGTTTTTCAGCTGATGGTCCCAGCCGTTGAAGTGTTCAAAGCCGCGCAGGTCATGGATGAAATCCTGTGCTTCCTGGGCCAGCGCAGCGGGACCGACAACACCAAGATTGACTTCAAACGAGTTCATCTGCATCTGAGTCTGGGTGTGGTAGCCAAAACCGGCATATAACCAGCCGGCATAGGGGCGGTCGTTCGGGTCCAGAGTGGTGCGTTTACGGTCTGCGGGGGTGAAAATCTGCTGGCCGAGGGTGAAAATCAGTCGGCGACTGACATCATCCCCCAGCCGTATCGGTTCCGGGTCCAGAGGGGCGAGCAGTCGGTTGCTGCGGCGCAGCCAGTCGGGCAGTGCCGGGTCGTCTATAAAACTGTCGATCTCCGGGGAGACCCAGGACAGGCGCACGCCGTTGGTGTACTGCTGATCGGTTTCACTGAACAGGTCGTTCTCGAAATACAGATTCGCGGTCCAGCTGTTGTCTGCCGGTGTGGCTGCGGCTGCCGATAGCGGCATCAGTAGCAGGGTGGCGGCACTCAAGTTTGCGGTATATGTCACTTGCGTACCCAGCGACCGTTGGCATCCTGAATATATTCACCTGCAGGGGTGCGTTCCTGCAGGCGCTGTCCGGTGCGCAGTTCCATGACCTCGACCGAGACCCCGGCGCTGGCGGCTTTCTGCTGATAGAGTTCGCGGCGTTTGGCGTTGACCTGCTGTACCAGGCGGGTTACGTCGGCAGAGGGAGATGTGGTGACGACGCCAAGATAGCCGGTGCTGCGCTCGCCAATCAGGCCTTGAGTCTTGGCATCATCCAGTGACAGGGCGAAGGCGGGCAGGCTGAGCAGCAGGGCCAGCAGGGTGGCGGCAAAAGTACGATAGGGCTTGAAAGTCATGTCCGGGCCTCAGAAAAGTTCGCTGTTTTCATCCAGCATGGTATCGATCTCCTTGTCGACCTTGACCAGGATTTCATGCTTGATTTTTACATTGAGGTTGATGGTGATCGGCTCTGAGGGTGCGGCGATTTGAACGGTCGGCGTACAACCGGCCGCCAGAAGCAGCGTCAGGGCACAGAGCAGTGGGGTGAATGGGTGGCGTTGCATCTGTCTTCCTTCCTGATGGTGAATGAGTGATCGACCGGTGCATGGTAAGACACGGGGTTGCGCTCAGGGTTCCATTGAGCCGCAGCTTAGCACAACTCTGCGTAAGCCCGCGCCCAATCGGGCGGGGATACAAGCGGGAACCGCCCAGCGGTTCTACTCAGATGCGGCCTGACTCTGCACATACTCACGCAAAGTTTCGATGGTCGCCCCTCCGGCGCTACACGCGAAGTACGAGCGCGACCACAATGCGCCGCTTTTACTTTGCCGAGCTATATGCGTGTTGAGTATGCGTATCCGGCGCGACGACACCGACTTCAGGTTGTTCACCAATATGCTCACGGCCAGCTTGGGCGGGTAGCTTATGAGCAGGTGAACGTGATCTTCTTCGCCATCCATTTCCACCAGATCGCATTCCAACTTCTCACAGGCCGACTCGAACGCTTCCCGTAACTGTCCGATCATATAGTCGTCGAACAGTTTCTGCCGGTATTTGGTGGTGAAGATCAGATGTACGACTAACTTCGTGACGCTGTGCCGTTTTCGGAGGTAATCTGATAGCAACTCTTTATCATGCACACTCACTTGAAAAATGACCCTAATGGCTTAAAGTATAAGGCTCATATCAATGAGCGCTGAAATGTTAAAGGCCACAAAAGTACGCGTCTATCCGACACCCGAACAGGCGGCGTTTCTTAACCGCCAGTTCGGGGCTACGCGGTTCGTGTACAACAAGGCGCTGCATATCATCCGTTCTCAATATCGTCGGCATGGCACAAAACTACGTGCCAAGAAAGACCTCAAACCGCTGTTGGCAGTGGCGAAGAAATCCCGCAAATACCACTGGCTCAAAGATTTTGATTCCATCGCACTCCAGCAGGCCTGTATCAACCTGGATAAAGCCTTCCAGAACTTCTTCGATCCAAAGCTTCCCGCACGCTACCCCACGTTCAAGCGCAAGCACGGCAAGCAGTCCAGTTACCACTGCATGAGTGTCAGTGCAGGCGACAACTGGATCAAGGTGCCGAAGCTTAAACCGATCAAGGCCCGCATCCATCGGGAGCTGGCGGGAACGCTCAAAAGCATCACCCTGTCGCGCACCATCACGGGCAAATACTATGCCTCGTTGTTGGTGGAAGATGGCATAGAGACGCCGGCTCCCTTGCAAACCGTTAATACGGTCCTGGGTGTCGATCTGGGATTAACCCATCTTGCCATCGACTCGGAAGGGAATAAGACGGCGAATCCTCGCTTCCTGAAGCGCGCGCAGGCGAATTTGCGGCGCAAGCAAAAAGCCCTTTCGCGCTGCCAGAAAGGCAGCAAAGGCCGTGCGCAGGCACGACTGAAACTTGCCAAAGCACATGAACGCCTAGCGAATACCCGTGCTGACTTTCAGCACAATCTGTCCCGACAACTCATTGACAAAAACCAAGCGGTGGTTGTCGAGACGTTAAAAGTGAAAAACCTGCTGAAAAATCGGAAACTGTCGAAGCATATTGCTGACGCAAGCTGGTTCAGTTTGATCCATAAGCTGGAATACAAAGCTAAGGCACAAGGCAAGCACCTAGTCAAAATTGACCAGTGGTTTGCCAGCTCCAAGACGTGCTCCGGCTGTAACCACAAGCTGGAATCAATGCCGTTGTCGGTGCGAAACTGGACGTGCCCTGCTTGTCTAGTACAACATGACCGCGACGTAAATGCCGCGATCAATATCCGGCAGCAGGGCATTATCAAACTACGGGCCGAAGGGCTGTCGGTTCCTGCCAATGGAGGCTTGCGTAAATCCGGCCACGCGCCGGTTGCTGCCTGAGAAGTTGGAAACCTCGCCCGTTAGGGCGGGGAGCAGTCACCTGAACGGCAGGCGAATCAATAGCCTCTAGCGTCGAAAACGGCGGTCGATGGCGTCGGTTACGCGGTCGGTCAGGCGCAGTGTGCGCAGCAGATCAAGCAGGTTTTCTTCGATATTGAGATTCAGGTCTACCGGTCGGCCCTGTTGCCAGCCCGGGTTGTGTCCCTTGAGCCGTGCCTGGATCACGGCTTCGCCGTCTGGAGCATAGTCGAGGGTCAGGTCGAGCAGGTTGAAACGGAAATCGGTCAGGGCCTCCAGTGCCAGCTGGATGCCGGGGTTCTGCTGGGCCATTAAACTGATCTCCGGTGTTGCCTGGTAGCGGATCACACCGCCCTCGCCCTGGCTGACCAGTTGGCCACCGCTGATACGCAGCTGGTCACCGTTTATCTGTACCGGTAATGCGCCGCCCAGTACGCCGCTGCCATACAGACCTTCCTGTGGGTACAGGCTCAGGATTTTATCCAGTTCGAGTGCGGCGACGGCAATACGGGTGTCGATCACCGGTTGCAATGGGTTGAAGCTCAAGGCGGGCACCGCGATGATGCCATCGAGGGCGGACAGGCTGAAAGTTGACAGGCTGAGACGTGGGGGGCCTTGTGACGGCATGTCCAGATCGAAATCGACACGGGGGCCGAATATGCGGATGCCGCTGTCAGTGTGGTCAACTTCGAGTAAGCCCTCGTTATGGAATCGACCGCTGGCATCAACGGTGAGCTGCTGGCGCAGGTTCATCCCCGTGACCTGTGTGTGTTCATCCCAGATAAAATCGATGTCGTGCAGCAAAGGCGTGGCCTTGAGTGTCCACTGTTTTGGCTTGAATTCTACCCGTCCACTGGCGCTCAGGGTGCCTTGCTTCAGAACCAGTGGACGTAGGGTGGATGGAAGCCAGGGGTTCAGCGCCTGCTGTAACGGAGCTACGTGGGTTGGTGCCAGGGTGAATTGCAGTTGGCCGTGCAGACGGCGGTCAAAGTGGCCGTCAAGCGTTGCGGTCAGCGGTAGCTGGGTACTGTCGAGGCGAGCACGAGTGCTGATCCGCTGGTGTTGCCAGTCCAGCTGCATGTCGGCCTGCACTGCCAGATTCAGGGGCGGTTGCCGGTCGGGCTGCAGGCGAATATCGGGCAGTTGGAGCGTGAGCGGATACTGCTGGCGTAGCAGTGCTCCCGCCGGTATGGCCAGAGTGACAGGCTGCAGTGCGATCGCAACAGGGAGGGGTGTTTGCAGGCCGTTTGGGGTTACCTGAAGTGCAAGTGGCGTGTGTTGCCAGCGGTCTGGGTGCTGCCAGTGGCCACTGAGCTGCAGTGGCGCGGTCAGCTGTGCCGATACCTTCGCAAGCTGCAGGTCTGGTTGCTTCAGGCCGGTCAGTGTCACTGTGGACCCTTGTGCCACGCTCAGCGAGAAGTCGCCGTTTTCCAGCTGTGCCGCCAGCGTCAGTTTAACCTGGCTGCTGTCAACGCCATCGCCGGGGCCGGTGGCCAGCTCCAATTGATTGTTCAGCTGTACCTCTACCTGATTTAGCCATTCCGGCAGGTGTGTTGGCATCAGCGACGGGATGCGCAGGCGCGTATTCAGGCGGACCTGTCCGTCCAGTGCCGTGACCGGCAGGACGATGGGCAGTTGCAATCGCTGTAGCCAGTCCGTCAGGTAGGTCGCATTTAATAGTAGATCAGAGCGCAGCTGCCAGTCCTGTTCGGGGAATGTGAGCTGGTGCGCGCTGCGCAGCAGGTAGTGATTATCGTGGTTCAGACTGAGCCCAAGATTGAGTGCAGGGTCCAGCGTCAGATCCAGATAGCCCAGGGCTTCAGATGCCCGCAACAGCTGCATTCGGCTTTGCAGCAGCGTGGGTTCCAGATCAATATTACCGCGCGCAGACCATACCGGTTGCTCGGGTGCGGTGTAGATCAGCTCGAGTTGAGCGATCACCAAGCGTTGCGAAGGCGCGTACTGAAACAACTGTGTTGGATTGAAGGGGGTCAGCAGTAGCGTATCGATCTGCTGTTCCAGTTGTTGGAAGCGGCCACGGATGGACGCATCGGCATCGATCTGCAGGCGGGCCTGCTCGATACGCAGTTCGTGGAGTTGGCCCTGGAGCAGGTCCAGCGGGCTGAAGCGGAGCTCGATATTGTCCGCTTCCAGTATCAATCGACGGCCATCACTGCGCTGGCTGACACTGAGGTGATCAATGCGCAGATACTGCCAGGAAGGGCGCTGGATCACCAGTCTGGGCTGATCAAATCCCTGCTCCTGCAGCCATTGCTGCAGCAGGTATTGGGCGCTCCAGGGCAGGGTAAACCAGAGTGCGGCCAGCAGCAGGGGCGGTATCAGTAATACTCCGATCAGCCCCTTGCGCATACACTACCTCTCCCTGTTGTTCCGGTGGTTCAGCCGAGCTTGCGCACCACGTTAAGGCCGTCTCGGATGGTCAAAAAGACGTTTTCCACATCCGGATCGGTAGCGATGCGGCGGTTGGTTTCCACCAGAATATCGTCGATTTCGGATTCGGGTTGCACCACTTTACCGGACCAGAGCACGTTATCGAGCACGATCAGACCGCCGGGGCGAGTCATCTCTTTGACGCGTTCATAGTAGTTCAGGTAGTTGCGCTTGTCGGCGTCAATAAAGGTGAAGTCCAGCTCCAGATCCAGCGACTCTATGGTGTCGAGAGCACGGCCGAATATCACTTCGATCTTGTGGCCGTGTTCGCTGCGATCATAGAACCCTTGGGCAAACTCGATGGCGCGGGGGTTGGTTTCGCAGCAGATCAGTTTGCCGTCATCCGGCATGCCTTCAGCGATGGACAGCGCCGAGTAGCCGGTGAACATGCCGATCTCCAGCGCGGTTTTCGGTTGAGTCAGCGCCGACAGCATTTTCAGGGTACGACCGACCAGACGGCCAGACAGTTTCTGTGGCCAGCCCATGTTCAGGTTGGTCTGGTCGATCAGTTCCTGCAGCAACGGCGGCTCGGCATGGGTGTTTACAAAGGCGTAGTCTTCTATGGTTTCGTCAACCAGAAAATCGGGCATCTTGGTACTACCTGAAGCATCAATAAAAACAGCATTCTAACATTTAACGGGCGGTCTGTTGGCGTAACTGTTGCCAGTCGATTGCGACAATACGTCGTTCCGCCATGTAGTACAGCAGAGCACCGGGTTCGAGTTGTTCGTCCAGTGCCGGGTTCAGCGTCGGGTGTGCATCGCCCGGATACTGAATGCCCAACAGTGTGGCACTGTACTGCGCTTTCAGGGGGCCATATAGCTGGTGCAGCGGCATCGGCGGCTCCTGCTCTGGATATAGAATGGAGAACTGAGTCATGCCGTCGGAGGCGTTGAGCAGCTGCTGGTGCAGGCGGGTCGAGCCTGGGTCCATGGTTGCCTTGGCCATCATTTCGACGGATACGGACGGGGTGCATTCGATCGACGGACAGTGGTGCTGCAGCAGTTCGCCAATAGTCTCGTCACGGAAGTAGGCGATAATCTGGGCGTCAGGGTTGCGCTGCCAGGCGTACAGGGCGCAGACCAGTGTCTGGTCGTCACTCGGGGTGTCGATGACGATGCTGGAGGCGCGGGCGATGCAGGCACGGTCCATGTCGGCATCATGGTTGTAGGCGTCGGCACGGACGAAGTCGATCTCGCCGGGCAGCGGGTTCTCCAACTCATCGGTCACGCAGAGACAGAGGCGGCGTTTACGGTAGTGGGCGGCTTCCAGTAATAGCAACTTGAGCAGTTGTGGTGTGCGCTTGCCATCCCAGCCGATCACCAGAATATGCTGGTTCAGCTCCAGTTGTTTGAGTCCCATGATCCCTTTTCTCCATTGATGTGCGCTGAAAGCGGCCACGCGGCCGATGGTGACGGCGAACAGGCTGAGTCCGGCCGGAATGATGAACAGAGCGGTGAGCCAACGACCGGTCTGGGTTGAGGGCGACATGTCGCCGTAACCGACGGTGGACGCGGTCACAACCATCCAGTAAAGAAAGTTGTGGCCGCTCAGGTCGTGCTCGCCAGCGGCTAAGAGCATGAGCCAGCTCAATAACAGGTAAGCGGCCAGTATCAGCAATAGCCCTTGCCAGCTAAGTGCTTTCAGGTGTCGGTAAAGTTCGACCTTGAGACGTGTGAGCAGGTACATGCATCCCTCCTTGAACAGGGCGGCAAGATTATCAAGGATGGGATGCAACGCACAGGTTTAATCAATATCGGTACCGTTTGGCACCGATTTACAGCGGGTCGGCATGGCCTGTAGCAAACTGGCCAGCCGTTTCATCTATACAGCGAGAGATCCGCACCCATCGGTCCCATATTTTGACGTGGCGTGCAGGGTGGTTTCTTTAGTCGTCCAGTTCCATTTTCACCATTTCGAAGGTTTTCGGGTTGAAGTAGGCCTCTATCCGGCGCTGTTTTTCATCCCTGCCGTCGATTTCGTAGCAGCCATCATCGATCTTGAATTTTGTGATCTCCCAACCTTTCTGGACAATAGCGTCACGAAAGGCAGCTTCGGTCTGCCATTCGTCGACCGGCACGTTGCACTTGTCACCCGCAAAGGCCTGACCGGATAGCAGAGCGGCGGACAGGGCCAGGGTAGTAATCAGCGTGTTCATGTTGATGCTCCTTGATGATTGAAAGTGGTGCCAGTGTATGTGTGGTGGCTGAAACCAAACTTAAACGGTTGAGCGATACCGAAATGCGTGCCGATCTTTTACAATCGCGGCTCAGTCAATGGAGAATCAGCATGTACGAAGCTTTGTATCTGTTTCTGGCCACGGGTGTGGTGTCGATGTCGGCGGCGTTGAGTGCCGGTGCGCTGAGTAAACTGCCAGAGGATAAACGACCGGGATTCATGTCCAGCCGTAATGGTCTGGTCGCGGTGATTATGGCGGGCAACCTGGGGGCGCTGACGCTGATCGGGGCGATGGCCTATGGTGTGCGCAATCTGGATTGGTGGATTCCGGTGAGCTGCCTGTTTATTACCTTCCCGCTGGTGCACGTAGCCCTGTTCCAGCGCTTGTTGGGCGACTTCAAAACGTTGGTATTGATGTTGCCGCTGGTGGTCGCTTCTATCGCAGCACTTTACTATTACTGGTAATGGCTGGGGGCCGGTCTCGGTGGTGATATATGCCAGACCGACTCCGGCCTCGCTCATGTATTTCGGGTGTTAATGCCGGAATGTGACTCAACATGCCACACACTTTTGCAGAATCCGTATCATTTCCGGTTGCCTGAAAAGGTAATCGGCATTACTCTTTTGTCCGCATTATGCGACTAATAACCAGTTGCACGATAACAATAAAAGAGTGTGCCCCTTATGAATCTCTATCAGCGCATTGAGAAAACCTTTTTTCATACCTTGACTCGCAAGATCATCGGTAATGTCCTGTTCCTGATTTGCCCAAGCCTGGTGCTCATCGGATTAAATTATTGGCTGTTCAGTGCCATGCGTGAACTCAACCAGCTGCTGGTAACCGCATCGGAAGCGGAGCGGCGAGTTACCGAGCTGGCGGCTACAACAGGTTGGTTATCGGTGGTGATGCTGGTCATCACGCTGGCCGCTGCCGTGTTTGCGCTGTTTTTCATGCGCCACCTGTTCCTGCGTCCAATCGATAGCATGACCCAGGTGTTAAGTGCCGTGCAGGGCAAGGATGGCGATATTTCGGCGACTCTGCCGATGCAGAGTCACGATGAAATCGCACAGATGGCGCAAAGTTATAACCACTTTTCCGGCAGCCTCAAGCAGATGATTGCCGATACTCGACAGCGCAGTGTGCGGGTGTCGCTCAGTGCCAGCCAGTTACAGCAGGTGGTCATGGCGGCAAAGACATCTGCCGAAGAGCAAGTGTCCAAGGCACAGGCGGTCTTTCAGGCGAGTCAGGAGTCGACCACCGCAATCGAAGGCATCGCCAGTAACACCCAGCGTATCGCTGAGCGTAACAGTCACCACCTTACGGAAGTCCGTGACTCCAGTGCTGAACTCAAGCGGGTGGGTGACCAGGTTGCAGCAATTGAATCTCAGGTGCAGGCGTTTCAGCAGGTGGTGGAGCAGCTGGCGGGTAATTCGGCCAGCATTATCAAAATCCTGTCGCTGGTGCAGGGGTTTTCCGAGCAGACCAACCTGCTGGCGCTGAATGCCTCCATCGAAGCGGCGCGCGCCGGAGAGGCGGGGCGTGGTTTCGCGGTCGTTGCTGATGAGGTGCGTACGCTGTCGCAGAAAGTCAGTACGGCAACTGTCGAGATTGATGCCAAGGTCAATGAAATGGTAGCGCTGGTAGACAGTACCCGCAGTGGTGCCGGTGTGATCATGCAAAATGTGACCGATACTGACCGCTTTATCGGCCAGACCCACCAGCGTTTCGGTGCCATGGTGATCGATTTTGAAGCACTCAGCGGCCAGTTGGGCGAAATCAGTGCAGCGATTGAAGAGCTGTCCTATACCAACCAGCACAGCCATGCGCAGGTCTCGGATATTACCCTGTTGGCGGACAGCATCCGTGAAGAGATGGAAGTATCCACGCGTCATTCGCAGGCGCTGGATGGTGCGACCGAAGAGATGCAGGCACTGCTGTCCCAGTTCACCATCGGTTACGGCGGTTTCGAGCAGATCATCAAGACCACACAGGAATGGGCCGGTAAGGTCGAAGTGGAGCTGGAGGCGCTGACATCGGCGGGGGTTGATCTGTTTGATACGCAGTATGTCCGTACCAATCCGGGACAGCTGCCGGAGAAATACGACACGCGCTATGTCAGCCGGTTCGAGCAGCGTTTGCAGCCGCTTTATGATCGCTGCGTACAAGAGAACGAGGCATTCATGATTGCCTCGGCGTTTGACTTGAACAGCTATTGTCCGGCCCATAATCGCAAAATTTCCCAGCCGTTAACCGGTGATTTCGAAACCGATAATGCACTTAGTCGCCATCGCCGAATCTACAACGGCAGCCGGGCAGAGTTACGCCGCGCCAACCACGATGCGCCGTTCCTGCTGCAGACCTTTATTCGTGATACCGGCGAAATTCTCAACTCACTGTCGGTTCCGCTGTTTGTTGGGGGGCGTCGCTGGGGCAGTTTCTGCGTTGCGTTTACGCCAGATCACCTGATGAACGCTACGCGCACCTAACGCACCTAACTGATTTACGTCTGGTCTCAGTGGTTGTTTGCTCAACACGGCGCGCGCGTGACCGCACCGTAGGTATCCATGCAATGGGTAGTGGCCGAACGGGCAGGCGAAGAGCGGGTGTCTGGAGTGCAAACGGCATGGCGATATCCTGATGAAAAGACTGACGTCAGTATCGTTGTTCGAACGTGCGTGCAGTGTGAAAAGTCAGCGGCTAAAACCTGCAGATCTGAAAATCAGGAATGGATTTTGATTTGTTTCTGTTTTTTCAAAATAAAGATTTGATTCATCATTGGCATTCAACATCGGGTCTTGCATTCATTGCTGACTCCTCTGGAGCGGTAATCTTTTGCCGACGGCAACAATTTTCACCCAATGGGAAAAATATCTGACTGAAATATAAAGAAAAAAACTTAAAGATGGCAAAAGATTGCCGATATATAGTGTTAATTCTTTGTTGATTTTTTGACCACTTAGCAGCGATACTTACCAATAATCAATAGCTAATCCGGATATGAAATAATCTGGCCTGATTTTTGCGTATATTCTTTGCAGTATCCGCCTCATTCGCAGGATCTGAACAGGCACTATGGTGACAACAAATAACATGATCGTGGCACTTGATATCGGCACTTCGAAAGTGGTCTGCCTGGTCGGTGAGTTGACGCCTCAAGGCACGATCGAAATCGTGGGTGTTGGTTCCCAGCCATCGCGAGGGCTGAAGCGCGGTGTAGTGGTGAATATTGAATCCACGGTCAGCTCAATCCAGCGTGCCGTTGAAGAAGCCGAACTGATGGCCGGCTGCAAGGTGCATGGAGTTACCGTGGGTATCGCCGGCAGCCATATCAGCAGTTTGAACTCCCATGGCATTGTGGCAGTGCGCGATCGTGAAGTATCCGATTATGACCTGGAACGGGTGATCGATGCGGCCCGCGCCGTGGCGATTCCGGCTGATCAGAAAATCCTGCATATCCTGCCACAGGAATATCTGATCGATAACCAGGAAGGAATCAAGGAGCCGCTGGGCATGTCTTGCGTGCGCCTTGAAGCCAAGGTTCATCTGGTGACGGTCGCGATCAATGCGATCCAGAATATCGAAAAATGCATTCGCCGCTGCGGTCTTGAAGTCGATGCCGTGGTGCTTGAACAGCTGGCATCCAGCTATGCCGTGTTAACCGAAGATGAAAAGGACCTGGGGGTCTGCATCGTCGATATTGGTGGTGGTACTACCGACATTGCCGTGTTTACCGGTGGCTCCATCCGTCATACGGCGGTGATTCCGATTGCGGGTGATCAGGTTACCAACGATATCGCCATGGCCTTGCGCACACCGACTCAGCATGCCGAACAGATCAAGATCAAATATGCCTGTGCGTTGGCCCAGCTGGCGCATGCAGACGAAATGATCAAGGTGCCGAGTGTTGGTGACCGGCCGCCGCGTAACCTGTCGCGGCAGGCGCTGGCTGAAGTGGTGGAGCCGCGTTATGAAGAACTGTTTACTCTGATTCAGGCCGAGTTGCGCCGCAGCGGGTTCGAAGACCTGGTGGCGGCGGGCCTTGTGTTGACCGGTGGCACCTCCAAGATGGAAGGTGCGGTCGAGCTGGCGGAAGAGATCTTCCATATGCCGGTACGTCTGGCCAAGCCGCAGGGTATTCGCGGTCTCGAAGCACAATTGAGTAACCCGATTTATGCGACGAGTATCGGCTTGCTGCACTATGCCAAACAGGATCATGGTCCGGTGAGTCCGATTACCAAAATGGATGATTTTATCGATGCCGGTTCTGCGGGAACCGGCAAAAACAGTCTGTTTGTGAGATTCAGAAGCTGGCTGCAGGGCAATTTTTGAGTGTTGATGAGGTATCTGCCGCTTAGAGCAGGGCCTTGCTGGAGGGAACAATAATGTTTGAACTCGTTGATAGTGTACCGCAAAGCGCCGTTATCAAAGTGGTCGGTGTCGGGGGTGGCGGTGGCAATGCCGTCAATCACATGGTGAACACCGAACTGGAAGGGGTCGAATTCATTTGTGCCAATACCGATGCGCAGGCACTGCACAATATGATCGCCAAGACGGCGTTGCATATTGGTGGTGAACTGACCAAGGGTTTGGGTGCTGGTGCGAACCCTGAAGTTGGTCGTCAGGCTGCGATTGAAGATCGTGAGCGCATCGCCAATGCGCTTTCCGGTGCCGATATGGTGTTTATCACCGCAGGCATGGGTGGCGGCACTGGTACCGGTGCTGCACCGATCGTGGCTGAAGTGGCCAAGGAACTGGGTATTCTGACCGTGGCCGTGGTCACCAAGCCGTTTCCGTTCGAGGGTCGTCGTCGCAAGAAGATTGCGGAAGAGGGTATTCGTGAGCTGCAGGAACGTGTCGACTCGCTGATCATTATTCCGAATGAGAAACTGTTGCCGGTACTGGGCAAGAACTGCAGTCTGGTATCCGCCTTCGGAGCGGCCAATGATGTACTCAAGGGCGCAGTTCAGGGGATTGCTGACCTGATCATCCGTCCGGGTATGATCAACGTGGACTTTGCCGATGTACGCACCGTAATGTCTGAGATGGGCATGGCGATGATGGGGACCGGTATTGCCCGTGGTGAAAACCGTGCGCGTGAGGCAACCGAGGCGGCAATCAACAGCCCGTTGCTGGAAGATATCGACCTTAAGGGTGCCAGCGGTGTGCTGGTGAACATTACCGCAGGTCCTGACCTGAGTTTGGGTGAATTTTCCGCCGTGGGTGACCTGGTTGAAGATTACGCTCACGAAGATGCGACAGTCGTTGTGGGTACCGTCATTGATTATGAGCTGACCGATGAGCTCAAGGTGACAGTGGTCGCGACCGGCTTGTCACGGGTGCAGGCAGCAGAAGCACGGGTGGTGAATGGCGGAACAACTTCGGCATCGTCACGCCAGCCGATTTCGACCGCTGACTATAACCAGCTTGATCGTCCTACGGTGTTGCGTAACCGTCAGGCGGAGGACAAGCAGCGCTCCCCGTCAGCTGATAGCAGAACCGAGATGCACACAGATACGACCGGATTGCAGAAAACCGGCACCGACGACATGGATTTCCTCGATATTCCGGCGTTCTTGAGACGCCAGGCCGACTGATACTCGGCGTTAATCGCCGACTGCAGTCCCTCCTTTTTACCCGCCCGGCCTCAGGCCCGGCGGGTTTTTCTGTTTGCGCTGACGCAGCGCTTACATTTCGTGTCGCCAGTTCAGGCGGTAGAGATCGTGGCGTCGGTCCTTGAGGTTAGTGACCGAGCCTTCGTTACGGATGACGCGTATCTGGTCCAGGTCAAGGTCCGAGAACATGATCATTTCGGTATTGGGCGTTGTTTCCGACATGACAGCGTCATGGGGGAAGGCAAAATCGGACGGCGAGAATACGGCAGATTGCGCGTACTGAACATCCAGACTTTCCACGGCGGGCAGGTTGCCAACACTGCCACAGATAACGGTATAGCATTCGTTTTCGATCGCACGGGCCTGGGCGCAATGGCGCACGCGCAGATAGCCGTTTTTGGTGTCGGTCCAGAAGGGCACAAACAGGATATCCATGTCCTGATCGGACAGTAATCGGGCCAGTTCCGGAAACTCCACGTCGTAACAGATCAAAATGCCGACTCGACCGGCATCGGTTTCGAAAACCCGGAGTTGATCCCCGCCCTTGATTACCCAGTCGCGGCGTTCGTGTGGCGTGATGTGCAGTTTGCGCTGTTCCTCCACGGTGCCATTGCGGTGACACATGTAGCTGACGTTGTAGAGGGTATCACCCTCCAGCAGCGGCATGGAGCCGGTGATGATGTTGATGTTGTAGCTGACCGCCAGGTGTGACATTTCGCTGCGGAAGCGTTCGGTAAAGCCGGCGAGGAAGCGGATCGCCTCCGTCTGGCTGGTCTGGTCGGTCAGGCCCATCAAGGGCGCGTTGAAAAACTCGGGGAACAGGGCAAAGTCGCTCTGATAGTCGGACAGGGAGTCGACAAAGTACTCGACCTGCTGCAGCAGTTCCTCGACTGATTTGACTTCACGCATCTGCCACTGGATAGCGCCGATACGCACGCGGGTCGGTCGGCTGCTGATCACGCTGTCTTCGGGTTCGAACAGGATGTTGTTCCACTCCAGCAGGGTGGCGTAACCCTGTGACTTGGTGTCTTCCGGCAGGTAGCTGCCCAATAGGCGTTTGACCTGGAAATCGTTGGATAACTGAAAGCTCAGTATCGGATCGTAGATTTCGCGCTGGCGCACCTTACCGATGTATTCGCTGGCGGTGAGGGTATCGGCGTGTTTGTAATAATTCGGAATGCGGCCGCCGGCCAGAATTGATCGCAGATTATATTGCCGACACAGTTCCTTGCGCGCTTCATATAGACGGCGGCCCAGGCGGAAGCCACGGTAATCGGGGTGGATGATAACGTCGAGACCGTAGAGCGCATCACCTTCACTGTCGTTGAGGATGGTCATACGCTTGCTGATCAGGTCTTCATAGGAGTGGGGATTGCTGAATCGGTCATAGCGCACTTGAACCGACAGGGCGATGCCGGCCAGTGCGTCACCGTCAAAGACACATATCTGGCCTTCGGGAAATTCATCGATCAGCGTGTTGATGGTGTGTTCGGGCCAGGCACCCCCGATGTCGTCATACACCTGGTCCATCAGTTCCTGGAGCTTTGCGTAGTCATCATGCTCGAGATTGCGGATGACCAGATGCAGGTCTTCGATGCGCATGCTCAATCCTCTTATGCAGGTATGCCCGCCAGTGTGCGGTACCTGCCCGATGAGCGCAAGAATATTGCCTGCACTTACGCTTGCTTAAGGCTGGCGTGCTCCGAGCAGGAATTCGCGGTTGCCGTCTCCACCCTTGATCGGACTTTCATCCCAGTACAGTGGCTGCAAACCCTGTTCGATACAGCAGGCCTCAATGGCATCGCGTACCGATGGGTACAAGGCGGGGTCACGGACGATGCCGCCCTTGCCTATGTGGTCGGGGCCAACTTCGAACTGTGGTTTGACCAACGTCAGCAGCCATCCGCCCGGGCGTATAAGCGGTGCCAGCGATGGCAGAATCAGGCGCTGAGAAATGAACGAAACATCCATCACGGCCAGATCGAACCCTTGGGCATCGGGTGTGTATTGGCGCAGCTCAGGGCTCAGTGTGCGGGCATTGTAGCCTTCGAGGCAGATCACGCGGGTATCGGCGCGCAACTGAGGATGTAGTTGGTCGTGGCCCACTTCAATGCCGACGACGCGCTCAACGCCTGCCTGGAGCAGGCAGTCACTGAAACCGCCGGTGGACTGGCCAACGTCGATGGCCGTCAGACCGGTCGGATCCAGTGTCAATGCATTGAGGATGTGCTGCAGCTTGAGTGCCCCGCGTGAGACAAAGCGATCTTCATCATGAGCTTCCAGCTGCAGTGGGGTGTCAGCAGGCAGCTTGATGCCCGGTTTGGTCAGTATTTGCCAGTGTCCCATTTCGGCCTGCACACGGCCTTGTTTGATCAGGCGCTGGGCACGGGTACGAGTGTCGGCCAGCCCCTGTTCGACCAAAAGAATATCCAAACGCTGCATCTGCTTTTTCCTCATAGAAACAGCGTCATTATACAGTACTGGATCGTTGCGGATATCAGCGTGACAGCAGGGGCGTATAGCCGCCGGGAACGCCTTTGATGCAGACGGCGGTCGCGTCATGTGCGTGCAGGCTTTCATGGTGTTCAACGCGGATCCAGAAATCGGCCCAGGCGGCATCACCGAGCAGGGCGTGTTTGAGGCGGCGAGCCGCGTCTTCACAAAACATCTGGTTGCGTCCATTGAGGGCGGCAAACGCCTGCTCGTCTTCACGCTTGACGGCTGTTTGTACGGCCGTCTGGAGTGCTGCTTCAGCGGTATCAATCAGTGAGTGTATGGGCGGATTGATCCAGCCTTTTGGCTCCAGTCGGACATGTAGTTTCGCAGTGCTGCGCTGGCTGTGTGGGGTCGCTAGGCTGCCATGCTCATACAGCCATTGGCTGACCTGTTTGGTCGACAGGGTGGCGTCCATGGAAAATGTATCGATAAAAGCCTGTTGCAACAGTTGTCGCGACAGCGCAGCCGAGCAAGGACAAGTTGATGAGTAGGGAATCTCGACCGTGAGTTCTGTTTGCAGTCCTTGGCGTCCCAGCTGTGCCTCAAGGGTAACAGGGTAGGTTTTCCAGCCGCTGAATTGACTCTTGAGCGCCGGGCGCAAGAGGGGAAGCTGGAACTGGAGCTTGATACAGGCGTGCTGGCTGATGCCGGCATGGCTGTCGAGCGATGACTGCAGTAGCTGTTCGAGCCGGTTCCGGTCTAGCGGAGCGTGAGCCAGGGTATCCTGTAGTGCCAGATAAAGGCGGGACATGTGTATGCCGCGGTGTCGTGGTGTGGCGATATCAACATGCATATCTACCTTGGCAGGTAGTGTGGTGTCTGGCTGTCCGGCAAGCATGAGCGGTAAGTCGATGCCGCTCATGCCGACCCAGTCGAGCGTGCAGTGCTGGTCTGCTTCGGTGTGGTGGGCAACATCGGGGAGTAGGGTAATTGTCATGAGGTGCGTATCTGTAGATTGGTTTATGTTACTTTATAACATATCTTTCATGTCGTAGTCCGGCTTTATCCTCTACCTTTTCATAGGAAGGTAGTGGATTTAACTTTTGCAAATGCGAGGTAAAGGATTAACATGAGTAAGCGCTATGGATAGAGAGTGTCTCAGGTGTCGAATCAAGATGTGTGTACCAGTCGGAAGGCGGCAGAGTTGCTGGGCGTGACACCCAGGACAGTACAGCTGTGGGCCGATTCCGGAATTCTGCAGAGTTGGAAAACGCCCGGAGGGCATCGTCGTTTCAGCCTGAGTGCTATTGAGCGGCTGGCGAACGAGATCCGCAATGGCGACGCTCAGCCTGTGTCTCAGGCGGGGGCTCGTAAAGCGGGCCCGGCACGTATGCTGGTGATTGAGGATGATGTCAGTCTGCAGCGGTTGTACGCGATGACGGTGCGTAACTGGGGTTTGCCGATTGAGCTGAAACAGTCGACAGACGGCTATCAGGGATTACTTGAACTGGGGCAGTTTGAGCCGGACCTGCTGGTGCTGGATCTCAACCTCCCCAATATCGATGGCTTCAGTGTTATCGAAGCGTTGGTGCGGCAGGGTGCTTTGACACAGATGCAGCTGATGGTAGTAACGGCGTTGCCGTTTGAGCAGGTTCAGCCGCGCATTGAGCGAGTATCTTCAGGGATCGAGGTGCTGTCCAAGCCGATACCCTTTTTACGTATCCGTGAAAGTATTGAAAAAATTCTGCTTGAAGAAACAGTTTTTTCTTGATTTTCGCTTTTTGACACCCTATATTCGGAAAAGACGGAACTGATGACGTTCCGCTATTATGGCCTGAACGGCTGTGTCAGTAAGGTGGGGGCCATCTGATATAGCTTAATAGGGCCACTCCCTTTCCTGATTTCCCGCTATACACCCAGCATTATCCGCTTACTATATCCTCGGCTATCGGCTATCGGCTATCGGCTATCGGCTATCGGCTATCGGCTATCGGCTATCGGCTATCGGCTATCGGCTATCGGCTATCGGCTATCGGCTATCTCGCATTTTCTATTTCTACAGCGCATTTACCACTCGTACATATTGTTTCTGATTGTATGGAGAGGTCTTCTGTTTTAATAAGTTTTTCGTTAAATAATTCTAAAAATATATAAAACTATAGCGAAAAAAACTGTCTTATTTGTACCAAAATAGTGGCATCTGTTGTTTAGGTGAAATATTAAGGTGCTCATATGCGTGTCGTAATTCTTGGAAGTGGTGTCATTGGTGTCACGTCGGCCTGGTATCTTGCGCAAGCTGGACATGAGGTGGTCGTGATTGATCGTCAACCGGAGCCGGCAATGGAAACCAGCTTTGCCAATGCCGGTCAGATCTCTCCGGGGTACTCCGCCCCATGGGCAGCGCCGGGTGTGCCACTGAAAGCGATCAAATGGTTGATGCAGGATCTGGCTCCATTGCGGGTCGCACCGATGCGCGATCCTGCCATGTTGAGCTGGCTGGTGAGAATGCTGGCCAACTGCAATCATCAGGCATATGCGCGAAACAAGGCGCGCATGCTGCGGGTTGCCGAATACAGTCGTGACTGCCTTATCGAGTTGCGCCGTGAGACCGGTATTGAATACGACAACCGTGCACAAGGGTTGATCCAGCTGTTCCGTTCTGAGCAGCAGCTGGAGTCAGCGGCAAATGATATCCGTATTCTCGAATCCTGCGGCGTGAGCTACGAGTCACTTGATGTGGATGGCATCCTTGGTCATGAGCCGGCGCTGAAACATGTGCGCGACAAGCTGGTGGGTGGGCTGCGTCTTCCGGGTGATGAAACCGGCGATTGCTTCCAGTTTACCCAGGCATTGGCAGAACGTTGCCGCGCGCTGGGCGTGGAGTTCCGTTTCAGCACCGAGATCAAACGGCTGCAAGCCGAACAGGGCAAAATCACGGCCGTGGAAACCGATGCCGGGCATGTGCAGGGTGATGCCTATCTTGTGGCGTTGGGCAGCTACAGTCCGGCCCTGCTGGCGCCGCTGGGAATCAAGCTGCCGATCTATCCGGTGAAAGGCTTTTCGCTCACCATTCCGATTACCGACGCGACACGTGCGCCTGAGTCGACCGTAATGGATGAGACCTACAAGGTTGCGGTCAGTCGTCTGGGGGACCGCATTCGTGTGGGCGGCACGGCAGAGTTGACCGGTTTTGATCTGTCCACTCCCGAGAGCCGCCGTGCCAATGTCGAGTTTGTGGTGAACGATCTGTTCGCGGGCAGTGGCGACGCCTCGGCCGCCGAGCTGTGGACCGGGCTGCGGCCGATGACGCCGGATGGTACGCCAATCCTGGGGCGTACCCGCTATGACGGGCTTTACCTCAATACCGGCCATGGCACCCTGGGCTGGACCATGTCATTGGGGTCCGCACGTTATGTCAGTGCGATCATCAGCGGTACAACACCGATGATCGATACCGAAGGTTTGTCGATAAGCCGTTATAATCGTTGAGCAACACAGCGTTTTCTTGGCAAGCGATTGGCCCTGCGCCATAGTTGGCCTCCAATAAGACACTACTGATCAGGAATACATGACATGTCCAATCGAAGCATCATCAATACCGACCAGGCACCGGCAGCTATCGGCACCTACTCGCAGGCGGTGAAGGCCGGCAATACCGTATATATCTCTGGCCAGATTCCGTTGAACCCGGAAACCATGGAAATGGTAACCGAATCTTTCGAGGCACAAGCCGTGCGCGTGTTCGAAAACCTGAAAGCAATTGCCGAGGAAGCGGGTGGATCACTTGGCGAGTGCGTCAAATTGACGATTTTGTTGTCCGATATGGATTACTTCGCGCAGGTCAATGAAGTGATGTCGCGCTATTTCAGCGAGCCCTATCCGGCGCGTGCAGCGTTTGCAGTCAAGGCACTGCCGAAAGCTGCAGACATCGAGGTCGATGCTGTCATGGTACTCAAAAGCTGATAACGAGGTCATAGAGCCCACATGAGTCGCAAGGTCCGCGCGGACATCCATCTGGATGCCATTGTTCATAATTACCGTCTGGCGTGTGCCCAGGCCCCCGAGGCCAAAGCCGTTGCCATTGTCAAAGCTGACGCCTATGGACATGGTGCCGTGCGCGTCGCGCAGTCACTTGCGGCAGAGGCTCCAGCTTTCGGTGTCGCCTGTATTGAAGAAGCATTGGTACTGCGGTCGGCAGGCCTGACCCAGCCCATCGTGTTGCTGGAGGGCTGTTTCGATGCGGAAGAGTTGCCGGTGGTATCCCGTGAGGGGTTCTGGCCAGCGGTTCATTCTGAACATCAGCTCGCGGCACTGGAGCGTGCGGTGCTGCCGGTGCCGGTGCCGGTCTGGTTAAAGGTGGATACCGGTATGCACCGTCTGGGCTTTGCACCTGACGCAGTTGCTGCGGCTGTAGCGCGGTTGCGTGCATGTGCGGCGGTGTCAGATATTCTGCTGATGACTCATTTTGCCCGTGCCGATGAGCCGGAGCAGGCGATGACCGAAATGCAGCTGGCCCGTTTTAACCAGGTGGCCGAGGGATTGGGGTTGGCAGCGAGCCTGTCCAATTCCGCGGCGGTAATGGCCTGGCCGGAAGCGCACCGGCAGTGGCTGCGTCCAGGGATCATGCTGTATGGAGCAACACCGTTTGAGCGGGCGCAACCGGTCGCTGATCAGCTGCAAGCAGGAATGACGCTCAGCTCCGAGATCATTGCTGTGCGTGATGTACCGGCTGGTGAAGCGGTGGGGTATGGTGCTGCGTTCGTCTGTGATCAACCACGCCGGATTGGTACCGTGGCGATGGGCTATGGTGACGGCTACCCGCGTCATGCGCGTGTGGGGACTCCGGTGATTGTAGCGGGGCAGCGTACGAGTCTTGCCGGGCGGGTTTCAATGGATATGCTGACGGTCGACTTGACGGATCTGCCGCACGCTGATGTGGGCAGTCGCGTTGAGCTGTGGGGGCGGCAGCTGCCGGTCGCTGAGGTTGCGCGCTGGAGTGATACCATCGCCTACACCCTGTTGACCGGTTTGACGTCTCGCGTCCCGCGCTGTTATGACTGATTGAGCATCTGGATCAATAGCCGTTTGACCGTCTCGGGTTCGAACGGCTTGTCAGTCAGGGCGTTGACGCCGGACTGAGCCACTTGGCTCAGGTGTGCTTCATTGGCTTCCGAGGTGACCATCAATACTGGCAGGTGGGCGTGTAGCTCGGAGTGGCGAATGAACTCGGTCAATTCCAGCCCGTTGACTTCAGGCATATTGTAATCGGTTACCACCAGGTCCACGGTTTCACTACCCAGCCGGTTAATCGCTTCCCGGCCGTCTTCCGCTTCGATCAGATGCACAATGCCCAGGTTGCTCAACACCCGTCGAATCAGGTTGCGCGCCATGCGGCTATCATCGACGATCAGTACCCGCAGACTTTCGATATCGTAGTACGCCAGCTCGATGTGCTCGGAATCCAGAACATCGAGCGTTGCATTTAGCGCGGAGCCCAAGTGATGACGGGTAAAGGGTTTAGGCAAAATCGCGACGACACCGGACTGCTTGAACACTTCGAGATGGCTTTTACGGGTTTCACTGGAAACCAGCATGAAGGGGATTTCGGCCAGCTGAGGCATGCGACGCATGGCGCCGAGCAATTCCACGGCACTGCCGTCATCAAAGTGCAGTGTGCTGATGACCAGATCGGGAGGCACCCGCAGCATTTTCTCCAGTGCATCATGCAGAGAGGATGCAGTATCGATAGCTGTAACCTGCTCATCCTGCAGCTGTTGAATCATGATCTTGCGCTGCAGGGCTGAAGGTTCGACCAGAAGAATATTGAGTTCGCTAACGCAGAGGGTGCTCATTCTGCCTGTCCTGACAATAGAGGCTATTACAGCAGAGCCTAACAGTCGTAGCGGAATGAGGACAGTCTCAAGCCTGACCGAGATCAGGCTTGAGAGCATTACCACATTAGATCGTCCGGTATGGCGAAATCGGCATAGGGATCATCTGCATCCGGCGTGTCGTCAACCGGGCGGGGCAGAATCATATCGGGTTGGCGTTTTTCGACCCTGTCGACAATCTCCGCCGGTACCAGATGATAGCTGGCATCCATGAATGCAATACGCAGTTGTCCACGTGCCAGCTGATCGATCAACTTTTGATCGAGGTACAGGTGATGGATCGTGCTGCCATGAGCGAAGTTGTAGCGTGTTTCTGCCTTTTGCGGTAATCGAAGACGGTGGGCTTCAATCAGCTGGCGTGCTTCAGCCAGGGCTGCCTTTTGAGCCTGTTCCTGCTGGCGCTGCAGGTTAAGCTCGCGATCGTGTGCAGCTTTTTCCTGGCGCGCAGCTTCAAGGGCGGCCTGCTGAGCCTGTTTATCATCCACGGCCGTACCGGCCTTTTTCTGTTTGGCTTTTTTGCGTTTATGCTCGTTGGCTTGTTTGGCCTGTTTCTTGTTGGCCAGACCTGACTTGAGCAACTGGTCTTGCAGAGAGCCTGCCATCGTGATTCCTCGAATACTGATCTGCGGTGCGGTTGCCGCCGGGTGTTCGCGACGGGTTTTCGGGGCCGGACTATAGCATAATGCGCAGGGACTGGCCGATACCCGCCAGTGGTTGAATGGTCTAATAAGGAGGTTTCATGTCGTTGACGTTATGGCTGTCGTTACTGGTGATATGTGTGTTGGGTGCGATGTCGCCGGGGCCAAGTTTGGCAGTCGTCTTGCGGCAGACGGTCAGTAATGGGCGTGGGCATGGGATTTTGGCCGGGTGTGCGCATGCGGTAGGGGTGGGGCTGTGGGCCGCGATGACGGTGTGGGGCCTGGGTGTTCTGGTTAATGAATACCCCCTGCTGTATCAGCTGATCACTTGGGCAGGCGCGGCGTATTTGGTATGGCTCGGTATCACGGCATTGTGTATGGCGGCAACGCCGGCATTGGCGGCAGAGCAGGGCCAGAGGGAGAGCCACTGGCAGGCGGCCTGTTCGGGGGCGCTGATCTCGCTGCTGAACCCCAAGCTTGCGGTGTTTTTCACGGCGTTGTTCTCGCAGTTTGTCAGCCCTGAGCAATCGATGACCGACCAGCTGATTCTGGTGCTGACGGCCGCGTTGGTCGATGGTGTTTGGTACACGCTGGTGGCGCTGCTGTTTTCCCGGCCGGCACTACTGGCCTGGTTGCGTCTTCATCTTAAGCGGGTCGAGCAGTTGACCGGTATCGTGTTGATCGGATTGGCGATTCGGGTCGCAATCCCTTGATCCGGTTTGCATTCTGCTGAGGCTATGCTTATACTGCGCGCCTGTCTTGATGAGACAGGGCGCAACGCCCACACTATGGTGGCTCTGTTGGTCCTCTCGCAACGATAAACCGTGAACCTGGTCAGGCCTGGAAGGGAGCAGCCACAGCGGTGGATTCGTGTGCCGGGATGTGGCTGGCGGGGCCGCCTCCATTTCTGCTATATGCATGATTCTGAAGGCTTTTCCTCCGTTCGACCTGCTGTTTTCCCAAGTGGAACACATGGCATGACCATCAACTTATCTCCAGACCTCCCAGTATTCTACTTCCGTATTCGCCTTCCCAGGGCTCTACATTCGTCTTTCCTGTGGCCTGACATTCGTCGTTCCTTACAGACTAAATGCCGGCGGTGAGGCCGTGTTGCAATGAATCGTTTTTGGGCGGCTGTAATATTAATGCTTTCGTGTGCTGCTAGGGTTGGGTAACAACTGTTTAATCCGGTGAAGCGCTATGGAATTCAGCAAAGATCAGAAAGCCTGGGTAGCCGAGTGGATCGATCGTCAATTTGACCGCAACCGCTTGTTTCCCTGTGAGTGTTCGGCACCTGCACAAGGCGACCCCTGTATCTGTTTGTTACACCTCAGAGCTTACAAGACCTGGTCAAGCACCCCGCGTAAGCGCCGCTATATGATCAGCTGGATTGAGGAGTGGCTGGGCGCCGAAGAAGTCGCTCTGTTACAGGCTGAGCTGGCCAAGCGTCAGTCCAAGGCGACCAAAAAGGCCAGTATCTGATACCGGGCGACACTGGCGGAGCAAGTGTTTTCCGGGTGTCTGTCTTGTAGGTAAAGCTACTGTTTGATAGTCAAGCGCTGCACAATTCCCTTGGCAATTTTACTCAGCTGACTGCTCGGTTGCCGATTGTCGGGCAGTGGGCGGCACATTTTAATAGCGGTCAGGCCGGTGCGGGCCGTGAACAGGCCTGCTCCAAGCCCTTGTCCAGCGCGGGCGGAGAGTCCGGCGGTCAATGAGCTGCCGAGCAGTGCGGAACCGGCATCCATGGCCATTTCGCTGGCACCGGCAAAGGCCAGATTTTGCAGTACCTGTTTCAGTAACCGCCATTGGGTCAGCAGCCCGGGTGCCAGTCCGTAAATCGTGGCAACCTCGCGGAGCATACGCAGGTTGCGCCATGCCACCAGCAGCATGTCGAAACTGGCCCAGGGACTGAACGCGACCAGTACGCCGGACTCAATGCTGTAACGCTGAACGCATTGCTGCGCTTTGCGATCGGTAGCGTCAAGTGCGTGACGGTTCAGGTAGTGCAGGATTTCACGGTCGTTGTAGCTGCTGTCCAGCTGGCTGATCGCCGTTTGCAGGCTATTGGCCAGTGGTGTGTGTTGATACTGCGCTTCCAGCTGTTTTACCCAGCGGCGGCTGTGGCCGTGTGTTGGTGCATCCATCAATGCAGCGCCTTCTGCCTGCAGCTGGCGCACGTTTGCCAGCTGGCGGCTGCCCTTCAAGCCGCGCCGGATCTCCAGCCCCAGTAAACTGATCAGCCCCAATACTACGACTCCTAGAGCACTGCCTACCAGCGGGTGTAGGTCAAAGCCCCATGCCAACAGGCGGACAAGCTCTGCACCGGCTGCCAGCGCAACCAGTCCTGTCAGTGTGAACCAGAGTCGCTTGCTGCGCGGCTGGCGTGAAGGCGTGGTGACCTCGTCCGGCTCGGCTTGATCGGGTATCGTTTGGGCTTTTTCCAAAGGGATGTCCCGCGCGGACGCGGGTTGTGATGCCTCAGTTTCAGGCTCCAGCGTATCGGTCGACAGTTCGACCGGGCGTTGCCATTTGTGTGTATCGGTCATCGCAGAAGATCTCCCAGCAGGTATTCGGCGGCCTGGTCCAGGCGGATATGGTGTTCGGGGTGTAGTGGGCCGGCAGGCAGCGGACGTGGGGCAAAGTCGACGAAGCGGAAGCGGTCGCTGTTCCAGTCCTGAGGCCGTGGCAGTGCAACCGGCACTTCTCCAGGGAACAGGGCGATCTCTTCGCCATTGTCCTTGCGCAAGCCGCGCAGGCAGGACAGGTGTTGGCCATCCAGCTTGGCCTCGGCGGCGGTGGTGGAGCGCAGAGAGGACAGGGCCAGGCAACGGGTGTCGACCTGTTCGAAGCGCATTTCGCGTCGAGCATCGTCGATCATCAGCTGCAGAAAGCAGTCCAGGTTGTGGTGCTGGTTGGCGGTCACGTGATCAGCTTTGGTAGCTGCGAACAATACCTTGCCGATTTTCGGTTTGAACAGGCGCCTCAGCAGGCTGCTGCGGCCATATTCGAAGCTGTGCAGCAGGCTGTTCAAAGCCAGCTGCATGTCATTGAAGCAGGCTTCGCCATGGTTAAGTGTTTTCAGGCAGTCGACCAGCACTATCTGGCGATCAAAGTGGCGAAAGTGATCTTGGTAAAATGGCCGGATGACCTGATCGCAATATGCGGTATAAGCGCGCTCCAGGCGAGCGTACAGGCTATCTGGATCGGCGGTTTCGGTTGCCTGTGGCAGTGCCGTGATGATAGGACATAGGTTGAGCAATGGGCTGTTCGCCAGGTCGCCCGGCATTAGCAATCGGCCCGGCTGCAGCAGGCTGAGGCTGTAAGGCGGTTTGCGCAGCTGTTGCAGAAGGGTGCGGTATTCGGCACACAGATGCGAGAACTCGGTATCGGAAGCAGGTACAAGCCAGTCGATCTGCTGCTGTCGATCACGCCATTCGCGGGCCAATTGGGCGCGCGGTGCCTGTTCAAACAGCGGTTGCTGCTGTTGGCACCACTGCTTGAAGCTCATGGACAGCATCGGCAGGTCCAGCAGCCACTCGCCAGGGTAGTCGATCAGGTCCAGATACAGGGTGGATTCTTCTCCCAGTACGCGGGTCAGGCCAGAGGTGCGACGGTAGCGCAGGGCCAGGCGCACTTCGGATAGTGCATCGGTCGAGTCAGGCCAGTGTGGGGGCGAGGCTTGCAGGCCAGCTAATGTCTCGGTAAGCGGAAAGGGCGCCGGTGCCTGGTGGCTCAAGTTGCGGGTCGCCGTAATGCGCCCTTCAGCGACCGGGGTGAAAAACGGCAGCGAACGATCTTGGTCGCTTTGCAGCAGATGGCGGGCCAGAGCGCTGATGAAAACTGTTTTGCCACTACGACTGAGGCCTGTCACCGCCAGCTTTATGCGCTGTTCAAGCCCGCGCTCAACGCCGGACTTGAGGTGGGCGGGCAGCTCGCGAATACCGCTGCGTTCCATCAGTGTCTGTAGCCGTTTGGATATGCTCATCCCGTGCTCCGTTCAGAATTTGCCTTATTTTGACAGGTGTCGCTTAAATAAAGCTTAGAAAACAGTCTATCAGTACCGTGAAGCGGCTATCTGGGATTCAACTTGTCATGAAAGCGGATTATAGTCAGCGCCCAGTTACGGAAAAGGATTTCCGCATTGACCCGGTCGAAGGTAGCTCTTCGGTATGGCCTGCATCTGTCCTTCTCTCGTGCCTGTTTTGACTACCATCTTGATAAAGGAATAATGATGATATCTGTGAATGAACTGCGCCACCCGAAAGAGAAGCTGTACCGCTTAATGTGTATGGTGATTGGTGGCTTGATTTGGGCTGGTTTGTTATTAGGCACCATGCTTTCCATTCTGCTCATGTTGCTGCCGGTGGCACTGGTGCTGTGGGTGGCGGGCCGTTTTTTCCGCGCCACACTTTACGGCAACAGTGTTCAGGTCAATCAGCAGCAGTATGCTGAGCTCAATGCGATGGTTCAAGATGTAGGTCGTCAGCTTGGCCTGGGCCGTATCCCGGAAACTTTTGTGGTCAATGCTGGCGGTCTGACCAACGCATTGGCTGTGAAGTTCCTGTCGACCCAGTATGTATTGATGTTTTCCAGCCTGGTCGACCTGCTTTGGGATGAAAAAAACAATGATCGTGTGCGCATGATTGTGGCACATGAGCTGGCGCACCATGCTGCGGGTCATGTTAATTTCTGGATCAACCTGCTGATGAAGCCGGCGATGTTTGTCCCCTTCCTGGGCGCAGCTTATAGCCGCTCCTGCGAATTGACCGCCGATCGTATTGCGGCCGCCAGTATCCCGGCCAACCGTGAAGCGGCTGTAACCGCGATGATTACGCTGGCGTCGGGCAGTCAAGTGCTGACCCCGCATACCAGTGTTGAAGCTTTCAAGCGGCAGGAGCAGCAGATTCCCAAGGTGTTTGGCTTCCTGCAGGAGATCTTGTCGTCTCATCCGCGCATGACCAAGCGCATTCTGGCGATTGAAGCGTATTATGATGCGCGCCCTGTTCAGTCGGTTGCTGCACAGGCAGCCTGATAAAAAACGGGAGCCTATTGGCTCCCGTTTTGGTATTGATTAGATGTGTCTCACGATCAGTGCTTGCTGAAATATTCCCGCGTCAGCTTGAACACCACTGGGCTTAGCAGTGCCAAGGCGATCAAGTTGGGAATGGCCATCATGGCATTCAATGTATCGGCGACCAGCCATACGAAATCCAGGCTCAGGGTTGCACCCAGCGGGATCGCGAGAATCCAGGCGATACGGTAGGGCGTGATTGCCTTGATGCCGAACAGGAATTCGATGCAGCGTTCGCCGTAGAAGGACCAGCCAATAATGGTGGTGAAGGCAAAGATTGCGAGCGCGATGGCAACCAGATAGTTGCCCAAACCTGGCAGGGCGGTTGCAAATGCCTGGCTGGTCAAGGCTGCGCCGGATTCACCGCCGGTCCATGCGCCAGAGCTGACAATAACCAGGCCGGTAATCGTACAGATGACCAGTGTATCCAGAAATGTACCCAGCATGGCGATCAAGCCCTGGCGTACAGGGTCATGGGTTTGTGCAGCAGCATGTGCGATAGGTGCCGAGCCCAGGCCTGCTTCATTGGAGAATACGCCACGTGCCACGCCAAAGCGCAGTGCTGCCCAGACGGCTGCGCCAGCAAAACCACCCTGTGCCGCGATAGGGGAGAAGGCGTGGGTAAAGATCAGATCCAGTGCCTGAGGCAACAGGTGTGAGTTGATGCTCAATACCACCAGGCCAGCGACCAGATACGATATCGCCATAAAGGGCACCAGTGCGCCAGCAACATGGCCGATACGTTTAATACCGCCAATCAGTACTGCGCCGACCAGTACGGCCATGACCAGGCCGCTGATCCAGGTCGGGATGCTGAAATTGGCATGCAGCACGTCAGCAACTGAATTCGACTGAACCGTGTTGCCGATGCCGAAGCCTGCACAGGCACCGAAAATGGCGAACATGACGCCCATCCATGCCCATTTTTTGCCAAGGCCGTTCTTGATGTAGTACATCGGCCCGCCAACATGCTGGCCTTTCTCATCGGTCTCGCGATAACGCACCGCCAATACGGCTTCTGAATATTTGGTAGCCATGCCGATCAGGGCGGTGATCCACATCCAGAACAGTGCGCCGGGGCCGCCGAGGAAAATCGCAGTGGCAACGCCAGCGATGTTACCGGTACCAACAGTGGCTGACATTGCGGTCATCAAGGCTTGAAAGGGGGGGATTTCACCTTCCGCCTTATCGCCTTCGGCGGCTGTGCGTCCACTCCATAACAGCTTGAAACCGGTGCCCAGTTTGAGAATGGGCACCAGTTTGAGGCCGATCGACAGGAATAGCCCGACGCCCAGAATTAACACCAACATCATCGGACCCCAAACGATGTTGTTAATGGCTGATATTGCAGACTCAATGGCTTCCATGAGTGTGTACCTCCGTCATATATACGGTGTGAGGGTATAAGGGCGAGCGTGCAGCCCAGTACCGATATGTTTCATCTGTGACCATGTGCAAAATCTCCCGTGATAGGTAATCACGATGGATGCAGCAGAAAGCATGCCAATGGTCTGCTTTTGCTTATTTTTTACTGATTTTTAATAATTTATCAGTAAAAAAAATTGGCTTTTTTACTTCTGAGGGTGAATATCCTGATCCCGTTCTGTGCGGTGATCAGGACGTCAACAAGTTGCAGGACGGAATATGGGTTCGGTGAGTCGGCAATGTGCAGGGCATGCACCGGTTGTGGGCGAAAATCGGTGTGGTGTGTGTGCAGGGGGCGCCATGGTCTGCCTCATTGAATTATTGTTATTGAGAGGAGCTGAAACCCCCATAGTAGCCACGTTTGCTGTAACGTCAACGCTGTTTTTATGGGTAAATTGATGTCGAGCGGTAGAATCAGCTGCTGATTTCGACAGGCAGGGCGCTTTGTTCCTTTATCTCTTCCATGACGATATAGGATTTTGAATTCTTGACGCCGGGCAGGGTGAGCAGCATGTCACCCAACAGTTCTCGATACTGGGACATGTCATGCAGGCGCGCCTTGAGCAGATAGTCGGCATCACCGGATACCAGATGGCACTCCAGAATGTAAGGCAGAGTCCTGACCGCACGGCTAAAGCGCTCAAAAGCATCGGGTGATTGGTAGGACAGGGCGATTTCGACAAATACGAGCAGGTTGTAATTGAGCATTTCGGGGTCGACGGTCGCGCGGTAGCCGGTAATGATGCCGTCACGCTCCAGACGTTTGACTCGCTCCATGCAGGGGGTTGTGGACAGCCCCACCCGTTCAGCAAGTTCGGTGTAGGAGATGCGTCCTTCCTGCTGGAGGATCGTCAGAATGTTGCGGTCGATACGGTCGATCTTTTTCGGTTTGGTTGCTTTTACCACGGTTGACCACCTTGCCTGTAAGTCCTTGCATTCAGTTTTGATCGAATTGGCGGATAAAGCAATTGGCGTGTGGGTATAAACCCTGTGTTGGCCTTATCCAGAGGGGCATCGACGAATAAAGCATGTTAATATTTGCCCCCATTGAAACGTTCAAATTTGGCAATGAGGCAGCATGAGCTATCAGGTTCTGGCACGCAAATGGCGGCCCAAGCGCTTTGCGGAAATGGTCGGGCAAGAGCACGTCCTCAAGGCATTGGTTAACGCACTGGATGATGACCGTCTGCACCATGCCTATCTGTTTACTGGTACGCGGGGGGTAGGTAAGACCTCGATCGCCCGTCTGTTTGCCAAGTCCTTGAACTGTGAAACCGGCGTATCGTCCGAGCCCTGTGGCCAGTGCAGTGCCTGTGTCGAGATAGCCGAAGGTCGATTTGTTGACTTGATTGAGGTCGATGCTGCATCGCGTACCAAGGTCGAGGATACCCGTGAACTGCTGGAAAACGTCCAGTATGCGCCAACCCATGGGCGCTTCAAGGTGTACCTTATCGATGAGGTACACATGCTGTCCAACAGCTCGTTCAATGCGCTGTTGAAGACGCTTGAAGAGCCGCCGCCCCACGTCAAGTTCCTGCTGGCTACCACCGATCCGCAGAAGTTGCCGATGACGGTTTTGTCGCGCTGTTTGCAGTTCAACCTGAAGAATCTGACGGCAGAGCGTATTCAGCAGCATCTGGAATATGTGCTGCAGGAGGAAAGTATCCCCTGTGAGGTGGCGGCACTTTGGTTGTTGGCACGCTCGGCGGATGGCTCCATGCGCGACGCCCTCAGCCTGACCGACCAGGCGATTGCTTTTGGTGCCGGTGCGGTCAATGAAGCCGATGTGCGCTCGATGCTGGGAACTATCGACCAGCAGTTGGTTTACCGCATTATGGAGCATGTCGCTGCGCATCAGCCGCAAGCGGTGCTGGAAGCCGTGTATGCCCTGGCGGAATTCTCGCCGGACTACCATGGTGTGTTGGGCGATATCGTCAGCCTGCTGCACCGCGTTGCCTTGGCGCAGGTGGTGCCGGCGGCGGTCGATAATAGCCTGGGCGATCGCGAGCAGATTCTGGCACTTGCGCAGCAGATGCGGGCAGAAGAAGTGCAGTTGTACTACCAGGTCGCGCTGATGGGACGCAAGGATCTGCCGTTGGTGCCTGAGCCCCGTGAAGGGCTGGAGATGACGTTACTGCGGATGTTGGCGTTCCGTCCGGCGGATGCCGAACCGCTGGCAGCATCTGCTGCCACTGCGGTGACCGATGCTGCACCGGCTGCACGTTCGCACGCTGACACAGCTGCCGCACCGGTCTCCACACCAACCTCGGCGCCTAAAGCGGCTCCGGCTCCAATGCCCCGTGCCGAGCCTCAACCTGCGGCACCGCCGCTGGATGATGTGCCGCCGTGGGAAGAGTTGCCAGCAGACTTGGCTGCCATGGGTGATGCTGAGCCAAAAAAGTCCCGCCCGGCTGACGTTAAACATGTGCAGCCGGCAGCAGCACCGCTCAATAGGCCTGTATCGTCCGCCCCCGAGGGGGTGCCTGAGGCTCCGATTGCAGATCCGGGTATAGCCAAGGGCGAAGCGTGGGCGTTGCTGTTGCAAACCCTTGGCCTGAGCGGTATGGCCGAGAGCCTGGCACGAAATCTCTCGCTGGAGGTCGAACAGGATGACCTCATGCGTTTCCACTACATGCCCGAGCAGGAAGCCTTGCTCAGTGGTGATCGCCGTGAGCGTATCAGTGATGCGATCCGGCAGGTGAAAGGCGACGCGTGTCATGTTGAGTTCATCCAGGCTGCGCAGACGCGAGAAACGCCTGCGCAGCGGGCTGAGCGCAAACGTGTGGAGCGGTTGGCTGAAGCCGTTGTGGCCATCGAAACCGATGCCACGGTACAGATATTGATGGAACATTTTGGGGCTACTATCGAGCGCGACTCGGTACGGCCGATTGACTGACTGATTGAACGAGAGGAAAGGCACCATGATGAAAGGTGGCATGGGGAACCTGATGAAACAGGCCCAGAAAATGCAGGAAGATATGCAGAAGGCGCAGGAAGAAGTACAGCGTGCTGAAGTATCCGGTGAGTCTGGTGCCGGACTGGTACGGATCACCATGAATGGTCGTCATGACGTGAAGGCTGTGCAGATCGATGAAAGCCTGATGGAAGAGGACAAAGAGATCCTGGAAGACCTGATCGCCGCTGCAGTGAATGATGCTGTGCGCAAGGTTGAGCAGACTACGCAGGAAAGAATGTCCAAGGTGACCAGTGGCATGGGTATGCCGCCGGGCTTCAAAATGCCGTTCTGATAATGAGTCTGAGTCCCTTACTGCAAGAACTGATCAGTGCGCTGCGTACACTGCCTGGCGTTGGGCCGAAGTCGGCCCAACGTATGGCATTGCACCTGCTTGAACGTGATCGTACGGGAGCGCAGACGCTTGCCGAGGCATTGGTACAGGCGGTCGAACATATTGGTGAATGCCAAGTGTGTCGCAACCTGTCCGAGCGTGAGCGGTGTGGCATCTGTGAGGATGGTACCCGTGATCGAGGCGTTGTCTGTGTGCTTGAGTCGCCGGTGGATCTGATGGCGGTTGAGCAGACGGGCGGCTTCAATGGCGTCTATTTTGTGCTCAAGGGCCATCTGTCGCCGATCGATGGTATTGGTCCTGACGAGCTTGGCCTTGAGCAGCTGTTTACCCGCGTTGACGGTGGTGAAGTCAGTGAGCTTATTCTGGCGACCAACCCGACGGTTGAGGGTGAAGCCACGGCGCATTACATTGCCGAGCAGTTGCAGCAGACGCACGTCAATATTACGCGCATTGCGCATGGCGTTCCTGTCGGGGGTGAGCTGGAGTTTGTCGATGGCGGCACTTTGGCGCATGCATTTGCCGGACGTCGTTCATTGAAACGGAGTGCCGATGACTGATCTTTGGCAACGATATGACTGGCAAGTGCTGGAGCGCCATGCGGCTTCGCCGGTACGGATTGACGATAACGCTACGCTGGCGGAGCACGCCGAGCGTTGGTTAAAGCAGCCACTGCTGGCGCTGGACACCGAGTTCATGCGCACGGATACGTTTTACCCGATTCCCGGGTTGATACAGATTGCGGATGAGCATGGCTGCTACCTGATTGACCCTCTGAGTGTGTCGGATATGACGCCTTTGGTGCGGGTGTTGGCGGCACCTGAGGTACTTAAGGTGATTCATGCCGGCAGCGAAGATCTTGAACTGTTTCGACACAGTTACGGTGTCTTGCCGGCACCGCTGTATGATACGCAGATTGGTGCGGCGTTCGCGGGCTGGGGGTTCAGTATGGGCTTGCAGCGTATGGTTGCTTCCGCCCTTGAAGTTGAACTGGGCAAGGGTGAAACCACCTCTGACTGGTTGCAGCGTCCACTAACACCAGAGCAGGAGCGTTATGCTGCGCTGGATGTGGCTTATCTGCCGGCACTGGCTTTGCTGCAGCGTCAGCAGCTGACGGAGCGGGGGCGTCTGGCCTGGGCGGAAGAGGAGTGTGCGGCGCTGTCGGAGGTCATCTCGCTCCAGGATGAGCAGGACCCGTACAGTTACTTCAAGCGCTTCAGTCAGGCCTGGCATTTTGATGACGTGCAGCGTGCCGCCCTCAGGGACTTGGCGGCATGGCGCGAGCAGACCTGTCGGCGTCGAGATCTGTCGCGCAATCGTCTGCTGCGCAATCAGGTGCTACTGGATATTGCGGAGAAGCAGCCGTCGACCGAAGCCCAGCTGGATCGCATGATTCAGCGTAGCCGTGTGGTACGTGAGTTTGGCGGCGAGATTTTACAGCTGCTCGCCAATGCGACCGAGTCGGCGCGGATCAATCCACCGGAGCAGATCGCGCGACCATTGCACTATGTGTGGAACAAGCGGCTTAAGCAGTTGCGGGCGATTGGTCGTCAGGCGGCGGAACAGCATGATTTGTTGCCCGAGGTGCTGCTACGCAAGCGTGATCTGGATGGCTTGATTCATTCGCTGGAAGCGTTTGGTCATTACCGTTTGCCGCCGAGCCTGTCCGGTTGGCGTAAGCCGTTGGTGGGTGATGCACTGCTGGCGCGAATTGAACAGTTTGATAAGAGTTGAATGATGAAGATCATCAGTATTTTCAAAAGCACACGTAAAGACGAGATGTACTTGTACGTTGATAAGCGTGAGCAGCTGGAGCGTGTGCCCGAGCTGCTGCTGGAAAAGTTTGGTCGGCCGGTCCATGTGATGGATATGCCGCTGAAGGCGGAGCGTAAGCTTGCGCGTATCGAGGATACGCAAAAGCTGATCAATGACATTGAAGGCAAAGGCTATTTTCTGCAGATGCCGCCTCCGAAGGAAGACTACCTGCTTGATCTGTTCAAGGATCGCCCTGAGTCAGGGGTGCGCTGAGTATGGCGCAGGAAGTATTCTGGCGGCGCAAGTCGCTGCGTGAGATGAGTCGTCCCGAGTGGGAATCGCTCTGCGACGGTTGTGCGCTTTGTTGTTTGCACAAGGTCGAAGATGAAGACACTGAAGAGGTGTTTTACACCACGGTTGTATGTCATCTGCTGGACCTGGGCAGCTGTCAGTGTACGGAATACAAGCGCCGGTGTGAGCTGGTGCCTAACTGTATCCGTCTTGAGCCTGAAGATGTGGAGAGCTTTGACTGGTTGCCGCCAACCTGTAGCTATCGCCTGATTCACGAAGGGCAGGAGCTGCCGGACTGGCATCCGCTGGTGACTGGCGAGCGCAGCAGTGTTGTAGCTGCCAATGCTTCGGTATTGAGTGTCTATGAAGTCAGGGATAATGAGATCAGCGAAGATCAGCTGATCGACTATGTACTGGACGAGAATTACTGACGGCGATAGCCGGTTGCCCTGTCAGCACGACGGTCTCCCAGAAGAGGCCGTTTTTTTTGCCTGTTGGCAGGTGCTGTGTATTCGGGGCGGTGTACGTGCGATAGGCATAAAAAAAGGGATGCCATCAGGCATCCCTTGATATATCAACTGAAGAGGAAAATCAGTTGTTCTGGTTAGCCATCTGCTGCTTGATCAGATCGCCGATAGTGGTCGGACCCGGAACGTCTACTTCCTGGTTGCGAACTGCACTGATGGCGGCTTTTTCTTCAGCGTGGTCTTTAGCGCGGATCGACAGGTTGATGACGCGGTTGCGACGGTCAACGGCAGTGATCTTGGCTTCAACGGTTTCGCCTACTTTCAGAGCAGTAGTCGCGTCTTCGATACGCTCAGCAGCGATCTCGGATACTTTCAGAGTGCCTTCGATGCCTTCAGCCAGTTCGATAACTGCAGCTTTCGGCTCAACGCTCTTCACGGTACCAGTGACGATGGTGCCCTTGTCGTTAGCGGCCAGGTATTCAGCGAACGGGTCGCTTTCCAGCTGCTTGACGCCCAGAGAAATACGCTCTTTCTCGGCATCGATTGACAGGATGACCGCTTCAACTTCGTCACCTTTCTTGAACTGACGCAGTGCAGTTTCAGGATCGGCTTCCCAGGAGATGTCAGACATGTGAACCAGGCCGTCGAGGTCGTTATCCAGACCTACGAAGATACCGAAGTCAGTGATGGTCTTGATAGTACCGCTGACTTTATCGCCGGCAGCGTGCTGCTCGGAGAAGGATACCCACGGGTTGATGGTGCACTGCTTGATACCCAGGGAGATACGACGACGCTCTTCGTCGACGTCCAGGATCATAACTTCCACTTCGTCGCTGATGTTTACAATCTTGGACGGGTGGATGTTCTTGTTGGTCCAGGACATTTCAGATACGTGTACCAGACCTTCAACGCCATCTTCGATGGACGCGAAGCAGCCGTAATCGGTCAGGTTAGTGACGCGAGCAGCAACTTTGGTGCCGGCCGGGTAACGTTCTTTGATGTCATCCCACGGATCTTCGCTCAGCTGTTTCAGGCCAAGGGAGATACGGTTGGTTTCTTTGTCGAACTTGATGATCTTGACAGAGATCTCGTCGCCCGGGTTCAGCATTTCGCTCGGGTGAGAGATGCGCTTCCACGCCATGTCAGTGATGTGCAGCAGGCCGTCAACACCACCCAGATCGATGAACGCACCGTAGTTGGTGAGGTTCTTGACGTAACCCTTGGCAATCTGACCTTCTTCCAGGGTAGCCAGCAGCTCTTCGCGCTGAGCGCTGTTAGCTTCCTGCAGAACGGCACGACGGGAAACAACGATGTTGTTACGCTTCGGATCCAGCTTGATCAGTTTGAATTCAAGCTCTTTGCCTTCCAGGTGATCAACGTCACGCACCGGACGAACATCTACCAGAGAACCCGGCAGGAAGCCCTGGATGTTGTTGATGCTAACAGTGAAGCCACCTTTGACTTTACCGGAGATGTAGCCGGTAACAGTCTCTTCTGCGTCGAATTTCTTCTGCAGAACTTCCCAGGCTTCAGCACGCTTGGCTTTTTCACGGGACAGACGGGTTTCACCGAAACCATCTTCAACCGCTTCCAGCGCAACCTTCACGGAATCACCGATCTTGATTTCCAGTTCGTTGTTGTCGTTCAGGAACTGTGCGCGGGGAATAACTGCTTCAGACTTCAGGCCAGCATTGACGGTAACCCAATCGCTGTCGATATCGACAACTTCACCCATTACCAGGGTGCCAGGGGTCATGGCAATGTCTAACAGTGATGCTTCAAACAGTTCAGCAAAGCTTTCGCTCATGAAAGTATCCTATATTGTCGCTGCCCTCTGGATTGAGAGGAACAGCTTCCAGCCTGTATGCCAGCTATACAGGGTCGGTTGTCGATAGCCACTTCATCACGCACTGGGCTGGCGATGTGCGCCCGGAGTGGAAAATAGAAAGTTGCAAAATTATACAGGTGGATGGCTGATAGCGCCAGCCGAGCTGCATGAAATTTACTTGATTACGGCGTTGGCAGGGTCGCTTGCAGAGCTGTGCGTAGTGGTGTTTTGCATGCGGGCAGCAGTTTATCAATGTCTGCGGCCAGCAGTGTCGGCAGGCGGGTTTGGTCGGGATCACTGAACCAGGCCATCAGTATCCGCTCTTCGTCCCGGCTGTTGGCAGCCAGGTCGACAGCACGGGCTACGCAGAAAGCGTAGGTCGGCAAGTAGTCTTCGATGATGCGTGCCTTCTCCGGCCGATCCAGTATTAATCGGTTGGCCATGACGAAGCGGCGGTACTCCTGAGTGCCCGCAGCGGCCATGACATCAAGGCGTACATTGCTGAACGGTTCGGACTCAGGCATGCGTGCCAGGGTGCTTTTCAAAACCGACTTGGTGCGGGCCAGTTCATCGGCAAAGCTTTCCGGTGCAAAGTGCTGATTAAGGCGCTTATAGTCTTTCAGTTCTTCGATCTGCTGCTTCAGTGCGTCGATTTCATCCAGCATGGTTTGCTGTTCTGCCAGCAAATTTTCCTTGTCCTGCATCAGGCCGCGGATAACCCGCTCGGTCGGTGTCAGTTTTTTCTCGGAGAACGTTGATGGCAGCTGCGATGCGCCCAGCGTTCCCACGGTTTCAGAGTGGATATCACTGGGCACCATCTCATAACCGAACTGTTCCAGCTCGGCAACGTTACGCTGATGTTGTGCCTGCATTTTCTGGTAGGCAAAGTAGCTGGCTGTCCCCCCTGCAATCAGCAGGATGGGGACAAATATCAGTAATAGCCAAGCCGCGCGGTTGAGCTTCATGGGGTTACTTTACCGCCTGTGCCGTAGCGGTCTGGCTAACGGACAGTCCGATCAAATCGATCAGGATGCGGCCGCTTTCAGCCAGAATCGCTTCGGCCTCAGGATTGATCGGACGGCCCTGCTCGTCGGTGGGCAGGTCGTTGTCCGCATCGCTGAGTTGAGCAACCGAAGGCAGGTTCAGGCCGCTGCGGCGCTCGTTTTCGGCTTGCAGCATCCAGGCTTCGTTGCGCTCCTGTTCAGCACGCAGGCGGGCTTCGTTGAGAGTAAGCTCAGGCATGTCTTTCTGCTCGGCAAGGTGTGCGACCTGTTTGCGCATGAAGACAAAGTCCGGGTCTTGTGCGGTGCGTTGCTCATGACGCTCGATCAGTTGCTGCAGGAATGGACTCAGACTCGGGAAACGACCGTGACGAACTGGACGCACCTGATCCCAGGGCAGAGCCTTGTCCAATGCACTTTCGCCGATCTCTTCAACGGTATAGAGCGACGGGAAGTGGATATCCGGCTCGACGCCGCGGTGCTGGGTGCTGTCACCGGAAATGCGATAGAACTTGGCGTGGGTCAGCTTGACCTGGCCATGATCGATCGCCTGCAGGGTTTGTACGGTGCCTTTGCCGAAGGTGCGGTTACCAACGATCAGGCCACGGTTGTAATCCTGAATGGCACCGGCAAAGATTTCTGAAGCCGAGGCACTCAAGCGGTTGACAATAACAGCCAGCGGCCCGTCCCAGGCGACTTTGGGGTCGAAATCGCCGAGGATATCGACACGGCCAGCGGCATCACGGATCTGCACTGTCGGGCCGCGTTGAATGAACAGGCCGATCAGTTCGTTGGCCTCACGCAGGGAGCCACCACCGTTGTTGCGCAGGTCCATGACCATGCCATCAATGTTTTCATTGCGCAGTTCCTGAATCAGGCGTTCCACATCGCGGGTGGTGCTCTTGTAGTCGGGGTCGCCGCTTTGCAGTGCAGCAAAGTCGATGTAGAACGTGGGCACCTCGATCACGCCCAAGCGGTAGGGTTTACCGTCACGTTCCAGTTCCAGTACTCGTTTGCGGGCGGCCTGTTCTTCCAGCTTGACCTTGTTGCGCTCGATGCTGATAACTTTGCGTTTCTGACGATCGGCGGCATCGGCGGGAATGATTTCCAGGCGAACAAGAGTCCCCTTGGGGCCACGGATTTTGCTGACGACATCGTCCAGACGCATGCCGACCACATCCTCGATGTTGCCTTCAGCGCCCTGGCCAACTCCGACAATGACATCCGCTGGCTGGAGTTGTCCGGCCTTGTCGGCAGGGCCGGCCGGAACCAGGCGAACGACTTTGGTCTGGTCGTTTTCAGCCTGCAGTACCGCACCGATGCCTTCCAGTGAAAGGCTCATGTTGATCTGAAAGTTTTCCGAGCCTCGTGGCGAGAAGTACTGGGTGTGCGGATCGAACTCATGGGTCAGGGCATTGACGAAACTTTCGAAGACATCATCTTCTTTGGCCTGAGCGATCCGCTGCTGCTGATTCTGGTAGCGTTTGCTCAGTATTTCACGTGCTTCATCGGTGCTTTTGTCAGCCAGTTTCAAGCTGAGTACGGCGCTCTTCAGTCGCTTGCGCCACAGTTCGTTCATGGCGGCCTGATCAGCAGGCCACGGCATTTCACTGCGGTCGGTACTCAGGCTTTCGTCACGGGTAAAATCCCACTCGGCGTGTGCCAGCTGGGTCAGGATATAGTCGATACGTTCGCTGCGACGCTGCTGATAGCGATTGAAGATGGTAAAGGCCGCTGCGGTTTTACCGCTGAGAATGTCATCGTCCAGCTGGTGGCGGAAGGGCTCGAACTCGGCGATGTCAGCGGCATAGAAGTAGCTGCGCTCAGGGTCCAGCGTATCCAGATATTGATCCAGCACATTGCTCGACAGCTGGTCATCAAACTCAATCTGGTTGTAATGCCCCTGCTGCAAAGCCGTCACCACATCCAGCAGTGTCTGCGAGTGAACGGGTGCAGGTGCCAGAAGGTTGGCGCTGACCGAAGTGGCCCCCAGGGATAACGTCAGGGCCAGGGCAGTCAGGAATGGCTTGGCAAATCGCGTGGTCATGAGCAGCGGATCTCCGGATCGGGTGGCTGGAGCTGATTCTCGAGGGCATTGAGGACCGTCATCTGCGCTCGTCTCCTACAATAGGACGGCGATAGCAGTCATCAGTTCCGTCAGCTACAGCTTTGTGAGTGTAGTCATCGCGCCTGGTAATGTAAAATCATCGGTTTACAACAGAATTACGGAGTAAACGTCGATGCGGATCTGGAAAACAGTGGCGGTGTTTGTCACGGCGACGTTGTTGCTGGGTGGCTGTAGTGAAGACCCTGAGCAGGAACGTCTGCGTCAGGAACGTTTGGAGCGTGCGCTGAATGATGATACTCGCAAGGCAGGTGATGCCTTCATGGCCGAGAATGCCAAACGCGAGGGCGTTGAAGTGCTGGCCAATGGCTTGCAGATCGAACACCTGGTGCGTGGCGAAGGTGCCAGCCCGACGGCGGCTGACACCGTGGTGGTGCATTATGAAGGCACGCGGGTTGATGGCCATGTGTTCGACAGCTCCTACCAGCGTGAACAACCGGCACGTTTCCCGTTGAAGCAGGTTGTGCGTGGCTGGCGTCAGGGCTTGATCAAAATGAATGTGGGTGGCACGGCCATGCTCTACCTGCCGCCTGAGCTTGCCTATGGTGCGACCAGCCCGTCGACTGATATTCCGGCCAACTCGACGCTGATTTTCAAGGTTGAGCTGCTGAGCATTGTTGAGGAGGCTGAATAATGCGTAGCCTAAAGGACTTTAATCAGGACCTGATCCGTTTTCTGGATGCCTCGCCAACGCCGTTTCATGCGGTTACGTCGATGTCCAAACAGCTGGATGCGGCCGGATTTACCGAGGTTAAAGAAACTGACACTTGGGTGCTGCAGCCGGGGCAGGGGTATTACGTCTGCCGCAATGGTTCATCCATCATTGCCTGGCGTCAGCCAGCGGTGGACGCGGCGGTCAATCTGGGTTGGCGGCTGATCGGTGCCCATACTGACTCACCCTGTCTGAAGGTAAAACCCACGCCGGAGCTGCACCGCCAGGGCTATTTCCAGCTGGGTGTTGAAGTGTATGGCGGGGTGTTGCTCAACCCCTGGTTTGATCGTGACCTGTCGCTGGCCGGGCGGGTCAGTTACCGCACGGATGCGGGGCGTATGGCCAGTGTGCTAATCGATTTCGAGACCGCGATTGCAACCTTGCCCAGCCTGGCGATCCATCTTGACCGTGACGCCAACGCCAGTCGCGCGATCAATGCTCAGACCTACCTGCCGGTGGTGATGGGGCAAACCGACGAAAAACCTGATTTCCGTGCTTTGCTGAAGCAGTACCTGGAAGAGCAGGGGGTAGAGCAGGTCGAGACGGTTCTGGACTACGAGCTCTGCTTCTACGATACCCAGGGCGCGGCAATGGTCGGGCTTAAACAGGAGTTTCTGGCCTCGGCGCGGCTGGACAACCTGCTCAGCTGCTTCATCGGCCTGCAGGCCCTGCTTGATGGAGGGGAAGCGGCTACCGGTCAGGTGCTGGTGTGCAACGATCATGAAGAGGTGGGTAGCCTGAGTGCAGCAGGTGCGCAGGGGCCGATGTTGAGCCAGTGGCTTGAGCGGATTCTGCCGGATGTCGATCAGCGCAACCGTTCGCTGTCACGCTCGATGTTGATCTCGGCGGACAACGCCCACGGCGTACATCCCAATTTCAGCGACAAGCATGACGGTAACCACGGCCCGTTGCTGAATGCAGGCCCGGTGATCAAGATCAACGCCAACCAGCGTTATGCCAGCAACAGTGAGACCAGCGCGCTGTTCCGTCATTTGGCTGAACAGGTGGAGGTGCCGGTGCAGAGTTTTGTGGTGCGTACCGACATGGCATGCGGCAGCACCATTGGCCCGATTACGGCGGCTGAACTGGGGGTGAAAACCCTGGATATCGGCGTGCCCCAGTTCGGCATGCACTCCATCCGTGAGCTGGCCGGCAGTCGTGATGCTCACGGCCTGTATAAGGTATTGCAGCAGTTTTTGCAGACCGATCAGGTCTGAACCAGCCAGACCAGATGACAGAGTACGGCGACTGCTGTCAGCTGCACACGCAGGCGGCGGTAGTCGGGCTCGATCAGCTGGGCACGGTCCCACAGCCACCAGCTCAGATAGCTGCCGATCAGCAGGATCAGTGATCCGGTCATCGGCAGTAGCAATGCCAGCCAGCCCAGCAGGCTGGGCAGCATGCACAGACACAGCCGGGTCGGATTGCTCCACTGCGGTTTGCTCAGTGCCACCCCCCAATGAATCCCGCCCAGAAATGACAGAATGACGGCGCTGTAGGTGGTAAAAGCCACTGCCGTCAACGGGTGCAGACTCATGCCCAGCGTCAGGCTTATAAAAGGTATCAGGCCGGCATAGCCCAGCCAGTGTGCAGTGCGGATCATGAGGGAGATTCTCCTTGTGAGGGACGCTGCCGGCGGCAGCGTTGGGAACAGTAGCGTACATCGTCCCAGCAGTCGGCCCATTTGCGTCGCCAGCTGAATGGACGCTGGCATGCGGGGCAGAGCTTTTCGGGCAGGTCGGCTTTGCGTTTCATTTTGGCTATGTCTGAGTTAGTTGTTGTGGATATCGCTCAATAGCTTCTAACAAACATAGCTCAGCTGTTATTCCAGTAGAATAACGTTCCAGCATCCG
>NZ_PYGI01000002.1 GCF_003014615.1 Marinobacterium halophilum | reverse complement strand
CGGATGCTGGAACGTTATTCTACTGGAATAACAGCTGAGCTATGTTTGTTAGAAGCTATTGAGCGATATCCACAACAACTAACTCAGACATAGCCATAAAAAAACCGGCTGTTCAGCCGGTTTTTTCAGGGTGCAGCCAGGCTTAACGCTGGCGCGGCAACATCGCCTTGATATCACGGTTCAGCGGCAGGCTGAAGTCGTGAGAGCCGAGGATGATATTGTCGTTGGTACGTACGATGCGGGCATTAACATAGATGTTGCTGCCGCCAATGGCATAGGTACCCAGCAGTACGGCCTGAGCATCATGGGCCAGCATCAGTGACTGCAGTTTGCGGGACAGGATCAGCTCGCCGGTACGTTCCTTGACGAACAGGCTATCGCGCATTTTGACTTCAGTGACCATCAGTTCCTGATTGGACAGGGCACTGGTGAACTGTTCGGACAGTGTGCGTCCGAAAGTGGACGACTGCTGCAGATCATCGATATTGGCAAAGGTGGCGACCAGTACCGGTGCATCAGCGTCAAGACCTTTGGTGCCCGCCATCAGCTGGCTGGCGGCGGTTTTGACTTCCTGGATCAGATCCACTTCCGCGCTCATCGGTGAGCTGGTTTTCTGCGTGCTGCTGCAGCCCGCGGTACCCAGCATGGCGGTGGCGATTACACCCGCTGCCAGTAACTGTTTGTAGCGTTTCAACATGACCATATCTCCCCTGATTACCATTCACTGCTGACCGGCACAGAGCGAGTGCTCGGTGTGATGTAGTGAGCGTTGTCACCCGGGTTGATGTAGTAGATGCTGGAGTCGGAATACACGACCTGTTCGGCCATGGTCACCTGCGTGGTGATCACGACTTCCTGGCTGGTCTCGCTGGTCCAGCTGCCGCTGAACAGGTCAGTTGCAGCTGCCGCCGGGATCAGCGCCAGTGCAGGCTCGGCCCAGTTGTTGAACGGGATGGTGGCAACAGCGATGCCGGCGGCCAGAGTGGTCATGGCACCTTCCGGTGCGCGGATGTAACCGCGGTCCTTGTGCTTGACGACCTGAACCTTGTAGCTGACTTCGGCGGCCTGGTTCGGTGTCGTTTTAACGTAGGCACCGTTCGCAACCAGCTGGCTGGTCAGCAGGGTATCAAATGCAGTGCTGAACGGCGTTGCCTTGTCGGCACCCTTGATGAACAGCGGCTGGCTTTTCAGCAGGTCGCTCTGGATCAGCAGCTCAGCCTGATGCTGCGCCAGTACATCCCAGTGATGAGCGGCTTGCATCTTCTGCTGCTCAGAAATGGGGTAGGTGGAAGCGATGGGCGCTTGTGATGTGTGGGTGGAGCAACCCGCAAGCACTGCGCTACCGATGGCCAGGAGGCATACCTTCCGAAGCATGGTGTATTCCTTTATGTAATTGGGTCCAGAACAGAGCATAGCGTAAAACCTGCCCCGGTATTAAGCCCGAGTTTGCTGTAATTTTCTGGCACAAGTCTACCAGAATGTGAACAGCATTCTGCCGATTGAAGTCAATAAACGCACCAGTTGTACAGGTATCTCAGCGTTTGCTTTCAAACAGGCGTGGGTCAAGAGTATACGGCAGAGCTTTCATGCTCAGCACCGGACCTGCGCTGCTTTCCAGATGGATCGACTGCTGCTCGGCCTGGTCCTTGACGATCACGGCCAATACCCGGTAACGGTGATCACCGCATTGCGCGACGCGGACGATCTGGCCAACATTTTCCTTGCTGGCGCTGGCCAGTCGGGTGCCTGCTTCCGGTGCCTGTTCCGTTTCCACCTCGGCCAGATACATAGGACGCTTGAGCTGGCCACGGTGCTGCAGACGGGTGACGATCTCCTGACCGGTGTAGCAGCCCTTGGTGAAGCTGACGCCCTCGAAAACCTGCAGATTGATCATCTGCGGGATGAAGGCTTCGCGGGTGGCAGGAAACAGCTCGGGAATACCGGCATCAACTGCCGCCAGTTCCCAATCGTTGCTGCAACCGATGCCGGCTGCTGCTTCGGCCATGGCCATCAGGTCGGCCAGTTGATCGGCGGCACACCAGAGTTCGATCAGGGTCTCGCTGTGACGTACGAGGGCAGTCCCCGGGAACGCTTCGGTGAGGCGTTCAGCCAACGCGGCGGCACCGCTGCCGAGCAGGCCAATGCCCAGGAGGTCGTCTTCCAGCGCGGCTTCAGCCTTGGAGAACATGATGTATTTCTTCAGCAGAGCCAGGGCATCTGCTGCCATCGTGGACTGTGTACGCAGCCAGTAGCAGGCGTCGCTGGCATGGATGACCTGATACAAACTGTGTATGTGCCCCTTGATGTTGCAATGGGCACCGGGCAGGGAGCCGGTGCTGTTAACCGTGTTCAGGTCACAGCTCAGCTGTCCCTGCAGGAATTTATGTGCCTCCGGACCGGAGACCGAAATAACGCAGGCATTGGTCAGCGGAACCAGGGTGGTGGGCTGTGCGTGTGCAGGGGTGCTGATGACCCGGTCATCGGCCAGCTGAATACCCGGCTGTTGCAGCAATGTAAGCCAGTGTGCGTGCATAACGTGTTGATCTCCATTGAAAACCAGATGGCATTCAGTCTAAACAATAAACGGGCCGTTATCAGCCCGTGATGTTCAGGGTTATTGTGCGGTATGGCGCTGGCCGATCGCACGGCCCATCGTCACGCTGTCACCGGCTGACAGTTGCTCGGTCCAGTCCATGACATCGGGGCCGAACAGAAGAATAACGGTTGAACCCAACTTAAAACGTCCCATTTCCTCACCGGCAGCCAGTTCAATCGGTGCCTGGCCCGGAGGCGGGGTCAATGTCAGCGGTTGGCGCGGCAGCGGTGCAACCTGACCGTTCCAGACGGTTTCGATACCAGCCACGATCATGGCCCCGACCAGTACCATCGCCATGGGACCCAGTTCGGTATCGAAGATGGCGACCAGGCGTTCATTACGTGCAAACAGGTTATCCACACCGGCTGCAGTCACCTGGTTCACCGAGTACAGGTCTCCCGGAATATAGACACTTTCACGCAGTGTGCCGCTGATCGGCATGTGGACGCGGTGATAGTCGCGGGGTGACAGGTAGACGGTAGCGAACCGGCCGTTGATGAACGGCTTGGCACGTTCCAGATCACCTCCCAGCAGTGTACTCAGCGCATAGCTGTGCCCCTTGGCTTGAAAGATGCGGCCATGGTCGATGGCACCGAGTTGGCTGATGGCACCATCGGCGGGCGACAGAATGGCGCCGGCGGTGTTGTCCAACGGTCGTGCTTCAGCGGTCAGCGCGCGGGTGAAAAAGGCGTTGAAGTGCTCATATGCCTCGGGGTCGGGCTGCAGGGCCTGGCTCATATCGACCTGGTAGCGTTTGCGAAACCAGTTGATGAACAGGTTTTTGACCCAGGGGATGCGGCATTCGGCCAATTTGCCGACAGCACGTGACAGCAAGTGCTGGGGCAGGATTTTCTGCAGCAGGATAAACAGCGAATCGTTCAAGATGTTCTCACTTTATTCAGTCGGACATTGATCGGTCTCTACCGGCAGATCGGGGCGGTTGCCCCATTCAAACCAGGAACCGTCATAACAGGCCAGTTGCGGGATCTGTAGCCACTTTCCAACCAGGTAGGTTAAGCCCGAGCGGCGGTGGGTTTGGCAATGGGTTACTACCTGCTTGCGGGTGTCGATACCTTTTTCGGCGAGCAGGGTGATTAGCTGGTCACGGGGCTTGAGCCGCGGGATCAGGCCGGGTTGCAGCAGTTCGGTCCATTCAAGATTGAGTGCTCCCGGAATATGGCCGCCGCGCTGGGCATTGACCACTTTTTCACCACGGTATTCCGCATCGGAGCGGGCATCCCAGATGCACAGAGTGCCGCTATCCAGTTGCGCGAGGATCTGTTCGGCGCTCATGCGCAGAGTTGGCACATCCTGCAGTTTAACGTCACCGGGCTGTGGCGTGTTTGCCTGCTGCTCCAGTGGCAAGCCTGCTGCTTTCCATGCTTGAAGATGGCCATCCAGGACACTGGCCGCCTCATGACCGATGCTGTTCAGTGTCCAGATCATGCGCCCGGCCAGCAGTCCTTTCTGGTCATCATAGACGACCACTTGAGTGTGCGGTGTCAGGCCCAACTCGGAAAACAGTGCCTGCAACTGCTGGGCATTGGGGATCTTGTTGGGGACCGGCTCTTCGCCACACATCAGTCGCGCCGGGTCCAGATGGACAGCACCGGGGATGTGGCCTGCGTAGTAGTTGTCGGGTGTGGACAGGTCCACTATCAACAGGTTGGGAGCCTGCAAATGGGGAGCAAGTGCCTCGGGGGCGATGACCAGTGGTAAAGACAACATGGCAGTATCCATTAGGTGTTCGGTATTGTGAGGATCATAGCGAAGCCGGCCGCATACGCAAAGCGGTCAGGCGAGACGACGCAGTGCTTGAGTGGCTGCAGCACAGACTAGACGGAACTGATCGAACTGAAAGTCGGATAGGCTCGCATGTTCCGGCAAGCTGTCGACATAGATCACGGCAACTGGGGTGTCGCGATTGAACACCGACATCAGTGCATAATCACCGTCATCCAGGCAATCCGTGAAGGCTTCGGGCAGCATCGCCTGCAAGGCGTTGCGGTTTTTACTGTGCAGCCAGATACCGGCAGGTTTTTCACTCAGGCGCTTGAACAGGCTGGGAACGTCCAGGCTCAGGGCAAGTGCTTTCAGCGGGTGTGTGTCCGGCAACCCTTTGCTGTGCGCGCATTGCAGTTGTTGCTTTTGGGTATTGACCAGCAGCAGCGCATAGCGCGGTAGCCCGAGCCCAAGATGTATTCCCTGTAACAGCACCTGCAGCACCTGTGCCGGTTTGTTGAAGGTGGGCTCATTGCTGTTCAGGCGTGCCAGCAGCTGCTGATAGAGTGCCGGGTTCTGGGGCTGTGTGACCGGAGGCGTGGTCGGTGCTGTTGCCGGGGAGGGTGGCGCAGCTTTGGGTTTGGGCATCAGTGGCGGAAACGCACCATCGCGTGTCAGGCGTTTAAGCTCCGTGGCCGGGATCAACCCGGTCAGCGGCTGCTCGGTAACGCTTGGCAGCATGATCATTTCGGCTGCCGGGCTGAGTGTACCGGCAACGTGATAGCAACGTGCGGCCTCGGCGCAATACTGGTGCAGCTGTGCGGCAAGACGGCTGCGATCGGTGCTGAGATAGTCGGCCAGAATATCGAGTAGCCGCAAGGCCTTGTCACTTTGCCAGCCGCGGGTAGTGGTCAGGGCCAGCCAGTTGCCCAGCTTGACCGGGAAAAAGCGCTGTTGAGTCAGCTGGTTGATTTCACGCAGCTCCAGCTTGCCCAGCGCCGGGTCTTTCACCGCACGGCGATGCAGATGTTGCAAGGTGTCACGATTGGGTGAAGTGGTGTGGCTCAATGCCTCAAGGGTCAGAGGCGGCAGCCCCCAGCGACGGCCCAGCTCGGCACCCAGTGCCTGAGCGGTGCAGCCGAAAATATCCTGCTCGGCGAGGGCAACATCGACACCCTGCAGCAATACGCGCTGTTGGTAATGCTGCTTGTGCAGGGGCGCGTGCAGCCATAGTAGCCAGTGCACGGAACCGTACAGCAGAGCCGCCAGCCGGACCTCCTCAACAAAGGGCAGACCACGCTGGCGGCACAGTTCGGCACTTTGGAAAGCGGCATGCAGGCTGTCGGCAATCGCGCGGAAGTACATCTTCTGCTGCATGCTGTTGGGGTTGACCTTGAGGCTGGTTAGTTCGCGGGTCAACTGTCCCAGTTGTTCCAGTCCGACCGACCCAACCGCATGTTGAATGCCGGTGACGGTGGTGCCTTTGCGTTGATGCAATTGCTGTGCGACCCGGGTGACGTGCAGGCTGAGTACAGGGTCTGAACTGACCAGCTGGGTCAATTGTTGCAAGGTGGTACGGTCGCTGGCCAGTAGACGCCGGAAGCGGGCGAGAATGCTGACCCTGACCGGCAATGGCTTATGTTCGAGATAGTCGGCCCAGGCATCGAGGCCGTAGGGCGTACCGGTCGCGGTTGGCTGGCTCTGTTCCATCGGTCAGCGGTTGTCCTGCATCGAGTTCAGAATCTGTAGGTAACTGTTGAAACGCGGGATGCTGATGTCACCGTTTTCAAGTGCCTGCAGAAACGCACAGCCGGGCTCCTGCTCATGGCGGCAGTCGCGGAAACGGCAATAGCCACGCAGGGCGGCCAGTTCGCGGAATCCGTCCAGAACCTGTTCTTCTGTCATGTGCCAGAGGGCAAATTCACGTATCCCCGGGGAGTCGATCAGGTCGCCGCCGTCGGGGAAGTGAAAGAGACGCGCTGTCGTTGTGGTGTGTTTGCCCTTGCGGCTCTGCTCGGAAAGCGCACCCACTTTAAGGTCGGAACCTGGCAGCAGGCTGTTGATCAGGGATGATTTGCCGACCCCGGATTGGCCTACAAACACACTGATATGGTCGGCCAGCAGCGCCTTGAGTTCATCCAGACCGTGGCTGCTGGCAGTCGATGCCTGCAGGGTGCGGTAACCGAGTTCGCGGTACTGTTCCAGCAGTGGCTCCAGGCGCTCGCGATTTTCAGCGGTGAGCAGGTCGGCCTTGTTCAGCAGCAGAACCGGTTCGATATCGCTGGCTTCGGCTGCGACCAGGTAGCGGTCGATCAGGTTGGCGTGGGCATGGGGCTCAACTGCAATGACGATGACAATGTAATCGATATTAGCTGCCACGGGTTTAAGTTCGCCGTGGTTATTGGGGCGCATCAGTTCGCTGTGTCGGTCCAGTGTGGCTACTACCACACCGCTATCGGCAGAGCGGCGCCACACAACCCGATCGCCGGTGACCAGTTGACCCAGGTGGGTACGCATGTGACAGCGCTGAATATCCCCTTTGTGCTCGCCTTCGAGTACCTCGACATCGACCTGACGACCAAAGTGGGAAATGATGAGACCCTGCTGTTCAGGGCCGAGATCGCCCCCTTCCAGCTGATCCTCGACCAGGGTGTCACGTCGCTGCGCACGGGCAGTACGCTCTTCCTGGATCTTGCTGATGCGCCAGGCCTGACGCCGGTTTACTTTACGTTTTCCCATACCAGCCGGTATCACTCGCTCACTGCTACTGTAGTTGACGTGCTAAGGTATTCCAATCCGAGTGAAATTGACAGTTTGCCAGGGGAGAAAGGTGCATGGCGCGCAAGGATAATCTGATTTGGATTGATCTTGAAATGACCGGGTTGAACCCGGATACCGACCGTATTATTGAAATGGCCGCCATCATTACTGATGCCGACTTGAACTTTATTGCCGAGGGGCCGGTCATTGCTGTGCACCAGCCGGACACGGTGCTGTCGCGTATGGATGAGTGGTGTACACGCACGCATGGCCAGTCAGGCCTGACCGACCGGGTACGTGCCAGTACTGTCAGCGAAGCCGAGGCGGAACAGGCGATGCTGGCTTTCCTGCGTGAGCACAGCGAACAGGGTGCGTCACCGATGTGCGGCAACAGCATTGGCCAGGACCGTCGCTTCCTGTGGCGTTACATGCCGGAGATGGAAGCCTTCTTCCACTATCGCAATCTGGATGTGAGTACCATCAAAGAGTTGGCAAAGCGCTGGAAGCCGTCGGCGTTGGAAGGCTTCAAGAAGCAGGGCACGCATCTGGCACTGGATGACATCCGTGAATCGATCGAGGAGCTGCGTCACTACCGACGCCATTTCTTCCGCCTGTAAATCATTCAGGCAGACGCCGCGCGCCCGGATGATCAAGAATCGGCAGCGGCGACGGGCCTGCAGCGTTTCTGAGCTGCTGCAGCGCCCAGTCGATATGTTCCTGTACCAGTGCGCTGCTCTGTTCGCGGCGTCCCTGCAGTGCTTTGGTTACCGCGTCGCCGCCGCGGCTGTTACCCAGCGCGACCGCCAGATTACGTTGCCAGCCTTCGTAGCCGGTACGCCGGATGGCGGATCCTTCCGTACGCTTCAGGAACGTCTCTTCATCCCATGCGAACAATTCCAGCAGGCCCGCCTGATCAATGCCGTGTCGGGGCTGGAAATCAGGCTCGTCACTGCGTTTGGCAAAGCGGTTCCAGGGGCAGATCAGCTGACAGTCGTCACAGCCGAAAATGCGATTGCCCATCAACGGCCGCAGTTCCGGCGGAATGCTGCCTCGGTGTTCGATGGTCAGGTAGGAAATGCAGCGGCGCGCATCGAGTACGCCCGGTTCCGGGAAGGCCTGGGTGGGACAGATGTCGATGCAGGCGCTGCAGCGGCCGCAGTGTGATTCGGTTTCCGGTGGGTCAATCGGCAGCGGCAGGTCGATGAACAGTTCGCCCAGCAGAAACCATGATCCTGCCTGACGATTGAGCAGTAGCGTATGTTTGCCGATCCAGCCAAGACCCGCATTGCGTGCCAGTGGTCGTTCCAATACCGGTGCGCTGTCGACGAACGGGCGAAAACGTACCTCAGCTCCCTCCACTTGTGCATCCAACCACTGTCCTAACTGTTTGAGGCGCTTGCGAATCAGTTTGTGATAATCGCGCCCCAGGGTGTAGCGGGCAACGTAGGCCTTGTCCGGGTTGCGCAGGATGCCAGTGATCGGAGCCCCGGCGGGCAGGTAATCCATGCGCAGCATGATGATGCGCTGGGTGCCGGGCACCAGCAGGGTCGGGTCCAGCCGCTTCTCGACGTTCTGGGTCAGGTAGTCCATGCTGCCCTGATAGCCCTTGTCCAGCCAGTGCTGTATGGCTTCAGCCTCTTGGTGGGCATCCGGCAGGGTAATGGCACAGTCCTGAAAGCCCAGGGTGCGAGCCTGTAGTTTGAGTGCCCGGGCCAGGGCGTCGAGCTGTTCGGTGCTGAATTGGGACATAAACGGAACCGGGTGTGTCCTGCTCAGTCCATCCTCTATAATGAACTGATACGAAAGGAGAAAGCCATGACGAGCAGAGCAGAGCTGCCAGGGGCATTATACACGGCTGAACAGAGCCGTGCCCTGGATCGTAGCGCCATCGAACAGTTCGGTATTCCCGGTTTTCGGTTGATGCAGCGTGCCGGTCACGCCGCATTTGTGGAGTTGTTGGCGCACTGGCCTTCGGTACGGCGGCTCACGGTCGCCTGTGGTAGCGGTAATAATGGCGGCGATGGCCTGATCATGGCGGGGCTGGCTCAGCAGCATGGTATCGACGTGCAGGTGCTGGTGCTCAATTCTGCGTTTGCCGAGCGGTTGCAGGGAGAAGCACTGGCGGCCTGGCAATGGGCGCAGGCTGTGGGTGTCGAGTTGACGCCTTGGCAGTCGGGTACGGAACTGCAGGGTGAAGTGTTGGTCGATGCCTTGTTGGGCACTGGGCTTGATGGCCCGGTCCGGGGTGAAGTGGCCGAACTGATTCGTCAGTTCAATCGTTCACCTCGACCGGTCATGGCGGTAGATATTCCTTCGGGCCTGTGCAGCGACACGGGGCGTGTGCTCGGGGTTGCGGTCCGGGCCGACCTGACCTTGAGTTTTATTGCGCTCAAGCAGGGGCTGTTGACCCACGAAGGGGTAGACCATTGTGGTCAGGTTCTGTTTGACGGCCTGATGTTGCCGGATGAAGTGTATGAAGAAGTGCCGCTCAGTGCCTTTCGTACCGATCGCGATGATCTGGCCAATCTGTTGCCGCCGCGTCGGCGTTCGTCGCACAAGGGGCTGTTCGGTCATGTCATGGTGATCGGCGGGGATCACGGCATGGGCGGTGCAGCTTTAATGGCGGCCGAGGCTGCCGCTCGTAGCGGTGCCGGGCTGGTATCGTTGGCGACCCGCCCTGAGCATGTGACGGCGGCACTGACCCGAGCACCGGAGGTGATGGTGACCGGGGTCAACTCGGGACAGGATCTGCAGCCGTTATTGGAACGCCCCGATGTACTGGTGGTAGGGCCGGGGCTGGGCCAGTCCGCCTGGGCTGATCAGCTGTTGCAGCAGGCGCTGAATTCCGGCCGTCCGCTGGTGCTGGATGCCGATGCATTGAATTTGTTGCCGCGTAAATTGCAGAATGATACCGGTCGACATGACTGGGTGTTGACGCCACATCCAGGGGAGGCTGCACGGCTGTTGGGTTGGGAAGCGGCAGATGTGCAGCAGGACCGTTTCCGTGCGGTGCGTGAGCTGCAGGCTCAACTGGGTGGAACCGTCGTGCTCAAAGGCGCGGGCAGTCTCAGTTTTGATGGCGATGCCATGCATTTGTGCAATGCGGGTAATCCCGGCATGGCCTGTGGTGGCATGGGGGATGTGCTCTCCGGTATCATCGGTGCGCTGCGCGCGCAGCGGCTGAGTGCCGTGGATGCGGCACGAGCCGGTGTGTATGCTCATGCTCGAGCGGCTGATCTTTGTGTGGCCGACCAGGGTGAGCGTGGTTTGTTGGCGACCGACTTGATTGGCCGAGTGCGCCGGGTACTCAGTGGTATTGAATAAAGGAAACAGGCGATGAAACTCTATCTCCCCGATGAGCAGGCGATGACCGATTTCGGTGGCCAATTGGCACAGGCGATTGACGCCGGTGCCGTGATTTTTCTGCTGGGTGATCTGGGGATGGGGAAGACAACCCTGAGCCGTGGTGTACTGCGCGGCTGCGGCCATACCGGTTCGGTGAAAAGCCCGACCTATACACTGGTTGAGCCATACGAGACGCCGGCCGGTACGGTGTACCACTTTGATTTATATCGGCTGGCAGACCCTGAAGAGCTGGAATACCTCGGCATTCGTGATTATTTTACTGATGATGCGCTCTGTCTGGTGGAGTGGCCGGAAAAGGGTCAGGGCATGTTGCCCGTGCCTGATCTTGAAATCCGGCTGAGCCTGTCCGGGGAAGGGCGTCAGCTGGCACTGCTGACCAACACTCAAAAAGGGCAGCAGCTGGTCGATAACCTGACCAAGCGGACTGATCAAGCATGTGGGGGCCAATGAAAACATTCGGACAACTACTGGGTGCTGCATTGTTGTGCCTGACGGCCATGACGCTGCAGGCAGCAGAAGAAATTCGCAATGTGCGGGCCTGGTTGGCACCGGACAACACTCGTCTGGTGTTTGACCTGTCCGGACCGGTTGAACACAAGCTGTTTACATTGTCGAACCCGGACCGTGTGGTGATTGACGTCGAACAGGCGCAATTGAAGGCTTCGCTGACCAATCTTGGGCTGGATAAAAGCCCGGTCGGTGAGATCCGTCACAGCACGCGTGGCGATGGCTTGCGCATCGTGCTCGACCTGAAACAGAAAGTGCGGCCCAAGAGTTTTGATCTCAAGCCGAATGAGCAGTACGGGCATCGCCTTGTCGTCGATCTGGATATGGGTGAGCAGGCGATGGTCACCAAAACGGTGGTGCCGGTGCCGGGCGTAAGCGGAAAGCGCGATATTGTTGTCATGATCGATGCGGGTCACGGGGGCGAAGATCCGGGGGCCATCGGCCCGGGCGGCGTGCGTGAAAAGGACGTGGTACTGGCGATTGCCAAGAAGATCAAGCAGTTGATTGATGCGCGCACGGGCTATCGAGCCGTGCTGACCCGTACCGGTGACTACTACATCAGCCTGCGGGGGCGGACCACCAAGGCGCGTCAAGGCAATGCTGACCTGTTTGTTTCCATTCATGCGGACGCCTTCAAGGATGCGCGTGCGCGTGGGGCTTCGGTGTGGGTGCTGTCCGGGCGCGGGGCCAGTTCCGAGATGGGGCGCTGGCTGGCGCGGCGTGAGAACAGTGCTGACCTTATCGGCGGGGTCGGAAGCCTCAGTCTGGATGACAAGGATGATGTTCTGGCCAGTGTATTGCTGGACATGTCAATGAATGCCAGCCGCAAAGACAGTCATCAGGTGGCTTCACGGATTCACGGTAATATGGACAGCTTTGCGCACATGCATAAAAAACATGTGGAGCAAGCCGGGTTTGTGGTCCTCAAGTCGCCGGATATTCCGTCTATCCTGGTTGAGACCGGTTTTATTTCCAACCCGGGTGAGGCGCGCAAGCTGCGTACCTCAAGCTATCAGCGGCAGATGGCGGAAGCGGTTTACCGTGGCATAATCGATCACTTTCAGGAAAAGCCGCCTGCAGCGACCTATATCGCCTGGGCCAAACAATCCGGCAATATGGTTGCCGGTGGCGAAAAAATGTACCGGGTTGTCTCCGGTGATACCTTGTCCGTCATTGCTCAGCGCAATGGTGTTTCGCTGCAGGTGCTGCGCCGTGCCAATAAGCTCAACGGTGATCGTATCCGTGTCGGCCAGATGCTGCGTATTCCTGCCGGTTAATCATTAGGGTTTTATGTCACGTATTCATTTGTTATCACCGCAACTGGCGAACCAGATTGCGGCTGGCGAGGTTGTCGAACGGCCCGCGTCGGTGGTCAAGGAACTGTTGGAAAACAGTCTGGACTCGGGTGCCGACCGGATTGAGTTGGATGTCGAGCAGGGCGGCATCAAACTGATCCGGCTGCGTGACAATGGCCGTGGTATCGATACCCATGATTTGCCGTTAGCACTGAGCCGTCATGCCACCTCCAAGATTACGGCGCTGGAGGACCTGGAGGCCGTGGGCAGTCTTGGTTTTCGTGGCGAGGCGTTGGCCAGTATCAGCTCGGTTTCGCGGCTGACGCTGACTTCTCGACCGCTTGAGCAGGCCAATGCCTGGGCGGTGTCGGCACAGGGGCGAGACATGACGGCTGATGTTGTACCGGCGGCGCACCCGCCGGGTACGACCGTTGAAGTTCGGGATCTATTCTTCAATACCCCGGCGCGGCGCAAGTTTCTCAAAACCGAGAAAACCGAATTCCGCCATCTGGAAGAGGTGGTCAAGCGTCTGGCGCTCAGCTGTTATGACGTCGGCTTTACACTGCGCCACAATGGTAAGGTGGTGCACCAGTTACGCCCTGCTGACACGGAGCAGGCACGTGAGCAGCGGCTGGCACAGTTGTTGGGCAAGGCGTTTGTGGGCGAGTCAGTGGCGCTGGACATCGCGGCGGAGGCGTCAGGGCTTCGGCTGTGGGGGTGGATGGGCTTGCCAACCTTCTCGCGCGCGCATGCCGATCAGCAGTATTTTTTCGTTAATGGCCGCGTCATTCGTGACCGTGTGGTGACTCATGCCGTGCGCCAAGCCTACCAGGATGTACTGTTTCATGGTCGGCATCCGGCATATGTGCTGTATCTCGAGCTGGACCCGGCGCTGGTCGATGTCAACGTACATCCGACCAAGCATGAAGTCCGCTTTCGTGAGAGCCGGCTGGTGCATGACTTTGTTTTCCGGACGCTCTATCGAGTGATCGCTGACCTGCGGCCACAGGATGTTGCCCCGGTACATGGCGCACCAGAGGAGCCGATGTCGTCGCAACCTTCATTGGGCGGAGCGCAAGCGCCGATGAGTGCGCCGTCGGCGGATCTGTCCAGTTTGCGTCAGCGGCCGATGGGGCTGGGTTATGCCGGCAGTGCGGGTTCGCCACGGCAAGTGCAGGAGCAGATCCAGGGCTATGCCGCTCTCCATCAGCCCGCCGGTGTGGCACCACAGGTAACAGGGACGTCGTATGAACAGCAGGAGATGCCTCCGCTTGGATATGCGCTGGCACAGCTCCACGGTATCTACATTCTGGCGCAGAATGCCGAGGGTATGGTGCTGGTGGATATGCATGCCGCCCATGAGCGCATTGTCTATGAGCGCATGAAAGTGGCATTTGAGCAGGATCGCATCCGCAGCCAGCCGCTGCTGGTGCCGGTCAATTTGGCGGTCAGCGCCCGTGAGGGGGATATTGCCGAAGAGTGCCCGGATGAGTTTCATCGACTCGGCTTCCGTCTTGAGCGGATGGCTGAGGAGTCGCTGGTTATCCGTGAGGTACCGGTGGCACTGGCGCGGGCGAATGTGGAACAGCTGGTGCGCGATGTGTTGGCGGACATGTTGCAAGTGGGTACCAGTGATCGTATCCAGGCACACCTGAACGAGCTGTTGGCAACCATGGCGTGCCATGGCGCCGTGCGCGCCAATCGTCAGCTGACCGTGCCGGAGATGAATGCACTGTTGCGGGATATGGAACAGACTGAGCGCAGTGGGCAATGTAACCATGGACGCCCGACCTGGACCCAGTTGTCACTGGCCCAGTTGGATAAACTCTTTTTGCGGGGACAGTAATGCAGCATTCGGCGGCTAAAAAGCCCAGTGTCATATGTGTAATGGGGCCAACTGCCTCCGGCAAAACCGATCTGGCGATGCAGCTGTGTGACCGGTTACCCTGCGAACTGATCAGTGTCGACTCCGCGATGATCTATCGGGGCATGGATATTGGCACCGCGAAACCCGAACGGGAGGTGCTGCGCGCCTATCCGCACCGGTTGGTCGATATTCTGGATCCGGTTGAGGCCTACTCGGCGGCACAGTTTCGGGCAGATGCACTGCAGGCGATTACGGAGATCCAGCAGGCCGGCCGAGTGCCGGTGCTGGTGGGCGGCACCATGCTCTATTTCAATGCGTTGCAGCAGGGGCTGGCTGATCTGCCTGAGGCTGATCCGATTATTCGTGCCCGTATCGAGGCAGAGGCCGCCGAGCGCGGTTGGCCCGCGATTCATGCCCGCCTGGCTGAGCTGGACCCGGAAGGCGCTCGGCGGCTCAAGCCCAATGATGCCCAGCGGCTGCAGCGAGCACTGGAAGTGGTTGAATTGACCGGTAAGCCGATCAGCGAACATTGGCGCGAGCAGGGCGATGCCGCCTTACCGTTCGATATCATTCCCATTGCCTTGTCGCCGGGGGAGCGTTCGCGTCTGCATCAACGCATCGAGCAGCGTTTCGATATCATGTTGCAGGCCGGTTTTGAAGATGAGGTCCGCGCACTCTGGGAGCGTGGCGACCTGCAGGCGAACATGCCGTCGATCCGTTGTGTCGGCTATCGGCAGATGTGGTCCTATTTCAATGACGAATATGATCGCGAGATGATGCGATATAAGGCGATCGTGGCGACGCGACAGCTGGCCAAGCGACAGCTGACCTGGCTGCGGGGCTGGGACGGCGTACATTGGCTGGAAAGCGAGTCATCGAATTTAGTTGCCGACGTATTGAAACTGTCGGATGCTGCCGTTATATAATGAAATCCGGTATCATCGCGCGCAAACTCTGTTCATGCAGGTGTATGCTCCGAGTCTGTTTAATCCGAATCTTATAACTACACTATAAATTGATTTCCAATTCTGGAAGGAGTTTGCAATGTCAAAAGGGCAATCACTACAAGACCCTTACCTTAACGTGCTGCGCAAGGAGCGAGTTCCGGTATCGATCTTCCTTGTTAACGGTATCAAATTGCAGGGCCAGATCGAATCCTTCGATCAGTTCGTGATCCTGCTGAAAAACACTGTCAGCCAGATGGTGTACAAGCATGCGATCTCTACAGTAGTGCCTGCCCGTCCGGTCAAGCTGCCTGTGGCCGACGATAATCCTGCGGATTGAGGTATTAATTGTTTTTCGAACGTCCCGAATCCGGCGAGCGCGCGATCCTCGTCCATGTAGAACTGGCCCGAGAGGCCGATCGCGAAAATCCACGTGAGCTTGAAGAGCTGGCACTTTCAGCCGGTGCCGATCCGGTCGCGTTTTTGACCGGGTCTCGCGCGGAGCCCAGCCCAAAGTTTTTCCTGGGCAAGGGCAAAATTGAAGAGCTGCGTGACTTGGTGCATGAGCATGAGGCCGAGTTGGTGATCTTCAACCATTCACTGAGACCGGCGCAGGAGCGCAATCTCGAACGCGAACTGCAGTGCCGTGTGCTGGACCGTACCGGTCTGATCCTGGATATCTTTGCCCAGCGTGCCCGTACACATGAAGGTAAGCTGCAGGTTGAGCTGGCACAGCTGGAGCACATGTCAACGCGGCTGGTACGCGGCTGGACCCACCTTGAGCGTCAGAAAGGCGGGATTGGCTTGCGCGGTCCGGGTGAAACCCAGTTGGAGACCGATCGACGTCTGCTGCGCGTGCGCATCAAATCCATTCTCAAACGGCTTGAGAGAGTGCGTAAACAGCGCGACCAGGGACGACGTGCGCGTCAGCGTGCCGAGGTGCCAACGGTATCGCTGGTCGGTTACACCAACGCGGGCAAATCAACCCTGTTCAACCGGTTGACCACGGCCAATGTGTATGCGGCCGACCAGTTGTTTGCAACACTTGATCCGACACTGCGCAAAATTGAACTGGCCGATGTGGGGGCCGCAATTCTGGCGGACACGGTCGGTTTTATCCGTCATCTGCCGCACAAGCTCGTTGAAGCCTTTCGTGCTACGCTGCAGGAAACGACGGATGCGGGTCTGCTGTTGCATGTGATCGACAGTTATGACGAGGAACGTCTCGGTCACATTGAGCAGGTCGAGCATGTGCTGGAAGAGATCGGCGCTGCGGAAGTGCCCGTACTACAGGTATATAACAAGATTGACTGTATGCCGGGTACCGAGCCACGTGTCGATCGTGATGAAAACGGTGTGCCTTGGCGTGTTTGGGTATCTGCCGTCAGTGGTGAAGGCATCGAGCTGTTGTTGGCAGCGATCAGTGAGCGTCTGGGCGAAGAGATCTTTCATGATCAGCTGAAACTGACCCCGGCGGATGGTAACCTGCGGGCACAATTGTATGCGCAGGGCGCGGTCATTAACGAAACGGTCGATGAGAATGGGCATATGCTGTTGGACGTGCGTCTGCAGATGAAGGATTTCAAGCGTATTCTGAGTCGTCTGGGTATCGCGCAGGAACAATACCTGCCGGAGCTTGTCGATGAAGCGGGACTGGCGTAACAAAACGTGCAGAATTTACAATCCAGTTAATTAAGCGGTTTATAACGGAGAGCACTATGGCCTGGAATGAGCCTGGCGGTAATGGTAACAACCATGACCCCTGGAGTGGCGGCGGCGATAACCGCGGTAAACGCGGTGGCGGTAACGACCAGGGACCACCGGATCTTGATGAAGCAATGCGCAAGCTGCAAGACCGCCTTGGCGGTATCTTTGGCGGCGGCAAGAAGCGTGGCGGATCGGGTGGCGGTGGCAGCAGTGCAGGTGGCGGCAGTGGCTTTATTGTCGTACTGATTGTGCTGGCAGCACTCTTCTGGGCAGGTATGGGTTTCTATACCATCGACCAGCAGGAGCGTGGCATCGTACTGCGTTTGGGTAAATATCATGACACCGTACAGCCGGGTCTGCAGTGGAATCCGCCGTTGGTTGATGATGTCACCAAGGTCAACACCACACGGATTCGTTCGTATGATCACCGCTCACTGATGCTGACCGCCGACGAAAATATTGTCGATGTGGATATGACGGTGCAGTACGTGGTGTCGGATCCGATGATGTTTGCACTCAAGGTACGTGACCCCAGTGACAGTCTGGCCCAGTCGTCCGAGTCGGCACTGCGTCACGTGGTCGGCACGTCCGAAATGCATAGTATCCTGACTGAAGGGCGTGACACGCTGGCACTGGAAGTGCAGGCGCGTCTGCAGCGCTACATGGAGAGCTACACCACCGGTATCAGTATCTCCAAGGTCAACATCAAGAACGCCCAGGCACCACGTCAGGTGCAGGATGCGTTTGATGATGTGATCAAGGCGCGTGAAGATGAGCAGCGTGCCAAGAATGAAGCGGAAGCCTATGCCAATGGCATCGTGCCGGAAGCGCGTGGTCGTGCGCAGCGTTTGCAGGAAGAATCCAACGCCTATCGTGAAGAGGTTGTGGCCAAGGCAACCGGTGAAGCAAGCCGTTTCAAGGCACTGCTGACCGAGTACCAGAAGGCACCTGTCGTCACGCGTGAGCGTCTGTACATCGACACTCTGCAGGACGTGCTGGGACGTACAGGCAAGGTGATTGTTGATGTCGACGGTGGCAACAATATGATGTATCTGCCGCTGGATCGTCTGACTGCAAAGCAGCCGGTGAGTGATGGATCTGCACGGGGTATGCGTCTGGATGAAGACACCATGCGTCAGATTGCCGATCAGGTCATCGAAGAAACGCGCCAGCGTTCGCAGACCACTTCAGGCCTGAGGGAGGGACGTTAATGAAACCTACATCCATGTTTGGCTTGATTGCCCTGCTGCTGGTCGTGATGGTCGGTTCAAAATCCGTCTATATCGTCAAAGAAACCGAGCGTGCCATCAAGCTGCGCTTTGGTGAAGTTGTCGAAGCCAACATTCAGCCGGGTCTGCATTTCAAGATTCCGTTTGTGAACACCATTCGCAAGTTCGAAGGTCGGATCATGACCCTGGATGCGCGTCCGCAGGCGTTCCTGACTTTGGAAAAGAAGCGTCTGATCGTGGACTCCTTCATCAAGTGGCGGATCGACAATGTCGAAAAGTACTATACCGCCACGTCGGGTGATGAGTTCCGAGCTGCTGACCTGTTGTCGAGCCGTATCGAAACGAGTCTGCGTAACCAGTTCGGTGAGCGTACGCTGACTGAGCTGGTATCCGGTAAGCGTGAAGAGGTGATGGGCGACGTCATTCGTGCCCTGAGCGATCTGGCGCAGTCCGAGCTGGGGGTTGAGGTCATTGATGTGCGCGTCAAGCGTATTGATCTGCCGCAGGAAGTTTCATCTTCGGTGTACGAGCGTATGCGTACCGAGCGTTTGCGTCTGGCGCGTGAACTGCGTGCCCGTGGTCGTGAATTGGCTGAAGGTATTCGTGCCGATGCCGATCGTCAGCGCACCGTCATCCTGGCTGATGCGTTCCGTGAAGCGGAGACTCTGCGTGGTGAGGGTGATGCTCTGGCGGCCGGTATTTATGCCGAAGCCTTTCAGCGTGATCCCGAGTTCTACGCGTTCTACCGCAGCTTGACGGCATACAAGGAGTCTTTCTCCGGTGATGGCGACCTGTTTGTGCTGGATCCGAAGAGCGAGTTCTTCCGTTATCTGAACAGCTCAACCGGGGCGTCCGCGGCGCAATAGTACAGTGAAAACCGGGTGCCTTTGGTGCCCGGTTTCATGATATAGTTAATCAAACCGGGTCTGTGCCCGGTTTTTTTGTGACTCAGACCACCTGATGACAGCGGAGTAACGCATGGCCTTGGCAGATCGCTGGTTGCTGCCCGACGGAATAATGGAGCTGCTGCCGCCGCAGGCGCGGCAAGTTGAACTGATGCGCCGCAAGGTGCTGGACCTCTATCACCGCTGGGGATACGAGTTGGTGATGCCGCCGATCGCGGAACACCTTGAATCCTTGCTTACCGGTGTTGGTCATGACCTTGACCTCAACACCTTCAAGGTCACCGACCGTATCAGTGGCCACACTCTGGGCGTACGTGCAGATATGACGCCTCAGGTTGCACGCATCGATGCACACCGTCTGCGTACCGAGGGAGCCAGTCGCTTGTGCTACTGTGGCTCCGTGCTGCATACCCACCCCGCCAACATGTTGGCATCACGCAACCCGTTGCAGTTGGGTGCGGAACTCTACGGCCACGCGGGCCCCGACAGTGATGTCGAGGTGATCGCGCTGATGCTGGCCACCCTGACTGAAGTGGGTGTACAAGACCGTATCAGTCTCGACCTGGGTCATGTAGGCGTGTTCAGTCGCTTGATGGAGCTGTGTGGCCTTGAGCCGCAGCAGCAGGCTGACTATCAGGACATGCTGCAGCGTAAGGCATTGCCGGAAATCGATCGTTTTGTCGCTGGACTGTCCACTCTGGATGCCCAGGCATGCGAGTGGTTGAGTGCCTTGCCGCGCCTTAACGGCGGTGCTGCAGTGCTGGATCGTGCGCGTGCGCTGTTTGCGGCAGACACCGAGCTGTTGGCGGCGGTTGACTATCTGGCGGACCTGGCGGCGCGTATCGGCGCACGCTGTGCCGATGTGGATACCTATTTCGACCTCAGTGAACTGCGCGGCTATCACTACCACACCGGTATCGTATTTGCCGCGTACACCCCACGCTTTGGCCAGGCTTTGGCGAAAGGTGGGCGTTACGACAATATTGGACGTGATTTCGGGCGTGCGCGCCCGGCGACCGGCTTTAGTGCCGATCTGAAGACTTTGATGGACCTGTCAGGCCAACTGGCTGATCAGGCGGAAGACGTGATTCTGGCTCCCGCAGGAGAAGCTGAAGAAGGTCTACAGGCCGCTATTGCTCAGCTGCGTCAGTCTGGAAAGCGCGTCGTGCAGCGACTGGAAGGCGAGGTCGATTGTGATGACCGTTACCGTCAGCAGTTGGTGCGTGAAGGTAGCGACTGGGTCCTGATTGGTCTTTGATCGCAAAATTTTTTGATAATTAACGAGTATTCGAGACAGCAATGGGTAAAAACGTCGTTGTTCTGGGCACCCAGTGGGGTGATGAAGGCAAAGGTAAGATCGTTGATCTGTTGACCGAGCAGGTAGCTGCCGTTGTACGCTTTCAAGGCGGACATAATGCGGGGCATACGCTGGTCATCGATGGTGAGAAAACCGTTCTCCACCTGATCCCCTCCGGTATTCTGCGTCAGAATGTGCTCTGCCTGATCGGCAACGGCGTTGTCCTGTCGCCGGAAGCACTGCTGAAAGAGATCGCTGAACTGGAAGGTCGCGGTGTGCCTGTGCGTGAGCGCCTGCAGCTGAGTCCGGCCTGTCCGCTGATTCTGCCGTATCATGTCGCTCTTGATCAGGCGCGTGAACTGGCGCGTGGCAATGCCAAAATCGGCACGACCGGTCGCGGTATTGGTCCTGCATATGAAGACAAGGTGGCACGTCGTGGCCTGCGTCTGGGCGATATGGCGCATCCGGAGCGTTTTGCCGAGAAGCTGAAGGAAGTGCTGGAGTACCACAACTTCTCATTGCAGCACTACTACAAGGTAGAGCCGGTTGATTTCCAGCAGACGTTCGACACTTGCATGGAAATGGCGAAAACACTGCTGCCGATGATCACTGACGTGACCGCCAAGCTGCACGAGCTGCGCAAGCAGGGCGCGAGCATCATGTTTGAAGGTGCTCAGGGTTCGCTGCTGGATATCGATCACGGTACCTACCCGTATGTGACCTCTTCCAACACGACTGCTGGCGGCACCTCGACTGGCAGTGGTTTCGGTCCGCTGTATCTGGATTACATTCTCGGTATCACCAAGGCGTACACCACCCGCGTTGGCGGCGGTCCTTTCCCGACCGAACTGCATTGCGGTGTGGGTCAGCGTCTGGCTGAACGGGGTCACGAGTTTGGTGCGACCACGGGCCGCGCACGTCGTTGTGGCTGGTTCGATGCGGTTGCGCTGCGTCATGCAATCCAGATCAACTCCGTGTCCGGCATCTGTCTGACCAAGCTGGATGTACTGGATGGTCTGGAGCATATCAACATCTGTGTCGGTTACAAGGATGCGGATGGCAACGCGGTCAGCTCGCTGAGTGGCAGTGAAGACTACGATCGTGTTGAGCCGATCTACGAGCAGGTTGCAGGCTGGAGCGAGTCCACCGTTGGTGTGAAAAGCCTGGACGAGCTGCCGGCGAGCGCGCGTGCGTACATCAGCCGCTTGGAAGAGCTGGTTGAAGCGCCGATCGATATTGTTTCTACCGGTCCTGAGCGTAACGAAACCATCGTACTGCGCCACCCGTTCGAAGTCTGATCCAGTCGCTTCATGACGTGCTCTCGGTGCCGGTTGCGCCCTGAGCACGGATAAAAAAATCCGGAGTCCCTGTTATCGGGCTCCGGATTTTTTGTGTCTCACATCTGTGGATGGCTCTGTAATTCAGTCCCGGGTGTCCAGTACCATGTCCCAGCCACCCAGATCCTTCCAGTGATTGATGATGGTGCAGAACAGCTCGGCTGTTTTGACGGTATCGTACAGCGCTGAATGGGCCTGTTTGCCATCAAAGTCGATGCCGGCCATGTCGCAGGCTTTGGCCAGTACGGTCTGACCATAGGCCAGTCCTGCCAGCGATACGGTGTCAAAGGTCGAGAAGGGATGGAACGGGTTGCGCTTGATGTCGCAACGTTCGGACGCGTTGGTGACAAAACTGTGGTCGAACGAGGCATTATGGCCAACCAGTACGGCCCGTGTGCAGCCGTGGGACTTGATTGATTTGCGGATCGGCTTGAAAATCTTTTCCAGTGCATCCTGTTCGGCAATGGCGTTGCGTGCCGGGTCGTCAGGGTTGATGCCAGTGAATTCCAGTGCCGAGGGCTCAAGATTGGCACCCGGAAACGGGATGACATTGGCAGCGTAACTCTGATCGATCATCAGGTAGCCATTTTCATCCATGGTGAGCGTAACAGCGGCAATTTCAAGTAGAGCATCGGTACGTGGGTTGAAGCCGGCCGTTTCGACGTCGACAACAACAGGCAAAAAGCCGCGAAAGCGGTCTGCCATCGGATGAGGTGTGGCGTTGCGATGGGTCACGAAAATCCTTACTTGCAAGTTGGGAGAGGCCGCAGGCATTCTAACAGCCTGGCTTGCAGCGTCAAAATAGGCTTAACCCGCGGACTTTGCTGCCGCTATAGTGCAAGGATATGATCATGTGGAGACGGCCAAGTTGAAAGTCCGTGGTTTTGCCTTACTGCTGATGCTGTTGTTGCCGGGGTTGGCGCAGGCGGTTGTGTTTCGGGCCTCGATTGATGAGTCGGTATGGGAGATGGAAACGTCGCGTTTCTTTTGCCGCCTGAGTCAGGTAGTGCCTTCGTTCGGTCGTGCCCTGTTCGAGCATGAAGCTGGCGAATCCTTGCGCTTTCAACTGCGGCCGACGCAGATTGATCAGTTGGACGGGGACGCGTTGCTGGTGGCGCGGGCATCGCCCTGGCAGCCCGGCATGGCACCGTTCCGCATTGCCCGCGTGGCTGTTGATGAACGGCACGGAGGCGTGCAGTTGGAAAGCGATGCGGCCAACAAGATGCTGGTGGCGCTGCACCGGGGCATGACGCCGACCTTTTCCAGCGATCAGTGGTTTCAAAGTGGCGAGCCGGTTGAGATCGGTATATCTGCAGCCAATTTCCAGTCTGCCTATGACGACTATCTGAATTGTCTGACGACATTGCTGCCGGTGAACTATCGCCAGGTGGCGCGTACGGCGGTGTTGTTTCCGTCGGCGACCTGGCGCTTGTCGGATGCGACCCGTGAACGACTGGACTTGATCGTTCTGTATGTGAAAACGGACGACAGCGTGAAGTCGATCTATGTTGATGGGCATTCGGACAATTACGGTCGCCGACTGCTTAACCGAGACCTGTCTAAAAAGCGGGCCGAAGAAGTCACCCGTTATCTGATCAGCCAGGGCGTGCCGGACGATATGATCACGACACGCTATCACGGTGAACGTTATCCGGTGGTGGCCAACACTTCGGCGGATAACCGTGCGCGCAACCGCCGTGTTGCCGTACGCCTTGAGCGTGAGTAGTGTTTACGACGGTTCAGAGGTCAGACGCTTTCTGATATATTAGTGACATAGTACCGAGTGAATTTTAGCGGCCGGATGTCCATGGTGGGCATTCGGCAATTGTTTCTGGAGCAGCAACATGTCCGACATTAAAAAGGTCGTCCTGGCGTATTCAGGCGGTCTGGATACCTCTGTAATCGTGCGCTGGTTGCAGGACACCTACAACTGTGAAGTAGTGACGTTTACTGCCGATCTGGGTCAGGGTGAAGAAGTTGAACCTGCACGCGCCAAGGCTGAAGCCCTGGGCGTGAAAGAGATCTACATCGAAGATTTGCGTGAAGAGTTCGTCCGTGACTTCGTCTTCCCGATGTTCCGCGCCAACACCATCTACGAAGGTGAATACCTGCTCGGTACCTCTATCGCTCGTCCGCTGATCGCCAAGCGTCTGATCGAAATTGCCAACGAGACCGGTGCTGACGCCATCTCTCACGGCGCGACCGGCAAGGGTAATGACCAGGTCCGCTTTGAGCTGGGTGCGTATGCGCTGAAGCCGGGCGTAAAAGTGATTGCGCCCTGGCGTGAATGGGATCTGACGTCCCGTGAAACGCTGATGAAGTACTGCGAAGAGCGCAACATTCCGGTCGACTTCAGTTCCAGCAAGAAGAAGTCCCCGTACTCCATGGATGCCAACCTGCTGCACATCTCCTACGAAGGCGGCATTCTGGAAGATCCGTGGGCGGAAGCGGAAGACGACATGTGGCGCTGGAGTGTCAGCCCTGAGCAGGCTCCGGATGAAGCGACTTACCTGACGCTGACCTACAGCAAGGGCGATATCGTGGCCATCGACGGTCAGGAGATGTCTCCGGCGACGGTTCTGGAATACCTGAACAAGGTTGGCGGTGCCAACGGTGTAGGTCGTCTGGATATCGTTGAAAACCGCTTTGTTGGCATGAAATCCCGCGGCTGCTATGAAACGCCGGGGGGCACCATCATGCTCAAGGCGCACCGTGCCATCGAGTCGCTGACACTGGACCGTGAAGCTGCGCACCTGAAAGACGAGCTGATGCCGCGTTACGCCAAGGTCATCTATAACGGCTTCTGGTGGTCTGAAGAACGCAAGATGCTGCAGCAGATGATCGACTTCAGCCAGCGCAATGTGAATGGCGATGTGCGTGTGAAACTGTACAAGGGCAGCGTCAGTGCGGTCGGTCGTCGTTCTGAAGATAGCCTGTTCGATGAAAGCATTGCGACATTTGAAGACGATGCAGGTTCTTACGATCAGAAAGATGCTGAAGGCTTCATCAAGCTGAACGCCCTGCGCATGCGTATTGCTGCGAGCAAGGGTCGTAACCTGCTTGACGATTAATCACGCGGTTGATTGATCCTTCGAGGCCATGTCGGTAGTACCGGCATGGCCTTTTTCATGCATGGATGCGCTAAGTTATAGGCGGATATGAAACTTTGCTCCATGTGTAACTGCATGCTATTTTTCCATAAGCCCCTGATAGTGTAGGTCTATGGATACTATTTTCTCTGCCAAGAAAGCGCTCATACTGGATAAGCGCCACGACGACCTGCGCACATTACGTGAGCTGCTGTTGCGTCTGGGTGTCGGCCAGGTAATGGTTGCCTCTTCAGTCAACATGGCGCTGTCTATCCTGAGAGAAGAGTCCGTAGACCTGTGCTTTATGGTCTATGACCTGGGCAAGGGAGAAAAGAGCGGGCTGCAGCTGATGTATGAAGCGCAGGCAGAAGGGTTATACCGGTATGGAACCAGTTACATTCTGGTTGCAGACACGGATGCTGCTGCACTGATGTTCGGCTCACTCGAATCCTCGCCCGATCTTTGCATTGATAAACCTTACAATGAAGCACAAGTACGCCTGTCGCTGGAACGGCTGTTACGCCTCAAGCTGGCGCTCAGCCCTTTGGACGTATGCATGGACAAGGCGCACTGGGTGGAAGCGTTGTCCCTGTGTGAGCAAAAGCTTGAGCAATTTCCGGCACTGAGAATTTTCCTGCAACGCCTTCAGGGCATTATTCTGTTGAAGCTTGGGCGTTACGTACAGGCGCGGACCTTATTCGACAGGTTGCTGAGCGAGCGTGATCAGCACTGGATGCGCGTGGGGGTCGGCGTGGCTGCCTATCATCAGGGCGACCTGGTTCAGGCGGAAGATTCTCTGGCCTGGGTGATTAGGCAGCAGCAGGTGTGTGTGGATGCCTTCAACTGGCTGGCGCGTCTGCATCGGTTGAAAGGCGATCTGCAGCAGTCGGTCATCCTGTTGCGCAAGTCGGTTCTGTTACAGCCATCGGTGGCTTTTCTGCAGTCTGCACAGGGCCATGCGGCTGCGCAGGTGAAGGATTGGCGTCTGGCCGTGGATTCGTTCCGTGCGGCAGTACGGTTCGGGCGTTATTCCGCTTTCCAGAGCCCCGAGAACTACTTCGCTCTGGCGCAGGCACTGAAGGCACGCATGGACAATTTGCAGGGGCCACCGGCGGAAGAGGCCGAGCGTGAAGCCATACAGGTACTGGAACAGGTCGTTGAAGATTTTGATCATGATCCGGTAGCGCAGTTCAGGTCACGCCTGCTGTTGGCTGATCTGCTGCGTCAGTGCGGTGATCGGGTGCGAGCCGAGCAGGCCGGACGTGCGGCGTTGGGTCTGTTTGAAGAGCTGCCGCTGGAGCGTCGGGCGCAGTGGCTGGATCAACTGACTGATGGCCTTGAGCAGAGTGAATCTGCGTCGCACGCATTGGCGGTACGTCATGCGTTGACGCCGAAAATGGCGGGCATCGATTGGGCCAGTGCCAATATCCGTGGCATGAAACAGTTTCGTAAGGCAGCATTGACGCCGGCACGAGATAATTTCATAGCGGCCTACCAGGCTCAGCCTGGAAACCCGAGTGTCGGGCTTAATCTGGTGCAGACGGAGTTGGAGCTGCTCCGGCAATCATCGGCAGGGCAACCGGTTGAAGGGATTCGGCGGTGTGACGATATTTTGCATGGGCTGCAATATGCTGCGTTGACGCAACGTCAGCAGCAACGCTATCAGACGTTGGCCGAGCGGCTTGCATTGCAGGTCCGAACCCGGCTTATGCCGCCCTTACCGGATCAGAACAACTGATCATCTTCACGTAGAAACCAGCTATTCTGGTGTACGTTTTCGCTATCACTTTCAGCAGTATCCGGATTGGCCAGCGTACGCGCCACTTTTCGACTCAACAGCTTGTGCTGAGCAGCCACCGGCAGGTCGGTAAAGCGAATGATCTGGCGATCGATCAGGGTGTTGATCAAATCTTCCAGGATTCGAATGGTGGAAAGGTCGGAGCCATCCAGAAAGTCGGATGCCGTAAAATCTGCCCCATCCAGTGACAGAAATGCCATTACGTCGGGGTCGGACGCCTGTACCGTCTGTGCATCGGGTAGTGGGCGGTCAGTCAGTGCCGTGATTTTGCCGGCATCATCTCGCAGGGCATAAAGCATTTAGCAGATCCTGAGCTATGCTGTTTAGTAATTGCCAGTGTAGCGCACTTGGGTTGGCTGTAACTTCAAATCAATGCTTTTACTGTATTAAAACACTTGTTAGAGTAGTTCAGAATTCTTTTGGGACGCCATATGCATGGATGTTGAGCGGGATCCTCTTTTACAATGTCTGGTATTACTGACAGAACATAACCGTCGGCCGTGCTCCGCTCAGGTATTGACCTCGGGCTTGCCATTGGTTGATGGTCGATTGACCCCTAAATTGTTTCTTCGCGCCGCGGCACGGGGAGGCTTTGCGGCGAAACTGGTTCAGCGGCCGCTGAATCAATTATCCAGCCTGTTGCTGCCGGCGGTACTGCTGCTGGAGAATGAAGGTGCCTGTATTCTGCAGTCACTGGATCTTGAGCAGGGCGAAGCCGAAATTCTTCAGCCGGAAAGTGGCGGGGTCAGTCGGCTCGTACTGGAAGAGCTGGATCAGGCCTATACCGGATACGTCATTTTCATGCGCCCCGAGTATCAGTTTGGAGAGCGCAGCAGTCGTGCACTCGACGACCGTGAAGGGCACTGGTTCTGGAGTACCCTCTGGCGTTCGGCGCGTATCTACCGTGATGTGCTGGTAGCATCGGTGCTGATCAATCTGTTTGTATTGGCCAACCCCCTGTTCGTGATGAATGTCTATGACCGGGTCGTGCCCAACCATGCGGTAGAAACACTATGGGTGCTGGCGATCGGTGTCCTGGTGGTTTATCTGTTCGACTTCGGTCTGAAAATGTTGCGTGCCTATTTCATTGAGGTGGCAGGCAAAAAGTCGGACGTGCTGCTCTCGGCCCGGCTGTTTGAGAAGGTCATGGGAGTGCGGTACGACGCGATGCCCGCTTCCGTTGGGGCGTTTGCCAGTAATTTGCGCGAATTCGAGAGTATCCGTAACTTCCTTAGCTCAACCACCAATACCGTTCTGATCGATATCCCTTTTATGCTGCTGTTTCTGGTGGTGATCGGTTTGATTGGTGGGCCACTGGTTATCGTACCGGCATTGGCGGTACCGCTGATATTGATTTACACCCTGTCGGTGCGTCCGCGCCTGCGTCAATCCATTGAGCGTACTTTCAGCTCCACGGCACAAAAGAACGGTACGCTGGTTGAAGCGCTGACGGCGATGGAAACACTGAAAACCCAGCGTGCCGCCAGTCCGATGCAGGCACGCTGGGAAGAAGCGGTTGGCTACATCGCACGTTGGGGGCTGAAATCCAGAATGCTGTCAGCCTCGGTGGTCAACTTTGCAGCCTTTATCCAGCAGTTGGCATCGGTCCTGATCGTGGTGGGCGGTGTGTACATGATCATGGAACAGAGCCTGTCCATGGGGGGACTGATTGCCTGCGTTATTCTGAGTGGGCGTGCCATCGCACCGCTGTCGCAGGTGGCGAGCCTGGTTGCCAATTATGAACAGTCGCTCAAGGCGTTGAAGACGCTGGATGAAATCATGGCACTGCCGGATGAGCATGAGGCCGAACGCCGTTATCTGCACCGACCTGAACTGAGTGGCGGCATTGAGTTTCAGGAGGTCGATTTTACCTACCCCGGTACCGAATACGGTGCCCTCAAGGCGATCAGTTTCCGTATCAAGCCGGGGGAAAAGGTGGCGTTGATCGGACGGATCGGTTCAGGCAAGAGCAGTATCCAGAAACTGCTGCTGGGGTTGTATTCCCCGACCCAGGGGGCGATCGCCATTGATGGCATCGACCTCAATCAGATCGAGCCTTCGGATCTGCGCCGTTGTGTGGGGTATGTACCCCAGGACGTGATGCTGTTTGCCGGAACTGTGCGGGACAACATCACCATCGGTTTGCCTCAAGCCAGTGATGTCCAAATTCTGCAGGCGGCGCGTCTGAGCGGTGTGGAGACCTTCGTGAATCAGCACCCGTTAGGGTTTGACATGCCGGTAGGCGAGCGCGGCAGCGCGCTGTCCGGTGGTCAGCGTCAGGCAGTGGCACTGGCGCGGGCGTTGCTACATGAACCGTCGATCATGATTATGGATGAGCCCAGCAATTCGATGGACAACGCGTCCGAGGAATATCTGCGCCGCCAGCTCAAGACTTATGCACAGGATAAAACGCTGGTGATGGTGACTCACAAGATGTCGTTACTGGATCTGGTGGACCGTCTGATCGTAATTGATGGGGGCAAGGTGGTCGCGGACGGGCCCAAGGAGAGCGTGCTTGAAGCACTGAAGCAGGGTCGATTGCAGGTGAAACGCTAATGGGACGTAAGGTCAGGCCCCTGGCGGGCGATATCCGTTATACCAGCAGCATCAGTGAAGCGATGTTGGAGCAAGCTCCCCGAGGGGCCAGCTTGCTGCTATGGACGGGAGCCGTGTTCATCATCTTGGCACTGGTCTGGGCCAATTGGGCTGAACTGGATGAAATTGCCCGTGGTGATGGCGAGATTATTCCTTCTCACCAGTTGCAGGTCGTGCAAAATCTGGAAGGCGGAATAGTGGCCGAGATTCTGGTGCGTGAAGGCCAGCTGGTCGAACGCGATGAGGTGTTGCTGAAGATCAAGGACAAGCGTTTCACCAGCTCATTCCGCGAAAATCAGGTGCGGGCGGTGGAACTACAGGCACGTGCAGCCCGGTTGTCAGCCGAAGCCAATGGCGAGGATTTTCAGATACCGGCCGATTTCAGTCCCGAGTACCGCAATCTGTTGGACCAGGAGCTAAGCCTGCACCGTTCGCGGCAGAACGAGCTGAAAAGCAACTTGTCGGTGCTGGATCAGCAGCGTCAGCAGCGTGAACAGGAGTTGATTGAAGCGCAATCTCGCATCGATCAACTGCGTCGCAGTTACGGTCTATTACTGCGTGAATTACGCATCAGTGAACCGCTGATGAAAGAGGGCGTGATCTCTGAAGTGGAATATCTGCGCTTGCGGCGTCAGGTCAATGACCTGCGCGGTGAAATATCCAGTATTGAACTGAGCATTCCACGCATCCAGTCCACGATCAGCGAGATCGGTCAGCGCCAGGAGGAAATGGAGTTGCAGTTCCGCAATGTGGCGCGTGGAGAGCTGAATGAGATTGTGGCCGAGCAGGTCCGTCTGGAACAGGCGCTGTCGGGAATGCAGGACCGGATCAGCCGTACCGAGGTGCGTGCGCCGATTAAGGGAACAGTCAAGCAGTTGATGATCAATACCATTGACGGGGTGGTCAAACCGGGTGACCCGCTGCTCAGTATTGTGCCGTTCGAGGACAAGCTGCTGGTTGAGGCACGACTTAAACCGTCTGATATTGCCAATATCCGTTTGGGTCAGGCTGCTGTGGTCAAAGTCAGTGCCTATGACTTTGCCATCTATGGCGGCCTGGATGCCAAGGTGGTGTTTATTTCGCCGGGTACCATTATGGATCCCGAAGCCAAGCTACCCTATTACCTCGTGCGTCTGGAAACTGCGGCTCCTTATCTGGGCACTGCAGCGGCACCGTTGCCACTGATGGCGGGTATGACGGTAGGGGTGGATATCCTCACCGGTAAGAAAACCGTCATGCAGTACATTTTAAAACCGATCAATCGTGCGACGGAACGCGCACTGACGGAGCGTTAGACATGCATGTATACCTGTATGCACCGAATGCAGAGCTGATCAAGCGTTGGCAAACGGCGTTATCAATAACGGTTCGAAGCTGTGACAGCTTTGCTGCTATCAGCGCCAAAACGCATGATCCTGGAGCCTTATTGGTTGTGCATTGGAGCGCCTTGCAGCCGGAGCAGCGTGACCGGCTGTTGCAAAACGATGCGGCGTTGATTGCGCTTGTGGATCATCCCACGGCGGAAGAGGGCGAAGCATTGCTGAGCCGAGGTGTCGGTGGGTATGCCAATACCTATATCCAGCCGGAACTGTTGCCGCAGGTTGTTGAAACCGTTGCACGAGGTGACATCTGGACCGGCCCTGAATTGATGCAGGGGCTGCTCAAACGCCTGCTGGCTCGGCAGTCGCCGGTGATCAGCCACGCGGCGGAGTGGAACCTGAGTGCCCGTGAGCAGCAGGTGCTGGGTGAGTTGGTACGGGGCGACAGCAACAAGAAGATTGCACGACAGCTGGATATTACCGAACGCACGGTCAAGGCTCATGTCAGCTCCATTCTGGAAAAATCCGGCGTGCGTGACCGGATTGAGCTAATTTTAACGTTGAGCGGCCAAGCGCCCTCAACGATCACAACGCAGGAGCAGGGATATGAAATTTAAACACTCGGTGCTGGCTCTGGCCTTGAGCGTGGGCATTTCAAATTTGGCGTCCGCCGCCACATTACAGGATGTTGTCGTGGACAATATCGGGCAAAGCCCCGAGGTACAGCAGGCGTTACAGAACTACGCTGCGGTCATTCAGGAAATTCGCCAGGCTCAGGCCGGTTACTATCCGACTCTGGATGCTACCTTGGGTTACGGCTATGAGTGGACGGAGAAAGGCAGTAATGACGATGTAGAGCTGAACCGCCGTGAAGCGCGACTCAATTTGAACCAGATGATCTTCGACGGTTTTGCTACCAGCAGTGAAGTTAAACGCCAGCAGGCCCGTGCTGCTTCCCGTGCAAGCAATTACAAGGACACGGCTCAGCGCTATGTGCTGTCGTCCAGTCGTGCCTACCTGGAAGTGATGCGCCGTCAGCAGTTGCTGACCTTGGCCAAGGAAAGCCTGTACAACCATGTCACTCTGTATGACCAGATCCGCCGTCGTTCCGAGTCCGGTATGGGCACTCTGGCCTCGCTGCAGCAGGCCGAGGGGCGTTTGGCGTTGTCCGAAGTCAACATGTTGGCGGCCGAGAATAACCTGCGTGATGCCCAGGCCAACTACCGGCGCATCGTCGGTCAGCCGGTGCCGGACAGCATGGATACATTCGACAGCGAGACGCTGACCCTACCGACGTCTCTGGATGAAGCCGTGGCCAAGGGGCTGGCCAACCAGCCGGTCGCGAGTCTGGCGCAGGCAGATGTGGAAGCGGCCATGGCCCAGCGAGACGCTGCCAAGAGTCGCATGTACCCGCGTCTGGATTTCGAAGTGGAACGGCGCTGGGATGAAAATATCGACGGTGTCGAAGGTGATGATGAAGACCTGACCGCCATGCTGCGCATGCGCTATAACCTGTTCAACGGTGGCGCGGACAAGGCCCGTATCCGTCAGACCGAACACCAGATCGGTGAAGCTCAGGCGATTCAGCGTGATGCCCAGCGTCAGATTCGCGAGAGCGTCGAGCTGTCCTGGAATGCGCATGAGATCCTGCAGCGTCAGCTCCAGCATCTGGAAAAACATGTACGCTCCAGTGAAGATACCCGTAACTCCTACAAGAAGCAGTTCGACATCGGCCAGCGCTCGTTGCTTGACTTGCTGGATACCGAAAACGAGGTGTTCTCTGCGAAAAATCAGCTGGCTGAAGCCCGTGTCGATAGTCAGGTGGCCAAGCTGCGTATCCTGACCGGCACCGGTGAGCTGCTTGAAGCGCTGGGGGTGACACTGCCGCCGGTGGCAGAACAGGCACCTGAGCAGCAGGTCGAGGTTGCCCAGAACGGGCAATAATTGCATCCCTCGGCGCGGGTGGCTTAAAATCCCGCGCAGCCTGAGGTCTTTTTGAAGGGTTGCCCGTATGGCAGCCCTTTTTTATTCAAAGGATGCGCCGAGCATGAAGTCACACAAAATACTGGAAGCCCCGATCCCGATGCGTTGGGTCGGGCCGATCAAGATCAGCGGACATGTGGTTGACGAAAAACTCAGCGTGCCCCTGGCCACCTACGAGACACCGCTCTGGCCATCGGTGGGCCGTGGTGCACGGGTGTCCAATCTGACCGAAAAGGGCATCGTCACCAGTGTGATCGATGAACGCATGACCCGTTCAATCCTGCTGGAAGCGGATGATGCCTTTGCGGCACATCAAGCGATACAGTCACTACAGGCGCGCAAGGACGACCTCAACACAGTGGTCGCAACCAGCAGTCGCTTTGCCAAACTGATCGATATGCACAGCCAGGTAGTTGGTAACCTGATCTACCTGCGCCTTGAGTTCACCACCGGTGACGCGTCCGGACACAACATGGTGACCAACGCTGCCGACAAACTGATTCCCTGGATTCTTGCCGAATATCCGCAACTGCGTTACAGCTCCATCTCGGCCAACTACTGCTCCGATAAAAAAGCCACTGCGGTCAACGGTATTCTGGGACGTGGCAAGTACGTGGTAAGTGAAATTCTGATCCCGCGTGATGTCTGCGAGCGCCGCTTAAAAACCACGCCGGAAAAAGTAGTTGATCTGAACATCAAGAAAAACCTTATAGGTACTTTGATCGCCGGAGGCCTGCGCAGCGCCAACGCGCACTATGCCAACATGTTGCTGGCGTTCTATCTGGCCACCGGCCAGGATGCCGCCAATATCATTGAGGGGTCTCAGGGGGTTGTTCATGCCGAAGTGCGCAATGGCGACCTCTATTTCTCCTGCACTCTGCCCAACCTGATTGTCGGTTCGGTAGGTAACGGCAAGGGCATCGATTTTGTTGAAGACAATCTGCGTCAGCTGGGGTGCCGTGAAGAGCGCGAACCGGGGGCCAATGCCCGCCGTCTGGCCGCAATCTGTGCGGCAACCGTGCTTTGTGGTGAGCTGTCGCTGTTGGCGGCGCAGACCAACCCGGGTGAATTGATGGAAGCCCATATCAAAATGGAGCGGTCATGACCGACCCGACCAACGAGCGCAAGATCGAACACATACGTGCCATCGAACATGATCCGGCGACGGATCGTGATGGCCGCTGGTTCGATCGGATCCTGCTGACCCACCGGGCCCTGCCCGAAGTGGCGCTGGACCAGATCGATCCGAGTACCGAGTTCCTCGGTAAGCGCCTCAGCTTTCCGTTGCTGATCTCGTCGATGACCGGTGGCGACCATGAGCTGGTGCGGACCATCAACACCAATCTTGCCATTGCGGCCGAGCGATGCGGCGTAGCGATGGCAGTTGGTTCGCAGCGTGTGATGTTTACCCACCCGTCTGCCGAGGCCAGTTTTGCCCTGCGTGAACATGCGCCCACCACAGTACTGATCGGTAACGTGGGCGGTGTGCAGCTCAACTACGGCTTTGATCTGGACAAGTGTCAGCGTGCCGTGGATGTGCTGGCAGCGGATGCACTCTATTTCCATCTCAATCCACTCCAGGAAGCGGTACAGCCGGAAGGGGATACCGATTTCCGTGGCGTGGCCGAAAAAATGGGCGCTATCAGCCGGCACCTCAGCGTCCCGGTCATGCTCAAGGAAGTGGGGGCCGGGTTGTCGGCGGCCGATATCGCATTGGGGCTGGCGCAGGGTATCAGCCATTTTGATGTGGCCGGCAGTGGCGGCACTTCATGGAGCCGGATCGAACATCATCGCCGTCACGACGGTGACGAGATCGGCCTGCGCTTTCAGGACTGGGGGCTACCGACGCCTCTGGCACTGCAACAGGCGGAGCCATTCCTTGACCGTGCAACGCTGATCGCCAGCGGTGGTCTCAGAGATGGGATTGATATGGCCAAATCTGTTATACTCGGCGCCTCGTTGTGCGGTATGGCAGCCCCCTTGCTGCAGCCGGCGATGGAGTCTGCCGAAGCCGTTGTAACCGTTATTGAACGGCTGCGACGGGAATTTATCACTGCGATGTTTCTGCTCGGTACGCCGGATATGGCGGCGCTGTTCCGAAACAGGGCGCTTATTGTCCACGAGCGTTGAGGACCCTGGTCAAGTATGTCTGTTGGTATTGACGAAATCAGCTTTTACACCTCCAACTACTTTCTCGATCTGAAGACGCTGGCAGAGGTTCAGGGCACGGATCCCGAGAAGTATTACACCGGCATCGGTCAGGAGAAGATGGGCATGGCAGCGCCTGACGAGGATATCGTCACCATGGCGGCCAGTGCAGCATTACCGTTGATCGAACGGGCAGGTCCCGATGCGGTCAGCACCTTGATGTTCGCCACCGAGACCGGTATCGACCAGTCCAAGGCGGCCGGTATCTATGTCCACCGGCTGCTCGGGCTTAACGCCAATTGTCGCGTGGTCGAGCTGAAGCAGGCGTGCTACAGCGCCACCGCTGCCTTGCAGATGGCCTGTGCGCTGGTGGCTCGCAAGCCGGATACCAAGGTACTGGTGATCGCCTCCGACATCGCCCGTTATGATCTGGATACACCGGGTGAAGCGACGCAGGGGTGCGGTGCCGTCGCCATGCTGGTCAGTGCCAATCCGCGTCTGGTCAGCATCGATCCTGAAGTCGGCAACTACACTGAAGACGTGATGGACTTCTGGCGTCCCAACTACCGCTCGACGGCATTGGTTGATGGCAAGTATTCCACCAAGATCTATCTCAAGGCACTGAAAAAGGCCTGGGATAACTTCAGCACAGTCAGTGGTTATGGTTTTGGCGATTTCAGCCGTTTCTGTTATCACCTGCCGTTCAGCCGCATGGCGCAGAAAGCCCATCAGCAGCTGGTGCGCCACACCAAGGCCGGACTCTCTGCCGATGAGCAGGAGGCCCAGATCAGCGACACCTTGTTGTATAACCGCATCATCGGTAACAGTTACACCGCCTCGATGTACATCGGTCTGACCTCGCTGCTGGAAAATACCATTGAAGACCTGTCCGGTCAGCGTATCGGCTTCTTCAGCTATGGTTCCGGTTGCGTGGGCGAATTCTTCTCTGGCACCGTGGTGGCCGGTTACCGTGAGGCACTGCATTTGCAGCGTCACCGCGACCTGCTGGCTGCACGCCGTGAAATCAGCCATGACGAATATCTGCAGCTGTACCGCCATCCGGTGCCGACCGATGGCGGTGAGCATCGTTTTGAGGAAGGCACCACTGGCCATTTCCGTCTGGCCGGTATCAGCCACCACAAACGCGAATATATTCCTCGCTAATGCCCACCGCCTGCGCGCCGGGGAAAATCATCCTCAGCGGTGAACACGCCGTTGTCTACGGTGCACCGGCACTGGCGCTGGCGGTGGACCGGCACATGCGCATCCATTACCGTCCTGATCAGCTGCCACGGCTGAGTTGGCATGCGCAGGAGCGGACCCATGTGCTCGGTCTGGACAAACTGGCCAGCCTGCGCCGCCGTCTGGATAGCCACTTCGAGCGCTACCTGCGCGGCGAACTCCCCATTACCCGTATTCTGCAGAAACCGGCCGAGCTGGCGTTTTATGCCGTCGACATGGCGCGCGTGCTATCCGGTCTGGATATCCGTCCCCAGGGAAGCCTGAGTATCGACTCCGACATCCCCATCGGTGCGGGTATGGGCTCCTCGGCGGCACTGATTGCGGCTCTGCTCAAGCTCTTTGGCCATGTTGACGACCTTGATGAGTTGATCCGGCAGGTGCGTCATTGTGAACGTTTACAGCATGGTCGGGGCAGTATCATTGATGCCGCCGCCGTGTGCTCCGGTGGGCTGGTACGGGTGCAGGGTGATCAGGTTGAGCGCCTGCCGTTGCCGCCACAGGGGCTGGGCGAAGGCTTTTTCTGGCTGTTTACCGGTACGCCTGCGTGCAGTACCGGTGCCTGTGTCGATCAGGTGCGGCGCAACTTTGCCGGCGCGGCCATCTGGGATGAATTCACGGAAACCACTGTCCAGTTTGAACGCGCCCTGGCCGCCGGTGACAGCCTGCTTGAACCGATCCGCCGTAATCACCGCCTGCTGACCCGTATCGGGGTCGTGCCGGCACCGCTGCAGCGGTTGGCCGAACAGGTAGAGCAGGCCGGAGGTGCCGCCAAGGTCTGCGGTGCCGGTGCCGTATCCGGTGATCAGGGTGGACTCATGTTGCTGCTGTTGCCGACGGGCATGACCCCGGCGCAGCTGCCCCTGCAGCCGGAATGGCACTGGGGCGTGTTGAAGGAGGATCGCGAAGGTGTCCGCATACTCGAAGATTGAGGTCAGCGCCCCCGGCAGCATCATGCTCATGGGCGAACATGCCGTGCTGTTCGGCGAACCGGCGCTGGCCTGTGCCGTGGATGTGCGGCTGGTGGTGACGTTGCGGCCACGCCCGGACCGCCAAGTGCTGATTGACAGTGCACTGGGCCAGTACCAGGGCTCGCTGGATAATTTGGTGCCGATGCCCGCATTGGCATTTGTGCTGGCGGTTATCGAACAGTATGCCGCGCAGCTGGAGCAGGGCTTCGAACTGAGTATCCGCGCCGGATTTTCCCATACCGTCGGTCTGGGATCATCAGCGGCGGTGACGGCGGCAACCACGGCGGCCTTGGCCGCTCATGCCGGTCACAGCACTGCTCCTGAAGACCTGTTCAGCATCGCGCTGGCGGCGGTTCATCAGGTACAGAACGGTCGCGGCTCGGGCACCGATCTGGCTGCCAGTCTGTACGGCGGCGTAATCGGTTACAGCCTTGCGCCCTGTGAAATACGTCCGCTGTCGGGGTTGCCGCCGATCGTGCTCTATTATTGTGGCTATAAAATGAAAACGCCGGATGTACTGGCGTTGGTGGAGCAGAAAGCCGCACGTCAGCCCGCGCTATACAGCGGTGTGTATCGTCTGATGGGGCAGACAACCCAGGCGGCCGAGCGAGCCGTATGCGAGCAGGACTGGACGGCGCTGGGCGAGTTGATGAATCTTTACCAGGGACTGATGGACGCTCTGGGCGTCTGCGATACAACTCTGGCCGAAATGATTTACCGTTTGCGCGCCGAACCCGGCGTACTGGGCGCGAAAATATCCGGTTCCGGGCTGGGCGACTGTGTATTGGCCCTGGGCCATGTTGAATCCGAACTGCCCTGGGAGTCGATACCGGTCTCCGTGGCAGCCACGGGCGTGGAGATCCGCTATGAAACGAACTGACGTGGTTGATCGGCTGTTGCCGAAAGTGGTCAAGGCCTCGGCATCGGTCGAGCAGTTTGCCCCCAGCAATATTGCCCTGTGCAAATATTGGGGTAAACGTGACCGTGAACTCAACTTGCCGATCAATGCATCGCTGTCGGTGTCGCTGGATTATCTGGGCAGCCATACCCGGCTGATTCCGACCGAAGGGCAGGTGGATGACGTGTGGCTCAATGGCCAGCAGTTGCAGCCAGGCGCGCGTTTCAGTCAGAAAGTGAGTGAATTCATCGACCTGTTCCGCCGCGATCAGAACCTGTACTTCAAGGTAGAAACCCGTAATAACATTCCCACCGCCGCAGGGCTGGCGTCTTCGGCATCGGGCTTTGCCGCGCTCACGCTGGCGCTGAACGATGCGCTGGCACTGGACTTGCCGCCGGAACACCTGTCCATCATGGCGCGCATGGGCAGCGGCAGCGCCTGCCGTTCGCTGTTCACCGGTTTTGTCGAGTGGCGCATGGGGCAGCGTAAAGACGGGCTGGACAGCCATGGTGTTCAGTTGGAGCAGCAGTGGCCGGGTTTCTGTATCGGTCTGGTCGAAATTGATGCCGGTGAAAAGGCCACCGATTCCCGCTCCGGCATGCAGCGCACGGTTGAAACCGCACATCTGTACCAAAGCTGGCCGCTGCAGGCGGCGGTTGATCTGGGCAAACTGCAACAGGCCATCGCCGAGCGAGACTTCGAACTGTTGGGCCAGACGGCCGAGCAGAACGCACTGTCGATGCACGCGACTATGATCGCTTCCTGGCCGCCGCTACTGTATTGGCAACCGGAGTCGGTGGCGGCAATGCAGAAGGTCTGGCAGCTGCGTAGCCAAGGGCTACAGGTCTACTTCACCATGGATGCCGGTCCCAACCTCAAGCTGCTGTTCCAGCGCGCAGACCGTGCAACCCTGCTGCAACACTTCCCCAACCTGGAAACGGTGGAACCTTTCGGCTGCTGATGGACGCAAAGGTCGGGTTTCCGCTGACCCGTCGCCAGCGGGACCACCGTGGACGTCTGCAACTGAGCTACTGGCTGCGCACGGCGACCGGCGCTGAAGAGGTGGTGATCGAGGGCGAGTCGGCTGTTGCCTTCATGCGGGCATCTGACCAGGCGAAAGCGACCGCTTTATTGTCCGGCTTGCGCGGCTGTAGCTTGCGACCACTGGCACTGCACTCCTTGGCTCATGAGTCGGTCTGCGGCCTCTATGCCGACAACCTGGCGGATTGGCATGAAGCGCTGAAGCGTCTGCAGCAGGCCGCTATCGGGCTGATGGAAGAGGATGTCCGTCCGGTTGACCGTTACCTGATCGAGCGTGGCATTTTTGCCGGTGCCCGAGTGGTTGATAAAACCGACCCCGATATCAATATGGCCCCAAAGCGCCAGCGTCCAGCGCTGGTCCGGGACTCCTTTATTCCCAGCCTGACCCAACTGTCACTGGATATAGAAACGACCCTGCGGGCCGACCGCATCCTGTCGATCGCGTTGCAGTGTGGCGATCAGGAAGTTGTCCTGTTCAACGGTGATATTGCGCCGGCCCCAGGTCTGGTCCCGTGCTGTGGCGAGCGTGCGCTGTTGGTCGCATTGATGGAACAGATACGTCGACTGGACCCGGATCTGCTGATCGGCTGGAACGTCATCGGCTTTGATCTGAGGGTGCTGGATCAGCGCGCCAAGGCGTTGGGCGTGCGCCTGTGTCTTGGACGGGACGAGCAGCCGCTGCGGGTGGAGCAGTCGCAGACCGGACGCTGGTTTGCCCGTCTCAATGGTCGTGTGGTGCTGGATGGCATCGATACGCTCAAGGGGGCGACCTGGCACTTTGAACGTTACGGCCTTGAGTATGTGGCCCGAGAACTGCTGGGCCGTGGCAAGCTGATCGATACGCCGGATGACCGTGGGCAGGAGATCCAGCGACTCTACGCGGAAGACCCTGCTGCCCTGGTGCGCTACAACCTGGAAGACTGTCGGCTGGTGACCGATATCTTTGCCAAGGCCGAGCTGGTGCCTTATCTGCTGGAACGGGCACGATTGACCGGGCTGGCGCTGGACAAGGTGGGTGGTTCATCACAGGCGTTCGACAATCTCTACCTGCCACGTCTGCACCGTGCCGGTTTTGTCGCGCCGGAGTACGCTTCGGGGCAGGGTGATCTGGAAGTGCCGGGCGGTTTTGTCATGGATTCCCGCCCCGGCCTCTACCGTCACGTGCTGGTGCTGGATTTCAAAAGCCTGTATCCGAGCATCATCCGCAGCTTCCAGATCGACCCGCTGGGGCTGGCCATGGGCACGCGTGAAGGCGCACCGCCGGAGGCGCTGGTACCGGGGTTTCACCACGCCATCTTTGACCGCCGTCACACACTGCTGCCCGCCATCATCGAGCGCCTTTGGCGGGCACGTGATGCCGCCAAGCGTGACGGCAACTCGGCGCTGTCGCAGGCGATCAAGATCCAGATGAATGCCTGCTACGGCGTGTTGGGGTCGAAGGTGTGCCGTTTCTTCGACCAGCGCCTGTCCGGCTCGATTACCCTGCGCGGCCACCAGATTCTGCAGCAAACCGCCGAACATATCGAAGCCACCTACGGCCATACCGTGATCTACGGCGATACCGACTCGGTGTTTGTCTGGCTTGGAGATGACTGGGCGGATGTGGATACCGATGCCCACGGCGAGCGTCTGGCCACTGAACTCAACCGCTGGTGGTGCGACCAGCTGCGTATGCGCTTCGATATCGACAGCGCGCTGGAACTGCAATATGAAGCACATTACAGTCGCTTTCTGATGCCGCGCATGCGGCATTCGGAAAAGGGCAGCAAGAAACGCTATGCCGGGCTCAAGCGGCAGGCGGATGGTCACGAGAGCATGGTGTTCCGTGGTCTGGAGTCGGTACGCACCGACTGGACGCCGCTGGCGCGTGAATTTCAGCAGGCCTTGTATGCCTGTATCTTCCACGAAAAGCCGTGGCAGCAAATGCTGCAGCAGCAGGTTCACCAGCTACGATCCGGCGAATGCGATACCGCGCTGGTCTATCGTCGCCGTATTCGCCAGCCGCTGACCGATTATATCCGCAACCGTCCGCCCCATGTGCGCGCCGCCATGCAACTGGAGTTGCAGCGCAGCGCACAGGGCTTGCCCGCGTACTATGCGGTGGGCGACAGTGTCGCTTACGTGATGACGGTGAGCGGGCCTGAGCCGGTGGAGTTGTTGCGTTCACCCATCGACTACCAGCACTATATGGATAAGCAGCTGCTGCCGGTCGCCGATACCATCTTACCCTTTATCGGTGAATCCTTTGCCCAGCTGGTTGCACCGCAGATCGATCTTTTCTGATCGGCGGGAGCAAAGCGGCAGATTGTGCGGTCTCAAGGATACAGAGGACAGGAATACAGAGATGTCGGATTATCAAGACCCTGACAAGACACGCCGCACGCTGGCAAAAGGCATGCACTACATGACGTGGGTGGTGCTGCTGGTATTGTTGACGACCTATTTCAACGGCTTTGTCGGTGAACGGCGTAACCCCAATCAGCACCTGAGCCTGGTCGAAGGCGGCAGTGGTGAGGTTGTACTGAACCGTAACCGTGCCGGTCATTATGTGGCTCCCGGCCGGATCAACGGTCAGCCGGTGACATTCCTGCTGGATACCGGTGCCACACGGGTCAGTGTACCTGAGCATCTGGCATCCCGCTTGGGTTTGGCGCGGGGTGTTGAGCAGAAAACAATGACCGCCAACGGCGTCATCAGTGTGTATGCGACACGGTTGGACAGTGTGCAGCTGGGAGGGATTGAGTTGCGCGATGTTCCGGCCAGCATCAGTCCGTTCATGCCGGATGACACTGTATTGTTGGGCATGAGCTTCATGCAGCACCTGGAGCTGGTGCAGCGAGACGGACAGCTGACTCTCAGTGTGCCAGGACGCTGATCAGATCTCCTGCGCTCGGCGTTGAGCGCAGGAGATCTCAGACTCAGTGCTGCAGGAAGTGCGGCTCGGTACGGGTACTGAGCCATGCCTTGACCTGTTCCTCGCTGGTGCCGAAGAACACGACGCGCGGGATGCTGCTGCGACGGCCGTGAGTCGGCAGGTCGGTGCGCAGAATCCACCAGCTGTCAGCGGCGACGTGTTTGACGGTAAAACAGTGATCGGCTTGGGCGAGGTTATGGTAAGCGGTCATGGGATCTCGTGTGCTCAATGGGAGGTCTGAATTCAGGTGGCTAATTTATAGCCAAAGGCTTAAATCTGCAATAGTCCAATGCGCTTTTCTGGTGCATTTATACCAAATGCTTACAGATGATCTTTTGGTTATTTTTCCGAATTTTCCGGTATTAACCTTGAAGTTAGCGACAGTTAAACGTTCACCGATCAGCCGATATAAATCATGCACTATTATGGTGCGTAATTCATATCGGCTCGGTCGGTGCAGTGAATTATCATCTCACCGTGCAGCAAGGTACTCGGTGTGCATGAAAAAAGGTTGTTTGCGTGACGCCAGCCAGTCTCTGGCTCGGGATTCGCTGTCCGCAAAAAAAACGATTCGTGGCTGGCTGCTGCGTCGTGTACCGGCGATCAGATCGGTACGTAAAACCCACCAGCTGCGCTCGCCCAGCTGTTTTAAGGTCAGTTGATGGTCGGCGTGAACAAGGTCCTGATATAAAGTCATCGCATTATCTCGTGCGGGTGTTGTCGTCAGGGCAGATAAGGGCCGCAGCACGGTGGCTGCGGCCTGAACGTTACATGCAGGTGGAGAGTTCCTTGAGTTCACCCGCGGCGACACTGAGCAGGGCGATGTCGTCATCGTGCCCGCGGGCTTCACGGCAGAGTTGCTGCCAGCGCTCCAGTGCTGCGGTATTGCGGTTTTGCCAGTCGGCCAGGGCGTCAGCATCAACCGTTTCGCTGCGGGTCAGCAGGTGGCGGCAAATGTTCAACGGGCTGCTGGTCAGCAGGTCTTCCAGACCTTCAATGGCCAGCGTCTGCCAATGTGTGCCGGCCTTGAACCGCGCCAGAGTGGCGGCAAAGCCCGGCAGTTCCAGCCGTTGCGTCAGGTCAAAGTAGATCCGTGCAGCCAGTTCAAGATTCTGGCGATTACTGCTGGCCACGATCACAACCCCCAACAGCTGGTCCAGCAGGTCGATGGCGGTCAGCTGGATAGATAACTGTTCATCAACCCCTGCCTGTAGTAGCTGCTCGAGTCGAGCGCTGTCCTCAAGGCCGGGCAGCTGGTCGCGCAGTTGCGGCAGCAAGTCCCGCAGGGTGTTCATGCCCGTGCCATATTCCTCTACCAGCTCGGCGGTGTTGAGGCCGGTGCTGCTCTGGCGCAGGAACCCGCGCGTGGTGCGTCGCAACAGTTGTACGGTGCTGGTGCGCAGCTGTTGCTGCAGCTCGGGTGAAATCCGGTTATCCAGCGCGTGGATCTGCAGCCAGATGGCTGGGACGCCCAGGCTGTCGCGTGCACAGATCCAGGCGCGCACGATATCGGCGGCGGCAGCGCCGGTACTCTGCTGCAGCTCGTCAATAAAGGTGATGCCCATCTGGTTGACCAGCGCATTGGCCAACTGAGTCGCCAAAATCTCACGACACAGGCGGTGGCTATACAGGGCTTCCGGGTAGGCTGTGCGCAGCTTCGGCGGGAAGGCTGTCAGCAGGGTGGCGCGAATATGAGCATCCTCGATCAACGTCGAATCGATCAGGGCCTCTTTCAGTCTGGACTTGCTGTAGGAAATCAGCACAGACAGCTCGGGCCGGGTCAGCAGTTCGCCCTGCGCCTTGCGTGCTTCCAGTTCCGCGTCGTCGGGCAGAAACTCCAGCGCGCGGTCCAGGCGGCCGCTCTGCTCCAGTGTACGGATCAGGCGTATGTAGGCATCAGGTGCCTGGCGGGCATGGTGTTCGGCATTGCTGATCGCCAGCGCCTGGTCGCGGTTGTTCTGCAGTACCAGCGTTGCCACTTCATCGGTCATTTCCCGCAGCAGGCTGTTGCGCTGCTTCAGCGTCAGATCACCGGCGGCGACCTGCTCGTTCAGCAGGATCTTGATGTTGACCTCGTGGTCGGAGCAGTCCACGCCCCCGGCGTTATCGATAAAGTCGGTATTGGCGCGGCCGCCGTGACGGCAGAATTCGATCCGCCCCAGCTGGGTGGCTCCGAGGTTGCCGCCTTCACCGAGTACCTTGCAGCGCAGTTCGCACCCGTCTACACGCAGGGGATCACTGGCCTTGTCGCCGGCATCGGCGTGGCTTTCATGGCTGGCCTTGATGTAGGTGCCGATACCGCCGTTCCAGATCAGGTCCACTGGTGCCTTGAGCAGGGCGCGAATCAGATCGTTGGGTGACAGGCGTTCGGCATCGATCTGCAGGCGTTCACGCAGTTCGGGGCTGAGCGGAATCCATTTGGCGCTGCGCGAGAAAACGCCGCCACCATTGGAGATCAATGCCGTGTCGTAATCCTCCCAGCTGGAGCGGGGCAGGTTGAACAGGCGTTGACGCTCGGTGTAACTGGTCGCCGCATCCGGGTTGGGATCAAGGAAGATATGCATGTGGTTGAACGCCGCCACCAGACGGATATGCTCCGACAGCAGCATGCCATTACCAAAGACGTCACCTGCCATGTCACCGATGCCGATCACGGTAAAGTCATCCCGCTGAGTATCCAGCCCCTGTTCGCTGAAATGCAGCTTGACCGATTCCCAGGCACCACGGGCGGTGATGCCCATGCCTTTGTGATCGTAGCCCTGAGAACCGCCGGATGCGAAGGCGTCGCCCAGCCAGAAGCTGCGCTCGGCGGCGATGGCGTTGGCGATGTCGGAGAAGGTGGCGGTACCCTTGTCGGCGGCAACCACCAGATAGGGGTCATCGTCGTCATGACGTACAACGTCCACGGGTGGTACCAGGCTGCCGGATTCCAGATTATCCGTGATATCCAGCAGCGCACTGATGAATATGCGGTAGCAGGCGATGCCCTCGGCCTGCATCTCTTCGCGGCTGCCACCGGTGGGCAGCTGTTTGGCCACGAAGCCGCCTTTGGCACCCATCGGGACGATCACGGCGTTTTTAACCTGTTGCGCCTTGACCAGTCCCAGCACTTCGGTGCGGTAGTCTTCCAGTCGGTCTGACCAGCGCAGGCCACCACGGGCAACCTTGCCGCCGCGCAGATGTACGCCTTCAATGCGAGGGGAGTAGACGAACACTTCAAACACCGGTCGGGGTTTGGGCATGTTGCTGATTTCAGCAGGGCTGAGCTTGAATGCCAGGTACTCGCGCGGCATACCGGCGTTGTCCAGCTGGAAATAGTTGGTGCGCAGGGTGGCCTGCATCAGCTCCAGGTAGCGGCGCAGGATCTGGTCGTCACTCAGGTTTTCGATCTGTTCCAGAGCGTCCAAGAGGCTATGGTGGATGCGCTCGGTCAGGGCGCTGCTGCGCTCGTGAGTCTGACGTTGCGGCTCGAAGCGGGCACGGAAGAAGGCAACCAGCAGGCGGGTCAGGTGTGAGTGACGTACGAGTGTGGCCGCCATGTAGCTCTGACTGAAACCGAAACGGGTCTGCTGATTGTAACGTGCATAGGCACGCAGCATGGCGACTTCACGCCAGTTCAAACCTGCGCTGATGACCAGCTGGTTAAAGGCGTCATTTTCGGCCAGGCCTGACCAGATAGCAGCAAAGGCCTCCTGGAAGATGTCGCGTACCTCATCCAGGTCGATAGCGTTGGCCTGAGGGCAACTGAGGGTAAAGTCATGGATCCAGAAGCGGCTGCCGTCGGCGGCATCCAACCGGTACGGGTGTTCACCCAGTACCCGCATGCCCAGATTTTCCAGCACCGGAATGGCGTCGGAGAGCACCAGCGGCGTGTCGCGCAGAAACAGCTTGAAGCGCAGCTCATCACGGCTCTGCTCCAGCTGGCGGTAGAAGCTCATGGCGATCGTGCGCTCGTTGCTCAGGCTTTCCAGGTGCCCCAGGTCGAACACGGCCTTGGCGGGGCTGAAGTGCTGACGGTAGGCGGGCGGGCAGGCTGATCTGAACTGGTTGGACAGGCGGTTGCCGCGGGCTTCGCCGTATTCATCGATCAGCGCCTGATGCAGGTCATCACTCCAGGAACGGGAGATGGCGACCACTTCGGCCTCGATGGCGGCAAAGTCTAGCTCGTTCAGGGCTTCCGGCTGGATGCGGGCGACAAAGTGAACGCGGGCCAGAATCGATTCGCTGTAGTAGGTGGTGAAATCGATTTCAGTGGTGTTCAGGGCGCGTGCCAGCAGGTCCTGCACCTGGCTGCGCAGTTCCGTGTTGAAGCTGTCCCGTGGGACGAAGTAGAGGAAGGTCGCGAATTTGCCACAGGTATCGCGGCGCATCAGCAGGCGGGTACGGCGGCGCTCCTGCAGGTCAAACACGCCCCGCGACAGTTGCAGCAATTCTGCATCCGAGGCCAGCAGCACTTCATCGCGGGGCAGTTCGTGCAGAATCTGTACCAGTGCCTTGCCGCTGTGCCCGTTGGGGCTGAAGCCGCTGTTCGCGAGCAGACGCGACAGCTTGCAGCGCAGCAGCGGAATGCGCTCAAGGCGCTCACGGTAGACCGGCAAGGTGTACAGACCATAGAAACGGTGTTCGCCGCAGACCTGGCCGTCAACATCAAAGCGCTTGACCACCACCAGGTCCAGATAGGCGGGGCGGTGGATGCGAGAGCGGCGGCTGTAACGGGCCAGTTGCAGCGGAGCACTGTCCTGCATGGCGCGCTGCTCGTCGTCGCTCAGGCTGTTGAACCGTCGTGTGCGTTCTGCATCGGACTCCAGACGTAAGGTGCCCAGTTCCTGTCCGGGCTGGCGCTGGGCGACAAAGCGGCCGTCCTCGGTGCCGAAATCAAGCTGGTCGCAGGCGATAAAGGTAAAGTTGTCGGCCTGGAGCCAGTCGATAAAGTCGGCCGCTTCACGGGCGTCTGCATCATCACGGGTGCGCAGTTGGGTGGCCAGTTCTGCGGCGCGGTTACGCATGGCATCATAATCATGCACGGCTGCAGCGACTTGGGTATGCAGTTCGCTGAGAGTGTGGCGCAACTGGCGCAGGCGCTCGGTGTCGGTCTGGCGGTCTACTTCCAGATAGATGAAGGACTCGCTTTCGCCACCGGCCGACAACTGTTCCAGTTGCTGCCCGCTGCGGCGGCTGGGCAGCACGCTGTTGAAAATGCTGTGGATACCGATCTGTTCGTGGTTAAGCGCCATGCGCACCGAGTCGACCAGAAAGGGCATGTCGGGGAACAGCAGCTGGATGACTGTATGGCTGCTGTGCCAGCCGTGCTGTTCCAGATCCGGATTGAACAGCCGTACCTTGGGAGCACTACGATCATACTGCTGCACAAATTCCCAGCTGGAGAGCAGCGGCCCGAGCAGGCGCTCGGTACTTTTCTGGCTCAAGTCATCGGCAGATGCGACTTGGAAGAAATACTGGGCGAAATGCTCGATCGCCTCGGCTTCAGCAGCAGAGAAGGTGCTGGCTATATGTTCGGCCAAGGGTGACAAAGCCTGGTGTATATCTGTTTTCAGACCGGCGTTCATGATGATGCGCGACTCCCGTTAGGCAACGATATGGAAAGCCCCGAACGATTCTGGGCACAGGCTTACTGTAGGGGAGGATGGCAAAAAAATATTGTCTGGATACGACGCAATATTTTGAAAAAACACCGATTGGCAGGTCAGTTGCGGAAAGGGCTATCGAGGGGGGCGTGCAGTGGCGGTCAGCAGGGGCTGATCACGATTTGAATCCGCTGACGGGGGTTTTACGATCAGTTGTCTTGCTTCCGGACAAGCACTTCATGTGTGTCTGATATAGAATTCGCCGCCGAATTTGTTTTTCCTATGCGACATGCTTTTTCGCACTTGCGACAAAACGGGTCTGTCAAGCTTATGTAATGCACATGTATGTGCGAATTTTCAGAAAATTATCACAATAAACAGGTTGAACATCCATGACACAAAACAACCGATCCATGCCATTTTTATTGGCAATCACACCGATTGTTCTAATGGTGATCGTGATGCTGATCACCATTGTTGTGCTTGAAGGCGCCCCCCATATTCCGTTGGCCTTTGGTACCGTCGTTGCTGCACTGGTTGCTGTAAAACAGGGATACAGCTGGGAGGAGATTGAAGAAAGCATCTACAAGGGCATCCGTCTGGCGTTGCCGGCCGTTGTCATCATTATTCTTGTAGGGTTAGCGATCGGCTCATGGATGGGCGGTGGTGTTGTTGCCACCATGATCTATTACGGTCTTCAGTTGATGAGTCCGGAGATGTTTCTGGTTTCAATCGCACTGATGTGTGCTGTGGTGTCCATCGCCATCGGCAGTTCCTGGTCCACTATGGGGACCATTGGTATTGCGGGTATGGGTATTGGCATCAGCATGGGTATTCCTGCGCCGATGGTGGCCGGTGCCGTCATTACCGGTGCCTACTTCGGTGACAAGATGTCGCCGCTGTCCGATACGACCAACCTGGCATCAGGCCTGACGGGTACTGACCTCTTTGTGCATATTCAGCACATGCTCTACACCACCATTCCCGGCCTGCTGATTGCGCTGGGCGTGTACTGGTATATCAGCACCGGATTCACCGCCGGTGATGCCGAGCTGGCACGTATCAACACCACGCTGACCGTGCTGGATGCAAGCTTTCTCATCTCCCCGTGGCTGCTGTTGGTGCCGCTGACAGTTATCCTGCTGGTGGCCAAGAAGGTACCGGCCTTGCCCGCGCTGGTTGTAGGTGTCGTGCTCGGTTTCCTGTGCCAGATATTCATTCAGGGCGACAGCCTCGCTACCGCCATGAGTGCCCTGCAGAACGGGTATGTGATTGAATCAGGCAACGAAGTCATTGACTCCCTGTTCAACCGCGGTGGCATTGATTCGATGATGTATACGGTGTCGATGACCATTGTGGCGATGACCTTCGGTGGTGTGCTGGAGAATACCGGCATGTTGCAGGCGATCGTAAACAAGATGAAAGGCATGACCAAGTCGGCCCGAGCCCTGATACCGACCACGATCGGTTCCTGCTTCCTGACCAATGCAACGTGCTCCGAGCAATACATCTCTGTCGTAGTGCCAGCACGCATGTTCTCCGGCCTGTACCGTGAGCGGGGTCTGCATTCCAAAAACCTGTCACGCGCACTGGAAGATGGCGGTACGCTTACCTCCGTGTTCATTCCATGGAATACCTGCGGTGTCTTTATTCTGGCAACGCTGGGGGTTAGCGCCTGGGAGTACGCGCCCTACGCCATTCTGAACTTTGCGGTGCCGATCATCTCGATCATGTACGCGATCACGGGCTTTTCGATTGTGAAACTCAAGCCGGGTGAAGATGATGACGTGCCGGTGATTGACGAAGAGCGTGATCTGAAACCCCACTCGCCGTTCTGATCCCTGATCGACCTTACAAGCCTGTTCAGGGTTCGCGCCCTGAGCGGGTTTTTTTATATTCATTTGCTACTATTCGTGAACCATTAGGAAGCTGACTGTGGCCAAGTTCCCCCGATTGCTCTGGAGTGAATCGAAACTCAGGGACAATATGCGCTATCTGAACAACCTCTTTAGCTCCTGCGCCTGGCCGATCGCCTGGACGCCGGTCACCAAGGCGACCTGTGCGCACCCGGATATTGTCAAGGTTCTGCTCAGTGAAGGGGTCGCGGAAATTGCAGATTCCCGCATTGAGAATCTGAAACAGGTCAAATCCCTGTCGAGTGCCTGTCGCACACTGTTGCTGCGCCTTCCCGGATTGCACGAAATCACCGACGTTATTCAGTACGCGGATACCAGTCTGGTGTCCGAACAGACGACCATCGCAAGGTTGTCAGACGCGGCCAAGGCCGCCGGGGTTCGTCACCGCATCATTCTGATGGTGGAGCTGGGTGATTTGCGCGAAGGCGTGTTGCCGCAGCATGTGCTTGAGCGTGGGCGCTTTATTCTGCAGCAGGAAAATATCGATTGGTGCGGTATTGGCACCAACCTCACTTGCTACGGTGGCATTCTGCCGACCCGAGAGAAGATGACTCAGCTGCTCGACCTCAAGGCCAGTATCGCGCGCGAGCTGGGCCATGTCGTGGACGTTGTATCAGGTGGGAACTCCAGTTCGTTGTCGTTGCTGCTGGACGGCAATATGCCGGCGGGTATCAGTCATCTGCGCTTGGGTGAAGCGCTGTTGCTGGGGCGTGAAACCGCACAGGGAGGTCAGATTGCCGGCATGCACGGCGACATATTCACGCTGGAAGCGGAAGTGATTGAGGTGCAGGTCAAAGGATCTGTGCCCGAGGGTGAGCGCGGCATGGATGCGTTCGGTAAAACGCCCGAATTCGAGGATATTGGCGATCACACCCGTGCGATACTGGCCATTGGCAAACAGGATGTTCCCATCGAGGAGCTGGTGCCGTTGGATGACAATGTCAGAATCCTGGGCGGCAGCAGTGATCATATGATTCTGGACGTGGGTTCTGATGCGGTTCGGGTCGGGGATATTGTTGCGTTTCGGGTCAGTTATCCGGTGCTGTTGCAGGCGATGACATCACCCTACGTGGCCAAGACCCGCGCCTGAGAGTGATGGGGCAATCAGCCGCCGGGCATGAGCACTGACCGGCTCAGGCCGCTGTTGGCGGGCAGTTCCGGCTCCTGTTCTGCCAACTGCTTGCGTTCTTCACGCGGGGTAAGGCCGTAGTGATTGCGGTAGGCCGTACTGAAATAGGACGCGCTGGCAAAGCCGCAATCGAGGCCCACCTGCAGAATCGGCTTGTCGCTGCGGCGCAAGAGTTGTCGTGCCTTTTCCAGACGAATTTCGAGATAGTACTTGGATGGCATGGTATTCAGGTGGCGCTTGAACAGCCGTTCCAGATGGCGGCGCGAGATGCCGACATGGTGGGCCAGATCGTCGGTGCTCAGTGGCTCTTCGATGTTGGCTTCAATCAGCTGCACCGCTTCTACCAGCTTGGGTTGGCTGATGCCCAGTCGAGTGCGCAGAGGAACCCGCTGGGGATCCTCGCTGGAGCGGATGCGCTCATGGACAAACTGTTCGGAGATTGCGGCGGCCAGTTCCATGCCGTGAAACTGGCCAATCAGCGACAGCATCATGTCCATGGCGGCGGTGCCGCCGCTGCAGGTATAGCGCTTGTTGTCGAGTTCGAACAGATTGTTGGTCATGCGCGTCTGCGGGAACTCCTCGCGCAGGCTATCCAGATCCCACCAGTGGATGGTGGCGCGGCAGTCATTGAGCAGTCCGGCGCAGGCCAGCAGATACGACCCCGTGCCGATGCCGCCCATTGCCATCCGGCCGCTGCGGGGGCGGCGCAACCAGGCAATGACCTCCTCATTGCCGGTGCGGGCAATGGGGCTGGCGCCGCAGACAAACAGCGCATCCAGGGTTGGAATCTGTTCGAGGCTGTAATCGACCAGGGTTTGCACGCCCGCACTGCTGGGCACGGCCAAGCCGTCATGGCTGACCAGCAGCGTTTCGTAATGTGTCTGTCCGGATACCCAGTTGGCCATGCGTAGCGGCTCGATTGCAGATGAAAATGCAATCAAGGAAAAGTTGGGCATTAACAAAAAGCCGATGCGGACGGGAGAGGTGGTATGGGGTTCGGACAGCACACTTATCGCTCGGTTGATCGTGAAACATGACAGTTGGCAGAGAGTAATCGTTTTGCTGGCATCTGTTCAGTCCTGATTGTAAATAATGTCAATATAGCGCAACTGGATGTCGCGCCATGTAAATTTGCCGACTGTTATCTCTCCGTACTTTTGCTGATAATGGTTATTTGGTTTCGGCACAGAGGTCACAGACAAGGTGGTCGAGCAGTGCTGGATAGAAACAGCCGTTCGCTGGGCCAAGGTCGAGCGATCACACGAGGTAAGGCAGCAATATGAGCACTTCACAGGTTACCCGCGCGCTTTTTAACGAGGTCATGGTACCCAACTATAACCCCCAGCAGATGGTGCCGGTGCGGGGCCAGGGCAGTCGTGTCTGGGATCAGGACGACAACGAATATATCGATCTGACCAGCGGTATTGCAGTGACCAGTCTGGGACATTGTCACCCGGCGCTGGTCAAGGTACTCAAGGAGCAGGCCGACAAGGTTTGGCACCTGAGCAACGTCTACACGAATGAACCGGCGCTGCGTCTGGCGCAGGACCTGACGCGCGAGACCTTTGCCGACAAGGTGTTCTTCTGCAACTCCGGTGCTGAAGCCAATGAGGCCGCTTTCAAGCTGGCGCGTAAATACGCCAGCGATCACTTTGGCGCAGACAAGAACGAGATCATCTCCTTTGTTCAGTCTTTCCATGGTCGTACCCTGTTTACCGTGACTGTCGGTGGCCAGCCCAAGTACTGCCAGGGTTTCGAGCCGGTGCCGGGCGGTATCCACCATACGCCGTTCAATGATCTTGAAGCACTGAAACAGCTGGTTTCCGACAAGACCTGCGCCATCGTCATGGAACCGATTCAGGGCGAAGGCGGTATCATCCCGGCTGATCCGGAGTTTATCCGTGGTGCGCGCGAGCTGTGTGACCAGTTCAATGCACTGCTGATTTTGGATGAAGTTCAGACCGGCATGGGCCGTACCGGCGCGCTGTACGCCTATATGGATACCGGCGTTACCCCTGATATCCTGACCTCTGCCAAGGGGCTGGGCGGTGGCTTCCCGGTGGGTGCCATGCTGGTGACCGACAAGGTCGCGCCGAGCTTCTCCGTGGGTACTCATGGCACCACTTATGGTGGCAACCCGCTGGCCTGTGCTGTTGCCGGCGAGGTGTTGCGTCAGGTGAATCGTCCCGAAGTGCTTGCCGGTGTGCAGCAGAAAAATGCGCTGTTTGTTGAAGCGCTGGAAGCGATCAATGCCCGTCACAACATCTTCAAGGAGATTCGTGGCAAGGGTCTGTTGATCGGTGCTGAACTGGTCGACGAGTGGGCTGGTCAGGCGGGTCAGTTCCTGGCAGCGGCGCGGGAACAGGGGCTGATGATCCTGATGGCGGGCCCGAACGTGCTGCGTTTTGCACCGTCACTGATCATCCCTGATGAAGACATTCATGCGGGTATGGCCAAGCTGGAACAGGCCGTTGCTCAACTGCTGAACACGGCTGAAGCCAGCTAATCCCTCCGTTCTCCTGACTGGCCGTTCTGGCCGTAGCGACCCCTTAAGTTAAAAAAGGGGTCGCATTTTCGACAGACCTGCTTGCGTTCAGGCGACATAATCGTAAGACATCCACTATCAGGACGCAGGCATGACCCACGATTTTACCTCCTGGCTGACATGGCTGGACGAACAACACCAACCGATGCTTGATAACACCCGAGCGCTGGCCGAAATCAACTCCGGCACGATGAACCATGCCGGCGTTAATCGAGTGGGTGAAATGTTGATCCGGCTATGCCAACCGCTGGGCGGCGACGTCGAAGTCATCCCGGTCGCACCTTATCAACACCTCAATGCACAGGGCGAGCTTGAAGCCTTTCCGTTGGGGGATGCCGTGCGTATCCGCAAGCGCCCGGACGCGCCGCTGCAGGTGTTCCTGTGTGGACATATGGATACGGTGTTTGCCGTCGACCATCCGTTCCAGGAACTGCGCTGGCTTGATGAAGACACCCTGAACGGTCCCGGCGTCGCCGACCTCAAGGGCGGGTTGATGGTGATGATCAATGCCTTGATGGCACTGGAGCGCACGCCCTGGGCCGATCAGATCGGCTGGGAAATTCTGTTTAACCCGGATGAAGAGATCGGCTCACCCTCATCGGCGACGCTGATTGCCGATGCCGCCGAACGCGTGCATCTGGGGCTGATCTACGAGCCCAGCTTTCCGGACGGCAATCTGGCCGGAGAGCGCAAGGGCAGTGGCAATTTCAGCGTTGTTGTCCGCGGCAAGGCGGCCCACGCCGGTCGTGAGCACCACCTGGGACGCAATGCGATCCGGGCCATGGCTGACTTCATTACGGCGCTGGATGATCTTAACGGTCAGCGCGAGGGCGTCACCATCAACCCCGGCTTCATTGAGGGCGGCGGCGCAGTCAATATCGTGCCTGACCTGTGCGTCTCACGCTTCAATATTCGCCTGGAACAGGTAGATGATGAAGCCTGGTGCCAGCAGCAGCTGGACCGCCTGCTGGCCGATATCAATGCCCGCGATGGCATCCAGATCGAACTGCACGGCGGTTTTGGGCGCAAACCGAAAAAACTCAGCGGTGCCAATCAGAAACTGTTCGAACTGGCACGTGACTGCGGCAGCGAACTGGGCATGAGCATTGGTTGGCTGCCAACCGGTGGCTGCTGTGACGGCAACAATCTGGCGGCCGCCGGAATTCCCAATATTGACACGCTGGGCGTGCGCGGTGGCAAGATCCATTCGGCCGAAGAATACATGTATGTCAGCAGCCTGACCGAAAGGGCCAAACTGAGCGCGCTGATACTGATGAAGCTGGCGACCAGTGACGACCGTCGCTGGCTGGGAGTGAACTGATGCTGTTATTGCGACCGGTTGAATTTCGTGACCTTCAGGGGCTGGAGCGGCTGGCGGTAGATTCCGGCGGCAGCCTGACCACCCTGCCGGCCAACCGGGATCACCTGAACGAGCTGATCGACCGTACCCTGAAGTCTCTGCGCAAGGCGGTAAACCGTCCCGAGCAGGAGAGCTACCACTTCGTGTTGGAAGACAGCCACAGTGGTGAAATCGTAGGGGTATCCGGCATCGAAGCGGCGGTGGGAATCGCATCGCCGTTCTACAGTTATCGCATCAATGAGGTGGTCCACGCCTCCAGTGAGCTGCAGATCCATAACCGCATTCCGGCGCTGCACCTGTGTCAGGACTTTACCGGTGCCTCACGGCTCTGCACGCTGTTTCTGGATAGCGAGCACCGTCAGCGCAGCAACCTGCACCTGCTGTCGCGCGCGCGTCTGCTGTTTATTGCGGCCCACCGCGAGCGTTTTGACAGCCGCATTATCGCAGAGCTGCAGGGCGTGGTAGACGCGAACGGCCAATCACCGTTCTGGGAAAGCCTGGGGCAGCATTTCTTCAACATGGATTTTGCCAAGGCCAACTATCTCACCGGCATCGACTCCAAGGGCTTCATTGCCGAGTTGCTGCCACATCATCCTGTGTATTTGCCGCTGCTCAGCGAGGCTGCGCGCGAGTCCCTTGGCCAGCCACGCACCGATGCGGCCAGGGTCAAGGCGCTGCTGGAAGATGAAGGCTTTGGCTATCGCGGGTATGTGGACATTTTTGACGCAGGCCCGACCCTTGAAGCCCAAACCGACCGCCTGCGGAGTCTGGTTGAATCACGCTCGGTCACCATCACGGTGAATGCGGACGATGAAGAAGGCGACAAGGCGCTGGCGCTGGTGGCCCACGGTCAGCTGGAAAACTTCCGCTGTCTGCTGGCCGAAGTGGATGCGCAACAGCCTGAGCTGACGCCGGCGCAGGCCGAGGTGCTCAATGTGAGCAATGGCGACTGCGTCCAGCTGGTCTGGCTCTAGCAACCGGGTTGCGTCTCGGGCACAAGCCGTATTTCGCCACTGATAAGTGGCTCATTTATCAAACTCTCAAGATGAACCCCGGTGCGCAAGCAGGCACCGGGTGATTCAGCGACGATCACGACTGGGGTATCGATCATGATGGTAGTTCGCCCGATTACGGCAGCAGACCATGAAGCATTGCGGGAACTGGCCCGCAAAACGGGTCAGGGGTTTACCTCCCTGCAGGACAATGACGAGCAGGTGGCGCGCAAGCTGGAAACGGCGCTGGCAGCCTGGGGTGACGACGGCATTCCGGAAGAAGCCCTGTACCTGTTCGTGATGGAAGATACCACCACGGGTGAAGTTGTCGGTATCAGCGGTATCGAGTCCGCGGTGGGTCTGAGTGAACCCTGGTACAACTACCATATGGGGACACTGTTGCATGCATCGCGTGAACTGGGCGTGCGTAACCTGATTAATACGCTGACGCTGAGCAACGACCACACCGGCTATTCTGAACTCTGTACGCTGTTCCTGGCTCCGGATGCCCGCCACAGCAAGCATGGCTCGCTATTGTCCAAGTCGCGCTTCATGTTCATGGCGGAGTTTCCGCAGCGTTTCAATGAATACATGCTGGCCGAGATGCGCGGCTATTCTGATGACAAGGGGATACCGCCATTCTGGGAAGGCGTGGGTCGTCACTTCTTCTCGCTCGACTTTGGCGAGGCGGACAAGCTGTCCTCAATGGATAAGGTGTTCATCGCCGAGCTGATGCCGAAGAATCCGATCTACATCAATCTGCTGCCGGAAGATGCCCAGGCTGCGATTGGCAAGACGCACCCGGCAACGACCCCGGCGCGCAAGCTGCTGGAAGCCGAAGGTCTGCGCTTTACCGGTTACATCGATATTTTTGATGGTGGTCCTACGCTGGTGGCGCGGATGGAAGATATCCGCGCCATCAATGAAAGCTGCTATTCGCGGGCACACATCACCACGGAGCAGCCGGAAGGCGAGCTGTATCTGGTCAGTTCGACCAGCTTCGACGAGTTCCGCTGCTGCATGACGCCGCTTAACGGAGTCGGCAAGCACGTTGTCGGTCTGCCGCAGGACGTGGCCGATGCGCTCAAAATCACCGAAGGCAGCACCGTGCGTGTGGTGCCTCTCTCATCTGGCAGGAGAATCTGACATGACTGCATCCGTAATGATCAATGGCGCTTGGCTGGACGGACAGGGGCGTGACTTTACCTCGTTGAACCCGGCCAATGGCGACGTGTATTGGCAGGGTTTGGCGGCCTCGACAGAGCAGGTGGACGCGGCGGTCAAGGCAGCACGTGCGGCTGCAACTGACTGGGCGCTGACCGGTTTTGAGGCGCGCGTGGCCATCGCGCGTCGTTTTGCCGAGCTGCTGGGCGAGAACAAGGAAGCGCTGGCGGTAGCCATCGCCAGCGAAACCGGCAAGCCGTTGTGGGAAGCGCGTACCGAAGTGGGCGCGATGATCGGCAAGGTCGAAATTTCGGTCAAGGCGTACAACGAGCGTACCGGTGAGCGTGAAAGCGACATGGCCGGTGCTCGGGCGGTGCTGCGTCACAAGCCTCACGGCGTGGTGGCGGTCTTTGGTCCGTACAATTTCCCGGGTCACCTGCCCAACGGCCACATCGTGCCGGCTCTGATTGCCGGTAACACCGTGGTCCTCAAGCCCAGCGAACTGACCCCCGCCGTGGCCGGCGAGATGGTGAAACTCTGGCTGGAAGCAGGTTTGCCCGCCGGTGTGCTCAACCTGGTGCAGGGTGAAAAAGAGACCGGCATCGCGCTGGCTTCCCATGCGGATATCGACGGTCTGTTCTTTACCGGCAGTTCCAACACCGGCCACATCCTGCATCAGCAGTTCGCCGGTCATCCGGGCAAGATCCTGGCGCTGGAGATGGGCGGCAACAACCCGCTGATCGTCGATGAAGTGAGTGATCTGCGTGCTGCCGTGCATGAAACCCTCCAGTCTTCCTACATCACGGCCGGTCAGCGTTGCACCTGTGCCCGTCGCCTGATTGTGCCCCAGGGTGAGTGGGGCGACCGCTTCCTGGAGGCTCTGGCGGAGGCCGTGCGTGCCATTCAGGTCGGGGATGCCTTCGCCGAACCGGCACCGTTCATGGGCAGTCTGATTTCCGAGGCTGCCGCTGATGGCGTGCTGAACGCTCAGGATGCACTGCTGGCGCAGGGTGCAACCTCGCTGGTACGCAGCGAGAAGCTCAAGCCGGGTACCGGCCTGATCTCTCCGGGACTGATCGACGTGACTGCGGTTGCGGATCGTGAGGACGAAGAGATCTTCGGCCCGTTGCTGCAGGTGATCCGTGTGGCCGATTTTGATGCTGCCATCGCCGAGGCCAACAATACCCAATTCGGTCTGTCGGCCGGCTTGTTCAGCGACTCCGAGACGCAGTTCAACTATTTCTACGATCGCATTCGTGCCGGTATTGTAAACTGGAACAAGCAGCTGACCGGTGCATCCAGCGCCGCACCTTTCGGTGGCATCGGTGCCAGTGGCAATCACCGCGCAAGTGCCTATTACGCGGCAGATTACTGCTCTTACCCGGTAGCGGGTATCGAAGCGGATCGGCTGGCGCTGCCGCAGGCCCTGTCACCGGGCCTGACATTGAAATAACCACTGCAGGAGGTTCTGATGCTGGCAACCGAAGCGAACTTTGATGGTCTGGTCGGTCCGACCCACAATTATGCGGGTCTGGCGGTGGGCAATCTGGCCTCGCAAAGCCACCAGGCTCAGGCCTCCAACCCACGCGAAGCAGCCTTGCAGGGACTGGCCAAAATGAAGGCCCTGCATGATCTGGGTCTGGTGCAGGGGGTCTTGGCGCCCTTGGCGCGACCGGATCTGAAAACCCTGCGGTGCCTGGGATTTGTCGGTAGCGATGCCGAGGTGGTTACGGCAGCGGCCAAGGCGTCACCACGCCTGCTGGCCGCCTGCTGTTCGGCCTCCAGCATGTGGGTGGCCAATGCGGCGACGGTTACACCCAGCGCCGATGCGGCCGACCGGCGCATCCACTTCACCCCGGCCAACCTGGCAAGCCAGCTGCATCGCGCACTGGAAACCGAGCATACCGCTCGTATTCTGCAGGCAACGTTCAATGACAGCCGCCACTTCGTGCATCATCCGGCGTTACCTGCGGTAGCGACACTGGGCGATGAGGGGGCCGCCAACCACACTCGCCTGGGACACAGCTACGGAGAGCCCGGTGTGGCGCTCTTTGCTTATGGCAGTGGTGGCCCTGGGCCTGAGCCGAGCCGCTATCCGGGTCGGCAGGCGCTGGAAGCCTCCCGAGCCGTTGCGCGTCAGCACCGGCTGGATCCGGACCGGGTGGTGTTTGCTCAACAGCATCCTGATGCGATTGATCAGGGCGTGTTCCACAATGATGTGATTGCAGTCGGCAATCTGGATACGCTGTTCTGCCACGAGCGTGCCTTCTTCAACCAGTCACAGGTATTGGCTGACCTGGATGCCCGTCTTGATGGTCGTCTGCAGCTGATTCAGGTGGCGGAAAACGAGGTGGCCCTGGCCGATGCGGTGCGCAGCTATCTGTTTAACAGCCAGCTGCTGCGTGTGCCGGATGGGCGTACTCTGCTGGTTGTGCCAGCCGAATGCGAGCAGGTGGCACCGGTATGGCAGTATCTGCAGTCGCTGGTGTCGCATTCACCGATCATTGATGCGGTGCAGGTATTTGATCTGCGCCAGAGCATGCATAACGGGGGCGGTCCTGCCTGCCTGCGTTTACGGGTGGTGATGAATGCGGATGAGCAGGTGGCCTTCAATCAGGGCACACGGATGAGCGATACCCTGTATCCACGGCTGGTGGACTGGGTTCGGTGTCACTACCGTGATCGACTGCTGCCGGCGGATCTCGCCGACCCTCAGTTGATGGATGAGTCCTTTACCGCACTGGATGAGCTGAGCCGTATTCTGCAGCTGGGTTCGGTGTATCCCTTTCAGTGCTGATGTACCGCCTGTCGATACGAAACAGACGCCCGAGAGCGTCTGTTTTTGTTTGGGGTTTCTGTTCTCAGGGGAGCAGAAAAATTACCAGCTGCCGCGGCCCATGGGCTCCCATCTGCAGCTTCTGCTCGATATCGGCACTGCGTGAAGGCCCGGTGATCAGGTTCACGGTGCGCGGCAAACGGCCGGGTGACAGCGTTCTCAGGCGGTCCCAGGCATCTTCGTAGGGGCCGACAATATCCTGCTTGCGCAGGACGACCAGGTGAGTGTCGGGCAGGAAGTTCAGTGTGGTCGGGCTGTCCGGGCGCGAATACAGCATCAGGGTTCCGGTTTCGGCGATACCGGCGAGCGCCATTGTCAGGCTGGCCTCATCACCGACCTGTCCTGCGCGTTGATGGCATTCGATGCGTTCATGCACTGCGGCCCAGCCGAGGCTGGTGAGTGCTGCATCGGATGCCATGATCAGCTCGTTCTGACCTTTCTCTTCCAGGTTTTTGGCAACGGCCTCCGGCAGCAGCTCCAGGGCGTCCAGTTCAACCACCTCCGCAGATGCCTCCTGCGCCATGCGCACGAACAGTTCTACCAGGGCTTCGTGCTCGTGCTGGCTGCGCGACGGGATCAGGTTGCGCGGATGTTGCTGCAGGCGCTGGCGAACCGCTTCCTGTTGCGCTTCGGTCGGCTGGCTGCGGCGCAGGCCACGGCGGATATTGGCAAAAATGTCGGCACGGCTGTTCATTAGCGTTTCTCCTGTTGCTGGCGCGCTTGCCACTGCTGCATGAAGGTCTTGCCGGTCGGCGTCGGCATATCGCGGTGGTCGGTCCAGCCTGCGGCCAGCGGCAGTTTCTTGATGGTGCCTTTCTTGCCCCCGAGGATACGCATGAACCGGGACGCGCCGGCAGTGAACATGCGGTAGAGCGTGGGGCGGGTGGCGAAAAAGGCCCAGCTGCCCAGTCCCCAGCGCACCGCTTTCGGGCTCAGGTGTTTCTCGAACTCCTTTTCACGCCAGTGACGCATCAGTTTGGGTAGCGGGATGCGGACCGGACAAACCTCTTCGCACTTGCCACAGAACGTGGAGGCGTTGGGCAGCAGTCCCGCCTTTTCGATACCGATCATTTGCGGTGTCAGTACCGAGCCCATCGGACCGGGGTAGACCCAGCCGTAACTGTGGCCGCCTACGGCCCCGTAGACGGGACAGTGGTTCATGCAGGCGGAACAGCGGATACAGCGCAGCATATCCTGCAACTGGGTGCCGACCATGTCGCTACGGCCGTTATCCACCAGCACGACGTGGAAATTTTCCGGGCCGTCCTGATCATCAGGGCGGCGGTTGCCGGAGGAGAGGGTGTTATAGACAGTGAACTCCTGTCCCGTGGCGGAGCGGGCCAGCAGGCGCAGGAACAGACTCGCGTCTTCCAGTGTAGGGACGACCTTCTCGATCGATGACACCACAATGTGAGTTTTCGGCAGTGTCTGGGTCAGGTCGCCGTTACCCTCATTGGTTACGATCATGGTGGAGCCGGTTTCAGCAATCAGGAAGTTGGCACCGGTGATGCCGACATCGGCGGCCACGAACTCCTTGCGCAGCATTTCGCGGGCTTCGGCCATCAACACGGCCGGATCATCCGATTTGGGTCGGTGGTGATGCTGGTGGAAAGTCTCGGACACATCTTCCAGGTTGAGGTGAATGGCCGGTGCGATAATGTGGCTTGGATGGTCGCCGCGCAGCTGCAGGATGTATTCACCCAAATCGGTTTCCACCGGGCGAATGCCGTTTTCCTCCAGATACTCGTTGAGGTTGATCTCCTCGGTCACCATCGATTTGCCTTTGGTGACGGTTTTGGCGTCCTGTTCGCGGCAGAGCTGGAGGATGGTCTGGCGTGCATCGTCGGCGGTACGGCACCAATGCACCTGGCCGCCATTCTCGACCACGCGCGCCTCGAACTCGTCCAGATACAGATCCAGATGTTCCAGAATATGATTCTTCAGGTCGCGGGCCTGGTCACGCAGCTGATCGAACTCCGGCATGCGGGCAACGGCGGAAGCGCGTTTGCCGGGGAAACCGGCCTTGAGGTTGCCCAGAGCTTTCTGCAGATTGACATCCTGCAGTGCGATACGGGCACTTTGTTTGAATTCGGGGCTTTTGATCTGCATGTCGTGCTCCGCTCAGAGTTCTTGGCCAAGGTCGTAATCGGCATCGCCGATCGCGGGGGATTGGGTCATGTCGGCCAGCAACTCGACCACATGACGGACCTGCATCTCGCGGCCTTCACGCTTGAGTTTGCCTGCCATATTGAGCAGACAGCCAAGGTCGCCACCGACCAGCATTTCGGCACCGCTGTCGGCCGCAAAGCCGGTCTTGTTGCTGACCATGCGGTTGGAGATTTCCGGATACTTGACGCAGAAGGTACCACCGAAGCCGCAGCAGGTTTCCGCTTCCTGCATCTCGCTGAGGGTGACACCCTCGACTTCACTGAGCAGTTGGCGAGGCTGCTGCTTGATGCCCAGCTCGCGCAGTCCGGAACAGGAGTCGTGATAGGTAATCTTGCCGGTAAAGGTGCTGTGGATGCCGCTGAAGTTCAGCTCGTCCACCAGGAATGAGGTGATCTCGAATGCGCGGGCCTTGAGTTCTTCGGCGCGGGCTTTCCAGGGATCACCGTCATCGAACAGTTCGGGATAATGATGCAGCATGCCGATACAGGAGCCGGAGGGGCCGACCACATACCGATAGCCGTCGAAGGCTGCGATGGTTTGGCGGGCGATCATGCGGCTGTTGTGATTGTCGCCGGAGTTGAACGCCGGCTGGCCGCAGCAGGTTTGGGCGCTGGGTACGTCAACTTCACAGCCCGCCTGTTCCAGCAGTTTGACGGTGGCGAAAGCGACCTCAGGTCTGAACATGTCAGCCAGGCAGGTCACGAACAGGCCGACCTTGATCGGCGGAGTGTGGGTATCGGGCATGGTGTCTGCAGCCTCTGCTTATTATCGGTGCGTGTATCGTGGCAATTGTCCCTTCAAGATAGGCGATGAGACCGAGGGCGTGAATGCTATACTGCCAACTGGTCTTACCAAATTGATGACAATAGGCAGGTCGTGTCGTGAATCTGCAAGCAGAATTGGAGCGGTTACTGCTCGATGGCGACTGGGTACCCGGTCAGCCAGTACCTTCGGAGCGTACGCTCATGCAGCGTTATCATGCCTCGCGTGGCAGTGTGCGTGAGGCCTTGGCAGGGCTGCGCGCCACCGGCATGATCGATACCCGCCAGGGTGGGCGCAGCCGCTGCAGCAATCTGCTGGAACAGCATCTGCAGTTGCCGCTGGAAGGGCGCGGCGATGATATCGATTTTCAGCTGCAGATTCTTGAAGCACGGGCCGTACTGGAAGGCGAGGCGGCCTGGTTTGCCGCTCAGCGTGCCAGTGATGCCGAATTGGCACGGCTGGCACAGGAGTATGAGCAGATGTGCGCGCGCAACCGATCCTCGGCATCCCATGGCGATAACACTCTGGAGAAAGCCAAGGCAGACCTGCAATTTCATATGCTGATCGCTGAATCCAGCCATCACCTGCTACTCTGTTCATTCAGCCAGCTGTTCTACAACCGTTACTTCAATGCTATCTACAGCGTGCTGTCGCGAACGTTGGGTCGTTTTGGCCGTTACCCGGATGGTATCGCTCGACAGCATGACGGCATTCACCGTGCGTTGCAGGCACGCGACGCCGATGCGGCCCGTGAACGGGCTCGCGCGCATATCCTGTACACCTATGACCTGCTCAAGCAGTGTCGCTAATAAGGGCAGTTGCGCCCATCGCGCTTTGCGGTATGTGTCGTTATAATCGCAGCTCTGAGCGAGGCCGACCCATCGTACCGGTCGCAGCCATAAGCTTCAGAATCAACCGTAGAGCGGTGTGACCTGTCGTAGGGGTGACACTTGCCAGCCAAGGACCTGAATATGCCCGTTATTACCCTGCCGGATGCGAGTACTCGCACCTTTAATCATCCCGTCACCGTTCACGATGTCGCTGCCGATATCGGTACTGGCCTGGCCAAGGCCGCACTGGCCGGCAAGGTCAATGGTGAACTGGTCGATACCAGCTACCTGATCGAAGAAGATGTGGATCTTGCCATCGTAACCGCGCGTGACGATGACGGTCTGGAAGTGATTCGTCACTCCTGTGCCCACATGATGGCGATGGCCGTGCAGGAGCTGTTTCCAGGCGCTCAGGTCACGATTGGCCCGACCATTACCGATGGCTTCTATTACGATTTCGCCTATGAGCGTCCGTTTACCCCGGATGATCTGGAAAAAATCGAAGCGCGCATGAACCAGCTGGTGAAAGAGAACCTGCCGGTGTCCCGCTCCATCATGGAACGCAGCGATGCGGTCAAGATGTTCGAGCAGATGGGCGAGAAGTACAAAGTCGAGATCATCGAATCCATTCCGGGTGACGAGCCGCTGTCGTTCTACAAACAGGGTGAATTCATCGATCTGTGCCGTGGCCCGCACGTGCCGTCTACAGGACACATCAAAGCCTTCAAACTGATGAAGGTGGCCGGTGCATTCTGGCGGGGTGATGCCAAGAACGAAATGCTGCAGCGTGTCTATGGCACGGCCTGGAGTGACAAGAAGGCGCTCAAGGCGTATCTGCACCGTCTGGAAGAAGCCGAGAAGCGTGACCACCGCAAGCTGGGCAAGCAGCTGAACCTGTTCCATATGCAGGAAGAAGCGCCGGGCATGGTGTTCTGGCATCCGCATGGCTGGACCCTGTATCAGCAGATCGAACAGTACATGCGCACCAAGCAGCGCCGCCACGGCTATCAGGAGATCAAGACTCCGCAGGTCGTCGAACGTACGCTGTGGGAAAAATCCGGCCACTGGGGCAAGTTCCAGGAGCAGATGTTCACCACCCACTCCGAAAGCCGCGACTTCGCCATCAAGCCGATGAACTGCCCGTGTCACGTGCAGGTGTTCAATCAGGGTTTGCGCTCTTATCGTGACTTGCCGCTACGCTTGGCCGAGTTCGGTTCCTGCCACCGTAACGAGCCGTCCGGCGCACTGCATGGCATCATGCGTGTACGTGGGTTTGTACAGGATGATGCACACATCTTCTGTGCCGAAAATTCGATCCAGACCGAAGTGGCGTCCTTCATCGACTTCCTGCATGAAGTCTATGCCGACTTCGGTTTCAGCGACATCATCTACAAGCTGTCGACCCGTCCGGAAGAGCGTGTCGGTTCCGACGAAAGCTGGGACAAGGCCGAGAAGGCATTGGCTGATGCATTGAACACGGCCGAACTGGATTGGGATGAGCTGCCGGGCGAAGGTGCGTTCTACGGACCCAAGATCGAATTCTCCCTGCGTGACTGCCTGGGCCGTGTCTGGCAGTGCGGTACGATCCAGGTAGATTTCTCCATGCCGGGCCGTTTGGGTGCCCAGTTCGTTAACGAACAGGGCGACCGTGAAACACCGGTTATGCTACATCGTGCGATTTTGGGATCTTTTGAGCGTTTTATCGGTATACTGATCGAGCACTATGCAGGTGCATTGCCGGTTTGGCTGGCACCGGTGCAGGCTGTCGTGATGAATATCACCGATAATCAGGCCGCGTATTGCACGGATCTGGCAGAAAAGTTGGAAAAAACAGGTCTTAGAGCGTTTGCGGACTTGAGAAACGAGAAGATCGGCTTTAAAATTCGTGAGCGTACTCTACAGAAAGTACCTTACCTATTGGTAGTCGGTGATAAAGAAGTCGAGTCTGGAACCGTTGCAGTGCGTACGCGCTCCGGTGAAGACTTGGGTACGATGACCGTCGATGCGCTGCTGGAACTGCTTGTTCAGGAAACTGAGCGCAAGGGCCGTCAGGCATAATAAAATCGTCAGGAGATATAGCTATCAGGCGTGATAACAGACGTGGTGGCCGTGCGCCACTACCGCCGATCAATGAAAACATCCGTGCGACCGAATGTCGTCTTATCGCCGCGGATGGTAGTCAGGTTGGCGTTGTTCAGATTGCAGAGGCTCTTGAGCATGCTCAGGCAGCCGAACTTGACCTGGTTCAGATTTCTGATTCTGATCCCATTGTCTGCAAGATCATGGACTATGGTAAGCATCAGTACGAGCTGAAGAAAAAAGCAAATGAGGCGAAGAAAAAGCAGTCTCAAATGCAGGTCAAGGAAGTGAAATTCCGTCCGGGTACGGAAGAAGGGGATTATCAGGTAAAACTACGCAACCTGATACGTTTCCTTGAAAGTGGAGACAAGGCCAAGGTAACCCTGAGGTTCCGCGGTCGTGAGATGGCTCACCAGGAGCTGGGCATGCAGTTGATGCAGCGCATCGAGAAAGATCTCGTTGAGCTGGGCACTGTAGAACAGCGTCCGAAAATGGAAGGCCGTCAGATGATCATGGTCATCGCTCCGAAAAAGAAATAGTCACCCGACTGCACGGCCCGACGCCACTCCCTGTGAGTCAGGCGCCGGGTTTTGTTGTTTGTCAGGAGTGGCTGATTAACAAACGAATGCGTGGAGAAAGTTAATGCCTAAGATTAAAACTGTCCGCGGTGCGGCAAAGCGTTTCAAGAAAACTGCTAATGGCGTGAAGCACAAGCAAGCCTTCAAAAGCCACATTCTGACCAAGAAAACAACCAAGCGTAAGCGTCAGCTGCGCCCGATGCTGCAGGTTCACGCTGCTGACCAGGCTCTGGTCAAGCGTATGCTGCCTTATCTCTGAGTTTTTTCGGTCATTATTCGTTTTTATTAAGAAGGAAATGCTATGCCTCGCGTAAAACGTGGTGTTCAGGCTCGCGCCCGTCACAAGAAAATCCTGAAACTGGCCAAAGGTTACTACGGTGCTCGTAGCCGTGTATTCCGTGTAGCCAAACAGGCTGTTATCAAAGCTGGTCAGTATGCGTACCGTGACCGTCGTCAGCGTAAGCGTCAGTTCCGCGCACTGTGGATTGCACGTATCAACGCTGCTGCACGTATCAACGGTCTGTCCTACAGCCGCTTTATCGCTGGTCTGAAGAAAGCCGAAATCGAAATCGACCGTAAAGTCCTGGCTGACCTGGCTGTATACGAGCAGGCTGCCTTTACTGCGGTTGTCGAGAAAGCTAAAGCTGCACTGGCGTAACCCCGCCGATTGGTGAGGGATGGATGGCGTCAGGGCTTTGCTAAGGCGAATCGTGATGGCATCCACACATGATCGAATCAAACAGGGGAAGGGTGCAAACTCTTCCCCTGTTTTTGTCTGGAGCCGGAAATGGAAAATCTTGAGACCCTGTTGGCACAAGGCAAACAGGCTGTTGCTGATACTGATACGCTGCCTGCACTGGACGAAATCCGAGTGCAGTATCTGGGTAAAAAAGGTGAATTGACCCAGCTGCTGAAAGGCCTGGGCAAGCTGTCTGCCGACGAACGTCCGGCAGCGGGTGCGCTCATTAACGAAGCCAAGGCTGCACTGCAGACGGATATCAATACCCGTCGTGACGCGCTGGAATCGGCGGCACTGGAAGCCAAGCTGGCGGCCGAAACCGTTGACGTCAGCTTGCCCGGTCGTGGCCAGCCGGTGGGCGGTCTGCACCCGGTTACCCGTACTCTGGAGCGCATCGAAGCGTTCTTTGGCAGCATCGGCTACAGTGTTGCCGAGGGTCCCGAGATTGAAGACGATTATCATAATTTTGAAGCGCTGAACATTCCGGCTCACCATCCGGCGCGGGCGATGCATGATACCTTCTACTTCGATGCCCACCGCCTGCTGCGTACCCACACCTCACCGGTGCAGGTGCGTACCATGGAGTCTCAAGAACCGCCGATCCGCATTATCTGCCCGGGTCGTGTTTACCGCTGCGATTACGACCAGACGCACTCGCCGATGTTCCACCAGGTGGAAGGTCTGCTGGTTGACCGCAACATTACCTTTGCCGACCTCAAGGGCACGCTGGAGCAGTTCCTGCGTGAGTTCTTTGAAGAGGACGTGAAGGTTCGTTTCCGCCCGTCTTACTTCCCGTTTACCGAGCCCTCCATCGAGGTCGATATCGACCGTGGCGATGGCAAGTGGCTTGAAGTGCTGGGTTGCGGCATGGTGCACCCGAAAGTCTTCGAATGCTCCGGCATTGACCCGGAAGAATATACCGGTTTTGCGTTCGGCATGGGCGTTGAGCGTCTGGCGATGCTCCGCTACGGCGTAGACGACCTGCGTCTGTTCTTCGAAAACGACCTGCGCTTCCTTGGCCAGTTCAAGTAAGTCGTTAACGCAAACAAACAGATTTTTCAGGAAAGCAGCATGAAATTCAGTGAACAGTGGTTACGCGAGCTGGTTCAGCCGCAGATCGGAACGCAGGCGCTGGCTGACCAGTTGAGCCTGTCCGGCCTCGAAGTAGATGATGTGGAAGGCGTTGCCGGCGACTTTACCGGTGTCGTAATCGGCGAGATTCTGAGTGCCGAGCAGCATCCCAATGCCGACAAGTTGCAGGTCTGTCAGGTCAATGACGGTGAACAGACGATTCAGGTCGTGTGCGGTGCGCCCAACGCCCGTGCCGGTCTGAAAACCGCGTTTGCCCGTGTGGGTGCCGTATTGCCGGGCAACTTCAAGATCAAGAAAGCCAAGCTGCGTCAGGTCGAGTCCTTCGGCATGCTGTGCGCCGAAGATGAGCTGGGTCTGTCTGAAGATCATGGCGGCATTATGGAGCTGGCGGCCGGTGCGCCGGTGGGCACGGATATCCGTGACTTCCTCAACCTGGACGACAAGATCATTGATGTCGACCTGACGCCGAACCGTGGCGACTGCTTGAGCATTGCCGGTATGGCTCGTGAAGTGGGCGTGCTGAACAAGGCGGCCGTGGCCGAGGTCGACGCACCGGCGATAGCGCCGGTCATTGATGATCGTTTCGATGTTGAACTGGTCGATGCCCACGCCTGCCCGCGTTACCTGGGCCGTGTGATTCGCAACATCAATCCGGGAGTGGCGACGCCGCAGTGGATGCAGGAAAAACTGCGCCGCTCGGGTGTGCGCAGCATTGATCCGGTGGTTGATGTCACCAACTACGTGCTGCTCGAACTGGGTCAGCCGATGCATGCCTTCGACTTGAGCAAACTCGACAGCGGCATTCGTGTACGTCTGGCCGAGCAGGGCGAAAAGCTGGTGTTGCTTGACGGTCAAGAGGTCGAGCTCAATGCCGATACGCTGGTGATTGCCGACGCCAAAGGCGCGGTGGCCATGGCCGGTATCATGGGTGGCGAGCCGACGTCGGTGACCACTGCAACCCGTGATATCTTCCTTGAAAGTGCCTTCTTTAATCCGCTGGCGATTGCTGGTCGTGCACGTAACTACGGGTTGCACACCGATTCGTCACACCGCTTCGAGCGTGGTGTCGACTGGCAGTTGCAGCGCAAGGCGATCGAGCGCGCCACAGCGTTGCTGTTGGATATTGTCGGCGGTGAAGCCGGTCCGGTGATCGAGGCCGTCAACGCAGCCGAGCTACCTGCCGTACAGCAGGTTCTGCTGCGTCACGCCAAGGTTACCGCGGTACTGGCGCTGGAGATTCCGGCAGCCGAGATCGAAGAGATTCTGACCCGTTTGGGTATGCAGCTGGATGCAGTTGAGGCGGGTTGGCAGGTAACAGTACCGAGCTACCGTTTCGACATCAGCATCGAAGTGGATCTGATCGAAGAGATCGCCCGCGTATATGGCTACAACAACCTGCCGGTCCACACCCCGACCGCCAAGCTGCCGATCCCGCCGATTGCTGAAGCGCGTTTGACCCTGCAGTCACTGCGCCGTCATCTGGTAGCCCGTGGCTATCAGGAAGCGATCACCTACAGCTTCATCGAAGCCGAGCTGCAGAAGTCGTTTGATGACCAGCATGACGCAATTGCACTGGCCAATCCGATCTCGGCCGAGATGGCGGTGATGCGGACAACACTGTGGCCTGGCCTGGCCAAGGCGCTGCAGTACAACCAGCACCGTCAGCAGAGCCGTGTACGTCTGTTCGAAACCGGTCAGCGCTTTGTGCCGACCGCTGACGAACTGATTCAGGAAAATGTCATCGCGGGTATCATCGCCGGTGGTCGTGATGCTGAAGGCTGGTCTGCCGGCAATGACAAGGTCGATTTCTTTGATGCCAAGGGCGATCTGGAATCCCTGCTGGCACTGGGCGGCTGTGGTGCGCAGTTCAGCTTCGCGGTTGGTCGTCATGTAGCGCTGCATCCGGGCCAGACCGCTCGCATCGAGCGTAATGGTGAAACCGTCGGGTACATCGGCGCACTGCACCCGTCGCTGGTGAAACAGCTGGACCTGAACGGCCCGGTTTACCTGTTCGAGGTGACACTGGATGCCGTGACCGGTGGCAAGCTGCCGCGCTTCAGTTCACTGTCCAAGTTCCCTGAGTCACGTCGGGATCTGGCGGTGGTTGCTGACCAGGCAACTGCATTCGATGATATCCGTTCGGTTGTTGCCGAGACCGCTGGCGAATTCCTCAAACAGGTTACTCTGTTTGACGTTTACCAGGGCCAAGGCATTGAACCGGGACGAAAAAGTCTGGCGCTGGGCTTGACCTGGCAGCACCCATCGCGCACTCTTAATGAAGATGAGATCAACAGTGCCGTGAGTGCCGTTGTATCTGCACTCCGCGAGCGTTGTGGTGCAACGTTACGAGAGTAAACACAGACAGGGTGACCGACATGAGCTCGTTGACCAAAGCTGACATGGCTGAACGCCTTTATGAAGAGCTGGGCCTGAACAAGCGTGAAGCCAAGGATATGGTGGATTCCTTCTTTGATGAAATCCGCACCAGTCTGGCCCACAACGAGCAAGTGAAACTCTCCGGTTTCGGCAATTTCGACCTGCGTGACAAGCGTGAGCGTCCGGGTCGAAATCCCAAAACCGGGGAGGAGGTCCCTATCTCCGCCCGCCGCGTCGTGACCTTCCGGCCCGGGCAGAAACTCAAGGAGCGTGTGGAGATTCATGCCGGAAACCAGCCAGACAGCGTCTGAACTGGGCCCCATTCCCTCCAAGCGCTATTTCACCATCGGCGAAGCCGCCGAGCTGTGTCAGCTCAAACCCCATGTACTGCGGTACTGGGAGCAGGAGTTTGCGCAGATCAAGCCCGTCAAACGCAACAATCGCCGCTACTATCAACATAACGACCTGTTGCTGTTACGCCAGGTTCGTAGCCTGCTGCATGAACAGGGTTATACCATTGCCGGTGCGCGTCAGTGGTTGGCCGGTGACAGTGCCGGTGACGATGCCGCCCGTTATCGTCAGCTGTTGCGTCAGACCATTACCGAACTGGAAGAGATAAGGACGTTGCTGAAATCAGTGTGATCGTTCATATGACCGGTTTATGCGCTGTATTATCCTTGCCAAATGTAACTCGTGCTACCAGCCCGGATTGGTCATCGTCGCGTTCCAGCAGAGTGATACTGGCCTGGTGCAAGTCGGCAATCAGGCGGACAATTGAAAGCCCCAATCCACTGCCGGTACCGTTCTCGCCCTGGCGATAGAAGCGTTCAAATACCCGTTGTTTCTGCTCGGCATCAAGGCCGGGGCCAGAGTCAACCACGCTCAGTGCAACGTCCTCCTCACTCGACTCCAGCAACAGCGTGACTTCCCCGCTCGGCGGTGTATAACGCAGGGCATTATCGATCAGATTGCGCAGCATCAACCGCAGGTAGAAAGCGTTACCCCGTACATACAGAGACTGTTCGGGGGCATCGAGCCCCAAGTCAATGTGGCGGGCGATGGCAAAGCCGATCTGGTCGCTGATCAGTTCCCGGCACAGTTCGTTGAGGTTGACCGGTGCGGTTTCGGGCAGGCTGGCTTGCGGGTCAAGACGGCTCAGTTGCAGCAGCTGTTCGACCATCCGATTCATCCATGCGATCCCTGTCAGCATCTGTGCACAACTGGTACGGCTATCACCAGTGTTGAGATCCTGATACAGGTTTTCGCAATGAATCTGCAAGGCTGCCAGCGGCGTGCGCAACTCATGTGCCGCATCGGCAGTAAAGCGGCGCTCGCGCTCGAAACTCTGTTGCAGGCGGGCGAGCAGTGCGTTGAGTGCTCTGACCAATCCATCAATCTCATCCGGTATCTGCTGCAGCGCCAGCGGTTCCAGATGATCTGAGCTGCGGGTCGTGACTTCACGGCTGATGGTGACCAGGGGTAGCAAGTTACGTCCGATCAGCCACCAGATGGTAAACCCGAACAACGGCAGAAAGACAAGAATGGGCAGGGTGTTGGTCAGGGCGATTTTGAGCGCCAGTTCACGCCGGATATGATCGTCCTGTGCCACCTGAATATAGCGTTGGTTTGCAGGCCCGGGCAGGGTAAATAAACGCCAGCGGATACCGTCCATGTCAAGATTGCGGTAGCCGCTGACGGGCGTGGCATCGATGTGTTCGGGGAAGCTCGGAGAGGCGATCAGCACATTGCCTGCGGCATCGATGATTCGGTAAGACAACTGCTTTTCATAGGGGTGAGCCGGTGCCCAAGTGGTGTCGTTGGACAGTTGAGTGTGATCAATCTTGCCTGCGGGGGCGAGCTGCCCGGTCAGCCGAGCCATCTGTGCCATTTGTGCATCGAACAGCTCTTCCGCTTCGTCGGTGGCGGCGAAGAATGCCAGTGAAGCGGTCAGCAAACCCGTGCCGAGGCCAATGCTGAGCAGGCTGATGCTGAGGGCGCGACGGATGGAGGTCATAGTGTGGGTTTGTCCATCATGTAGCCAACGCCACGGACGGTGCGGATGAGCGAGTTGTTCAGCTTTTTGCGCAGGTGATGAACGTGGACCTCAAGTGAATTGCTCTCGACTTCGTTACCCCAGCCGTACAGAGATTCTTCCAGCCGACTGCGGCTGAGCACTTTGCCGGCGTTTTCGGCCAAAGCCAGCAACAGGCCGTATTCACGTCGTGACAGGCTGACCGGTTGCCCCTGATAACTGACGCCCTGTGACTGGGTGTCGATGCTGATGTCACCCAATTCCAGCAGCGTGTCACTGTAGCCCTTGTAGCGACGGGTGACGGCACGCAGGCGCGCCCGTAGTTCGGCCAAGTCAAAGGGCTTGAGCAGGTAGTCGTCAGCCCCGGCATCCAGTCCAGCGATGCGGTCTTCGATGGCATCACGGGCGGTCAGGATCAGCACCGGCAGCGCGCTGCCAGTCTTGCGCAGCTGACGCAGCAAACTGAGGCCGTCCATGCCGGGCAGGCCCAGATCAAGAACCAGGCAGTCGAAATGCTCAAGCTGCAGTGCATGCCAAGCTTCTTCGCCCGTGGTCAACCAATCGGCACTATCACCCATCTTGGTCAGGGCACGGGTGATGCCGTCACCGAGCAGACGATCATCTTCGACGATCAATATGCGCATTCACCTATCCTTGTTTCAGTTGTTGCAGCAGCGCCTGGATCTCTTCGCGGCGACCGGCATCGGCGCGGCGGCGTGTCCAATAGTGGCACAACCCAGTGTCAGGGTCAGCAGGCCAGCACGTACTAATACGGTAGTTTTCATGGTCAGGCTCCGGTGTCTGGTTGGTTGGCAAAGGTCTTGATCTTGGCCAGCTGCTTGCGCAACACACGGCTGATCAATTCGGGCCGCAGACCATTGAGACGGACCAGCAATTTTTCGGGCCAGCCGATCGCGGCCTGGGCATGGCCCGAGCGCAGCAGTTGTAGCGCGGCTTGGGCCACGCACTCAGGGCTGTCGATGCTGCTGCCGGTGGCGGCAGTCATGGCGTTGGCGCGGTCGCTGTTGATTCTCGTGCGGGTGGCGCGTGGCGCCAGATATTGCACGCGTAGCGCGGTATCGCTGTATTCGCGCGCCAGCGCCTCGGTGAACAGACGCAAGGCTCCTTTGCTGGCGCAGTAGGTGCTGTAGCCGGGGAAGCCGATGGCCCCGAAAGCAGAGCCGATATTGAGGATCACCGGCGGCTCGCCTTGGGTTTCCAGTAATGATGTGATCAGTGCATGGGTCAATAGAACAGGCGCGTTGATGTTGCTGGCCAGCAGTTGTTCGATCTGCCCGGGTGTTTGTTGATTAAACAGCTGGAAGCGGCTGATCCCGGCGTTATTGATCAGCGTGTCCAGACGGAGAAAGTCGCGCTGAACGTGGCTGACCAGTGCGCCCCGGCCCTCGGCTGTGGTCAGATCGGCGATGCAGGTCTGGACATTGCCTGCGCCAAGTTGGCGGCATTCATCGGCCAGTGCCGTCAGCGCCTGTGCATTTCGGCCATGCAGCAGCAAAGATGCTTTTTCGGCGGCGAGTGCGTGGGCCAGTGCCGAGCCGATACCGCCACTGGCACCGGTGATAAGAATGTGTCGACGGTCAAATTGCATGAGCACCTCTCAGGCCGCGGGCAGGCTGCGGAAGATCTCGGCGTAAAGACGGTAGAACACCTGGGCGCTGTGGATAATTAGTGCCTGCTCGTCGGGGTTGTTGATACGGTTCATCAAACCCTCGAAGAACTTGATGTGATCCTGATCCAGCGAGCCATGGGAGCGCAGATAACTGAACGCGCTGTCGGGCAGTTCCAGCCGGTTCTGAATGATCTGTGCCAGCGGTGTGGCCAGCGCAACACTGGTGCCTTCAAGGACCTGAACCATGCCAAAGAAGCCAACCGGATTAACGCGCTGGATCAGGTCGTAGGCGTATGCCACCATCAGCTCGGTTGCGACTGCCGGTTGTCCTCGGCGCACGGCTTCCTTGTCTACATCGCAGGCTGCCAGATCGTTGAGGATCCACTCCTGATGCCCGGTTTCTTCCTCGATATATTCTGCCACCGCTTCGCGCAGCCATTCATGGCGTTCTGGCAGGCGGCTGCCGCAGGTCATCAGCAGGGGCAGGGTGTGTTTGACGTGATGGTACGCTTGGGTCAAAAAGGCGGTGTACTGCTGATGGCTGATCTCGCCGCGTTGGCAGGCTACCAGAATGGGGGCCTCCAGCAGGTACTGGCGTGCATCGGCGGTTTCATGTTGCAGTCGGTCGTAGAAGGGCATGGCGGCATCCTTGTTAATGGTCGGGTTGATAGACGGATTCGATAAGGTCGGTAAAGCGAGTACTGATGGCGTCACGGCGCGGGCGTCCATTCAAGGTGTACAGCCCTTCGGTACTGCTCATGCCATGCGGTATCCGCACCCAGCGCAGGGCGCGGGCGTAATCGGGCAGGCGCTCGTTTACTTGATTGATACTGTGCTGCACGACGGCATCATCCAGCGTGGGCGCATGGATCAAGGCCATGTTGAACGCACGGGCTTCACCAAACAGCACGGCCTGTTCGATGCCCGGCTGCGACAGCAGCTCAGATTCCACCCATTCAGGGCTGATATTGCGCCCGAAACTGTTGATGATGACGTTGCGCGCACGGCCTTCGATATGTACAAAGCCTTGTTCATTCAGACGCACACGGTCACCGGTTGGGTAGGGGCCATCAAGCGGCGGCTCGCCGAGATAGCCCAACATCCGGTTGCCTGCAATCAGCAACTCGCCGCAAGGACTTACGGTCAGGGTGTTGTGGGCCAGTGGCATACCGGCACTGCCGATACAGTCCTGTGCCGGTGTGTTCAGGCTGACCACCGATGCGCACTCAGACAGACCATAGCCTTCGTAGGCAGGTAACCCTGCAGCCCGTGCGCGGCGGATCAAATCGGCCCCTACGCGGGCACCACCGACGGCGATAAACCTGAGCGTGGGTAGCGCAGCGCCTTGCTCAATCGCACCGGTCAGGGCGGACAACACCTGTGGCAGGGTGATCAGCGAGTCGGGCTGGTGCCGGTTCAGGGCATCGAGCAGGCTTGAGGTGTCGAGCCCGCTTGAGCCTTGCCAGCCCAGACTCTGCAGCGACGGCACGTCGACGCAGGCACCCATCAGCAGGGCGGTGTAGACACCGGCGATGTTCTCCAGCAGCGTGGCCAACGGCAACAGACACAGGTGTCGACGGATGGCCAACGGGGCCAATTGTGCCGCCAGCGTGTATGCAACGTTCAGCTGCTGCTCGGCACTCAGGCAAACGCCTTTGGGCGCACCGGTGGTACCCGAGGTGAAGGTGATTTTGGCGGTGCCCGCCTGCAGACAGGTAGTCGGATTGTTCAACGGATGAAAGCGCAGTTCGTCCTGTTCACCGGTGATCAACGTATCGATACCGGCTCGTTCAAGCAGGTGGGCACGTTGAGTGTCAGAGAAGAACAGGGGCATCGGCACCAGTACTCGACCCAGCTTCAGCGCCGCCAGATCGGTCAGTACCCAATGGCGACTGTTGTCGGCAAGCAGAGCAAACCGTTCACCGCCATGCTCACGCAAACGCAGTGCTATTGCGTCGATGGCGGCGGGCAGTTCGCCCCAGTGCAGGGTTCCATAAGCATCGCGCAGTGCGGGCGCATCCGGCTGGCACTGTGCCAAGCGTGTCAGTTCAGCAAACAGGTGGCAGGGCATGGGCATTCTCGGCTGGGGTGAAGGGAATGTCATCGCAGGCCGTTAACAGCGGTCGTACCATCGCCTGACGGCGCAGACAGGCGGCGCTGGCCGCAATGGAGACGGCAACGACCTGAGGCTTCTGATCGTAGTAGTGTCCCCAGTCGCTGCCGCTGTGCTGGAGCCGCTCACGTTGCGCCGGTGCCAAGGGGTGTAACGCCAGCCCCAGGCGACGAAAACTGTTGATCAGCGTGGGCGTCAAGGTCAGTACGGCCCACTGCAGCTGACGACGGTCGAACCAGGCTGCCAGCGTCATGATCAAAAGGCGGGCATGGCCCGGCCGCAGGGTTGCCAGATTGCCGACTTCAACAATTTGGCTGCGTGCCGGTGTAAGCGTTGCCTCTTGTGGAAGGTAATGTTCTACCGGTGCATCCAGATAGGCCTCCAGAAACAGAGAGGTTGCACTGGCCAACTGAAAGCCGGCCGCCGCGAGCAACTCCCCGCGAGTGTTGCGGTAACTGACCAGTGTCTGCAGAAAATCATGTATATCGGCATCATGCACGGCCTGGAAGCGTGCGCGGATAAAGGTTTCGATATCGGCGCGTGCGCTACAATCCTGCTGATGCAGACTCAGGTGGGTCGGGTGGCTGATCCGTGGAGGATTAAGACTCATGGCGTGGCTCCTCTTCATAGCCACACAGTCTGGTCTTGAAAACTTAAAGAAGTCTTAAGGGATGAAAATAAAAAACTGCATACCCTAAGCTTCCATTTTTCAAAACCTTAGGGTAATATTCGCAGCCTCTTCGGAACTGATCTTTTGGTTCCCGCCTAGTCGGGGCGTAGCGCAGCCTGGTAGCGCACTTGCATGGGGTGCAAGGGGTCGAGTGTTCGAATCACTCCGTCCCGACCATTTAACTCAAAGAGTTACATTAATCGCCTTCTGGCGATTTTTTCGTTTCTGGGATTTGTGGCCCGAACCGGGCTCATTCACCGATGGCAAATTTCGACTCAGGCTCGGAAACTAATGCCCAGTTCAGAGTGAAGAACCCTCTAGATATGAACTCGACCAGAGCACCCGAGCTCAATCAGGATGAGCGGGAAACTACTCCCGATTCAGTACTTCCAGCAGTTCAATTTCAAAAATCAGGTTCGCGTTGGGCGGAATCGTTTCACCAAAGCCGCGTTCGCCGTATCCCATCTCTGCAGGCACTCGCAGTTTGCGCGTGCCACCCACCTTCATGCCTTTAAGTCCTTCGACCCAGGCGGCGATGATCTTTTTACGGCTCAGTACGGTCTGAAACGGCTGGCCCTTGTCGTAGGAGGAATCAAATTCAGTGCCATCTTCCAGAAAGCCGCGATAGTGGGCGGTGACTAACGCGCCGCCTTTTTTCACCTCAGTGCCGGTGCCTTCGACCAGGTCTTCAATCACCAGTTGTTCAAAATCAGCCATGGAGTTTCCTGCGAGTTTTAACGGTTGTCGTATTTCAGCTGTATACAAATACGGCCCTGGCTCAGCAGGGTGCCAAGCCAAACCCGGGCCGCGGTGTGCAAAGATCAGTCTTCGCGGCTGGTGACTTCCAGTAGGTGGAAACCAAAGTCGGTTTTGACCGGGCCCTGGACTTCCTTGATCGGTGCGCTGAAGACGACAGTATCGAACGCTTTAACCATCTGGCCGGGGCCGAAGCTGCCCAGTTCACCGCCTTGCTGGCCTGACGGGCACTGGGAGTGCTCTTTGGCCAGTGCGGCGAAATCGGCACCGCCTGCGATTTGATCTTTCAGGGCCTGACATTCGGCTTCAGTGCTGACAAGGATGTGACGTGCGCTTGCGCGTGCCATAGGTTTTCTCCGTAACAGTTGGGATATCAATTTGAACATAGTCGTACTATTGATTAAGCGATTAGCATCAGTGCCACATCAGTGGTGATGACCGCCAACACCATGGGCGTGGCCGTGGGCGATCTCTTCATCCGTGGCGGCGCGAACATCGGCTACTTCAATATCGTAGGTCAGCGTTTTACCGGCCAGCGGATGGTTGGTATCGACCAGCACCATTTTCAGGCCCGGTTTGATCACGGTCACCTGACGCATGCCCTGATCGGTTTGGACCACTGCAACCATGCCTGGTTTCCAGTTGCGTACGCCTTTAGGCAAACCCTGCAGGTGTTTGATCGGCACGCGCTGCTCCTGGCCTTCCTGACGCTCACCGTAAGCCTGTTCCGGCGTCAACGTCAGGTGCAGCGTATCTCCGGTGGTTTTACCTTCCAATGCTGCCGCTATGGCCGGAATCATACCGCCATGGCCGTGAAGATAAGCGACAGGGTCGGTGCCCTGATTGGTTTCGATCTGGGTATCGTCGGTATCGGTCAGCGTGTAGAAGAACTGAACCACGGTATTGTCGGTAATCTGTGTCAACGCGAGCACCTCGTGCGCCAATTGCAAAAACGTGAAGTATCCGGTTCTGCACGGGGCTTGGCAAGAAAACCCCCAACGGGATCATCGGTTCATGTTGGATCTCCACGATGCAGTTGAGCGGTCTTGCCTGGCTTCTTTTTTAACATAGCATTCGGCGCTGGTTTGTTCAGAACCCTTTACCCGTCTGGCCTAAACCACCACGGCGGCAACAGCTGCTGTATTGCGGGTTGCGCAAAGCGATCATCAATCAGCTCCACTACGCCTTGTAGCCGCTGAGCCAGTTGCGCGTGATACTGGTCAAACGGGGGCAGCCCTGGGGTGGCAATAAAGACACCGACCAGCGCCTGTCCGGGCAGGTCGATCCGTTCTGAAAACACGCCACCGAGCACGGCAAAACCGATAACACCGCGCTGGTTACGGAACTGTTCAATAAACTCATGCCGAGCCTGTTCAGTCATGCCTGCGGTTTGAGCGATCACGGGTATCTCCGGGCAGTGTTGCTCAAAGCGCTGTTGCAGTTGTGCGAGATAGGCGAAGCTGCTGAGGTAGACCAGATAGTTGCCGGGGGCGGAACGACAGCTTGGCTTTGAAGTGCGCCCGTTTTGCCTTGCCGGTGGCCCTGCTGATAGTCAGGGTACACAGGGAGTGGTCGCCAAAGCGCTCGGCCAGTTTCATGAAGCTGAGCGTGTCGAACAGGATGGATTGCAGTTCCGGTATGACGGGGTGCTCGGTCATGTATTCGGTCAGATCACCCACCAGACGTTGCAGAGCATGGTTCAATTCAGTGGGGACGTCACTCAGGTGCTGGTTAACGTCATGCTGATCCGGTAGCGCGTGTGTTTCGATGTGGCTGGCGATCAGTGTACGCCAGGCCCGTTGCACGGTGCGAAAGGTGTTGGTCAGTGTTTCAGGTGCGTTGCGGGCCACCTGTTGAAACTGTGCCTGACTCAGTTGAGCCGAGTGCATGCCTCGGGCGCGATCGATCAGGTTGTGGGCTTCATCGATCAAGGGCACCACTCGCCAGTCATTCTGTCGGGTCAGACCTTATCGCGTGCGGTGAGCTCCAGCACCCTGATCGGCAGGGAGGCATCGGTTGCGGCAACAGGTCTGAGCATGCTCAAGCTATCCAGAACCAGTTGGCGCCCGGTGGTGCGTGCGGTCAATACAAACAGACGGTCCAGCTGGCGTCGGGGCATGGCCATCAGGGCGGGGTAGGTGACCCCGAGTGTCTTGCCGATCCCGGTGGGTGCTTCCAGCAACAGCGTATGCTCAGTGCTGATACCCTTATAGACGGTTTCACTGAGCAAGCGCTGGTGCTGACGAAAATCTGCAAAGGGAAAGGCCAGGGTCATCAGGCCCCGGCGATGGTGGCGCACGTCCAGCAGGAGGTGGCGGAATATCGCTTCCAGGTGAGAGGCGGGGATCAGTGCTAATGCGGCTTCGACCAGCGGTGCTGACAGGCTTGGCCAATGGATCAGTGAACAACTGATCCCCTGTTTCTGTGCCAGCCGCTGCACAATGGTCGTGCGGTAAGCTCCCGATGCGAGCTGAGCAAAGCCTTCGTCCAGCCACTCGGCGCGCGCATCACTGAAACCCGGCCGATACAGATCGGCGGGCCCGGACTGGAAAGGGTTGAAGAATGCGCCGCGTATCGGTGCATATAACGCCGGCCAAAACAGCAGCGCAAAAAGACCGGTGAAGAGTCGGTTCTCGACATGAAACAACTGCGTGTCTGTGTCCGACAGCGACTCGATTACAGCTTGTTCGACACGCCCCTGTTCGGGTTTGGGCAAAACTGTCGATTCAACCGGCACGGGCCTGTTTTTGGGAGCGACGTAATCCAGGCCCGCCTTGCGGGCGCAGCGCTGCTGTATCCGGCGAAGTCCTAACCGAGTCTCGGGTTGCACAATACGGGCATGAGCGGCATAGGCCCAGTTGAATACCTGCTCAGGTGATTCGCGTTTCTCCAGCAGCCGCAGGGATCGTAACTGGGCTTCACGGTGTTGGCTCTGTTGATACAGGGCTAATGCCAGCTCAATTTGCTGCTGGCGCTCGGCTTCACGCCCCAGCTGGAACAGCACCTTCTGGCGACGATAATCGATCCAGTCACAGGCTACCGGTGACGGCAACTCCGCGCATACGGACTCTATCGACTCGCCAGCGGCCACCCGCTCCTGCAACCGGTGCAACTGTAGGTACAGGTCTACCTCCGCCCGGCTTTGAAATGGACGCGACTCTGCCGTCAGCTGAACAGGTTCAAACTGCTGCAGGCCCAATTCAGTGAGTACAAACTCGGACCAATTCTGATACAGGTTGCCAAAGAACATCAGCCGCAAGCGGTCAAAAAGGGCGTTGCAGCGTAACTCAATCAGCTGAAAGGGTATTTCGGGCCACCAGTCATCAACCGGCCGGGTCTGCTCACTGGGGAAATCTGCCGTCAGGCGGGCAACGAGGTCCGACTTGCGTGCGGACGCGGTGAAATGCACCTCGGGCAGCAGGTGTTGAGCCAGTACTCGGCACTCCTCGCGGCGGCACAGGTCACCGAGCGCGGCGATGGAGACCTCAGGCTGGTCATCCACCAGCCGGGCCTCCACCAACTGCCGAAGTGCATGGGCCTGATCCGGCACTTCGTTGTAGCTCACGTTGTCGCTGCGAAACCGCGTACCCTTACGCATGACCATACGCAGCAGCAGCGCCTGTGCGGAAACGTCGAGTGACAGCAGTTGCTCCAATAAAGCGGCCTCTTCAGACAGCAGCAGGTCGGCGTATTGGCTCAGGCAGAGCTGAATCACCTGCCGGGCATTACGCAGGTAATACAGTGGATCATCCAGTGGGGCTGAGGCGAGGGCAGTAATATTCATGGGGCAATTGTACGGCAACTTTATATGTGTCAGATGTTTTCGCGGGGCAAACAGGCCCTCATCTCGACCACTGATCAAAAAATCAAGCACTAATACATGATGCGAGGCTTGGGTGGCTTAACGTAGAATGATCAGGTTGGCAGGCTAAGTGCCGACTTCGGCAGCGGTTTTGTTTACATCGACAGCCGCTTTGTGAAGTAACGAGAGAGGATGTTGAGTCTGACAGAGGCGAGGCGGCGACAGTGCCTTTGCGGTTGTCCAGACTGACTACAGGTTCATGGTAGAAGTGCATAAAAAAAACAGCATGGCTGAAATCAGCATGGAAAACCTACTGAGGATTTTCACCGTTCCGGAAGCGCCCGGCTCTACGCTGAACCGCCTGGATACTGATATATCAGCCAACCTTGCCGGTTTCCTGCAGGAGCATATCGTTGCGGAAGAGGCGGATCTGGTCAAGATTGAGCAGGACTTCAACGATACCCGGGTACCTGAAGACCCTGTTTTTGTCTCCGAGCATACCGAGTTCCTGCTCGACAAGGTGGTGGCGCAATCGGTGCATACCTCGTCGCCGAGCTTTGTCGGTCATATGACTTCGGCCTTGCCCTATTTCATGATTCCGCTGTCGAAAATCATGATCGCCTTGAATCAGAATCTGGTGAAGACCGAAACGTCGAAGGCGTTTACGCCGCTTGAACGTCAGGTTCTGGGCATGCTGCACCGTCTGACTTACGGGGAATCCACCGAGTTTTACGACACCTGGCTGCACCATGGGCGCAAGCGCCTGGGCGCGTTCTGTTCCGGCGGTACCGTTGCCAATATCACCGCACTATGGACCGCGCGCAACCGGGCGTTTGGGCCGGATGGGGACTTCCCCGGCATTAATCACAGCGGCATCTTCGGTGCCATGCGTCATTACGGCTGTGAAGGTGCGGCCGTGCTGGTATCGGACCGTGGCCACTACTCGTTGTCGAAGTCGGCGGATGTGCTGGGCATCGGGCGTGAAAACCTGATCGCTATTGAAACGGACAGCTGCAACCGTATTTGTCTGGATGCGCTGGAACGGAAAATCGAAGAGCTGAAGCAGCAGCGGATACGTCCCTTTGCACTGGTCGGTATCGCGGGCACCACTGAAACCGGCAATATCGACCCGTTGGACAAAATGGCCGACATTGCCGAAGCTCATGGCCTGCATTTTCATGTGGATGCAGCCTGGGGCGGACCAACTCTGTTTTCCAATCGCTATCGGCCGCTGCTGAAGGGGATCGAGCGTGCCGACTCGGTCACCATCGACGCGCACAAGCAGTTGTATGTGCCCATGGGCGTGGGGTTGGTGCTGTTCCGTGATCCGTCGATGCTGGAAAGTATCGAGCATCATGCCCAGTACATTATCCGTCAGGGCTCCAAGGATCTTGGCAGCACAACGCTGGAAGGCTCGCGCCCCGGCATGGCAATGTTGGTACATGCCGGTCTGAAAATCATCAGCCGTCGTGGCTATGCCATGTTGATCGAAAATGGCATCGAGCTGGCGCGGCGCTTTGCCGACCGCATCGCCACGCTGGACGATTTTGAGCTGGTGTCTGAGCCGGAGCTCAATATCTTCACCTACCGCTGGGTACCCGCCGAGGTGCAGGCACGGCTGCGTGAGGCCGATGCAGGACTGCGTCATCAGATCAATGAGGTATTGAGCCGCATTACTCAGACCCTGCAGAAAGAGCAGCGTGAACGTGGCAAGGCCTTTGTCTCGCGTACTCGGCTGACGCCGGAGTGCTATGACCAGCAGGCGATTACGGTCTTCCGGGTGGTACTGGCCAACCCGTTGACGACGGATGAGGTGCTGCGTGAAGTCATTGAGGAGCAGCGCGAGCTTGCGGCTGAAATGTACGACAACGCCGATATGCAGGCATTAAGAGCACTGCTGGCGCAGGCGTAACGCTATCATGCAGGCCTCAGGGTACGCCCTTGAGCATGCCCCCGAGGCCTGCATCCTTATTATGGTGCCCTGCGTCGCAGGATCACGCCACGATCACCCACCGCATATACCGTTCCTTCAGCCGTTGCACACACCGCCCTCAGGCCTTCTGAGGTGGGCGTAGTTTCCCGTTGCCAGCTGCCGTGCTCCAGATGCAGGGCACAGCCGCGAGTGCCAACGGCAAATACGCCAGATGTTGAACCGGAGATGGCGAGCAGGTCATCCTGCACTCGGGCCGGGACGGCGTGCCAGCGTTGGCCATCGAAGTGGGTCAGGGTGCCGGAGAGACCCACGGCATGGATGTCGTCCAGAGCCGCACCCCAGATGCCGTAGATGAACTGTTCGGTTCCGGCATTGAAATCCTTCCAGTTGTCACCGTTGTAGCGCATGACGAGACCGAAATCTCCTACCGCCAGCAGATGGGCGTCATCGAGTCCCCACAGGCTATACAGGGCAGAGGTGGTGCCGCTGGGCATGCGCTGCCAGCGCAAGCCGTCGAAATGCAGAATCAGGCCTTCATCCCCTACCGCGTAGATGGAATCGGGGGCTGTACCCCACAGAGCGAGAATGGTCAGATCCAGATGCAGGTCGAAATGGAGCTGCCAATGTTGGCCGTCGAAGCGGAAGATCCGCCCTTCCTGACCCGCCGCAAACAGGCCGCTGCCGGGGCAGCTCCACAGGCAGTGCACGGGCAGTTCGCTGGGGGCGGGCAGCGGCTCCCAAACGTCATGGTGCAGACGTAAGACCGTGCCGGCATCTCCGCAGGCATAACAGGTACCGTCGTGTGTTTGGGTAATGCCCCACAGCTGGCGCTCGGTGGCCGAGGGCATGATCTGCCAGTGGGAGGTAGTCTCGTCCGTAGCGGCCGGAGCCAGTGCGTGTACAAACTCGGGCGCAGCGGTCATGACCGTCCCGAAATCGCCGACAACCAGCGCTTCGCCTGAGGCCAGGGGGATGATATCCATCAGGTCGTGGTGCGTATTGCACTCAAGCTGTTTCAGCTGGTTGTCCTTGAGGTAAAACAAGCGGCCCTGATCGCCCACAATGAGCACGCCGTCTTTATAGGCCCTCAAGGCTCTGAGCCGAGGTAGAGGCGTGTCGAAGGTGAGCGGGGTAAAGCAGCCGTCGGCATACCGCAGCAGTTCGCCCCGAAACCCGCCCTGGTCGACAAAATAGCGACCTCCGGCCAGCAATAGTTCGTCTTCTCCCAATACCAGCAATGCGTGCAAGCCGGAGCTGTGTGGACAGTCGAGCACCTGCCATTGGCCGTGCTCATCGCGGCGAATGACGCTGCCATCATTGCCCGCAGCGTAGACATGGCCGCCGGGTGTGCAGGTAACCGCGCGCAGGTTGGTGGTGATACCGGATGTTTCCGGTTGCCAGTGCGTGCCGTCGAAGTGCAATACGCAACCATTATCGCCTACGGCCCAGGCTTCACCGGCAGCATTGCCGTCGATGGCAAACAGCGGTGTATTCTCGGTGCAGGCGGTGAAGCGGCCCTGGTCATTATCGACCACGCCGCCCTGTACCGATTGCCACTGCTTACCGTCAAAGTGAAGGATACAGCCCATCCAGCCCACTGCATGCAAGTCGTTGGGGGACCGGCCCCAGATACCGTGCAGGGGTTGGCGAATGGGGACATCCATCAGCTGCCAGCCGAGGCGCTGTGTCTCCGGGTGGCTGTCGAAATGCAGTACTCGGCCTTCATCGCCGACGACAAATACCTGGCCCTGGCCGGTCCACCCTGACCAGAGCACATCGCCGTCACCGGCATTAACCTCGGGGACAAGGCTCCAGGGTGCAACGGCAGGGGCATTGGGGTCGAAACGACTGGCCATCTGACGGAAAAAATTCCGGCGCGAGGGATTGGTCGGGGCGTTCATGGGCGGCTCCTTGTGTCCAATGGCATTCAGTGGCGAGGGTGCGCACGGGTCAGGGTTGTCCGGGTGTCTTGTGTAAACGGTCATGTTCGCGGGCGAGCAGTTCGGTCAACTCGTCACGGGTGGTGTCGGGCAGGGTGCCCATTGCGGCCATGAATTCGGCTCCGGCCGCATCCATCACTCCTTCCAGTGCCTGTGCGGCGGCTTCCATGCTGGCAGCATGGGCATGCTGGATGCAGGCGTCGATGGCGGGTGCAAAGGCGCGGGCCTCAGTGCTGTCAGGGTGTTCCAGCAGCATCGGGTGCCCAGTATCCGAGGCGAGCGCCAGTTGTGGCGACAGCGGGATCTGGGCGATGGAGTTGACCTCCAGTTGGGCCAGCGCGTCGGCCAGGTGGGCGCGGGGGAAGAGGTGGAACTCTTCACCACAATTGGGACAGGTGACGCCGGCCATGTTTTCGACCACCCCGATCAGCGGCAGTCCGCGTTCCTGGCAGAAGCGGATCGCCTTGAGGCTGTCCATCAGTGCAACCTCCTGTGGCGTCGTGGCGATCAGTGCCGCGACCGCCTGATGTTCCAGCAGGTCAGCGAGGGTGATCAGTTCATTGCCGGTACCGGGTGGCATGTCGATCAGCAGAACATCCAGCTCTCCCCAGTCAAAACTGCCGATCAGGTGGTGCATGAAATCGTGCTTGTAGGCATCACGCCAGACGATCGGGGTGTCGTCACGGTCCATGAGGAAGGCAAGCGATCCGACCCTGATCGGATGGGCCAATGCCGGGTGGGCGCAGGTTCGGGTGCCCAGTCCGGCCGGTGTCAGGTGGACGCGTTGCCCCACCAGGTTGAAAAAGCGGCTCTGGTTGGGGCCGTGAATATCGGCATCGGCCACGCCCACGCGGTAGCCGCGTTGGGCCAGTCCGGCCGCAAGGTTGGCGGTAACGGTACTTTTGCCGACGCCGCCCTTGTTGGCCATCACCAGAATGATCTGGCCAATCCCGTCCAGCCGTTGCTCCAGCAGGCGTTTTTCGTGGTGTGATTTGTCCAGCAGGCAGCTGTCTTCCTGGGGACAGAACTGACAGGCATGTCCTCGGTTACAGTCTTCCGGTCGCAGTGCAAGTGGGTCCTGCTGATCAGGTGAAAAGTGGGATACTGACATCGATTGCGCCTCCCGAGGCCGGTTCATTGGCCGCTGCTGTTATCCAGCATAATCCAGTTTTGGCTGATCCGCTTGTCGCCATCGCGCTGCTCATCCGCGCCCTGCCACAGGGCAAAGATCACGGGAACGGCGGCACGGTTGAGATCAACCTGATGTTCGCCCTCGACCTTAAGTGGACGGGACATGACGACATGCCATTCGCTGTCTTGTGCGATCTCTTCGCGAATGTAGGCACTGGCCCCGGATACGGTCTGCTCGGGCAGGTGGGTGGTACTGCCGAAACCACCGGCAGCGAGGCTTTCCGCATCGTCCCGGTCCGCACGCCAATACCAGATATTGACCGGGTTATCCGGCCCGGTGCCCATCATGAACGAAGTCTCGGCTCCCTTGAGGGCGTACTGCACAGCGGCACCATCACGGAACTGGTCCACGGTAGTGGCACGGTTTTCGGTGGCATCTTTCCAGCGCAAGCGCATATAAAAGCGTTCATCGGAGCGGGCGACCTGAAAGTACAGATGCTTGGGTGTGGTCGCAGTCGGGTCCATGCGCAGGATCACCGAGGTGTGTACCGGCGGTGCGGGCATCAATTCGATGCGGTACAGGGGCAGGCGGTCCCAGAGCAGGTCATCCGGATCATTCTGCGTGCGCAGGTAGATGGTGCCGGGGACGGTCGAAACCTTTACCGTATCCCCCGGTTTGATGTCGGTGGCGTTGGGGTTGAGTTCGCTATGGTCCGCGTGAGCCGTGTTGCTCACGGCAATCGCCAGCCCCAGCAGGACGGCGTGGTGAAAGGAGGCGTTGAATATCATGACAGGTTCCTCGCTTGAGTCGTGCCTAGTCCCAAAGCCCTTGAGGCAGCGATGTCGTGGGAATCCGACGGCTGCCCGGCGCGGGGTAAGGACCGGCCTGGTGTTCCAGTACCGCTTGCTGGCTGTCAGCCCAGTCCGGCAGTACCTGTAACAGATGCGCCAGTGTGGGGTCCAAACCATAGTCGTTTTCATGGGCGTAGCGACTGCGGATCGTGTTCGTCAGCGGTATCAGGTAGCGGGCCATGAAATCGCGCAGGGCACGCTGGTAGGGGCTGGCATCCCGCCTTTGGGTCAGCGCCTGTTCTTCCAGATGGCAGAGCAGGGCGCAAAATTCGAGCATGGCGACCAAGTGGTCCGGTTCGTCGATATGGCCTTCGTCTTCGGTGGCGGCCTTGAGCCCGAAGTGGGTATAGAACGCCTGCACATTGAGCAGGAAGCTGCCCTGGGTGTCACCGGCCAGCAGGCGCTCGTAAGCACTGGCGACCAGTGGCACCCGAGGCTTGCCGCGGCGGCCATGCACGAAGGTGGCCATGTAGCCGACTTCAAGCTGAATCAGATCCCGGCTGGGGGGCAGCAGGGGCCAGGGCGCAGCCCCCAGCTGCTGCATTGCGGTATCCAGAATCTGTCCCGCCTGGCCTTCCTCAATCGCCTGCTGGGTTTCCGCCAGCGGGTAATCCAGCAGTGCCGCCGCGAGGCGAAACACCACGCCACGTGCGTGGACGTATTCGGGTCCGTATGGCGTGCTCGGCAGTCCGTTCATCCGTTTGTCTCCCGCTTAGCTGAGTTTGAACATTTCGGCATGCTTGTAACCGATCAGCGTGTCCATCAATTCGCTGTCGCGCCCTTCGGCCTTGGCCTGACGCTCGGTTTGCAGGGTGGCCATGACCTCTCCGACCCGATTACCGAACAGGCTTTCCAGGTACTCCAGCGGAATCCTCGACTCATCCAGCGCCTGGCCATCAGGGCCATACTTGGGCGGTGACAGCGGCGGCACGTAGAAGACGTTGGGCTGGGTGCCCCATTCCGGGTGCAGTGGCAGTGCCACCTTGTATTTTTCCACCAGCAGGTGAATGGGGCCTTCCTCGTCATCGCGGTAGCCGATCCAGCGGATACGGCCGACACACTGCTGGGCGCAGGCGGTTGGCAGGCCTTTCTCGATACGCGGGTAACAGAAGATGCACTTCTCGGACTTGGAGATCTGTTCGTTGAAGTAGATCTTTTTGTACGGGCAGGCGTTGACGCAATAGCGGTAGCCGCGGCAGCGTTCCTGGTCTACCAGTACGATGCCGTCTTCCTGACGCTTGTAAATGGCGTTGCGGGTACAGGCCGCAAGGCACGCGGGGTTGGCGCAGTGATTACACAGCCGTGGCAGGTAGAAGTAGTAGCTGTTGGGGTATTCGCCCAGCCCTTCATCCTCGTCCCAGTTCGCGCCCCAGGTGGGTTTGACGTTGGGCCTCAGCCAGGGGTCGGTACCGGTCATCAGCGCTTCTTCGTAGTTGTACTCCCAGGGAATACCGTAGTCTTCCTGGCTAGGCTGGCGGCCCAGACGCAAGCCGCCGTTTTCATCGAAGCCGCCGCCCATGTTCTGGTAGTCACGCGGGTAGCCCTTGCCAGGCTGGGTTTCCACGTTGTTCCAGTACATGAACTCTCGGCCGTTACGGTTGGTCCACATCAGTTTGCAGGCCGCGGTGCAGGTCTGGCAGCCGATACATTTGTTCAGGTCCAGGACCATGCTCAGTTGACGTTTGACAGCCATGACAGTCTCCTCTTATACGGCCCGTGGGTCGCTGATTTCATCCGCCGTGGCCAGCGCGATGTCGTAGCTGCTTTCATGGATGACCTGATTGGCGTTCCATTTGGCATAGATGAACTGGAGGTGGCCCCAACCACCGACCAGCTCCAGAGGCTGCAGCAGGGTGACATGGGAGTTGTTCATCGGCTTGCGGTGGATGTACTGGTGTGGCTCCCACCCGTGTTCCATCATGATCGAGTTGACCGGGATGCTGGGGTAGAACTTGGCCTGAGCGAAGAACTCGCCGTTGCTGTTGAACAGTTTCACCCGGTCACCATCCTTGATGCCGCGTTGTTCAGCCAGCTGGGGATTGATGTAGATGTTGGGCTCACCGCGCTGCAGTCGCAGCAGGTACTTGTTGCTGCGCCAGTTGGAGTGAATGCCCCAGCGGGCGTGCGGCGAGTAGAAGTGCAGCGGGTAGTTCGAGGCTTCCGGGCCGGCGTACAGACGCGCCGTGGGCACGGTGGATTTAAGCTGTACGAAACGCGGGTGGTCGCAGTAGAAGGTGATGCGTCCGGTCAGGGTTTCATAGGGCTTTTTACCATCGGTCTGGGCGGTGAACGGGTTATAGGGCTGGTCTTTCTGTAACGGCTGGTTCAGGCCGGCATGCTCGTTCATGACGATAAAGCCTTTTTCCGCCGCTTCTTCCAGGGTGACGCCGCCGAACTCCGGTGAGTTATCCACAATGTAACGGGTCGCATCCAATGCGGTATTGAGCTTGCCGTTCATGGTGTAGTCGTCATGGATGGTGTGCAGGTCTCGGGTGACCTCGCCATCCGGAATCGGGCCGATACCTCGCGCGATGGCACGTTCCTGAATCTTCTTGGTGAGCAGTGCCATGATGTCCCAGTCGGGCTTGGATTCGCCCACCGGCGGCACCGATTCGGTGAACACATTACAGAAACGGTGATAGCCCTGGGTACGCAGATCCCAGGCTTCGTAGTGGCTGGCCGCAGGCAATATGTAGTCGGCCCATTCGGCGGTGGAGTCCATGCGCACGTTGACGTTGACGTACAGTTCACTGGCCTGGCGCAGATGCTCGTCGCGGTAATGTTCTGCCAGTTTGTTACGGCGGAAAGTGTTGTCGGCAATGGAGATCATGCCCTTGATCTCGCCGTAGTAGGGCATCCAGCCCTTGTCGATGGACTCCTGCATCATCGCTTCCATCTCGTCGACGTCAAAGCCGACACGCTCCTTGAGCTTCTTGTTGTCGAAGTGGCGGCGGATGCCACTCATCATGTCGCCACGCAGTACTTCGCCCAGCCCACCGGGCTCGTAGCGGGCCGACTTCTTGCCGTCGAAGGTGGACAGCTCGGTCCATTTCGGGTGATTCCACACCACCCAGGAGGTGTCCAGACCGCCGGTACGGCCGCCGTGGCCGGTCAGCGCCAGGGCCAGCGCATAACCCCAGCCGATATAAAGGCAGTTGGAGTAGCTGGAAGTGATATAGCCCAGCATGATGATCGCTTTTTTTGCTTTGGCCAGATGGCGGGCTTCATTGCGCACCACGTCGGCATGCAGGCCGGTCTGCTTGCGGGTTTTTTCCGGCGGATATTTGGCGGCTTCTTTCTTCACCTGCTCGAACACGGTAGTGACATCGATACCGTTGACCTCGAATTCGCCTTCCAGCGCCGGGTCCACGTTGCCGAGTTTCAAGTCCTTGTTGTCACTGCCCATGGAGCCCTTGGCCATGACCGCCTGGTTGGTGTTCAGGTCCCAGTGGTAGAACACCTCATCGGAGCCGCCGTCGACCAGGTCGCTCTCACGCAGCAGCTTGCCGTTGTCGGTGCGGACCAGCATCGGCAGGTCGGTTTGTTCCTTCATGAACGCGGGCTGGTACAGTTTTTCCTCGATGATGACGTTGACGAACGACATCGCCAGGAAAGGGTCCGAACCCTGCTCAATCGGCATCCACAGATCGGTATGGATGGAGCTTGGGTTGTAGTCCGGCGCGGTGCTGGTGATGCGGGCACCGTTGTACTTGGCTTCCCAGATGTAGTGCGCATCAGGGATACGGGTGGCATTGGGATTGATCATGCCGAGCATAATGTAATCGGCATCGAACCAGGCATCGGAGGTAAAGCTCTCCAGCGGGTTGCCGTAGGCCAGATGGGCACCGGTATTGAGGTCGCCGACCACGGTAAAACCATCCAGCTGGATGCCGCCCACCAGTGAGGCAAAACGGCTGGGGCCGGAATGGCGCACCATGGTCTGGTTGCCGGAGCCCTGGTGAGTTTTAAGTTTGCCGGGGCCGTATTTGACGAAGATATCGATCACCTTGTCGGCGATCTCTTCGGTGGCCTGATCCCAGGAGATGCGCTGCCACTTGCCTTCGCCGCGCTCACCGGCGCGCTTTAGCGGGTAACGCAGGCGGTCGGCTTCGTACATGGCGGTGGAATGGATGGCGCCTTTCTGGCAACCACGCGGGTTGGCATCAGGAACGTTCGGATTGACCTGGGGATATTTGGCAATCTGCTCTTCGCGGATCACCAGGCCGTCTTTGACATAGACGTTCCAGGCGCAGTTGCCCATACAGTTGATACAGTGGGCGGCGTGACCAACATGATCCCAGTCCCATTCGTTGCGGTACAGATCTTCCCAGCCGCGGTAAGGATATTCGCTGGCCAGTGTGTTCTGGATCGGTTCCAGGCGGTTGAGCGCCCAGCCCTTGCCGCTGATCATCACTCCGGCCGTGGTAAGGCTCAGCCCTTGGAGAAAGTTACGGCGCTTGAGTTTCCACATATGCATGTTCGTGCCCTCTTCGGCGACCGGCCCTGTCCCCTTAATGGGTCGGTCGGTTGGTCACTTTTTAATCAAACAGTAGCAGTCCGTTTGCGAGGGGGCCGAAATTCAGCAGATCTTCAGATTCAAACAATCGTTCTATTGATCTAGATCATTTTCCCGTAATTCGCCAGTCTAAAGACGTTTTACAGGTGGGGGCGATAAGACAAAAACGGTTCAGGCCGGTTCATCGTGCGATTCCGCCCGGCGGGTGTCCAGCGCGCGTTGCAACGTGCCGACAAAGTTGCAGGGCCGGTGCGAGAAGCCGGTACCGCCGGTGATCAAGATCACCTGAGTCTCGGTGTCGGCGATCAATGCGGATACACGGGCACGCATTTGGTAGATATCATCGCGGACGATACCGCGAGCCGCCAAGGCATGTCCTGCGCTGATCAGGCGATCGGCCAGCAGGTCACCGGAGGTGTCGTTGGCCGTGGTGCGGGTATCGGAAACGGTCAGTACCGCAATACTGAGCGGAACGAACTGAGCAGCTGGGGTTTTGGACATATCGACTCCGGTACCAAGTGGCAGGATCAGCCGCCGGTCATGTTCATGAAACGCAAAATCTGCGGCTGTTCTTCCAGGTTGAATTCATGTTTCTCCGGCTTGATCGCCATGGCGTTTATCAGCGTTTGTTGCAATCGTTCTGCGTCATCGGGATAGCTGCGCAGCACCTCACGCAGATCGACGGAATGCTCATTGCCCAGGCACAACAGCAAACGGCCTTCAACAGTGACGCGGACGCGGTTACAGTCGCCGCAAAAGTTGTGACTGTGTGGCGAGATGAAGCCGACGCGGATATCGCTATCTGCCATGCGGAAATAACGCGACGGGCCACCGGTGCGTTCGGTGGATGGGGTGAGTGCATAGCGGCTGCTGATACGCTCACGCAGCTCATCACTGGAGCAGAAACACTCTGCGCGTTCATGTTCGGTGATCTGGCCCAACGGCATCTCTTCGATAAAGCTGATATCGAGGCCCGCACGGCGGGCAAAGTCGACCAGGTCCAGCACCTCGTCATCATTGCGCCCCTTGAGCATGACGGTATTGAGCTTGATGCGTTTGAATCCGGCCGAGCGGGCCGCTTCAATGCCGGTGAGCACCTGATCGAGACGGCCGTTGCGGGTCAGGGTTTTGAAGCGCTCCGGCTGTAGCGAGTCCAGACTGATATTGAGACGCTCGACGCCGCAGCGGGCCAGATCCATGGCCATTTTGTGCAGTTGCGAACCGTTGGTGGTGAGCACCAGCTCGACCGGCAGCTGGCCCAGACGCTCGATCAGGCTCATGACCCCTCGGCGCACCAGTGGTTCGCCGCCGGTCAAACGAATCCGGTTGACGCCCAGTTGGTTGAAGGCATGGGCAACATCGTAGAGTTCTTCGAGTGAAAGCACTTGGTCGTGGGGGAGGAACTGCATTTTTTCTGCCATGCAGTACACGCAACGGAAGTCACACCGGTCGGTGACAGAGAGGCGCAGATAACTGACATGACGGCCGAATCGGTCCACAAGCTGGGAGGACATGGCACTCTCCCCATTTTATTTACAATGTATGGAAACATAGACGCTCAATGTCAGGGCTGCAAACGGCAAATCGTTAATTTAGAGTGGCCATACCAGCAGCAGCAGCGGAATGCTGATGACGACCACGAGCACCGAAATCGGCAATCCCAAACGCCAGTAATCGCCGAAGTTGAAGCCGCCAGGCCCCAGTATCAGCGTATTGTTCTGATGCCCGATCGGGGTCAGGAAAGCGCAGGATGAGCCGATGGCAACCGCCATCAGGAAGGCATCGGGCTGAGCGCCCAGCGCTGCGGCGGTCCCCAGCGCGATCGGGCACATGGCGGCGGCGGTCGCGGCATTGTTGACCACGCTTGAAATCAGCATGGTCAGCGTCAGAATCAGACCGATCGCGATCAGGCCACTGCCTTGAGCCACATGCTGCATCATGAACTCAGCAATCAGGGTTGCGGTGCCGGTACTCTCCATGACGGCGGCCACGGGCATCAGTGCGCCGAGCAGAATGATCACCGGCCAGTCGATGGCGTCATACACTGAGCGCAAAGGTACCGTGCGCAGCGCCATTGAGGCCAACACCCCGGCAGCAAAGGCGATGGCGGTGGGCAACAGTGCGAACGCTGCCGTAGCGACTGCCGCCAACATGATCAGGGTTGCGGTCAGAGCCTGGTTGCGGTCGGGGATACGCAGCTCCCGTTCTGCCAGCGGAATACAGCCATTATCCGCGACGAATTCAGCCAGCGCTTCCTCTGAGCCCTGCATCAACAGCAGGTCGCCAGCTTTGATTTTCAGTGTGCGCAGACGCGCCCGAGAGCGAGAGCCCTCGCGTGATACCGCCAACAAATTGAGGCCGTAGCGGGTCCGCAGCCCAATGTCACGGGCTGAGCGTCCCTGCAGTGGCGACTCCGTACGTACCACCAGCTCCATCAGCATCACGCCATCGCCGTTGCTGTCCGCTTCGCGCTCCTCATCCTTTGAATCAGCATCCGCTTTGCGTGTGTTTTCATTCTCGGAGGGGGGCTCGGCCTCTTCCAATGCCAGTCCCAGAGCACTGAGCACACCGGCCATGGACTCCACGTCGGCTTCAATGACCAGAATATCCCCGGCCCTGATGCGGCGACCGGGGGAGGGTGCGTTGACGCTGACATTATTACGGATCAGGCGGATGACCTGGGCACCGCTTTCGTCAAGCTCCGCTTCCACTTCGCGCAAATACATGCCGGCAATCTTGCTGTTATCGAGTACGCGCGTCTCGGTGATATAGGCACCGGTCTCGAAGCCCTCAGTGCCCGGGTTCTTGCGGGCGGGTACCAGCCGCCAGCCCAGCAATGCGATGAACAACACACAAAGCAGGGCAAGCGGCAGACCGACCGCCGTAAAATCGAACATCTCGAAGCCACTGCCAATACTTTCCTTGCGAAAGCCGGACACGATCAGGTTGGGTGGGGTGCCGATGAGTGTCGTCATGCCTCCCAGAATGGTACCGAAGGCCAATGGCATCAGTACCTGCCCCGGGGTCAGGTTCAGGCGTCCCGACAGCTGTACGGCCACCGGCATCAGCAGTGCCATGGCACCGACGTTATTCATGAAACCGGACAGGAAGGCACCGAGTGCGGTCAGCGCAGCAAGGCTGAGCAGCGTGCCGGCCTTTTTCGGCAATGCATGGCGGGCGAGGATATCCACCGCACCGGATAGCTGCAGACCTCGGCTCAGTACCAGTACACAGGCAACGGTGACCACTGCCGGGTGGGCAAAGCCAAGAAAGGCGTTCTGAGCATCAATCAGGCCCGTCAACACGCAGCCCAGCAGGGCAGCGCCCGCGACCATATCGTGCCGCCAGCGGCCCAGGATGAACATCACCATGGTGGCCAGAAGAATGAAGAGGATCAGCAGTTGGTCCTGGGTCATCATGTAGGCTCTTGTCGTTGTTAAGTCATGTCCCTATCAGCCTGAACCAGCACAGCGCGGTCGGCCAGTGTTTTGAGTGAAACCGGTACCAGCGCATCAACGTTTTGGCAGGGCTTCAAAACCGGCGATGACATCGAACAGCTCCTCGTCGATGCCGTCCTGACGTTCACGATGAAAGCTCATGCTGAGTATTTCCAGACGTTCGCCGATGTTGGTGTCGGCGCGCTGCATCGCGCTCAGGCGGCTCGCATTCTCGCTGGCCAGCGATTCGGCACAGGCGCGAAACAGGGAGACGAACAGATATTCGCGGATCAGCGCCTGCAAGGTTGAGGTGTCGGCCCCTAGTACTTCGGGCAGATTGTCGCTCGGCCAGTGCCGCTGGGTCAGTTGCTGATACCAGTGTGCATCCAGTGGCAACAGGTGCTGACTCGTGGGTGAATAGGTTGTCGCAGGCGTGGGCTGGTTGTAAAACAGACGGAGCCCGCTGATTTCGCCTCGGCTGATGCGTGCTTCACTTTCCGCCAGAATCTGTCCGACCAGCAGGGTAATCGCCTGCACGGAACCGGGGACGCCGAAGTCCCCCGCCGGTGGCAAACCTGCATCGGCCAAGTTTGCATGTACGCGTTCGCCCACGGCCCATACGAGCGGGCGGGGTGACTGATCCGCCAATGCTTGCAGAGCATGGTTGGCCACCACATCATTGAATTGCCCCACCAGCCCCTGATCCGAGCCGAACACGACAACCCCAGCGGGCGTTGTCGTGCCGGATAGGGTTTCAAGGCCGAGGGGATGCTCGCTGGCGACGTTACGCAAGCAGACGCTCAACCCCAGTTCCACACTATGGGCATAATCTGCCAGCGCCTGCACGGCCTGTTCGTATTGGTTGATACTCGAAGCAGCCAGAGCTTTCATGGTGCGGACCACGGCCTGAAGGTCGGTGGCGCTGTTGATCTGACGGCGCAGGTCGGCAGAGGAATGACTCATGAGGGCGCTCCGGGCAGGTTGTCCAATGCGGCTTGGGCGAGGGCGATGATCGCCGTGCGATCCTGATCACGAAGGCGCTCGGCACCGTCTAACCGTTGCTGCAGGGCATCGGGCAGCGCGGTACCGGCCTCGCGCACCGCCTGCTCTGCATCGGCCATTCGCTCCATCGGGATGGGGTCGAACAAGCCCTCGATCAGGGCCAGCAGTACAGTGATCTGAGCGGGCATCGAAACCGGTGCGCCTTCAGCCTGTTTGAGGCAGGCGCGAATACGCTGTCCATGCTCGATCACCGCGCGGCTGTGTTCATCCAGACGGGCACCGAAGCGGGCGAAGGTTTCCAACTCCTCGAACTGGGCATAGGCCAGCTTCAGATCACCCGCTACCGCGCGGTAGGCCGGTTGTTGCGCTTTGCCGCCCACCCGCGAGACCGATTGGCCAACATCGATGGCCGGTAACACCCCCAGTTCAAACAAAGAGGGTGACAGATAGATCTGGCCATCGGTGATCGAGATCAGATTGGTCGGAATGTAGGCTGACAGGTTTTGGGCTTCGGTTTCAATGATCGGAAACGCGGTCAATGAGCCGCCGCCGCACTCCGGTCGCAGGCGGGTGGCACGTTCAAGTAGCCGCGAATGGATGTAAAAAATGTCGCCGGGGAACGCCTCCCGACCGGGAGGACGCCGCAGCAGCAGTGACAGCTCGCGGTAGGCGCGGGCGTGGTGGGTCAGGTCATCGTAAACGATCAGCAGGTCACGCCCCTGCGCCATAAAATACTCGGCGATGCTGGTGGCGGCATAGGGCGCGATGTAGGTCAGCCCCGGCGGGTCGTTGCCTTCGGTCAGCACCACCACGCAGTAGTCCATTGCATCGTGCGCCTGCAGCGTGGCCACGACCTTGGCTACCGCCGAGGCACGTTGGCCGATGGCGCAATAGATACAGAGTACATCCTTGCCGCGCTGGTTGAGGATGGTGTCGATGGCGATGGCGGTTTTACCGGTCTGGCGATCACCCAGGATCAACTCACGCTGTCCACGGCCGACCGGAATCAGCGCATCAATTACCTTCAGGCCGGTCTGCAGCGGGACTGTGACCGGCGCACGGTCCATGATCGGCGGTGCCGGACGTTCTATGGGCAGGCGTGCCTCGGTGGCAATGGCTCCGAGGCCATCGAGCGGCCGACCGAGCGGGTCGATCACACGTCCTGGCAGCCCCGTACCGACGCAGACATCCATCACCCGCCCGGTGCGCTCGACAGCGTTGCCGGCCTGCAGATGCCGGTATTCGCCCAGCAGCACTACGCCGATCTCGTCTTCGTCCACGTTGAAGGCGATGCCGAACACGCCGTCACCAAAGCTGACCAGCTCATCGGCACCGACGCCGGGCAGGCCGCTGACCTGCGCAATGCCGGTGGACAGGCGGGTGATCCGGCCCATTTCCTGGGTGCCAAGCTGCGGCACGAAGGTTTCACGTCCCTGTTTCAAGTCGGCAAAGGCACGTATAAACGTGCTCCGCAGATCCTCGGCTGAAGCATTCATGGCCGTGGTTCCGGTACTGAGTGACGTGCCAGCAGGGTGCTGACGCGGGTGTCCATTGCGGCCAGATAATCGGCGATGTTCCACCCCAGTTTGCGGCCGTTGATACTGAGTTCGAGGCCGTTGATCAGCGTGGGAGTGGTGGCAAACTGCACGGATACCGCAGTAGCAAACAGCACGTCAACGGCCGCCTGTATCGACTGGCGTTGTGGCGGCGGCAGCTCGAAGGTGCTGCGCACCCATACCGGACCGGGGCTGGCATAAAAAGCACTGATCAGTTGGTCACGGGTGGCGGTGTCCAGATGTTGCAGGCGTTGCACGAAGACCTCGCACATGCGCGCTTCCAGCGTGGTATCGGACAGGTCGCCCAGCACTTTGCGGCTGATGGCGAACACCTCATCCCGAGTGAGTCTGGACAGCTCGGTTTTGAACTGTAGATACTCCTGTGCCAGCGCATCCCGGTGCTGCTGGCTCAGCATGTCGGCTGCCTGTTGTGCGTCGGTCAACAGCTGGGTGCGCCGCATCTCTGCCTCTGCCTCTGCCGCTTTCAGCAGCGTGTCGCGTTGCTGATCCAGAGCGCTACTCCTGTGCCTGAAGTCGTCGCGTGCCCGTTCCGCCTCGGCGCATTTCGCCGCCGCATCGGCCAGCTCGGTGGCGATCCGCCGTTCCCGTGCATCAATGGCATCGAGAATCGGCTGATACAGAAAACGCTTCATCAACCCCACCAGAATGAGGAAGTTGATCAGCTGGGCGACGACGGTGAACCAGTCGATCAGCATGGTTCAGCGTCCTGCAGCAAGCGCGAGCGCGTAGTTCCAGAACGGATTGGCGAACAGAAGGATCATCGATACCACAAAGCAGTAAATGGCTGTGGATTCGATCATCGCCAGCCCCACAAACAGGGTTCGAGTAATGGTGGCTGAGGCGTCGGGCTGCTGTGCCAATGCACTCAATGCAGTGGCGACGGCTCGCCCTTCGGCCAAGGCCGGTGCCATGGTGCCGAAACCGGTGGTCAGACCGGCGATGGTAATCGAAATCAGGGCGATAAGTGTCATGCTATCCATGGGACTTCCTTGCGTTGATCAGTCGAGCATTCATGCTGCGTCACCTGCTGTGGGCGAGGTGGTGCGGCTACGGACTTGCGTCGCTGCGGCAATGTAGACCGCTGCCAAAATGCTGAAAATGTACGCCTGTACCATGCCTGTGAGCAGACCGAGCAGGGTCATGACAATCGGAAAGATGAAAGGGGTAATGCTGAGCAGAATGGCGATGATCATGGCGCCGCTCATCATGTTGCCAAACAGGCGGACGGCCAGCGCCAGAGTGCGTGACAGTTCGCTGATGAGGTTGAACGGCAGCATGAGAAACGTAGGCTGTACATAGGACTTGAGGTAATTGACCCACCCCTGTTCAGCGATGCCAAACAGGGGGACGGCCACAAACACGCATAACGCCAGCGCCACCGTGGTCGACAGGGATCCGGTGGGGGGCTGATAGCCGGGGACAATGGTGAGCAGGCTGGCGCTGGCGATGAACAGGAATAGCGTGCCGAGAAAGCCAAGATAGGTCTGCGGGTGTGTCAGGCCGACCTCTTCGATCTGTTTCATGATTGTGGTGACGATTATTTCCAGCAGGTTTTGCCAGCGCGAACGGGTCAGTCCACTGGACAGACGGCGGGTGATCAACCAGGCGCCAAGGGTCAGCATCAGCATCAGTCCCCAGGTGTACAGGATAGTGGCGTTGAGGTGGACGATGCCGTACTGCCAGAACAGGGTCTCATCAGGACTAAGGGGCATGGCCGTTCTCCTGTAGTGGCAGCACATGTCTCAGGGACGGGCCGAGCACCCGCATCAGAATCAGGCGTGCGATGACAAATCCCAACAGGCACGCCAGCATCCGTTGCCATTGACCATCCGCGACCCAATAAAACCCCGCGAGGGTGATACTCATCCGCAGCAGCAGGCTGGTGATAAACAACAGGGCGGGGCGGGGCGAGGTGATGCCATGTCGAACAGTCCACCACAGGCCACCGAAGAACAGCATGCCCAGCCCCAGTCCTGCGGTTGCACACACCCCCCATATCAGCGTTTCACTCATGCTCATCCTCCTGCTCGTCGCGCATGGCCCGGTCCTCTTTGGCCACCCAATGCCAGGCGTTCAGGCAACCGATACAGAGCCCGGCCATCAATAGCGCCAATGTCCACGAGTAATGTCCCGGGCTGTGCTTGTCCAGCCAAAGACCGATGGCGGCGCCCAGCAAAGTTGGCACCACCACGGACCAACCGATCAGACCCATCATGCCCAGTCCAAACCACAGCCCCGGAGTTCGCTGACGCCGAGCCTTGAGCTTGCGCGTGGCCTTGGTGCCGACCTGATGGGCGAAATCCGGTGTCTTGTGCGTATTGTTATCAGGTCCGTCGGTCATTGCTCAGGCCCGCGAATCGACGCAGAAATCCGCTTTCCAGTTTTGCCATCACCGAACGCAGGCTACGTTCCTGCTCGTCCAGGGTCAGAAACTCTTCTGTCACCTGTTGGCGCAACTGCTCCAGGTCGGTTCCGGCCAATGCATGGCGTACCGATACGATGACGTCGGGCCCGGCCTTGATCAGTACGCCCTGATCCACCGCGATAAAGCGTTCGCCCTCGTCCTGTGAGTGGTAGATCAAAATGCCCGGCACCAGCGCGGCTACGCAATCCAGGCGGTGGGGCAGCAGCCCGAACGCCCCTGCGTCGGTTTCCGCCACAACCTCAGTCACCTCGCTGGCTTCGGCGAAGATGCCATAGGGCAGCAGCACCTTAAGGCTCATCGGCGACATGCGGGGCCTCCGTTGCAGCGTGTTTTTGCCTGGCCTCGTCCATCGTCCCGATCATGTACAGTGCGCTTTCCGGATAGTCCTCGAATTCATCACGCAAAATGCGTTCACAGCCATCCAGTGAATCGTCAAGGCTGACCAGTTTGCCGGTCATGCCGGTGAACTGCTCGGTGGTGAAAAAGGGCTGGGTCAGAAACCGCTCCAGTCGTCGCGCACGGGCCACCACCTTGCGGTCTTCTGACGACAGCTGCTCAAGACCGAGCATGGCGATGATGTCCTTGAGCTGTTCGTATTGTGCGAGGGTACGGCGGATCTCCTGGGCCAGCCGGTAATGGCGCTCACCGACGATCCCCGGTGTGGTCATCTTGGAGCTGGATTGCAGCGGGTCGATGGCCGGATAGAGCCCCTCGCTGGCGCGCTTGCGTGACAGCACAATGGAGGCGGAGAGGTGAGAAAAGGTATGCACGGCGGCCGGGTCGGTGAAATCGTCTGCCGGTACGTAGACGGCTTGAATGGAGGTGATCGCGCCACGGTCGGTGTTGGCGATACGTTCTTCCAGTTGCGACAGCTCGGTGCCCAGCGTCGGCTGGTAGCCGAGCCGTGAAGGCATCTGTCCCATCAGCCCCGATACTTCCATCCCGGCTTGAATAAAGCGGAAAATATTGTCGATCAACAGCAGTACATCGCGGTGCTCATCGTCGCGGAAGTACTCGGCCATGGTCAGGGCCGCATGACCGACGCGGAAGCGGCTGCCCGGGGGCTCGTTCATCTGGCCGAAGATCATCACCATGTTCGGCAGCACACCCGCCTGTTTCATCTCGCGGTACAGTTCTTCACCTTCACGGCAGCGTTCGCCAATGCCGCAGAAAATACTGACCCCCGCATGATGGCCGATCATGTTGTGGATCATTTCGGTCAGCAGCACCGTCTTGCCGACGCCTGCACCGCCGAACAGACCGGCCTTGCCGCCACGCTCAAGCGGCAGCAGTACATCGATCAACTTGATGCCGGTTTCAAACACTTCGGTATGCGTTGAGCGGCGCGCCAACGGTGGCGGCGGGTGGTGTACCGAACGCCACTGCACGTCAGTCAGCGGCGGCTCGCGGTCGATGGTGTTGCCGAACACATCAAACATGCGCGCCATAATGCCCTTGCCCACCGGGGCTTGCAGCGGCCCGCCACTGTCTTCGACCGGCATGCCGCGGGCCAGGCCTGAAGTGGGGGTCAAGGCGATTCCGCGCACATGGTGAGCATCGCGTTGAGCCAACACTTCAATCACGATCTGTTGCGCGTCACCGGCACGCAGCAACGAGTAGATAGTGGGCAGTTGGCGATCAAAACGGATGTCGACCACGCTGCCACGCACCGACACGACCTCACCGGTATTCATTTCATCGCTGTTGTGTTCCGAGTTCTGATTTGGCTTCATCAGACGGCACCTCTCAGCCCTGTGCGACGGTCCATCGCGTCTAGCAACGCAGGCCGCACCTGCTTGAGTCTAGCAGTATCCTGACGAGGTGCGGCTGGGCCAAGGTGGGTCGCTGCAGTCTGGCTACACTGAACCGTATTGAGCAACAAGGGGGAGCGGCGGAGTCCAGATCGGAAGTGGCACATCGGCTCTATGATCGCGGCGGCATTTGCTATCATGACTGCCGTTGTGATCACTTGAAGAGGGATGCCGGTACATGGCTGCAAAAGGACGTGTCAAAAAGTGGAATGCAGATAAGGGATTCGGTTTTATTCAACCGCTGGATGGCGGGGCTGACGTGTTCTTTCATGTCAGCGCGTTGCGTGATCGCACCCTGTTACCTCAGATCAACCAGCTGGTGACATACGTCCCCACGACCGACAAGGATAATCGGCCAAAAGCCGAAGGTGTCATGCTTGCAGGCAAAAGCGTGAAACGCCGGTCGCCGCAACATCGGGGTGCCGCCGATGTGGTAATGCCGGTGCTGGCGCTGTTCGCCGTTTTGGTGGTGGCTGTGTTGATGGAGTATTTGCCGTGGCAGCTGCCGTTGTTGATGGCAGTCTTGAGTGGAGTGACCTTTGTGGTCTATGCCATGGATAAATCGGCGGCCCAAAAAAACCAGTATCGTACGCCGGAGTCGACCCTGCATATGCTGGCATTGGTGGGTGGCTGGCCCGGTGCCCTATGTGCCCAGAAAATACTGCGGCACAAGTCGGTCAAGGCTGCTTTTCGTTCGGTGTTCTGGGGCACTGTCGTGGTCAACCTGGGCATGCTGGGGTTTCTGATGAGTTCAGCTGGTCGGCCGCTTTGGCAGGCTTTTCTGTAACATGGAAACCGTATGTTGAGACTGCATGTGGCCGGTTACCCTGAAAGTCTTTTCAGTGGCTACACTGTAAGCAATCTGAACAGTTGCTCGCAGCGTAACAGAGCAAACTGAAAGTTTTACCGGGAACCGTGCTTCTCAACTCCCCGGCTGTGCCGCAGCCGAACATAACCAGCGGTGAATTCCATGAAACTGTTCAAGGATTTGGTCGACGGCAGAATTCGATTCTATTGGTCCAGTACCCGCAGCGGTGCGCCGCTGAGTCCGATGATGGCAACCTTGCAGGAAGCGGAAGAATGGTGGAAAACCTTCCAGTTCTCCCAATACGAGTACACCGAGCGGCGCTGTTCGGTGTATGACCGGCGCAGTGATCATGACAAGCGCCGCCGCATGGCTGAAGGCAAGGGTAATGGTCATGGCCGGCGCTCAACTGATCAGCCGTTACGGGTTGAATGCAACTTGGCCGCCGCCAAAATTACATTACTTAGCCATATGGCGCAGGACCGGGCATTCAACTCTGTCTATCCGGTTTGAGTACTGCTGGCAAAACGCTTGCGAGACATTAGCCTTGCTGCAGGCTGATTCGTGCTCCTGTTTGCTGTCTGATTCGCAATGCGCAGACCTCTCATCATAAAATATCCCCGTATGGAAACATGAGCTTGCCTGCCGTCATCGCGGCGGTGGGTGAAAGTGTACGTGTATTCCTGTCCGCTCTTGCCCCGTTTCGGTACGCCTGTGGAGTGCTATGTCGTTGTTTACCGTTGATGATATTGAGTATATGGCTGATCACGCCACGTTTAAGCGTGGCTGGGTGTATTTCAGCGACGCGCGTGTCGAACAGGTCGGCCGTCCCGACGGCAGTAGCACGATCGAAGCTCGCGTTCGCGGCTCCGGTCATCATCTCTACAGCACCCGCTTACATGTGGATAACGGAAGGCTTGGTGGTGTGTGCAGTTGTCCGGTCGGACGTAACTGCAAGCATGCGGTAGCAACGGCACTGCAGTGGTTGTCGGTCGTGGACGAACCGAAAGCCTCATCGGCTGAAGCACTGACGCCGTGGCAGGCCTGGTGGGCGGATATGCCGCAGTCCGAAGATGCCGTTCCACAGCAACCGCAGCCCGGACGCATGCATCTGCTCTATTGCCTTCATGTCGACGCAGCCGGTGGCGTGGTACTGAGTCTGCGCAAGGGGTATTTGAAACAGAACGGAAGCTGGAGCCGTGTCACCGCATATGCGCCCGAGTTTTTCAGCATGTTCTATAACCCGCCCGAGTTCATGACGACCGACGATATTAAGGTACTCCGCAGCCTGCAGGGAGTTGAGCGCGACTATCGCGGCTTTGTGCTGGAAGGCGAGTTGGGTGGACGCTTGTTGGCCCGGCTGGCGCTGACCGGGCGGCTCGCCCATGAGTCTGAATCAAACCGGCTGGCGCTTGGGCCCGAACGGACGCTGGACTGGGCGTGGCAACAAGCGGAAGGCCAACATCAACTGTTACCCTTGCTGGATGGAACGCCGGGCGGGCCGTTGCTGGATGTTATTCCGTTGCATTATCTGGATGTGGAGCAAGGGCTAATCGGTGTGTTGCACTCACCTTTAGCAGCCTGTCGAGCCGTTCACTTGGCGGCGATGCCCGCGTTGTCTACGGCGGAAATGACACTGGCCTCGTTGCAGTTACGCCAACTGTTTGAACCGGCGCAGCTGCCTCTCCCCGACGAACCAGAGGTGCAAGAGGCGAATACGCCGGTACCCTGCCTGCGGGTGGTGGCCAGTGAAAATGAACAGGGTGTGCGCTTTCCGTGGATACAGGTCAGCTTCGCCTATGCGGGCTGTCAGGTTGAGCCTGACTATTATGCTGAACTCGGCACCGGACTCGTTCAGTTGCATGAACATGAAGGGCAATGCTGGCAGGTCATTCGGGATCAGGTTGCGGAAACGGCCGCACTGGAGCGATTGCGAGCCTTTGGATTCGATCTGCGCCCCCGTCACGGTGGATGGCAGCACCTCTGGATACCCCACAGGGAGAGTGCTTCGGCTTCACTGATGTTGTGGCAGCACTTTCTGGATGAGCACCTGCCAGTCCTGCAGGCCGACGGCTGGCAGGTGACGATGGACCCGAATTATGTCTTCAGAGTTCATGACAGCCGCTTTCAAATAGTGATCAAGGATGCGCCGGATAACTGGTTCGACTTCGCCCTGCAGCTGCCCATGGGCGATCAGCGGCTAAGTACGCAGGATGTGGTTGCCGCCTGGCTTGAAGAGGGGATGCCGCAAGAACTGGCATTGCCGGTGTCCGATGGCTGGGTACGCATTGATGCCCAGCCGTTGGCTGCGTTGCATGGCCTGATTATGGAGCTGTACCAGCAGGGTCAGCTGGAACAGCCGACCCGCTTGCCCGCGTTTCAGGCGGCCCAACTGGCCCCGCAGTTGTCCGGACATGAGGCGCTGGATGATCGTCAGGCCCCGTTGACGTGCCAGTTGATCGAGCAGCTGCAGGATTTTAACGGCCTGCAATCGGTGCCGGTACCCAAAGGGTTACGGGCACAGTTGCGCAGTTATCAGCAGCAGGGGCTGGAGTGGCTGCACTTTCTGCATCGCTACGGTTTTGGCGGTATCTTGGCCGATGATATGGGGCTGGGTAAAACCCTGCAGACACTGGCATTGATTCAGAGCCTGAAAGAACAGGGACAGCTGACGCAGCCCGCCATGGTACTGGCTCCGACCAGCCTGATGGGCAATTGGCTGCGTGAGGCGCGGCAGTTCACCCCCGAGTTGCGGGTGTGCCTGCTGCATGGGACTGACCGGATGCAGCATGTGGATACAATCGGCACCAGCGACCTGGTGGTGACCAGTTATCCACTGCTGCTGCGTGATATCGCACATTACCAAACACAATCATTCAGCCTGCTGGTGCTGGATGAGGCCCAGGCGATCAAGAACCCCAAGACCAAAATTTCCCGTCAGGTGCGCCAATTACGCAGCGGCATGCGTCTGTGCCTGACCGGTACGCCGTTGGAAAACCATCTGGGCGAACTCTGGGCGTTGATGGACTTTGCCCTGCCGGGCCTGTTGTCAGAGCAAACGCTGTTCAATCAGATCTACCGTCACCCGATTGAACAGGCGTCCGATAGCGACAGTCAGCAGGCACTGGCGCGTAAAGTCGCCCCTTTCATGTTACGCCGGACCAAAACCGCCGTGGTGGCCGAGCTGCCACCGAAAAGTGAAATCATCCAGTATGTGGAACTGGACGGGCGACAACGCGAACTGTACGAAGCGATCCGAGTCAGCATGGAACAGCGGGTACGCGATCTGATTGCCAGCAAGGGCCTGGCCCGGAGCCGGATCGAGTTTCTGGATGCACTGTTAAAGCTGCGTCAGGCGTGCATCGACCCGCGACTGGTCAAGCTGGAACAGGCGCAGGGTATCCAGCAGGGCGCCAAGCTGGAATGGCTGGCGGATAACCTGAGTGCGATGCTTGAAGAAGGACGCCGAATACTGATTTTTTCCCAGTTCACCCAAGTGCTGGGGCTGGTGGAAGAGCAACTCAAGGCACAGGGCGTCGGCTACAGCAAATTGACCGGACAGACGCGCAAGCGTCAGGAGGCGGTCGATCGTTTCCAGCGCGGTGATGTGCCTGTATTCCTGATCAGCCTGAAGGCGGGTGGCAGCGGGTTGAACCTGACCACTGCCGACACGGTGATCCATCTGGACCCCTGGTGGAACCCTGCCGTTGAACAGCAGGCTACCGACCGTGCCTACCGTATCGGTCAGGATAAACCGGTCTTTGTCTATAAACTGGTCGCCACCAACACCGTTGAAGAGCGTATTCAACATATGCAGCAACAGAAGCAGGCATTGGCCGATGCACTGTTCGACGCCACCGGACGTGCAGGCATGCCGACCGGGGTTGATCAGCTGTTGGAGTTGCTGGCTTGACGGCGGGTCTGAGATGGCCCGGCGGGTATCCGGGCCATTGTCGCTAGATAGCTGTGCGGATTAGAGCAGGCTGGCGATGTGATCTTCACGTGCGGTCGAGGCCGGATGGCTTGACAGCATGCTGCCTTTGCCACCGTCCATCTGCTGGAATTTTTTCATCACGCTCAGGCCAGCGCGCGGGTTAAAACCGTGCTTCTTCATGAAGCTGACCGCATAGGTATCGGAGTTGCGCTCCTGAGACTGGGAGAACTGTGCATTGATCAGTGCTTCACCCAAAGCCCCCAGCTGCGAGCTGGACAGCTGGCCCGCCTGGCCACCCTGGCTGGCGACGCCCTTACGTACGGCAGAGGTGGCATATGCTGTGCGCATGGCGTTCAGTGAGTGGCCCAGTTTGACGTGGCCGATCTCATGCCCGATTACGAAACGGACTTCATCATCGGAAAAGTTGTCCAGCAAACCGCGGTAGACACGAATAGTGCCGTCGGACATGGCAAAGGCATTGATCTCTTTACTGTCATAAACCTTGAAGTTCAGAGCCAATCCGTCTTCATTGCGGAACTTGGCCACCAGGTGGTTCAGGCGTTTACTGTACTTGCTGGAGGCGGGTAGCACGGTGTTCTGGCTATCCATCTGCTCAGCGGCCTGTGCCGCCATGGCCTTGGCGTCACCTTCGGTAAGAGTCGCTGCCTTGGCCGCATCCTGCAGGGCTGAGAGAGAAGTGGTATTCAGGTTGCCTTCGACACAACCGGTCAATGAACCGCCGATGAGCATGGCGGCGGTGATGGAGATGAGCGTCCGTTTCATGTTGATTCCTTTTAGAGTCTTGATAACAAGCGGTTTCTTATAGCAAAAAACAGCTTTAATCTGAAGCGGACGCCTGCTTCTTCACTTGTTTATACGATCCACAGTGCTTGATACAAATTAACGATTTCGTCATGTGTCGGTACGCGAGGGTTGTTGCCGGGCGACCCTGAATTGATCGCCTGTATCGCCATTTCTTCAGTCACTGACATGAACTGATCGTAGTCGATGCCGAACTGTTGGGGTGTGGGTACCTGCAGTTCATCGTTGAGGGTGACGAGTTCGGCCAGCAGCTTGCGATTGGCGGCCTCGGTGCTGTCGTCCAGGTTGGCGACGCCGATGGCGCGGGCACAGTCGGCATAACGTTCAGGCGCACTGGGCACTGAGAATGCGGTGACACTGGGTAACAGCATGGCATTGGAGAGGCCATGGGGCACATGAAAGAAGGCCCCGATCGGTCGGCTCATGCCGTGTACCAGCGCGACTGACGCATTGGAAAAAGCAACGCCTGCCAGTGTGGCCCCAAGCATCATTGCTTCACGGGCTTCGGTGTCACCGCCATCATGATAGGCACGGCGCAGGTGTGGGCCGATCAGGCGCATTGCCGCCAAGGCCTGGGAGTCACTGTAGGCATTGGCCTTGCGGCTGACATAGGCTTCCATTGCGTGCGTCAGGGCATCGATACCGGTATCGGCGGTGGTTCGGGCCGGCAGGCTCAGGGTCAGGCTGTAATCGACCAGTGCAGCAACGGGCATGAAACCGAGCCCGACGCAGAGCATTTTCTCGTCATTGCTTTCATCGGTGATGATGGTGAAACGGGTCGCTTCGCTGCCGGTTCCGGCGGTGGTCGGGATGGCGATGATTGGCAGTCCCGGTTCGTTGACGACGCGGGGGAACTTGTAGTCACGCATGCTCCCCCCGTGTTTGCCAAGAATGGCAATGGCCTTGGCACTGTCGATGGGACTGCCGCCGCCCAGCGCCACAATACTGTCGTAGTTGCCTGCACGCACGCGTTCAACCCCGGCCATGATTGAACCAACGGTAGGTTCGGGGATGGTGTCGGCAAAGACATCAGCGGATATCTGCTGTGCCGACAAGGCGTCCCGAAGGCGATCAACATAGCCCAGCTCGACCATTATCGTGTCGGTAATGATCAGGGGACGTGAGCAGTTCAGACTGAGCAGAATATCGGGGGCTGCCTGGCTGGCACCGTCACCGACCTGCAAAATACGCGGCAATATGATCTGTGCGGACATGATGGCTCCTGTTTTTATTGTGTGTTCAGGAAGGCCGGATCACCTTCGTGAGCACAGTGGCGCATACAGACACTCAACGTATCACAACCGGTGGTCACTGGCTGCATTGATGTGATGTCCGCTGCTTCAGGGGCAGCCCATTACGAGCCCGTCACGTGCGACCCTGACGCCTGTGGGTAACTTATGCGTCATGAGCCAGGCATCCATGTCATGGCTCAGGTGGGTCAGCCAGGTCTGTTTCGGCTGCAGCCGCTGGTGGATGGCCAATACCAGATTCAGATCGTTGTGGTTGCGTGGCGGCTGCGTTTGTGGCGGTTGACTGCAGTCGATTACGATTTCCAGTTCATCGAACTGTGCCAGGAACGCTTCGGTGTTTTCCGGCAAGCCAACCGTATCGGTCAGGTAGGCGATCCGCTGACCCTTCAGCTCAAACAGGTAGCCGAAGGTCGGTTTGGAATGCTGCAGGGGTAACGGCGTAATCTCCACATCGCCCAGGGTAAAAGGCATCAGCGGCGTCAGCGGTGGACGAAAGTCGAGAATGCCCGGATGCTTGAGCAGGTCAGCGCAGCCATTGTGGTCATCCGGACCGTATACCGGAATGGAGTCGTTGACGCCCCAGCGCAGATGAAACAGCCCCTGTACATGGTCGACATGGTAGTGGGTCAGCAGAATGGCGGCGAGATCACCGGGGGCAAAACGTTCGGCCAGATCGGTCAGGCCACCGTCGATCAGAATGCGGTGGCGTCCGGTATCGAGCAGGGCACTGCAGGGGCGTCGGCGCAGACGGGCATCTGCTCGCGCGGCTTGGCAGGCGTCACACTTGCAGCCGTAAACCGGCACCTGACGCACATCGCCGGTGCCGAGAAAGATCAGTTTCATCGAATTCCCCGGATTGCGGATTCAGGCATCTGAAGCCTGCAAACTGTTGGCCGTGACCACCGCGAGCAGGGCATCGATGCCGTCCTGCAGGGTACCATTGTTGTGGATGTGCAGGGTGCAATCGGGCATTTGTGCCACCATCTGCGCATGGCGAGCCAGTCGGCACTCGATCTCTTCGGGGGTTTCCCGGCCGCGTTTGATCAGGCGCTGGCGCAGTTTGTCGAGGTCTACATCGACCAGCACCGGTACCAGTTCGTCGTACATCGCCATCGCCTTGGGCAGGTATTCCCGCGAGCCGTTGATCAGCACATTGGCACCGGTATCCAGCCAGCTATCGATCTCGGTACCGATGCCATAGTGGTAACCATGGGAATACCAGTGCATGGCGAGCAGGCCCATATTTTCACGCAGGTGAAATTCCGCTTCGCTCAGATGGACATGATTTTCACCGCCGGCGTCTGCACTGCGGGTGATGTAGCGATGGGCGATGCAGCAGCGCAGCTGTGCTGGCAATTGCCGGCGACAGCCCTCAAGCAGTGAGTCCTTGCCGGAGCCTGAGGCTCCGACCAGGTAAAACAGTGTGCCTCTGATCATCAGAACACCCGCTTGCCTTGGCACCAGACCCGTTCAACCAGCGGCATCACCGAGTGGCTATTGACCTGTACCAGGTCGGCGCGTCGGCCCACCTCCAGCATGCCACGATCATTCAGGTTGGCGGCTTGTGCCGGATTGGCCGTTACCAGTCCGATCGCTCGGGCCAAATCGTAGTCGTTGTCTTCCATGTTCGCGACCATAAAGGCCGCCTGCACCAATGCTGACGGATAATAGTCGGAGCTGAGGATATCGAGCACGCCCGCAGCGGCCAGATCCTTGGCGGCGATATTGCCGGAATGGGAGCCACCACGGACGATGTTGGGTGCGCCCATCAGTACTTTCAGACCCAATGCGTGTGATGCCTGTGCAGCTTCCAGCGTAGTCGGGAACTCGGCTACACGCATGCCCAGAGCGGCCGATTCCTGTGCGTGTGCCAACGTCGCATCGTCGTGACTGGCAATGGCGATGCCACGATCGTGACAGACCTCGCAGATGCGGCGACGGAACGGGTCGGCATATTGAGCACTGTTGGCCTGCTGCAGGGCGATGAAATCATCCATTTTGTCATCACTCAGGCCGTACTTGATCATGTAGTACTCGCGGTACTTGGGGATGTTCTCGGGTGGGAACTGACGCTGGCCGGGGGCGTGGTCCATTACCGATACCAGCTTGACCAGATCTTCGCCAATGTAGCGTTCGAACAGCTCCATCAAGCCGGGGTAACTCACTTCACAGCGCAGGTGCAGCAGGTGGTTGGCACGGTTGAGACCGACGCGTTCGGATTCGATGATCGCCTTGATCATCGCGTCCAGTTTCTCGACGCGGGTGCTCTCGCCGATGATATCGCCCAGCGCTACCGAGTCGAACGAGGTGGTGATACCGGCGGCGATCAGCTGGGCATCATGGGTGGCCATCGCCATGTGCGCGGGCCAATCCACCTTCGGGCGCGGGGTGAAATACTTTTCCTGGTTGTCGGTGTGTAGCTCAACCAGACCGGGCATCAGGTATTCACCGTCCAGGTTGTCGGCCTGGGGCAGTTGGCTGATCTCCTGGCTGATCTCGGCGATTTCGCCATTGCGGATGACTAGAGTGCCTTTGACGACTTCGTCGTGCAGGATCAGGCGGGCGTTGGTCAGAATCTGTTCGTTCATTCGGTTATCTATCCTGTCAGATCGCTTTGATATCAACGAGGCGATCGGCGACCGCTTCACGTACGTCTTCATCATGGAAAATGCCGACGATGGCGGCCCCGCGGGCCTTGGCTTCACGGATCAGCTCCACCACCACCTTGCGGTTGGTGGCATCCAATGAGGCAGTGGGCTCATCCAGCAGCAGAACCGGGTAATCCACAATAAAGCCGCGGGCGATGTTGACCCGCTGCTGCTCACCGCCGGAGAAGGTGCCCGGTGCCAGCGACCAGAGCCGTTCCGGCACGTTAAGCCGCTGTAGCAGGTCTTTGGCCTTGGCTTCGCAGCGGGCAGCATCCACACCCAGATCCAGCAGCGGCTGCATTACCACTTCCAGTGTGGAAACACGGGGAATCACGCGCAGAAACTGGGACACATACCCCAGCGTCTGGCGGCGCAGCGCAATAATGCGGCGCGGCAGGGCCGATGTGATATCGACCATCTGCTCGCCGTCGCGTAGGCGGATTGCGCCGCTGTCCACGGAATAGTTGGCGTACAGGGCTTTCAGAAAGGTACTTTTACCGGCACCGGACTGGCCGTGGAGTACCACACATTCACCGGCCTGTACCTGTAGACTGGCGTTGTCGAGCACGCCGAAGCTGGCGCCGCCCTGGTTGTGCAGGGTGAATGCTTTCTCCACCCCGGACACGTCGATCATCAGTTGGTTTGCAGTCATGACAGGCTCCTAGTTCTGCAGAATGGATGACACCAGCAACTGGGTGTACGGGTGTTGCGGGTCGTCCAGCACCTGATCGGTCAGACCGGTCTCGACCACTGCGCCCCGGCGCATCACAATCAATCGATGGGCCAGCAGGCGAGCGACGGCCAGATCGTGAGTGACGATAATCACCGACAGTCCCAGCCGGGACACCAGATTACGCAACAGATCCAGTAGCTTGGCCTGCACCGACACATCCAGTCCGCCGGTGGGCTCATCCATAAAGATCAGTTTCGGGTGAGTCACCAAATTACGGGCGATCTGCAGACGCTGCTGCATGCCGCCGGAGAACTGACTGGGGCGATCATCGATACGGCCAGTATCAATCTCCACCGCGGTCAGCCACTCTTCTGCCTTGGCGCGGATGTCGCCGTAATGACGTTCGCCCACCGCCATCAGGCGCTCACCGATATTGGCACCGGCACTGACATTCATGCGCAGGCCGTCGCGGGCGTGCTGGTGGACGATGCCCCACTCGGAGCGCATCAGTACCCGACGCTGGGATTCTTCACCGGCATATAGATCCATCTCGCCAAACTGTTCGCTGTTGTACAGCACTTGGCCTGAATCCGGCGTCAGTCGTGCTGACAGACAGCTGAGCAGGGTTGATTTACCGGAGCCGGATTCGCCGACGATGCCCAGCACTTCGCCCGGATAGAGATCGAAGTTGATGTCGCCACAGCCCTTGCCCGGGGCGTAGAACTTGTTCAGCTCGCGCACGCTCAGCAGGGGGGCGATATCCTGCCATTCACTAGTAGAGGTCAGCAGTTCCACTGCGTTGTTCATTGTTCGGTCTCCAGTTGCGCGGGAGCTTCGCCCACAAAGCCTTCAGTCACACGCTCGCGGCAGTAGTCGGTATCGGAGCAGACAAACATCTTGCTGCCGTTGTCATCGATGATCACTTCATCCAGGAAACTGTGGTCGGAACCGCAAATGGAACAGGCGTCTTCCCAGCTCTGCACTTCAAACGGATGGTCGTCGAAGTCCAGACTTTCTACCTGCGTAAATGGCGGCACCGCGTAGATGCGTTTCTCAAAGCCAGCACCGAACAGCTGTAGGGCGGGCATCATGCTCATTTTCGGGTTGTCGAATTTGGGGATTGGTGACGGGTCCATCATGTAGCGGTTGTTCACCATCACCGGGTAGTCGTAACTGGTGGCAATATGGCCGAAACGGGCCACGTCTTCGTACAGTTTCACTTGCATGGCACCGTATTCGCTGAGCGCGTGCATCTTGCGGGTTTCGCTCTCGCGCGGCTCGATAAAACGCAGTGGCTCCGGGATCGGCACTTGATAGATCAGGATCTGATCCGCCTGCAGCGGCCGTTCCGGGATACGGTGACGGGTCTGGATCAGGGTCGCCTCAGCGGTCAGTTCGGTGGTTTCAACCCCTGCGGTATGGGCGAAGAAACGGCGGATGCTGACCGCGTTGGTGGTATCGTCAGCGCCCTGGTCGATCACTTTCAGCTTGTCGGCTTCACCAATCACGCTGGCGGTGACCTGCATGCCGCCGGTGCCCCAACCGTGAGGCAGCGGCATCTCACGGCCACCAAACGGCACCTGATAGCCGGGAATCGCCACGCCCTTGAGGATGGCGCGACGGATCATGCGCTTGGACTGCTCGTCCAGATAGGCAAAGTTGTAGCCGATGGCGGTTGCAGCACTCATGCGTTTGCCTCCTCGTTGGTAGTCTTGCTCTGAGTCGCCTGGCCCTGCTCCTTACGCAGACGACGGATCATCTCCAGTTCGGACTGGAAGTCTACGTAATGCGGCAGCTTCAGGTGCGAGACAAAGCCGTTGGCGGATACGCAATCGGTATGCGACAGCACAAACTCCTGATCCTGGGTCGGATACAGTACTTCTTCACCCAGCTCCTCGGCGCGCAGGGCGCGTTCTACGAGCGCCACGGACATCGCCTTGCGCTCGGCACGGCCAAAGGCGATGCCATAGCCACGGGTAAACTGCGGCGGCAGGTCCTTGGAACCGTGGAACTGGTTCACCATCTCGCTCTCGGTCAGCAGCACTTCACCGATTTCAATCGGGAAACCCAGCTCCTCGGGCACCAGCTCGACACTGACACGACCAGTGCGCATTTCGCCGGAAAACGGGTGGCTATCGCCGTAGCCACGCATGGAGGCGTAGCTCAGTGACAGCAGGAAACCTTCGTCACCGCGCATCAGGTTCTGCAATCGCACGGCGCGCTCCGCCGGGTAGTTGACCGGCTCGCGGGTCAGATCGCGGGGGATTTGATCACCATCGCCTGTTTCACGGCTCTGTTCGATCAGACCTTCCTTGTTCAGCAGTTCCAGCACGCGTGGACAACTGTTACCGGCCGCCAGCGCTTCAGACAGGGCGTTGGCCTCTGCCGGTGCCACTTCCGCTTCACCTGACGCCAGCAGGCTGAAATCCAACAGGCGGTGGGTGTAGTCGTAGGTGGAGCCCAGAATCTGGCCGCCCGGCAGGTCCTTGAAGGTGCCGGAGATACGACGTTCGATCTGCATCTGCTCGGTATCCAGCGGCTCGCTGTAACCGAAGCGCGGCAAGGTGGTGCGGTAAGCGCGCAGCAGGAAGATCGCTTCCACCGCATCACCACTGGCCTGTTTCAGCGCCAGCGCCGCCAGTTCGGGGTCGTAGACCGAGCCTTCATTCATGATCCGATCGACGGCCAGCGGCAGTTGCTGACGGATCTGGTCGACACTCAGTTCGGCGATGGCAGTGTCGCCACGGCGCTGAGTGCGCATCAGGGCATGGGCGTTGTCGATCGCCTTTTCGCCGCCCTTTACGGCTACGTACATCAGCAGGTCTCCTCAATAAAGGTGGTGCGCGGCAGCGCGGTCAGCCGGTTATCGCAGCACCAGAAGGTATCGATGCCCAGCGGAAAACGCTGGCGACTGCGAATCAGGTCGCTGCGGAAGGGCTCGGTCAGACCGGCAATACGCAGTGCTCGGGTGTGCTCGATACCAGGGCCGCTCAGGGTCCAATAAGCCTCATCACTCAACGCGGGTACCTGTACCACCAGAGTTGTGGAACGGTCCGGGTACTCCGCTGTGCCCCAGTTCAGCTCAATCAGTAGCGGCAGTTCGCGGTGCAGGGCAATGGCAAAATCGGCCTCGGCGGGTGTTTCGACCAGCGGACACTGACAGTGGAAACGCAGGTTGCTGACCACGGCATCGCTGGCGGCCAGAGAGGGGCTGAGCCAGACGCGAGTGTCGGGATCAAACACGCTCAGTGCCAGTTGCCAGGTAGACAGGTCGAGTCCTTTGGGTGCCTGTTGCAAATAGTCGATCTGCATCAGAGTGCCGGGTTCGCTCATCGCCTTGAGAGCAGAACGAAATACCTGCTGGGATGCCTGCACCGGGTCGGCGAAACCGGCAATCAGTTCATGACTGGAAACGGCCATCAGTCCTCTCCTCGAACCAGAGTGAAGAAATCAACGCGGGTGCTATTGGCTTGGGCGGCACGCTGCTGGTGTTCGGCGTGCAGGTGTGCCTGCAGTGGCTCAATCAGTTCGTGTTGCAGCAGGGCCTGAGTGTCGTCTTCCTGCAGCAAGGCATCCGCCAATGCGGCGGTGATGGCATGCTGCGGGCTGCGACCGGCAACATAACTGACGCCAAGGGTGCCGCTGGCCAGGCGTACGGCGCAGCGGGTCAGGGTCATTTCGCCCATATTGAACGGCTGGCCGCTGCCGCCAACACGGCCACGCAACATGGTTAGGCCGGTTTCCGGTTGGCGGATGAACTGGTATTCAGGTTCCAGCGACAGGGCTTGCCAGTGCTGTTGCAGAGTGCTGCCGGCCGATTTGGCCAGTACGCCCATCCAGTGCTGGCGGGCACGGGTTTCAGGGTTTTCCTGTTGTTGCTCAACAGACATGGTGGCTATCCATTTGGGTGATTGCGATGGGGCCATTCTGCGGTTGAGCGCGGCAGGACAAAACGGAGGGTTTCTGTACGCATGGATTAGAAATTCTAATATGGGTGTTGCAGTGCCGATGGCATGAGGGGTTGGCTGCATCAGTTATGGTTTCAGGGGCTGAAAAGATTTTTAGACGTAGCCGCTGACATATTTCTGCCACAAAACTCTGCTATTTGTCGCATAGTATCGTCTATCTCTCAGTTTTTCTGGGTCTTTGGCCCAGTCACACCTATCCGGTGATGTGATCAATGAAGCACAACCACAAACCTTTGCCACCGTTGAAAGCCTTGAAAAGTTTTGAGGCCGCTGCCCGTCTGCGCAGCCTTACCCGTGCTGCCGAAGAGCTGTACGTGACTCAAGGGGCGGTCAGCCAGCAGGTGAAACTCCTGGAGGAGTACCTGGATACTCAGCTGTTCATCCGTACGCCGCGCAAGCTGGAGTTGACCGACGCCGCCCGCGCCTACCTGCCAGTGCTGACTGAAGCGTTTAATATCCTGCAATCCGGCACTAACGAGTTGTTTGGCTCGGATCACCGCGCCCTGTTGACGGTGAAATGCGGCAGCAGTTTTCTGCAGCGTTGGCTGATGCCGCGGCTCAGTGGCTTTTATCAGCAACACCCGGGCATCCGCTTGCGGCTGATGTCGGCGGTATGGCCCTCGCAGGACGAAGTGGAAGAAGCTGATATCGAGATTTCCAATGGTTACGGCAATTGGAGTGGCATGCAGGTCGAGCGGATGACGCGGGAGCAACTGGTAGTCGTCGGCAGCCCGGAGTTTTTACAGCGTTACCCGGTCGATGAAGACGCGATGAAAATTCTGCAGGTGCCGTTGATTACCATCATCGGTGAAAAGGAAAGCTGGCAGCAGTGGTTTCGTCAGCAGGGACTGGCCAACCTGATGCCGTTGCCGGTGTTGGAGTGCGACACCAGCACCGCTGCTTTTGACGCCGCCTGCAACGGCATCGGCCTGCTATTGGCACGCAGTTTCAACCTCAAGCCGCTGATGGATGAAGGCAAACTGCTACAGGCACACCCCTTCACACTGAAAGCGTCGGGCGCACACTATCTGGTGCTGCCCAACAAGCCACCGTCGCCCAAGGTGATCGCCTTCCGCGATTGGCTGCAGGCGACGCTGGAGCGGGAAGAGCAGTATATTCGGCGCTGATTTGCGTCGTTTTAGCTTGCTTTAAAAAGCTAAAACCATTTAACGGACGGGCGTGAAGAAAGCCAACAGCGCCTTCTTCGACAAAAGGCTCGGTTGAACTTTCACTCTGCCCGTGGCATTGTCTGACAACAATTTTCCGCATAGTGCAGGATGCACTACCGCATATTCAAGGATAGATATCATGCATTCACCCTTCTTAATCCCTCCCTGCCCTAGTAGCCAAACCAAAGCAAAATAGCCTGCCATTACTTTAATGGCTATTTTTCAATATAAACATCATTCTAAATAAATTTGATATTTTTTAAAAAAATATCTATTTGATTTTATCAAATCGTACCTTAATTACAAAAATCACAGCATATAAAAATGAATCGATATAACTTTATTGAAATACAATATGATGAAATGATCGAGGGTTTTGAGATTATTTATGCAACGATTTCAGATCCAGAGAATTTTCAAATCATGCTAAAAGAATGGCTGGGCGAAGATGATGGCATGAGGAGCATATATGATTTCGACAGTAGAGTTCTGACTTATTCACCCAGCAGGATAAAAAATAACAACGGATTTCACATTTCTAACGTATATAACGTGGGCTACTTCCAATCTATCATCTTCCAAAAGGAAGGGCGCACTATAACATTAACTGATATGTTTGAAGTTGGTGAGCGTGACACAGGTTATGTAGATATTGGCAAACCCAGGGAGGAGTGGGATGGGTATACCAAAGGTGGTTATCAGTTACGGGTAGTTGGTGATCATCTATATGCTTGCGGTCAACTCAACAAGCTTTTTCGTCGAGATGGACCCGGCATCTGGACGGACTTGACTGATCGACAAGATCACCCAGATCTTTTCAAGCATATGGATTTCATAAAAAAACGTGATGGTGGTTTTCTAAATGCCAATGTCGGCTTTTATGCGTTCGATGGGTTCAGTGAGAGTGAAATCTATGCTGGCGGCGAGCAAACACTTTGGGCTTACCTAAATGGCGTATGGAATGAAATGGCTTTGCCAGAGTATCCGCGGATGATTGATAGTGTGCTCTGTGCGGGAGACGGTCAGGTATATGTGACCGGTCGAAACGGACCGGTTGTTCGGGGACGAAACGGTCATTGGGAAGTCATGGATGCACCTGCTTTGGCATACCATGGTATGGCCTGGTTTGATGGCAAGGTTTGGCTTGGTAGCGACTATGAATTGGGGTACTTGGAAGATGGTCAATACCACCGGTATGTATTCCCTGAGGAAGGCCCTGCTCAGTTTTCCTTTTTGAGTGTGGATGCATGTCCCGAAATGCTGCTTTCCTATGGGCCTGAACAGGCTTTGCTGTTTGACGGTACCGAGTGGGTTGAAGTTATCGGCCCACCGCTGGTTTAAGGCAAGATACATACTCAACGAGAGTCCAATTTTTTTAATTTTTCGGCCTTATCAAGCCACACCTTTAAGCGATTTTCCAACTCCACATAAAAAGCTGTAGACGATAAAGTCAGCAGTTGATAAGAAAGCGAACGGCTGCAGATAGCAATAGCGAAGAAGTAATGGAGGACTAATTGATGAAACGTGAAGATTACGAAAAAAATATTGAAGGCTTCAGTTTACTTAATGGAACTGTTGCAAAACCAGAATTGATTAGCTTTGTTGCGCAGGAGCTGTCAGATGATGATGATTACGATTACCGTACAAGAGGAATATCAATTAATATATCTACTGGAAATGTCTCAAGTATAAAATGGGATGGCGGTTTTAAAAATCCAAAAATTATTCACACCGGTACTAACGGGTTCTTGATCACAAGCGAAGAGGGTCGTGCTTATGAAACCCGTGATACACCCAAAGTATTCCCGCAATATACCTTGGATCAGGATGAGTTTCGCGGAAGTCAGCGTACTGAAGTTTCTGTTGAGTGTTTGCGTAATATTGCAGGCCATATCTATGCCTGTGGTACTCACCACAAGCTTTTAAAGCGGATTGACAAGAAGCGTTGGATTACCCTGACAGATGAACAGCAGCACCCCATACTGATGGAACAGATGTGGGCTCGCCAGAAAGCCTATCGGGAGACAGGTGTCGATGACAGTCTGCCCACCATTGCTTTTCTCTCATTTGATGGTTTCAGCGAACAGGATCTATATGCCTGTGGTGGGATGGGGGATCTCTGGCACTACAATGGCGAGCGTTGGCTGCAACTGAATCCACCGGTCAATAGCATATTGAATAACCTTGTCTGTGCTGATGATGGCTATGTCTACATCACCAGTACCTGGGGCGATTTAATCAAAGGCTATTACCGTAACGGCACTGAGCATTGGGAGTTGATACCCCATTCAGTCGCAACAATGAGTGTTGGCTTTGAAGATGCGACCTGGTTCAAGGATCGTCTGTATTTGAGTAATAGTTGGGGTTTGTTCGTACTGGAGAATAATGAGGTCACAAGGGTCGACTTCAGTGGTCTTGGGCATGATGCCCAGTTCAGTTTTCAGCACGTGACCTCAGGGCATGGCGTTTTGCTTTCCTATGGGCCTAATAATGCCGTTTTGTTCGATGGTAAAACGTGGAAAGCACTGATTAACCCCTATGATCTTGAGGATTAACCTGGGCACATAAAGATAAAAATTGCAGAAGCTTTAGCTTCGATCAAATAATGGTCCCTAGTGCAATATGATTTACACCCTAAAAAATGGTAAAAATCTGTCCGACTTTAACATGAAGCAATATAATAGCTTACTATCTAAAATATTAATTACAACTATCCTTTTAATAATCCCTGAACATGTTAGAGTACAAGAAAAATCAAAAAACATTAATACTCTAGAAAAAGCATTTATAGCTGAGAGCGATTTTCAAAAAGCGTATAAATTTTAAAAAACACCTGAAGATATTCAAAAATTCATCAGATATGGTTTTAGTGAAGAAAAAATAGCAAACTATGGTGAAGCTTATAATAGAACCTATTTAATCAATCCAAAATTACCAATATTGCAGCATCAGGTCACCACTTTCAAAAGAAATGTCTCATCATCCCTGATAAAAAGAGGAGGTTTTTTTCTATCTCGTCATATCATAATTTATGATAGAGAAAACAGAAATGGTTGCATATATAACATTGGTAATGAAGTTGAGTTTTATGACTTATTCCAAGAAATAATCAGGCAAAAAGAATTTTTTATATAAAATGGTACTATCATTAAAGATTTCACATTTATAAGATTAGAATAAAAAAGGCGGAAAATATTTTTGCCATTCACCAGTTCCCTATGGTTTATATTACCGCCTGCTGTTTTAAAAGATTAATCTTTATTACTTAGCATATTCCCAGTTAACTATTGCCCAACCACGCTGTTTACACACATTGGCCAGACGTGTGTCTGGGCTGACACCAACAGGAAAGTCGACCTGCTCCAACAGCGGCAGGTCGTTATGGGAATCGGAGTAGAACCAGCTGCCTTCGGTGTTTTCGCCCTGCTGCTCCAGCCAACGATTCAGATGCAATACTTTGCCTTCCTGGAAGCAGATCGGCCCGTCGGCACGACCGGTGATGCGGCCCTGGTCCAGTTCGATACGCACGCCGATGGCGTCCTCGATGCCCAGATGCGCGGCGATCGGCTCCACCAGGAAATCGATCGAGGCGGAGATCACCAGGCAGCGGTCACCGCGTGCCTTGTGGCGACGGATACTCTCAACTGCCGAAGGTCGAATGCACGGCTGCACATACTCTCGAATGAACAGATCAACCTCTCGCGTGGCTTCGGCCAGTGTCTGGCCGATATGCGGACGTAGCTGCAACGCCACGTAGTGGTGCATGTCCAGCTCACCCTGATGGTAAAGGTGATCCAGATGCCTGGCATCATCCATGATCGCCGGGTCGGTCAGCCCCCGATCGATCAGGAATTGCAGCCATAGCAGCGAGCAGTCGGCGTTGATCAGGGTTTCATCCAGGTCATAGATGGCCAGCGGCATGGTGTTGTCCTTGTGTTGAGTCTGTGCACTGCAAAGAGGCCAGCGGGACGGGGCCGCTGGCCAGTATTGTGGGTAGGCAGGTCTAGCCATTGGCGGTCTTGATCAATTGTGGCCGGTCGATCAGGGTAGCCAGCTTGCTCAGGTTCAGATGACAGCGGATACGGTTGTTTCCGTCTTGCTGCCAGGGCGGCGTCTGCTCTTTACAACGCGGTTCTGCCAATGAGCAGCGGCGCTGGTAGGCGCAGCCACGGGCTGGCGGATGCTGCTCCGGGCTGTCTTCGCCCTGAATGACGGGCTGATGATCCGGGTCCGGTTCCAGTACCGCGTTGAGCAAGGTGCGGGTGTAGGGGTGGTGATGACCAGAGAAAACCTCGTCTACAGGTCCCACCTGACAGAGACGGCCCTGATATAACACCGCCACTTGATCGGCGATTGCCTTCACCACCGCCAGATCATGGGCGATGAAAAGATAGGTTACGCCGCGCTGTTGCTGCAACTCCTTAAGCAATTTAAGTACGGCAGCCTGTACCGAAACGTCCAGTGCCGAGGTCACCTCGTCGCAGAGAATCAGGTCCGGGTCACCGGCGAAACAGCGGGCAATGGCGACGCGCTGTTTCTCGCCGCCGGATAGCTGGCCGGGCAGGCGGTCGAGATAGTGCGGTGCCAGCCGGACCAGGGACAGCAGCTCGGTGGCTTTTTCCCGGCTGGCATCATGGTTGAGACCGAAGTAGAGTCTGAGCGGTTGCTGCAGAATTTCAAACACGGTGTGGCGCGGGTTCAGTGAGGCATCGGGGTTCTGAAAGATCATCTGTACCCGGCGCTTCAGAGCCTTGCTGCGCTGTTCAACCGGCCGGTTGAGGTCATCCTGATTGAGCCGGATCTCGCCAGTGCGTGCGGAATGAATACCGCTGATCGCGCGCATGATAGTGGATTTCCCACTGCCGGATTCGCCGACCAGGGCAAGGGTTTCCCCTTTTTTCAGCTGCAGGTCGATGCCGTCCACGGTTGCTATCGGCGCCGGACGGTGCAGAAGAGCATCCATCAGTCCCGGTCGATGGTAACTGATCTGTACCTGTTCCAGTCTCAGCAGTGGCTCTTTGCTGCGTTGGACCGGCAGCGTGATGACCTTGGACGTTGCCGGGGTGTTGTGTAGTTCACCGGCAAAGTGGCAGCGTACCTGATGTGCAGACAAGTTTGTCAGTGGCGCATCATCAGTGTGGCAGGTTGGCTGTACATGGGAGCAACGGCTGGCGAACGCACAGCCTTGAGTGACCGAGCCCACCTTGGGTGGATAACCCGGCAATGACGGCGGCAGGCCTTTGGTATCCAGGCGCGGGATCGCATTGAGCAAGGCTCGGGTATAAGGATGAGTGGGCTGCAGCAACACCTCGCGGCTGCTGCCCTGCTCGATGACTTCTCCGGCGTACATCACGGCGATGCGCTCGCACACCCGGGCCACGGCGCCGAGGTCGTGGCTGACGAATACCATTGCCATGCCCAGTTCCTGGCGCAGGGTACGCAGCAGTTCCAGAATATGGGCCTGAGTGGTGACGTCGAGGCCGGTGGTAGGTTCATCCAGAACCAGCAGCTCTGGCTGGCCCGCCAGTGCCATGGCGACGGCTACACGCTGCTGCTGACCACCGGATAGCTGGTGCGGGTAGCGGTCCAGCATGGCTTCGGGTGAGGGCAGGCGTACTTGCTGCAGCAATTCGATGGCGCGCTGGTGCCACTGACTCCGGGGCAGGTCGGAATGCAGGTGCAGGGCCTCATGGAGTTGGGCGCCAATTTTCAGCGTTGGTGTCAGTGATTGACCCGCGTTCTGTGGGATCAGGCCGATGCGGCCGCCGCGCAAAGACTGAAGCGACTTGGGCTTGAGCGCAAACAGGTCCTGGTCGTGGAAGTGAATGCTGCCGTTCTGTACCTGAGAGCCAGTACGCAGAAAGGCCATCATCGCGAGTGCGAGGGTGCTCTTGCCGCAGCCGGACTCGCCGACCAGTCCCAGTGCTTCGCCGGGGGCTACTTGCAGGTTGATATTGCGCAGCACGCTCACCAACCGCCCGTTGGCGTTGGTGTATCCAAGGGTGAGGTTCTGTACGTTCAGTATGGGAGTCATCGTCGTGTTCATGATCAGCAGTTCACTCATACGGGGGCCTTGGCGCGGTCGAGGCCAATCGCCTTGGCCAGTGCATCGGCGGTCAGATTGATGCTGATGATCAGCGTGGATAGAGCCAGAGCCGGGAAAATCACCGCCCAGGGCGCGATGGAAATCATGCCGCGGCTGTCGGCGATCATCAGGCCCCAGTCCGGTGTTGGCGGTACGACGCCGAAGCCGAGGAATGAAAGCGAGCTGAACGCCAGCAGCATCCAGGCCCAGCGCATGGCGGTTTCTACCAGCAGGGCGTCGAGCACGTTGGGCAGTAGCTCGCGGACCACAATGGTGAAGCGGGATTCGCCACGGGTACGTGCGGCAAGTACGAAGTCACGCGGCACGTATTCCAGCGTCGCACCACGTACCACGCGCACCACAGCGATGCCGAAGAAGAAACCGAGGGTCAGCACCAACGTCCAGGTCTGCTGGCCAGCCAATGCGATTACCAGCAGCAGGAACAGCAACCAGGGAATCGCCAGCAGTGCATCGATGAATCGCATCAGCCAGGCATCTATACGCCCACCAATGAAGCCCAGCGTCATACCGACCAAACCGCCCCAACTCACCGCCAACAGCGTGCCGAGCAGGGTTACGGTAATGGCCTCACGACCGCCCATTAACGTGCGGCTGAATAGATCGCGCCCCATATGGTCGGTACCGAACCAGTAAGTTGCGCTGGGTGGCTGCAGCATTTGGTAACCGTTCTGCAGCGTCCAGTCATGGGGTGCCAGCCACGGGGCGAGCAGGGCCATCAGCAGGTGTAACAGCAGAATGCTCAGCCCGGTCATGCCCGAGGGCGAGCGGCGCAGGTTGCTCCATACTTGACGCCAGCGAGAGACCGGTGCGGCTGCGGTGAGAGGCATGTTCAAAGGGATTGCAGTCATCAAAAGTCTCCTAGCGGGCCGTTCTAAGGCGAGGGTTCAACGCCAGCGACGACAGGTCGGCAAGCAGGTTGCACAGTACGTAAACCGAGGCCAGAATCAGTGCAATGGCCTGTACTAAAGGCAGATCGCGATCGTAGATGGCACGAATCATCAGGGTGCCGATGCCGGGGTAGTTGAATACCTGCTCGATGATCACCGCGCCGCCCAGCAGCCAGGCTACGGTGAGCGCGATGATATTGATGGTTGGCAGCATGGCGGCGGGCAGCGCATGCACGCAGACGATACGCCAAAACGGCACGCCCTTGAGTCGGGCCATCTGTACAAAGTCACTGGCCATCACATCGATCATCGCCGAGCGCACCATGCGCAGGATGTGCGCCATCATCACCAATGCCAGGGTTATCATCGGCAATACGATGTTGGGCAGCAGTTCACTGATCGGGGCGCTGTGGCGCACCGTCGTCACGGCTGGAAACCATTGCAACTGGATCGAAAAAACCAGTACCAGCAGAGTCGCGGTGACGAACTCGGGAATGGTCATGGCGAAAATGGAGCCGCCGGAGATCAGTATATCGGCGGGGCGGTCACGCCTCAGCGCGGCAATTACACCAAGGAAAATCGCCAACGGGATACCGATCACGGCCGCGCCCAGCGCGAGCACGGCGGTGTTGCGCATGCGAGTGGCCACCAGATCATTGATCGGTTTGTCACGCTTGACCGAGATACCAAGGCTGCCCTGCAGCACGCCGCTGCCCCAGTCGGCAAAGCGTTGCAGCGCCGGTTGATCAAGGTTGCGTGCCTGACGGCAGTTTTCCAGCCGTACGCCGTGTGCATCACGGCCCAGATAGGCGGTGCAGACATCGCCGGGCAGAGCCTCGGTGATGGAAAAGACCAGTACACAAACGGTCAACAGGGTAAACAGGGCCATGGCGAGCCGCTGCAGGATCAATTTCAGCATGAGTTTTCAATCATTGGGTTGCACAGTACGCCGGATACCCTCTGCATAACGGCCGTTACGGGTGCCGTTGTGCAGAGGGCCCGGCAGAAAATGCCTGCGGACAACAGTATCCACAGGCAGGCTGGTGTGGCTTAGTTCACATCCACTTTGTGCCAGCGAATAGAAAACTGTTCTACCGGGTCCAGGCCGGTCACGTTACTGCGCAGGGCACGGGTCTGGTTCAGGTGGTAAGGGATCAGCTCACCGCCCTCTTCCCAGAGGAGAGTCTGCAGCTTGGCGTACAGTGCCTTGCGCTGCTCAAAGTCCAGTTCGGAGCGGGCGTCATCCAAGGCCTGGTCGAAGGCGGGGTTGTTGAAGAAGGTTTCATTCCAAGCAGACGTTGAACGGAATACTTCGTTCAGCACCTGGTCTGCCGGACGCTGTGACCAGCGTGAAGCAGAGGCCGGATGTTTCATCCAAACATCGCTCCAGTAACCATCAGACGGCACCATGTTCAGGTTGACTGTGATGCCGGCCTTGGCCGCCTGCTGCTGGTACACCTCGATCATGTGAATCCATTCCGGCTCATTGTCGGCGGCGCTAATGGTCACTTCGATACCGTCCGGATAGCCGGCTTCACCCAACAGCTTCTTGGCGCCTGCGATATCCTGGGAGCAGTCGATTTCCGTACGGTATTGATCGCCGGACCAAACCGGGTGGTCACAGGTGACGATGCCCGCGTCAGCACCCGAAACCAGCGTCATCATCTCTTGACGATCTACCACCATGCGCAGGGCTTTGCGCACCTTGGGGTTATCCAACGGTGCCATGTCGGTGCGGAACGCCAAGCCACGCCATTCACCGGTGGCGATGGTTTGCAGCTTGAACTGAGGGTTGTTCTGGAACAGACGTTTCTGCTGAGCCGTGATGCTTTGCTCCAGATCCACCTGGCCAGCCATCAAAGCCTGCACACGTGCCTGGGAGTCAGGGATACCGATCAGCTCGGCACCATCCGCCGCCGGCTTGCCTTCCCAGTAGTTCGGGTTGGCGGCCAGCACGGTTGTGCCTTCGGAGTCCATCTCCTCAAGCATGAATGGGCCGGAACCGATACCGGTTTTGGCAATGGTGTCACCGCTGTTTTCCGGAATAATGCGCACACGGTAGTCCATCAACAGCAACGGCAGGTCGGCGTGAGGCGAAGATAGCTTGATCTCGAAACGGTAATCATCCAGTACCTTGACCTGCTCGATGATGCCAAGCACGGCGGCGACCGGGGAGGCAATTTTCGGATCGTTGATGCGCTCCAGGGTGTATTTGATATCGGCGGCGGTCAAGTCGGACCCGTCGTGGAACTTGACGTTTTTGCGCAGCTGGAAGGTCCAGGTTTTTGCATCCGCAGAGGGGGACCACTCGGTGGCCAGCTCCGGGCTTGGCTGGCCATCCTGGCCCTGGCGGATCATGCGGGAGTAGAGCATCTGGTTGGCTTCGAAGAAGCGGCTCGGCGAGATCGGGTCCAGTGACTCGGCACCGGCATAGCCGACATCATGACCCAGACGGATGGTGCCAGCTGCGGCAACACTGCTTGCCAGGGCTGAGGCCATTACCAGAGAAGTCATCAAATATTTCATGGGTGTGTCCTGCTTATATGAATCGGGTTGTTGGAAGTTTGGACGGGTTGTTCAAGTGCGACAGGGGACGCGGCTCAAGCCGCGTTCACGTCGACATTGCTGCTCAGCAGTGAGCGGGCAGCCCAAGGTGTTTCTACGCCAAGGATATCGGCGAGGGTTGGGGCAAAGCGGATGCATTCGGCGATGCCCAGTTGTTTCTGTGGGATATCGGGGCCGCTGAAAATGCAGAAACGGTAGTCGGCTGGTGTGCCGGGGCGCATGCCATGATTGGAGCGGTACTTGGATGGCCCATAAAACCCATCAGTCCCCGGCAATGCGGCTTCAAAGCTGATGCCGGAGTCTTCTGGTACGGTGAAAGCCAACAATTCATCTGCTGCTGTGGCCGGCATGAAATCGGTATTGCAGGGCTCTATTCCTTCGCCAACCAGAATATCGGTCACGTATTTGGCCTGCTGGGCGTTCGCTGGCCGAATCAGCAGTACACCGCCTTCGCTGGACCAGTTGATGTCATGGCCGAGCAGACGATCTACATACAGTCCCTTCGGCATGGGTGCGTGGCCGTGATCGCTGCAAATGGCAAAGTTGTATTGTTGCAGCACACCGGCGTGCTCCAGTCGCGCCAGCAAAGTGCCAATCTGGGCATCGGCGGTGCGCAGTGACCAGCGGGACAGATCATGGTCGGCACCGTATTTGTGCAGAAAATAGTCGGTGATGGCGATCTCCAGCAAAATAAAATCCGGCGCTTGTTCGGAACCGGCCAGACCGGCGGCCAGATCAAGTAGTTGCTGATCTGCCAGCATGCCCAGTTGCAGCTTGTGTTCATCAGAGCGATTGGGCGAGACCACTGTTTCAGCATCTAGTGCGGCCAAACGGCCTTCTGGATCATGAATGCTCGCAGCTCGTAGCCAGCCTTCATCAGCAGGTTCAGGTGTCGCATCCTTGCCGCGCATCAGCATTTCGTCTGCCCACCAAGGGCCGATATAGAGGTTGCAGTCTTCGGGACGCACCATGCCGTAACCGAGGTTGGCAACGTCCAGTCCCTGACGGACAGCCAGTGCAGGCAGGGTGTCTCCGCGTACGTCATAGGGATTGGCCCAGCGAAAACCATCGTCGGTCCAGATATGATTGCCGTAGATGCCGTGTTCGGCAGGTGATACGCCGGTAATCATCGAGGTGCGTCCCGGGCAGGAAGTACCACACATCTCGGGCTTTAACGCCTGCAATTGGGTACCAGTGCGGGCCAGCCGGTCCAGATTCGGCAGGTGCTGGCGGTAATGTTCAAAATGATCGGCGCTGATACCGTCGATCATGATCATAATCAGTTTGCCCATGGCGCTACGTCCAAATGTTTGAAATCGATGGCGCAAGGTTAGAAAGTCGGTGTGTCAAAAATATGATAAAAAACGGTCATATTCGGCAGTTTTTCCAAGTCATGGTTTAGAAAAACTATTGGCTGATTGTGGGTTTTTTTTTGATTGTCGGTGTCTACGGTTGTGTGCAGGACTAGAATTAAGAAGACGAAGGTGTAAGCAAGGTTATCAATAAGACATTTTCTGTTCTGTATCGGTGATATGTTTAAATGGTGTTTCATTTTTATGGCATAAATATTTATTTATATTCGATGTTGTGTGGTATTGAGTGCACAGCGCCCGTTGTTCCGGTTGCTCGGATAAATCAATAGTTTTTCTATCGCTGCGTTTCGTTTTTCTCCGTTTTCGAGTCTGCATCCAGTCCTTGAGAATGCATCCCGCACCAAGCCTGAAGCGAAGACTCCCCTTCATTTTCAGCGGTCCCAGTGGCCGCTGTTGTTTTCAGGCAGAACACGCATTACGAGTGGCCGGAATATGATGCGGGCCACCGGTAACCTATAACCGAGCTGATGAAAACCATGAAGAAACAATTGATCTGTCTTGCACTGGCGGGCGCAGTCGCCGCACCGATAACGGCCCAAGCGGTTGAAATTGCGGATACCGGTATCGATTTTTACGGCAGCCTTCGTATCATGCTGGAACATGCGGAAAATGCCGATGACACCGAATACAAGGATGCGTCTTCTCGTATCGGCCTGAAAGGCGAGCGTGATCTCGGCGAAGGCCTTAAGGCTTTTGCCAAATATGAAGTGGCGGTTAATCTGGATAATGAAGGCGATAGTATTGGTGACATGCGCTATGGTCATTTGGGTCTGCGCGGTGACTGGGGGGCGATCTCCGGCGGTAAGGTATCCTCACCGTTCTATGATGCGGTTGGCTATTATGGCGATTACATGTGGTGGGATTCGGCACCGGTGTATTACACCCTGGATGGAGGCTCCCGTATCGGTCAGTCCGCGCTGTATGAAAGCCCCGACCTGGCAGGTCTGAAACTGAAGGCGCTGGTGCAGATCGATGATGATGACAATGGTGAGGAAGGACAGAACCAGCTGGGTGCCAACTACAGTATCGGCAAGCTGACGTTGGGAGCCGCTTATACCGATGCGGCCAACAATCATGATATCTATGGTGTGTCGGCATCCTATGCCGGGAATGGCTATTACATCAATGGTGCCTGGATGGATCGTGAAGATACCGGTTCCGGTTTCGATGCACTGGTGGGTATTCCGTCCGGCAAAAATCTGTACACCGTTGGTGTGTCCAGTCTGGATGATGATGCGGGTGTGGATGACTTCGATGCGGTGATTCTGGCCTATCAGCGCAGCCTGCATAAAGATGTGTTGGTATGGGTTGAAGCGATGGCCTGGGATGGAACCCTTTACGGTATCGAAGACTCAAATGTGATCCATGTGGGTATGAACTTCAATTTCTGATGTTAGCGGATATTCAAGAGGAGGCATGATGCCTCCTTTTTGTGTTTTGAGTTGGGCAATAGCCTCCCTATAATCGCGATACATCCGACAGCTGTCGGACCATCCGGCAACGTCTGAGCAGGGCAAGTACATGCAAAACTGGCTTTTTCTCTCCATCGCTATAGTGGCCGAGGTGATTGCCACCACCGCACTGAAATCCAGCGAAGGTTTCTCACGCCTCATGCCTTCGGTCATTGTGGTGGTGGGCTACCTGATCGCCTTCTATTTTTTGTCACTGACGTTGAAAACAATACCGGTCGGGGTCGCCTACGCGGTCTGGTCTGGCGTCGGTTTGATGCTTATCGCGCTGGTAAGTTGGTGGCTTTACGGCCAAAAACTGGATCTTGCCACAGTGGCTGGCATGAGCATGATTTTGGCCGGTATCATGGTGATCAACCTGTTTTCCACTGTTGGTGAACACTGAGCATTGAAGGTGCTCGCCGCGGACAGGATCATGCGGTGAGCACTTCGCGCAGCAGGAGTGTTTGATTTAATGTGACAATACCCGTGACAAAAACGCTTGGGTACGTTCGTTTTGCGGGTTGTCGAACACCTGGTCCGGTGGCCCCTGTTCCACTATTCGGCCTTCATGAATGTAGATCACACGGTCGGCAACTTCACGGGCAAAGCCCATCTCATGTGTCACTACAATCATCGTCATCCCTTCACGGGCCAGCTCGCGCATAACATCCAGCACTTCTCCGACCATTTCCGGGTCCAGTGCTGATGTGGGTTCATCGAACAGCATCAGCCGAGGTTCCATGGCGAGGGCGCGGGCGATCGCTACGCGCTGCTGCTGGCCACCGGACAGCTGATTGGGATACTTCTCGGCCTGGCTGCCAATGCCGACCCGTTCCAGCAGGCGATCAGCCGTATCGGTAGCATCCGCCTGATTGACCCCTTTCACCTTCATGGGTGCCAGCATGATATTGCGGCGCACGCTGAGGTGGGGGAACAGGTTGAACTGCTGGAACACCATGCCCACTTCCTTGCGAATGGCGTTCAGCGCTTTCTGGTTGCCGCCGTGCGGTTCGAGTCCATGGCCGTCCACGACCAATGAACCGCTGTTGTACTCTTCCAGTCCGTTGATGCAGCGGATCAAGGTGGATTTGCCTGAGCCGCTGGCACCGATGATAACGACCACTTCCCCGGTTTCGACTTGAAGGTCGATGTCCTTGAGTACGTGATGCTGGCCGAACGACTTGTTCAGTTGATTGATTTCAACAATATACGACATGAAAAACCGGTCCTCAGGCTGCAGTCATTCCACGGCGCTCGATCAGGCGCAGCAGGAAGGAGAGTGACAGTGTGATGATCAGATACATGATCGCGACCACGAAATAGACCTCGAACGCGGTAAAGGTATTGGCAATATAAACCTGACCCTGGCGCACCAGTTCGCCGACGCCGATCACCGAGAACAGAGACGTGTCCTTGATGCTGACGATCGCCTGGTTGCCCAGTGGTGGAATCATGCGGCGAAACGCCTGAGGCCAGATGATGGTCCAGAAGGTTTGGGTGCGAGACAGGCCCAGTGACAGCCCGGCTTCGCGTTGGCCCTTGGCGATCGATTGCACGCCGCCGCGAACCACTTCAGAAATATAGGCTCCCGAGTTGAAGGCAATCGCTGCAATAGCTGCCGTGATCGGGTCGATCGGCGCTCCGATAAGGTCAGGCAGGCCGTAGAAAATGAACAGGACCTGGACCAGAATCGGTGTGCCACGGAAGACTTCGATATACGCGGTTGCGGGCCAGCGCAGGTACCAGCGGCGGTTGAGGCTGAGCAGACCGAACAGGATGCCAAGCGCAAAGCCGACGAGCAGGCCGCCGAACGAGATCATCAGGGTATAGGGCGCGCCCTTGAGCAGAAAGGGAACGGCGTCGAGTGCTGCTTGCCAGTCGAATTGAAACTGGGATTCCACGAATGAATGCTCCGTAATGAACAGGCGGGAGGGGCCGACGCTGATCGATGGCCGGCCCGGTCAGGATTACTGGCTGTTCGGCATGGTGCCGAACCATTTTTCATAGATGGTCTTGTAGGTGCCATCGGCTTTCATATCGGCCAATGCTGCATTTACCTCGTCCATCCACGGGCTGCCTTGCTTGAGCGCGATGCCATACTGCTGGCCTTCGTACAGCGGGCCGACGGTTTTGGTGCGGCCCTGGCCACGGGTGCTGGAGAAATAGCCGACGTTGGGCGCATCATAGAACACCGCGTCAACGGCACCGGACATCAAGGCCATGTACATGTCCGAACTGCCGGGGTAGGGGATTACGTTGTCATCCTGTTCAAGGTTGTCCTTGAGGAAGTTGTAGCTGGTGCTACCGATCTTGGTACCGATCTTGGCACCTTCCAGATCGGGGAGTGCGTCCACGCCATCGTTGTTGGCACGAACCAGAATACGCAGGCCAGAGTCGTAATAGGGGTCGGAGAAATCAACGATCTTCTCTCGGGCCTCGGTGATGGTGATGCCGGCCAGTGCCATATCCACATTGCCACTTTGCAGAGCCGGGATGATGCCGTTGAAGTCCAGCGTGTTGAGGTCATATTCAAAGCCTGAACGTTTGGCGACTTCGGCCAGAATATCCATGTCGAAGCCGACCATTTTGCCGGTGGCTTGATCCATCATCTCAAAGGGGACGAAGCTGGGGTCGGTGACCACTTTCAACGTCTCGGCCTGAGCAGCGGTGGTTGCCGCCGAGAGAGCCAGTCCCATACCCAGTGTCTTTAGCCATTTGCTCTTCATGATCGCTCCTTAAGTGTGGAGCGGTTGAATCGGCCAACCGCCCTGAACAGCTCGACGGTGGAGCATGATCTGTCCACTGTCGCCAAAATCCATCGTATTACTATGGTTCATTTTGGCTATAAAAATCAAATCGATAGTGCTGTCCAGTGGGTCATTAAGTTAGCGGTTTGCAGGTTAAACACGTTTTTTTGGCATTATTATCGCGTTTTTCGGAGAGCTTGATGCTTTTGATGGGGTGTTTCATTTCTTGCGTGATATATGAAAATGGATATGTCTGTGGATAAAATCATCGTGCTCTGGTCTATTCAGGAGGCTACTTCCACCCCTGTAACCAGCATTGTGCGTCGAGTAATACATGCCAGCGCAGCGTTTGCGTCCGTTTGGAGTGTATTGCTTGCAAGTCGATCCACTCAATCGGTTCGTCAGGATGTTCGGGTTGAACAACCCGAGTGACAATAAAATGCTTTTCCTTGTTTTCAGGCGTTACCGCCGTCCACTTGCTGAGCATCAGTTTGCGAGGATTCAGCCGTCGGCGAGGCTTGGAAATAGAGGGCTGGCAAATATTATTCGGCATGGTGCTCACCTGATGGAAGAGGTTCGGACAGCCGGTGCAGGGTCAGCTATCGTTCAGATGAGTGTGTACGCAGGTGATAACATGATTGGATTTGACGTAACGATAAACGAATGCAGATCTGGAGTATTCGTGTGTCGATCGATCTATGAGCAGTGGGAGGGCAAAACGAATGGGGTTAGGTGACGCGGGGGAAAAATAAAGAGGCGTATCATCCTGGAGTACGCCCCTCTGTTCAGCTGTCCATATCCGTGTAGCGGTGCATCCTGCCATCCTTGTTGCTACGGTGCTGAGTTCCGCTGCAGTCCTTGCAGCCCTGAACATGGACACATTATATGAATCAGGGGCAGCATGTGGATATAGGACTTTTTCCTATTTTTCAAACTGTCTCGATCACCTTCTCGTTGGTTGCCGTCGCGGGCTTGCGTGACCAGTAACCGGCCAGAACAGAGCCTGAAATGTTGTGCCATACCGAAAAAATCGTGCCTGGGATGGCGGCCACCGGGGTGAAGAACTTCATTGCCAGGGTGGTGGCCAGGCCTGAATTCTGCAAGCCTACCTCGAACGCGATGGTGCGGCTGATGGTGCTGTCGAAGCCGAGTACGCGACAGGCGCTATAGCCGGCGGCGAGTCCCAGACCGTTATGCAACATCACCGCCAGCGCGATGATCAGCCCCTGACTGGCCAGGTTGTCTTTGTTCAGAGCGACCACGATTGCGATGATCATAACGATGCTGAACATCGAAATAAGCGGCAGAACGGGGTCGATCTGCTTGATCCGGTCGCGGGCAACAGCATTCAGGGCGACACCGATGGCCACGGGGACCAGTACGATCTTGACCAGGCTCAGTAACATGCCGGTAACGGGTACGTCCACGCTTTGGCCGACCAACAGACTGGTCAGCAGCGGTGTCAGCACGACACCGAGCAGCGTAGACAGTGCCGTCATCGAGATCGACAGTGCCACATTGCCACCGGCCAGATAAGTCATGACATTGGACGAAGTACCACCCGCGACCGCGCCTACCAGCACCATGCCGACGGTCTGCTCGGGGCTGAAGCCCAGGGCCAGGCTGATGCCCAGCGCCAGCAGCGGCATGACGCTGAACTGCAGTACGACGCCTACGGCAATTGCAGCACGAAAGCGGATCACATTGAGGAAGTCCTTCGGGGTCAGGGTCAGTCCCATCGCCAGCATGATGGTGGTCAGCAGGGGAACAATATAGCTTTTCAGGTCGGTAAACAGGCCCGGTTGCAGGTAGGCGCAGACCGAGAACAGGATCGCCCACAAGGGGAATAATTGGGTAATGCGGGTCAGCATTGGGGGATAACCTCAAACAGGATGAAACTCGATTGCCGTGAATCCCGGATATCAGCCAAGGGTGGCTAATAACGATTGGATACAGTCAGTACAGATGAAATGCTGGATCGCAGCGTAAAGGCGGTCCCGTCACCGAGGCGGCTTGTGGCCATGTTCGTGGGCGGGGGAGCGCAATATACCGTTTGCGCATGTGAACGGCAAAGCCCACAGTATCGTAGAGATGTACCTGAATGATGGCCCCCGACGCAGATTAACGCCGGCTGTTCCATGCTTGCAGCCGTAACCCGTTTCCCCCAAGGAGAAAGCCCGTAATGAATATTCTCATGGTACTGACATCACATGACCAGATGGGTGAGACCGGTCACAAAACCGGTTTCTGGCTGGAAGAGTTTGCCGCCCCGTACTATGTCTTTCTGGATGCCGGGGCCGAGATCACACTGGCTTCACCGCAGGGTGGTCAGCCTCCGGTCGATCCGAACAGCAGTGCGCCCGATGCACAAACGGCTGCGACCGAGCGTTTCAATGCCGATACGGCCGCTCAGCAAGCGTTGGCGGCTACGGACAAGCTGGCCGACGTGGATGCACAGGTCTTTGATGCCATTTTCTATCCTGGCGGCCACGGCCCGTTGTGGGACTTGGCTGAAGATAAGGATTCCATTGCGCTGATCGAACAGTTCCAGGCGGCAGGCAAGCCGATCGGTGCCGTTTGTCATGCGCCGGCCGTATTGCGTCATACCCGTAATGCACAGGGCCAACCGCTGGTGCAGGGCAAGGCGGTGACCGGTTTCAGCAACACGGAAGAGGCGGCCGTACAGCTGACCGACGTGGTGCCCTTTCTGGTGGAGGATATGCTCAAGGATCATGGCGGGCGTTACGAGCGCGCCGCTGACTGGCAGCCGCATGTGGTGGTGGATGGCATGTTGGTGACCGGTCAGAACCCGGCTTCGTCAGACGTGTCCGCGCAGGCGCTGCTCAAACTGTTGCAGGCCCGCACGTCCTGATCATCAGCGGGTCAGCAGTGGCAGGTGTCCGGTCTTGACCAGAATAACCGTCTCGGTATCCACGTACGGGAAGTGTTCGCTCAGGTGTGGGCTGCGCAGCCAGCTGCCGGCGGGATAGCGGCCATATTCGTCGCAAAACTCGCCGGACAGCACCAGAATCTCCTCGCCGCCAAAATGACGGTGGGGCTGGAAGCGTTCACCGGCAGGCCATTTCACCAGCGCCGTGTGCTCGCCTTCAAATTCATGCAGCGACATTACCTCCAGCCCGCCAACGCCGGGTTGCCAGGGTTGCGTGCGGGCCTGGATGCGGACACTGGCCAGGTCATCCGGCGAAAACTGATTCAGCTTGACGAAAATGACACAGCCTTCGTGGCTGAAGGGCGCATGTTGGCTGCCGGGCGGGTTGCGAATATAGCTGCCCGCCGGATAATCGCCGTCTTCGTCCGAAAATACGCCCTCAAGGACAAAAATCTCCTCACCCAGCGGATGCGGGTGGGAGGAAAACGCGGTACCGGGGGCGTATTCCACAATGCTGGTGGTATGACCGGATTCCTTTTGCTCACGTTCCAGCGGCTTGCGTCGTACCCCAGGTGCCGGGCTGGGCAGCCAGTCGAGCGAGTGGGTATCGATGACCAGACGCTGGCTGAAATCCATGTTGAGGCCTGCAGGCAGGGATGCGTGTTGAGTCGGGTCGGGAACCATATTCACCTTTGATGTTCATAGCCATTGTCGGCATGCTTGTGTGTCTTTAATGCCGAGGTTAATGTTCGTTTTCATCCATCGCGACAGTGAGTGCCCGTGCCGAGACAGCCCGTTCAATTCAGCTTGCCGAAAGTGTATCAGGCTTTGCCGCTGTTGCTGCTGAGCCTGTTGCTGTTGGCTGCGCAGTTGCCGGACCTGATGACGACACATGCTTCTACGTCGATATCGGTCATGAGCGATCATGTGCCACACTGCATGGAGATGGACGCTGATTGTGATGCGTCCCAGCCGCCTGGCTGTTGCGCCGAGACCCTGAGTGACTGTGTGCTTGAGTGCGCGCAGGGCGCTGCCTGGATTAATACCGTCCCCGTTGCCATGACGCTGGCCGTTGTCAGAGCCTTACCACCGCCGATAGAACAGCGCTGGTCTGAACAGTCTCCTGAACAGCCCTATCAGCCACCCAGGCTGACGCTGTTTGTCTGATCAGAAGCACTCGGTTAGTACACTACAGTTATGAATAACGGGAGACACACCATGTTTGCATTGCGCAAGAATTTTATCGTATCCGCTCTGTCCGGACTGATGTTGATGGGGGCTGCCAGCCACGCACTGGCGGCAGAGGAAAATGCCACGGCCAGTGTCATGCTGCAAGCAGCCAAGACTGAACATCTGAATGTCTATAAAAGCCCGACTTGTGGTTGCTGCGAAGACTGGATCGAGCATGCAGAGGAGAATGGTTTTGATACCAAGGCGTTCCATCCGCAGAACCTGACCCAGATGAAACTGGATATGGGCATTGAAGGACGCTTCCACTCCTGCCATACCGCTGTGTCCGAGTCGGGTTATCTGTTTGAAGGCCATGTGCCGGCCAAGTTGGTCAAGCAGTTCCTGGCCAATCCGCCGACGGATGCACTGGGGCTGACCGCACCGGGTATGCCGATGGGCAGCCCGGGCATGGAAATGGGCGACCGTTTCCAGCCCTATCAGGTGCTGCTGATGAAAAAAGGTGGCGATTATGAAGTCTACGCCACCATCAATGAGCAGCCGTCCCAGTACTGATCCACCGCGGCTCCGCTGCGTCTCAGGTACGGAAGCGTTCCACCTGAGACGACAGCTGGGCACTCAGATCTGCCAGGCGGTCAGTGTTGACGCTGGTCTCGCTGACCACCTGGTCCACGTCCCGTGACAGATCGCTGATGCGACTGACATTCTGATTGACCTCTTCCGCCACGGCTGATTGCTGCTCTACGGCTGACGCAATCTGCGTATTCATGTCGTTGATGGTAACGACCGCATCGGCAATGGCACGCAGCATCTGCGCGGCTTCACTCATGTTATGTACACTGCCGGCGGCTTTTTCGCTGCACTGTTGCATGGCGCTGTTGGCCTGGCTGGTGCGTTTTTGCAGTTGTTGAGCCGTCTGCTGAATACGCCGGGTCGAGGCGGATGTGTTTTGTGCCAGCTGGCGGACTTCGTCAGCCACTACCGAAAATCCGCGTCCGGCATCACCGGCACGGGCCGCTTCAATCGCGGCGTTGAGTGCCAGCAGGTTGGTCTGATCGGCGATGCTGCTGATCAGCTCGGTTACCTGGCCGATCTCGCGACTGTCTTCCGCCAGTGCCCGCATCAATTCGCTGGCATTGCCAACCTCGGCTGCCAGAATGTTGATCGCCTCACTGGCGGTATCAATGGTTTGCAGGCTGGCGCGCGCCTTGTCACCCGCTTCCTGGGTGGTATACGCGGTCTGCTGGGCATTGCCACTGACCTCCTTGAACGAGCTGGCCAGCTCGGTCACGGCGGAAGCCAGGTATTCGGTCTGTTCACTCTGCTGGCGCGTTTTGCGGCTGGCGTCACGGTTACGCTCGGAGGTGTTGGCCAGCTCGTCATTTAGCGACTGGCTGCTGCTTTGGGTTTGACTGATGGTATCGCGGACCATGCTGATATAGCTCTGCAGGCCCTGTGCCAGAGGCGAGTGGGCGTCCTTGATGTTGTAACGCAGGTCGATATGGCCGTTCTCAACTGACAGGTGAGAGACGATGTTCGACAACTCTTCAGCCTGTTCACCCTCACGTCTGAGCAGCCGTGCCATATAGATCAGCAGGGCGGTTTCAAACACGACAAAGGCTGCGTGCAGGAAGACGATGCCCCAACCGGTGCGCAGCTCGAATATATAAACCGATGACCCCTGTTGTTGCAAATAGTTGAATAGCAGGTGGTGTACGGCGATAGTGCCCGCGGCTACCAGAATCGGCAGCCAGTCACGGTAATACAGCAGAAACGCCAACAGTACGAAAATGGCAAAGTGGAACTCGATCATGCCGCGGCTTTGATGGATCAGAAGAGCGGAATAGACCATGAGTCCCAGGCCCTGGGTGACACGAGCCAGGCGACTACCGGGTTGCAGTTGCAGCAATGCAGTACATATCAATGTGGTTGGCAGGCCGATCATCAGTGCTTCTGTCCAGGTGCCGTACCAGTTGGCCATACCCAGGCTCAGCAGCAGCAAGAACCACTGAACGCCGGTCATCAGGCGGTCGCCCTGCAGGTACAGTTTCGACATCGAAAAAAGGTGTGACTGTGCAGTCATTGGAATACTCCAGCCTGTGCAAGAGATAAACGATTTGGCCACGGGCAAAGACATCCGCGGGCCAACTGAAAGGTTTGTTCGTGTCGCTTCCCTGTCAACAGTTGGTCCAGTACCTGGGCAACATAATCGCCGCTGCGTGCATTGCATACGGCTCCGGGGCTCCAGGGGCCCAAGTATTGTGCGCCCAGCTCACGTGATATTACCAGTGCGCTGGGGCTGGCTGGTGGTGCATTTTGCGGTGTTGCCACCGCGTGCTCGGCGTGTGGAAACAATTGCCTTACCTTATCCAGCTGATCAGCACTCGGTACCAGCACACGCAAGCGTACATCATCAGACCGGTATTGCTGTGACAGCGCCTGCACATGCGGCGTATTGAAACGGGTGCATGGGCAGTTGCCATCATAAAAATGCACGATTTCAAGCGCAGCGTCGGGTCGGGTCTGACTTGCCTGCAGCCGTGTACTGTCGAACAAGGCATCGCCAGTCAAATCTTCCAGTGGTTGATACCAGCGTAGCTGAAACCACCAGAAAGCAAAGCCCATGGCGATCATCCAGATGATGACCAATGCCAGGCTGAGCCAAAAACGTGGCGAGTAGGATAGGGTAGAGCGCATGAGACGTCCTGTTCGGCTGAAGGCCAATACACGAAAATTATACATATGCGCAGCTTGAACAGATCTTTTGTTTTAAAAAGATCTGTTATCAGAAGGGATGTCGCTCAACAATGAAGTGGCTAGAACCGTTCGACTCGGTAGGGTTGCATGTCGATATCGGGCGTTTCGCCATCCATCATCTGCCCCAGTAATTTACCGGTGGCAGGGCCGAGGGTAAAGCCTTGGTGGCCGTGACCACAGGCGAGCCAGAGTCCGGGCAAATGAGTGGCCGGGCCTATGACCGGTTTCATGTCGGGCGTGCAGGGACGGCCACCCATCCAGGGTTCAGGGTCTAGCCGGTCGCCCAACGGGAATAGCGTGCGCGCGACGGCCTCTGCGTCTGCCAGCTGTTGGTAACGGGGTGCTGAATCCAGCCGCGCCAGCTCGGCACCGGAGGTCAGGCGCACACCTGCTTGCATCGGTGCCAGCACATAGCCCACATCTGAATCCAGCAGCCAGTGGTTAAGCTTCGTTTGGCCTTGGCTGCCGTAATGCATGTGATAGCCGCGTTTAACGAACAGGGGCAGGGAAAGCCCCTGAGTTGCCAGCCACTGTGACGACCAGGGGCCCATGGCCATCACGACCTGTTCGGCACTGAACGTTTCATTACCCAACCGTGCTTGCCAGCTGGAGCCCTGTCGGGCGAGTGATTGCAGTTCGGCATGAACAAAACGTCCTCCCTGGGACTGAAAGGCCTCTGCATAGGCAGCGACCAGTCCGCCGGGAGAAATGGCACCCCAGGGTTGGGTCCAGTGAATCCCGCCAACCAACCCGGCTGCCAGGCCCGGCTCCATTTTGGCCAGTGTGCCTGCATCGAGCTGTTGATGTTCCACGCCGAAACGGGCTTTATCTGCTTCTGCCAGGCGACACTCTGCCGCCATGGCTTTAGCACTGCGGAAGACCTGAAGATAACCATCGCGACGAATCAACGATTCAGCACCAGCGGCCTTGATCATTTCGGCATGTGTGTCCTGTGCCTGGTTGATCAGCGCGGCATACTCCGCCACGATTGGTGCGTACTGTTTGGGGGCCGAGTTGAGCCAGTAGCGTAACAGAGGCGAAGCTGCCTGCAGCAGACCGCTTATCTGATAACGGATGTCGATATCCCGGTTGGGCAGCACTCTCAGCAGTGTCGCCAGATCACGAGGGAAAGCGTAGGGGCGTACGGCCTCACTCTGAATCAGGCCTGCGTTGCCGAAAGAGGTTTCATGGCCCGGTTCGCGGCGGTCTACCAGAGTGACCTGATGGCCGCGTTGCTGCAGATGCCAGGCGACCGATACGCCCACCATACCGGCACCTAAAACCAGAATTTCGCGAGACATCGATTACTGTCCTTCTTGTTGAATTGTAACGGCCATGGCGGCGGGGGACTGTTCCTGCCGCTGGCGAACCCAGGCAAACAGAATGGTTGCCATCAGGAAAAACCCAATATAACCGAAAATGGGGTACACCATGCCGACCAAATTGATGAAGCCGACCAAGCTGCAACCATAGGCTATCAGCCCAAATACCGCTGCACCAAGGCTGAATGAGGGGGTATCGGCTGTCAGGAAGCGGGCCGAGAATGAATACAGCGCACCGACCGCCGTATTGAGGACCATCCCCAGAATAACGAGGGCGACAACCAGTGACAGGGCCGACGAAATTTCATTGGCCAACAGTAGCATCGGCATTGGCGCATCGGTCAGGCTATCCAGTCGCGAGAGCAGCGCCAGACCGATCACAAACATCAGCCCTCCCAGCATGAGCCCCCCTAGCACACCCCCCCACGCCGCTGTGCGTGCGTTTGTGGCGGACCCTCCTGCAATGGCTAAAATCGCAATACCACCGAAAATGTTGTAAGACACGTACAACAAAGCGCCCAGCCACCAATGGCTGGCTGCGGCGACTTGCGCTTCGGCCAAGCGGTCCAGCGTGGCTAGATCGACGTCACGCGTCATGACGGCATACCCCGCAATTCCCAGAGAAACCAGTACTAGCAGAGGTGTCACTCCGCTAATCAGCGCAATGACGCGGCGAAGCTTCAAGCAGGTTGCGAGTACAACCAGCAGTGTGGCCAGAGCACTGCCGAGGGTCGCGTTCAGTCCGAACTGTTGTTCTAGCAGTGCGCCGGCACCGGCCAGCATAACCACGGCGATTGCAAACGTGAAAAATGTGATCAAGCCATCCACCAGCGGCCCGAACCATGAACCACAAATGGCATACACTACCTCCTTATGAGAGGTGGCCTGCAGGCGGCTGCCCATACTGGCCAGAGCCATGCCCAAAAACACAAAAACCATGGTGCTGATCAGCATGCCAGCCAGTCCCCAAACGCCAAAGTTGACGAAGAACTGCAGTATTTCCTGGCCGGAGGCAAAGCCTGCGCCGGCCAGAAAGCCGACAAAAGTACCGGCAATCTTGAGCACATCTTTCATGGTGCTTACTCCTTGGTCTCTTATTATTGTTCTATCGGTTCTCCAGTGCTCAGTCGTGCCCGACCCAGGCTTGTACTTCGACTTCAACATCCACACCCAGTGCCAGTCCGGCGGTTACCGTTGAACGTACCGGCAGGCCTGCGTCGAAATAATGTGTGTATACCTCGTTGAAACCGGCAAAGTGCTCCATGCCCGACAACCAAACAGTGACTTTCACCACCTGCGAAAAATCAGCTCCGCAATGAGCCAGTGTTTCGCCGATACGGGTCATGACTGCATCGGTCTGTTCCTGAATGGTGCCCTTGACCACTTCACCTTGGGCTGTCATCGGTACCTGACCGGACAGCATCAAAAAACCACCGGCTTTAACGGCACGGGAGAAGGGGAAAGGCAGTGTGCTGGGGTAACGCTTAATGGAATCGTTCATGGGGTTCAATCTCTTAGGAGTTCGGTGCCGGTAAGCCAGCAACGTGGTGGGCTGTTAACACAGGGCTTGCCTGCGACAGCTAGATGAGTATTCTCTGATGTGAGAATATCAGATATGAGAATTTCAAAGTCAAGCAACTTTCGGGCTAAACTAGCCGCACATGTAATAGCCAGGCCTTGCCACGATGCTTCTATGACGACAGAGTCTCAATCCCCCAAGCCTCACCCGCTGATTGACCGTGTACTTGTCGGCACACGTCTTCGCGTCCATCGCAAGCAGCAAAACCTCACACTGAAACAGCTGTCGGAGCAGTGTGGTGTTGCCCTCTCGACCCTGTCGAAGATGGAGTTGGGACAGGCGACGGTCAGTTACGACAAGCTTGCAGCGGCGGCCCGTGTACTCAACATCAGCCTGTCTCAGCTGTTCAACTCGGATGCCTCACTCGAACAGCCTGCTCAGCCTACGGTCATCAGCAATACAATCTCCGAAGTTGCCGGTTACGCAACGGGCAGTTACGAATACCACCCTATCGCCGGAGAGTTCCCCGGTCGCACCATGATGCCGCTTTATGCCCGTATCAAGGCACGCAGCATGAGCGAATTTGATGAGTTTGTACGTCATCCGGGGCAGGAATTTACTATGGTGCTGTCGGGTCGCATCCGCATCCATTTTGAAACCGGTGAAGAGATCAGTCTGGGTGAGCGTGAAACGGCTTATTTCAACAGTGAAATCGGACATATTTATCTGGCAGAAGGCGAAAAGGATGCTGAAGTTATTGCAGTGATGTCGGAACCGAAGGAAAACCAGCCGCCCGGATAAGGCCAGCCGTTATCAACTCTGTATAAAAGGTGAACACGTTGGACGCGATCAAATACCCGATTAAAGGCTCATGCCAGTGTGGCCAGGTCACCTATGAACTGCTGGAGCCTGCGCAAATGGTGGTGGCTTGCCACTGCAAAGAATGCCAAAAATTGTCGACCAGCGCCTTCAGCATTACCGCCATGGTCGATGCCAAGAGTGTTGTATTCAGGGGTGAGATGAAACACTGGCAGCGTTCGGCAGACAGCGGCAACACCAGTGCCGCCAAATTCTGTCCCACCTGCGGTAACCGCATCTATCACTACAACCCTACCGAACCGGACAAAATCAAACTCAAGCCCAGTAACTTGGCTGATACTCGCGTGATTCAGCCGGTGGCTCATGTTTGGGTGAGCGAAAAGCAGGACTGGTTCGAGATCCCGGCGGGCGTAAAGGTGTTTTCCAAGCAGCCGTAGTTTCGAGGTATCGCGGGCTGGGGAATGGCAGAACCGGTAATATCCTCATCAGCCTTTTGTTTTCCCCGGATCACGGTCGGCAAAGTAGGCTTATTGTTTCCCTGCTTCGACTTGCCCCAACGCGATTGCGATCTGCACCAGCTCGGCTAGAGAGTCGACCTGCATCTTGGTCATCATATGGCCGCGGTGGCCTTCCACGGTTTTGCGGTTGATGCCAAGTTCGTCGGCGGCTTCCTGGTTGGACAGGCCCTTGACGACTAATCCCATCACCTGTTTTTCCCGTCGGGTCAGGCTATCGTATCGAGTTTGCATACGGGTGTGTGTGTGTTTACGCGCCATACGGACGCGGTCTTTTTCCAGCGCGTTTTGTACATGATCGATAAGGATCTGGTCGTCGAACGGTTTTTCGATGAACGTCAGTGCGCCTTGAGTCAGGGCGGTGACGGCCATGTCGACGTTACCGTGAGCGGAGATCATGATGACGGGCAGGTCGATATCGAGATCGGCAAGTTTCTTTTGCGCGTTGATGCCACTCAGGCCCGGCATGCGTACATCCATGACGATGCAGCCGCTTACGTCATGCGGATAACGGTCAATGAAGTCCAGTGCGTTTTCGTAGGTGTCTGCGATCAAGCCGACCGATTCCAGTAGCCATTTCAGGGCATCGCGGACATCGGCGTCATCGTCGATGATGAATACCTTTTGTGCATTGTGATCAGAGGTCATGCATCTTTACTTAACGGTGTTGACGGTGAATGAGAAGCGCGTGCCTGATTGCGGGAGGTTTTCCGCCCATAACTCGCCGCCAAGATTCTCCACTAAAGAGCGGCTGATAGCCAGGCCCATGCCCAAGCCGGTACCCTTTGTGGAGTAGAAGCGCTCAAAGATATGCGGCAGGTCCTTCTCACGGATGCCAGGACCTTCGTCCTCCACGATGATCAGCAGTTGGTCGCCTTCGGGCCGGACGACGACGCGGACGGTCTTCAGTTCATGTCCCGCCCCGGTATCACAGGCTTCCAGCGCATTGACCAGCAGGTTGAGCAGTACCTGTTCCAGCTGGATCTGGTCGCCACATACGGTGGGCAGGTTATCGTCCAGCTGACAGATGACACGAACGTTGTGGCGCTCGGCGGTGGACTCGTAGAATTCGCAGATGCCGTTGACCAGGCTAGCGATATCCAGTTCGGTGACGCGAGGTTCCTGCTTGCGGGTGAAGTCCATCATCCGGTGGACAATCTCACCGGCACGCAGTGCGGTGCTGATGCTGCGGGTGATGGGCGTTTCGATATCCTGCCAGTTCAGTGATTCGGCGCTGGCGAAGCGGCGCTCGATGCCACGCAGGAAGCTGACCATTGCCAGCAACGGCTGATTAAGTTCGTGGGCGAGGCTAGAGGCCAGTTCGCCCATGGTGATCAGGCGGCTGGCATGGTCGATCTCGGCCTGGTACTGCTTCATTTGCGCTTCAGCGGCTTTCTTCTCGCTCAAATTGCGGGCGACCAGTGACAGGTATTCGATATCGCCGTGCAGTGATCGGTGCATCAGTAGTTCCAGCATCACCGGGATGGGACTGCCTTTGCTGGGCTGCAGGTTCATCTCGCCACGCCAGCTGCCCTTTTCTTTGGCGGTGGGTAGACCATCGGCCAGCAGGATCTGAAAGCCCTTCTGCACCATCACCGCTTGCAACGACAGCCGGGTGTAGTCGGTATGCTCCAGCGCCAGGCAGCGTCGGGCGGCTTCGTTGAGGTGGGTGATCTGCAGATCCAGATCGGAGAAGATCACCAGGTCCTGAGTGCTCTCCAGCACCCGTGCCAGCCGTCGGTTGGCCTTGTCCGCCTTGATGCGATGCGATGCATCGCGCGACACCACGAGGATCTCTTTGATCTCGTTGGTCTCGGGATCACGCAGGGTGCGGCTGGTGCTTTCCAGCCAGGTGTAATGTCCGTCCTTGCAGCGGAAACGGTAGGTATGGGTGTACAGACCGCGATCGTAAGTGACGCTGGGGGCACGGTCCTGAAAATCCTGAACATCGTCCGGATGGTAGAGATCATAGGCCGACATGCCGACGATTTCCTCTACGGTGAAGCCCAGCAGGTGGGTCACGGCGGGGGAAGCATAGATGAAGCGCCAATCGCCGGGAGTATGGCGCGAGATCATGTCGGTGGACTGTTCGGCCATCTCGGCGAGCAGACGGTTGCGCTCGGCATCGTCGCTCAAGGCTGAGCGTCCTTGTTCGGGCGTCAGGGGTTTCATCTGCATTCCGGACTCAGGATGTGTTAGACAGGATACAACACAGGCCAGCGGCATGGTGAGGGAAACTGGCCCCGGCGGCAGGTTGCCGGGGCGTTGGGCATCGTCGATCAGCGCAAAAACTCCATGCTGAAGGCCTTGAACTGGGCGACGTCGGAGCGGCGCATCCACTCGAAACCGGCCATCTCGCGGGTGATCAGTTTGACGCCTTCCTTTTCCATGCGGCGCAGTGCGATCTCGGTATCGAACGGGTTGCGCGCGGAGATAGAATCAGCGACCACGAACACCTCGTAACCCTCTTCGAGCAGACGCAGGGCGGACTGCATCACGCAAGCCTGAGACTCCATGCCACAGAGGATTGCCTGCTTGCGGTCCAGTTGACGGAAGGCGCTGCCGAATTCAGTATCATCGATACAGGCGAAGTGGGCTTTGCCGAACAGTTTGTCAGCACCCACCAGTTCACGCAGGCTCTCTTCGGTGTGGCCCAGCCCCTGTGGATATTGTTCAGAGCCGATCACAGGCACATCCATCAGCTGGGCCAATCGGGCCAGCCATTTGCAGTTGTCCACGAGCTGCTGCTGTTCGTGGACGCCCGGCAGAAGCTTGGCCTGTACGTCGATCACGACCAGTACGGATTTATTTTTGTCCAACAGCATGTTCATTCACTCCTCGCGCTTGTAAATGGCTCAGGCCGGGCGGCGGTCAACCATATTGGTGGCCACGCCTTCGGCGACCACTTTGTCGCCCACACGGCAGATGGTTTCGAGTTTAACGCGACGGCGCTCTTCATTGATCTCCACCACGGTTGCGGTCGCAACAACCGTATCACCAATATGTACTGGCGCTTTGAATTTGAGCTGCTGATCAACATAGATCGCGCCAGGCCCCGGCAGGCGTGTGCCCAGTACGGCAGAGATCAGCGCTGCACTGAACATGCCATGCACGATGCGCTGTTCGAACATGGTGGTCTTGGCATACTCGGCGTTGATATGCACCGGGTTGTCATCACCACTGATACCGGCAAAGAGGACTACGTCGGCATCGGTGATGGTCTTGGCATAGCTTGCCTGCATGCCGACTTCCAGATCTTCAAGGTAGTAGCCGTGTAGTGCCTGCATAGAGTCTTGCATGTTTGTACTCATATTTTTATTCCGTGATTCGAGACTTTGGATTTTCAGGTTAGTGGTATTTATTTAAATAGCCAAGGGTTTTTACTTGGTTTTTAAAAATAGCTCTGCTAGCCTCGGTTCAAATAATGACAACAAGCACTCTCCAGTAGAGGACCCAGTTATGCAGACTCAGCCAGCCAATTTGTTCGAAAGAGCGTTTAAAAAGCTCGTTCCCTACGGGTTTGACGCGGTCGCCGGCCGTCGGGCAATACCTGACATCATGAATCTGGATGCCGAGCTGCCGGAAAGAGATTTGGCCCGTGTGCGGGAGTGGGTCGAAAACTGCCTGGATGCTCATGCCGGGCAGGTAGAGGCACGTAACCGTGCCGCAATGCTGGGACGGATGTACCTCAAGCTGTCGCACACCGGCAAGGTCCGCTTTCTCGGCATGCTGGCCGAGGAATATGGCATTGATGATGCAAGTGTGGAGCTGGCGATCAGCAGCTGGCAAAACGCCCAGGGCGGCGACCGGGCGCGCAAAGCACACCAGCTGCGCAAGGCGCTTGAACCGGCCCATAACCGGCTGCTGAAGCAGTTCACCGGTGTGCCGTCCGGAGTAAAGTTCCTGGTCGATATGCGTGAGGAGTTGCTGAACCTGAAGAAGGAGTACAGCACGCTGGAGTCTTTGGAAGTAGATCTGAAAGAGCTGCTGGCAACCTGGTTTGATATTGGCCTGTTGCAACTGGAGGAACTCAGTTGGAATTCCAGCGCCGCGCTGCTGGAAAAACTGATCGCCTATGAAGCGGTGCATGAGATCCAGAGCTGGAGCGATCTGAAGAACCGACTGGATTCCGACCGTCGCTGCTTTGCATTTATCCACCCGAACATGCCGGAGGAGCCGCTGATCTTCGTTGAAGTGGCGCTGGTCAACGGCTTGGCCGGCAGTGTACAGAAACTGCTGGATGAAGAGGCGCCGACGCAGGATATCGGTAGCGCCGATACCGCAATTTTTTATTCCATCTCCAACGCCCAGCCCGGTTTGGCTGGCATCAGTTTCGGCAATTTCCTGATCAAGGAAGTGGTGAAGAAGCTGAGCGGCGAGTTCCCGCAGCTGAAACAGTTCGCCACCCTGTCGCCGATTCCGGGCTTTGCCTTGTGGCTGGAAAGCTGTCCCCCGGCCACCCTGTGTGAATTGCCCGGCGGTGAGCAGTGGCTGAGCCTGCCGGCGCCGCGCGTGGTGTCGGTCATTGAAGCGAATGACAGCATGGAGATCCGTCAGGAGGCGCTGACCAAACTGGCTGCGGCCTATCTCTGCCAGAGCAAAAAAGGCAAGCGAACGCTGGACCCGGTGGCCCATTTCCATCTCAGTAATGGCGCCCAGGTGGCACGGTTGAACTGGATGGGGGATGTATCACAGAAAGGACTGCGTCAGGCAGCGGGCCTGATGGTGAATTACCTCTACGAGCTGCCGAAAATCGAGCAACGCAGTGAGCAGTACACTTCGGAGGGTGTGGTTTCTCAGTCCTCCGCGATCAAAAAACTATTGAAGTAAGCCATTCAAAAATAAGAAGGAGAACATCATGACCAATCGTATCGCAGTAGTAACGGGTGCACCCGGTGGTCTGGGAACTGCCATGAGTCAGGCTCTGGTAGAGCAGGGTCGCAAGGTGATCGGGACGCATTTGCCCAATGAAAAGGCTACCGCAGAGGCAAAAGACTGGCAGCAGACCATGCAAAGCCTGGGTGTCCCGGTCACGCTCTATCCGCTGGATGTGTCTGACTTCGAGGGCTGTCAGGCGTTCGTGCAGAAGGTCGAAGCCGAGCATGGCTCTGTCGATATTCTGGTGAATAACGCCGGTATGACCAGCGACGCCCCGCTGAAGAAGATGGGTGTCGAGCAGTGGAACCGTGTCATCGATGTGAATCTGAACTCCATGTTCAACATGAGCCGTCAGGTGTTTGAAGGCATGTGTGAGCGGGGCTTTGGCCGCATCGTAAACATCTCCTCGCTGAACGGTGAAAAGGGCCAGTTCGGTCAGTGCAACTATGCCGCCACCAAGGCTGGTATCTACGGTTTTACCAAGTCGATCGCGCTGGAAGGCGCGCGCAAGGGTGTAACCGTCAACGCGGTTTCACCGGGCTATATCGATACCAAAATGGTGCGTCAGGTACCGGAAAAAGTGCTGGAAAGCATTGTGGCCGGTATTCCCGTTGGCCGACTGGGTCAGCCGGACGAGATTTCACGTGCAGTGGCTTTCCTGACGGCGGAGGACGCGGGCTTCATCACCGGTACCAACCTGTCGGTGAACGGCGGCCAGTACATGGACTAAGGGGGACATACAGCATGAGCGAGTACAGAGCACCTACCCGCGAGATGGAATTCACCCTGCGCAGCCTGGCCGGGTTTGACGAGATGGCCAAAGCCTGCAACTACGAAGATGCCTCGCCCGATGTGATCGCGGCGATCCTTGAAGAAGCGGCCAAGTTTGCCGGCAACGAAATTGCGCCGCTGAACCGCAGTGGTGATGAAACTGGTGTGCGTTTAGGCGAGGACCGTTGTGTTCAGACTCCGGACGGCTTTAAAGAAGCCTATCGGCAGTATATTGAAGGGGGCTGGGCCGGGTTGCAGTTTGATGCAGAGCAGGGTGGTCAGGCGTTGCCGTTTTCGTTGGCTATTCCGGTGCAGGAGATGATCCACGCCGCCAATATGGCCTGGGGACTCTGTCCACTGCTGTCTCAGGGCGCCACCGAAGCGCTCAGTGAAAACGCCGCTGAACCGCTGAAGCAGTTGTTGCTGCCGAAAATGATCAGTGGTGAATGGACCGGCACCATGAATCTGACCGAGCCCCAGTCGGGCTCGGACCTGGCGACCATTCGTACTCAGGCGCGCCCTGACGGCGAACACTATCGCATCAGCGGCCAGAAGATCTTCATTACCTGGGGTGAGCATGACATGGCCGAGAATATCGTCCACCTCGTGCTGGCCCGCTTGCCGGATGCCCCGGCGGGCGTGAAGGGGATCTCCCTGTTTGCCGTGCCCAAGTTCATCCCCGATGCCAGCGGCAACCTCGGCGAACGCAATGACTGCTACGCCTTGTCGCTGGAACACAAGATGGGCATTCATGCCAGCCCGACCTGCGTCATGAGCTACGGCGAAAACGGCGGTGCCCTCGGCTATATGGTGGGCCAGGAAAATCAGGGGCTGGCCTGCATGTTCACCATGATGAACAACGCCCGGCTGACGGTTGGTTTGCAGGGTGTGGCGGTTTCCGAACGTGCGTTGCAGCTGTCCCGCATCTATGTGGCCGAGCGTATTCAGGGCACCGCACCGGGTGATTGTGAGCCGTCCCCGATTGTGCGTCATCCCGATGTGCGCCGCATGATGATGACCATGAGAGCGTTGACCGAAGCGGGCCGTGGCCTGGCCTACTCCGGCTGCGTGGCGGTGGATTATGCCAAGCATGGGCAGCTTGACGCTGAACAGCGCGCCTATTACCAGCGCCGTGCCGATCTACTGACACCGCTGGTGAAAGGCTGGTGCACCGAGATCGCTCAGGAGGTTACCTCGCTGGCGGTGCAGTGCCACGGCGGCATGGGCTTTATGGAAGAGACCGGCGTGGCCCAGCTGTACCGTGATGCCCGTATTCTGCCGATCTATGAGGGGACCAATGGCATCCAGGCGCTGGACCTGATCGGTCGCAAGACGATCCGTGATCGCGGTCTGGCGTTGAAGGAGCTGATGGCCGAGATGCGCGCCACGGCTGAAGAAGCTCGCACTACTGCGGCACTGGATGGACGCCGTATCGAAGCTTTCGAGCAGTCGCTACAGCAGTTGGAGGAGGCGCTTCAGCTGGTGCTGGACAGTAGCGCCAACGAGCATTTTGTCGGCTCGGTGGCTTTCAGCTTCCTGATGCTCACTTCTATCGTCACGGCCGGTTGGCTAATGCTGAGGGCTGCTGTCCTCACCAAGGCTGAAAGCGGCAGTGCGGACGAAGATGAGTTATTGCTCAATAAGCGGGTCATGGCCCATTTCTTTGTTGATCATATTTTGCCCCGCTGCGCCAACCATCTGGCCTCTGTTCAGGCCGGCGAGGATTCCATCATGGCGCTGTCGGAAACGGTGCTGTGAACCCGCCACTGCGGGTTTGAAATAGACGGAGAAACTATGTACATCGATGGACAATGGGTAACCGAGCGGAGCCATTTTCTGGTCACCAATCCCGCCAGTGGCGATGTGATCGGCGAAGTACCCGATTGCACGTCCGAGGATATCGATGCGGCCATCACGGCCGCTAGTGAAGCGCTGAAAAGCTGGAAACAAACCACCGCCTACGAGCGCTCTGGCCTGCTGTATCGCGCTTGGGAGATCATGCTCAGCCGCAAACAGGAACTGGCTGAATTGATGACGCGGGAACAGGGCAAGCCGCTCAAGGCGTCCTTGAACGAGGTGCAGTACGGTGCCGATTTCCTGCTTTGGTTTGCCGAAGAAGCCAAACGCATCAACGGCCAGACCATTCCGTCGTCCCGTGATAACCAGCGTTTTATCACCCAAAAGGTGCCGGTTGGAGTGGTGGGAGCGATCACGCCCTGGAACTACCCGATCTCGATGATCACTCGCAAGCTGGCACCGGCGCTGGCCGTCGGTTGTACCCTGGTGCTCAAGCCAGCGGAGCAAACCCCCTTGTGCGCGAAGGCTATGGCCGAAGTGTTTGAGGAAGCGGGTTTCCCGGCAGGGGTGATCAATGTGATCACCAGCCGTGACCCTGCGCCAGTTGGCGAGGCTTTCTGCTCCGACCCGCGCATCAGGAAGCTGGCCTTCACCGGTTCTACTGCTGTGGGTAAAAAGCTCAACGCCCAGGCAGCCGCTCATATGAAGCGGGTATCGATGGAGCTGGGCGGCCATGCACCGGCGATTGTTTTCCCGGATGCGGACCCAGCTCACGCAGCTAAGGGTCTGTCGCTGGTCAAGTTCCTCAATACCGGACAGGCCTGTATCAGCCCGAACCGCATCTTTGTCCACAGGGTGCATGCCGAGGCCTTCCTGGCCGAGCTGACAGCGCGAGTTTGTCGCCTGAAAGCTGGCAGTGGTTTTGAGGCGGGAAACAGCATCGGGCCGCTGATTAACGAAGCGGCGCTGCAGAAGGTTGATAGCCAGGTGCAGGATGCTTTGGCCAAGGGTGCCACCCTGTATACCGGTGGTCATCGTCTGACAGACGGTGAGCTGAGGGGTGGTCTTTTCTATGCCCCCACGGTGCTGGCGGGCGTAACGCCGGAGATGAGGATTTACTACGAGGAGACCTTCGGCCCGGTAGCGCCAGTAGTGATCTACGGCGATGAAGACGATGTGCTCGCCATGGCCAATGACACCGAATACGGGCTGGCCGCTTATGTGTACAGCAATAACCTGTCCACCGCCGTCAAAGCATTTGAGGCATTAGAGTTCGGCATCATCGGCATCAACGATATCAATCCCACCAGTGCAGCGGCACCCTTCGGCGGGATGAAGAGCAGCGGGCTTGGGCGTGAAGGGGCTCAGGAGGGGATCGAGGAATATCTGGAGACCAAGCTGGGGGGCTTTGCCCTGGGCTGATTTTATTAGCCCGGCCTGGTCAATATCGCCTTGTATGGCCGTGTTGACCGGGCAATTTGGAACAGGATCAGGTGCCCGGTCTAGGGCCAACAACAGGAGGTGCTCACTTAAAACTAACGGCTTGTTGCTGTATTCGCATTCTGTGCTTTTCCGAGGCGGGCAGTACTGTCTCGTCTGCCGAACACATTACTGGACGGAGAACAAAAATAATGTCCTTGAAAAAACGGCCAACAGGCGCTGAACAGCCGTCCATGCTGGGCGCGCTCAAGCTACGTCTGCCATTTGTACACTACAAGATCGAAATTCCTGATGTTCTGCAGGGGGCCATTCTCTGCGTGGTACCGTTAGGGATTACGGCACTGATGACCAATGTGCTGGGCATACCTTTCGAGATCGCCGTTGCCTTTGTCCTGATCAATAATTTCCTCTATCTATTGCATACGCACTTTGGCGACCCGGTCGTATCGGGTTGGATTACGGCGGGGATCCCGCTCTATGTGGCCTTTCTTTCCTCCTATCCGGAGGGTGACGCGAGAATTCTGGCGCTCATTGCGCTGCAAATCACGGTGGCGGTGCTGTTCCTTGGATTAGGCATTTTCAAGGGAGCTAATGCACTGGTGCGCAAGATGCCTATGTCACTCAAGGCCGGTATCCTGATCGGTGCGGCCATTTCTGCGGTGATGGGCGAGTTTTCGGCGGATGGTCGTGTCTGGACCATGCCGATCACTATTCTGTCCGGTGCAGTACTGGGCTTTTTCATGCTGTTCTCTGAGACTGCAGCACCTTTGCGCGCACGTTATGGCTTCTTCCGTTTTGTGGCCCAGTATGGGATAGCGATTCCGTTCATCTTGGCATACGGCTTTGGTATTCTGATCGGTGAAGTGGACAAGCCCGTGGTGGAGTGGGGCTTCACGTCGATTCCGATCACCGAGATCATCAACAATTACAGCGTGTTCGGACTTGGCATGCCGCCGTTTGAATATTTCCTGGATGCAGTACCACTGGCGCTGGCGGCCTACATCATCGCCTTTGGCGATATCCTCGTGGTCGATTCCTTGTTCAAAAATGCAGACGATGTACGCAAGGATGAGAAGCTGGTTTTCAGTCCGCATCGTAACAGTATCATCGTAGGTATTCGCAACCTTATTCATGGCCTTCTGGCACCCTTCATCAGCCTGTCTGGTCCTTCCTGGACCGGTGGTCAGGCGCTGGTAATCAACCGTTACATGAACAACCCGCGTAGGGCCATGGACAGCTACTGGGGCGGGGCGGCCAGCTTGTACTGGGGGATGACGATTGCGCTGATTCTGGTACCGGTCATCACTTTTTTCAAGCCGGGGCTGAATATCGGTATGGCGCTGACGCTGCTGATTCAGGGCTATCTGTGCGGTTATCTGGCGATCGAGCTGCTGGATAAACAGAGCAACCTCGAGCGTGGTGTAGCCATCATCGTGGGGGCCATTCTGGCGACCAAAGGTGCAGCCTGGGGGCTGGGAGTTGGCCTGGTGTTATGGGCTGTACTGGAGAAAAACTGGTTTGCAGAGAGGGAAAGTACTGCAAAGGGTGGCCGTCAGGACTCTGACTGTTCTGATGATACAGCCATCGAAAACAGCTGAGCCTTGCCCTGTTGTTTATCTGGATAATAAGGATAAAAAAATGGAAAACATGTTTGAGCTCGATCTGGACCCTGTTGAGGCGAATTTCTCGGCGCTGACCCCGACCACATTCGTCAAGCGGGCCGCGCTGGCGCACCCTAACCGGACTGCCGTTATCCATGGTGATATCAAGCGTACTTGGCTGGAAACCTACCAGCGTTGCCTGAAGCTGGCGTCGGCCCTGCGCAAACTTGGGGTGAAGAAGGGCGACACTGTGGCGGTGTTATTGCCTAACATCCCCGAGATGCTGGAGCTTCACTTCGCCGTGCCCATGCTGGGGGCGGTGCTCAATACACAGAATACCCGCCTTGATGTCAGAACGATGACCTTCATGCTCAACCACGGCAAGGCCAGAGTGTTCTTCACTGACCGCGAATACAGCGACCGTGTTCGTGAAGCGCTGGCTGGCTGTGATGCCAAGCCTAAGGTGATTGATGTGGACGACCCCTTATTCGACGGCGGTGAACTGATCGGTGATATGACCTTCGAGGCGCTGCTGGCGACAGGGGATGATAACTTCGAATGGGAGCTGCCGGGAGAGGAGTGGCAATCGATTGCGTTGAACTACACCTCCGGCACTACCGGCAATCCCAAGGGTGTGGTGTATCATCACCGTGGCGCCTTCCTCAGTGCGCTGAGTAACGTGATTGGCTTTGGCCTGCCGGATGGTGCGGTCTACCTGTGGACGCTGCCGATGTTCCATTGCAATGGCTGGTCCTACCCCTGGGCGGTAACGGCCGTGGCTGGAACCCATGTCTGCTTGCGTCAGCCACACCCCAAACCGATCTTCGAAGCTCTGTCTCGTCACAGCGTGACCCACTTCTGCGCCGCACCCATCGTGCTGAATATGCTGGTCAACGTACCGGAAGAGCAGAAGCTGCCGTTTGAGCAGCAAGTCACCGCCGCCACCGGTGGTGCAGCGCCCCCGGCAGCGACCATCGAGGCAATGGAAGAGATGGGCATCAGGGTGGTTCACCTCTATGGTCTGACTGAAACCTATGGCCCCAGCGTGGTCTGCGACTTCCAGGATGAATGGCACCAGCTGGATCTGAAGCAGAAGGCGCAAAAGATGTCCCGTCAGGGGATCCCATCTCTGACCATGTCCGACATGATGGTTGCCGATCCGGCCACGTTGCAGCCGGTCAAGCAGGATGGTCAGACCATCGGCGAAGTTTTCTTGCGCGGCAATTCGGTGATGAAAGGCTATCTGAACAATCCGGATGAAACCCAAAAGGCATTCTCTGGAGGCTGGTTCCATACCGGTGATCTGGGTGTTTGGCATCCCGATGGTTATGTCGAGATCAAGGACCGCTCCAAGGACATTATTATCTCGGGCGGTGAAAATATCTCCACCCTGGAGGTGGAAAGCGCCTTGTATAACCACCCGGCTGTGCTTGAGGTCGCGGTAGTTGCCGCACCGGATGAGCATTGGGGCGAAATTCCCTGTGCGTTTATTACGCTAAAGGCTGGTAATGATGACTTGTCGGAGGATGAGATAATTGCGCACTGCAGAGCCAACCTGGCCGGATTCAAGATTCCCAAGAAGGTAATCTTTTCTCCCGAGTTGCCTAAAACATCAACAGGCAAGCTGCAAAAGCACGTGTTGAGGGCTCAGCTGGCGGGTTAAGTTTATACTATGGGAGACGGCACCGCGTGGGTGGTGCCGTCCGGCTTCTCAGCGCTTGCGCGAACACTCAAAATTGACGCTTTCTTCGTCTTGAGTGATTAGTTTCTGATCGCTCAGTTCAACAATAAAGGAGCGGTCTGTATCACCGGTAGGAAACATCTCTGCCAACTCTGCAGCTCCCAGCTTGGAGTTGTTGGTCAGATTGGTTCCCTGAACATGAGTTGTGGTTTCGAGTAGATAACCGTCCTTAATCTCCCAGTTCCCCTGGAAGTCATACTGATTGGTCATAACGAGCATACCGCCTACAGTGACTTTCAGATTGCCAAGGCTACGACTAGTGCCGTTTGCGTTATACGACACATCAAAAATAGCGGAGATATGCGTACCTTCATCGCTCTCTTCATGGCTGCATGCCCAGTTGCCATAAAGCTTGGCTTCATCGATTGCGGCCGCCTGTACTGATACCGAGCAGACAGAAGCAAGCAATCCCGCAAGCAGAGTATTAAATGTTGTTTTGCAGCGATTTTGATACTTGAACATGGACATGTTTCTTTCCCTGAAGAACGGTTAATAAAAGGGTTGATTACTAATGTTGGTTGACTTGGAGCACCCAATAATAGATGGGCGAACCCTGATTGAGCCCAAGATGGGCTTTAAGGAATTGCAGGTCGTAATGTATCTCTTCTGCACACCTTTGCTTCATCCCCGCGCGGATGGTAATAGAGGCAAGGGCTTTTATACCAGAAAAATCATACGATCTTTTACGGTAAAGGTGGCTTGCATATTTAGAGTGAAAGCCCTTGGCCACGATCTGGCTGGCCGTGTATCGTTAAGTATTGTACATCACGAAATCTATGATTGTTTTTTTAAAGAGTAAATGTAAATAAGAGAAATGAAATTTGGTAGTTTTGTTTTTTTGATTTTTGCGAAGTTTTAATTTTATCATTCCGGTAACTGTCAAGGTATCTGTCACCCTGTCTGATATTTATGCAGCCATTCGCACTGCGTCGGTGACCACTGTGCGCTCTGGATTCAACGACACTAATGTCCCCGGTGCCCAGTTACGAGTGTCACCTCTCCAGCGCTCAGGGTGTGCCGCTCTGGCAGCGAGATTGAGCGCATGTCGATTAGCCAATATGGCCTTGTCCTCTCCGGTATGGCGCTGCATCGGCGTCACGAAGCGGATAGCACTGTGACGATGCTCATGGTTGTACCACTGCACGAAGCCGTGCACCCATTGCTGCGCTTCTGTTAGATCAGCAAAGCCATTTGCAGGATAGTTCGGTACATACTTGCAAGTGCGGAACAGGGCCTCGAAGAAAGCGTTATCATTGCTCACACGTGGCCGACTGAACGATGGCTGGATCTGTAGATCCCGAAGCTTCTCCAGCAAGGTTGCGCCTTTGAAGGGGCTACCGTTATCGGCGTGTAACATCAGCGGTTGGCCCACGATATTCTCGGCCAGTACCGCCCGCTCAATGACGGTACGGGAGTTGGCGGCGGACTCTCCCAGGAAAGCCTCCCAACCCACCACCTTGCGGCTGAAGATATCGAGGATCATCACCAGATAGTAGTAGGTTCCCTTGGCTGGGCCGGGGAGCCACGTGCAGTCCCACGAACAGACCTGGTTAGGTGCTATTGCCGTATGCGTGGTCGGTGCTGGCTGTGATTTACGGGCCTTGGCACGACCGCGGTGAGCCAGTTGACCGTGCTTGCGCAGCACACGATAAAAACTGGAAACTGATGCGATATAACGCTGCTCTTCGTCCATCAAACGCACAACGATCTGATCCGGTGGCAGATCAGCAAACTCATCCCGGTGACACTGCTTCAGGATCTCGGCCTCTTCTTCTACAGTCAGCGCATTAGCAGGCACCGGGCGTACGGCAAAAGGGCGTTTGTCGGCCGTAATTTCACCTGTCTGTATCCAGCGTTGATGCGTTCGGATCGAGATCCCTATAACGTCACACGCAGCGGTCAAGGTTGAGCCGTCTTTGCAGGCATTAGCGATCAGCTGTACGGCGTGTTGGCGATCCTTGATGCTGATCATGACTCCTCGTCCCCCCAGATCACCCGTGCTTTTTTTGACAGCGTCAGCAGTGCAGCCGTCTCCGCCAGTGCGGCGTTTTTGCGTTGCAGCTCTCGCTCCAGCTCTTTAATACGCTTGCGCTGCTGTTTTGCCTCATCGGCTTCTCGACGACGGTCATCGTAGGACAGGCTGGCCGCTTGTTCGCAATCATGACGCCAGCGTTGTAGTTGCTCAGGGTAGAGACCCCGCTGACGGCAATAGACGGCGGCCTCTTCAGTGTTCATCGCTGCGGTCTCAATCACCGCCGCAAACTTGTCACGGGAGGACTAGCCTTCTATGCCTTGATCACTGGCATCTGGCAGGCAGCGCCCTTCAGCGCGCGCTTCTTTACGCCACTTATAAATGGTGGCTGAAGAAATGCCTTCCTGGCGAGCGACTTCTTCAACGCTCTGGTTGTAAGGCGGTAACAGCTTGGCCACAACGGCCTGACGTCGCTCATCGGAGTAACGAGGCATACAGATCTCCAAACGCCCCTGAATGAATAAGAGAGTTTAACAAAGGACGCGACAACTATCCTGACAGAGGGGGCATACTGCCGGGCCAGTTCGCGGACAGGCTTGGTACTTGCTGGATGAACTGCTCAATGGCGCGCTGTATGACGTCACGAGCAACGAACCAAGGATAACGCTTTTGGCTTATATGATCATCCGGAATGCGAAAACTAATAAAAAGCCACATAAAATATTTTAGTGTCTCTTTTCGTCGTCACTATTAAGTTGATATGATCTTTAGTTCAAAGTATGATTTTTGTTTTAATCACTAAAAAGGATTTTGTGATGAATAAAGATATAAAATATTTAACGATAAATTCGAATATTTCTGCTCGAATAGTGTCTTTAAAAAAAATAGTTCTTCTTTTAAAGAAAGTGAAATTTTCAAATGCATTTTTAGTCCGAACTCAAAGATAAATAATTTTTCCACAGATCTTGCTATAAAAACGCTTAGAAAAATGAAATCAGGGATGGCGCCAAAGGATGATCGACTTATTATAATTAATATTGCTGTCTCAGATCCTATAACCCTTGAGCAAGCTAATCACTTAAGTAGCGAAAGGCAGAAGGTTCGTATGGCAGCTAGCGGTGCTGTTGCTGCTCCTCTGAAACGAATTCCATATATTGGAATGCCTCTAGGTGTGGCTGCATCTGCCGGAGTATACAGGGAAATGCTTGATATATTGCCAAATGCACACGAAGGCGATGTGATAGTATTAGTTGAAGGTATAGTATTGGGAGGGATAGGGCAGCAGCGATCTATTAACGCAGATATTATTAATAGGAATATATATGATCCCTTCTGAGCATTATTTATATTTTGTGATTTCTTTTACATTTTTGGGGTATTTTCTTTTATTTATATATAGACGGTATATGTCTGTTAAGTATATATTTTTTTCTTCGCTGCTTCTTGGGGTGTTGGCATTTTTATTTTTTTTAAAAGGGCAAATTGATCTTGAAATCGGAAAATATGACCTTGGTTTGATAGCGTCAGGCTTTATGTTGCTATCGATTTACAGTATAGTTGAAGGATTTCGTAAAATTAGAAGAAACGATACCTGAATTTTTAAAAATAGTTAAGTTGATAAAAACCTTATTGACACCTGTATCTAGTCTTTTTTTTAAGTAAAAAAGCAACCTCTGCGCAGTTGTTTTTTCAAGAGTTTGCTTTTTAAATAATTTTTAAATTAATAGGTTACTACTGGTGTAGCAGGGCAAACGCATGATCAATTTTTAATCATCCCCAGGATCTGAGATAGATACTCGTCACTCCAGCCACTATGTTTGCGCTTGTTCTTGATGCCCAGCTTCAACGTTGTGTCCTGCTTGAGCAAGTTCAGGACGATCTGACGCGCGGTTGCTAGGCTTTCAGTGGCATAGCCTTGTCTCGAACGCGATTGGTCTTCGGAAAATGCCACATCTAGCACCCCCCCCTCTGTCAGGATTGATGTCGCGCCCTTTGTTACACTCTCTTAAACATTCAGGGGCGTTTGGAGATCTGTATGCCTCGTTACTCCGATGAGCGACGTCAGGCCGTTGTCGGTAACTGTCAAGGTATCTGTCGCCCTGTCTGATATTTATGCAGCCATTCGCACTGCGTCGGTGACCACTGTGCGCTCTGGATTCAACGACACTAATGTCCCTGGCTCCCAGTTACGGGTATCACCGCTCCAGCGCTCAGGGTGTGCCGCTCTGGCTGTGAGATTGAGCGCATGTCGCTTCGCCAGTATGGCCTTGTCCTCTCCGGTATGGCGCTGCATCGGCGTCACGAAGCGGATAGCACTGTGACGATGCTCATGGTTGTACCACTGCACGAAGCCGTGCACCCATTGCTGCGCTTCTGTTAGATCAGCAAAGCCATTTGCAGGATAGTTCGGTACATACTTGCAAGTGCGGAACAGGGCCTCGAAGAAAGCGTTATCATTGCTCACACGTGGCGACTGAACGATGGCTGGATCTGTAGATCCCGAAGCTTCTCCAGCAAGGTTGCGCCTTTGAAGGGGCTACCGTTATCGGCGTGTAACACCAGCGGTTGGCCCACGATATTCTCGGCCAGTACCGCCCGCTCAATGACGGTACGGGAGTTGGCGGCGGACTCTCCCAGGAAAGCCTCCCAACCCACCACCTTGCGGCTGAAGATATCGAGGATCATCACCAGATAGTAGTAGGTTCCCTTGGCTGGGCCGGGGAGCCACGTGCAGTCCCACGAACAGACCTGGTTAGGTGCTATTGCCGTATGCGTGGTCGGTGCTGGCTGTGATTTACGGGCCTTGGCACGACCGCGGTGAGCCAGTTGACCGTGCTTGCGCAGCACACGATAAAAACTGGAAACTGATGCGATATAACGCTGCTCTTCGTCCATCAAACGCACAACGATCTGATCCGGTGGCAGATCAGCAAACTCATCCCGGTGACACTGCTTCAGGATCTCGGCCTCTTCTTCTACAGTCAGCGCATTAGCAGGCACCGGGCGTACGACAAAAGGGCGTTTGTCGGCCGTAATTTCACCTGTCTGTATCCAGCGTTGATGCGTTCGGATCGAGATCCCTATAACGTCACACGCAGCGGTCAAGGTTGAGCCGTCTTTGCAGGCATTAGCGATCAGCTGTACGGCGTGTTGGCGATCCTTGATGCTGATCATGACTCCTCGTCCCCCCAGATCGCCCGTGCTTTTTTTGACAGCGTCAGCAGTGCAGCCGTCTCCGCCAGTGCGGCGTTTTTGCGTTGCAGCTCTCGCTCCAGCTCTTTAATACGCTTGTGCTGCTGTTTTGCCTCATCGGCTTCTCGACGACGGTCATCGTAGGACAGGCTGACCGCTTGTTCGCAATCATGTCGCCAGCGTTGCAGTTGCTCAGGGTAGAGACCCCGCTGACGGCAATAGGCAGCGATCTCTTCGGTGTTCATCGCTGGGGTCTCAATCACCGATGCAAACTTGTCACGCGAGGACCAACCTTCTACGCCTTGATCACTGGCATCGGGCAGGCAGCGTCCTTCAGCGCGTGCTTCTTTACGCCATTTATAAACAGTAGCTGAGGAAATGCCTTCCTCGCGAGCAACGTCTTCGACGCTCTGGTTGTAGGGCGGTAACAGCTTGGCCACAACGGCCTGACGTCGCTCATCGGAGTAACGAGGCATACAAATATCCAAACACCCCTGAGTAAATAAGAGAGTTTAACAAAGGACGCGACAACTATCCTGACAGAGGGGGATTCCTTTGTGTTATTAAAACCTATCAAATAGATTTGATAGGTTTTGAAATTTAATTTAAATTTTTGCTTTAATCATCCATAATACTTTTATAATATAAATTACTGTTTCTTTTTTAATACTAAATTGAATTTGAAAACTATTATGTAAGTTGTTACATTTAATGAAATTAGAATTTTTCCATATATATGTTGTCAAGGAGTGACACATGCCTTCCGTTTTCTTTTCGGCCAACCGTAAACCTATCTCCGAAGTTGTAGGGGATGATGCTACTTTAGTAGAAAAATTTAAAAGATCTAATGGTATTGTTTCTGGTGATGTTCTTTATGCGGGACAAGCATATACTTTAGATTTTGAATCACAAGAATCTAGGATGATTACATCCAGGTTCAATCAAATGTGTCTTAAAGACAGAGTAACACTACAAAGCATGGTTGCCACTAATGGCGAAAATCTGTATGGCGAAATGAGCTTCTATAACCGTTATCTTACTCACGCTGCATTAAGTGATGTTAACAGTCTAATTGGTGTGACAGGAGACGCGAAAAAAGCCCGTTTAGATGACTTCCAAAAAGCTTTATTGAACTACCAAAATGCTTTGTTAGATTTGCAGCAAGGTAAATATAATAAAATCCCAATGCCTTATTCGGGAAGGCATTTAGCTGAGACAATGGTGCGCAGAGCATATAAGGAGCTAGTTGAACAGCATAAAACCACCATGCAATCTATCGTTTCAGCAAGCGCGTTAAATCGTAATAAAGGAAATGCTCTGAGTAACGCGGAGAGGGGGATATTACTTGCAACAAGGAGCCAAGGTCGAAAAGTTGATCCTCGATTGATGGTGCACGATGCTTTTACTGCAAATAAAGTCGCTAAATATGCAGGCGTCATTGCAAAAGTTTCTGGGCCCTTAACTTTAGTTGTAGATGGTACTTTGAGATATGGGAATGTGGTCACAGTACGTGAAGCTGGCGGTGACTGGCATAGGGAAAGCGTTATCCAACTTGCTGGCTTAACAGGAGCAGTTACAGGAGCAACCCTCGCTGGATATGCTGCAGCTTACGCAGGAAAATTCGTGATTACTGCAGCAGCACTTTCTGGACCCATAGGATGGGCATTAATGGGAATCGTAGTTATTGGAAGTATAGCTTTTAGTTTTTATAGCGGGAATGTCGTAGGATCCAAGTTCGAAAACGCTGCAGCAGTTGGATATGACCTTCTTTCGTATGATGATAATGATTATTTGGAATATCTGAAAACATTATGAATACTATTTCCTTGGTTCTTTTGGTATGTTCATTTATTTTTATAATCATGTATTTTTTTATTTCATTCTTTTTGTTTTTCTTTACAGTTCGTAGAATAGAATATAATTTGAAAATAAGTGGATATGACCGACCCTTTAGCTGGGATGTGATAGGCCTTAGAACCTATGTGTATGTTTTTGAGTTGATTCAGCCCAAGACACTTTACTCAAAGCCATCACCATTTGACTCATTTACTAGTTCTAAACTAATCCATGAATATAAGCGGCCAATAGATGTAATACTTGCTCGATTATTAATTTTAGATGGGTTTTTATTTATTGTTGTCCTGTTTGCAAACGATTTTTTCTATTTATGATGATAACGAATATTTGGTATGGCTGAGTACACTATGAATACTATACCCTTTCTTATTATTGTATTGTCGTTCCTTTTACTAACCATTTGTTTTTTGATGTCATTATTTTGTTTTTCTTTACAGTTCGTAGAATAGAATATAATCTAAAAATAAAAGAATATGATCGACCCTTTGGCTGGGATGTGATGGGTCTTAGAACATATTTTTATGTTATTGACTTGGTTCAACCTGAAAAACTGTACTCAAGACCATCAGTACTTGGCACCTTTACTACGTCTAAACTAATCCATGAGTACAAGCGGCCAATCGATGTAACACTTGCCAGATTGTTGATGTTGGATGGGGTGTTATTATTTGCTGTCGCGATTGTTAGCGATATGCTTTATTTTTGAAAGGGTTTTTCTTATCAAAGGATCTTTTCGGCCAGGGTTCTAAGAGTGTCTGAAGCAGAGTACCTGGGTAGGGTACTCTGCTGTAGGGCAATTACATCCGCCCAAACACAACCGCGATACCCTGACCACCACCAATACACATGGTGACCAGTGCATAGCGGCCTTCAATGCGCTGCAGCTCGTACAGCGCTTTGGTTGCGATGTAGGCACCCGAGCAGCCCACCGGGTGGCCCAGTGCGATGGCACCGCCGTTGGGGTTGGTCTTGTCCAGATCCAGCTCCAGACCCTTGGCTACTGCCAGTGCCTGAGCGGCGAAGGCTTCGTTGGACTCGATCACGTCCATCTGCGCCAGGCTCAGGCCGGCTTTCTGCAGTGTCAGGCGGGAGGCCGGAATCGGGCCTTCACCCATGATTTCGTTGGAAACACCGGCCAGTGCATAAGACACCATGCGCGCGATTGGCTTGTGGCCATTACGTTTGGCAGCATCGGCCGATGCCAGTACCAGGTAGGCAGCACCATCGTTGATGCCGGAGGCGTTACCGGCGGTGACGGTGCCATCCTTCTTGAAGGCAGGGCGCATGCCGGCCAGGGATTCGGTGGTAGTGCCCGGTTTTACATGCTCATCGGTGTCGATGATGGTTTCGCCCTTGCGTGTCTTGATGCTGACAGGAGCGATCTGGTCCTCGAAGCGACCGGCTTCAATGGCCGCTGCGGCACGACGATGGGATTCGGCGGCAAAGGCGTCCTACTCTTCACGGCTAATGCCCCATTTCTCGGCCAGGTTTTCGGCGGTAATCCCCATGTGGCCGGCACCGAAAGGATCGCTCAGGGTCGCAACCATCATATCGATCATGCTGGTATCGCCCATGCGGGCGCCGCTGCGCATGGCGGTGGACAGGTAGCCGGAGCGAGACATCACCTCGACACCGCCGCCAATACCGTATTCATAGTCGCCCAGCATGATGGTCTGGGCTGTAGACACCACCGCCTGCAGGCCGGAGCTGCACAAACGGTTCACCGCCATGGCGACAGAGTCCATCGGCAAACCGGCCTGGATGGAGGCAACGCGGGCGACATAGGCAAAGCGGGAATCGGTGGGGATACAGTGACCGGAAGCGACATAGTTGATCGTCTGAGGATCAACACCGGAGCGTTCGATGGATGCCTTCATCACCTGGCCCGCCAGTTCGGTCGGTTCCAGCTGGCTCAGGCCGCCACCAAATGCGCCGATTGCGGAGCGGGCGGCGCTGAGTACAACAACTTCGTTATTCTTGTGCAAGTTGGTCTCCATCATTGAGCGGCTTATTCGTAATAGCTATTCGATCCTCCGATCGGGCATTACAGGGTCTGAAGGGGCTGGATCAAAGCCCCTCGGGACAGCTGGATTGGAGGTGTTTCCCTGAATAGCTCAATCACTTTTATACGGCAAAAACGGGTCTGATATAACCGGTTGAGCTGACCTTGTTTCGAGGGTTTTTACGCCAGCGGGAGATTGGAAGCAGGCGGGGTTCGGTTCCCGGCAAACCTTGGCGTCAGATATCTACTGTATACTGGCCCGCATCATCCGTGGCCAGATGCCACATTTTCAACAGGAAAGGGCTCAAGCTCATCGTGAATATGTTTTCCATCAAAAACAGCGGTATCGCCATGCTGATCTATCTGTGCATCATCACCGGGGTGATTGTGAACGGCAGCGGCAGGGCGGCACTGAAGGATTCGGAGGTGGTGTTGGGCTTTCTGGCCTATGGCTGGCCCTTCCTGTTGCCGATGGCGCTTATCCTGATTCCTTTGGTTGCACTGATGGTTGAAGGCGTGTTTGCCTTTTTCGAACAGGATCAGGATGTGTGAATGGTACCATTGACTGCACATGTGAATAATTGACCTACAGGAGCGCCGATGCCTTCTCATGCGGAACACCCTCTAGCTCTGGAACCCCTGCTGCCGCTGGTCGAGCGTATAGCCCATGAGGCCGGTTCGGCCATCCTCCAGGTATACGGCGAGGATGACTTCGGTGTTGAACACAAGGCCGATGAGTCGCCGCTGACCCGCGCTGATCTGGCCGCCAATGCGGTGATCGTGGCCGGACTGAAAGGGTTGCAGCCGAGGCTGCCGATTCTGACCGAGGAGGCGGTGGAGGATTTCACTGGCCCCGATACGGAAGGTCGCTACTGGCTGGTCGATCCGCTGGACGGTACCAAGGAGTTCATCAAGCGCAATGGCGAATTCACCGTCAATATTGCCCTGATCGAACAGGGGCGACCGGTGCTGGGTGTGGTCCATGCGCCGGTACTGGACCAGACCTGGTTGGCAGCCGAAGACCAGGGCGCTTTTCGCGTGGACAATGGCGGTGAACGTCAGTCGATCCATGTAAGCACTCACCAGCCGGGCAAGCCCTGGAAAGTCTATGGCAGCCGCTCCCATCTGGGCCCGCATACTTTGGCCTGGATGGAAGCCTTGGGGGCGTACGAGCTGATCCGCATGGGCAGTTCGATCAAGCTCTGCCTGGTGGCCGAAGGCGCCGGCCACCTCTACCCGCGCCTGGGGCCGACCTGTCTGTGGGATACCGCAGCTGCCCACGCGGTGATTAATGCCGCAGGCGGTCAGCTGCTGACGCCGGAAGGGAAGGAACTCAGTTATGCGAATCCCGCCGCAACGCTCAACCCTCACTTTATTGTGTACGGTGGTTCAAAGCCGGAGTAAGTGCCTGCTATTATCAGATAGATGGAATTGTCTCTGCGGAGCGTCTGAACGTGTATCTCGACCGCAATCAGATGTTGGTGGTGCTCAACGCACTGCCGGACCCGGTGTTTGTACTGACGGAAAGCGGCCTCTATGCCGGTTTGTTCGGTCATGCCGATCCCAATTACTACCATGATGGCCATGACCTGGTCGGCCGTTCTGTTCAAGAGATGCTGCCGGGCCGGGTGGCAGACTGGATCATGGCGCATATTCAGCAGGCGCTGAGGCGCAACGGCCTGATCAAGGTGGAGTATCCGCTGTCGGCTTCGCAGGTGAAAGGGCTGGAAGAGCAAGCCGGGCCGGATGGCAAGATCTGGTTTGAAGGCCATGTGCAGCCCCCCCCAGTTGGTGGCGGGCGAACGTGCCGTGATTTGGGTGGCACGGAACGTTACCGAACGTAAGCATCTTGAAAACGAGCTGCTGGAAGCGAGCCAGACCGATCCCTTGACCCATGCGGCCAACTGGCGTCGCTTGATAGAGGTGCTGCAGTCTCATTTTGCGGCCTTCCGCCGTTACCACCACCCGATGGCACTGATCATGTTTGATCTTGATCACTTCAAGCCGCTGAGTGACCACTGGTCATTGAGAAACCAGTCATCGCTGATGTAGGCACCGATGTTCAGCATCTCGGAGTCACGCTCCATGGGGTGCCAGTCGACGTTGCCTATCAGGTTGCCGTTGCTGCTGTATTTGTTGATCTGGCGGGTACGGCCGTCAAAGGCTTCATGGAACAAGTCACCGCCGTAGCTGAGCGCGTGATCACCCAGCTGTTTCTGTGCGGTGAGGTGGCCGCCGAAGATGGTGGGGCTGTAGACCTTTATATGAGCCAGTGCCGTCACGTTCGGTTTTTTGGCATTGCGGTTGTAGATATCGGTCTCGAAGTCACGCACATAGAGACCGGCATCCAGACTGTCCGCCAAAGCGCCCCAGTTTTCGCCCTGATAGCTCAGGCGCAGATAGCGTTCGATGATCGGGTCTTCGTTCACTTTTACGTGAGGCGCCCCGGGCGCACCACCGAGGCCACAGGCCCGGCCCGTGGAGACATCCTGGTAGCGACCGGACAGTTCCCAGCGGGAGGTTCCGCTTGGGCTGTAGCCGATATTGAAGTCCAGCCCCGGCATGCTGTATTCGCTGTTCTCGGCGGTGCCCAACGGGCTGTCGTAATCACCGGCTTCGCGGCTGTGCGCACCGACCAGAATGTCGAAGCCGTTACCGCCCCCGACCAGCTCAACGCGGCCACCGACCATATCGCTGCCGCTCTCGAATTGCAGCGCACGCAGCTTGGGTGACAGGGCAAAGTCCTGATTTGGGTCTACTTTGGCGCGTCGGGTGACGATGTTGATCACGCCGTTCATCGCATCCGAGCCGTACAGGGCCGAGGCCGGTCCACGAATCACCTCGATGCGCTCGATGGATTCGGGATCGATCATGTTGAACTGCAGGGTGCTGCGGCCACGATAACGCTCGCCGTCGATGGCCAGGATGGTGCGTCCGGTATTGCTGTTGAAGCCGCGTGTCACCAGCTGTCCGCCCAGGCCGCCGGAGCGTGAGAATTCGATGCCGGGCAGTTCTTCCAGCAGGGATTGAAGGCCGCCGGAGCCGATGCGTTCCGCGATCTCGTCGGCGGTGATCACGCTTATGGCGCGCGGTGAATCCATGACGGCCAGATTGGAGCGGGTTGCGGATATGGTCAGCGTATCGAGCGACTGAGCATGACTTTCGCGGTGAGGCTCGGCCTGAGCGTTAGGTACAACCAGAACGCTTAGGGCTGCCAGCTGTAGCCAAGGGAGTGCGGTTTAAGAGGCGTGGGAGTGTCCTGTGGGATCGGTATACATAACCTAAGTGATATGTATTATCATTCGAAGAAATTATTAACCAAGCCCTTCGAAACCCAAATGACAATTATCAAGTCGTACTCACCGACATATCGACAGGCTCGGGAAGCGCTGTCTGCCTCACCGCTGATGCGGGGCGTTACCGCCACTGCTCTTGAAGAGCTGATGGCGAGCGCGTTTTCAGCCAGGGAGAGGCGGCCGATTACTGGTATCTGGTCATAACGGGGCGGGGCGATACTCTGCGAGAAGGCTATGACGGCGAGTGCTGGGTGGTGCAGCTGGTTGAGCCTGTCCAGTTACTGGCACCGATAGTCATGTTCATGCCCAGCCTGGAATATCCGGTGTCCGCGCGCGCCTCGGGGAGTACGTCGTTGTGCCGGTTCAGGCGACAGCAGTTGCATGCACTCTGTCGCTTCGAGCCGGAGCTCGCATTGCGGGTGCTTGAGATTGCCGGCCAGGCGCTGTGCAAGCGGATCGATGATGTCGAAAACCTGTCGAGCCGTAATGGACCACAACGGCTGGCGGCTCATCTGTATGAGCTGTCTTTGGTGCAGGGCAAAACGATAACGTTGCCGTTGAGCCACCGCGAGCTGGCGGCAAAGCTGGGGCTGCGACCGGAGACCCTGAGGCGGTTGTTGGGTAACCTGCGCCGCCAGGGCGTGCTGCAGGGGCAGCGGCTGAGCTGGACCATCATCGATCGGGAGCGGTTGCGCGGCATGCAGCTCCCGACGGCGGATTGAGTCCTTGGGGCGGGCTCAGGAGCCGAAGACTTCCTTTAGCAGGTCGGTAGTACGTGCTACCGGGTTTTCGCGAATTTTCTTCTCTTCCTGGGCCAGACGCAGGAACAACCCATCCAGTGCAGCATTGGTGACATGTGCGCCGACATCGGGACTCAGACCTTGCAACATCGGTACCTGCTGTTCGGCCTGACCGACCAAGACCTGATAGGCCTGCATCACCCCGGTGCCGGCCATTGCCTGTTCCACCAAGGGCTTGATCCGCGTACTGAGGCGTTCACGGGTTTTTTCATTGAAGTAGTCGGTAGCGGCAGTATCACCTCCGGAGTAGATGCGTTTGGCATCGTCCAGCGTCATGGTTTCCAGCGTATCGACAAACACCGGCGTGGCTTCGCTGATTGCCTGCTCGGCGGCGCGGTTCATGCTGCTTTCGAAGGCGTCGACCTGTGAGCCCAGGCCGTAGTTGCGCATCAGGCCGCCGACTGATTCCAGCATGCCGGGCATGGGGATGCGGACATCAGGATGGTTGGCAAAGCCGCCATTGGCCGCCAGCTGTTCGATGGCGCGTTCACCGCCGACGCGTAGAGCTTCCTTGAGGCCTTTGGCCAGTGTGGCATTATCCACACCGACCGGAACCGGTGTGCCACCGCTGGCGGGTGCCGTCTGTTGTTGCAGGATTTTCTCACCCTGTTTGAGCAGATCGTCCCAACCGGCCTGAGCAGGTTGCAACAGCGCCAGGGACAAAACGATTCCCGTGGCGGCAAAACGAATGGGGGTAGTCATGGTGAGCCTCGCAGCAATGTGAATAACGTCAGTATAGCGCCAGTGTGGATGGGACTCAGTGTGGACGCAACCAGGCACGCACGGCGGGCCAGCGGTTGACCAGCATGGCCAGAAAGATCAGCGCACAGCCGCTGAACTGCAGCGGTGTCATGGTTTCACTGAGCCACAGCGCGGCGAACAGTGCGGTCCAGACCGGCTCCAATGTCATGATAATGGCGGTGTGGCTTGGTGGAGCCAGGCTTTGGCCACGGGTTTGCAGCAGAAAGCGCAGGCTGGTGGCGATCAGCGCACTGGCAATCAGCCAGCCCCAGATATCCACCGGCTGATTGAAATCCCATTCTTCCAATACGACCGATCCAGCTCCCGTAATCAGACCAGTGACCAGCAGTTGCACGGCCGTAAGCGGCAGTGCCGGCAATTTGGTGGCGGCGCGGCTGTTGAGGATGAACATGAACGCGATAAACAGTGCTGACAGCAGGAAGAACACTTCGGCCAGACCAAGGTGGAATTCAGCGTCCAGTGACAGGCAGGCAAGTCCTGCGATCACGAACGGGATCGACAGGAACACGTAAGGTCCCGGCCGTTCGCCAAACAGCAGGCTGATCAAGGGCACCATCACCACGCCGAGACTGGTCAAAAACGCGCCCACGCCAACATGGGTTGCCATCTTCAAACCCAGTATCCAGAACGTCATGGCGATACCGAAGAACACCCCGACCAGGCAGGCGCTTTGCCATTGTTTACGGGTAAATATCCGCATTGCCGACCAGCCGATCAATGCCAGTACCAGCCCGGCACTGATAAAACGTAGCGCCATGAACAGCAACGGGGACAGGCCCTGAACGGCTTCACGGGAGAAGATCCAGCCGGCGGCGGCCAGCAGAGTGGTCAGCAGCAGCAGGAGGTCGGCTTTGTGGTGTGTGGACAAGATACGCATCCCTGTTTGTCAGTGGGCAGGAGGCTATCCTAGCAGAGCATCCTGCCGTACCCGAGCCTGACAATGGAAAAGTTCATCTGATGTTGTCGGCTACGATGGTGTGCTGATCGGCGCTTCCTCGCCAGCGGATACCCGGCTGTTGCTTGACGAAGCTATGTCATCTGCCTGAATGCCTATTCAGTCTGCCAAAGCGTCAGTCTGACGGATGTACTTGTTCACCCCCGCCGCTAGACTGCGGTCGCTTTGCTCATCTGGACATTGCCCGTCCGAATGGCAGCCGCTTCGTTCAATCGTTGTACAAGGGACAGAACCATGCCGGCCAAGGTGCGTTTTCATTTTGAACCCTGCCTCAGAATCCTGCTTGCCACCCTGAGTGCGTTCCTGCTGACTCGCTGGAGCAGTATCGCTGTGCTGGCGTTGCCCTGGTCGCCAGAACAATCGGTTGTGACTGGTATGCAGTTGGGTTTTGTCGTTTTTGCCGCAACGGTAATCTGGGTATTTGTTGCCTCCAGTTTGCGTAACGCCTGCCTGGGGCTTTTGCCCCCTACATTGTTGCTGATCTATTTCAGCCATGGGGCGGGGCTGTGATTGCACCTTTGGGAGCACGCATACGTCAACGTATGGCGCAACTGCATCGTTGGACAGGTTTGCTGCTGGGATGGTTACTGTTTGTTATTTTTTTGACAGGGACACTGAGTTTTTTTCGTCAGGAATTAAGCTTGTGGATGCAGCCTGAGCGGCCCTTTATCGCTGATCCGGTTCCTTCCAAAGCGGCATTTGAACATGCGTACCAGTACTTGAGGCAACAGGCCCCCGAGGCCAGTCATTGGTCGGTTACGCTGCCTGATGCGCGTGATCCGCTGCTTGCCTTGAGCTGGCGAGGGCCTGAAGGAAGGGGACAAGTTCTGCTTAATCCCCTGGATGGCCGGAGGGTCGAGGCTCGAGACACCCGTGGCGGTGATTTCTTTTACCGGTTCCATTTTCAGCTGCACTACATACCGGTGCTTTTGGCCCGTTATCTGGTGGGTATAGCAGCCATGATGATGCTGATTGCACTTATAACCGGTGTGATAACACACAAGAAAATTCTTAAGGACTTCTTCACCTTCCGTGGGGGGAAGGGGCAACGGTCCTGGCTGGATGCACACAATGGCTTTTCCGTGCTGGCTTTGCCGTTTCATCTGATGATTACCTACACCGGCCTGGTGACTCTGATGATGCTGTATATCCCCTGGGGCATGGAGAAGGCTTTTCCCGAACAGGAACAGCGCCAACACCTGGTCACGGATGTGTTCGCATTCTTGCCTGCTGAGCCCCGTTCAGGCGAACAGGCTGCGATGCTGCCTTGGGAGCAGTTGCTGGCGAAATCCGAAGTGTATTGGCAGGGCGCGCAAGTCGGTCGAATTCAGGTAGCCAACCCTGGTGACCGCAATGCCAAGGCTGTGCTTGAAGCAAACAGCGATCAGTCAGACATTCTGGGTATCAGCGGCCATCCTCCTTTCATGGTGTTTGACGCTGTTAGCGGTGAATTGCTGCGAGAGAAAGTCTTGGCACCTGCCTACGACAGCTATGGCATTCTACTGGGACTGCATCTGGGCCGCTTTGCCGACTGGCCTGGACGTTGGCTCTATGTTCTCTTGGGTACGGCAGGGTGCTGCATGCTGGCGACAGGGTTGTTGCTTTGGACCAGTAAACGACGCAAAAAACCGGGACACTCGCGAGCAGGTCTTTGGATTGTCGACAGGTTGAACCTGACCACGCTGGCCGGTTTTCCCCTGGCCGTTGTGGCGATGTTCTGGTTGAACCGGTTGTTGCCACTCGAATTGCCGGGGCGGGCGAACTGGGAAATTCATGGGCTTTTTCTGGTGTGGCTGGCGATGTTTCTACATGCATTGCTGCGGCCACTGAAAAGGGGATGGTATGAGCAGTGGATGCTGGCAGGGATATTGTTGTTGGGGCTCCCTGTGTTGAATCTGCTGACAACGGACAGGGGCTTCCCCGACAGTCTACTGAGTGGCGACTGGTTGTTTGTCGGTTTTGACGTGGTCTTGGTGGCGTTGGCAGCACTGATGTTCAGGTTTGCTCGACAGAAGCGAGAGTCATGATGGCGCACTTGGCAGTTTTGAGCTTATCCATTCTGGGATTTCGGTTGCTGGCGATAACGACATCGCAAGGCGCTTTCCGGTATCGGCGGGAGCTCTTCTGGTTGGGTTGGTTCCTGCTGCTGGTGGCCTTGGCAGTGGCTCTCGGTTTCTGGTCGCTTGGGTTGGGGCTAACACTCTGGCTGGGGTATCTGAGTACCGGAGCTGGCGTGGTGTTTCTGGTGCGTGCCCTAGGATTACCAGATGCCCGGTAAAGTACTCTGGTTTCGTTACTCTGTGCTGAAGGCCGTGCTGCTGAGTGTGCTCCTGCCGATGCTGGTGGGCTGTGACCGTACTGCCGTAACGCCCCGCGAAGAAATGTCTGGCTCAGTCGTTTCGTTGCAAACGACGATATCCGATTTTCCCGTCCTGATACGCACGGCGCATGGCGAAGCCCATATCGAACGACCACCCAAGAGGGTGGTGACACTGGGAGCCGCAGCGGAAGACTGGAGTCTGCAGCTGGGGGTGGTGCCAGTGGCGATCGAGCCGCACTACTGGGGTGGTGATCGCGCCGGTTATCTGCCCTGGTTTCGTGAAGCTGTACAGGCTCGGGGGGCCAAGCTGCCGGAGGTCATCAGCAGTTACCCGGAGCTGGATGTGGAGCGTCTGCTGGCGCTGCAGCCGGATCTGATCCTGGCACCTCAGTCTGGTCTGACGCGTGAAAGCTATCAACAGCTCAGTCAGCTGGCACCGGTGGTGGGGTATCCCGATCAGCCTTGGCTGACCCCTGTTGAGGATCAAGTGCGGCTGATCGCCAGAGCGTTGGGCCGATCCGAACAGGGTGAAGCTCTGCTGGCCGAGCGACAGGCCTATCTAGCTGAGCATGCCAGGGCCAATCCGCATTTTGCGGGCGTGTCTCTGGCCTATATCAATGCTGCCAGCCGAGTCGGAAATCTTTCGGTGTACGTTCGAGGCGACCCTCGTGTTGATGTGCTGTTGGCACTGGGCTTTATTGAGCTACCCGAACTGTCTGACCTGCAGGCAAGCTTTGGTCACTTTGCTGCCCTGCTGGGACTGGAGCAGGCTGACCGGCTAGACCAGGCTGGCCTTATCGTCAGTTGGTACAGTTCGGAGCAGAGTCGGCGTCAGGTTGAATCCCTGCCATTGATGCGCCGCCTGCCGGCCATGCGTGAGCAGCGTTATCTGGCCATCACCGATCCTGCGCTGGTCATGGCCAGTTCCTATGGCAGCCTGCTGAGTTTGCGCTGGAGCCTGCCTGAGCTGATAACCCGGCTTAACCAGGTTGTACCCTCAAAATCAGAAAAGGGAGCAGGGCGTGATGACGGCTGAAGTGCGTGTTCATTACGGGAATACCTCACGTCCAATTGCATCAAAATTGAGCCTGCTGGCTATATTACTGGCGCTCTTGGCGCTGACCAGTCTGCTGGTGGGGGCGCGCTGGCTTTCCCCAGCCTGGTTGATGCAGATATTTGAGGTATCCGACAACAGCCATGAACTGTTGGTGTTTCAGGCACGGTTACCACGTGCGTTGGTGGGTATGCTGGCAGGGGCTGCACTTGCGGTGGCTGGTACGGTGATTCAGGCGCTGTGCCGCAATCCGCTGGCCGACCCCGGACTACTGGGCGTCAATGCTGGCGCCAGTGCTTCGCTGGTTACCCTGAGTCTGTTGCCGTTCGCAGCCGAATGGGGCCTGTTCTGGCAGGCTTTGCCCGGAGCCCTGTTGGCCAGTGCCTTTGTCTATGTGCTGTCATGGGTGCAGCACTTTAGTGGCCAGTCACAGGCGCCGGTGCGCCTGATTCTGGCGGGGGCGGCTATCAGTGCGGTGTTGGGAGCTTATGTGCAGGCCAGTGTGTTGCTGAACCCGCAACTGTTCGATGGTTTCCGCTACTGGATGGCCGGTTCACTGTCCGGCTTGGGCTGGACGGATGTGCATTCGCTCTGGCCCTACCTGATTCCGGCTGCAGTGCTGCTCTGGCTATTGGTTCCAGGGCTGAATTTGTTGCTACTGGACTGCAGTACGGCCCTGTCGCTGGGTGTCAGTCTGCAACGGCATTCAGCACTGGCTTGGCTCTGTGCAACCCTTTTGTGTGCCGCGGCGACCGCTGTGGTTGGGCCGCTGGCATTTGTCGGGTTGGTATCGGGGCATCTGGCCCGTGCCTGGTTACCCCTGTCGTTTCGCGTTCTGTTGCCGGGTGCTGCGTTGATCGGTGCGATCCTGGTGCTGCTGGCTGATATTCTGGCCAGAACACTGATGCCACCACGGGAGCTGCTTACAGGCATTATGATCGCCGTACTGGGGGCGCCGTTCCTCTATTTTGTTACCCGCAGAATCTCGGGCAGGGGAAGGACTTCATGATAGGACCGCGCTTTTCCGTGTGGCGATGGGGAAGCTTCACGTTGAGAGCCCCGGCTCCAGCTGCCTTACAAACCGCCGTGGTTGGCACATTCGGGGTTCTCTTGGCCTTGATGCTGAGCCTGACGCTGGGCGAGTCAGGACTTTCTCCTGCTCGCCTGATTCAAGCTTTGCGTGGAGAGGCTGAACCCTATGAACAGTGGTTGCTGTGGCAATCCCGTTTGCCCAGGGCGCTCTGTGCACTGGGAGTGGGTACTGCGCTTGGGGTAGCCGGAGCGGTTTTCCAGAGCCTGAGCCGTAACCCTCTGGGCAGTCCGGATATCATTGGCATCAATGCCGGGGCCAGTGCGGGTGCGGTGCTTTGGCTGCTGTTCCTGCCTGGGCTGTCGGTTGCCTGGGGCGCTTTGGCGGGTGCGGTGTGCGTGCTCCTGTTGCTGCTGCCGGGGCTGGGGCCTCAGGGGCAACTGTCGCGCAGTCTGGTGCTCATGGGCGTGGCGATCAATGCTTTTGCCATTGCAGTGGTGCAGTTTGCCCTGACGCTGGTGCAGCGTGAGCAGGCGCAGCAGATGTTGGGCTACCTGGCCGGGGGTCTGGTCCATCGGGACTGGCAGCAGGTCGCCTTGATTGGATTGATACTGGCAGTGGCATTGCCGGGGCTGTTGTTATTAAGCCGTCGCCTGGGGCTGCTGGCGTTGGGGCGAGATATGGCATCGAGCCTGGGGAATCCTCTGCGCTCAACGCAGCTGACGGCACTGATACTGGCCACTGTTTTGGCCTTGGGTGCAGTACTCTGTGCCGGCCCTGTGGCTTTTGTGGCTCTGGTAGCACCGCATCTGGCACGCAGGCGGGGGCAGCAGTTGGCGCTGTTGCGCTCAGGTTTGATTGGTGCCCTGTTGCTGCTGAGTGCAGATACGCTAACCCTGACGTTACCCGGGACTCAGCGGCTGCCGGTTGGAGTGCTAACCGCCATGCTGGGCGGTGCCTATCTGGCCTGGATTCTGTTTGCCGAGCTCTTGCGACGTAAGACCAAACAGCAGATGCCTGGTTGAACGATGATCAAAACAGGTCAAGCATAGGAAAAACTCAATGACATCCGACATATATAGTGACTGTATTTTGCAGGGGCGGGGGCTACATCTGCACTATGCCGGTAGAGCCGTGATAGCCGGGTTGGATATTTACATACCCCGTGGACAGCTGACGGTTGTGCTGGGGACTAACGGTTGCGGTAAATCCAGCCTGCTGAAAATACTCAGCCAGGTGTTGCCGCCCAGCAAAGGGCAAGTGATGCTGGATGGCAAAGTGTTGGCGGACATGGGCAGCAAGGAAAGAGCGCGGCAGTTGGCGCTGTTGGTGCAAAAGCCTGAACTGCCGGATGGGATTGATGTGCAGGAGCTGGTCAGTCGGGGGCGTTATCCGCATCAAAGCCTATGGCGGCAGTGGTCAGAGGACGATGAATATGCCGTTGCCCAAGCGCTGGTGGCCACCGGACTAACTGACATGGCAAGACGAGAGGTCTCCAGCCTGTCGGGAGGTCAGCAGCAGCGGGTTTGGTTGGCATTGGTGCTGGCCCAGCAAACCGAAGTGCTGTTGCTGGATGAGCCCACATCTTTCCTGGATATTCGTGCCCAATTATCGGTCATGGATTTCTGCCGGGCGCTGAGGCTGCAGGGCAGAACGCTGGTGTTGGTGCTGCATGATATCAACCAGGCCCTGCGTTATGCCGACCACCTGTTGCTGATGCGAGAGGGGCGAATATTGGCCCAGGGAGCCCCCGAAGCGTTGATTTGCGAACAGGTGTTGAAAGACGTGTTCGATCTTGATGCGTGTATTATTCAGGACCCCGAAGCAGGCTGCCCCATGCTAATCCCCAGGGTTGATCAGTATGATCATGCTTGGGGCGTCACGCAGCAGCCTGGATACAAATAGTATGGATACATACCTATGAAATAAAGAAGATGATAATCATTTAGATTTGTATTTGGGTTGTGGGCTGGCTAGTATGGACTGTTGAATTGTCCCCCCCCATCTTCAGTGTTGTACTCGCCCATGCATGATAGTTATTTCCAAGAGCCGCTGGATGCTCGAATCTTTACCGATCAGGACTTGCTGGCGTTTGGCAAGCGCTATGCTCTGGATTACCGTTTCCCTGACCGCTACCGTTCCGGCAATATCATGCGGGGCTGGGTGGAGGAATTTGGCTTGCGCCCAGGCATGCAGCTGGTTTACTCCAATGTTCAGGTGATGGAATCCTATGAGTCCAGCTCGCTTGACCCTGCACCACTGAACATTATTATCATCCTGCAAGGACATGTCAGTCTGACACTGGGTAGCGAGGTCATCGAACTCTCAGAGCGGATGGCACTGACCCTTTGCCTGGAGAAAGAGGTGGCGTTTGCTGCCTTGCAGCAGGCTGGGCAGAGTCTCAGGGTGTTAACCCTGAGCCTTGATCATCAAGCACTGGAACAACTTCAGGCACCCACCCGTCGAGGAAATGGCTGGTCTGCCTGGCGATTGCCGCCACATATCTATCAGGGATTGATGTTGTTTCGTAACGACATGAGCCAGTCGCAGCTCTATCTGGAGGGCCTGAGTTTACAGATACTGTCGCAAGGGCTAGTGCTCGATGATACATCCACGGCCTCAACTAATGTCCGTATACCCCCTCAAGAGCGTCTACGTTTGGAACGCGTTCGGGAACTGATAGTCACCCACCCGCAAGGCGAATATAGCCTGAGCGAACTGGCACAGGCTGCAGCCATGAGCCCGAGCAGCTTGCGCAGCAAGTTCAAAGCTTGCTATGGGCAAACCCTGTTCGACTTCCTCAAGCACAAGCGTTTGCAAATGGCCCGTGACTATCTGCTGAGAGGGTATAGCGTACAGCAAGCGGCTCATTTCGCTGGCTACAGTTATGCCACCAATTTCACGACGGCTTTCCGCAAGCATTTTGGGGTCGCGCCGAGTTCCCTGATTCGCTGATTGCGTCGCTGTTGAATAGGCATTCTGTCATCTGGCATAGCTCAAGTGCCAAAGAATGCTAAAGAATAACCATTCCCATTTACGGCTGCTTTTGGCTTGGCATCTTAAGCGATGCGGAGTGCAAAACATGACCTTATTCTTTGTGGTTTGGAGAAGTATCAACATGTTCCTTGACTCTTTTACATTACGTCGAGCTGGCCGATTCAGCTTGTTGACTGTGCCGCTACTGCTTAGTGCTTCTGTTTCTGCCGAAGGAGTACAGCTGGAGCAGGACACCCTGGTGGTTACCGGGCGTCAGTTGTCGGCTGATTCTGAACAACGCGACAGTTATGCACCTGGTGCCAGTACCACGGCCACCAGCTTGCCCCTGTCCATCAAGGATACGCCCCAGGCTGTTAGCGTTATTACACACCAGCAGATCAAGGATCAGGGGTTGGTAAGCAGTGGCGATATTTTGCACCGTGCGCCCGGTGTCTCGATGACACGCAGTGACAGCAACCGTTTTAACTATTCGGCCCGCGGTTATGCTATCAGCACCTATCAATTCGATGGTCTGATGACGCCGATTCAGGGCTATTGGAACTTTGGTGATACGGACTGGGACAGTGCCATTTATGACCGTATCGAGGTGGTACGTGGAGCGACCGGACTTCTGACCGGCGCCGGGGATCCCTCTGCCAGTGTCAACTTCATTCGCAAAAAGCCGCTGCCGGATTTTGCCGCACGTCTCAGTGGTGATATCGGCCGTTGGGACAAGCGGCGCCTGATGGCCGATGTCTCCACTCCTTTGGGGGATTCTGGCCAGACAGCCGCACGTTTCGTGGCTGTGCGTGATAGTCAGGACACCCATGTCGACAAGATGGAGCATGACAAGGAAACCTACTACGGTGTTATCAACTCGCAGCTGACACCCGCTACGGATGTCAGTCTGGGGGTTGAGTACCAGCATAACCAGACCGATGGCGCTGGTGGCGGTTTTCCCATGTTCTATGCTGATGGCAGCCTGACCGACTTCGATCGTTCCGCGGCCAACAACACCGATTGGTCTCGCTTTTACAATGAAACCACTCGGGCGTTCATCGACGTGAATCATTTTCTGGATAACGGCTGGCGCCTGAGGGGGGCCTATAGTCATGACGATGGTCAATATGGTTTGACCTATCTGTTCCGCGGTGGTTTTCCCGATCGGAATACAAGTGAAGGCATGTCCGCGTACTTCGCTAATTACCAGGGAGAGCGTAGCCGCCAGGATCTGCACTTCACGGCGGAAGGACCTTATGAACTCTTTGGTCGTGAGCATGAAGCCGCCTTTGGCTGGGTGCGTACTCAGGATGATCTGGATATGCGTTTGGCCGCTCCGGCCGGAGCGGCTCCGGGCATTGGTGGCTATTTCGATGGCAAGGGCGACCCCGTTGCTGAGCCCGAGTGGGGGGCGCATGCCAGCGTCGACGACAGCTCGCTAGTTCAGAGCGGTGCCTATGCAGTGACGCGCTTGTCATTGGCCGACCGCTTGCATCTGATTGCCGGTGTACGGCTCAGTGACTGGGAACTTGATCAGGTATATTTCGGTGACCATCGCCAATATTCCTATAGCAATGAACTCACGCCTTATGCTGGCCTGGTATACGATTTTGATGACCGTTTCAGTGGTTATGTAAGCTATACCGAGCTTTTTCAGACGCAGAATGTACGTTCAACCGACGGCTCTCTGCTGGATCCGATTACCGGGCGCAATTACGAAATCGGTTTGAAAGCATCTCTGGCAGAGGAACTTGACCTTAACCTGGCAGTATTCCGCAGCGAGCAGGATGGTCTGGGTGAGGCTATTCCGGGGCAGATCGTGAATGGTCGCCCAGACACTCAGGCCTATCGTGCAACGGAGGGTGCGACAGTGGAAGGCTTTGAGGCCGAGCTGGTCGGACGCCTGGCGCCGGGCTGGAATCTCAATGCAAGTTATACCCTGGCGAGTCCCAAAAGTGCCGAGGGCGATCGCATGAACGCTTCGCATCCGCGTCAACAGGCGAAGCTGTTTACCAGCTATCAATTTGCCGATGACTGGCGCGCGCTGCGAATGGGGGGTGGTGTGCGCTGGCAGAGTGAAATCTACCGTGATACCCGTGGACCGGCAGGTACAACGCGAGTGAGCCAGGGAAGTTATGCGGTGGTTGATCTGATGGCGCGCTACGAGTTCTCGCCGGACCTCAGTGCCCAGCTGAACCTGAATAACCTGTTCGATAAGGAATACTATGATCAGGTAGGTTTCTACAGTCAAGGCTGGTGGGGCGCGCCGCGCAGCCTGCGCCTGTCTCTGAGCTATGACTTCTAACGGATGTTCGGATCAGAACTGCTGAGCGGAAGACCGGTTAAAGACCGGTCCTCCGCGTTTAGAGCGTCCAGCCGTTGGTGGCGTTGGCGTTTGCGGTGCTGGCGTAGTTCAGTTCGTACAGGGGGTGACGGCCACCGAACTAGCTACTGATTGTATCCCATATCACGAACAGGGTCTGGTCGCCGGCTTCCTGGCCGTAACGGTCGTTGATGCCTCGGAAATGGTCGATGTTGATGTGAATCTTTTCTGTTGCATGATGGCGTTACTCAGGCAATATTAGTCTCGAGCGGTTGAGGAAACCGGTCAGGCCGTCATGGGGCGCGTGGTTGGACCGCTCCGATTGGCGAGCCTGCTTGGTGCGATCGATGACACGGGAGCAGGAAAAAAGTGCGTCAGCAATAATCAGGAAGATTAGCAGCTGGTACAGCCTGTCGAGTTAAGGAGTGCACGCTGTATCGGCGCCAGACTGGTTTCAGATATGCCGCATAGTTGGTTGCGCTCATTGAAGAAGGTTGCCGTCCGATAGGGAGTCCCATCGTATTCGTGCACGATGGCAACAGACTTGCTCAGAGCCTTGACCCGGTCAACCGCCAAGCCCAGTTCGGCTTCAGGGACCAAGTGGTTGATTTGGCGCTGCTCCATACTGATCGGGTTTTGGGCATAGGATTCGGCTGGGTCACCATCAGTGGAGTTGAACTGCATATAACCATCAGCTTTGAAAAGCATAGCGCTGTCGTAGGGGGCCGTCATGGAATTTATCGGCCTTTGATCCCTGCGGTCATAACCGCAACGATGTCGCCTTCAGTCAGCTGTATTCGGGTTTTTATGGTAAGTCTCATGGCTGGCAAAGATGGATTGCCAGCGGTGACTGAGGATGATGCTAAGCAAGACGGCACCGCCCACCAGAATAATCCAAAACAGTGTCCACAGATTACGCTTCAAAACGGCCATGAAAGCCCTCGGTTAGATCCTTATAACGCTGCTGTGCAAAAATCCATTGCGCGGATAACGTTGGGTAATATGAACACAAGCGTATGCTAAAGCCAATTGTCCGCCGTCAATGGTATCAGTTACACAGCGCAAACAGCTGGGCACGGCTGGAGATTCCCAGTTTTTCATAGGCTCGTTTGCGGTATGTGATGATGCTGCTGACGGCGACATCCAGCTCGGCAGCGATCACTTCATTCTTCTTGCCACGTAGAACCGCACGGCAGACTTGCTGTTCGCGCTCTGACAAGAACGCCAACGGGCCTTCGAGACGCAGGCGCTGGTTCAGCTCAAAATGTTTGCTGACCAGAATGCTGATCAGGGCGCAGACGCTGCGGCTGAAGGTTACATCATCGAAGCGTGGGTCAAAACCGGGGTCGCGCCGGTAGAGGTTGATGTAGTAATTGCCCTGCTCGGTGCCACGCAGGATCGAAATCTTGTCGGTGAAGCCTGGAGTCTCGAAAAATTCCTTGCGGTAGTGCAACCCCATATTGCCGCTGACCGAGTTGAAACGCACCACTTCAACATTACCGGGGGCGAGGGTCTTGAGGGTGTTGAAATTGGGGTCATGAAGGTAGTGCCGTTCACTGACATAAGCTTCGGCCAGGCGCTTGCCGGAGGCTTCGCGGGCGTAATCCTTGTAGATCAGTGTGGACACCTGCTGCCCGTCCGAACAGTAAAAAACCATGCACTGTTCGGTGCCGAATTCCTGCTGCAGCCAGTCGAGAAAGTGTGCGTAGAAACCGGTGGTGCCCAGTTTTTCCAACACGTTAAGTACTAGGCCGGACGGTACCCAACCGAGCGTTATACGCGGCGTCTTGTCGATATCCAGCATACTTTAGAAGTCTCTGGTCGTGCAGCGTATTCGAGCAAAAACGCTGCTATGGTAAATGCTTTCTCATATTATAACTTGAGGGAGCACTGTCGGTAGCAGGCGTTACAGTACCATCAGGAAAGGTACTGTAACGACGGCCCAGGTGAAATAGAACCAAATCCAATATATGAAAAACAGAATAATCGGCATCAATGCAGGGATGAACAACCACATTGATAATGATGGTGGTTGGGAGGGCGGGCCGTACCGGTTGATGTCGTTATCGCCCGGGACCAGTGCAAGCAGTATGTAGATCAGAGGGCTGGCTAGCGGGTTCAGGGAAATCAGTGACCACAGGCCACTGACTCCGGCGTCACGGTAGCGTTGAGCGATAAATTCTAAGCTGACGATATTGAGTACAACCAAGGCTGCAAGAGTGATGATGATGGTTTGAGTTCCTGTCATTTCGACGAGTAGCATGGCAAGTTCTACCGGAACAAATATCATCAGGAACCTTCTATTCAAACAGGAGAGAAAGCGCAGACGACCAAGCCGTTCGAACCCGTAGATAAAATCCTTTTTCATGTGAATATCCTTTCAGGCTAGGGTATCGTGGCGAGCTTAGCGTACAGGTTTTTGTTTCGCCAGTACTCCGATGACCGAGGCTCAAGTTGTGCGTGAGCATTGGTGCAGGGCCTTCGTCAGGTTGATATTATCGGGGGTAAATATTCCTCATAGTCGTTGTAAAAGGATCCCGCCTCGATGACATTTCTTGAACTGCTCGGTGTAATGGTGAAACGTAAAGCCTCAGATCTTTTCATTACTGCTGATGCACCGCCGTCCTTGAAAATAAATGGCGAGATCAAACCGTTTAGTCAGAAACCGTTGAATGAAAAAACAGCTGTTGCGATAGTGCTTAGTTCGATGAATGATGAGCAACGTCAGGAATATGAACGTGAGTGGGAGTGCAGTTTTGCTGTGCATTTTCCGGCTCTCGGTCGTTTCCGTGTCAGTGTGTACAAGCAAAGGACACTGCCGGCGATGGTTGTGAGGTGTATACAAAGAGTGATTCCTAGCCCGGAAGATCTCGACTTGCCTCCGGTACTCAAGCAGTTGGTGAGTGCGAAGCGGGGGTTGGTATTGTTGGTCGGGAGTACATCCACGGGCAAGTCGACGTCACTTGCATCCTTGATCGATTACCGCAATCGGACACAGTCAGGGCATATTATTACGATCGAAGACCCTATCGAATTCATACATACCCATAAAAAAAGCATAATCGCTCAACGAGAGATTGGTATTGATACGGTTTCGTTCGAACGGGCCTTGCAAAATGCTTTGCGTCAGACACCGGATGTTATATTGATGGGAGAGATTCGCAGTGCCGATGTGATGAAACATGCATTGTCGTTTGCCGAGACGGGGCATCTCTGCTTGGCTACGCTGCATGCAAACAATGCGAATCAGGCGTTGGATCGAATACTGTCGTTTTTTCCTCCAGAACAACACGCAAAAATCTGGATGGACTTGTCTTTCAATCTCAAGGGTGTAGTGGCGCAAATGCTACTGCCTTCACTTGATGGCAAGACGCGTCGTTTAGCCGTCGAGGTGATGCTGAATACTCCCTTGGTCAGGGAATTGATCCGCAATGGTGAAATATACAAGATCAAAGACGTGATGAAAGTAGCGGCTGACGTTGGAATGCAGACCTTTGACCAGGCACTCTTTAAACTGCATCAACAAGGGCTGATCAGTTATGAAACGGCACTTACACATGCAGATTCCGAGAATGATCTGCGCTTAATGATCAAACTGGCAGATTCATCGGCAAGTATCGATGATGGACATACCTTGAATGCAGTCAAGGCGGATCATGGTGCGATACAGCAGAAAAAGCCTATGGGCAAAGGGTCCGGCACGGCAACAGGTTTTACATTTTTGCCAGATATGCCGGTTAGCTCGGCGCCTTTAATCCAGGACAGGAAGCAATACGTGGACCAGCGCTTTGATATATTGCCGGAAAACAAAAGTTCAAAGGATTCCGGGTAACGAGGGGACGGGATACCGTAGGTCCTGCACCGCCGTCTCTTTCGGTGCCGGCGGTATCCCGGGTGACCGGCCCGAAGGCCGATCCAGTTGGAAAACCGGTGGGCTTACTGTGCCGCCAGTGTGCTCAGGACCTTTTTGAAGGTCGCCAGCTCGTCTTCGCTGAAGCTGCTGAATTTCTTTTCCTGCTCTTCGTCAGACAGACGCCACAGGGTTTCAGCCTGCTCGATACCTTTTTCGGTGATGCGGTAGCAGTCGTCGGCAAAGGTGATCAGACCCTTGCGCTGCAGAATCTCGGCTGCTTCGGTTACTTCGAGGTCTGGCATGTTGACCTCTTTGAGCAGTTCCTTGCGGCACAGGCTCGGGGTCTGCTGCAGTACCATCAGCATGCGTGCTTCGCTGGTGCGCAGGCCAGTCGACAGCTGCAGCGGTGCATAGTCGGCCTGGTAGCTGCGTACGGCCTGGGTCATCAGGTAGTACAGGTTGTTGCTCAGGCGGCCTTCCAGTTGTTCGACGGCGGCCGGCTGATCATCGGTCTTGGCCGGGAAGCGGGAGTGCGGCATGACCACAGAGTAGCTGCCCTGATGGTAAACCAGCGGGGCGCGGCCGGCATCTTCAAAGGCTACAACCTTGCCGATCAGAATCCAGTGATCGCCGCCGTCGAGAGTCTCGTAGGACTCGCACTGGAAGCAGGCCGCAGTGTCGTTCAGCAGCGCTGCGCCGCCAAGGCCTTCCTGGTAGTCAACGTCGGCAAACTTGTCGTCGCTCGGACGGGCGAAGTGGTTGGAGACGTCGATCTGGTCAGCAGCCAGGATGTTAACGGCGAAGTGGGTCGCTTCTTCAAAAATTTTGCAGCTGCCTGAACGCTTGTCGATGCTCCACAGGATCAGGGCCGGTTCCAGAGAAACCGAGTTGAAGCTGTTGGCGGTAACGCCGGTTTTTTCACCGGATGGTGTGGTCGCGGTGATGACGGTGATGCCGGTCGCAAAGTTGCCCAGCGCACGACGGAAGGCTTTGGGGTCGAATTCAGTGACTTGATTGCTCATAACAGCACCTGGATATTGGGTTCTATGATGTGACAGCAAAACCGCGCGCGCGGGCAGACAAGCAGGTAGCAGTGCATACCGGCGGGTTTTGCAGACGGTCCCTGTAAAAACGGGACGGGGCGCACATCCGCAGATGCGCACCCGGGGACATGCCTTGTCCAGATGGGATTAGAGCAGGGAAGGATCCGGCTCCAGACCCAGCAGTTCGCGACCGATGATCTGGGCGCAGACATCATAATCGGTGTACGCGTGGGCAGCGGTCATGTTGGATTCGCGCCACAGACGCTGGCCTTCACGGTCCTGCATCCAGTTGGAGGCGCCCATAACGGCCCACAGACGGTTAACGGCTTCAACACACATTTTGATGGCGTAAGCCTGGTTGGTACGCCAGTGCGCCAGCGTGTAACGGTCCGGGTATTCGTGACGCTCGCCGTATTCCTTGTGCTCGTTCCAGGTTTTTTCCAGGTAGGCACGAGCGGCGCAGACCTGCTGGTATGCTTCGGCAACACGCAGGATCGGCGGGATAGACTCTTTAACCTGCGCACCGGTGTAGGCACGAACACGGTTTTTGGTCATTTCCTTGTATACGTCGATCATGCGCTCGGCAACGCCCAGGCTCATCGCTGCGAAGCCGCAGGCGAAGTAGGGGCGGTACGGCGTGTGGTAAATCTTGCTGTCCGGGTACAGGGCGCGGCCAACATGGCGACCTTCCATCATGTCCTTGGCGGCCTGGATACGGTGTTCCGGTACGAATACGCCGTCGATGTGGGCGGTTTTGGTGCCGCTGCCGCACATGCCGGCAGAGTACCAGTCATCAATGATGGTGAAATCGCTTTTCGGGATTACGGCGAAGCTGTAGATCTTCTCGCCTTCATCATTGAAACGGTTGAAGCCGACAATGATCCACTGCGCGTGGTCGATGCCGGAGCTCCAGCGCATGTCGCCGGTGAAGATGATGCCGCCTTCGGTTTCTTCGTGCTTGCCAAACGGTGCGATCGAGCTGGAGGCTACAACATCCGGGTTTTCGCCCCAGAACTCTTCCTGTGCTTCTTTACCGAACATGGCCATCTGGTGATTGTGCGTACACAGCAGGCTGTAAGCCCAGGCAGTAGAGCAGCAGGCTCCCGCCAGTGTCGCGATGCACTCGGTGAATTCCGGCAGGCTCATTTCCAGGCCACCGTAGGCTTTCGGCAGGAAGGCACGGTTCAGACCGATGCCATGCAGCATTTCAATGTTTTCCTGCGGCACTTTTCGCAGCTCTTCCGCCTTGTTGGCGTTGGCGCGAATGGCGGGCAGAATCTCTTTAAGTTTATCGAGCATCGGGGTGTGCATAGTCATCAGGATCTTCTCTCTTCTAATATTCAGAATCTGTTGCCGCAGCGAAGTGAAGCTGTAAATGAACTGCGTAACGAAATATTGACCCGCTAGGATGTCATCGATTATGCGGAGTAATACCGATACAGGAAATGTAAAAATCTTGTTAATTATTGCACTTTTCTGTATTTCTCCCCCCACATTGCTGCGGGGGATATATACAGTATAGCCAAGTCGATTCAGCTCGATTGGCGGCTGCGGGTCAGGGCCAGTGCCAGCAGTGAGCCGATGCCGGTCACACCAATGATCAGGGTCATCGGTAACGGAGAGCCGTCATGCAGCGCGCCGGTCAGCGAGCTGGCGACGGCCCCCAGGCCGAACTGACATGCCACTGCGAGACCGGCAGCGGCACCGGCCTGTTGCGGATAATGTGACAGCAGGCTGGCCATGCAGTTGGCTCCCATCACCCCGGTGACGCTGACATACCCAAGCAGGCCCGCCACGATCAATGGCAGTCCGCCGAGTCCGGTCATCCCGGCCAGGAGCAGCACCAGTCCCGACAGAGCGGCAAGCAGGGCACCGGCAATCAGCAGTTTCTGTGTGCCCAGCGTGCCGACGTACCGGGCATTGAGGCTGACCAGTACAATAATGCCGCCGATATTAAGGCTGAACAGCCAGGCGAACTGCTGGGCCGAGAGACCGAAATATTCGATATAGACGAAAGATGAGGCGGTGATATAGGCGAACATGCCGGCAAAGGACAGTGCCATGCACAGGATATAGCCGACGGCGACCGGCTGGCGAATGATCTGCACATAGGCCTTGAACACCGCCAGAATACTGGCGTTGCGAGAGTCGCCATGATGGGTTTCGGGGATTTTCCAGAGGCTGGCCAGCAGCATGATGGCGGCAAATGCGAACAGCACTACAAACAGCGCGCGCCACTCGGAGATCAGAATCAGATAGCCGCCCAGCAGGGGGGCGACCAGCGTGGCGATCATGGTGACCAGGTGCATCAATGACAGCACGCGTGCGGCTTCGTTGAGCGGGAACAGGTCGCGGACAATCGCACGAGCCAGCACCGAGGCGGCCGCTGCGCCGAGTGCCTGCACAAAGCGCCAGGCAATGAGGTGATCGGCACTGGCAGCAAAAATGCAGCCGATGCTGGCGGCCATATACAGGGTAATACCGCCCAGCAGCAGTTTGCGGCGGCCGAACTTGTCTGACAGCGGGCCGTAGAACAGCATGCCGATGAACAAGCCGACCAGAAAAGTACTGATGGTGAGCTGGATACTAGATTCGGGAGCGTTCAGGTCGGCGGCGATCAGCGGCAAGCTGGGCAGATACATGTCGATCGAGAGCGGGCCGAAGGCGACCAGAGCGGCCAGCAGTATTATCAAGCGGTGAGGGTTGGTGACCGATGACATCGGAACCTCCGGTTTCATGGCAAAACGGCCTGCATCAGCAGGCCGTTGGAGTCGGGCGAGTCACGGTATCGTTAAACGCGGCTTGAGCCCGGTGCAAACGTTGTGGTGATCGAGGCCTGCGGACCCGGTACCTTGTCGCCGCTGACCGGTGATACCGGGAATACGGCGTTGATCTGGCCGGTGCCGGAGCTGCCGAAGTACGGGGTCAGTACTTCCGCTTTCTGGTCGTACTCGGACCAGCCCAGTGCACCCAACAGCATCGCGGTGTCGTGCATGAAACCTTCGCCGTGACCTTTTACCGCGTATTCAGGCAGCATTTCGCAGAAGTCTTCCCACTCGGCGTTTTCCCACATCTCCACGACCTGGTGGTCCAGGCGTTCCAGGAACGGTGACCAGGTGCGTGTCGCGAAATCCGGTGCCTGACCGTTCTGGGCGAAACGGTGCGACAGGGAACCACTGGCCAGAATGGCGACAGTGCCGTCGTAGTTCTCTTCGATCGCCTTGCGCATGGCCCAACCCAGGCGTGCGCTGTCGTTCAGGTAATGAACAGTACACATGGCGGACACCGAGATCACCTTGAAGTGACGGTCTTCGTTCATGTAGCGCATCGGTACCAGAGTACCGTACTCCGGGTCAAGGGAGGTCTTGTCGTGTGCCAGCGTTTCCACGCCCTGCGCATTACACTCGGCGGCCAGCAGTTGGCCCAGTTCCGGGTTGCCGTCGTACTCGAACTCCATGTTGGAGATGAAGTGCGGCAGTTCACCACTGGTGTAGTTGCCTTTGAAGTGAGCACCACAGTTGATGTGGTAGCTGGCGTTCACCAGCCAGTGGGTATCGAATACCACAATGGTATCCACGCCCAGCTCACGGCAGCGACGACCGATTTCGATGTGACCGTCGATGGCGGACTGACGGAATCCTTTTTTCGGGCCGTCCAGCTCCGACAGATACATCGAAGGGACGTGTGTGATTTTTGCAGCTAACGCGAGTTTACCCATAAGGCTTTCCTCTTCTATTTATTCCGGAAACTCATGCGTTTCCGGTCAAGCATGAGGCGTGGATGCCGAAGCACCTACGCCGGATCAATGTGGCTGCGCCGTGCTCGCCAGGCGTGCCAATGGGCCAGCAGGGCGATGACCGGTGCCAGCAGGATACAGCTGAACAATGTGGTCAACCCCAGCTCCATCAGCCAGGGCACCAGCTGGGCGATGGCGGCACCGCTTAGCAACTGGATAAATCCCATCAGTCCGGAGGCTGTGCCGGCAGAGCCGGTGGCACAGCTGATCGCCGCCGACTGGGCGTTGGGTTGGCTCAGCCCGCGGCCAAAGGTGACTAATGCCATCGGCAGAAACAGACTGGCAAAACTCAGCTCCGCGTACAGTGCGGTCAGTAATAATATGGCTGCACCGCCGAGTGACAGGCCGTTGCCCAGCAGGACCATCTGGTCGATGCTGAAGTGGCGAGCCAATCGGGTCGAACTGAAGCTGCCCAGCATGAACGCCAGAGAAACAGCCAGAAACCAGAGGCCGAAGTCCGCCGAGTTGCCCTGCAGCTGGTTAACCACAATATAGGGGGTGCTGCCCACAAACAGGTAGAACGCACTTGCGACGGCTGTCGTGGACACGGCATAGCCCAGATATTGTCCAGAGCGAAGTACTTCGCCATAGCGGCGGAAAATGCCGGTCAGATGCAGATTTTCGCTTCTGTCCGTGCAGGTTTCCGGCAGCAGCTTGAGTGCGAACAGCCAGACCGCAGCACCCATCAATACCGACAGGTAGAACACCGCGTTCCAGCTGCTCCACAGGTTGAGATATCCCCCCAGCGTCGGTGCGATCGATTGTGCGATCGCAATCGCCATCACCACATAACCCATCTTGCCTGCAGCACCGGCACGGCCATGTACATCCAGAATGATGGTGCGGGCCAGTACCATGGCGGTGCTGCCTCCCAATGCCTGCAGGACGCGCCCGGCGATCAGCCATTCAACGCCACTGGCCTGTGCGGCCAGCAGGCTGCCGGCAACGTGCAGGCCAAGACCGCTGAGCAGCACGGGACGGCGACCGAAAAAATCAGCCAGCGGCCCCGAAATCAATTGGCCGAAGGCCAGCGTCAGCAGGTAGGCGGTGAACGTGATCTGAATGGTGGCGATGTCGACGTGCAGTGCCTTCGCAGCATCCGGCATCGCCGGTACGAACGCATTCAGCGCCAATGGACTGGCCATGGCGATGAAGATCAGCAGGGTGAGGGAGGGTTGATGTCTCAACGGTCGACCTGTTCAGCCAGGGCTGCAGGGGCCAAGGCCCCCGCAGCAATCACTTATTTGGGTTCGCGGATGACCAGCAGGCGCAGTTCGGTCATGTCTTCGATGGCGTAACGTACACCTTCACGCCCCAGACCGCTGTCCTTCACGCCGCCGTACGGCATGTGGTCGACACGCCAGGACGGTACGTCACCGATGACAACACCACCCACTTCCAGCTCGTTCCAGGCTTTCTGGATCTTGTAGATGTCACGGGTGAAGATACCGGCCTGCAGGCCGAAATCGGAGTTATTCACCTCTTCCAGTGCGGCGTCGAAATCGCTGAACTTGGACAGAATCGCGACCGGACCGAAGGCTTCCTGGGTGTTCACGTTCTGGTCGGCAGCCACGTTTTCCAGCAGGGTGGCCTGCAGCATGGCACCGTCGCGTTCGCCACCGGCCAATACGGTTGCACCGGATGCTTTGGCTTCCAGTACCCAGTCGTGCAGGCGAGTGGCTTCCTTCTCGGAAATCATCGGGCCGATGAAGGTGTTTTCGTCTTTCGGATCACCGGAAACCAGTGCATTGACCGCTGCTGCCAGCTTGTCGCGGACTTCGTCGTAATGAGTTTCGTGAACCATGATGCGTTGCACGCTGATGCAGCTCTGGCCGGACTGGTAGTACGCGCCAAACACGATGCGGGCAACTGCATCGTCGAGGTCGGTGCCTTCGTCAACGATGCAGGCCGCGTTGCCGCCCAGTTCCAGTACGACCGGCTTCTTGCCGGCCTTGGCCTTGAGCTGCCAACCCACATCAGGGGAACCGGTGAAGCTCAACAGTTTCAGGCGGTCGTCGGTAGTGAACAGGTCGGCACCGTCACGGTGGCACGGCAGAACCGAGAACGCGCCCTTGGGCAGGTCGGTTTCAGCCAGGATTTCACCGATGATGATCGCACCGATCGGGGTCAGACTGGCGGGCTTGAGGATGAACGGGCAGCCTGCAGCGATGGCCGGAGCCACTTTGTGTGCCGCCAGATTCAGCGGGAAATTGAACGGCGAGATGAACGAGCAGGGGCCGATCGGCACACGCTTCCACATGCCGGTGTAGCCTTCGGCGCGCGGAGTAATATCCATCGGAATCACTTCACCACCGATACGGACCGCTTCTTCAGCGGCGATGCGGAAGGTGTCGATCAGGCGGGTCACTTCGCCACGGGCATCCTTGATCGGCTTGCCGGCTTCGATGCAGAGGGCAACGGCCAACTCTTCAAAACGCTCTTCAAAACGCTTGACGCAGTAGTTGAGGATGTCCTGACGCTTGTAGGCCGGCAGCTTGCGCATCGGCTCGGCAGCGGCATCGGCAGCAGCGATCGCCTGATCAATCGCAGCGGCATCCGCCATGGCGACACGCGTCGCAACTTCACCAGTGAACTTGTCATACACCGCCAGATCCTGGTTCGGTGCATGCGCTTCGCTTGCCAAATAGTAAGGGTAGGATGCTTGCAGCATGAGATGGGTCTCCGCCTGCTTAATGTTGGATTATCAATTCGCGTATTGTCTGCGTTCAGAATAGCGTAGAACGCATGTGAAAATATGTCATTCGCCCAGGCCAACAGCCGAGTCAGGACTTTGTTAACATGTTAACTAATGCTAGTTAACATAGTAACTAATGTCAACGGCTCCCCAAAGAGGTGCCGTTCAACAATAGGAAGGATTCTTGACAGGTGTCAGGGTTTGATTTTGCAGAGCTGGCTGAGCAGGTTATCCAGCTGCTCCATGTTTTCGCGTGAGAACTGCTCGGTGATTTCCTGGTAACGGGCTTCCAGTGTCGGACTGATGGCGTCGAACATGGTCTTGGCCTTCTCGGTCAGACTGATCAGTACACGACGCTGATCTTCCGGTGAGCGGCGGCGCTGAATGTAGTCCTGCTGTTCCAGACGGCTGATGATGCCGGTCAGGCTGGGGCTGAGGATGCAGCATATATCGGCCAATTGCTTGGACTCCAGCTCGCCGTATTCATCCAGTGCGCGAATCACGCGCCACTGCTGCTCGGTCAGAGGGATTTCCTGCAATATCGGGCGAAAGAAGCCCATGGTGACTTCGCGGGCCTTAAGCAGTTTGAGCGGAATGGAGTCTTCGTATTTACGCATGAGTGACAAGTTACCAGTCAGTCCGGCCGGAATTGGAGGCATCAGTGCATCCCCATTAGCTGCATCATGTAGATCAGTACCGAGGCTGCGACCAGCATCAGCAGCGAATAGGCCAGGTTGTTTCTTAGAATTGTACGGCCGGAACAGTTGAACCGTGCCTGCAGGATGAAGTTTACACCACTGAACAGGCTTCCGGACATCGACACCGATGTCGCAGTGATATAGGCAATGGCCATCAGCGTCGGGGCGGTGGTGACATCGGCCAGCAGGCCCGCATAGATGGCGACCAGCGCAAACTGGTGAATACCGATACTGGCGAGCACGACGATGCTCCACATGACGAAGATGGCGACAGTCGCGTCAGTATGGGTGAAGGGCAGGCTGAACAGGCCTGCGGTGATGCAGGCCTTGACCCCGGCGGCGAGAAAACCGGCACTGAGAAACAGGGTGATTTCGGCGCGGGTGTCCGCCAGCCGTTGCAGAATATGAGCGGCAAATGCGCTGCCGGCATGGATCGGGCCACGCTGCGCCGTCAACAGTAACAGCGGGGTCAGCAATGCCAACAAGGCAACTACACCGACGGTAGGCAGGCGTGGCCACAGACCGCTGACCAGCAGAATGGCGGCGATCAGGCACAGTGGCATGATCAGTGTGCTCGCCGTCATCGGATACCCTTGATAGTGGCCGAGGTCACGGTTGTGGCGGTAGCGCGCTTCCAGCAGGGTGTAGCTCAGGCCGAGCAGGGCGAGCCCCAGAGTGAAGGGGTAGATGGCATGGAGTTCGGTGCCCGGCACCTGCTCCAGTACCAGTGGCAGAATGCTGAGAAAAGGCGACCAGAGTACGGCCAGACTGAAACCACGGGCCAGAATGATCTGTGACAGTGAGGTCAGGCTGTCCTTGCGCTTGAGTTGATCGCCGACCAGCAGCATGGATGAAAAGTTGGCGACCGATGACAGCAGATGCATGCCGCCAAGGGTGGTGACGAAGCTGCGAGCCCCTGGCTGGCTGTCGACCGGATCCAGTCGTGTGCTCAAACGGATAAAGTTGACGGCCGCCAGCAACATGGCGAGCTTCAGGTGTTCACCGAGAATGGCCAGGGGCCGGATGTCGGCACCGCTGTGCCAGGCCCAGGCAATGAAACCAATACCGGCACCCATCAGCAGATAGATCGGCCGCCGCTGCTTGGCATTCAAGCGGGAAAACTCCAGCACGACGAAAGCCCAGGCACTAATCGTGGCCGCATCGGCGAGATCGGCCAGAGCAAAGGTGTCCAGCAGAGCGAGTAACAGGGTGAGGAAAATAAGCCCGCCCGAAAGGGCATCGCGATAGGTGGTCTGGGTGAGTGTGGCAGCGGTTACAGAGGTCATGCCGCCATTTTATTAATATGTTAAGTAGTAGTCCAGTTATCGCGCTTGTGCTGTTGACGGAAATGCTGTGCCGTCATGCCGGTGTGGCGTTTGAAAAAGCGGGAGAAGTAGGCGGGGTCACTGAAACCGAGCTGATAGCAGATATCGCTGCTGGACAGGTCGGTAAACACCAACAGGCGTTTGGTTTCCTGAATGATGCGGTCGTGGATCAGTTTTTTCGGCGAACGGTTGGAAACGCGTTGGCAGGTTTGATGCAGTCGGCTTTCGGAAATTCCCAATGATTGGGTGTACACGGGCAGGTGCAGGTGTTCGCGGAAATGCTCTTCGATCAGATCAGAGAAGTGGCGGAACAGGCGCAGGTCATCATTGTTGACGGTGGTGCTTTCAGCCTGCTTCGGTGACAACCGGCTAATCTGGATCAGCAGCAGGCGTACCAGGGTGTGCAGGGTCAGGCGCTTGGCCGGACGTTCGCGGTACCACTCCAGTTTCAGGTTACGAAAGGTCTGGGTAATCAGCGGCCATTGCAGGCGCTGTTCTTCATCCAGTTCGTCACGGACGATACAGATGCCCCGGTTCAAATCGGTATCCATCTCTTGCTGCAGGCCGTCCTTGAGCAGTTGCCAGGCGATCGACTGGTGAATCGTCAATACATGGCCACAGGCTTCAGGCTCGGTCAGGAATGAGTGCGGTACCGAAGGTGGTGTAAGAATGAGGCTGGGGCCTTGGGCGCGGTAGACCTTGTCATCGATGTGGAAGCTGATGTTGCCCCGGTCGATGTAATGGATCTGCAGATACTGCGCGTGGCGGTGTACCGGCATGTCGCGGCCATAGAAAGCGGCCAGATTTTCCAGTACGTCATAGTGGATCGGGGCGTCGAGATAGCGCCGATCGTAATCCTGTCCCAGGATGATGTTGGGAATCCATTCGTTGTGCCGAGTATCGCTCATGGCGGGACTATAGCAGATGCAGGGCCGAACGATGCGCGGGGCACATCGTTCGGCGGTCTCTGCTACGGCTCTTCAGCCGTCAACTCAGCCTTTGCCGAGCTGCGGTACTTTGTGGGTACCGTGAGCGATGCAGACGTTCTTGGTTTCCATGTAGAAGTCGAAGCTCCAGTCACCACCGTCACGGCCGATACCGGACATCTTGATGCCACCGAACGGCGACGGCAGGTTACGGTTGTTTTCGGAGTTCACCCACAGCATGCCGGCTTCGACGTGCTTGGCCATGCGCATGGCGCGGCCGGTGTTCTCGGTCCAGATGTAGCCGGACAGACCGTACTGGGTATCGTTGGCGATGGCGATCGCTTCTTCTTCGGTGTCGAAGGTGATAGCGGTCAGTACCGGGCCAAAGATCTCTTCCTGCGCGATGCGCATCTTGTTGTTGGCACCGGTGAACAGGGTCGGCGTCAGATAGTTGCCGGCCGGGTTCAGGTGGTCGCCACCCTCAGTGATGCGCTGGCCGCCAACGGCGGTGGTGGCACCGTCTTCCTTGGCGATGTCGAAGTAGCTCAGTACCTTGTTGAAGTGCTCAACATGTACCAGCGGACCGACTTCGCTGTTCGGGTCCAGAGAGTGACCGACTTTCAGATTTCGCACACGCTGTTCCAGTGCGGCGATGAACTTGTCACGAATGCCGCTCTGGATCAGCAGACGGCTGGACGAGGTGCAACGCTGACCGTTCAGGCTGTAGATCATGAACACAACGGCATCGAGTGAACGCTCGAAGTCGGCATCGTCAAACACGATAACCGGGTTCTTGCCGCCCAGTTCGAAGTGCATGCGCTTCAGGGTGTCGGCACCCTGACGCATGATGTGGGAACCGGTGGCGGTTTCGCCCACCAGGGCCACGGCCTTGATCGCCGGGTGTTCGGTCAGGCGTTTGCCGGCGTCTTCGCCGAAACCGTTAACCATGTTCCACACGCCCTTGGGCAGAACTTCATCAGCGATTTCAGCCAGGATGTAGGCGCTCAGCGGCGTCAGTTCCGCCGGCTTGTGGACCACGGTGCAGCCTGCCGCCAGCGCCGGAGCGATTTTCCAGGTAGACAGCATGAACGGCGTGTTCCACGGCGTGATGATGCCGACCGGGCCGATCGCCTTGCGGATGGTGTAGTTGACGTGCTCGTCCTGATGCAGGGCCAGACCGTTCTGCGCTTCCGGCGCCTTGTCGGCGAAGAAGCGGAAGTTGGCCGCGCCACGCAGGGCCGCCTGCTTCATGAAGCGGATCGCCTGACCGCAGTCCATGGACTCGACCAGGGCGATTTCGTCAGCGCGCTCGACCAGACGGTCAGCGAACTTGTGCAGCATCTTCTTGCGCTCGGCACCCGGGGTGTTGGCCCAGGCTTCGAATGCGTTTTCAGCGGCTTCACAGGCAGCGTCCATGTCGGCCACGGAGCCGGCCATCACTTTACCGATGGAGCTGTTGTCAGTCGGGGTCAGGTTGTCGTATTCACGACCGCCGTTACCCAGAGTGAATTCACCGTTGATGTAATGACCGGTGGTGTTGTTCTTGAAGCGCTCCAGGTACTGCTGTGCGCGTTCCAGGTTGGTTGCCAGTGTATCGCTCATGATTATCTCCTGAAGCTCTTAGTATTTGTCGCCGTAGTATTCCTGCTCGCTGACCATGCGGGTCTCGAGCGAGCAGACATCTTCGATAGAGCAAACGATGGTGTCGCCTGGCTGGCAGTCAACGATGCCGTGTGGCGTGCCGGTGCAGATCATGTCGCCCGGGTTCAGGGTCATGATCTTGCTGAGGTATTCGATCACGAACGGTACGTCAAAGATCATGTCCTTGGTGCTGCCGTCCTGAGTCACCTTGCCGTTAACGGTAGTGGTCAGTTTCAGCGCGTTGGCATTCGGGATATCAGCGGTATCCACGATCCAGGGGCCCATCGGTAGCAACGAGTCGCGGCTTTTTACCCGCAGGTTGGGGCGGTAGTAGTTTTCCAGATAGTCGCGGATGGCGAAGTCGTTACAGACGGTATAGCCGGCCACGTAATCCAGCGCATCTTCACGCTTGATGTTCTTGCCGGTCTTGCCGATCACGGCGACCAGTTCGCACTCATAGTGCTGGTAGTCGATGTTATCCGGACGGTAGCTGACCTGCTTGTGGCCGGTCAGGGTGTTGGCGTGCTTGATGAACACCAGCGGCTCTTTCGGCGGCTCAAACGCCAGCTCGGTGGCGTGATCGGCATAGTTGATGCCCAGCGCGAAAATCGTACCCGGCGCTTTCACCGGCGGCAGCCAGGTGATCTGGTCAGAGTCCAGCGCCACGTCCAGTGCTTCACCGGCAGAGGTGGTGATGCGGTCGTTGGCGTCGATGGTGATGTCCAGTTCGCGGCCATCCAAGATAATGCGTGCGTGTCTCATGGCTCAGGCACCTCCCAGCGTGTTGTTCAGGGTGCCGACACCCTCGATGCTTGCTTCAACCTTGTCGCCCTTGTTAACCGCAACGCGGTCACCGGCGAAACCGACAGCGATGATTTCGCCCGGCTGCAGGGTCATGATGCGCGAGATGATGCTGATCAACTCGGCAACGCTACGTTCCATGTTGGCCAGCTCAAACACGCTTTTCTGTTCGCCGTTGACGCTGATGGTCACGGTCAGGGCTTCGGGCGTCGCAACCTTGTCAGCTGCCACGATTTCCGGGCCGACCGGTGCAGACGTGTCCAGGCACTTGCCCTTGATGTCCGGGCGGTAGTAGCTCTGCTCCGGCAGGGAGTAGTCGGCCACGATGGTGTAACCGCCGACGTAGTCCAGTGCCTCTTCGGCAGAGACGCGGCAGGTTTCCTTGCCGATCACTACGCCCAGGCTTGCGCCCACGGCCATTTCAGCAACGTCGTTGCCGTCAAAATCTTTTGCCCACTCAACAACGGCACCCTCGGTGCTCCAGGTGTTGCGCGGCTTGTAGTACAGCACCGGCTGGGTCGGCGGCTTCTTGTAAGGGGCTTCGTTGAACGTCCCCTCCAGGGCAGCCAGCTGTGCCTTGTCGTTCAGCGCGACGCAGACCAGCTTGCTGTTAACCAGAGTCTTTGCAGTCATTGTTAACCTTCTCGTGTTGATGGCAGGCGATCAGTAGCCGGCCTGAGGTTTTTCGTCTTCAACCGGAGCGCCCTGTTTGAAGCGCTGCGCCAGCTTGCGGGTTTCGTTGGCCAGAATCATGGTGTCGACACCGACACCAACGAAATTGGCACCCTGCTGGACATAGGTTTCCGCCAGTGACGGGTCCAGGCAGAGCAGACCGGCATACTTGCCGGCATCGCGAATCTTGTTCAGTCCGGTGTTGATGGTTTCGACCACTGCCGGATTGCCGGCATCGCCGATATAGCCCATGGAGGCGGACAGGTCGGACGGGCCGATGAAAACGCCGTCGACGCCGTCCACTTCCAGAATGGCGTCCAGATTTTGCATCGCGCTGGCGGTTTCGACCTGCACAATCAGGCAGATTTCGTCGTTGGCTTTGGTCAGATAACCCGGTACTTGATTCCAGCGCGCGGCACGCGCCAGAGAAGTGCCCAGACCACGAATGCCCTGCGGCGGATAACGTACGGCCTGTACCAGTTGAGCGGCCTGTTCGGCCGTTTCGACCATGGGTACCAGCAGAGTCTGTACGCCGATATCCAGCAGCTGCTTGAGCAGGGCGGTGTTGCCTTCAACACACCGCACGATAGGCGCGGTGTCGTAAGGGGCGATCGCCTGCAGGTGTGCCATGATGGTGCGCAGGTCAAACGGGGCGTGTTCACCGTCGATCAGCAGCCAGTCGAAACCGGCAACAGCGGCGATTTCCGCAGCACTGTTGTCCGGCAGGCCGAGCCAGAGACCGTACTGGGTATCACCCGTGGCCAGTCCCTGTTTGAAGCGATTCTTGGGCAGTTCCATGCTCGTCTCCTGTTCGATCGGGGCTTATTCGAAGTTCAGGGTTACGCCGCCCAGAGAGCCGAAATCGGCATGGACGGTATCACCGGCCTTGACCGGAACCGGGCGAGTGAAAGAACCGGACAGAATCACCTGGCCCGGCTCAAGGCCGATGCCGTGCGGGGCGAAACGCTTGCACACCCAAGTGATGCCTTTCAGCGGGTTGCCCAATACGCCGCCCGCCAGGCCGGTTTCTTCGATCTGGCCGTTCAGGTACAGCATGCAACCAGCCCAGCGCAGGTCGATATCCATCGGTTTGATCGGACGACCGCCCATGACGATGCCAGCGTTGGCGGCATTATCGGAGATGGTGTCGTACACCTTGCGGGTGTAACCGGTTTCCGGATCGGTACGCAGGCAGCGTGCGGCGATCAGTTCCAGTGACGGAATCACGTAGTCGGTGGCGTCGATCACGTCGAAGATGGTGACGTTTTCACCGAACAGCGGCTTTTTCAGTACGAAGGCCAGTTCCACTTCAATACGCGGATCCAGGAAGTCAGATGCTTTGAGGGTCGCACCGTCTTCGAACAGCATGTCGTCGAGCAGCACGCCGTAGTCGGGCTGGTCGATGTTGGACGACATCTGCATGGCACGAGAAGTCAGACCGATCTTGTAGCCGATCACCTTGCGGCCATCTTCGATCTTGCGGTCAACCCAGGCTTTCTGCACGGCGTAGGCATCGGCCATGTCCATTTCAGGATGCTCAAGGGTCAGCGCAGGGATCTGCTTACGGTTCACTTCTGCTTCGTACAGGCGATCGGCGGCGGCCTTGATCTGCTCTTTGTTCAACATGCTCGACAGCACCTTTAATTGTCCGTTGCGATTCACTGACTGTGCGGAACGTTATGCTCGCCCGTGTCGAATGCCGACCGGCGAGGGCACAGATCATCTGAAATTCATTTTAGTTAACATCTTAACTAAGTCAATACCTCGATATCCCAACTACAGTTATAGCCTGTTTGAGTGAATTGATCCGTTTTGATGTGTGGATCAGAAAAGTGTTGCGACGGCTATCGTATTGACAACAGTTAACATGTTAATTAGATTCCGTGTGTTTACTCTTTGGCCATCATCGCAGGATTGATTCTGGACAGAGACTCAAATCAACCACTGAGGGGAGTACTGAGATGCCTCATTTTATTGTCGAATACTCGGGCAACCTGCATGACCGTCTGGATTTTCAGGCGCTATTCAAGGACTTGCACGAGTACGTGGTATCAACGGGTGCTTTTCCGCTCGGTGGTGTGCGCAGCCGTGCGATCCGTTGTGATGACTTCCGGGTAGCGGATGGACGTGAAGATTTCGCGTTGCTGAACCTGACGCTGAAGATCGGACATGGTCGTGATATGGCGCTGAAACAGGCCGTGGCTGAGCAGGTATTCAAAATTCTGTGTGACTGGATGCAGCCGATCACGGATGAAAGTTATGTGCAGATTTCCTTCGAAATGACGGAGCTGGACCCGGTGCTGAAGTTCAACAAGAACAACATCCACCCCTTGTTCGCGGGCAAATAGGCCGCAGACAAGTCGCTCGCAGGCGAGTAGTCACTCCGGCATGCCGGAAGAAGAAGAGGCATCGTTATTCTGACCCCAAACGGGCGATGTCCATAATTAAGCCGAGCATAACGGCATAACATAACTACCGTAGCAACAGACGTAGATGATCGGGAGACACACCGTGAAGACATTTTTCAAATCCGTGGCCAGTGCCGCTGCACTGACCGTTGGCCTGACGGCATCGGCAGCCGTATCCGCTGAAACCACGTTGATCGTGGGTACCTGGCAGCCGCCGGGCAACCCGATGAACTCGGTGGTATGGCCGACCTGGGCTGAATGGGTTGAAGAAGCGACTGAAGGTCGCGTTAAAGTGAAAATCGAACAGGATGTCGGTCACCCGAAAACCTACTTCCAGCTGGTAGAAGATGGCGTGATCAACGCTGGCTGGAGCTACCACGGCTACGGTCCGGGTCGTTTCAAACTGCCGGTGGCGGTTGAGCTGCCAGGCTTGAACGTCAGTGCCGAAGCTGCGTCCGTAGCATTGTGGAAAACGCAGGAAAAATACTTTGCCGAAGCTGGCGAGTATGAAGGCCTGACCCTGCTGGCGACCCTGACTCACGGTCCGGGCCAGCTGCACAGCATCGAGCCGATCAACGATCTGTCTGATCTGCAGGGCAAGAAGATCCGCATCGGTGGCGGCGTGCAGACTGAACTGGGCGAACGCATGGGCATCACGCCGGTGGCTGCACCGGGTTCGAAGGTTTATGAAATGATGCAGCAGGGCGTGATCGATGGCGTGTTCATGCCGGTGACCGAGCAGAAGTCGCTGCGTCTGCATGAAGTGGCACCGAACCTGACCCTGTTCCCGGGCGGAATGTATCTGGGCAGCTTCTCCATGTTCATCGATCCGTACTTCATGGAAGATCTGGACCCGAAAGACCGCGAAGCGATCATGAGCGTGTCGGGTGAAAAATTGTCTGCGCTGGCGGGCCGTGCCTGGGACCAGGCGGATGTCGAGGGTCTGGAAGCGGCCAAGGCTGCGGGTGTAACCATCAAGGAATTGGGTCCGAACGATCCGATGACGCTGGAGTTCCGTGAGCTGATCAAGGGTATGGATGACGCCTGGGTTGAAAGTGTTTCCGACCGTGATGTCGATGCCCGTGCCGCTCTGGAAGAGCTGCGCACCATCGCACGCGAGTACGAAGCGCAGATTCAGGAGTAATCCATGTCATTCAGTGCCTGGTTTAAAGCGCACTATGACGAGAAGGGGCCGGCCCGTTGGCTGGCCTTCTTGCTCGAAGTGGTGTCGGCAAGCGTTCTGTTTATCCTGATGGCGTTGACCTGTGTCGATGTTCTGGGGCGTTACCTGTTCAATAGCCCGCTGCACGGCGGCACCGAGCTGACCGAGATCGGCCTGGCGGTGATGGTGTTTGCGGCGATGCCGGTAATCACCTGGCGTGGTGGTCACATTGTGGTTGACCTGCTGGACCGCTTCCTTGGCTCCAAAATCGTTAAGGCGTTGTCGTTGCTGGCGGCGCTGGTGATGTCGTCGTCACTGTATTTTCTGGCGTGGCGCATTTTCGAGTTGGGTGAACGTTCGATTCGTCGTGGCGTAGTGACCGAGTTTCTGGGCATGCCCAGCGGCTATGTGGTGCAGTACATCGCAATCATGAGCTGGGCGACGGCACTGGGCATGATCACCTATGGCGTCTACCGCATCCTGTTCCAGGATAAAGCGTAACTTCAATCGGATTCAGGTAAATTGTTATGTCAGTTGTACTGATCGGCTTTGCCGTTCTCCTGTTCCTGATCATTGTGGTGCGGATGCCGATCGCATTCGCCATGGGTCTGGTCGGTTTTTTCGGCTTTGCCTTCCTTAGCGGTCTTGAGCTGACCAATATGGACGGGTTCCGCTGGACCGGTCCCCTGTCGATGGCGTCCAACCGTGTCATCGATACCGTGCAGGAATACAGCCTGTCGGTGATTCCGTTGTTCATTTTGATGGGCAACCTGGTGACCCGCTCGGGTCTGTCGCATGAACTCTACCGTGTGTCCCACGCGTTTCTGGGGCATCGCAAAGGTGGCCTGTCGATGGCGACGGTTGTTGCCTGTGGCGGTTTCTCTGCCATCTGTGGTTCCAGCCTGGCGACTTCAGCGACCATGTCCAAAGTGGCAATGCCGCCGATGCGCAAATACGGCTATGCCGATTCACTGGCAACCGCATCCATCGCGGCCGGTGGCACCCTGGGTATCCTGATTCCGCCCAGCGTGATTCTGGTGATCTATGGTCTGCTGACCGAATCATCCATCCGTGAGCTGTTCGCAGCCGGTTTCATTCCGGGCATCCTGGGTATCCTGATGTATCTGGGCGCGGTGCGTTACGTGGTTTGGCGTGACCCGAGTGCCGGGCCTGCCGGTGAGCGTACGCCGTGGAAAGAGCGCATGATCGCGATGAAAGGTGTCTGGGGCGTCTTGCTGCTGTTCACCATTGTCATGGGCGGTATCTACATGGGTATCTTCACGCCGACGGAAGCGGCGGGTATCGGTGCCGGTGGTGCATTCCTGATTACCTTGTTCCGTGGTCGCATGAACCTGCAGAATCTGTTCGAGACGCTGACCGATACGGCGCGTACTTCGGCGATGCTGTTCACCGTGGTGATCGGGGCGCTGATTTTCTCCGACTTCATCAACCGTGCCGGCCTGCCGGACATGCTGCTGGAGTTCGTCACCGGGCTGGATGTTGCACCGATCGTGGTGATTCTGGCGATCCTGGGCATCTATATCGTCCTCGGCATGGTATTTGAAAGCCTGTCGATGATGCTGCTGACCGTACCGGTGTTCTACCCGCTGGTGGCGAGCATGGGCTTCGATCTGGTGTGGTTCGGCATTGTGGTGGTTGTGGTGACCGAGATCAGTTTGATCACGCCGCCGGTGGGTATGAATGTCTTTGTACTCAGTGCAGTATTGAGGGATGTGAAAACAGGCACTATCTTCAAGGGTGTGACCCCGTTCTGGTGTGCCGATATTGTGCGCCTCGCAATGATTGTGTTCTTCGCTCAGATTGCGCTGTTCCTGCCGGAGTTGCTGTACCGCTAAGCGGTACAGCTCTTTGTGTAACAGCTTTTAGAAGACTGGATCAGAAAAAGGAACAGAGACCAAATATTCGGATTGGTATACATTAGTAGGGTTATGGCCAATCCGCGACTTGCTTGACGCAAAAAAGTGATACATTATTCACAGACAAGTTCGTCTTTGAGTATCGCTATACCAATAATTATATGAACGCAGGAGCAACACGATGATTAAAACAATAAAGTTTGCCACCAAAGCCGCTGTTCTGGCTGCGGGTCTTTCTGCTTCCACCTCCGCACTGTCTGCCGAGACGCTTATTGTGGGTACCTGGTTGCCGCCGACAGCCGCTCAGAACGCAGTGGTTTGGCCGACATGGGCCAAGTGGGTAGAAGAGGCCACGGAAGGTCGCGTTAAAGTCAAGATCGAGTACGATGTTGGTCACCCGAAAACTTATTTCCAGTTGGTTGAAGATGGCGTTATCGATGCCGGTTTCAGCTATCACGGTTACGTACCGGGCCGCTTCAAGCTGCCACTGGCAGTTGAACAGCCGGGTCTGGGTGTAGGCGCAGAAGCGGCATCCGTTGCCCTGTGGCGTGTACAGCAGAAACATTTCGCCAAGGCGAATGAGTTTGTTGGTCTGGAACTGCTGGGCATGTTTACTCATGGCCCGGGTCAGTTGATGACCACTAAGCCGATCAGCACCATTGCTGAAATGGAAGGCAAGAAGATCCGTATCGGTGGTGGCGTACAGGCCGAGATCGGTGCTCGCACCAACATTGCACCGGTTGCCGCTCCGGCGACCAAGGTTTACGAAATGATGCAGCAGGGCGTTATCGATGGTGCATTGCTGCCGCTGGGCGAGCAGAAAGCACAGCGTCTGGCTGAAGTAACCGATACCCTGAACCTGATTCCGGGTGGCATGTATCTGGGCAGTTTCTCCATGTTCATTAACCCTGACTTCCTGGAAGATCTGGACGCGAAAGATCGTGAAGCGATCATGAGCGTATCCGGTGAAAAGCTGTCTGCTCTGGCGGGTAAGGCTTGGCAGAAAGCGGATGAAGATGGTCTGGCATTTGCCCGTGAAAGTGGCGTTAACATCATCGAGCAGGGTGTTGATTCCAAGTTCAATCAGGATTTCCTGAAACTGGCAGAAGGCATGGATGAAGCCTGGATCGAAAGTGTTTCCGACCGTGATGTCGATGCCCGTGCCGCTCTGGAAGAGCTGCGCACCATCGCGCGCGAGTACGAAGCGCAAGCTCAGGAGTAAACATGTCATTCAGTGCCTGGTTCAAAGCGCACTATGACGAGAAGGGGCCAGCCAAATGGCTGGCCTTTTTTCTCGAACTGGTGTCCGCAAGTGTTCTCTTTTTCCTGATGGCACTGACCTGTGTCGATGTCACGGGTCGCTATCTGTTCAATAGCCCGCTGCATGGCGGTACCGAGCTGACCGAGATCGGCCTGGCGGTGATGGTGTTTGCGGCGATGCCGGTGATCACCTGGCGTGGTGGCCACATTGTGGTTGACCTGTTGGACCGTTTTCTGGGGTCCAAAATCGTCAAGGCACTGTCGTTGTTTGCTGCCCTGGTGATGTCTTCATCGTTGTACTTCCTGGCATGGCGTATCTTCGAACTGGGTGAGCGCTCCATCCGTCGCGGTGTGGTGACCGAGTTTCTGGGTATGCCCAGCGGCTATGTGGTGCAGTACATCGCAATCATGAGTTGGGCTACGGCCCTGGGCATGATCACCTACGGCATTTATCGCATCCTGTTCCAGGATAAACACTAACTCGCCGGATACAGGTAGCTCGCTATGTCAGTTGTACTGATCGGTTTTGCCGTTCTTCTTATTTTGATCATCGTGGTGCGAATGCCGATCGCATTTGCCATGGGGATCGTGGGTTTCTTCGGCTTTGCCTTCCTGCAGGGTCTTGAACTGGGCAATATTGCCGACTTCCGTTGGACTGGCCCGCTGTCGATGGCGTCCAACCGTGTGATCGATACCGTGCAGGAATACAGCCTGTCGGTGATCCCGTTGTTTATTTTGATGGGCAACCTGGTGACCCGTTCCGGGTTGTCGCACGAACTCTATTCTGTCTCCAATGCATTTTTGGGACACCGCAAGGGCGGCCTGTCGATGGCGACGGTTGTTGCCTGTGGCGGCTTCTCTGCCATCTGTGGTTCCAGCCTGGCGACTTCAGCGACCATGTCCAAGGTGGCAATGCCGCCGATGCGCAAATACGGCTATGCCGATTCACTGGCAACCGCATCCATCGCGGCCGGTGGCACCCTGGGTATCCTGATTCCGCCCAGCGTGATTCTGGTGATCTATGGCCTGCTGACCGAATCATCGATCCGTGAACTGTTTGCGGCCGGTTTCATTCCGGGCATCCTGGGTATCCTGATGTATCTGGGCGCGGTGCGTTACGTGGTTTGGCGTGACCCCAGTGCCGGACCTGCCGGTGAAAAGACTGAATGGCCGGAGCGTTTGCAGGCACTGAAGGGTGTCTGGGGTGTACTGGTGCTGTTCACTATCGTCATGGGCGGTATCTACATGGGTATCTTCACGCCGACGGAAGCGGCGGGTATCGGTGCCGGTGGTGCGTTCCTGATTACTCTGTTCCGTGGCCGCATGAACCTGCAGAACCTGTTCGAGACGCTGACCGATACGGCGCGTACGTCGGCGATGCTGTTCACCGTGGTGATCGGGGCGCTGATCTTCTCCGACTTCATCAACCGTGCCGGCCTGCCGGACATGCTGCTGGAATTCGTGACCGCGCTGGATGTTGCACCGATCGTGGTGATCCTGGCGATTCTGGGCATCTATATCGTCCTCGGCATGGTATTTGAAAGCCTGTCGATGATGCTGTTGACCGTACCGGTATTTTACCCGCTGGTGGCAAGCATGGGCTTCGACCTGGTGTGGTTCGGGATAGTTGTGGTTGTCGTGACCGAGATCAGTTTGATTACGCCGCCGGTGGGTATGAATGTCTTCGTGCTCAGTGCAGTATTGAGGGATGTTAAAACGGGCACTATCTTTAAAGGTGTAACCCCGTTTTGGTGTGCCGATATTGTGCGTCTGGCGTTGATTGTGTTCTTCGCACAGATAGCGCTGTTTTTGCCGGAGTTGCTGTACCGCTAAGCGGTACGGCTTTACCTGTCCCGAGAGGATAGAGGATAAAAATATGTTTCATGATGTTAAAAAGATTCTGTACGTCTCTGATCTCGAAAAAGGGTCACGCCCGGCATTCCGTGCAGCGGTCAGCTTGTGTGGTCACTACGCCGAGTCTCAGATCACCTACTTGCATATCATTGAGTCTTTGTCCGGCACGACCCGCAGTGTGCTGAGCAACATGATGGAAAAGGAAGAAATCGACGAGATGCTGCATAAAGGGGTTGAAGCCCTGAGCATCAAAATCCGTGAGCGAATTGAACGCTTCTGCGCAGAGGAGCTGGAAGAGCACGAAGTGCTGAGCGTGAAGAACATTGACGCCCGTGTCGAAGAAGGAACGCCTTGGCGCAAGATTCTTGAAGTGGCCGATGAGATCAATGCTGACGTCATCGTCATGGGTACGCGCAAGCACAGTGCCTTCGAGCAGGCACTGATGGGTTCGACCGCCACCAAGACGCTGACCCACTCCAAGCGTCCGGTATTGATCGTACCGCTGGGCGCGTCCTGATCTAGTCCCCCAGTACCCGACGGCAGTTGCCGTCGGGTCATCTTTCTCGGCAATGGACGTGCTGTACCCGAGTGTTAACCGAGTCTGTCCATGGTCAAATCAATCGAATCCCTTGCCCGTGGCCTGCACGTCGTGGAAGCCATCCGTCTGCATGCCCCAGCATCCCTTGCCTTATTACATCAGCATACCGGCTTCAGCAAAGCGACCTTGCTACGCATCCTGAAAACTCTGCAAGAAGCCGGCTGGGTGTACCGTGCTCTGGGTGATTCCCGTTACCGGCTGTCGTTTACTGCGAGCCGTAAGATGCCGGAAAACGATCCGGGCGAGCAGCTGGCCGAACTGGCGGCACCGATTATTCAGGAGCTGCAAAGCCGGCTGCGCTGGCCGGTGGATATCGCTATGCGCGATGAGCTGGCGATGAAAATTGTGGAAACCACACGATTGCACTCGGTGTTCATTCTCAACCGTCAGGTGATGGGCTATCGGCCGCCGTTTCTGTTCTCGGGTAATGGTCGTGCCTATCTGGCGTTTTGCCCAGAGGAGGAGCGCCGGAGCATTATTGCGGGGCTCAAGGCCGGCAAGGGTAAGGAAGGGCGCTTGGCCTGCGATTCAGTCTGGCTGCAGCAGCTGCTGGACGTTACCAGGCATCAAGGCTACGGGGTACGTGAGTCGTCCTATTTTGGTGTCGGCACCACCGAAGGCGAGCAGGTAGAAGCCATAGCCGTCCCTGTCTTTCAGGGGGGATCGGTGCGGGCGACCCTAGCGCTGTCCTGGCCCCAGGGGGCAATCAGTCAGCCTGAACTGCATCAGCACTATTACCCCTTGTTGCGTGCTGCTGCCGATCGCTTGGCTGAGCAACTCCACCAGCAGGGCTGAAAGGTATCTTGTGTGTTTCATCAGGTGAAATGTCTTGTGTCTATCGGGTATTTCTCGATTAGTCTGACCGCAGACTAATAAGAGCCGTCGACATCACCGGCGTTTGCGCCGGGCGACAGAAACCTGATCAAAGGCAGTCACATGGCAACACAACCCAACATTCTTTTCATCATGGCCGATCAGTTGCGTGCTGATTACTTAGGCCGCAACGGCCACCCGACGATCAAGACACCGACCATTGATGCGCTGGCCGCCAAGGGTGTCAACTTCACGAAGGCTTATACTCAGGCGCCTGTATGTGGCCCTTCGCGTATGTCGTTTTACACCGGCCGCTATGCATTTTCCCACGGTGCCACCTATAACAACGTACCGCTGAAGCTGTCGGAAAAAACCATCGGGGATTACTTGCGCCCTCTGGGATATCGCGTGGGTTTGGTGGGCAAGACACACATGAAAAAGGATGTGGAAGGGATGCAGCGCCTCGGTGTTGATCCTGAATCCTCCCGTGGAGTGCTATTGAGCGAATGCGGTTTCGAGCCTTATGAACGTGATGACGGTCTGCACCCGGATCAAGCGGTGTCACCGGATCTGGCCTACAACAACTATTTGCGCGGGCTTGGCTATGACGGCCATAACCCTTGGCACGAGTGGGCCAACTCCGGCGAGGGCGAAAACGGCGAGGTGCTGTCCGGCTGGTACATGCGCAACTGCCATCTGCCGGCGCGCATTCCGGAAGCCCATTCCGAAACGGCCTACACCACCAACCGTGCCATGGAATTCATTCGTGAATCCGCCGATGCGCCCTGGTGTCTGCATCTTAGTTACATCAAGCCGCACTGGCCTTACATTGCTCCGGCGCCTTACCACGACATGTACGGTCCCGAGGATGTGCTGCCGGTCAACGCCAGCGAGCAGGAAAAAGCCAACCTGCACCCGGTGATCGAAGCCTTCATGGGTCACGACGAGTCGATGAACTTTTCCCGCGAGGAGGTGCGCCAGCGCGTCATTCCCGCCTACATGGGCCTGATTACCCAGCTGGACGACCATCTGGCGCGGCTGTTCGCCTTCCTCAAGGAGATCGGCCAGTACGACAACACCTTGGTGGTACTCACCGCCGATCACGGCGACTACCTGGGCGACCACTGGCTGGGCGAGAAGGAACTGTTCCATGAAGCCAGTGCCCGCATCCCGATGATCATTCACGACCCGCGCCCCCAAGCCGATACCACCCGTGGCCGTGAAGATGACCGCCTGATTGAGGCGATCGATTTGGTACCCACTTTCGTGGAGTTGGCGGGCGGCGATGTGCCGAATCACATTCTGGAAGGACGCTCACTGTTGCCGCTGCTGACCTCCGGTGAGGTCGCTCAGTGGCGCGAATTTGCTATCAGCGAGGCGGACTACGCCTGGCGCAAGGCGCGTTTCGCGCTGGACCTGGCGCCGGATCAGACCCGCGCCATCATGATTACCGACGGCCGCTGGAAATACGTGCATTACGAGCATTTTCGCCCGCAGCTGTTCGACTTGCAGCAGGATCCGCAGGAGCAGCAGGATCTGGGGCAGGATGAGGCTCATGCTGACCAATGCGAGCGCCTGGAACAGGCACTGTATGACTGGTATCGGCAGCGCAAGATGCGCACCACTGTCAGTAACGCAGCCGTGGCCAACATGACCGGGAAGGCCCACGCCCGCGGCTATCTGTTTGGCCTTTGGTAAGGCGCAGGCAGAACACACTAATAAGAAAGGCAACTGATTATGCTGACTAACTTAACAGCCTGGGCCAAAGCCCACCCGGCCAAGCTGCTCGGAGCGCCCCTGTTTCTGACCATGGTGCTGTCGATCTTCTACACTGCCGGCTGGGGGATTTTTGATGACACCATCCTCAGGGTAGGGACTTTCACCCTGTCTTGCGTGATTCTGCTGTACGCCAGCATGACCCGGCAGGGGCGCCACTGGTGGCAGCGTCTGGTCGATCTGGGGCTGCTTGCAGCAGCATTGGCTGCGGCCTACCGCTACTTCTGGGTCTACGAGGAGCTGGAAACCGGTCTCTACGAGTTGGAGGTGCCGGATATCCTCATGGCACTGGCCGGATTGGCGGTGCTAGGCGAGCTGATGCGGCGCATGATCGGCATGACCCTGCTGGTAGTCTGTGCGCTGGCATCCTGTTATGCCCTGTTCGGACGTGAACTGCCGGGTGGTCTGGCCCATGCGGGCATGGATCTGGCGCAGATGTTGACCACCGTCTGGTACAGTTTTGACGGTGTTTTCGGCAGCACCCTGGGGGTGGTGACTTCCACGATCCTGATTTTCATCCTCTTTGGCGCATTGCTTGATGCTTTGGGCGTTGGCGTGGTGTTGCTCAAGCTCTCCTTCCGCCTGACCCGTCATCTGCCCGGCGGGGATGCTCATGCGGCGGTGCTGGCCAGTGGGCTGTTTGGCACCATATCCGGCAGCTCCGTGGCTAACGTGGTTGGCACCGGTGTAATCACCATCCCGATGATCAAGAAGAGTGGCTTCTCCGGTCGCTTCGCTGGTGCGGTGGAGGCGGCGGCCTCCAGTGGTGGTCAGCTGATGCCGCCGATCATGGGCGCAGTGGCGTTCATCATGGCTGACGTGACAGGCATCAGTTATCTCAACATTACCTTGGCGGCTTTGATCCCGGCGATCTTCTACTATGCCAGCCTGTTTACCTTTATCTCCACCGAAGCCAAGCGCCTGGGGATGAAGGCTCAGGGCAAGGAAGCAGTGGAGCCGCTGACTCGACAGGAGAAACTCAAGGGTCTGGCCTTTGTAGTGCCGCTGGGCTTGATCATTGTGCTGATGGTACAGGGCAGTAGCCCGGCACAGGCAGGCTTCTGGGCATTGATCTCTGCGGGATTACTCGGAGTTGCGATCGACCCTGGCCTGCTGAAAAAGCCGGCACAGCTGTGGCAGATGGTGGTTAATGGTGCCAAATCAGCTTCCACCATAATGGTGGCTGTGGCTGCCGTGGGGATCATCATCGCAGTGATGAACGCGACCGGTCTGGGCCTGCGCTTCTCTGAAGCGATTCAGTTGGTGGCGGGTGATAACCTGTTCGTGTCGTTGCTGCTGATGGCCGGTGGCTGTCTGGTGCTGGGCATGGGGATGCCCACGGTACCGGCTTACCTGGTGATCATTCTGGTCATGGGCCCGGCGGTACAGTCGCTGGGTGTGGAACTGATCGCGGCACACCTGTTCGTGGTCTACTACGCGGTACTCTCGGCGGTGACCCCTCCGGTCGCATTGGCAGCCTTTGCGGCCGCGCCGATCGCTCAGGCCAACCCGCTGAGCGTCAGTGTGACCTCCCTGCGCCTGGCCGTCATCGGTTTCCTGATTCCCTTTGCCTTTGTTTACCAGCCCTCCATGCTGTTGATCAATGACAGTTTCAGTTGGGCAGGTTTGGCCATGGCGCTAGTGACCACCACTGCCGCGATTCTGTTGGTGGCCGGGTCTTTTTCTGCCCAAGGGATCAAGCGTGTGCTTTATCTGGTTGCTGGCTTTGCCGTGATCTCGCCGCTCTGGTGGCTGCAGCTGCTGGCGCTGGCTTTGCTGCCGGTGCTGCTGATTGAGCACGGCCGCCGTGGCCGTCTGCTCTGCAAGCAGTCATAACTTATTCAACGTACACAACTATAAGAATCCACCAAAGGAAGCTATCATGCTCAACATCAAATTGCGTTCACTCAAAACTCTGAGTACTTCCCTCTGTGCCGCTGTACTGCTCAGCGCCAGTGCCGCTCAGGTACAGGCGGCGGAAACCTTCCGTATGTCCACGCTGGGGCCAGGCAGCAGCCCCTACATGGTGATGACCCACTTTGCCAACACCGTCAATAAGGCGTTGCCGGAGTATTCCATCATCGTCAATGCTACCGGTGTCGCGCCTAAGCATGCGCTGGATACCTCCAAGGGGCGCGGTGAGTTCTTCATGATGTCGCCGTCGATTCACAGTTACATGAAGACCGGTGGTGGCATGTTCGGTAAGATCAAACAAGCCCCCGAGCTGGCGCAGAACTTGCGCGCCGTGTTCATGTTTCCCATGGGGCTCTACCAAGGCGTGACCTATGCTGATGACAACATTCATAGCCTGAAGGATCTCAAGGGCAAGCGTGTTTTTGCTGGCCCTCCGGGCGGGGTGTCACGTCGTACGGTGGAAACCATGATCCGTGCTGCTACCGGTTACGAGCCGGGCGAGGATTACACTTCGGTCAAGCTGGGCCATGAGTCCGCGTCCCAAGCGTTCCAGGATCACAACATTGATGTCTACTTCAATGCCACCGTGGCACCGAGTCCGGTGATCAGCCAAATTGCGCTGACTAACCAAGTACGCTTCATCGGTGTGGATATGGACACATTCAATGCCAATCCGGCGTTACAGAAACTGCTTAACACTCCGGGATATAGCGTGAAGACCCTTGAACCGGGCGTATATGGCGAAAACCAGGTCAATACCGATCCGGTCTACACCATTGGTATCAACGTCGGCATTGCCACCCACAAAGACCTGGACGAAGAGACTATCTACAATATGACCAAGGCTTACTGGGATGGTATTGAAGCGCAGAAGGCCAGCACGCCTTGGCTGCGTAACCTGAATCTGGATGGGGTGTTTGCTGACATGAACATGCCGATGCACCCCGGCGCAATGCGTTACTTCCAGGAAATTGGTCTGGATGTGCCTGAGGTAAAGTAAGCGACTGCGTGTTAAACAGGGGGCTTTGCCCCTTGTTTTGTTTCCGGCCAGCTAAGCTGCCAGTATAACATTCCTTTTTATAATCACCTGTGCGGATGTTTTCTGATGTCGATCAGTACCCACAAGCTGTTTCCCTTTTTGCGTTGGCGTGACCGGGTCACCCGCGACAACCTGAAAGCTGACCTGATGGCGGGGTTGACCGGCATGGTGCTGGTGTTGCCGCAAGCGGTAGCCTATGCCTTTATCGCCGGTTTACCGCCGGTGTATGGCTTGTATACCGCCATGGTGTCGGCAGTAATTGCTTCGCTGTTCGGCTCTTCCTGGCATCTGATCTCGGGACCGACGGCGGCATTGTCCATTGTGGTACTGAGCGTAATTAGCGGCCTTGGAGACTTTTCTACCGAGCAGTATGTAGGACTTGTCATCAGTCTGACCCTGCTGACCGGGTTGATGCAATTGGCACTGGGGCTATTCCGCATGGGTAGCCTGGTCAACTTTATCTCGCATACGGTGGTAATTGGTTTTACCGCAGGGGCGGCGATACTGATCGCTGTAAGCCAGCTGAAGCATCTGCTCGGTATCCATGTACCGAGCGGGCTGTCCATGGTCACCACGATTGAACATCTGCTTGAGCAAGGCGCGGGGTTTAATGCTGTAGCACTGGAGGCGGGGCTGGTCACACTCGTCGTGGCGATGCTGGTGCGCAGGCTCAACCGTAAGCTGCCCCATCTACTGATCGGCATGGTTGCCGGCAGCCTGGCCTGTTATGTTCTGGATCCGGCTGGTGAGGTGGTGGCGTACGTGGGTGCCTTACCTGGTCAGCTGCCTACTCCGGTACTGCCGGAGTTTTCCTTTGTTACCCTCAAGGCATTGGCACCGGGGGCGTTAGCCGTGGCGCTGCTGGGGTTGATTGAAGCGGTTTCCATTGCCCGCGCCATCGCTGTGCGTTCCCATCAGCAGATCGACGGCAACCAAGAGTTTCTGGGACAAGGGCTGTCTAACGTGGTGGGCAGCTTCTTTGCCTGCTATGCCAGTACTGGTTCTTTCACCCGTTCGGGCGCCAATTATGATGCCGGCGCACGTACGCCTCTGGCAGCAGTGTTTGCTGCCCTGATGCTCGCGGTGGTAGTAGTGATTGCACCGCAGATCACCGCCCGGTTGCCGCTGGCGGTGATGGCGGGCTCTATCCTGCTGATCGCCTGGAACCTTATTGATTTCGGCAGCATTCGCCACATTTTGTCCAATAGCCGCGCAGAAGCGGCGATCCTGCTGGTAACCCTGTTCTCCACCCTACTGGTCGAGCTGGAGTTCGCTATCTATATCGGTGTCATGCTGTCACTGGCGCTGTATTTGCGCCGTACTTCCCAGCCGAGGGTGACCCAGGTGGCACCTTTGCAGCAGAGTGAGCGCCGTCATATCCGCAATATCCAGCGCTACGAACTGGAGGAGTGTCCACAGATGAAGATCATCCGGGTGGACGGTTCCCTGTTCTTCGGTGCGGTGGACCATGTTCAGCAGGAAATTCGCCGGCTGACGGCCCCTGGCAGCGGGGTGAACCATATCCTGCTGATCGGTAAGGGGATCAACTTCATCGACGTGGCCGGGGTGGAAATGCTGCATCAGGAGATCAATCGTCTGTATATGATGAACGGCGATATACTGATCAGCTCGCTGAAGGGCACGGTTATGGACGAACTCAAGCGCACTGGTGCGCTCAAAATATTGGGTGAACAGCGCTTCCACGAGACTCCACAATCGGCGATTGCCGAGTTGATTCCACGGCTGGACCAGGACCGCTGCGCGACCTGTACCAAGCGGATTTTTGGTGACTGTCCGCCGCCGGTTAAGGCCTAGTCAGCGTCTGATGCACACATGGTTGGGCTTGCTGGATAGGAACCCGGTGCCACCCGAAGGGGTAGGAAGCACCGGGTGGGGGATCAGAACTTAAGGTTCACACCCAGCGCGATGTTATCGGCGCCGTTGTCATATTGTCCTGTTTCGGCCCAGAGGGACACGCTCGGATGGATCTGCTTCTTCACTTGGAAGACAACACCGTTGTTGTCGGCCGCATCGTTATCCGCATCCTTGTCGTAGTAGCCCAAGGCGGCCGACAGGCCTTCTTGGAACTGATAACGGGCGGCGATGCCGAAAGAGTCGAAGTCGTTGCTGTTAAAAGTGTCTTCGTTGATTTCGTAAGTCGCACCCATGTGTAGTTGACCGAAGTTATAGCCGGCGGTCAGGGCAGTGCGCACGTAGTCCTCATCTGCACCGACAACAGTTTTCTCGGTCAGCACGCGGCTGATGCCCAAGTTCAGTGCCTTGTTGTCGTAGATCAGACGGGCGGTTTTAACGTCCAGATCTTCGCTGTTGTCTTCGCTCAAGGAGAGCGTTGAGAACACCATGCGCATGTTATTCCACTTGGGAGTGACATAGGCCAGTACATCCTGGCCCTCATCTGCCTGGTTGAAAATCGGGTTGCCGGTGGGTGTGGTGCGTCCATTGTGAGTTTCGTTGTATTCGAACAGGTTGATATTGGAATACATGTCGCGCTGAACGCCGCTGCTTGAGCGGGGAGCCAGCACGAATACACCGTAGTTCGAGGGGAAGATCAGTTTGGCTTCCTTGACGTGAATGTCACCTTCACCCTCCTTGCCACCGGTGTCGCGGCTGTTAACCGCATCGGCCACATCGGCCACAAACTGGTAACGCATCTTGAACGCATCAGCCTTGATCAGGCCGTTAACACCGAACTCCAGTTCAAAAGCTTCAGGGTCAAAGTCCTTATCCTCTACATCGAGTACACCCATGCTTGCGAACAGAGTGAAATTGGGTAAGGGGGCTTCAAGGGCCGGAGCCGCTTGAGCTGCGCCGGAGATGACCAAGGTGAGGGCAGAGGCGAGTGCAGCGGTTGAAGAGGTTTTTGTCATTATTATGCCTTTTTGCAGGGGGGAACGAGGACTGCAAGGGTAAGGTGATAATGACGGTCGTGAGCACAGGCGTTTCCTTGAGTGAAACGCAGCCCGTCAACGCAGATACCAGATATACAAATCTGTTAACCGGTGTGTACACAATTAGGCTTTTGGCAGGCGTAACGGCAAATATACAGGTCAGCTGCCAACAGCCGTTCGATTAGTGTCTATAGTGTCTGTTAGACGCAGCGCCCGATAATCAAAGGTCACTCGTTCAGGGGGTACTGTACAGGCACGTTGGTACTGGCTTCATGCTCTGAGTCTGCAACGGCAGGCGAGGAGGGATGCTATGAGTGAATTATCACCTTCGCAGCAACTGGATCCTGAGGAGGTTTTTGCAACCGAACTGGTTAATGCCGGACTGATCACGCCATCTGACCTGGAACGGGTCAATCAGATGCGCCAGTCCCAGCCCGAGCCGGTTTCCTGGCCCTCCCTGCTGGTACGTTTGGGCTTGGTCGCCGAGCGCGATATGGCCGATGCACTGGCCGCTTATCTGCATATACCCCTGCTTTCCCCCGCCGAGCTGGCGGCCGATTGTGACCCGGATCCGGGGTTGTCGCAACGTTTCATGCGTGAAAATCAGCTACTGCCGTTGCAAGTAACCGATGACGGTCTGCTGTTGGCGATGGCCGATCCCTTCAATCTGTTTCTGATTAATGCCGTCGCGATGGCGCGCGACCTGCGGGTACAGCCACGGGTTGCGGTCGGATCGGAGATTGTACAGGTACTCGACCAGCAATATGGCGAGGGCCAGAGTCAGATGGGGGATATTCTGGCGGACGTGAACCCCGGAGAAGAAGCGGAAGAAAGCGTCGAGGAGCTGATGGACATGGCCAGTGGCGCGCCGGTGATTCGTCTGGTCAACCTGATTATCCAGCGGGCGGTGGAAGCGCGTGCGTCCGACATCCATATCGAGCCCTTCGAAAACCAGCTCAAGGTGCGCTACCGCGTCGATGGCGTCTTGCATGATGAAGAAGCACCGCCGGTGCAGTTGTCGCCGGCAGTGATCTCCCGCCTCAAGATCATGGCGCGGATGAATATCGCCGAACGCCGCCTGCCGCAGGATGGTCGCATCGAACTTAGGGTACAGGGCAAGGAACTGGATATCCGTGTCTCGACCGTGCCGACGTTATACGGTGAAAGTGTGGTGCTGCGCTTGCTCAACCGGGACAGCATCAGTTTCGACTTCGCCAGCCTCGGATTTACCGAGACCTGCCGCCAGCAACTCGACCGGCTGCTGACCATTCCCAATGGCATGATTCTGGTGACCGGCCCCACCGGCAGCGGCAAGACGACTACCCTCTATACCGCACTGCACCAGCTCAATACTCCCGTGCGCAAGCTGATCACCGTGGAAGACCCGGTGGAATACCAGCTGGCCGGGATCAATCAGATACAGGTTAAAAGCAGCATCGGGCTCAGTTTTGCCAGTGCGCTGCGCTCCATTGTGCGCCAGGATCCGGATGTGATCATGGTGGGCGAAATGCGTGATCTGGAAACGGCCAAAATCTGTGTGCAGTCGGCATTGACCGGCCATCTGGTGCTGTCGACCCTGCATACCAATGATGCCGCTACCAGCGTTACCCGACTGCTGGAAATGGGGGTGGAAGACTATCTGCTGACCTCGACGCTGCATGCCGTGCTGGCACAGCGGCTGGTACGCCGCCTGTGTCCGCATTGTCGGCAGAGCTATGCGCCGTTACCTGAACTGATACGCGAATTGGGTTTGCCTGCCGAAACGTCGCCCCGCCTCTGGCATGCCGACGGCTGTGAGCAGTGTGATGGCAGTGGCTTCCGCGGGCGCCTGGTCATCCATGAGCTGCTGCCTGTCGATGACGATATCCGTCGCTTGATCCTGGATCATGCCGATTCCGGCCGGATCCACAAAGCGGCGCGCAGTGCCGGTATGCAGACCATGTACGAAGATGGTTGTCTCAAGGCGATGCAGGGGCTGACCAATGTCGAAGAGGTCTTGCGTGTGACCCAGGAGGGCTCATAAATGGCGACCTACCTGTACAAGGCCGTGACCGGCGAGGGCGAAGAGCGAGAGGGCGAACTGGATGCCGCCAGTCCACAGGCTGTGGTGCGTCAACTGCAGCAAAGTGGACTGATCCCGCTGGCAGTAGACCCGGTATCACCCGCCGGTGCATTGCGCAGCCTGGTCGGACGCCGTCAGGGCGGGTTGCAGGTGCAACAGTTCTCCCGGGAGCTGGCCGAGTTGATGCATGCGGGTATTGCGCTCGATCGGGCATTGCAGATCATGTTGAAGGCCACTGAAGATGAGGCCCAGCAGGCCTTGCTCAAGCGCATCCAGGACAGTGTGCAGCGGGGCCAGCCACTGTCGGCGGCCTTGCAGCAACAGGACGGCCTGTTCTCGCCCTTTTACCTGAGCATGATTCAGGCGGCCGAAAGTGCCGGGAATCTGACCGAAGGCCTGAGTGACGCGGCGGCCTATCTTGAACGCAGCCGCGAACTGCGGGAAAAGCTGCTGTCGGCGCTGATTTACCCGGTGATTCTGTTTGTGGTGGCACTGCTGTCGCTGACCATCATTCTGGTTTACGTCATTCCCCAGTTCGAGCAGCTGTTTGCCGATATGGGCGAAGCCTTGCCCTTCGCCACCCGGGTGGTGATTGGTGCTGCCGATGCGGTGCGTACCGGTGGCCCCTGGGCGCTGTTGTTGGGGGTGCTTGGTTATCTGCTGTTCAAACGCCAATTGCGGCAGGCGGAATTTCGCTTGGGTTGGCACACCCAGCTGCTGCGCTGGCCGTTGCTCGGTGGTTTGCTCCAGCGTATCGAGACCGCCCGTTTCAGCCGCAGTCTGGGCACCCTGTTAAGGGGCGGCGTGACCCTGGTCAGCGCGTTGCAACTGGCACGCGGCACCCTGAGCAATGCGGCTTTCAGCACGGCAATTGAGGAAGTGACCGAACAGGTCCGCGAGGGGCGGCGGCTGGGGGATCAGCTGCAACAGGTCCGCCTGTTTCCGGTGTTGGCGATCCAGATGATCCAGGTGGGCGAAGAGACCGGTCAGCTGGACAACACCTTACTCAAGGTGGCCGACCGCTATGACCGCGAGGTCAGCCTCAGCATCCAGCGCATGCTGACCCTGCTGGAGCCGATTCTGATTGTCGGACTCGGCATCCTGATCGCCGGCATCATCATGTCGATTCTGGTGGCGATCATGTCGATCAACCAATTGCCCCTGTAACTCCGAGGACGTCAATATGGACCCGAACAGCGCACACCCATCTCGTTATGTCCACGGCTTCACCCTGCTGGAGCTGTTGGTCGTGCTGGTCATTCTGGGACTGCTGGCCAGTCTGGTCGGTCCCCAGGTGTTACGTCATGTGGGCAGTTCCAAGACGCAGACGGCGGCCTTGCAGATCGCGGAACTCAGTGCCGCCCTGGATCTGTACCGGTTGGAAGTCGGGCGTTACCCCAGCGAGCAGGAAGGGCTGGAAGCACTGGTTAAACAGCCCTCCGGCGTGAGCAACTGGAATGGCCCGTACTTGAAGAAGAACGTGGTGCGTCAGGACCCTTGGGGCAATCCCTATCACTATGACTTCCCCGGCAAGCACGCGGCGTTCGACCTGTATTCGCTGGGTGCAGATGACCGCACGGGCGGCGAAGGTGAAAATCGTGACGTGGTCAGCTGGGAGTAGCAGGCCAGACCAGCGCGGCTTCACGTTGCTGGAGCTGCTGGTGGTGCTGGTGATTGCCGCACTGATGCTGGCGCTGGTGGCCCCCAACCTGGTTAACCTTATTCCCGGCAGTGAACTCAAGGCGTTTGCCCAGCAAAGTGCAGCTCTACTCAGAGAGTTGCGTAGCGAGGCGCTGAACGGTGCCGAACCACGGGCACTGGCATTGGCGACCGAAGAGCGGCGCTATCAGGTGCCGCCCCCCTTGCAGTTGAGCTGGCCGGAGGCTGTTACGGTCGAACTGAACGCGGGTAACCTGCCGGGGCAACCCGTGTCGTCAGATGTGCAACCGCAGCTCGTATTTTATCCCGATGGCAGCAGCAACGGTGGAAGTCTCACTCTTGGCGGGGCCGGTAACCGGCATTACCGGATTATGGTGGACGCGTTCAGCGGGAGGGTGCATATCGATGACTAACACCACACGGGCCATGGCCGGATTCACCCTGCTGGAAGTACTGGTCGCCTTCGTCCTGCTATCCAGTGTGCTGGGGGTGGTGATGCAGCTCAATGCGCAGGCGCTGGATGGCACTGTGCGGGCCGGTGATCGGCAGCGTGCCTTGATGTTGGCGCAGTCCGAACTGGACCGAATTCTGGCGCACCGTGAACTGGTGCCGGGACAGACGCAGGGCGTGTTCGATACCGATGGCATGCGTTGGGAGGCCAATGTCAGCCCCTTTTATTTTCCCCAACAGGACAACGCCGAGACACAGACCCGCATCGTGCCGTACCGGATCGATTTGCACGTTTTTCTGGATGAATCCCGCTCGTTGCAGCTGACCACGCTGCGTCTGGGGGTAGCACCATGAGAGTGACACGTATTGGCGGGTTTACACTGCTTGAACTGCTCATCACCCTGGTGTTGATGGGGCTGGTGATGTTGTTGCTGTTTACCGGATTGCGCGTGAGTACGCGCAGTTGGGAGGCTGTTGATCGGCAGCAGCAGACGGTGTCCGAACAGTATCAACTGCAGCAAGTGCTGCGGCGTTTGCTCAGTCAGGCCCGCAACCTGCGCGTGCGAGACAGCGAAGGGCGGGTGCAGGCGGCCTTCAATGGCGCCGCCACCGAGCTGACCTTCGTGGCACCGGGGCGTTCCGGTGACCTGTCTGGTGACCTGTACTGGTATCGCCTGTACCGGCGAGATAACGGCCAGCAGGCTGAGCTGGTACTGCAGGCCAAAGCCTTCGACACGGGCGATGCGGTGGAGTGGGGCGAACTGTTCTCGACCGAAGTGGTGGCGGAAACGGGAGAGATACGGCCCGTGTACGACTATTCACTGCTGTTGCTGCCGGCGCGCCGCCTTGAGCTGACCTATTGGGACCAGCCAAGCGGCAGTCTGTTGCTCGCTCAACCGGACTGGATTGAGCAGGCGCGGCTGCCCAGGCTCATCGAGCTGCGCTTGATTGATACCGCCGAGCAGATCAGTACGCGTTGGCCGCCGCTGGCGGTGGCGCTGGAGGAGTATAACCATGCGCTGCGCCAGAACCGTTAACGGCCGCGCAGCGGGCGGCGTGATTCTGGTCACGGTGCTGTGGGTACTGGTACTGCTGAGCCTGATCGCCTCCAACCTGTCGTTGGGTGGCCGCAGCTTCAGTCGCCAGACATTGAATGCCGAGCTGGGCAGTCGCGCCGGGCTCGCGGCCGATGCCGGGATCAGCTGGGCGTTGTGGAGTCTGCAACAGCCGGGCTCGGCAGGTTGGCTGGCCGATGGAGAGCCGCACTGGATGCCGCTTGATGACGCCTGGATCGGCGTTGCCCTGCAGGATGAAAGCGGCAAGCTGGACCTCAATGCCGTTCCGACCGAACTGCTGGATGGGTTATTGGCGGCCGTGGTGGAAGACAGTCGACAGCGGGCCGAATTGGTTGCCGCGATCGAAGATTGGCGTGATGCCGATGATCTGATCAGGCTCAATGGTGCCGAGCGTGAACAGTATCAGGATGCAGGCGTTGACTTCATGCCCGGCAACCGGCCATTTGCAGCGCTGACCGAGCTGTATCAGGTACTGGGCATGACCGCCGAGATCTACCGCCAGCTGGCACCGCATCTGACGCTGGTAACCCGCAGCCGCACGGTAAATCCGCGCGTGGCCTCCTTTGAGGTGCTGATGACGCTGCCCAATGCCAGTGCCGGTCTCGTGAATGACTACATCGAACAACGACGGGATGCCTGGCGCGAAGGACTGCCGTTGCCGGAACTGCCGTTCGACGCCGCGCCTTATGTCAGTGATCGGCGCAGTGGCGTGCATTACCGGGTTGAAGTGGAGGCCCGACTGGGCCAGACCCGCATCCGGCGTGCGGCACGGGTGATGCGCAGAGGGGCGCAGTTGCAGCTCGAACCGGATCAGAGGCCGCCCGATGGCAGCCGGCTGGGCGAGCCAACAGAGGGGGAACGCACATGAATGCGCAATCAGGTTGGCCGTTGCTGCTGAGCAGCCGAATCAGACAGTTTTGGCGCTGGTGGCTGACGGAACTGGAAGCTTCGATCCCGCTGGGATGGCGGCGACGGCTGCAGTCGCGTGAACGGCGACTGACATTTACCGGCGATACGTTCGAGGTGGATGCCGGCGGGCGGACGCTGCGGATCGGGATTGATCAGTTGGCGACCGACCCGGTGCTGAAAACCTGGCACACACAGGATAAGGGGCAGGGGCGTCTGCTGATCAGCCTGCCGTTGACTGAACTGTTGCACAAGGTCATTCAGCTGCCCGCCGCCACCGAGCCGCGTCTGCAGGCGGTGTTGGGATTTGAACTGGACCGGCACACGCCGTTCAGTGCCGAGCAGGCCAGCTACGGTTACCGAGTGCTGCGCCGGGATCGCGCTGCGCGGCGGATCGAGGTCGAACTGTTTGTGTTGCCCAATGCCCGGCGGCAGCGATTATTGCAGGCGCTGGCAGAGGCCGGGCTACGCCCTGACTGGGTGCTGCCGGCCGGGGGTGAAAACGACACCCATCTGCGCAGTCAACTTAACCTGCTGCCCGAAACGGTGCAGCCGCACCGGCAGGCACGTTACCGCTGGCCACTGGCAGCTTTAGTCGGCGTGAGCATCCTGCTGGTTGCTGCTTTCTATCTGCAGTCGCGCCATTTGCAGCGTTTACAGGTGGCATTGGAGCCGCTGCAACAGCAAGCCGAAGTGGCACAGGCGGTGCGCAGCGAAGCCGACACGTTGGAGCAGAGCTGGCGCTTTCTGTATGCCCGTCGCCTGGCACAGCCCTCAACTCTTGAGTTGCTGGACGAACTGACCCGGCGTCTGCCGGACAATACCTGGCTCAGCCGTCTTGATCTGGAGGGCGGTGAACTGCAGGTGCAGGGCGAATCCTCCAGCGCCTCCGACCTGATCAGTCAGCTTGAGGATTCGGCACTGCTGCAGGATGTCAGTTTCACGTCACCGGTGACCATCAACCCGCGTTCGCGCAAGGAACGTTTCAGTTTACGCGCCCGCTTTAGTCAGGAGGTACAGCCATGAACCCGTTGACGCCACGTCGCAGCCGCTGGCTGGCGCTGGGCCTGTTACTGCTGGTGATCCTGCTGCTGTTGCGACTGCTGTTGGTGCCGCTGTGGCAGTACTGGTTCAGTACGGCCGCGCAGATCGATACGCTGGAAAACCGACAGGCGGTATACACGCGGCTGATTGCCGCGCTGCCGCAAGAGCGCGAACGTTTGGCCCAGCTGCAGGCCAATGCACCGGTGGCGCAATGGTATCTGGATGAAAGCACACCGGCACTGGCCGCTGCCCGCCTGCAGCAATTGCTGCATAGCCGAGCCGGGCAGAAGGGCGTTCAGGTGGTCAGCACCCAGATCATCAATATCGAGGAGGACAGCACATTAGAGCCGGTTGCCATCCAGGCGCAGTTACGTGCCGATCTGAGTGAGCTGGTTGCCCTGCTGTATCAGTTGGAAACCGATCGGCCACTGCTGTTTATCGACAGTCTGGCGGTGCTGGCCAATCCGCGTGCTGCCACTGGCACCTCACGGTCAACGCGCTCAGGTGCGCGCACCGACCACTTGGATATCCGCCTCAACCTGATCGGCTATACCCCCGGGGAGGTCGCGCCATGAACCCCATGAGCTTAAATTCCGTGTGCTCTCATTTCGCTGTTGCATGTGCGCTATTGCTGATATGCCTGCCAATACGTGCCGACGAGCCGGCTCCCGACGTGGAGTCTCCCCGTCTGCCTGATCTGCAACTCCCAGAGTCCCCGCCACTCAGTCGTTTTGATGCCATTCTTGAACGGCCACTGTTTTCGGCCAGTCGCGCTCCAGCTGACGAGGTCGATGCGGGCCTGAATGGGACCTCGGCCGAAGAACTAAAGGCACAGTGGCGCCTGACCGGCATTTTACTGGCCGGTACCGAATACAAGGCCATGTTGCGGCAGCGTAACGGCCGTCTGCACCGGGTGTTGAGTACTGGCATGCCGCTGGATGACACCTGGGTGCTGACCGAAATTCACCGCACCAGCATTCTGCTGCAGGCGGGCGACAACGAAGTTCAGATGCAGCTGCTTGAACCTCGGGATACAGAGCCTCGGGCCACTGCATCCAACCGTACCGAGAATGGCACCGGCGCTGCAGCATCACAGCCGGATGCGCCGCAAACCAAGGAGGTGCCCAATGAATAACCGCTTAGGTACAACCCCGGAGGGCCGCGTCTGGCTCAGGGCCGGGATAAACCATGCGTTGCTGTTGTTGACGGTGTTCGGGCTCAGTGCCTGCGCACTGCAGGACACACAGAATCCGAATGCACTGGATAGTCCATGGCGTCAGAACAGGGCGGCGGGTGAACGCATGGAAACCGTGTCGTCACGGATGTCTACCAATCGTACGTCGACGGCCACCACTGAAACCCGTTTTGGTGCGGAACCCCCGGCGACGGCTGAAGGTCAGCCACCGCGTGCCGAGTATTACACCGGCACCGGCAACTTTATCGACTTGAGTGCGCCACCCACGGGCGAGCCGATCAGTGGCGATATCACGTTCAATTTCCAGGATGCGGAGATCAGCGAAATCGTACGTACCATCCTCGGTGATATTCTGCAGGTGAATTACATCCTTGATGACCGTGTGCGCGGCATCGCCAACATGCAAACGGTACGTCCGATCAACCGTGATGCATTGATCCCCACACTGGAAAAACTGTTACAGGTGAACGGTGCCGCGCTGATTGATCAGGGAGACTTCTTTGAGGTACTGCCGATCGACAGTATCAACGGTGGCACGGTCAGCCTCAAGACCAACCTCAGTGCCGACCGTGGCTATCAGATGCTGGTCGTGCCGCTGCAGTACATCGGCGCTCAGGAAATGGTCAAGATTCTGGAGCCGATGAAACCGCGGTTGGGGCTGCTGGAAGCCGATGTACGTCGCAACATGTTGACCCTGGCCGGCACACAGGCGGAACTGATCAACCTGAAGGAAACGATCAAGGCGTTCGATGTCGACCAGCTGCGGGGCATGTCGGTTGGTCTGTTCCGGCTGCAGTCGGTAGACCCGGAGCTGCTGATGAGCGAACTGGAAGTGATCTTTGGTGATGCGGCCGAAGGTCCGCTGGCGGGGGTCGTCAGCTTTTTGCCGATTGAACGGCTTAACGCGCTGTTGGTGATTACGCCACAGAAAAAATACCTGACGGACGCTGCCACCTGGATTCGTCGTCTGGACCGGACCGAGGGCGCGCAAGGGCTGGGCATGTATGTCTACTATGTCCAGAACGGTCGTGCTGAAGCCTTGGCGGAAATGCTCAGTGGCTTGTTTGAAGGTCAGCGCCGTCGGCGTGAGGCCCGCGCCGAGAGTACCCCGCGCCCGGTCGTGACAGCACCGGCTGCCGAGGACGAGGCTGATACGGACCAGCCCCGTGCCACCGCCAGTACCGGCACCGCACCGGCAAACCTGGATGTGGGCGAAGTGGAGATCATCGCTGACAACGAGAACAATGCGCTGTTGATCATGGCGTCACCAACCGATTACGACAAGGTCTACCGCGCCATCCAGAAACTGGACATATTGCCGCTACAGGTACTGGTTGAGGCCACCATCGTGGAAGTCTCGCTGGAAGATGAGCTGCGTTACGGCCTCAACTGGTTCTTCAAAACTCACTTTGGCAACTCCAGCAGTGGCGTCGGCACCATCGGCAGCAACGCCTTTCCCAGTGCCTCTGAACTGCTGGGTACCGCCAGTTTTGAAGTGTTCAAGTCGGGAGAAACCCGTGCGCTGCTCAACATACTGGCTTCGGATTCACGTCTGAATGTGGTCTCGTCACCCTCGCTGATGGTGCTGGATAACCATACCGCCGAAATTAGGGTCGGTGACCAGGTGCCAATCCGTACCTCGGCGACCACCAATACCGCCAGTGACGACCTGAACACTACCAGCACCATTCAATACCGGGATACCGGGGTGCTGTTGGAGGTTACCCCCAGAGTCAACGCCGGCGGCATGGTGGTGCTGGATATCACCCAAGAGGTCAATGATGTGGCCGAGGAAACCACCAGCTCGGGTATCGATTCGCCGACCATTATCCAGCGGCGCATCAACACCAGCGTGGCGGTACAAAGCGGTGAGACGCTGGTGTTGGGTGGTCTGATCAAGGAGAACAAGACTAACGGCGGGGAAGGCGTGCCTTACTTGCGCCATGTGCCGGTACTGGGCTGGGCCTTCGGCAGTCGTGGTAAAAGCATCAACCGTACCGAGCTGGTGGTGATGATCACGCCCACGGCGGTGACCGACACGGCCGATGCCCGCGCCGTAACCCGTGAATACCAGAACAAGCTGCGCGGGCTGGAGCTGCCCTCACGGGCGCTTGATCGGCGCTGACACGCGGTTTTTGGCACCCGCCACACCCTCAGGCCCGGTATATGCCGGGCCTGTTCTATTGCTGGTACCCTGTTACGGTTGCATTACATCCGGGTCTCAAGCCAATAAGTCCTTTCAATTCAAATTGTTATTAACCATTCCCGCAAATGACAGGCTCTTGGTACTGACACCAGGCGCACGTCCATTATCGCCGAAATCCCCATAAAATCCTTCTAAAACATACTGTTATAGATGTGGCACGTTCCTTGTATTAATCAGGACACCATACGGCTCTGTCATGTTTATGCATGCCTGAGTGATGGCCATCGAATCACGTTGTCCGCTGGCCAGGCCCAGGAACAAGAGGGGGAGGTTTCGGCCTCAGTTCTCATCACTCATCAAGCCATTGTGGAACCTGTTACTGCTAACTGGGGTAACAGTCGGACGCTGATAAGCACAACAGGCCAGAGTCGTAGTCAGCGACCGAGCGCAAGGGGAGATGGAGTTAATACGGCACGGGTACATAACAATAAATGCCCGCACCGAAGGAGGTGGACCATGCGGTCCCTATCAACAGGAGTCGTAGCCTGGCGCAAGCTGCTATGGCTGCCCTTGGCAGTGGTGACATTGCTGATGTCATGGGCAGTACAAGCAACCGAGCCAGTGCAGATCGGCTTCACACTCGAAGGGTGTCGTCTGGAAACGGGCGCAACCTATGACCAATCAAACTTTACCTGTACCGACGAGGGCTATGTAACCGGTAACCTGGGTAAACAGTGGAACGAACTGGATTACGTACCACACCGGGTTACGCTGAAAAACGGTAATGGACCCCAAACGTTTGATTTTATCGTGGCGGGTGACTATACGCCTAACAGCAATAGCACCACCGGCTGGGACGACATCACGGCGCTGACGCTCAACACCAGCCTGTCCGATGGCAGCTGTAATGCCGTTGTATCAGGGCCCGTGAGCATCACCCCAGGGGGCAGCGGAGCCGGTGGCGCTTATGAGACCATCTACCGTGAAATCGAAGCCACCATGGCACCCGGTGAAACCTGTGTGTATGACTACGCGCAGCGGTTGTCGTTAGGTGCCAGTGAGTTCAGTGGTTCTTCCCTGCAGTCCAACCTGTGGAACGAGTTCTTGACCAGTTCCGGTATTGGTCAGAAGCGTATCCAGTTGCCGGTGGCCGATATTCTGCCGCAGGAACTGAACAAGGATATGAATGCGCAGCAGGACACCGTCTACATGTGGAACCTGACCAAAACGGCTGTGCCATCTAATCTCTCGTTCCAGAACAGCTGTGAACGTGATGATCCGATGACCGAAACCACCACTATCCGGATCGAATGGCAGCGTCTGCCTGGCGACCCCGGAAAAGTGACCGTGGTGACCAATATTTACGCCTACAACCCCGCGCATCTGGACGTACATGTCAGTGTTACCGACATGATATATGGTGACCTGGGCGGTGGCGAAGTATTGCTGGGTACTGCATCAGCGGATGATGTGCTGGTTCCGGCCGGTGCTACCGTCAAACTGTTGACCCACAGCATCCCCGATGTGGATGAAGGGGTCTTTGGTCTGAACGATTTGGCTCATGCCACCTACAAAATCGGTACCATTGAGGTGCCGGGACAGACCGACGCATTTGCATCGGCCGAAGTACAGCCCAGTGGCAATGAAGTGGATGCCACCGCCGTTATCTCGGATGTGGAAGGCCCGATTACCGGCGCCGGCTACATGTTCTCGGTTGACTCGGTCAATGGCAGCGGTGACTTCACCGACGGCTACAGCTTGGGCGAAATGACCGCAGGCCCGGTTGCCTGGTCATCCACTGAACAGAGTGGTGATGGCTTTGTCGAGTTCGTCAAAACCATCTATCTGGACGAGCCGCGTGACAGCAGCGGCGAGCTGCCGGATATCGCCACCCTGCTGGCCTCGGATAACTTCGAGATCAGCAAGAATGCCAGCGTCACCTTTGCGGATTATCCGCTGGTGGAACTGACCATTCATAAAACCATCGACCTGGATCTGGATGAAGGCGAAAACGCCAGCTTCTACTTTGATGTCTATCGTGTCGATGACATTGATGAAATGGTGGCTGAAAACGTCGAAATCAGCTTCGGTTCCGGTGAAACCGACAAGTCGGTCGTAATCGGCAATCTTGACCCGAACGAAACCTACCGTGTGGTCGAAGTCAGCGGCAGTGATGGCTTTACGCTTGATGATGAGCAGCAGGCCAGCATTCTGTTGCCGATCTGTGGCGGTGATGTCTACTTTGCCAATGAGGTAGAGCCTGCATCAGCCAAAGCGATCAAGGTTACCGTACCGGCAGGGCATGACCCGTCCGGCTTCGAGTTCCTGCTGAGCGGCCCGGGCCTGAACGGCGGCGTACAAGCCGTGTCCGACGGAGCCGGTAATGCGGTCTTCCCGGTTGAACTGTTCGAAGAGGGTGAGTACACCATCACCGAACAGCCGCGTGAAGGCTGGGAGCTGACCGATGTCAGTGGTGGCGAAACCAATAGTGTTGAGAGCGCCAACTGTACCTTCATCGTCAACCTGCCTGAAAGCGCCAACTACGAGTTCCAGTGCACCTTCGAGAACACCAAACTGGCGACTATCATTGTCACCAAGGTGATCGAAGGCAACAACGCGCTGAACCTCAGTGGCGACTTCGACTTCGACAGTAGCGTCGCCACGTTTGACGCTATGCTGGATGCGCAGACCTGGAGCTTCGGTGCTGCTGCACTGTCTGGCGACTTCGTCTCTCGTGAGTTCACCAACCTGTCTCCGGGCAGTTACGATGTCACCGAGGCGGATCCGTTCCTGGATCTGTTCAGCCTGACCGACATTACCTGTATTGACCCGAGTGGTGACAGCCAGACCGGTGGCTTTACCGCCAATATCGAGCTGGCAGCCGGCGAAACCGTTGAGTGTATCTTCACCAACACCAAGCTGGCGGCACCGGGTAATCTGATCATCTACAAAACCACCATTGGTAATGTGGGTACATTCAACTACGACAGCAGCGATGGCACATTGCCGCCGTTCAGCCTGACCACGTTGAGTGAAAATACCCCGACCACCAGTCCGCTGGCGACGTTCAACAACCTGGAACCGGGCATCTACAAGGCCAATGAGCTGGTACCGGCCGGTTGGGATCTGACCGATCTGTACTGTGTCGATGCCGTCTCCATTGATGGCAGCCAGACCGAAGTGAACATGGCCACGGCTGAAGTCAGTGTAAGCATCGATGATGGCGAAACCGTTGAGTGTTTCTATGAAAACACCAAACGCGGCTACATCATCGTCGACAAGGTGACCGATCCGGCAGGAGATCTGCAGCTGTTCGATTTCGATCCGAGCTATGCAGGTCCGTTCGCGCTGGCTGACGCCACCACACCGCACATGTCCGAACCTCTGGTCAACGGCACTTACTCCGTGAGTGAGACCGTACCGGCTGGCTGGGATCTGACCAGTGCCACCTGTGATGACGGCAGTCTGCCGAGTGCAATCGATCTGCAGCCGGGTGAAACCGTGACCTGTACGTTCGAAAACACCAAGCGTGGCTACATCATCGTCGACAAGGTGACCGATCCGGCAGGTGATCTGCAGCTGTTCGATTTCGACCCGAGCTATGCAGGTCCGTTCGCGCTGGCTGACGCCACCACGCCGCACATGTCCGAACCTCTGGTCAACGGCACTTACTCTGTGAGTGAGACCGTACCGGCCGGCTGGGATCTGACCAGTGCCACCTGTGATGACGGCAGTCTGCCGAGTGCAATCGATCTGCAGCCGGGTGAAACCGTGACCTGTACGTTCGAAAACACCAAGCGTGGCTACATCATCGTCGACAAGGTGACCGATCCGGCAGGTGATCTGCAGCTGTTCGATTTCGATCCGAGCTATGCAGGTCCGTTCGCGCTGGCTGACGCCACTACACCGCACATGTCCGAACCTCTGGTCAACGGCACTTACTCCGTGAGTGAGACCGTACCGGCTGGCTGGGATCTGACCAGTGCTACCTGTGATGACGGCAGTGCGCCGAATGCGATCGATCTGCAGCCGGGTGAAACCGTGACCTGTACGTTCGAAAACACCAAGCGCGGTATGGCTGAAGTGCTGAAAACCGTCTCCGGCATCGCGCCGAACGGCGTCTATCCGGCCTTCGACTTCCAGATCCGCGATGGCAGTGGCGCTGTGGCTTCAGCGACTTCAGATGTTATCACCGGCTTTGCCTACTTCAGCTGTGAAGCTGGGGTGAGCCCGGATGTCTGTGTCGATGTTGATGGCATGGCGAAACTGGTACCGGGGGCCTATGAGTTCTGCGAACTGGATGTTCAGCCTGGCTGGATGCTGACCGGTAGCAGTAATGATGGGCCGTTGAGCTGGTACTCACTGATTATTGGTGAGGACTACATCGGTGAATGTGCCGCCTTCACGCTGAGTGTGGCCGAAACCGAAAGCTTCAACGTGGATAACACACCGCCTCCTGGTGGTAATGCACGTACCATCGGTTTCTGGAAAAACTGGACCAGTTGTGATGGTAAGGGCAACCAGTATGATCGCTGGCTGACCGATCCAGACTTCTATGATGTACTGGATGAATTCCTGCCGATCTATCTGCATCCTGAACTGGAAATCACTCAGTGTGCTGTAGGTGTGGATCTCCTCGACAAGCGTGATGTTGAAGATCCGTCTTTGGTGGGTGATGGTAGTAAAAAAGCCAGTGATGCGGCGTATGGTCTGGCTGCCCAGCTGATGGCGGTACAGCTGAACATAGCCGCTGACGCGGGCACTTGTTCGGAATTGATAAACGCCAAAGTGGCTGCTGAGCAGCTGTTGGCCGATATCGACTTTACCGGCACAGGTGACTATCTGAAAAAACCGAAAGGTCCGAGCAAAACTCTGGCGCAGGAAGCCAAGACTTTGGCCGGTATTCTGGATAGCTACAACAACAATATGCTCTGTCCGTAACAGAGCCTGACCCCCGCCTCTAGGGGCGGGCCATGAAAAAGCCGCGGCGGGGTAACCCGTCGCGGCTTTTTGTGGCTACCGTGCGTATGGCAAGTTGCTACTTGTTGTTGCCCTTGCCGTTGTTGCTACCACCGCTGCTGCCACCGGCATCTGCCGCGAGGCTCACCTGCACAGTTGCTGTGGCGGTTTTTTCGCCATCGCTGATGGTGTAACTGAAGCGGTCATCCTGTTTGAACGGCTTGCCCGGCGTGTAGGTCAGGGTGCCGTCTGCATTCTGGCGTACGCTGCCCTTGCCGCCCTGAGTGAAGCCGGTAATGCGCAGTGTACTGCCTTCAGGATCACGGTCATTGGCCAGTACCGGGATCTTGATACTCTGCTTGGTTGCCAGTGTGGCACTGTCGGCATTGGCGATGGGCGCTTCATTGACGCTCGGTTCCGGTTCCGGCTGTACTTCTGCCTCGACTGTAATCGTGACGCTGGCCGTTGCGGTTGCGCCCTGAGGGTCGCGCACGGTATAGCTCAGGCTGGTCTGACCGCTGAAGCCAGTGGCCGGGGTATAAATCAGCGTGCCGTCGGCATTGATGCGAGCCGTACCACGGGTGGCGTTGACAGCGCTCAGGGTTAGCTGTTCGCCTTCTGGGTCGCGATCATTGGCGAGCACGGCGATGCTGACCGATGTTTCAAAGGCGGTCACGGCGGTGTCGTTGCCGGCGATCGGAGCCTCATTGGGTTCCGGTGTCGGCTCGGGCGCTGCGGCTACATCAATGCTGATGCTGGCGCTGTCGGTGCCGCCCTTGCCATCGCTGATGCTGTAGCTGAAGCTGGCCAAGCCGCTGAAACCGGCTGCCGGGGTATAGGTGATCGACTGGTCGGCATTGATGACGGCGCGGCCGTTGACGGCATTAGCGGCGGTAACGCTCAGGCGGTCGCCATCGGGGTCGGAGTCGTTGGCCAGCACGGCGACGGTAACCGCTGTTTCAAAATCGGTACGGGCGGTATCGCTCACCGCGTCGGGCCGGTTGTTGACCACCGGGTTATCGACCACATAGGTCAGGCTGCTGCTGGCGCTCTGGCTGCCGGAGGTGGCCTGGGCGGTGAGGGTGTAGAAACCGTCAACGGCGCTGTCGGCAGAGGTGACGGTCCAGCTGGTGGAGCGGCTTTCGCCCGGTGCCAGGGTCAGTGCTGTACTGGCCAGTACGCTGCTCCAGCCGCTGGGCACGCCGGTGTTCAGGGTGTAGTTACTGCTGCTGCAGGCGGCGCTGTCCTGGTTGGTCAGGGTCAGGGTATACGCCTGACTGCTGCCTGCGGCGGCCCACACGCTTTCGCCCGGGGTGACACTCAGGCTCGGGTTGGCGCGGGTACAGCTGTTCACGGCATCGGGCAGTTGCACGTTAACGCGGGCACGGGTGCCGTCCACCCATTCGGTCGCCAGGGTGATGCCTGCATCGGCGTCGGTAAACTGCTGGCCGACTTCCAGTGCCGGGTCGCGGGTATCGGTGTAGTTGGACGGTGTGCTGGCCGGGGTCATGTCCAGCAGATAGCTGCTGTTGCCCTTGTTGCTGATGCCGGTATGTACCACCACGCCGTTCTGTACGTTGGCGTTGCTGGCCAGAATGTTGTCATAGCCGCTGGCCTGACGGTATTCGACATAGTACCAGCTGTTCTCGCCGGAAACCGGATCGGTGCCTTTGGCGATTTTGAGTGCCTTTGGTGCGCTGCCCGGCTGGGTAGCATAGGGCTCCAGTTCATGGATGCCGCTGCCGGTAACGGTCTGGATATGACGGCTGTCGAGCCAGCCCAGACGCTCTTTCTGGAAGGCGGTGAAGTGGCCGTTGACGCGGCCCATGATGTCGACGCCATCACCGTATTCGTCACTGGAGCAGTTGCTGCCGGTAACATCGCTGCCGCACTCCAGTGCATGAGAGTGATACAGGCCCAGGTTGTGTCCCATCTCGTGGGCGACGGTAAACCAGTACATGGAACCGTTGATCAACATGGTGGATGTGGTCCCGCCGACGGAACCGACGCCGGAAAAACCGCAACCTGCGGTGTAAGGCATGGCAAAGATCAGACGGTTGTACTGGCTCAGGTCATAGCCGGCAGCCGTGGCAGCGTCGTGGGCGGCCGAGGTGATGGCAGAGGTGTCACAGCCGCTGCTGTTGATCGGCAGGGTCAGCCAGGGCGTGGTTTCGCCTTCCAGCCAGGTCTGGCCGAATGAATTTTCATGCAGGAAGCTGCTGGCCTGGTCGAAGACCGTGCTGCGCGCCTGTTCAGTAGTCCAGGGTTGGCTGGTGTTGTCGCTGAAGTTGACGTTGATGACCAGTGTCGACTGGGCACCAAAGGTGGCGCTGCTGTCGGCAGCGGTGCCGCCGTTGCTGCCACCGGTAACGCCACCGTCGGCCGCCAGCACCAGCGCGTCACTGTTCAGTGCAATATCGCCATCCGATGTGCTGTCATCTGCTGCCGTCACCAGCAGGCCTTCCAGCTCAACCGCATGGCCATGCTTCAGCCGGGGCGGGGTATCGGTAAAGTGCAGCTCAAAGCGCTCGCCGAACGGGGTTGCCAGAACGTGGCGCAAACGGTGCTTGCCATCTTCCTGGTCTTCGTAAAACACTTCCAACTGGCCGCTCAGGTTCAGGCGCTGTTCCAGCTTTTCGACAACGTCTACGGGCATGCCCAGCTGTTTTGCATCGGGAATGGCCAACTGCAGGGCAACCCCGGGCTGCTGTTTAACCAGCTGGCGCAGCAGATCACGACGCATATCCGCCTGACGCAGCAGTTGGGCCTGCAGCGTTTGGCGGGACGGTCCCTTAGCATTCTGCCAGCGTTTGTGCAGCGCCATCAGTGCCTGCGACTGGGTGTTGGCTTGTTCGTGCAGCTGTTTAGTCGGTGGCACGCGGGGAGTGTCAGCGGCCTGTGCTGATAATACAGTCGATGACAGCGCGGCTACCACTGCCAGTGTTGTCAGGCGGCGGGCAAGGGGCGGGGTCAGTAATAACGTCATGGATCTCTCCTGAAACACAGTCATTCAGTCAGATCCTCTGGCGAGCGGGCATTGGGCGGCTCAGAGAGGCCTCCTTCGGTAGCCTGGCGGGTAGACATGAATGTCTACTCCATGGCTTTGCGTGACTCTTGGGAGTCGTGCCTTTTCGGGAGAGGATCTCGCAATTTCGGGTGCCGAGGTCGGGGTGTTCAGGTCGGGCGGCACCGCTTGGCAGAACTCTTGTCAGTTCTGTACAGATACCGGGTGCCCGAGATGTATTCCCGTCTATTTCTTTACACCGCTTCGCTCGGCAATGTTTTATAAACGGTATAGGAACGAAGTGGGGATGATAATAACAGGAACAGAAAAGTAATTTAAATATTCAGGTTTTTTCGAAGCGGTTCATATATGTAATGTATTTGTTACGATGTGTTTCATATATTTTACAAAAAAGAATTTTTAATTATTTTCTGTGTTAATAATATGATAAAAAATGCGAACTTGTCCTGTAACTGTTGGTATACAAGAACAGGAGGCTATAGGGTTGTTACATTAAATTAACACTTATGGGCAGAGGCGAAGGCGGGATTTTATTTAGACCTTTTTTTCATATGTCTTGTCTATTTCGTCCCATAGGGTAATAACCTGCGGTGGCAGGGGCGCGTCAAGAGTGTCGAAGCTGGGTTTGCGTCGCTGCCAGGTGAGCGGAAGTTCGTCATGCGCGGTGGTGGCGGAATCCGAGTGCGCTGCAGCAGGACTGTCCGGCTGTGACCGGATCAGACGGTGGTTGGACAGTGCTTTGCGCAAATGCTTCATGGCAGCGGCCTCAGACGATTCCTTAGTAATTAGCAGAATTTGGGCCATAAATTTATTACATCAACCATTACAATTGGTTAATGGTTGTCGGGGGCGTGAATGCGGGGGCAGTGTAGGGGGAGAATGTAACCTGAGAGCAACAATACAGCTGAGAGGGGGCCGCTCAGCGGTTCAATGATGGGCTGACGCCTTGTGGTGATGCAGGTGGTGTTTTTCCATCATGCGATACAGGGTGACACGGGAAACCTCCAGCATTTTCGCGGCTCTGGATACGTTGTTCTGACACTGTGAAAGTGTGTGTTCGATGACGACCCGCTCGGCTTCGGCACGGGCTTCATCAAGGGTTTTGAATGTCTCCGGTGTATGCGTACGAATAAGGCTGGGCTCCAGATTCAGATCCTGTGGCGTAATCAGACGGTTATCACTCATGATCATGCCGCGTCGAACGCGGTTGATCATCTCGCGGACATTGCCGGGCCAGAGGTGCTGGTTGATGGCGTCGAGTGCTTCTTGGGTGAAACCTTTAAGCTGGCCGCTGTGGTCATTGCAGAATTTGTTGAAGAAGAAACGCGCTAGCAACTCCTTGTCTTCACCCCGCTCGCGCAGTGGCGGCACTTTTATGTTGAGCACGCTCAGGCGATAAAACAGATCTTCCCGGAAACGCCCCTCTTTTACAGCTTGCTCCAGATCGATATTGGTGGCTGCGATCACGCGGGTGTTGATCTCGATACTCTGGCTTGAACCCAGACGCTCGATCGTTCCCTCCTGCAGAAAGCGCAGCAGGTGTGCCTGCAGATTGGAGGCCAGGTCACCGATCTCATCCAGAAAAAGAGAGCCCTGATGCGCCGATTCAATGCGTCCGATGCGGCGTTGATGAGCGCCGGTGAACGCGCCTTTTTCACAGCCGAATAGTTCGGACTGAATCAGGCTCTCGGGCAGGGCTCCGCAATTGACCGCGATGAACGGGAACGCCTGGCGGCTGGAACGCTGATGGATCGCACGGGCGATCAACTCCTTCCCGGTGCCGCTTTCACCCATGATCAGCACCGTGGCATCGGTTTGTGCCACTTTGCGGATCAGGTCGAAAATCTTCAGCATCTGCGGGCTGGCACCCACCATCTGGAACTGGTTGTCATTCTCCAGTGCATCAGTGTCCAGATGTTGCAGATGATACAGGCCGTAGGCGTGGCCCAGAATGATCGACAGGTGGTCGAGACTGCTCCCCAGCGGCAGGGAACAGTAGTCATAGAAGTTTTCGAACAGTAGCCGTCGCAGCCCCACATCCTGTAGCTGGTCAGGCCATATCGCAGCAACCCAGGCGATTTGATGGTGGCGTTGAAAAAACTGGGTCAAGGCCTGGTTGTTGTCATCTTCAAGCCAGTCGAAGCAGGCCAGTCCGACAACAAAGGATTCTGTTTGCAGCAGTTTTTCTGCTTCGGCCAGGCTGCCGACCCGGTGCAATTTCCACCCCGGAAAGGTGGCAGGCGTCAGTTCCGGGCTGGGCCGGCTGGACAGGTCGAGTAATACAAGGGGCCGTTCCGTCTCTGGATGTTTGTGCTCCTGTGAGCTTGGAGTATTCATATGCATCACCTTGGTTGATTTACAACCGGGTGCAGTGGTTGGACTACACTAAGGAAAATTGTAGTCATAAAAATGGGTCGGTAGACGTATTAATAGTCAACAATATGTTTAAAAGGTTTCTTTTTATTCATGTTGGTTCAGGTTTTATACATAAAAATAGTCAGATTCATGACAGGGAATCAAGATAGTTAACCCAGGTTGGCAGCCAATCAGGCGGACATGTATATGTACTGTGAATATTTTGGTTTGCATGAACCCCCCTTTTCGATAGCACCCAATCCGCGCTATCTCTATATGAGCGGGCAGCATGAAGAGGCGTTGGCGCATCTACTGTACGGTATTGAGGCGGATGGGGGCTTCATTCTGTTAACCGGTGAAGTGGGAACGGGCAAGACGACGCTGTCACGTCGGCTGATAGAACAGTTGCCCGAGACGACTGACTTTGCCTTGATCCTCAATCCGCACCTGCAGCCGCTGGAGCTGTTACAGGCGGTCTGCGATGAGTTGAAGCTCGATCCGGGCCCGGTTCCACGGGGGTCAATGAAAGTACTCTGCGACAGAATTTATCACTTTCTGCTGCAGCAGCATGCGCAGGGGCGCAATACGCTGTTGATCATTGATGAAGCCCAGCAATTGCCTTTCGCGTCGCTGGAGCAGTTGCGCCTGTTGACCAATCTGGAAACCAGTGAAGCCAAGCTGCTCAAGGTTGTGCTGCTGGGGCAGCCAGAATTGCTTGAGCGCCTGGCACGGGATGATTTGCGGCAGCTGTCCCAGCGGATCAGTGCCCGCTTTCATCTGGGGCCGTTGGCAGAGTCGGATCTGCCCAATTACATTTATCACCGGCTCATGGTGGCAGGGCTGAACCGGCCAGTGTTTCCACCGGCGACCCTGAAGTGTCTGTATCGTTTATCGGCGGGTTTGCCGCGGGTGATCAATCAGATCTGTGACCGTGCATTGCTGGGCACCTATGTGCAGACGCGCAACGAAGTCAGTGTGGAAACCCTGCAGCGTGCGGCGCGTGAAGTATTGGGGCAGGACGGAGTAGCCACCGTCAGTGGTCGTCGCCCCTTGTATGTCTGGTTGTTGGTTGCGTTGCTGGTGGGGCTGCTTGGGTGGGCGGCTGGTCTGGGGCTGTCGCTGTTGTTCAATGGGCAGCTGAGCGGCCAGCCGTTCTCATCCGCGGCATCACCGCCGGCAGCACCGATGATGACAGCGGCGGAGCAGCAGGCGCTGCGTGCCAAGCTGTTCCCGTGGGAAAAAATGGTGCCGGATGAACTCATGTTGCCGGTCGTGCCCGCCGTGTCTGTACCGCCCGATGCTCAAGCGCCTGTCCACGTCAGTGGACTGCCCGAGTTGCAGCCGGTCTACGCCGAGTCGATGGAAGCTGTAGCTGCGGTGCCGATCGAACCACCGGCACCGAAACTGGAAACGCTTGAGGACATTCAGCGTTGGCGGCCGCCGGAGGATACCGATCTGGCTGAAGTGCTGGCGTTTCGTGATCTGTTCCAACATTGGCAGCAAGACTATGATCCGCGTCGTGAACCGGTTGTCTGTACGTTTGCCGCCCGTCAGGGGTTGGGATGTCTGACCCTGGCAGGTGAGTTGAGCTTGCTGGAGCAGCTGGATCGCCCGGCCGTGATTACCCTGCGTTATCAGCAGCAGCCATATGCGGTCATGCTGACGGCGCTGGATGCCGACTCTGCCGAGGTGCTGTTCAATGCGCAACCCCGGCGGCTATCCAGAGCATTGTTGCAGCAGCTGTGGGGTGGGTCGTTTACGTTGTTGTGGCGTCAGCCACCGGGCTATCGTGAACCGCTTTGGCCCGGAGCGCAGGGCGCTGAGGTGGACTGGCTCCACCGTCAGTTGGCGCGTCAGCGCGGTGTGGCGACCGATGTGCCGCTCAAGTCCCGATATGATGCGGAGCTGTTTCTGCAGGTTAAAGCGTTTCAGCAGCAGCAGGGGCTTACCGTGGATGGCGTAGCGGGACCGTTGACGCTGATTCGGCTTAATAGTCTGGTACTGGCGGATTTGCCACGCCTGAACAGCTAGGAGGCGATCATGTCTTATATCCACGATGCCCTCAAGGCCTCGGCCGAGCAGCGTAAGCATGCACAGGGTGATCCCTTGCCACCGGTTGGCGGGGGAGGTGTGCCCGCCCGAAGCGTTGGTTGGGTCGGATGGCTCGGACGTAGCTTGTTGATGGTGCTGTTGGCGCTGCTGTTGTTCTGGGGCTGGCGGATATATGACCGCCCGCCGCCTGCCAAAAGCGAGCCGCCATTGGCCGTGGAGCGTGTGTCGACGCCAACACCGAGCCCTGCCGGGGATGCACCTGATCTCAGTGGGGTCAAAATTTCGATTCGGGAGACGCCGGAGGTCTCGCCGGGTGTTTCTCCATCGACACCCGCCACGGCGACAAAGGACGAGCAAGCGGAGGTGGCTGACGCGGTGGACGCTCAGGTTGAGGTGACCACAGAGGACCCTTACGCCAGTATCCCTTACCTGCGGCAGTTGCCGGTAGAGCTGCAGCGGGAATTGCAGAATATCCGTTTCTCCGTGCATATCTATGCTGCAGAGCCGAGTTCCCGATTGGTCAAATACGAAGGCAAGATGCTGCGTGAAGGTGATTTCGTGCGTCCGGGGTTGCGGATCGAGGCGATTGTTCCGCGTGCGGTGGTGCTGCAATACCGACAGACACGGTTCAAGGTTCCGGCACTCTGACGTTGCGATGAAAAGTGGACCAGTGGTGAGCGTCCATTGTTATACTCGGGGCCTATTTCAGTGACAAACAGGAGTGTCCGATGTATAGCTCGACGATCGCCCCCGCATTTTATGATACCGATGGGCTTGGCCATATCAACAACACGCGGGTGCCACAGTGGTTTGAGGCGGCCCGCAACGAGTTGTTTCGCATTTTCACCCCTGATCTGGATATGAAAAAATGGCAGCTGATTCTGGCCCGTGTCGAGGTGGATTATCTTGGTGAGCTGTTCTACGGCCGTGACGTCGAGATCCGCACGTATGTCTGCAAAATCGGTAACAGCTCATTCACGGTGTTGCAGGAAGCGTGGCAGGACGACAAGATGAATGCCCGCGGTAAGGCTTTTATGGTGCGTTATGACTTTGCCAACGGCCGGGCGATCAGCCTGACCGACGAGCAGAAAGGCATGCTCGATGTCCATTTCAAGGCCGACGCATAAGCCGGTACTCAACTTCCGGTATTCAACTCACAAGGAGTGTCCATGTCCGACTCCAATCCCGTTGCACTTTCGGCCGGTTTCAAATGGCTGATCGGTCTGGCCTCCCTGGTGGTCATTCTCGGTGCCCTGAAAATTGCCGAAGCAGTGGTCGTGCCCATGTTGCTGGCAATTTTTATCGCCATAATTTGTGCGCCCCCGCTGGCCTGGATGACGTCACACAAGGTTCCACCCTGGCTGGCGGTCATGCTTTTGGTGTTCGGTTTGATGGTGTTCAGCTGGGCGCTGGTGCTGTTCGTCGGTTCAGCGATCGACACCTTTACGCTGCGTCTGCCGACCTACCAGGCCCGGCTTCAGGATGAAGCGGTCAAGTTGCTGCCGTTTTTCGAGCGGCTGGGACTGCCGGTCACCCGTGAACAGTTCCTTAACCATTTCAACCCTGGTTCGCTGATGCGGCTGGCGGGTAATGCGTTGACCAATTTGGGTGGTCTGCTGACCGACCTGATGCTGATCGTGTTCGTGGTGATCTTCCTGTTGCTGGAAGCCACGCTGTTGGGCGACAAGCTGCACAAGGCGCTGCCGAATGCCGAAAAGTCGATGGAGCAGGCCGGTGACTTTGTGCGCAAGGTGAACAAGTATCTGGTGATCAAGACTACAGTCAGTTTGCTGACCGGCTTCCTGATTACCACGTGGCTCTGGATTCTGGGTGTTGATTTTGCACCGTTGTGGGGCCTGGTCGCTGCGCTGATGAATTTCATCCCCAATGTCGGCTCGATCATCGCGGCGGTGCCTGCGGTGCTGCTCTCGGTGGTGCAGTTGGGCCTGCCGGATGCGGCACTGGTGGCGGTGGGCTATATTGCCGTCAACGTGCTGATGGGGAATGTGCTGGAGCCGCGTTATATGGGCACGGGGCTGGGGTTATCACCGTTGGTGGTGTTCCTGTCGTTGATGATCTGGGGCTGGATGTTCGGGCCTGCGGGCATGTTCTTGTCGATACCGCTCACCATGATTGCCAAAATAGCGCTGGAACAGAACCCGTCAACCCGCTGGGTCGCCATCATGTTGGGGAATTGATCGGACAGTCCTGAAACTCGTCTATGCTGCCTGTAGAGTTTTCTGCAGGTGGCGGTGGCAATGAACAGGACGTTGAATGCGGGCATGCGGCTGCGCTGGATTATCAGCCTGTCCGTCATGGCAGGGACACTGTTGCTCAGTGCAATACTGATCAGCAGTGCCTACTTCAGCCATCGTGAGGTACTGGTGCAGGCCTCGGAGCAGATGGCGCACCAGATGGCAGGTAGCCTGGACAGTGCCAGTACTCGCCTGCTGCATCCCCTCAAAAGCAGTCTTCGCCTGCTGACCCACGACCCGCTGCTGCGGACCGCTACGCTGGAACAGCGCCTGCAACGCCTGCCGGTACTGGCGGAAACCCTTGATGCCAACCCCATGATCAGCGCCGTTTATGTTGGCTATGCCGATCATGATTTTCTGTTACTGCGCAAACTGCGTCACCCCCGCTTTCAGCAAACACTGGCGGCACCCGTCGGGTCGGCCTGGCTGTTGCAGAGTATCAATAAAGCCAGCAGGCAATGGCTGTTTTACAGTGAGACCCTTCAGCTGCTGGAGGCACGAGACGTTCCGGAGTATGCCTTCGACCCGCACCAGCGTGACTGGTACCGGCAAGCCTTGTCCAGCGACGAGCCGGTATTGACCCCGCCCTATCTGTTTTTTACCACTGCCGAGGTTGGCGTAACCCTGTCGGTCGCCGGTCCTGAGCGTACCGTGGTGGGGATCGACGCTTCGGTACAGGACATATCGGTACAGCTTGAGAGCCTCAAGCCGGATTCGCATTACCGCATGGCGGTGGTGACTCCACAGGGGCAGGTCGTAGCCTGGCCCGATGTCCAGAATATGATCCGTACCGAGGCACAGAGTGTGCGATTGGCCACACTGAGCGAGCTGGATGCACCCGAACTGAGCGAATTGCAACGTCTGGCACCTGCGGGCGGAGAGATGGTGCATTACCTGTTCGACGAACGTGATTGGTATGGCATTCGAATGCCGTTGCTGGCGATGAACGGCGAGGCTCTGGAGCTGCTGGTGACAGTGCCCTCGGCCGAACTGCTGGCCGGAGCACGGCAGCAAGGGATCGCAATGCTGTATTGGTCGCTGCTGGCTGCACTGGTGATGCTGCTGCTGGGGTGGTGGGGTTCAGTGCGTCTGGCACGGCCACTGGATCAACTGGCCGATCAGGTCGGGGCGCTGTCACGGTTCGATTTCCGTCATCGGGTCAGCAGCCGCTCCATGGTGTATGAGGTCAATATGTTGGCGCGGGTGCTGGACCGAATGGCGTCGGCCATCGTGCATTTCCAGGCGATCAGTCACACCCTGGCGCGTGAGCGGGAACTCAGCCAGATGCTGCCTACGGTGGCGTCGCACCTCAAGGCCAGTATCGAAGCACGTGAATGTGTGATCTATCTCTATGATGGTGATACACATCAACTTCACCTGAATACCGATGTACATACCGCTGGTGAGCAGGGGGTGCCACAGGCTCTGGACTGTCCTCAGGCCAGCGCAACGGCTCAGACCGATGCCGTGCGCACAATGTTGGGCGAGCAGGCCGACGAGTGGCTGATGACGCCGCTGACGGGGCGCGAAACGCATCCGGCAGGCGTCATGGCGTTGCGGTTGGCAGCGGGTAAGTGGGCTGACGCAACGCTGGATCGTTTTGTTGCCGAACTGTCGGGCTCAGCGGCCGTGGCGATCGAAACCCGTCAGCTGGTTGAAGCCCAAAAGCGGCTGATGGAGGCGATTATCCGTCTGTTGGCGGATGCGATTGACGCCAAATCACCGCATACCAGCGGCCATTGCGAGCGAGTTCCCGAACTGGCGCAGATGCTGGCCGACGCGGCGGTGGATAGCCGACAGGGGCCGTTTGCCGATTTTGCCATGAGCCGAGCGGAGCGGTACGAATTTCATCTGGCCGCCTGGCTGCACGATTGCGGCAAAATCACCACGCCAGAGCATGTACTGGACAAGGCGACCAAGCTGGATGCCCTGTACAACCGCATTCATGAGGTGCGTACCCGCTTCGAGGTGTTGTGGCGTGATGCTGAAATCGAGTACCTGCAAGGGGTGATCGAAACCGGTGACGAAGTGCTGTTGCGTGAACGCAAACGGCAGCGGCAGCAACAGCTGCAGCAGGACTTCGAATACGTAGCCCACATCAACATGGGCGGTGAATCACTCAGTGATGAGGCGGTGGCCGAGATTCGCCGTATCGGTGCTCAGGAATGGTGGCGACACTTCGACAACCGCCCGGGGTTGTCGCATGAGGAGCTGGAGCGGATGCCGGAGGACGACACCACAACCTTGCCGGTCAAGGAAACGCTGCTGGCGGACAGGCCTGAACATTATCAACCGTGGAATGGGGCGCGGCCTCCGGTGGAAGTGGGTAACCCGGCCAACAGCTGGGGATTTGATATGCAATTGCCGGAAGCGGAATGGAACCTCGGTGAGTTGTATAACCTGACCCAGCGTTATGGCACGCTGACACCCGAGGAGCGTTTCACTATCAACAATCACATCGTGCAAACCATCCGCATGCTGAACCAGCTGCCTTGGCCTGAAAATCTGAAACGGGTACCCGATATTGCCGGCAACCATCATGAACGCATGGATGGTGGCGGGTATCCCCGTCGTCTGTCCGCCGCTGACCTCGGTATTCCCGAACGCATCATGGCGCTGGCCGATGTGTTTGAGGCGCTGACAGCGGCTGATCGGCCGTATAAAACCGCCAAACCTCTGTCAGAATCTCTGCGCATTATGGCCTTGATGGCGCGTAATGGTCATCTCGATCCTGAACTGTTTACGTTGTTTCTGACGTCAGGCATCTACCTGCGTTATGCCGAGCGTTATTTGAGTCCCGCACAGATCGATCCTGTGGACCAACGTCAGTTATTGACGCTTATGACCAATTGAGCAGCTGTTCAGCACGTTTAAGGCTAGCAGTGGCAAGATGATCTGAAATGCCGCATTATCGCGCCGCACGATCACGCTGTAATGTTGTGGAGAAAACATGCACTCAATTGAAATAAGGGAAGCCAGAATTGATGATTCGGCTCTGATTCTTCGGTTTATCAATGAGTTGGCCACCTACGAGAAAGAGCCGGAAGCGGTGGTGGCAACGGAAGCGGATATTCGCCGCAGTATCTTTGGCGCGGACTCAACGGTTGATGCGATTATCTGCCTGATGAATGGCGAACCGATCGGCTTTGCCGTGTATTTTTACAACTACTCCACGTGGGTAGGCCGCAATGGCATGTATCTTGAAGACCTGTACGTGTCGCCGGAGTATCGCAAGTTTGGTGCCGGGAAAGCGATTTTGAAACACCTCGCTGCACTGGCTGTGGCCAGGGGGTGTGGTCGTTTTGAGTGGTCGGTGCTGGACTGGAACGAACCGGCGATCGGGTTTTACCAGTCCATTGGTGCCAAGCCCATGGACGGGTGGACGGTTTATCGCTTGAGTGGGGCCGCGCTGGAAGCGCTCGCGGAACGTTGAGGTCAGGTACTCAGGATGTTGGCAGTGGCATTCTGAGTTGCCGTCATAGACCAAAAGATGACGATTTTATACTTTGGTAGTAGAATTGATCGTTTACTTTATTGATGGTCGCATTCCTAGCGTTGAGCCTATGACCGAAAAAAATACCGCACTAGAACTGATCGACATCCATAAGTCCTATGGTTCGCTGGAAGTCCTCAAGGGTGTTTCCCTGCGTGCCAGTGATGGCGAAGTGATCTCGATACTGGGTTCGAGCGGTTCCGGCAAAAGTACCTTGCTGCGCTGTATCAACCTGTTGGAACAGCCTAGCCAGGGTCAGATCCGTATAGCCGGTGAAACGTTGGAGCTGGTGTCGGGCAAAGGTGGTGATCTGCGTGCCGCCAACGCCCGTCAGCTCGAACGCTTGCGCTCGCGCATTGGTTTCGTGTTCCAGAACTTTAATCTCTGGCCGCACAAATCCATCCTGGAAAACATTATTGAGGCGCCAACCCAAGTCCTCAAGCAGCCTCGCGACCAGGCGATCAGCCGCGCCGAAGAACTGCTTGGCAGGGTTGGTTTGCTGAACAAACGTGACGCGTATCCGGCTAACCTGTCGGGTGGGCAGCAGCAGCGTGTAGCGATTGCTCGCGCATTGGCGATGGACCCGCAAGTGTTGTTGTTCGATGAGCCGACATCGGCATTGGACCCGGAACTGGTCAATGAAGTGCTGGCCGTCATGCGTTCGTTGGCCGAGGAGGGCCGCACCATGTTGATTGTGACCCACGAAATGCGCTTTGCGCGTGAGGTGTCCAGTCAGGTGGTGTTCCTGCATCAGGGACAGATCGAAGAGTCCGGTACGCCGGAAGAAGTTTTCGACCGCCCGCGTTCACAGCGGGTACGTGATTTCATGGCCAGCCATGCCTGATGGCAGGCTGAACGCCAGGATTTCACCGGTATTGTCCAACACAACTGAATCGGCTTGAAACGCTATGAAAATAAGCAAACTCCTGACAGTGACCGCGCTGGCAGTACTGACGACCTTTTCCAGCATGGCCGCCATGGCGGCGGATAAACTCCGCATTGCCTCTGAAGGTGCCTACGCACCGTTCAACATGATCAATGAGCAGGGCGAGCTGATTGGCTTCGATATCGATATCGCCAAAGCCTTGTGTGCCGAAATGCAGGTCGAGTGCGAGATCGTGGCGCAAGACTGGGATGGCATCATTCCGGGGCTGATGGGGCGTAAATACGATGCCATCATCGCCTCCATGTCGATTACCAAAGAGCGCCTGCGTGTGGTTGATTTCACCGACCGTTACTATTCCAATGTATTTGCGTTCGTGGTGGCCAAGGACAAGGCGCTGGAGACCACGAAGGAAGGTCTTAAGGGGCTGACCGTCGGCGCGCAACGTGCGACATGGGCGGGACAGTATCTGGAAGACGAGCTGGCTGACGAGGTCAACGTCAAACTCTACGGGACTCAGGGCAACGCCTATCTGGATTTGGCCAGCGGCCGTCTTGATGCATTGTTGTCTGACAAGTTTCCGGCGTATAACTGGCTGCAAAGTGAAGAGGGCCAGGGCTTTGAGTTCAGGGGTGAAGAGCTTGATATGGGTGACCAAGTGGCCATTGCCGTACGCAAACGTGATCCGTTGAAGGAAAAACTCAACGCGGCGATCAAGGCCATTGTTGAAAATGGTACCTACGCAGAGATCAACGCCCGTTACTTCCCGTTCTCCATCTACTGACAACAGCCTGGGGTCAGCTCAGGCGGGCCCCGCTAGCGGATACTCTGTTCATGGATCTACTTGGTTTTGGTGACCTGCTGCTGTCCGGTGCCTGGGTAACGGTCAAGCTGGCACTGACCAGTCTTGTCTTCGGTTTGCTCTTCGGGTTGATCGGCGCGGCAGCTAAATTGTCCAGTTTCTGGCCAGCGCGTGCGCTGGCCACACTCTACACCACCTTCGTGCGTGGCATTCCCGAGTTGTTGTTGGTGCTGACGATCTACTTTGGTGGCTCGGTCATCCTGATGGCGATTGCCGAACAGTTTGGCTATACCGACTATATCGAGATCAGTGCCTTTGCGGCGGGTGTCGCCGCCTTGTCAATCGCCTTTGGTGCCTATTCAACCGAGGTATTGCGGGGAGCGATCCAGGCGATCCCTAAGGGGCAGTGGGAGTCGGCTCAAGCGTTGGGCATGACTCCGCTGAAAACCTTTTTTCGTATTATTTTGCCGCAGGTATGGCGTTTGGCGCTGCCGGGCCTTGGCAACCTGTTTCAGGTGTTACTCAAGGATACGGCACTGGTCTCGGTGATCGGTCTTGATGACCTGATGCGCCAGGCGTATGTGGCCACCGGTTCCACCAATCAGCCCTTCACGTTCTACATGGCCGCCGCCCTGATTTATCTGGGCCTGACGGTGCTGTCGACGGCGACGACTTCCTGGCTTGAGCGCCGATCAGATCCAGCTTCAACGAGGGCTGTCACATGAATTGGGACTGGAACGTCATTATCGACTATTACCCGCGTTTGCTTGATGGCGTCTGGGTAACGCTTGAGCTGGTATTTCTGTCCGGGCTGCTGGGTTTGCTGCTGGCGGTGCCGGTGGCACTGATGCGTGCATCGCACAACCGCTGGCTGCGGATGCTGCCGTTCGGTTATATCTTTTTCTTTCGTGGTACGCCGCTGCTGGTGCAGATCTTTCTGATCTACTACGGCGCTTCGCAGTTCGAGGTGGTACGTGAGTCGGCGCTCTGGCCGATCCTGCGGGAGCCTTACTGGTGTGCCATTATCGCCTTTACGCTGAATACGGCGGCCTATACGGCAGAGTTGATCCGCGGTGCCATTCAGGCGATTCCGAAAGGGGAACTGGAAGCCGCAGATGCCTTTGGCATGAGCCGAATGCTGAAAATCCGTCGTATCGTGCTGCCGCGTGCGTTCGGCACCGTGTTGCCGGCTTATGGCAACGAGCTGATCCTGATGCTGAAAAGCAGCTCACTGGCCTCGACCATTACGCTGCTGGATATTACCGGTGCGGCACGCACCATCATCGCCCGTACCTACACGCCGCTGGAGATATTTTTTGCCGCCGGTGTGCTCTATCTGGTGATTACAGCGGTGATGATCGGTTGCTTCCGTCTGCTGGAAAAAAGACTCAATCGGCATCAGCACTACAAAATGCCGGCTGAGCTGGTGGCAGTCGATCCCCGGCTAAAGGATTAGCCGGTGTATCCGCTTATGGCATGGTAGAGCTTAACATAAGCTCTACTTCTTAAAGTTATGTAGGCAATTAGAAACTGAGCTTGGCTTGGGCTTGGGTTTCCGATGGTGTTTCGCCGAACATTTTCTTGTATTCGGTTGAAAAACGTCCCAAATGATTAAAGCCCCAGCTCAAGGCCAAGGTTGATATGCTTTCTCCGCCTAAGCTTTTAATAATATCTGTACGGACACCATCCATACGAATACGCTTTAAATAGGCCGTGGGTGGTATGCCGATATAACGCTTGAAGTCGGAGTAAAGTTTGTTTCTTGAAACGCCTGAAATCCATTCTACATCATCCATATGAATTTCATTTTTAGCATTTTCTTTCAGATAGTCAATGGTTTTTACCATATATGATGGCAGGTGATTCCTGAGTGAATTCTTGACATCATCAGAATAATTATGTGGCTGTGAGGTTAAAATTCCCTTAATCAGGGCTTGTTCAATATCTCGGATAAAAGCGGGGCTGTTGTAAAGGCTGTCAGCACTGCTCAGTTCGGTTTCAATGTAGCGAATAGTACGCCACCAGGCGCTGGACGCACCCACTTTTGCATCCATTTTTGCTTCGAAGATCAAGGGCCTGATAGCAGGCTTTCCTATCATGGCCTCCAGTCCAATTTCCATGGCTTGGCGGGATATACGCACCAGTGTCTTACGACAGTTGCCACTGATATTCAGTTCATAGGGGGCCGAGGGGGAGATGATGACGCCGCTGGTAATATTTGACTGTACGTTGTTACTGTTACTACAGCTGAGTTCCTGAAATCCGCTCACGGGTAAGCTTATGCTATAACTATTGCTCAAGTCCTCAACTTTAATCGTAACATCTGTGCCGTATTCAATATTTCCAATTGCGGTCGTCGTTGAGTTTAATATATTACCAATATGTCTGAAATGCATTCTCTTGGCATCATATACGGTCAGGTCATGAGGTCCGCATATATTCGACATCCAGGATTCGGCGTCGTCCGCGTTATGGATGTCGGCTATCAGTTTCTTGGGCGGCTTGCCGCTGAGAAATATTTCTTTTTCCCGCATGGAATAACCATTTTTTAATTATTATATGATTTTGGCTTGTTGGGCCTTGGCAGTTAAATACCACCCTTAAAATTAGCACTAGATAAGGCTGTTGGTCAACGTTTTCCCATCTGTGGAACATTTTGCGTACTCAATAGGAAAAAGGGGATAGCACTCCTGAAAAAAGCGGATAGCTGGCATAGGTCTCGTTCTGGTCTTATGGATACAACGAACAGAAAGGTGGGCAGAGACTGGCCTGCCACCAATGGAGACCTAATCGTGAATAATAATAAACAGACTCTGGAAAGTTGGCGTGAGAAGGTTGAGACCGCTCTCGACTTTCGTCCCAATGACAAGACTTACAAGGTGGCTCGCGAAATTTTCACTGATCGTGAACTGTTCGACCTCGAGATGGAGTTCATCTTCGAGAGCACCTGGATCTATGCCTGTCACGAAAGTCAGATCGCTAACCCCAACGACTTTTTCACCATGCAGGCTGGCCGTCAGCCGATGATTATTACGCGTGATGCCAAAGGAGAGATTCATGCGCTGCTGAATGCTTGCCAGCACCGTGGCGCGACCTTAACCCGTGTTTGCAAGGGTAACCAGTCTACGTTCACCTGTCCGTTCCACGCCTGGTGTTACAAGACCGACGGCAAGCTGGTCAAGGTCAAGGCCCCGGATGAATACCCAGCGGATTTCGATAAATCGACCCGAGGGTTGCGCAAGGCACTGGTCAGTAACTATCAGGGCTTTGTGTTCATTAACCTGAATACCGAATGCACGCAATCATTGGAAGAATTTCTCGGCGATGCCCGCATCGGTTTCGACATGATGGCAGCACAGTCATCTACCGGTGAGCTGGAAGTGCTGCCGGGCTCCTCTTCCTACACGTTTGACGGTAATTGGAAGCTACAAAACGAGAACGGCCTTGATGGATATCATGTCAGTACCGTGCATTACAATTACGTGGCGACGGTACAGCAGCGGCAGCAGCAGGAAGCAGCCAAGCATGGTGGGAGCAGTAAAACCCTGGACTACAGCAAGCTGGGTGCAGGTGATAAGGAAACCGATGATGGCTGGTTCGCGTTTAAAAATGGCCACACCATCCTCTTCAGTGATATGCCCAACCCTGAGGTGCGTCCAGGTTATGCCTCGGTCATGCCGCGTTTGATAGCAGAGTATGGTCAAGCCCGTGCCGAGTGGATGATGCACCGCTTGCGTAACCTGAATGTCTACCCAAGTCTGTTCTTTATGGATCAAATCAGCTCGCAGCTGAGGGTGGTACGTCCGGTTGCCTGGAATAAGACAGAAGTGCACAGCTTCTGTCTGGGGGTGAAGGGCGAATCCGATGACGACCGCGAAAACCGCATCCGTCAATTTGAAGACTTCTTCAACGTGTCCGGTATGGGCACGCCGGATGATCTGGTGGAATTTCGTGAGGCACAGAAGGGTTTTGAAGGGCGTGCCGAGCGTTGGAATGATATCTCCCGCGGTTGTGAGCATTGGGCGTTTGGTCCGACAGCGAACACCCGGGCTCTGGATATTGAGCCGGTCATCACCGGGACCGAATTTACCCAGGAAGGATTGTACGTGAACCAGCACTCCACCTGGCAGCGTTATTTGCTTGAAGGTCTGGCAGCCAAGGCGAAGAAGGAGGGGTAAATCATGAGTAATGTCATCCAGAATATCGAGCAGTTTCTCTACCGTGTATCCGAGTATTGCGACCGTCAGCAGTGGGATGAATATCTCGATATGTTTGACGAAGAATCCATGTTCCACATCCCGCAATGGGATACCGAACATGTTTATACCACCAACCCCAAGCGCGAGATGTCGCTGATCTATTACCCGACCCGCGCCGGTCTTGAAGATCGCGTATTTCGTATCCGCACAGGGAAGAGCGCGGCCTGTACGCCGATGCCGCGCACCATGCATCTGATCGATAATGTGCAGGCCGAGCAGCAGGAGGATGGCTTGTGGAAGGTTAAGGCTAATTGGGTGACCCACTTCTTCCGCTTTGGTGAGAGTGAGAGCTTTTTTGGCTGGTCCGAGTACTTGATGCGGGCGAACGGTGATAGCTGGAAAATCACGAGCAAGCGCGCCATCGTGCTGAACGACAAAATCCGTCACGTGTTGGATTTCTATCATGTCTGAGTACCGACAGGTGTTGGCACACGTTTAATGGAAGTGGTGAGTAGTATGCATAAGGTAGCACTGAATTTCAGCGATGGACGGACCCATTTCATCGGCATCAACCCTGGCGAAGTCCTGATTGATGCGGCCATGCGCCATGGTTTGACCCTGCCGGTAGACTGTCGTGAAGGTGTCTGTGCCTCCTGTAAGGGCACTTGCCAGTCCGGTAAATATGATCTGGACTACGTTGACGAAGATGCGTTGAGCGAAGATGATCTGGCCCGCGGTGGCATCCTGGCTTGCCAGATGCGGGTCGAGAGTGACTGCGCAGTGCGCTTCGATTTTGACTCTTCGCTCTGCACCAGCGCTGGGCCTGAAGAGGTCGACGCGCTGGTCACCCAGGTTGAAATCCTGTCCGACTCGACGGCGACTCTGCATCTGGACGCCAGTTCTCGTGTAGGACAGCTGGATTTCCTGCCGGGGCAGTACGCTCATGTTCAGGTGCCAGGCACCGACGCGTGGCGCTCCTACTCTTTTGCTTGTGAACCCAACAAAAACAACCAGCTGCAGCTGCTGATCCGCCTGCTGCCGGATGGTGTGATGAGCAATTACCTGCGTAACCATGCTCAGCCTGGTGACCGTGTCTGTCTGAAAGCACCACTGGGTGCGTTCTATTTGCAGCAGGTCAAGCGCCCTCTAATTATGGTAGCGGGTGGAACTGGTCTGGCGGCGTTTCTCGGCATGCTGGATCAGATGGAGTCCGGTCCGAGTCGCATCGACCAGCCAGTCAGCCTGTTCTATGGCGTGACCAAGCCACAGGACCTGTGTGAATTGGAGCGACTGGATCGCTATCAGCTGGCGATCCCCGGTTTCAGTTATCACAGCATTGTGATGCAGCCTGATGATGGCTGGCAGGGCCGGCAAGGCGTAGTGACTGACTTGTTTGAGGAGCAACATTTCAACGATGGCGAGGTGGATGCCTATCTCTGTGGTCCGCCGCCGATGGTTGAGGCGGTCAAACGCTGGCTCGACCAGCGTCAGATGCAGAACGCCAGTATCTACTTCGAGAAATTCTCCGCCAGCTAACGTGATACCCAACACAATAACAACAATGAGGCATGCACAATGAAGAAAGGCATAATGCGTCCCGGTCATGTCCAGCTGCGTGTGCTGGATATAGATGAAGCTTTGGCCCACTACCGTGACTTGATGGGCTTGATTGAAGTCGATCGCGATGTTCAGGGGCGGGTGTATTTGAAAGGCTGGACCGAGGTCGACCGGTTCTCGGTAGTACTGCGTGAAGCGGACCAGCCCGGTATGGATTTCATGGGTTTCAAGGTACTCAACGAAGCCGTGCTGGAGCAGCTTCATGGCGATTTGATTACGTTCGGCTGTGACGTAGAACGGATTCCGGCAGGGGAACTGGAGGGCTGTGGTCGCCGTATCCGTTTTGTTGCACCGACCGGACACAGCTTCGAACTCTTTGCCGACAAAGTGCAGACGGGCCGCTATGGTGTTGGCAACCATAATCCAGAAGCCTGGCCACGAGGCCTTAAAGGTATGAAGGCACAGCGTTTCGATCACTGCCTGTTATATGGCGATGACTTGGACGAAACCTATCGCTTGTTTCGCGACGTGCTGGGCTTTGATTTGTGCGAGCAAGTCATGGACTCTGAGGGTAACCGAGTTGCCCAGTTTTTGACGTGTTCGATGAAGGCGCATGACGTGGCTTTCATTAAGCATCCGGAAAAGAATCGCTTCCATCACGCCTCTTTCTTCCTGGAAACCTGGGAGGACGTACTGCGTGCCGGTGATTTGATCTCGATGACCAATACCTCCATCGATATCGGTCCGACTCGTCATGGTATCACTCACGGGCAGACAATCTATTTCTTTGATCCGTCCGGCAACCGCAACGAGGTGTTCTGCGGCGGTGACTGCTTCTACCCGGATCATGAGCCGATCACCTGGGATGCGGACAAATTGGGCAAGGCGATTTTCTATCATGACCGTCAACTCAACGAGCGTTTCTTGACAGTTTTGACGTGAGCCTGATGTTGAATGCAATAGGTTATCTTGGATAAAAATAAGAAACGTTGGAGTTAGCCCATGTCAATCAAACGCTTACTGACACCTGTTATGACTGGCGCGCTCGCGCTGATGATGGCCCTGCCGGCTCAGGCTCGCGATTTTCGTCTAGGCCTGATTACACCGCCACCACACAGATGGACTCAGGCGGCTTATGCTTTCGCCGATGAAGTGAAGGCAAAATCCGGCGGTGAGCACAGTATTGCAGTCTTTCCGGCTCAACAGCTGGGTAATGAAGCTCAGATGGTACAACAGCTGCAGACGGGGGCATTGGATATGGCTTTTCTGACCATCGCAGAAATATCCAACCGAGTTCCCGACTTCGGTGCGCTGTACGCACCTTATCTGGTTGAGGATATTGATCAGGCTGCTGCGCTACTGCGCTCGGACGCGGCGACCGAGCTGCTGAACCAGCTACCGGCGGAAGCCGGTTTGGTGGGAATGGGATACGGCATGGCAGGGATGCGCCAGGTATTGAGCCGTGAAATTGCCAAGGGACCGGAAGATCTTTCAGGCAAGAAATTGCGCATCACGCCATTTGAACCAATCCGGGATTTCTACATGGCAACGGGTGCTGCCCCTACACCGCTGCCATTGCCGGCTGTATACGATGCGTTGGCCAACGGTCAGATTGATGCCATCGATATGGATTTCGACTCTATCCTGATCTTCAAGTTTTATGAGCGAGCGGACAACTTGCTGATCTCCAACCATATGATGTTCCCCATGGTGGGGGTCGTCTCGGGTCGAGTTTGGAAAGATTTGAGCCAGGATGAGCGTAAGCTGTTGCAGACCAGCATGCGTAAGCAGCTGGACATGGTGATCGACCATTTCCAGCAGCAGGAAGGGCAGCAGGAGCGGCAGTTGCGGGCACTGGATATCAACATTGAAGAGGCGAGTAAAGAGGATTTTGCTACCGCGATCAGTGATTGGGAAAAAGTCTGGTCTAATAAGGCGACATCTCTGCCAAACTTGAGACAGGCTGCGACTGAAATCAAGGGCAGCTGATCCACGCTCGATAAGTCCCGCGGACTGCCCTCCGTCCGCGGGTAGGGGACACTGTGATGTTGAATTTCATTTCCGATCGATTGGTCCGCGTTGAGATGGCACTGGCAGCGCTTCTAGCGGCGGCAGTTACGTTACTGGTATTGCTCAATATCGTCAGTCGTACGTTGGGTATGGCTATCTACTGGGTAGATGAATTGGCAATTTATGCGATGGTCTGGACCACCTTTCTGGCGACTTCAGTAGTGTTGAAAAAGCGCCAGGTGATTGCCGTTACCCTCTTGGTAGATCTGCTGGGGAAACGTGCCCGGGTTTGGATGCAGCTGTTTGCTGATCTGATGATCTTATTATTTGCGCTGGTAGTATTAGTGCTTTGCTGGCGCTGGCTTGACCCCGTGACGCTGGCGAAAACCGATTTTGATATCAAGGTTTTTCAAGGGGAGACATTCAATTTTGTATACTCGGAAAAGACCAACACCTTGGGAATAAAGAAAATATGGCCATGGTTTATCTTGCCTATTTTTTCTTTGTCACTTTCAGTACATGCTGCCAACAATATCTTGATCAGTTTAAAAAGGGCTTTCTATTTTAAGGGGGCCTCATAATGACTTTTTTGTTCTTCACAATTCTTTTATTTTGTGCCGTGCCCATCGCGCTGGTATTGGCTTTGACTGCGCTCTGGTATATCGCCACTTCGGGTAATAACGTTCTTTTTGATTCCTATCCTCAACAGCTGTTCGGGGCGATTGAAAATTATGGGTTGTTGGCAATTCCACTATTCATGCTGACCGGCGAGCTGATGAATGAAGGCGGCTTGACCACTCGGTTGATTAACATGGCGCGCATTTTTGTGGGTGGCTTCCGCGGTGGACTGGCTTACATCAATCTGGTAGCCAATATGATGATGGCAGCGATCATGGGGTCGGCGGCGTCACAGATTGCCATCATGTCTCGTGCCATGGTGCCGGCGATGGAAAAAGAGGGCTACTCCGGTGCTTACGCTGCCGCCATTACGGCTGCGGGCGGGCTATTGTCACCGATCATTCCACCGTCGATGCTGTTCGTCCTCTTTGGGGTGTTGGCTCAGGTGCCGATTGCCGAGATGTTCATTGCCGGAATAGTGCCCGGCTTGATTATGGCGGGGTTGTTTTTCATTGTGATCGTCTTGGTCGGACTGGTTCAGGAGTATCCACCAGGTGAATGGCCAGACAGACAGAAGATGAAAGAATATGTGTTGATGGGGGTACCGGCGGGGCTTATTCCACTGGTCATTATCGGCGGTATCCTGACCGGTCTGGCGACGCCAACAGAGTCTGCAGCCCTGGCATCTCTGGCGGCCTTGCTGATCGGCAAGTATATCTATAAGGATCTTAAATTCTCACATATGCCTGAGATCCTGCGGCGTACAGCGCTGAACTCCGGCATGGTGATCATGTTGATTTCAGCAGCCGGTGTCTTTGGCTGGGTGGTGGTGTACGAGCAGATTCCCCAGGCTGCGGCGGCTTGGATCTCAAGCCAGACATCAGATCCCTTCGTGTTCATGCTAATGGTGGTGGGTGTGCTGATTCTGGTGGGAATGGTGATTGACGGCATTGCGGCGCTGATCCTGGTGGTGCCGATTCTGTTGCCAATTGCGCAGCAGCAGTTCGATATCAGTGCCTATCAGTTTGGCGTTGTGGTTTGCCTGACGTTGGTCATGGGCCTGTTAACGCCACCGGTAGGGGCTGGGTTGTTCATCGGATCGTCCATGACCGGTATTCCACCGATGCAGATATTCCGAGCGCTGTTGCCATTTCTGCTGGCGACGTTGGTCACGCTGGTGTTGTTAAGCGGCGTACCTGAGTTAGTGCTGGTATTACTGTAATGTAGCCACTCTGAGAAACAACAGAGCGCGGGGTTACGCTTGCGCTCTGCGTTTGGTTTCGCTGGGTTTTTCTCCGAACAACCGCTGGTATTCTTGACTGAAACGTCCCATGTGTGAAAACCCCCAGTACATGGCGGTGTCAGTGACAGACTGAGTCATATGAGCCTGCTGGAGCGATTCACGAACACGCTGCAGGCGTACGTTGCGCAGAAACTCCATTGGCGTCATGTGGCGGAACTCACGAAAGCCCGCATAAAGTGTGCGCACGCTTACGCCAGCCAGCTCGGCGAGGGTGGCCGGAGTCAGTGGGTTTTGCGCATGTGCTTCGATATATTCTTCTACCTTTTTGACATGACGCGGGGCCAGCGAGCGGCTGTCTCGGGACAGTTCTTGTGAGTAATTACTCGGTTGTTGGCTTAGCAGTGTGCTGATGATCAGCTCCTCCAATTGTCGCGATATCAGGGGTTGTTGCAGGCAAGTCGGTGCGTCTTTTTGCAGTTGCGTAATGTATTCCAGCATATGCAACCATACCGGCGATCGCCGCCAGTCCAAGTGGCAATCAAACTCGATGGGGTGTTTCAAGCTATGGCCAAGGTAGCGACTACAGACCTGCTCCAGCGCCTGACGGCTTATGCGCAGCATCAATTGGTCGCATTCATTGTCGTAACGCATCCTCAGGCGTTGGGTAGGGTTCAACACCACACCTTGCTGACAGTTAGAGATCAATGAGCAGTCGCCGCAGTCGATCTCGGCTTGACCGCTAACCGGCATTTGAAGCAGGAAAAAATCATCCAGACAGTCAGGGTCGACTTCGACTGCAGCACCGTATTTGAGGCGGTGGAAGGAAATCTGATCCATGGAGAACTGATGCATTCGCGAATTCAGGGTTGAAGTACTGCCTGAAGGCTCAAAACGGTGGGGCTTGAAGGCCTCACCGACTTTATTGTGTACTTCGTCCATGTCGTGTGAGCTGAATACCTGCATGTTGGGTTGGTTCAGCAAAGCATTCGCCAGCAAAGGCGAAAGTGGGATTCTTGATTGCATTGGGAAATTCCCTTGTTATTTTTATCTGTCCGCATTAGGAGCTGCGGTTGCTCAGGGGTGTGAACAGTATAAACAAGCTTGCTGCACATAGTGGATAAATGATTTTATTTTTTTGCACTATTTGGATAGTCACTGCCGAAATCGGATCGCGTCACCAAGTATGTTTTAAATAGTATGAGTCCCAAGATATGAAAATAATAAAAAGGAGTGCATCATGGGAATCCATATTGAAATTTCTGCAAAAGATGGTTCCGGTACATTTAACGGGTATTTAGCAATACCGGCAGTGGGTAAAGGTCCAGGTTTGATCCTGCTACAGGAAATTTTCGGCGTGAATAGCACCATGCGTCAAATCGCTGATTACTATGCTGAAGAAGGTTATGTCGTCTTGGTGCCGGATCTGTTCTGGCGACAGGAGGCAAATGTAGAGCTGGGCTACGACCATGAGTCCTGGCAGAAAGCATTTGGCTTTTTTCAGGGCTTTGACCAGGACAAAGGAATCGAAGATATTGATGCGGCACTGAGTGTGCTGCGTCAGCGTGAAGAGTTCACCAGCGGTGCTGGTGTATTGGGTTTCTGCCTTGGGGCGCGTATGGCTTATCTGGCAGCCTGTCGCTGTGATGTCGATGCTGCCATTGGTTACTATGGCATGGGCATCGAAAATCACCTGGATGAGGCTGATAATATTCGCGGCCGTCTGGTGCTGCATTTTGCCGGTGATGACGAATTTTGTCCGATAGCGGCACGTAATGACATCCATGCGGCACTCGAAGCGCGCGATAATGTGGAACTCTATACCTATCCGGGTGTAGAGCATGCCTTTGCCCGTCTAGGGTCCGAGCACTATCACAAGCCTTCGGCTCTTGTTGCTCATGAGCGTTCAGTGGCGGTATTGCGTAAAACGATCGGGCCACACTACAACCTGTCCTACCTTTGGGACAAACACTGCGAATACGAATTCGATACCCGTAATGTGGATGACACCATGGCGACCATGGTGGCTGAACCCTACGTCAATCATATCCCGACGTTAACGGGCGGTGTGGGCTATAAGGATTTGTATCGTTTCTACAAACACCACTTTGTTGACTCCAACCCGGCTGATACCACGCTGATCCCGATCTCTCGTACCATCGGCGATACCCAAATCGTGGATGAGATGTTGTTCTGTTTTACCCACGACCGTGAAATTGACTGGCTGCTTCCAGGTATAGCGCCAACCGGAAAGCATGTGGAAATTCCCTTCGTAGCCGTAGTTAAGTTCCGCGGCGACAAGCTTTATCACGAGCATATCTACTGGGATCAGGCTTCTGTGCTGGTTCAGATTGGAGTGCTTGACCCAACGGGATTGCCGGTTGCCGGTCGTGAAACAGCCGCCAAACTGTTGGATGAAACCCTGCCCTCTAATGAACTGATGCCGACTTGGCCCAGCAGTGCTGATAAAGACTGAGGAGGTTGTGTTATGAGTGAACTCAGCAACCGAGTCGCGTTAATCACAGGTGGCGCGACTCTGATCGGTGCTGCTGTGGCCGATGCTTTTGTACGTAATGGTGCCCGGGTGGCGATTCTCGATATCGATGCCGAGTCAGGTGCCCGATTGGCTGACCGGCTCGGTCCGGCAGCTCTGTTCATTGAGGCTGATATTACCGACGACATTGAATTGAATGCAGCGGTGCGGACAACGGCTGACCACTTTGGTGGTCTGCATTATCTGGTTAACCTCGCGTGTAGTTACCTTGATGAGGGCGCGGAATCCGAGCGGGGTGACTGGCTCAAGGCACTGGATATCAATGTGGTCAGTGCTGTGATGGCTGCGCGAGCGGTGCGCCCCTGGTTGGCAAAGGAAGAGGGTAGTGCCATCGTCAATTTCACCAGTATTTCGGCACAGGTTGCCCAAACCGGGCGTTGGATCTATCCGGCCAGCAAGGCTGCGCTCAAGCATTTGACCCGCAGCATGGCATTGGATTTTGCTGGTGATGGTATCCGTGTCAACTCGGTGTCGCCCGGCTGGACCTGGTCCCGAGTCATCGACGAAGTCAGCGGTGGTGATCGCGCCAAGGCGGACCGTGTGGCGGCTCCTTACCACATGCTGGGCCGTCTGGGTGGCCCCGAGGAAGTCGCCGAAGTGGCGTTGTTCCTCTGCTCGCCCAGAGCCAGCTTTGTCACTGGTGCCGACTATGCCGTTGATGGCGGCTATTCGGCATTAGGGCCTGAGCAGCAAGAACCTGCGATTCCTAAGCTTGCCGAATAACACGTTGTGTAGCCCTGCACATGCCTGAAAACCGGTTGTTCCCACCATCAACCGGTTCCATAACAATAAGATCGGAGTCTCTCTATGACACGCAAAATCGCAATTGTAGGCGCGGGCCAGTCGGGCCTGCAGACCGGCATTGGTCTGCTTAAAGCCGGTTATGAAGTTACCATCCTGTCCAACCGCACCGGTGAGCAGATACGTAATGGCAAGGTAATGTCGAGTCAATGCATGTTCGATCAGGCGCTGCAGACTGAACGCGACCTCGGGCTGAATTTTTGGGAGAACGACTGCCCGCCAGTTGAAGGCATTGGGGTAACGGTTCCCAATCTTGAACAGCAGGGTGACAAGCTGATCGACTGGTCTGCACCACTTGACCACAAGGCGCAGTCGGTGGACCAGCGCCTGAAAATGCCGGTTTGGATGGACGAATTCGAGCGTTTGGGCGGTAACCTCACAATCTGTGATGTGGGTATAGCCGAATTGGAAGAACTGGCAGCAACGTATGAGCTGGTACTGGTAGCCGCTGGCAAGGGTGAGATCGTAAGCATGTTCGAGCGTGATGAACAGCGCTCACGCTTCGACAAGCCGCAACGGGCATTGGCACTGACTTACGTTCACGGTATGGCACCGAAAAAACCCTACTCCCGCGTGGCGTTTAATCTGATCCCGGGTGTGGGCGAGTATTTCGTTTTCCCGGCCCTGACCTTGAGTGGACCCTGCGAAATTATGGTATTTGAGGGCATTCCGGGCGGACCCATGGACTGCTGGGGTGATGTCACGACACCGCAGGAACATCTGCAACGGAGCCTCGAGATCATTCGTACCTACGCGCCCTGGGAAGCTGAGCGCTGTCATAATGTTAAGTTGACCGATGATGGTGGTGTGTTGGCCGGACGTTTTGCGCCGACCGTGCGCATGCCGGTGGCAACGCTGCCGTCCGGTCGCAAGGTGATGGGGATGGCTGATGCGCTGGTTGTCAACGATCCGATCACCGGTCAGGGGTCCAATAACGGAGCCAAGTGCAGCCGTGTCTACCTAGATTTGATTCTGGCCCGTGGCGATCAGCCCTTTACCGAGGATTGGATGCAGCAGACCTTCGAGACCTACTGGGCCTATGCATCGCAGGTGGTGGAATGGACCAACAGCATGCTGCTGCCGCCACCGCAACATATCCTTGAATTGTTGGGCGCAGCACAGGCGTTGCCATCGCTGGCCTCGCGGATCGCAAACGGATTCGATAACCCGGCGGACTACATGCCCTGGTGGATGGACGATGAAGCCACCCGTGATGTGATCACGACCCACATGCAATCGGGAGCGGCCTGATATGACCACTGTAAGTACAAATGTCGCGGTTGAAGGCGATACTGTAGCTGCGAATCTTGCGCCAGCAATCGATCCACGAGAGTTGCGCGATGCTCTGGGTCTGTTTGCCACCGGTGTGACGGTTGTGACGGCTCCTGGCAGCGGTGATCAACCGATAGGGATCACGGCCAATTCATTCTCGTCCTTGTCGCTGGACCCGCCTCTGGTACTTTGGAGTCTGGCGCTGCGTTCGCCTAGCATCGATGCCTTTGCGGAAGGGCAGCCGTTTGCCATTAATATCTTGCAACGGGAGCAGGAAGCATTGGCGTTACAGTTTGCCCGGCCGACGGATGACAAGTTCAAGAATGTGGAATATGCATTAAACGGTTACAGGGTGCCATTGTTGGAAGGAGCACAGGCACAGCTGGAATGTACGGTCGAATTCACTCGTGTGCTGGGTGATCACCTGTTGATCGTTGGGCGGGTGGAGGCGATGAACACCATGCCAAGTGAGCCACTGCTGTTTTATCGCGGCGCGTTTGCTCAGCTGGGAACTTAAACTCCTCCGCAGGGCGTTGCTTTTGATGACGCCCTGATAACAATAATAACAAGGACCTGACGACATGATGAAATACATGATCAAACCCGGTGTGCTTGCCGCGATGGCAACGGCACTGATGCTCACGACGGAAGCTCAAGCGACCGAAGGCGGTGGCTCCAATTATGCGATGGGGGCCGAAAATTACCTGATGGGTGCTCTGCCGCCGCCAGGGGTGTACTCGCTGATCTACGCCAATCGCTATGAAGCAGATGACTTCAAGGGCAACGGCGGTGACAGCTTGCCGATCGACTTTAGTTTGCGTGCCAGCGTAGTTGCTCCACGTCTGGTATGGGTGACCGATAAGACTATCCTCGGCGGTCAGCTGTTTCATGCCGCATTGTTACCCTTGGTCGATCTGGATGTGTCGGTGAACGGTATGAGTGACAGCAATCAGGGGGTGGGTGACCTGGATTTGACTGCGTTTGCGCTGGCCTACCATCACAGTCCCAATTTCCATTCGGTCGTAGGCATGGACGTGTTCGTTCCCATTGGCGAATATGATGTGGCTGAAATGGCCAATATCGGACGCAACTATTGGGGCGTGCAGGCAGCTTATGCTGCCTCTTGGGTCAACCCAACGGGGCTGAACGCTGATATCAAGGTGATGTACGACTACAACTTCGAAAATGATGATACCGACTACCAATCGGGCCAGGAGCTGCATTTTGATTACTCCCTTGGTTACGGTGTCAGTCCGAACTGGGTGGTGGGGGTCGGTGGCTACGGTTACAAGCAGACAACACCCGATAAGGTGAATGGTGTTGAGATCGGCAATGAAGGCCAGGCTTTTGCCATCGGGCCATCCATTAAATACGACAACGGCGGGGGATTCTTTTTCTCATTGAAGTACCAGAAAGAGCTTGCTGTTGAGAACCGTCCGGAAGGTGATGCTTTCTGGATCAAGACCATCATTCCCTTCTGATCGGTACGTGCCGGCCATAGTGCCGGCACCTCACCCTGAATCAATGTCTTTCTTTTTTGTCAGTACTGTCACCCGCCAACGGTTACAATAGCGTGCTTTATCTGGATGGCTGACAAGGATGAAAGATGTTGCCGAACGAAAAAATTCTGTTTGAAATTAAACGCTCACCGCTGGCCCTGAGTTACGGGTTGCGTGATTTGGCTATTGCGCTGGCTTTGGCGTGGCTATGTTGGGATGCACTTGCCGAGGTGCCATTTTGGGACAGTTGGTGGCTAATGGAACAATATCGTGCGTTGGCCACCCGATTCCTGTGGGAGGGAGCGGGTATTCCGGCCAGCTGGATTGCTATGGCGCTGGGGCTGGTCGCGGTATTGGTCGGTCTTGGCGCTGTACGTCAGTTGGTGCATGAACTGAGCAGTCGTTATCGAGTAAGCGGATTGCGCGTACTGGCTTGCAAAGGGCTGTTAGGGCGAAGTGAACAGCAGCTTTACCTGCTCAGCGTAGATGGTGTGTCGTTGGAGCAGGGAGTGCTTGGGCGGCTTTGTGGTCATGCCAGCTTGATCGTGTCCGGGCGAGGGGATAATGCCCTACGTCTGGATTTCGTGCGTCAGCCTGATGAGGTTCGGGGCAAGATTGATCGCCTGGTGCTGGCGAGGCGGAGTAAAGTGTAACAGTATGATTTCTAAAAAATCGCCAAGCTTGGGAAGGCAGTTGGGTCAATGAAATGCCGAAGTATTTACCGTTCATGTGCATATAATAATTTGGTATTTGTTCTCTTCTTGTAGGGGGGCACGTGCCATTCATTATGGTGGGTACATTTAACTTGACGGCATACCGGCAGGAGCAAATACTTGGAAGCCATCTGCGTGTCGTTTCAGGGTGTACGCAGAGCCTGTTATGGCTGGAGGTGGCGCACTTTTAACTTAAGGAAGAGATTTTTCTTATGCAAATCAAGTTCTTGCTCCCTATTGTTTTGTCAGCACTGTTTTCCTTACCTGCAATGGCGGCGGATTACTATGTCGAAATTACCAATAAAACCGGTTACATCATCAATTACATGCATGTTAGTCCTGGCAACAAAAAAAGTTGGGAGGATGATGTTCTGGGTAATGATGTAATGGTCAACGGCGAGACGCAGCGAGTGACTCTTAAAGGATACTCATCTCCGATATTCGATATTCGCTTGACTGATGAAGATGGTGATACCTACACCTTCTGGGATGTGAACGTGCATGAGTATGATCTGGTTGTGTCTGAAGACGATCTGGATTAAATATTATGTTGCCTGTTCACGTCGTCAGTAGACGACGTGAACATTCGATTCCTGGATCATTTACGGCAAGTTTTTAACCTTCCAGTTTCCAGCGCAGGGTTTCACCGGCGCGCAATGGCACGATAATATCGCTGCCAAATGGCATCTCTGCTGGCACCTGCCAGTCTTCTTTCACCAGCGTAATAGTATCGGTGTTACGCGCCAAGCCATAGAAGTCCGCACCATAATGGCTGGCGAACCCTTCCAGTTTGTTCAACACGCCCAGGTCTTCGAAGATCTCTGCATACAGTTCGATGGCCGCGTAGGCGCTGTAGCAACCGGCGCAGCCGCAGGCACTTTCCTTGGCACCCTTGGCATGGGGGGCTGAATCGGTTCCCAGGAAGAACTTTTTGCTACCGCTCACAACGGCATCCTGCAGTGCCTGTTGGTGTACATTGCGTTTCAGAACCGGCAGGCAGAACAGATGTGGGCGGATACCACCGACCAGCATATGATTACGATTGTAGGCCAGGTGCTGCACGGTAATGGTCGCGCCGACATTATTGCCGTGTGCATTGACGAACTCAGCGGCATCACGGGTGGTGATATGCTCCACAATCAGTTTCATGTTCGGATGACGGCCCGCCAGCGGGGTCAAAATTTCGTCCAGGAACTGCTTTTCGCGGTCGAAGATATCCACATGGTTATGGGTCACCTCGCCATGGACCAGCAGTGGCATACCGGCTTCAGTCAGTGCCTCACAAATTGCATCCAGCTTGCCCAGATCGGTCACACCGGAGTCCGAGTTGGTGGTCGCGCCAGCGGGGTAGAGCTTCACGGCAGCCACTTTGCCGGTCGCTTTCGCGGCGGTGATCATCTCTGGCGTGGTGTTATCCGTCAGATACAGCGTCATCAACGGATCAAACCCACTGCCTTCAGGTGCGGCGGCCAGAATACGCTCGCGGTAGGCCAATGCCTGCTCGGCATCGGTTACCGGCGGGCGCAGGTTGGGCATTACGATCGCGCGGTGCATCTGATTGGCGGTGGCAGGCACGACATGGTGCAGCACCTCGCCATCACGCAGGTGGAGGTGCCAGTCGTCTGGGCGGGTAATCGTCAGGCGGTCAGTCATCAATAGGTCCCGGTTGTGCATTGAAATGCGGCCAGTATAGCTGATTGCAGAGCAGTGGCCGAACGTCATAATTTAGTGTTCCATCATCATACTACAGGCCACAAGGCTAAAATTTTCTTGAATTTTGTACTTGGAGGGTATTGATCGTCGAACCTCTGGTAACTACCGCTATGCGGCGATTCTTGGAGAAAACTGATACTATTGAAGTCGTGCAAGTAGTGTACAAAACAATTGAAACAAAGTTGAAAATAGAGAGTGCGAGGGTGTTGAGGATTACCCTAAGTAACCTTCGGGCGGTAGCGTGTGTGAAGCACACTTGCTTTGCAATAGTTGTCTTGTAAGCAACCAAGATGAATGGCTCCTGAATTTTTTGGATGCATACTTATTATCAGTACAGTCATATAATTTATTGGACAATAATATAAATATTGTGCGCGCGCGTGAGTTATTTAAAATTCTATATTTTTGATTGAAATATAATATTCGATTTGTTTTTTATAAAAAAACCGGGTTTATTTATTTAAATGTTTAGAAATATTTCGTTAATATTTTTTTTTAGATGCCTTTCTGCTTCTGGAACCATCCTGTTAACATTAATAGTCCCGCTAATGTTTGGGCTATATGAGGCTGCAATTTTTCTAAAAGGTTTTACTGCTTTATATCTACTGTCAATTTTATCAAGGGTAGGGATTGATCTTCATTTGTTAAGGGAGTCTTCTTCTGAAGAATGTAACGGAAAATTTTATATTTTCGGTAAAGAAGGAGCTTTTTTATTAATTCCACTTCTTTTGTCTTTTTCTTTTTTTATAGTATTTTTTTTATTGAATACGTTTGTATTCATGGGGATGTTGAATAATTATTATTGGGTTTTAATATCGCTGCCTGCTTTTTCATGCTTGGGTATTATATCTAACCTTTTAAAATCAAAAGGTAAGGATTTATGGGGGGCGATAACTGAGGTTGGTATTGTTTCCTTGGTTACTGCGGTGGTATTGTTTATCATACCAAGATGGTTGGTTGTGGATCTTGAAATAGGATGGTATTTTGCGACTGTTTCTTGGTTTTCGTTTGTTTTTTCTTTTTTAATTATTTTTTTAAGTTTAGAAAAAGATAAAGCTATTTTTAATATTCGATTAATTTTTGGTTCGTCATGGGTTTATTTGTTAAATCAAGTATCAAGCTATCTTTCACAGTGGTTTCCTATTTTTTTGTTTGGTGGCTATGAAAATTCGGACTATATCGTCTATTACTCGGTCGCAAACAGGATAGCAACCGTTATTAGTTTTTTTGGAATTACTATAGATTCATACTCAGCTCCACGGTTTTCTAAAATGTGGGCTGCGGGTAAAATAGATGAGGTTTGGTCGTTTAAAAATAAACTAGATAAAATTTCTTTCTTTATTTCGATGTTTGGTTTTGTTTTTGTTTCTACTTTTGGTGTTTTATATGGATATGTAAAATCATATGAATTTATATATTTTGTTTTTGTTCTTGTGCTTGTTTTATTTTATGCTGCATCTGTTGGCATGGGACCTAATGGTTTCTTTTTGATGATGACTGATTCTAATAATTATGTGACATTGGTTACAACCTGTATATGTCTTTCTGTTATTGTTTTTTCATTGGTGGGGTATGTTTTTAATGCATTGTATCTGCTTGTTTTTCTAGTGGGGGGTGGTGTTTTCTTTAGGAGTTTTATTTTCAGGTTAAAAGTAAAAAGGAAAAGGGTTTGAAATACATATATATATTTCTTTCTTTAATCTACAAGGTTTTTAATTTCTCTGCGCGAAAATATAAAATTTTGACAGCTGTTAGTGATGGAATGATTGTTGGCGATAAGACTAAGTTTGTTGGAGAAATCGAGTTTGGTACGGAGCCTTATTTAATAAAGATAGGAAGTTGTTGTACTATAACCAATGGTGTTAAATTTATAAACCATGACGGTGGAATACAAGTTGGCTATATAAAAAAAGGAATAGATGTTGATGATGTATATGGGAAAAAAGTGGTTTTAGGGAAAATAGAAATTGGGGATAATGTGTTTATAGGCGTAAATAGTATATTGTTGCCAGGGACTAAAGTTGGTAGCAATGTTGTGATTGGTGCCGGTAGTGTACTAAAGGGCTGCTACCCTTCAGATGTTATATTAGCGGGAGTGCCTGCTCGTATTTTGGGGAGGGTGGATGATTACCACCAAAAAAACGAAATAAACCATATCAATATCTATTCTTCCGATAAGCGAGAGAGAAAAAATATAATACTAGGTCGAAAATAAAAAAAAACAACGATTTGCTGTTGGTGAAATTTTAATATATAAAGTTAAAATATTCATTCCTACTTTAATAAAAGTTATTTTTTGAGACTTAGTCTGTTGCATTGCATAAGCGTAATAATGGAGTATTTCCTAGATTGCCATCATAAGTGACACACGCCTGCCCGCCAGATATTCCAACGGAGAAATATACTCTAACGCTTTTCTTGGTCGCGCGTTAATCAAA
>NZ_PYGI01000001.1 GCF_003014615.1 Marinobacterium halophilum | reverse complement strand
GCTGAAATGGGGCGTTTTTCATAGCGGCCACCCTTAAAGCTTATGGCTAATACTTTAAGAATGGCAGATCTTCAACAGTTTACTCAGACATAGCCTTTTTTTTGGCTGTTTTCAGTCGGTAGAACGCTGTTTCTGCGCTTCACGCTGAGCAACCTTTAGCTGGCGACGCGCCTCGATGACGGCATTGGCATCAGCACCGATATGGGCCTCACCCCGCGCCTTGGCCAGCTGAGTCTGTTTTTCGCGCTGCACAAAACGCTGCTTCTGTTCTTCGGTAATACGGTCATGGCAATGCGGGCAGCTCACGCCCTGCTCGTACTGATCACTGGCCTTCTCTGCCTCGGTGATCGGCATTCGGCAAGCATGGCACTGGTCATACTGACCTTTTTCCAACTGGTGATTAACCGCTACCCGATTATCGAAGACAAAACACTCGCCTTCCCACAGGCTATCCGCTTCCGGCACGGTTTCCAGGTACTTCAGAATCCCGCCTTCCAGATGGTACACCTCATCAAAGCCCTGTTCTTTCAAAAACGCCGTCGACTTCTCGCAGCGAATACCGCCGGTACAGAACATCGCGACCTTTTTGTGTTTTTCAGGGTCCAGGTTCTCCTGCACATACTGCGGGAACTCACGGAATGTCTCTGTCGCCGGGTTGACCGCATGCTTGAAGGTGCCGATCTGCACTTCATAGTCGTTACGGGTATCTACCAGCAGCACTTCGGGGTCGGAAATCAGCGCATTCCAGGCCTCGGGCTTAACATAAGTACCGACCACCTGTTTCGGGTCGATCCCTTCCACGCCCATGGTGACGATCTCTTTCTTCAGCTTCACCTTGGTGCGGTAGAACGGGTTGCTCTCGTCAAATGACTCTTTATAGCCAAGCTCCGCCAGACGCGGGTCGGATTTGAGCCATGCCAGAACAACATCGATCCCTTTGCGACTGCCTGCGATGGTGCCGTTGATCCCCTCGCTGGCCAGCAACAGAGTGCCACGCACTCCCTGCTCCAGCATCAGGTCATACAACGGCTGACGCAGCTGTTCGAAGTTATCCAAGGTGGCGAATTTATACAGAGCACAAACAACAGTGCGGGACATGATAGTTTCCTGACGTGCGGTCCGGAGCGTAAATCCGGAGCATGAATGAAGGGGCGACAACGCCACCCCCGGTGAATCAGAGCGCCTGCTCGCGGGCAGCACGCTCCTGTAATTTTTTCAGTACACGGGACACGGCGACAAAACCAAAGGTTGCCGTCACTACGGTGGAGGCACCGAAACCGCCCGCGCAATCCAGGCGTGTGCCGTTTTCCATCACGCTTTTCTGCTGACAGACACTGCCGTCCGGCTGCGGATACCGCAGTTGCTCTTCAGAGAACACACACTCGACGGCGAAACGACGGCCGCTGCTGCTGAATTTGTAGTGACGACGCAGAAACGAGCGTACTTTAGCGGCCAGAGGATCGGTCTGAGTGCGGGTCAGATCAGCCACCCGAATCAGGGTGGGATCAACCTGCCCTCCGGCCCCGCCGATGGTAACCACCGACACCTTGCGGCGCTTGCACCAGGCGATGATAGCTGCCTTGTCCTTGACGCTGTCGATGGCATCAACGACATAACTCAAATCTTCATGCAGCAGCTCATCCAGATTTTCGCGGCTGGCGAAGGCCTCAACCTCATGCACCAGACAATCCGGATTGATATCACGCAGCCGCTCAGCCATGACCGCTACCTTGGACTGGCCAACGGTGGAACTCAGCGCATGGATCTGGCGATTGGTGTTGGTCACACAGACATCGTCCAGATCGACCAATGTGATTTCGCCGATGCCACTACGGGCCAACGCTTCCGCCACCCAGGAACCGACACCACCAATACCGATCACGGCCACATGGGAACGCTGAAACAGGGCCAGTCCATCCAGACCGTATAACCGTGCGGTGCCGCCAAAGCGCAACTCAACAGCATCACTCATCGTCGAAATCGTCCTCGGTCAACTCGGTCAGCACGGTTTCACCGCACTGGCAGCATTTGCCTTCAATAAACAGCAAACCGAACAGTTCATACTCTTCAGGTTCACGCATACCCAACCCTACCTGCTGGCAATGATCACACCAGGTATCGGTCAGGAACAGCTGCTGTTCTTCAGGATCGCGGGCATAAAAGTCCCGCAACACACGATTATCGTTCATTTCTTGATCAGTCGTCATAGTGCGGCATGTCAATCAGTTGGGAGCACCGTGCCAGTGCAGGGAAAAAGGATCTTGCCAGTCGCCACTCAGCCTGGTGGCCACTGTGGGCAGTTGAAACAGCTCACCTAATGTAGGATCGCTGCGAAACCGATAGGTTTCACCACCCAGCATGAATTCCAGTTGCCAGGCGTGCAGGTAGCCACGGTCCGGCATCGGGTCGACAGTTTCGTGATACAGGGGGTCACCCACAATCGGCGCGCCCACACTTTTCAGTGCAACGCGGATCTGATGGGTTTTACCGGTATAAGGGCGACACAGAAACAGGCGCAAACCCGGCTGCAGCGAACAACTGTACAACTCGGTCCGCGCCCGATTTTCATCAGTACGGGTCAACTTCCAGCTGCTGCGACGGCTGCGCACCATCCCCCCCTCGACTCGCCCCTGCTTCTTGGTGGGCTTGCGGTCGCTGATGGCGAGATACAATTTGCGCACCTGCTGTGCGGCAAATGCTGCCGACAGCTCGGCGGCCACCTCGGCAGACAGGGCAAACAACACCAGCCCAGACGTCATCTTGTCCAACCGGTGAACCGGCCAGACCGGCTGACCCAGCGCCTGTGCCAGCAACATGGCCAGCCCGGCAGCGGTATCATCCTTGTGCATACTGATGCCGGGTGCCTTGTCGATGACGACAAAACGCTCGTCACGCGCGACCAGGCTGAACGCCGAGCTGGTCTCAGGATAGGTCACCAGTTCATCACCTGCTTGACGAAGGGCACCGTGATTTTGCGCTGTGCGCTCAGGGAGGCAACGTCCAGCTCATCCAGCGTCACCAGCAAGTGCGCCATGTTACGGCTGCCGTGGTGCATCAGGTAACGAATAACGTCATCACCCAGCTGCAGGCCACGGGCATGAGCACGCGCCTTGAGCGCCACCACCTTGGTATCGTCGTCCAGCGCCTGCAGCTGGAACACCATGCCCCAGTTCAAACGCGACTCCAGATCCGCCAGCTTGATGCCCAGCTTGGCCGGAGGCAGGCTGGCCGCAAGGATCAGCACATGACCATTGGCACGCATACGGTTATATAAATGAAATACGGCTTCTTCCCACTCGGCATCACCGGCAATCTGTTCCAGATTGTCGATACAGACCAGATCCAGCTGATCAAAATTTTCCAGCAGCTGTGGACCACACGATTTCAGTTCGGCCAAGGGGAGATAAACGGCGCTACGGCGCACCGGATCGGAGGCGTGACAACAGGATTGCAGCAGATGAGAACATCCGGTGCCGGCATGCCCCCACAGGAAAAGGTACTGCTCACCAAAACCGGAGGCCGCCTTTTCCAACGCAGCACAAACCAGTCCGTTGCGGCCACGCACGAAGTTTTCGAAGCGGGCATCATCTCTTAGACTGATCCCGAGGGGTAGCTGCATGGGAGCAGCTGTACTACGGCTTTTCTCTTTCTGGGTCACTGCACGCGTCTTACCATGGTTAGCACAACCTTGAATTAGGTTAAGCCAATAAATGACGCGCGTAACTCTAACACAGAGCACCCTCAACCTGATAAACTAGCGCGATTATTTTTTAATGATTATCTCCCGTTCTAAAGGTTGACTCACCCATGTCTACAGGTTCTGAAAAAACTTCCCTGAGCTACAAGGATGCCGGCGTTGATATCGATGCAGGTAATGCCCTGGTCGAGCGTATTAAAGGTGTCGCTAAACGCACTGCCCGTCCTGAGGTCATGGGTGGACTGGGTGGCTTTGGTGCACTGTGTGAACTGCCGGCCGGTTACAAGCAGCCGGTACTGGTCACCGGTACTGACGGCGTAGGCACCAAACTGCGCCTGGCGATGGAACTGAACAAGCACGACACCATCGGTATCGATCTGGTGGCCATGTGCGTCAACGATCTGATCGTTGCCGGTGCCGAACCGCTGCTGTTCCTGGACTACTATGCAACCGGCAGCCTGAACGTGGACATGGCTGCTGACGTAGTAACCGGCATTGGTGCGGGTTGTGAACTGGCCGGTGCTGCACTGGTTGGTGGTGAAACGGCCGAAATGCCGGGCATGTACGAAGGCGACGACTACGACCTGGCCGGCTTCTGCGTCGGCGTGGTTGAAAAGGAAGAGATCATCGACGGCAGCAAGGTTCAGGTCGGTGATGCCCTGATCGGTCTGACCTCTTCTGGCCCGCACTCCAACGGTTACTCGCTGATCCGCAAGATCCTCGAAGTCACCAATGCCGACCTGCAGCAGCCGATCGGTGACACCACGCTGGCCAACGCCCTGCTGGAACCGACCCGCATCTACGTCAAGCCGCTGCTCAAACTGATCCGCGAAACTCAGGTTAACGCTCTGTCCCACATCACCGGTGGCGGCCTGCTGGAAAACATCCCGCGCGTGCTGCCGGCATCCGCCAAGGCCGTGATCGACACGATGTCCTGGCAGCTGCCGCCGGTCTTCAAGTGGTTGCAGGAAGGCGGCAACGTCGATTCGCGTGAAATGTACCGCACCTTTAACTGTGGCGTAGGCATGATCATCGCTGTACCGGCCGACCAGGCTGACGCTGCGATCAAACTGCTGCAGAACGAAGGCGAAAACGCCTGGTTGATCGGCCAGATCGATGCCGCTACTGAAGGCGAGGAGCAGGTCGACCTGCGCGGTCTGGAGGCCTGAGATGGAGCCGAAACGGATTGTAGTACTGATATCCGGCAGCGGTTCCAACCTGCAGGCGATTCTGGACCAAACCCGCGACGGCAGCATTAACGGCAACATCGAGGCGGTGATCAGCAACCGCCCCGATGTGTTCGGCTTGACCCGGGCCGAGCAGGCAGGCATCGACGCCCGCCTGCTCGACCACAAGGCCTTTACCGACCGTGAAAGCTTTGATGCCGCACTGATCGAACTGATCGACAGCTACACGCCCGACCTGGTGATACTGGCCGGCTTCATGCGTATTTTAACGCCGGAGCTGGTTCGCCATTACCACGGTCGTTTGTTCAACATTCACCCTTCCCTGCTGCCCAAGTACAAAGGGCTGCACACGCATCGACGTGCGCTGGAAGCCGGGGATGCCGAACATGGCTGCACGGTTCATTTCGTCACCGAAGAACTGGATGGCGGCCCGCTGGTTGTACAGGCCAAGACCGATATCCTGGCCACCGATGACGAACAAAGCCTGCAGCAGCGCGTACATCAACTGGAACACCAGATTTATCCGCTGGCGGTGCAATGGTTCTGCGCCAACCGCCTGGGACTGGACGACACCGGTGTGCAACTCGACAATGAACGTCTGGACGCATCCGGTTACCAATACACCACCCGCTAAACGGAGGTTGTATGCGCCTTACTCTCGCCACTGTGATAACGGGCTGCCTGTTGAGCAGCCTGCCCGCCCATGCTGATACTGCTCAGCTGAATGCCTTCAAGGCGGTGTATACCACGGCCTTCGACATGGGCATTTCGCTTAACGGTGAAGCCGTTCGCCAACTGCAACAAAGCCCCGACGGCAACTGGCGTTTCAGCTCAGAGGCCTCGGCCATGATGGCGGGCATCAGCGAAGTAACCCGCTTCGGCTACCAGCCTGATACTGCCGTCACTCCCCTGAGCTACCGCTACCACCGCAAGGTACTGGGCAAGAGCCGCAAGGCCAGCGTGGACTTTGACTGGAGCAAGCAATCAGTCACCACCGTGGTCAAGGACACGCCCTGGAAAATGCAGGTTCCGGTTGGCACCCAGGACAAGCTCAGCTATCAGCTGCAGATGCGCCTTGACCTGCTGGCGGGCAAGACCGAAATGACCTATAGCGTCGCCGACGGCGGCAAGCTGAAGGAATACCGTTTCAAGGTCACCGGTGAAGAACAGGTGGATACGCCCTACGGCCGCTATAACACCGTGCGCGTGATGCGTGACCGTGGTGAAGAGGCCGACCGTGAAACCCTGATCTGGCTGGCACCGGAGCTGGACTACCTGATTGTCCGCCTGGAACAGACCGAATCCGACGGCAAGACCTACGCCCTGCTGCTGAAGAATCTGGAGACCCCATGAGCGCAAGCCTGATCGACCTGACCGAATCCCGCCTGCTGGCCCGCGAACAATCCGCGCTGGACAACCCCGATGAGCTGTTTTACTGCAGCTATCTGATCAGCCACCTGAATCTGGTCGCCGCCGACCTGCCGGAATCCAACCAGGCCTTCCTGCACAACGTACAGGCAAGCCTGGACAACGCCTTTGCCATTGATCAGCTGAATGATCAGGACAAATCCGGCATCAAGTCACTGTGGAATGATGTTTGCGGCGACACCGCATCCTCCGTCGCCAACTGATCCACCACATCCACCAGCAGCACGCGCTGCTGATCCAGTGCCAGCGTCAACGTGAAACAGCGCTGATGACCGCTGATATCCATATATGGGGCAGACCTCAGGATACGGCGGTCATAATCACTGGAGGCCACCAACTGGTAAAACCAGGGGCGCCAGCTCCAGTTATGGCCCAGCACGGAATGGTCCGTACTCCAGCCATCTTCGGCGTAGGTGTAATTCGGTGAAATCTGCAGCCCCTGCCGGTCGCAGATAAAACAGCGCAGCACCGCAGGATCAGGCACATACTCCTGCAACGCTTCAGCACCCGCCGAGGCCAGTAACAACTCGCGCAGCGCCAGCAGCTGCCCCTGCAACCCCTCCAAATGCCATTGACGGCGCGTTGATTGCTCGACCATCAATTCCAGATACTGCTGCAGCAAGCCGCCAACTCGCTCACTGAAACAATCGACCTCCAGAAAACCCTCGACGGCCTGCTCAAAAATAAAGCCTTGCACATAGCTGGCATTGCACTGCAGTGCTACAAAGAACTCCTCGGCGGTTTCCACCCCTTCAAAGATCAGTTTGCAGCCCAAGCGAGACGCCATATCACCAATCGCATGCAATAACGCACTTTCCTGGTGCCCGTTTGCACCCTTTTGGAACATGCGCATATCAACCTTTAACAGGTCCGGCGTAAATGCCAACAGGCGATCCAGATGCTGAAAGCCCGAACCAAAGTCATCCAGCGCAATGCGCACACCTTCAGCACGGTAACGCTGCGCCAACTGCTGAATACGCTGAATGTCACCGCCCTGCTCGGTAATCTCGATCACCACCCGTGAATGGTCGCTTCCCAAACGATCCATCATTTCCAGCGTCGGCAGCGGATCATCATCTCCTAACGCCTCAATCCATTCAGGTGACAGATTAAGCGTCAGGTAGGTACCCTCAGGTGCCCCCACGAACGCTTCCAATGCCTGATTACGCACCGAACGGTCCAGCATGCGACGCTCATCACTGGTGCGCGTCAGGTCCTGGAACAGCATGCCTGCCGATACGACACGGCCCTCGGCATCATGCTGTCTGGCCAACGCCTCATACCCCACAATGCGCCCGGTGGCGACTTCAACAATGGGTTGAAACCAGGGGAAAATAGACTGCTGCATGCACACCTCGATTGGCCGATGGAACTGATTTGGTGCATAGCTAAAGCAAGACTTGGGCCAAAATGGGTCAACACAGACCCATATTGTTACAGCTGGGAATCAATGGGCAGCACGCGCAGGATGCCCACGCCCATCCGTTGCCAAATACTGGTGTAAGGGTCTACCGTAAACGTCACTGGCTGGCCCTCATCCAAACCGTGCCAACGCAGCCGCTCCACACCATCGTCGCCGGTTTCCAACACCACGCGGAAAGCAACCTGGTCAGCATCTCGCTCAAACCAGTCCAGCATGCGTGCGGCAAACTCAGGGGCATCAATAATCACCCCGACTTCGGTATTCTCCACCAGAGAACGCGGGTCCAGATTCAGCGAGCCTATGAACACATGCCGGCCATCAAGCACAAAGGACTTTGCATGTAGACTTGCCTTGGAGGAACCGGTAAAAAACGACCGCTTATGCTGCTCAGGTCTGACTTTGCGGCTCATTTCATACAATTCCACGCCTGCACGCAGCAACGCACGGCGATGGCGCACATAGCCCACATGGACAATCGGCACATCGGTAGATGCCAGGGAGTTGGTCAAAATGCGTACCTGCACCCCACGCTCAACCAGCGCCTTGAAAAAATCGGTGCCCTCGGCACCAGGGACGAAATACGGCGAGAAGATCACCAGGCTCTCTTTCAGCCCCATGAAATAGGGTGCCAACGCCTGACTAAGGTGCAGATCGGTCTCGCGGCGGTCGGCCAGCAACTTATCGGGGTCATCTGCCAACAACTCGGCATGACCCCATATCAGCGGCAGCTCACCCGCGCTCAACCGTCGTGCCAGTCGGGATTCACTCAGCGCCGTGAAATACGGCGCATACGCAACCGCCTGGCTATCCATATAGACCGCCATCTGATCGCGCACATGGGCGATCGTGTCGGCATCCGGCATTTCCCCGATCAGCGTGGTCGCCGGGTACGCCAGATCGTGGTTCCAATAGACATCAAAGGAGGTCACCGCCGCCCCGGCGATTGGCCCGATACCCAGCACATCAAGATCGCCAAACGCGAGCGCAGGGTCAGCCTCGAAATACTCGTTACCGATATTGCGCCCACCCAGAATCACCGCCTGGCCATCCACAATAAAGGTCTTGTTGTGCATACGCCGCGTCACGCTGCCAAAACGGGTCACAAACTGCGACCAGCGGTTCACGTTGCGCCCGAATGGATTGAAAATACGTACTTCCATATTCGGCATCGCATCAAGCGCAGCCGCCCCGAGCTCTCGTCCGTCGAGGTCCATATCATCCACCAGCAACCGCACTCGCACACCGCGCTCTGCCGCCTGAATCAACTCATTGATGAACAGATGCCCGGTCAGGTCGTCATGCAACAGATAGTATTGCGCATCAATACTGCGCTGGGCCGCGCGTGCCAGTGCGGCACGGGCCACGAAGGCATCCAGCCCGCTCTCCAGCAAAAGAAAGCCGGACTGGCCAGGATCTACCCCGTGGGGTGTAGCGGACACCTGATGCAACAAGGTGCCGCCACCATCCGTAAAACCGTATGACTCAACCCGCCCAGTGTTATCCGGCAAACTGGCACACCCGCTTGCTAACAACCCGAGTAACAGCACCAGAGTGCTCATATAGTTGATCAACACTGTCTTCGAGCACGTGACTGGCATACTTCCCCCGGTTCAAAGCACCTCCTGTATCTCAGGGCTATGCGCCTGTTTCGGCCCCAATAGACATCTTCATATGTATATGCGGGATGCCCGCGTCCATGAAGTCTTCACCATAGGCCACAAAGCCCAGTTTTTCATAAAACCCGACCGCATGCTTTTGCGCACCCAGATACACTTCGTTGCACCCTGCCTTGGCCGCTTCATCTACCAGTGCCAGGACAATTTCAGCCCCCAACCCTTGCCCTCTGCAATCGCGCAGGACCGCAATACGGCCAATATGGCCATCCGCCAGGACGCGCCCGGTCCCTACCGGCTGATCGTTTACAAACGCCAGCACATGCGCGGCAGTATCATCCAGTCCGTCAAACTCCAGCTCAGGCGGCACCCCCTGCTCCAGAATGAAGACCTCTTTACGAATCGCATTGATGAGTGCTTTATTGGCACCGGAAAATGACGTGTTGACTATGCTCAAAACTTTTCCATTTCATTGATGACGGGTTACAGCCGCTAATTTTATCATTCAAAGCAATGCGTTAAAAACATTCGCCTGATTCATGATCGATGCAATACCCGCCCCACACTCGAGTGATTTTCAATTTTCGCCGCTCAATTCGGATAGTTCTTGCTGCAGCATTTCCAACGTATGCTTTTCATCCTGCAGCTTATTCTGATATTTCTTTACTTTTTTAGTATTACCGCTGGCTTCGGCTTCCAGCAAATCGGCTTCATATTCAGCAATATCATCTTCGGTTTCCCGAATATCATCCATTAACTCCTGCTTTAAATCCGCATCACTGCAGTTGGCCCTGGCCTGCGCCAGCGCCTTGTTCAAGCCATCCACCTTGCGCGGATTATCAGCCTGTTTGGCATATTCAATTTGCTGTTCTATCTCACAGAATTTTCTGTCACAGCCTTTCAGCTCTGAACAATCCAGCGCAGCCACACTGTTGAATGACAACAGAGACAATGCCAAACCTGATACTGTAACCAGAATAGTTTTCATTGATACAACCTCTCTGCAACTGACGTTTAAAGCAGCACGCTTTGGTGATTGATTACACGCTTGCGTTTACTCTGATTCAGGAAGCCTTTTAAAATTCGGCACATCATCCAATTTTTTTGACCAGCCGGCACAGCTATCCATAAAAATCCTGGCAGTAGGCAAAATGGGCACAGGGCTATCCAGGCTACCCACTGGAACGACTATAAGACCCAAATTTTCAGCAAAAGTTGGCATGGCAGAACCACAATTTTGACAGAAGCTCTTCGCATGCCGGCTATCGGGATGATGATAGGTTTTGACGACGCTTTCACCGCTAAGCCAGGTTAGCGTCGAGGACTGGGCAAACAGGTTGGCAGCATACGCCGACCCCGTGTCTTTTTGGCACCAACGACAGTGACACAGAAAGAAAGACTGAAACTCACCCGACAATTCATACTGAACACGTTTGCAAAGACAGGAACCTTTATGCAGGTTTTTCACGATCGCCTCCTTGCGTGATTAACAGCCCGCCTTGAGCATAGACTGGCAGCAGAATTGCGGCCAGTCTAAAGGCAGCGGTTACAGATCGGCGTGCGGGCCAAACACTTCATAGTGAATACGCTCTGTACCCACACCCAACTCAACCAACTGCTGCTTGATAAAGCGCATAAAACCAACCGGGCCACAAAGGTAAAAATCACCCTTAAGCAGTGGCAACTCTTCCCGCAAAGTGTGCAGCGCCATCAACCCCTGATGCAGCCGACCGGCTGCGATTGCGTCAGTATCCGCACCCTGGTTATACCAGACATGGGCCGACAGGCTCAGGCATTCGCTCAGCTCATGGAGGCGTCGATCAAAGGAGTGCTGCCCGGCATGCTCGCAGGCATGCAGAAAGCTCACCGGTTGCGGGTAACCCTCCTGCGCCAGCGTTTCCAGCGTTGCCATCATCGGCGTGATGCCGACACCGGCCGAGATTAGCACCACCGGCTGCTGACGATCGGTAAAGAAGAAATCACCGGCCGGGGCAAACAGCTCCACCTCGTCGCCAATGTTCAGCTCATCATGCAGGAAGTTGGACACCAGACCATCAATATCGCCCTGCTCCCGCTTAACGGAAATACGGTAGCTGCTGCCGTTGGCCTGGTCAGAAAGCGAGTATTGGCGCATCTCCTGATAATCGGACCGGCTCGGCTGCACCCGAATCCCAAGATACTGGCCCGGCTGATACCCCACCACCGGCTGCTGATCCACTGGGGTAAAGATGAAGCTTTTGACAAGTTCCGATTCCTGCTTGCTTGCCTGCAGACGGAAGCGACGCGCGCCTTCCCAACCGCCAGTGCTGTGCGCGTTCTGCTGATAGATTTCACCTTCACGCTGGATAAAGATATCGGCCAGCTGCTGGTATGCAGCGGTCCAGGCGTCTTCAACCTCTGGGGTAAAGGCATCCGGTGCCAGCTCTTTCAACGTGTGGATCAGATGATGACCCACAATGGCGTACTGCTCTGGGCGGATATCAAAACTGGTGTGCTTCTGCGCAATACGCTCAACCGCCGCCTGCAGCACCGGCAGGTTATCAATGTGCTGGGCATAGGCCGCCACGGCATTGAACAGCGCAACAGACTGACGACCGGAGTGCTGATGGCTCATATTGAAGATGTTTTTCAGCTCAGGATTGTGGCTGAACATGCGGCTGTAGAAGTGATCGGTGATCTGACTGCCGGCACTGGCGAGCAACGGGATGGTGCTTTTTACGATAGCGATCTGATTGGGGGTCAACATAACAACGCCTTATGCATGGGTTAATGACAATAAAATAATCTGTGCCCTGTCTTTAGCAGCGTTCGTGCCATCTATTCAATTAACATTAAAAACAATGACTTAGCTTATCATCACGCCATTTTACGGGCTTTCTGTAGTCATTTTGACTACCTAAAAACAGGTTAAAATGACTCATTCAGGTTAAGATGACACCCACAACGGCAAGGCCACTGGCGCGTGAAGGTGTAGTGATGGCGGATAGGTATCCCGGTATTGAGTTGAGCCAGAGTGCTCTGTTGCAGTTTGCGATCGACCTGGCTGACAGCCTGAGTGCCCACGACCGCTTCGACCGCCTGCTGAATGCAGTACGTGCCAGCATTCCCTGTGATGCCGTGGTGCTGTTGCAGCGGTCAGGCCATGAGCTTAAACCGCTCGCCCAGAAAGGACTGGGGGCAGACGCCATGGGGCGGCGCTTTGAAATTGGCTCACACCCCCGCTTTGATTTGATCTGCCGCTCCGCCACGCCGGTGCGTTTTGAGCAGGATTGCGGCCTGCCAGACCCTTACGATGGCATGCTGCAGGGCTACACCGGCGACCTGCCGGTACATGCCTGTATGGGGCTGCCGCTGCTGGCGGACCAGCAGCTGATCGGCATACTGACACTGGACAGCATGACACCGGACGCCTTCACCCACATTCCTGATTCGGCGTTGAACGTGATCAGTTCTATGGCCGCTGCCAGCCTGAAAACCGCGATGCTATTGCAACACCTTGAAGATGACACCGCCCACAGCCGCAATGTGATTCAAGAACTGACGCAACTGGCACTGACCAAAGATGGCGGCGAACTGATCGGTGAAAGCCCGGTGATGCAGAGCCTGAAGCGAGAACTGGCACTGGTCGCCCCATCCGACTTTGCCATTCTGATCGAAGGCGAAACCGGTGTCGGCAAAGAACTGGTTGCCCGCACTCTGCATGGCCTGTCGCAACGGAGCAAGGGGCCACTGGTGTACGTCAACTGTGCCGCCATTCCAGAAAATCTGGTGGAGAGCGAACTGTTTGGCCACGTAAAAGGCGCGTTTACCGGTGCCGACCGCCATCGGGAAGGCAAATTCAGCCTGGCCGATGGCGGCACTCTGTTTCTGGACGAGATTGGCGAACTGCCGCTGGCTGCACAAAGCAAACTGCTGCGCGCCCTGCAGAGCCAGGAGATTCAACCGGTCGGGCAAGATCAGGTATCCAATGTGAACGTGCGCGTACTGGCCGCAACCAACCGGATTTTGCAGCAAGAGGTTGAACACAAACGGTTTCGGGCCGACCTGTATCACCGCTTGAATGTATACCCCGTAACCGTGCCGCCACTGCGCGAGCGAGCCGGCGATATCACCCTGCTGGCCGGGTATTTTCTGGAACTGTCTCGGCGCAAACTGGGCATACAGCAACTGCTGCTGAGTGAACAGGCCCGCCAGATACTGCAGAACTACCCCTGGCCCGGCAACGTGCGCGAGCTGGAACATGTGATCGGCCGCGCCGCCCTGATCGCTCACGCGGAAACGTCCCGCCAAACCGACCACACCACCAGCCAAACCGGTCGCATTACCCGCATCAAGCCAAGGCACCTTGCCGATATTGCCGCAGACGCGGGGTATGGTTTTTCCAGCGACAGCAACGCCCCGACACACTCGGCCGAGACAACCGCTGATACTGTTAAGGACGACACCGCGTTAAGCCTGAAAGCGCAGGTGGAGGCGTTTCAAAAACAACGCATCATCCAGACCCTGCAGCAAACCGACGGCAACCTGGCCGCCGCCGCCCGGCGATTGGACATGGACCGGGCGAATCTGGCGAGGCTGGCCAAGCGGCTGGGGATTCAAGTGGTGAAAAAGGTTGAGAGCGAATGAGGAGGGTGATGTAGCCCTGAGCTTGAGTTCGCTCGTTTATTGTTCGTGGGTAACTCGGGCTTATAACGCCTCGTCAAGCGGCGCGTGGTAGTTGGCTAAACTGTGGCGAACCAACTGTTACACACCCGCGTAAACTACTTATTGACCCTCATCTATCATTGTCTGAGCTGCACTACCAACAAAGAAGAATGCAATCGACGCTAAGCCAAACAAAATAAGCTGCATATCAACTAAAAATTCTGACACACCACCATCAATCAATATTAAAGCTAAAACTACCAAGCTAGGAACAAGCCCCACAACTAAAATTAAAGAGAGTAGTACAACGACTCTTTGCCACTTAGCATTCTTATGTATGACTGAGCCTGAAACAAGTTTTACTATGACTTGACCAAACAGAATTGATGAAGCAAAGCTCCAATCCGCCGCTTGAAAGAATGTTGAAAAATCAGACTTATATATTTTAATAATTCCGATCACCAAAAACGGCAAGAATATAAACAAGTATTCTGAAAGCAAAATAGACCACGCATCTTGATTAGATTTACTAGCTGTCATATTTAAATTCTTTCTGTAAATTTAGTACGTCAACTTTCTTATGAACAAGTATTACTTCGTACTTTGTATCGATTAAATTATTGCTTCTATCAAAATACGCTTTAGTGACTAAGTCACATAACAGCCCATCACCGGGAGCTACTATTTCAGTCCTAGAATGAAATTTATCCAACCACTCCTGATGTGTTATGCGGGCTGATATAGTCGATTTTTTACGTAAAAAATCCCACATAGATTTACCTATGAAATCAGCTTTCTTTATGACTAATGTTTCTGTTTTGGTGTTATTTACTACCTTTTCAATCAAAATAGCTTCAACAGCTTCTTTGGTTAAATGAAAATTTTTATTGATTTTTTTAGTTGTACCTTGAGAATATAGGTAGACTTCATCAACACTATTTAAGTCAGATGTTGACTGAGAAAGCTCTGTATAGCCTTTTAGTAATCTATAACGATCTAGTGAAAAAACATTTGGAAACTCTTCTACATCGAACTCTTCAGCTGCTGTAGCAATATCATCCTCAAGCTGTGCAAACACCTCAAGGGATTCGATAGTATCTTTGTCTGAGATAAATGATATGACTAAATCAGTGCAGTAAGTAAGAAAGCTGGTTAATCGCCTTTTTTTCTCTTCAGTTACATCCCCTTCGATTTCGGGACATAGCCACGACTTGATCGAGCCTTCATTGATGTCTGATAAAATAAATTTTGACTTTGTTTCAGCAGAAACAGAGTTAAGTAAGCAAGAATGAAACTCTTCCACCGAAGATATAATATGGCTCATCGAATTAAAAACTCGTTGAGGATTTTGTGAATTTCTTTCAAAATCAATCTTGATGCAAAGCTCGCTTTCTTTCCGATGTAATCCAGACATTTTCTTACTCTTAAATAACATACTGGTATGCATGATACCTCATTCAACCACAAGTAATCAGTTGAGTATTTATACAGTACTCAGTTAGAAATTCACCGAGCAGCCCAATTAAAAGGGTATGAATACCTCTTAATAATTATTAGCAGGTATACTTTTAAATTCTTGGCAACGGCCTCATCAAGCCATTAAGCCACTGATTGGGTTGAACCTAACAATCGAACTAATCGCAAAAAAGGCATGCCTGCTCCCACGCCCACTTAAGCAGGCATGACCAAGCCCACTAACCAACAGAAAGCAAACAAGAAGAGATCGGCTGATAACACCCGTACACGAAGAACTGCAAACCATCCCTGTCATCGACGTATTCCTTTCCCTGTTTGTGTGGCTGCCGACTTCCTGCTGGCAGATGGTTCAAGAATGCCTCAGGCTGTGTGCTATTGGCAACAATACATTAGCCTGAGGCGGGGGTTCGCGGATGTTGTCAGGGAAAGCTGCGCAGGCGTTTCAGGTGTGGTGACAGTGAGAAGCCCAGTTGCTGGCCGAGTTGGCGGGCACGTTTATCGAGTTGGCTCTGGCTCAGGTCGTGGTCGTCTTCAGCGGCGAAGACCACCCAGTTGCCGCTTTGGGTGTGGCAGCCGTAAATAGTGCTGAACTGTTGCAGTAACAGCTCCAGGGTTTGTGGCCCCTGATGTTCACGCCACAGGTTCATCACCAGCCAGCCACCCGGCTTCAGACGACTGGCGCAGAGTTCAAGATACTCTTCGCCCAGCTGCTGTTCGCTCAACCCTTCGGCGCTGTAAATATCACTGAAGATAATGTCAGCCTTGCGCGTGTCCACATTGCGCAGGAAGCTCAGGGCATCAATGGTGTGTACCTGCATGCGTTTGCCGTGTGGCAGCTGGAAGAAGCGGCGCGCCACTTCAACCACTTCCGGGCGCAGTTCGGCAATCTGCTGCTTCAGTGACGGGAAGCGGCCATGCAGGCAGGTGTTCAATGCGCCCGCGCCCAACCCCAGGCTGATCACCTGTTTGGGTTCAACAAACAGCAGGCCCAGCAGCATCACGCGGACATATTCATGCTCGGGGATCAACGGCTCGTTCTTCAGGCAGCAGCTCTGTTCGTCATCGCTGCCAAACGCCAGATAACGTTTGTCGCCATCGTCCAGTACGCGCACACAGCCAAACTCATCATGCCCACGGTATATCTCTTGTCCGAGCAACATTCAATAGCCTCATCCGACGTTTATTGAAACACGTCATTTTGTCATACAGCCTCGATGAAGTCCCGTTTGAAAGTAACATCAACAAAAATTAACGTTTCAGATATGATTTCAACTGAAACTTTATTATGCATTAATATAATCGAGTCACCACTTACTGAAAGTTTTGATGTTAGTCAATAGAAATATTCTTTTACCTGCCATGAAACATACCCACATAGAATTTTTACTGCAGAACAAAATAATAGTGTAACTTAACGCCTGATAATAATAAGAGGTCAAGAGGGCACACATTTCAGGATGTGTACCTCAGGTTCTAGCCATGCCTGCGGTATTGAGTGTGAGCATGTCTGTATACGACAGAATAGTGACACCCAAATAGAATGGAGAAATCTCTTGTGCACAATCTCAGTTTAAAAGCAATGTTAACAGGCGGCTTTGCTTCCATCGCCTTTATTCTTTTACTGGTTGGCTCTATGAGCCTCAAAGCAGTTATCAACATGAAGGAAGATGTAGAGGAAATTGGTCATGAACGAATTGATGCCGTTGATCTCTTGAGTCAAATCAATACTGAAAGACTGGTTATTCGCGGCCAGTCTCTTCTGGTTACTTTGTACCCTGATTTATCCAATCAAGCGATCAATGTACACCGTGCCACCTACCAGGAGCGTATAGCATCCTGGCTAACACTTGATCAACTGTTAGCACAGTACAATGCAATACCGAGAACGGAACAAGGTGAAGCGATGTATCAAGAGCTGAAAGCGTCAATCGGCAGGTGGCGCCTACAGACAACACCACTGGATGAATTGATAAAAGCCCTGAGCCAGGCTCAGACCGTCGATCATTATAATGAGCTTTTCACTCAGTACAAAAAGCAGTTTCAGAATATGCGAGAGTCATCTGAAGTGATGGCGGCACAACTTCTGACGTTAGTTGAACGGAATAAGCAGCTAACCAGTGATGTGGTAGCAGATGCCAGCTTGGAAGCAGATGCTTCTGTACTAAATACGATCATTGCAGTCATATTAGGTTTTGCGTTGGCCCTAGGGGCTGGCATTTACATTACGAGAACCGTACTGAGTCAGCTTGGCGGCGAACCGGTTTATGTTAAAGAAATTGTAAATACAATTGCTCAAGGTGATTTCACTGCCCATATTCATTTACGTGATGGAGATTCAGGCAGCTTGCTGGCAAGCTTTGCCGATATGGTCGTTACCATGCGTTCGATGATGAAGCAGATCGCTGAGGCTTCCGTACAAGTTTCCGCGGCAGCCGAAGAGCTATCCGCCTCAAGCACACAAACCAATACACAGGTCACACTCCAGCAGGCTGAGATTACTCAAGTCGCAACAGCCATGAACGAAATGGCGGCCACCGTCACCGATGTCGCAAAAAACGCCTCTTCTGCCGCAGATGCCGCCCAGGTTGCACATAGCGAAACCGAAAATGGGCATAGAGTTGTCAACGAAGTCATTGAAACTATCCATCACTTGGCATCTGACATCGAGAAATCAACTAGTAATGTCATGTCACTGGTGCAAGACAGTCAGGAAATCGGGACTGTATTGGATGTCATCAAGGATATTGCTGAACAAACCAACCTGTTAGCTCTGAATGCGGCAATTGAAGCTGCGCGCGCCGGTGATCATGGGCGAGGGTTTTCTGTTGTTGCTGATGAAGTACGCTTGCTGGCTAGTCGTACTCAGGCATCTACCGAGGATATTCAGAAGCGTATTAGAAAGGTGCAGCACAGCTCAACAACTACTGCTGCACAAATGGAGCATGGCAAGGCAAGCAGTATAAAGACCGTTGAGCATGCCTCACAGGCAGGCGATGCCCTGCAAACGATCAGTTCATCGGTCTCGGCCATTAATGATATGAATGCTCAAATTGCAACTGCTGCAGAAGAGCAGTCATCTGTTGCAGAGGAAATAAATCGAAATATCATTACTATTTCACAGGCAATTGAAGAAACAGCAACTGCAGCAACTCAGGTTACAACCGCAAGCCAGGAGCTGGCCCGCCTTTCAAGCATGTTGCAGAATAGCGTGCAGCGGTTCAAACTGAATTAAGTATTAAATTGCATGCTGCCGACCCAAAGTCGGCAGCTTTTAATAACTTGGCTACCCCCCTGCCGTTTCCCTTTTGACTCGGGCACACTAGACTCAAACCATATTCGACGGAACGAGGACCTGCCCATGCCCCATGTGCTGGTGGTGGACGATGAGCCCAACATTCTCCTATCACTTGAATTCCTGATGCAGCAGGCCGGCTTCTCGGTGGCTACGGCTCCCGATGCCGAACAGGCACTGGTGCAGATTGAGCAGCAGTGTCCTGACCTGGTGTTGCTGGATATCAGCCTGCCGGGCATGAGCGGGTTTGATCTGCTGGAGCGGCTGCGCGCGGCAGAAGCAACGCAGGCATTGCCGGTGATCATGCTGACTGCCCACGGGCGCGAGGTGGAAAAGGAGAAAGGCATGGCTCTTGGGGCCAGTGATTACATCACCAAGCCGTTCTCCACCCGTGATCTGGTCAGCCACGTGCAGGCGTTGCTGCCTGCCGCCCCGGACGGAGAATGAGCCATGCCGACACGGCAGACCCTGCTCGGGCTCTGGTTGCTGCTGACCGGCATCTGTCTGGTGCTGGGGCTGGGGTTGTTGCTCTGGCTGGAAAGCGTGCTGCAACCCAGTGCTGATGTACGCCCGGTGCTGTGGGCACTGGGGCTTGCGCCTGCCCTGCTGAGCCTGAGCATTGGCTGGCTGCTGGAACGCCGTTTGCTGCGCCCGTTGCGTCAGTTCCAGATTTTACTGGCACGGCTGGTAGCCAGCCCCGATGCCCACAGCGATTATCCGCTGGATGGTTGGCTGCAACCGCTGCAGCCGGATATGGACCACATTCGTGACGGCTGGCGGGCCGACCGTGCCCGTATACGTGAAGCGCATACGCAGGGCGCACAGGAAGCCGAGCGCATCAAACAGGAATTGGAGGCACTGCTGCAGGTGCTGGATATGCCGCTGCTGATCTGCGACCGGCATCAACGTTTATTACTGTTCAATCCAGCTGCCAGCGCCATGTTTGAAGGTCGGCCGGGGCTGGGTCTGGGCCGTCCGCTGTCACAGCTGTTACCCCACCCCAGCCTGCATGATGCCTTGCAACATCTGCCGCAAGACGGCACCCTGCACCAGCTGTTGCTGCCCGGCGAGCATCACTGGCTACGTTGCCAGCTGCGCCGTTTGGGCAGCCATCACGGCGGTGCGCTGATCACTCTGCAAGACACCACCGCTGCGCTGGAGCATGACCAACGCTGGCGGCGCACACTGGCCCAGCTGCTGCCAAAACTGCGCGGCCACTGCGGCAGCCTGAACAGCGCCACCGATGCGTTACTGCAGGTACAGGACAATGCCGATCTACAACAACGTCTGGAAGCCGCCATTGAACAGGATAGCCAGGCACTGGCCGAGCAGGTGGAGCAGCTGACCCGACTGGTGGAAGCACAGCAACTGAGCCAGTCCACACTGGAAGAAACCTGGTCGAATGATCTGTGTACAGCGCTTAAAGCCCAGCTAACACAACAACAGGTGACACTCACCCCAATCGGCATTCCTGCCTGGTTACGTGTGGATGGCCCTGCAATTCTGGCGTTGTTGCAGCTGTTGATTCAGCAACTGCACAGCCAACAGCCCATTGATGATGTCACCCTTGAAGTGCTGCTGGGCAATCGCCGCGTGTATCTGGACATCGGCTGGCAGGGCACGCCCCTGACCGAGCAGCAACTGCAACAGTGGCGCGCGTTGCCCCTGTTCGATGAACCGCTGTCGCCACGCATTGACGATGTGCTGGAACAGCACGGCGGTGACCTCTGGTCATTACCGGCCGAGAACAGCGATAGTTGGCACCGCCTGCGCCTGCCATTACCGGCTTCAAGTCGAGGCATCCAGCCGTTGCCGCGCCCGGCACCGCGACCGGAGTTTCACGATTTCAGTATTGCCGACCTGCCGCCGCCCGATGCCGATCAGGCGAGCCTGCCTTTGCAGCAACTGGAGATGGTGGTGTTTGATACCGAAACCACCGGACTGGACCTGCGTCGGGGCGACAAGATCATCAGCTTGGCGGGGTGTCGCATCGTCAATGGCCGTCTGTTAGCCGATGACAGTTTTGATCAGCTGGTCAATCCGCAACGCCCTATTCCGACTGAGAGCAGCGCGATTCATGGCCTGCACGACGCCGATGTAGCCGGGTCACCGCCGATTGAAGTGGTGTTGCCGCAGTTCCGGCACTATATCGGCGGCTGCGTGCTGGTGGCGCACAATGCCGCCTTCGATATGTTGGCTCTGCGCTTGGCGGATAACAGCCCTGAACCGGCACTCAATAATGCGGTGCTGGATACTTTGCTGCTGTCTCGCGCCATCGACCCGACGCTGGAGGGCCACGGGCTGGATGCACTGGCCGAACGCTTCGAGCTTACCTTCCCGCCCGGCACTCGCCACACCGCCCTTGGTGATGCCCGTGTTACCGCCGAGCTGTTGCTGAACCTGCTGCCCCGTCTGGCCGCTCGTGGCGTGCATACGCTGGGTGATGCCCTGGCGCTGCAACAACAGATCGAACAGGGGCACACACCATGAAACAGGCTCTGACCAGCCGTCTGGTCGCGGTTAGCATACTGGCACTGGTGCTGTTTACGCCGCCACTGTTACTACTGTTCGACCGCCCGACTGCTTGGGGCTTTTCCACCCTGCCGCTGGTGATCTATCTGCTGTGGGCGTTGCTGATTCTGCTGGCGGCTCTGATTCTGGAGCGTCCCGATGCAGACTAATCTGCTGGCGCTGGTCATCGCCTTCACTTATTTGGCGCTGCTGTTCGTGATCGCCGCCTGGGGCGACCGCCGCGCCGAGCAGGGCCGTTCAGTGGTCAACTCACCGACAATTTATTCGTTGTCGATCGCGGTGTACTGCACCGCCTGGACCTTTTACGGCAGCGTCGGCCGCGCCGCCACCACCGGCCTGAGCTTTCTGCTGATCTACCTCGGCCCCACACTGGCGATGCTGTGCGGCTGGCTGGTGCTGCGCAAGATGATCCGCATCGCCCGCGCCCAGCGCATCACCTCCATCGCCGATTTCATTAGTGCCCGCTATGGCAAGAGTGGCGGCCTCGGCATGTTGGTGGCGCTGATCGCCGTGGTCGCGATCATGCCCTACATCGCGCTGCAGCTTAAAGCAATTACGGTCAGTTACGGCATCCTCACCGAGTACCCGAATGTCACCCCGACGGCACTGTCTCTGAGTGATTTCTGGAACGACAAGGCGTTCTGGGTGGCGCTGGTGCTGGCGGTGTTCATCATCCTGTTTGGTACACGTCATCTGGATGCCAGTGAGCGTCACGAAGGTATGGTGACGGCCATCGCGTTCGAGTCGCTGGTCAAGCTGTTCGCCTTCGTCGGTGTCGGTCTGTTTGTCTGCTTTATTCTGTATCCGGGACCGACAACGCTGCTGGCCGAAGCCAGTACTCGCCTGCCCGAGCTGGGACAGTATTTCGGACTGGAGCAGGTTCCCGGCGGGGCGCTGGGCTGGGTCGGCACGCTGGTGCTGGCAACGCTGGCATTCATCACCCTGCCACGCCAGTTTCAGGTGCTGGTGGTGGAGAACGTCAATGAGCAACACCTGCGCCGCGCCTGCTGGATGTTTCCGCTTTACCTTTTACTGATCAATCTGTTTGTGATCCCGATTGCGCTGGCCGGGTTGATGGGCGGCAGTGCTACCGGTGATTCGGATGATTACGTGCTCACCCTGCCCTTGTCGGCCGGACTGGAATGGTTGCCCATGCTGGTGTTTATCGGTGGTCTGTCGGCGGCGACCAGCATGATGATCGTCGAGACCATCGCCCTGTCCACCATGGTTAGCAACCAGCTGGTAATGCCGCTGCTGCTGCGTTGGCGACACCTGCATCTGGAACGCTCCCGCGACCTGTCCGGCTGGCTGTTGGGCATTCGCCGTATCGCCATCGTGCTGATCCTGATTTTGGGCTACCTGTATCACGCGCTGATCGGTGAAGCCTACAGCCTGGTCACCATCGGGCTGGTTTCATTCGCGGCGGCGGCCCAGTTTGCGCCCCCGCTGCTGCTGGGCCTGTACTGGCGCGGTGCCAGCCGCAACGGCGCAGCGGCTGGCTTGCTGGCCGGTACAATGGTATGGGCATGGACGCTGCTGATTCCGGGCTTTGCGCTGTCTGGCTGGATGGCGACCGATTTCATTGAGCAAGGGCCGTTTGGCTGGATGTGGCTGCGGCCCTATGCCCTGCTCGGGCTGGAAGGATGGGATATCTACACCCATTCGCTGTTCTGGAGCATGCTGGTCAATATTGGCCTGCTGGTTGGGGTTTCCCTGTTCAGCCGTCAGAGCCATATGGAACAGACTCAGGCTGCGCTGTTCACCAACGCCCTGCGCCCGGAAGCGGAGCTGGCGGCGATCTGGCAGGGCCAGGCCAGCCGCTATGAACTCTACCGTTTACTCAACCGTTATTTGGGCAAGGCCGCCACACTGCGTCAGTTCGGTGGTGTTACCCCGCTACCGGATGACGACAGTCCGGCCACCCCCGCACTGATTGCGCGCGCCGAACAGGGCCTGACCGGTGCGTTGGGCAGCGCCACCGCCCGTATTCTGATCAATTCAGTGGTGCGCGGTGAAGGCCTGGATATGGCGTCGATTCTCAGCATCCTCGATACCACTTCGCAAACGCTGGAATACAACCGGCGGCTGGAACAGAAATCCACCGAGCTGGAAAAAATCGGCAGCGAACTGCGCAGCGCCAACGACCGGCTGCGCGAGCTGGACCGGCTCAAGGATGAGTTTGTGGCGATGGTCAGCCATGAACTGCGCACCCCGTTGACGTCGATCCGTGCGTTTGCCGAAATTCTCAACGATACCGAGGCGATGCCGGCGGAGCAGCAACAGCATTTTCTGCAGATCATTGTGCGCGAAAGCGAGCGCCTGTCGCGGTTGATCGAAGAGATTCTGGATCTGGCCCGCCTGGAGTCCGGCCGCATGACTCTGCATCCTGAACGTTGTGATCTAATCGAGCTGATTCATCAGGCAGGCGATGCCGTCACTCAACTGTTTCAGCAGCGTCACATAACTCTGGAACTGCAGCTGCCCGACACGCTCTGCCCAGTGATGGCTGACCCTGACCGGCTGCTGCAGGTGTTGATCAATCTGCTCGATAACGCCAGCAAATTTGCCGACCACGATCAGCCCCGCGTCCTGCTGACGCTACAGATCAAGCCTCGGCATTTTCGCGTAACCGTGGAAGACAACGGCGTCGGCATTACCGAGGCGGAACGGGAAAAGGTGTTCGAGAAGTTTCATCAGATCGAGCTGGACAGCGACAACACCGACAGTAGTCACCGGCCGCGCGGAACCGGGCTGGGACTGCCGATCAGCCGGGGGATTGTGAGCCACTTGGGTGGGCGGCTATGGGTCGATGCACCGGAACAGTTGCAGGGCGCCTGCCTGGCGATGGAGCTGCCAGCGGCCGCTCAGGTCAATTCGTAGGCAAGGTTGGCAAAGCGTGCAAACACGCCCTGATTGTCATTGAGTTCGCGTACGATGCGGCGCGCTTCGCACGCGCACTTGCCACACTGCGTGCCCAGTTCGGTGGCATGGCGAATGTCGGCCAGAGAGCTGGCTCCTTCGTCTACCAGACGCCGGATTTCACGGTCACTGACGCGTTTACAGATACAGACTATCATCGCCGCACACACTCCTACATATGAGAATGCATATTATTTACTACATAAATATAAATAAAACACATTCTCATTACAAGTCTGATTTGGCTCGTTTGCCTGTTTTATTTCAGATGACGTACATGACGCTGGAACGACCGCACCTGCAGTAAGTCCCACTGCAACAGACGCAACTCGCCATCACACAGGGTGCGAATATCCAGCCAGTTGTCGGGCCTGCCGCCCGCCGCCTCGGTACTCAACTGTGCCCGCAACAGCAGCGCCATCAGATTTTCAAACGCACGGCTTAGCCGCCAGGCAAGGTCATCCCCCAGCTGTCCGTGCTGGTGTAATGCGGTAATGCGCTCACGCGAGCCCACTGCCGGGCAGTCACGCTTTAACGCCAACAGACGCAGCGCGGCCGTCAACGGAAGCAAGCCCTGGCGTTTGAGGTTGATCGCGTTGGGGTGCGGTGCTTCACGGCCATCACCCTGCAAACGGTCGAAGCGGTCCAGTGCCACGGGGGATTCGTCGAACAGTTCAGCCATTTCATGCAAGAACAGCCCCGCCTCCGGCACCTGCTGCAGAACGCGGCTGCGCAAGCGTTCCGCCAGCTCAGCGTCACCATACACCGGCACAAAATCGAACAGGATATTGCACTGCTGCACCAGTTTGACCCGTCGCATGCTCATCCACAGGCGCATCTGCTCGCACCATTCGCTGATTGGCTTGCGCCAAAGCGGCTGTGATGCCATCACATGCCCGCGACAGAACGGAATGCCCGCCGCATCCAGCGTGGCAGTGAAACGCTCGGCCAGGGTCAGAAACCAGGTGTCGATTTCGGCATGACGTTCAGGGGGGTAATCATCGAGGATCAGTGCGTTGTCCTGGTCAGGGTGCAGCAGGCTTTCGTGACGCCCGCCCGACCCCATGACCAGCACGCAGAACCGCACCGGTGGCTCGCCCCAGCCCTGCTCCTGCATGCTGGCCAGCGCCTGTTCGATGGCGCGGCGGTAGAGCCAGTCGTTATGGTCACTGATCAACTCACACACCAGCCACGGGGGCAATTCCAATGCCAGCAGCGCCCGTGCCAGTTCAGGCTGGCGGGCACGGGCCGCAGGCAGAGGCTGATCCAGCGGCCCCAATGCTTGCTGCAGCGGTGCCAACAGTGTGTCGGTCTGGGCAGTGTTCGCCCCATCGGAAAACAGCTGCCGCCATGTCGATTGCATCATCCCTCTCCCTGTCGGATATACCTTTCAGCATAGAGGGGACGCAGGGCAAGTCCAGCCGACCTAAGTCCTGTTTCAGTTCAGGGCACGGCACCCCGGTCCGGATATGCGACTGCGGCCACCACTGGCTGGTTGCACTTCGACGCGGGTGGCGATGCGGTCCTTGAGCGCCTGTACATGGGAGATCACGCCGATCAGTTTGCCTTCCTGCTGCAAGCCGGACAGGGTGTCCAACGCCGTTTCCAGTGCTTCTTCATCCAACGTACCGAAGCCTTCATCAAGGAACAGCGAGTCCACGCGCACATTACGGCTGGCCATGCCGGACAACCCCAGCGCCAAGGCCAGACTGATCAGGAAGCTTTCACCGCCGGACAGGTTTTTGGTCGAGCGCACTTCTCCGGCCTGATAGTTGTCGATCACGTTCAACTCCAGCGGTTGCTCGATATCACGTACCAGCAGGTAGCGGTCCGACATTTTTTGCAGCTGACGGTTGGCGTGGCCGACCATCAACTCGAATGTCAGCCCCTGGGCGAAGTTGCGGAATTTCTTGCCATCGGCCGAGCCGATCAGTTCGTGCAACTGCTCCCAACGACTCAATTCACGCTGCTGAGCATCAATGGCATGCTGTTGGGCACCGAACTGTGCTTTACGCTCGGCATTGAGGGTGAGCGTCTGCTGCAGGCTGCCGCGCTGTTCCAGCAACGTGCCCTGCTGCCGTTTCAACTGCTGCAGGGTTTCATTCAGCTGAGTGGCGCTCTGTTCGGTCAGCGCCTGCTGCTGCAAGGTAGCCAACGATTGCTCACTGCGGCCGAGCAGGGCTTTCAGTTCAGTAGCACGGGCGCTGAGTGCGTCGGCTTCCCGCTGCAAGGCTTGCAGCTGCTCGCGTGGCAACAGTGCGGCCTGTAGTGCGGTTTCATCGGCAAAGACGCTTTGTACCAGCACTGCATTGAAGGCGGTTTGCAGGTGTTCGGTATCTTGCGTCAGACGCTGACGTGCAGCTTCGCGGTCAGCAATTTGGTCCTGACACCGCTTGAGCGCCTGTTCACTCTCGCTCGCCGTTGTTTGCGCCTGTTCCTGAGCCTTGCGCGCCTGATCTACCGCCGCCTTCAAGCGAGCATCCCAGGCGTCAGTATTCGGCTCGGGCGACAGCGCCGTGCGCTGCTGCTGCAAACGCGCCAACTCGGCTGCCGCCGTATCAACCTCCAGTCGCTGCTGCTGACGCACCTGTTGCTGCTCTTGCTGCTTCTGCTCCGCTTCAAGCGCGTCGATGCGGTCCAGCTGCTGTTGCAACTGTTTCCACTGCTCACCGGCGTTGCGATATGCCTCGTTCAACACGTCCTGCGCGGGGCATTCCGTCCAGCCCAGCTGCAGCAGGCATGCGTGTATGGGCGCATCCAGTGCCGCCCGCTTCTGCTGCAGGGTCTGCAACTGCTGGTACTGATGACTGGCATCGCGCTCCAGCTGGGCCTGCTGAATCGCCTGCTGTTGCTGCGCCCGCTGCAGCTCGGCCAGCTCTTGTTCCAGGCGCTGCAGACGAACCGCCTCTTCACTCAGGCTCGGTGGCTGAGCCGTACGCCAGGGGTGCTCTTCAGAGCCGCACAGCGGGCAGGGTTTGCCCGGCTCCAGTTCATGACGCTGCTGTTCCAGATCAGCAATCCGCTCCGCCAGCCGTTGCAGTTTCAACAGGTCCTGCTGCTCGCGCTGCAACGGTTCCAAGCGGGCCAGCAACTGCTCGCCCTGCTGCTGCGCCGCCGCTTGCTGTTTGTCCAGTGCCGTCCGTGTAGCGGTCAGACCGGCCTCTTCCTGCTGCAGTTCATCCGCCTGACGCACCAGACCGAGCAGATCACGCAGCTGCTCGCCACGGGCACGCACCTGCTCTTGCTGCTGTTTAAGCTCAGATCGGTTGCTGCTACCCAGCACATTGGCCAACGCCGTTTGCGTCTGCTGCATGGCCTGTTGCAATAGGGTCGGGTCGGGCGCTGGCCCTTGCAACAGTTCAGCCGGTAATTGCGCCTGCAATTGTTGTAACCGGTTCTGCTGCGCCTGAATCGCCCAGTCCTGTTCACGCAGCTGGGTCAACAGCGGCTGCTGACGTTCACGCTCGGTTTCGGTATGTGCCAACTGTTGCCGAGCCGCGTGTAACGCTTCAGCGGCTGTTTGTTGTGCCTGTGCCAGTGCAGGTACACCGACCTGTAACTGCGTCAGCTCTTCTGCCGCAGCGCTCAAATCCCTGCGCCGCTGGCGTAACAGTTCGAACTCGGAACGTAACGCTTCAGCGTGTTGCGCCTGCTGCAGTGCCTGCTGTTGCGGCGCAAATGCGTGCTGTGCCTGTTCAAGCTGCTGTTGGTCCTGCTGTAAGCGTTGCAACTGTGCTGTTTCAGCGTCCAGCTGTTGTCGCCAGTTGAGCAATGCCTGCTGCTGGTCTACCTGCGTCTGGTGTTCATGCACCCGCTCGTTGAGTTCGGCCAGTTCACGGCCGATCTCGGCTTCGGCCTCAGGTTCCAACAACTGCAGGCCCGACTGGGCGGCCTTCAACTGTTCCAGCGCCTGCTTCTCTTCACCCCGACGCTGGTGTACTGCCTTGGAGATATCGGAGTAGATGGAGGTACCGGTAATCTGTTCCAGAATCGGTGCGCGGGCATCGGCATCCGCCTGCAAAAAGGCCGCAAAACCGCCCTGTGCCAGCAGCATGGAGCGGGTGAAACGGTCGAAGTCCATGCCGGTGAGGCGTTCGACCGTTTCGGCCACGTCCTTGAGCTTCGTTACCAATACCTTGCCACTGGCGACTTCGGACACTTCATGTTTGGGTTGCTGCAGCGCGCCATCCGCTTTCTTGCGGCTGCGGTGCTGGCTCCAGTGACAGCACCAGCGCCCCTGCGGAGTCTCGAACACCACTTCGGCAAAACACTCGCCGGTCTGGCGTGACATCACTTCATTCTGGCTGGCGTTAACCCGGCTCTGGCGCGGGGTACGGCCATATAACGCCAGACAGACAGCGTCGAGCAGGGTCGACTTGCCCGCGCCGGTCGGACCGGTAATGGCGAAGATGCCGTCGGCAGTGTAGGCGGGATCGGTCAGATCGATCTGCCATTCACCGGCCAGCGAGTTGAGATTGTTGAAGCGGATCTGGAGTATGCGCATGAGGGCCCGGATTCGGTTGCTGTCGGTTGGTCTGGTACTATATTCGGTTTGTCTGATAATCGCCTGTGAGGGCTTATGTTACAACGGTTGCAACATCATACCCATGCCCTGTCGCCCACCGAAAAAGGTATGGGCATCATGGCCTTGGCCATGTTACTGATTCCCGGCATGGATGCCATCGCCAAATTGCTGTCGACATCGCTGTCACCGGCACAGATTGGCTGTATCCGTTTTGCCATGCAAACGTTGCTGCTGGCCGCCTTTATGGCGCGGGGTGGTTCCGGCACCAGTGCCGGCGTATGCAGGGTACTGGGACAACTGATGCTGTCAGGGCTGTGGATCGCCGCCGCCCTTACGTTCCTGTTCTGGGGGCTGAGTTATCTGCCGCTGGCCAACAATATCGCCATCTTCTTTGTCGAACCATTATTGCTGATGCTGATGTCGGCCTGGTTTCTGGGCGAGAAGGTCGGCCGCCACCAGTACGGAGCCGTCATCGTCGGCTTGATCGGGGCGTTGATCGTGATCCGTCCCAACTGGGAAGCCTATGGCTGGGTAACGGTACTGCCATTGCTGGCGGCCTTCTTTTATGCCGCCCATATGGCGACGTTGCGGCACCTTTCCGGCCACATCGACGGGCTGGCATCGCAGTTCTGGAGCGGTGTATTCGCCTGTCTGTTTCTGGCACTGGCGATGCTGTTTGGCGAGCACTGGAACATCGAACAGCTGCAATGGCACAGTAACGTCAGCGAACATTGGGCCATTCTGCTGTTGATGGGTGTGCTGTCGGCATTGGCGTTCGGCCTGATCAACGCGGCGTTCAAACGGGCGCCGGCCAGCCTGCTCGCACCGTTCCAGTATTTGGAGATTATCAGTGCCACCGCGTTGGGCTACCTGCTGTTCGGTGACTACCCCGATGCGATCACCTGGTTGGGCACCGCGATTATTCTGGGCTCAGGCCTGTACCTGTTCCAGCGTGAGCGCCGTACCCGCCAGCGTCTGGCTGCGGCCGGTATCGACACGCGCTGATCACTCGGCGCGTGTATCCTGCTCGGCCATGGATTGCAGCAGGCTGCTGAACAACTGCTTCAGTTCGGCCTGCTGAGCGTCCGGCACCTGATGTGCATTCAGTGCGCGCTCGAACACTTCAACGGGCTGCAGGTCGTCCAGCGTTTCTTCCTCGCCCGTGCGCGCCAGGATACGATCCACCACCCGGTTGTTGCGCACCCGCAGCAAGCTCAGACGGGTACCTTCAACGCGCTGCTCCAGCCACTGGCGCAGGTCGGCAGCGATCTGGTCACCTTCATACAGCACCTCCAGCCAGATCGATTCGTCGTCAGCCGCCAGTGTTGCCAGGGACGCTTCCAGCGCCGCCTGGTCGCCCTTGATCCGCTCCATGCGCTGAAAGCGGGGAATATCGAGTAACGTCAGTGCCGGGGTGCGACCATCAAAGTCGATCAGACAGAGGCTTTTCTGCTGTTTCGATTCACCAAACCCCATCGCCAGCGGTGAGCCGCTGTAACGAATCTGTTCACACCCGGCGACGGCCTGAGGCACATGCAGATGACCCAGCGCCACGTAGTCTAGACTATCCGGAAAGGCATCCACGCCCACCTGTGCCAGTGAGCCCACATACAGATCGCGCACGCCATCGCCCTCCTGCGTGCGACCACCGGCGGCAAACAGGTGGCCCATGCCGATCATCGGGATATCGGCTGCCAGTGCCGTACGTTGTTGTTCGGCGGCATCACACACACGGGCATAGTGTTCACGGATACCGGCGACCAGTTTGCGGTCCTTGTCGTCCAGACTTTCACCCGCTTCGGCACGGCGGATATCACGGTCGCGCAGATACGGTACGGCGCAGATGATCGCTTCCGGCTGACCATCGGCCGCACGCAACACAACCACCTCATCAGCCGGATCATCACAGGCAGCGCCTACTACGTGTACATCCAGCGCCTTGAGCAGCTGCGCCGGGGCATCGAGAAAGCTGGGGGAATCATGGTTGCCACCGATAATCACCACATGACGACAGGTCGATGCCGCCACGCCGTTGAGGAAACGGTAGTACAGCGATTGGGCACGGTTACTCGGGGTTGTGGTATCAAACAGGTCACCGGCAATCAGCAGTACATCCACCGCCTGCTCATGTATCTGCGTCAGCATCCAGTCGAGAAACGCCTGAAACTCGTCGTAACGCTTCTGGCCGTAAAGCAGCCGCCCCAAATGCCAATCAGAGCTGTGCAGCACGCGCAGAGGGGACGTTTCATCATCAAACAATGAAGGCTGGTCGGACACGGTTATTCTCCCTGCAGAGTAGTGATGATACGGCGATGGTCGATGTGATTAGAATATTGCGGCCACGACTATAGAGGGCCCTGCCGGTGTTCTCAACTACAGATAAGCAAAGAAGATTATGACGAAGAAGCGGCACTACTTATCCTACTGCACACTTCAATGCCTCCTGTTGCTTCAGTCGGCCGACTGATAACGCCGTTGCAATATCGCAATTCGTTTCACATAGGCTTGGGTTTCCGCGTAGGGCGGCACACCACCGTACTCTTTCACGGCCCCCGGACCGGCATTGTAGGCCGCTGTAGCCAAGCGCACATCGCGGTCATAACGTTTTAACAGCCCGGCCAAATAACGCACCCCACCATCGATATTCTGCTCGGCATCAAAGGGGTTACCGACACCCAGCTCCGCCGCTGTTTGCGGCATCAGCTGCATCAGTCCCTGCGCACCGACCCGCGAACGGGCCTTGGGGTTGAACGCGGACTCGGCATGAATAACAGCCCTCACCAGCGCCGCATCCACAGCATGCAGGGCCGCGATGCGATCAATGATCGGACCGTAACGGTCGACGAACAGCGGCGTGGTTTCCCAATTAACGCTGGAATCGATCTTGCAGGCGTAACAGTCAAAACGGATGCTCTCGTAGTCGACACCACTGGGTTTTTCATCACTGAACGCCAATGTGCCGTCGGCAGTACGGTATTTGTAGTAGGTACTCACCACCGAGGCTTTTTGCGCCGGCGCTACATTGGTGTATTCCACCCGACCGTCAGGGTGAACGATTTTACGCACGTCGGCTGTAGCCTGAAGGGTAGACAACAGAACAAGGGCACCGAAAAAAACAGGAATGACTCGATTCATGGCAGCTGACAGACTCTCAAATCCGTTTGCGGGACAATTACCGGCCATTTTAGGACTGCAGGACAAGAAATACTGCTGTTAAGCGGGTTTTATCATCAATATTTGATCAAGTGCAAAGTCGGGGCCGTTGCAGCCCCGATCATCAAGCGCCCTCTCAGTCAAACAGGTCGCAGTGCATTACACCCTCGTCACGCCAACGTTCAAGCTCGGCATGGGCTGACGCATCAGACATGCCACGCTTGCACAATACCTTGATCAAGGCCTCATCTACGCTTTTCCCCAGCGTGGACGCTCGGCCACAGACATACAACGCGGCACCACGACCAATCCAGTCCAGCAGCTTGTCACCATGCTGTTCCAATCGCTCGCTAATGTAGCGCTGACCACCACCATCACGCGAGAAAACAGTATCCAGATCCGTGATGACCTGTTGCTCAACCATCGCTTCGATCTGGTCGCGATAGAGGTAATCACCCTCAAGATGGCGGTTACCAAACAGTAACCAGACCGGCCCCTGCTTTCCGGCATGCGCACGCTCCTCAAGAAAGCCGATAAAAGGCGCGATACCACAACCCGTTGCCACCATGATTAGCGGCAGCTCCAGGTCTTTAGGCGGATGGAACCCCGGGTGCGCTACCAATTCAATTTCTCGAGTTTCACCCACCGGCCAGTTAAGACACAATTCACTGCTGCCCAGACCCAGCACTTCCTTCCCGGCATCATCCTTGTAACGCAACAGACCGACTGTCAGCCGAACATGCCCCGGACTGGTTGCGGACGCCGAACCGATGGAGTAGGTACGTGGAGCAGCAGCCGTCTGCGGCTGAAACTGGAATAGATCACCCGGGGCGAACGCCAGCGTTTCAGGCACTTCAAAGATCAAGCTGTAACTGTGCGGTGCATCATCACCCAATGGTGTATCCAAACGTACTCGTTCGATCAGCCGTGCAGTACAGGTCTGGCGCTGAGTAGCTATATGACCGGTTCGTAAGGCCCAACCATGCTGCTGCCCCAATTGCTTCAACCAGCTTGCCCACTCCATGGCCGGGTCAGCATCAACCTCATGCAGCGGCACCTGTTCAGTTGCACCTGCACCAAACAGCGCCTGCTGTAGCTGATGACCCCCGGCACAGAAGTGCTCATAACGACGATCACCCAGGGCCAATAAGCTAAAATGTACTCCCTTCAAACTCCCCGCCGGCAATGCTTTGACCCAGCTACGCGCCATCTCGGGCAGCTCACCATCCCCCGTCGTAGAGGCGATCACCAGCACCTGTTGATAGCACTTCCAGTCCGCTGGCTTGAACGCAGCAATAGAACCCTGATCAGCCGGGATGCCCGCCTGCTCCAGCATACCAGCCGTCGCCGTAGCAAGACCTTGCGCCGTCCCCGTCTGACTGGCAAACACCACGAGCACCTGCGCCCCATCCTGTACCTGGCTAACGCCAGCCGCACGCTGACGACGTAACCAACTAAGCCCGCCGGTCAGCGTCAAGCCACCGACCAGCCCTGCAACCAGCGCATTGAAAATGCCTGAGAACCAGCCCGCCCACAGACCTTCATGCAGCTGCTTGGGCAGGTTGGCACCCGACTCTACTGACGTCACCTTGTCGCCACTGACGACCAACAGCTGCTCCGGCAGCTGAATCATCACTGATCCTGCCTTAAAGCGGCGTACAGCTGTCATATTCGACAGATCATGTTCAACGGCTGCCTGACGAATACCCTGCACCAATGACGTCTGCTCGACATTCTGTTGCAGTCCGTAATCAGGGCGGCCAATATGCAGTGTCATGAGAATGGCAGTTAACGGCAGCAGCAATGCCAGCGGCAGCAACCAGACACCCAACCATTGATGCCAACCGATAAGGGATTGGCTGAACTTGGGCCACCCCAACAACACACCGACCACCATGATCGCCAGCATGGCATAGGTTACCCACTCCACCAGATCGCCGGCATCAAGCAGCAGATCTTTGTGCAGCTCTTTCACCCATGCAAAAAAATCGGCAGTACGATCTACACCGTTACCCACTTGTTCAGCCGTATCCAGCTGAAACTCTCCCATATCCGGGATCATCCACTGACCCGACATGACGCTCCTCTGCACCATGTTGATATTCCCCTGCCCCGACTGCTTTTCAAGCAATTTGATCAACTGCACAGTATCGACAGCCCCCGCATAGGGCGGTGCCGACAAGTCACTCAGCACCGGCTTGAACGCCAATACCATGCCAGTCAGCGTAATCAGCAAAAACAGTGGCGTCAGCAGCAGCGCCAGCCAGCGATGCAGCGTCAGTAAACATGCCCTCATTGAACCATCCTTAGCCGGTCACGGCTCTGATTTAGCGATGGTTGAATTGTATTTCAACGTTACTTAAACAAGGGTTAATTGTGCGTAAAGATCTGTAAAGATGGATAGGTACCGCTATACATACAAACAAAGATGTATAGATGTTTTTACCCTCTATACGCTAAAATAAGCTCGTTTTTTGTACCCGTTTTAATAAGGCATACCGTTATGGCACGACGCACCAAAGCCGAAGCCGCCGCCACGCGCGAGGCATTGATCGACGCGGCTGAAGAGATGTTCATGGAACACGGCGTCTCCCGCTCCTCCCTTGAACAGATTGCGCGCCACGCCGGCATGACACGCGGTGCCGTCTACTGGCACTTCAAAAACAAGGCAGACCTGTTCCATGCCATGCTGGATCGGGTGCGCATGCCGTTTCAGGACCTGGTTGATCAGGTGGACGCTCCAACGGCCGACCAATGCCCACTGGAAGCGATCCGTCTGGCCTGTATCAAGGGGTTGGCGCGCCTGGAACAACCACGCCACAAGCGTGTCCATTCCATTCTGATGTACCGCTGCGAATTTTTCAGTGACATTGACCCGCAGGCCATGCAGGAGGAAATCTCTCATGATACGTACGCCGTGCTGCTGAAGTATTTTCAACTGGCCCACGATCGCGGCCAGTTGAGCCTTCCTGCTGAAGCTGCCACCGACTTGCTACATGCCACTCTTTCGGGACTGTTTTATGGCTGGCTCCGCCACACCGAGCGTTACTCGATTGAAGCCAAGGGCACGGTCATGATCGAAAACCTGCTCCGTCTTATCCGCGTCGCCTGACCCGCCCTGCACCAACGAAAAACCCCGGCACCAGGCCGGGGTCATTTGGAGCCAAATCGGAGGCGCGCTTCAGCACGCCACCCAATACTCCCTGTCATGCACGTTTGAGGCTGGTTTGCTCACCGCTGTACGTACACACTTTCACATTTTCACCTTTATACTGGCAGCGGGCTAGCGCATGCGGAGCCAAATCTGAACCAAAGTCCTGATACACCCAGCGCAGCAGCGAAGCCGCCATAATGAACAACACTGGGATCATTGGCAGTGCCACCAGTACGGTTGAAGACTGCACCGCCTTGAGGCCACCTGCCGACAGCAGACCCACACCGACCATCGCCAACACCAGAGTCCAGAGAATACGGTTCCAGCGCGCAGGCTCCTGATAGCCGGTAATCTCCTTGGTGCAGATGGCAGCCAGCATGTAGGCCGATGAATCCACTGTCGTTGCCAGAAATACGAAGCACAGCAATGTAAAGACCGGGATCACCAGGTCAGCTGCCGGCAGCGTTTGCAGCACCGCAACCACTGTCGCCGGAATGCCCTGCTCACTCAGGATCGACTGCAGGTCGACACCACCGTTCACGCTCAGGTCGATCGCATAGCCACCCCAGATGGCAAAGAAGGCCCAGCAACCAATGCTGCCCCAGACAACACCGTTGACGATCAACTCCTTGATGGTACGGCCACGGGATACACGCGCCACAAACAGCCCCATCATCGGTGCATACGCGATCCACCAGGCCCAGTAGAACATGGTCCAGCCTTCAGGGAAGCCACCTTTGTCGATCGGATCGGTCCAGAAATTGATACGGAAGAAGTTATCCATGAACAGACCGAAACTGTTGGACCAGAGGTTCAGCAGGAACACGGTTGAACCCGCCAGCAGGATGAACGCCAGCAACACGACGGCCAACACCGCGTTGATATTGGACAGGGTTTGAATACCCTTATTAAGACCGTTGTAAACACTCCAGGCGATCATCGCGATCCAGGCCGCCAGAATCATCATCTGCAACCCAAAAGAGTCTTCCAGGCCAAACATGGTCTGAAACAGTTCCGACACCAGCGGTACCGACAGCCCCAATGACGTACCCACACCGCCAACAATGGAAAAGATCACGATTACATCGATCAATTTGCCGACCGGGCCATCCACCAGATCACCCAACACACCACGACAGGCTTCACTCAAGCGCAGTACGTGTACCTTACGTACATACAGTGCATAACCAATCGGCAGCGCGGGCATCAGATACAACGCCCAGGGCACAACACCCCAATGAAACATCGGGTACATCGCCGCCCATTCAGCTGCGGCATGGGTATTGGCTTCAACCCCCAAAGGCGGCGTGGTCATGAAATAGAGCGGCTCAACAAACGCCCAGTTACAGATCGAGATGCCAATCCCTGCACAGAACAGCATCGCAATCCATGACGCCTTCTTGAACTCGGGCTTGTCTTCAGGAGTACCCAGCTTGATCCTGCCAACCGGCCCGAAAGCAAGCCAACACATGAAAAAGAAACTGCCGACACCGGACAACAGGTACAGCCACCCGAATTGACCAGTAAACCAGCCAAGCAGCTGGCCGATGATGACCTTACCAGCGACAGGGTTGATCGCCAGCGGGATACTGGCTGCCAGAATTACCAACACCGCAGGCCATAGAATGGCGGGGTCAATCGCCATTTTATTATTGTTTTGCTCTGTACTCATTCGAGATACCTATCGTTTATTTTATTATTAGAACGCCGGCTACCAGCGGGGGACCAGCAACGCTAGCGATCCTCTGCGCCCGACAGACGGCCGCCGACCGGGCGGACCCGCACCCGAACAGCCCTTGCCAGGCCCCGCACGCCTATTGACTCCAGCCTCCCTCGACATCGCTGCCAGCCGTGGAGTAAATAAACTTGCGGTTTACAATCTAATGAGTCGTACGTGGCCGTGTCAACAAAAAATTCACCGCCGAATCAAGTAGTAAAATCCTCCTTAAATTGATCCATGCCTGTTGGATATGCAACTAAAGTGGTGCATTAACGCTGGTATTTACTGAATTTTGAGAAAACTGCTCACAAGTGGCTTGACCCGGAATTTAAAGCTCGATAGCATCCACATCTTGTTAACTATGGGTTTACAAAAAACAATAAGCGGAGCCTGCCATGAGCGCCAAGCAAACACTTTCTCTGGATGACCATATCGACATCGATAACGCGTGGACCATCCCTGCGCAGTACTACACCTCAGCCGAGATCTTCGAAACTGAGAAAGAAACCATCTTCGCCAATTCATGGGTGTGCGTGGCACATGGCAGCGAAGTGGCAGAGAAAAACGCTTACATCACCCGCGAAATCATCGGCGAGAGCCTGGTGATCGTGCGCGGACGGGATAGCGTGCTGCGCGGCTTCTATAATGTCTGTCCGCACCGTGGCCATCAGTTGATGAGCGAGTCCGCGGGCAAAGCCAAGAACGTGATCACTTGCCCGTATCACGCCTGGGCATTCAAACTGGATGGCAAACTGGCACACGCCACCAATTGCGAAAACGTGAATAATTTTGAAGGCGACGCACTGGGTTTGGTGCCGTTCCACGTCACCGAGCACGCCGGTTTTATCTACATCAACCTGACCGAAGGCGAGCCCCAGCCGATTGAAGAACAGCTGCCCGGTCTGGCCGAGAAAATGAACGAAGCCTGCGCCGTGATCAAGGATCTCAAGCTTGCGGCCCGCTTCATCAGCCATACCCCGGCCAACTGGAAAACCATCGTCGATAACTACATCGAGTGCTACCACTGCCCGACCAACCACGTCAGCTTCGCCAGCTCCGTGAATGTCGATGTATACGAGCACCAGCTGCACAACAACTGGACGGTCCAGATCGGTGAAGCAACATCATCGGAAAATTCGTTCCAGTTCGACAGCTCCGTGACCGACCCCAAATTCTCCGGCTTCTGGATCTGGCCCAGCACCATGTTCAACATGCCGCCGGGGGGCGATTTCATGACCGCTATTTATGAATTCCCGGTCAGCGCCGGCGAAACCCTGCAGTACTACGACATCTATTTTCTCAACGAGGAATTGACCGAGTACCAGAAAGAGCTGGTTGAGTGGTACCGCACCGTTTTCCGCCCGGAAGACCTGCGTCTCGTGGAAAGCGTGCAGCGCGGCCTGAAATCACGCGGCTACCGTGGCCAGGGCCGCATCATGGCTGACCGTCAGCGCAGCGGCATCAGTGAGCACGGCGTGGCGCATTTCCACCAGATAATTGCCAAGTCCCACCTGAGCTGAACCTCATTCATCACGGGGTGCCCAGGCACCCCGCAGAGACGCTGTATACCATGAAAACACTGACATCTCCCACACTGTTCCGGCAGTCCTGCTACATCAACGGCCAATGGGTCGACGCTGCCAACACCATCAACGTCAACAACCCCGCTTCACAAGAGTCTCTGGGCAGCGTCCCGAGTCTGTCACTGGAACAGGTTGAAGACGCTATTGTTCACGCTCACGCAGCCATGCCCGCCTGGAGCGCACGCACCGCCAAGGAACGTGCCCAAATCCTGCGCCGCTGGTTTGATCTGATCGAAGCCAACGTCGACGACCTGGCCCGCATCATGACCCTTGAGCAAGGCAAACCTTTGCATGAAGCCAAGGGCGAGATTCGCTACGCCGCTTCCTTTATTGAGTGGTTTGCCGAAGAAGGCAAACGCGTCTACGGCGAAACCATTCCGCAGACCGTGAGCAGCAACCGCATCACCACCATCAAGCAGCCGGTAGGTGTATGCAGTGCGATCACGCCGTGGAATTTTCCTGCCGCCATGATCACCCGCAAGGCAGCACCGGCACTGGCCGCGGGCTGCAGCATCGTGATCAAGCCGGCCTCGGAAACCCCGTTTACCGCGTTGGCGCTGGCCGAACTGGCGGACCGCGCCGGTATTCCGGCTGGTATCTTCAATATCGTGACCGGTGAGTCCCGTACGCTGGGCGGCGCACTGACTCAGCACCCGCTGATCAGCAAGTTCTCTTTTACCGGTTCAACCCCGGTGGGACGCACCCTGTATGGCCAGTGTGCATCGACCATCAAGAAGACCTCGCTGGAACTGGGCGGCAACGCGCCGTTCATCGTGTTCGAGGATGCGGACATCGATAAGGCAGTCGCCAGTGGCGTCGTGGCCAAATTCCGCAACGGTGGCCAGACCTGCGTCTGCGTCAACCGCTTCTATATTCACAGCGCCGTCTATGACGAGTTTCTGGCCAAGTTCACCGCCGAAGTCGCCAAGCTGCGCGTGGGTAACGGATTGGAAAACGGCACCGATATCGGCCCGATGATCACCACCCGTGCCATCGACGGCATGCAGGTATTGCTGGACGATGCACTGGCCAAGGGTGCTGAACTGGTGACCCTGGGCAGCGAAATCGAGGAACAGGGTCAGTACATCAACCCGAAAATCCTCACCGGCGTCGATCACTCCATGGATATCGCCAATGACGAAATCTTTGGCCCGATCGCCACGCTGATCCGCTTCGACAGCGAAGCCGAAGTGCTGCAGTACGCCAATGACACCATCTACGGCCTGGCCGCCTACTTCTTCACCAACGATGTCCGTCGTGTCTACCGGGTCGGTGAAGCACTGGAAAGCGGCATGATCGGTATCAATACCGGCATCATCTCCAATGAGGTTGCGCCCTTCGGTGGCGTCAAGCAGTCCGGCCTCGGCAAGGAAGGCTCCAAGTACGGGATTGAAGACTATCTGAAGGTGAAATACCTCTGCGTCGACATCGCCTGAGTTCCCACGAGTGAGTATGTGTCATGAATCAGAATAAAATTGCAGTCAACGTCAGCCGGGTCGAGTCACTGAGCCCGACCATCAAAGCATTCGAGTTTGTCGCACCGCAGGGTACGCTGGCGACCTTCAGCGCCGGTAGCCATGTCACCGTGCATATGGACGCCGCCGGCATCCGCCGCGCCTACTCGCTGACCAGTGACCCGCAACAGCCCGACCGCTACCGCATTGCCGTGCTGCTGGATGAAAATTCCAAAGGCGGCTCGGCCTACATGCATACCCAGGTTGCGGAAGGTGACACTCTACACCTGTCACCGGCTGAGAATTTTTTCCCTCTGGTTCATGACCATAACAGCAAGCACATACTGATTGCCGGCGGTATCGGCATTACGCCGTTCCTGCCCTATCTTCACGAACTGGAGCGCGAAGGGCTGGCGTTTGAGCTGCACTACTGTTTCCGTGACGGGGCCAATGCGGCGTTTGTCGAAGAATTGCGCGAGCGCGTCGGTGAGCGTCTGTTCATTTATGACAACGCCAGGGATCAGCGCCTGGATGTTGCCACTCTGCTGGAACAGCAATCGGCACAGAGTCATGTCTACGTCTGCGGCCCTCAGCCGCTGATTGATGCCGTGATTGAGCAGGGCAACCGTATTCTCGGCGAAGAGCGGACCCACTTCGAGAATTTCGGCGAAGTCGCCAGCGATGGCGATGCCTTTGAGGTGCATTTCCAGCGCTCGGGCTTCAGCCTGGAAATTGGCGAGGACATGTCGATCCTGCAGGCCATCGAAGCCGACAAGCGCATCAATATCGAATGCCTGTGCCGCAACGGGGTGTGTGGCACCTGTGAAACCACCATTCTGGAAGGGGAAGCAGACCATCGCGACAACTATCTCGATGATGACGAGCAGAACGCTCAGGAAACGATGATGATCTGCGTGTCGCGCGCCAAGGGCACCCGACTGGTGCTGGATCTGTAATCCAGCCGGACTCGCATTACTTGAAATGAAACATCAAAAAGGGTTGTGTTTCGTCATCGGCATGATGGGACACAACCATTTTTTTATGCTGAAAGGTTATCCGGCACGGCCCCTGCTCACGTAGCATGGCCACCTGATCCGCCTGCTTCAGCATGAACTGGTACAACAGCGCCTGCAGCTCCATGTAGCTGATCTTTTCCGGGCGCGTCTCATGGTTGGTTGCCAAAATTTCACCGGCGGTATCGGTAAACACAACCAAGTGGTCCATGTGCGCCAGCAATGTGTTGAAAAACCGGTTAATGCGGCTCAAGCGCAGCTCAACCGTCTTGCGCTCGGTATTGTCCAGACTGATGCCGATCAGCTTGGTGACCTTGCCATTCGGCCCCTTCACTCCAGTCGCCCGTGACGTGATCCAGCGGTGTTGCCCATCCTTGTTGATCTTGAAATCCATCTCATGCGCACCACCCTCACGCATGATTTTTTCATACCCCTTGACCAGCTTGTCCTTCGAAGGTCCGCTCATCAAGTTCCAGAAATCTTCATTACTGGTCAGACGGACGCCGTACACGGCTTCCACATTGTCGGAATAGCTCACCGCACCGGTCAACAAATCCCATTCCCAGGTCACGATTTCAGCGGTTTCCTGCAGGTGGACTTCATTGATATTGCGTCCGTCCTGGCCACTGTCTTGAGCACCATTGCCGTAATCACCATATTTGAGCCAGATTTTATCAACCCCGAGAAAAGCCGCCAGCTTGTCCAGGTTGCCATCATCGATCATGCCGCCCTTGGTCCACTTGTTGACAGCGGTTCGCGAAACTTCAAGCCCTTGAGCGACCTTGATCTGACTGGTCTTGCGCTCCTTTAGCAGGGCCAGCAGGCGCTTGCCGAATCCGTCTGCACTCATATGTTCTCCATCATTATCAGTGTCGGTTTACACCGGCGCATCCAGCGCAAGCTGATCCCGCAGGTACTGTTCAAGGTTCTCGATAAACACACGTAGCTTGGCACTGCTTTGGGTTGTTCTGGAATACACGGCGTAGACATCAGCGGTCTGCTGCCACTGCGGCAACACACGTACCAGCGTCCCCTGCTCCAGCTCCTGACGCACGCTCCAGATCGAGCGCAGCAAAATCCCCTGCCCACCCAAACACCATTGTTTGGCCACATTGCCGTTATTCACGCTCAGCTGGCTATTGGGCGTAATCGCCAGGCTTTCACCCTCGCACTCCACCTTCCATGAGGCCGGATGCTGGTTACGCTCGCGGATGGAGATGCAATCGTGCGCCTGCTCCAGATCCTGCGGATGGACGGGACAACCGCGCCGCTCAAGGTAGGCCGGTGCGGCACAGAACACCCGCACGTTGGCGGCGATGCGACGGGCAATATACTGTTCGGGGATGCTGCCGCCGAGACAGATATCCAGATCCACGTTCTCGGTGACAATATCAATGGCGCGATCCACCAATGTCAGGTCGATATCCAGCAGCGGATAACGTTCACGCAACGACAGGATGAAAGGATTCAGATACTCGGTGCCAAAACCGGTGCTGCAGCTGATCCGCAACAGACCACGCGTCTCGTCGCGACACGCCATCAGCTCGTTTTTCATCGTATCCAGATCCTGCAGCATCTGCACGCCGGTACGCAGCACGGTTTCGCCTTCCAGCGTCAGACTGATGGCCCGCGCCGAGCGGTAGAAGAGCGTCAACCCGAGGTTTTCTTCAAGCAGTTTTATCCGCTTGGAAATATAGGCTGGCGATACCATCAGCTGCTCGGCCGCCCGGGCAAAGCTCGTCAAGCGAGCTGCAGTCACAAAGACTCTGATGTCGTCCAGAGCAGGCAGCTTGTCCACGATATGTAAACTCACAGATTACAGTTCAGGCCTACATCTTATCAGACCAATCCCTAAACTGGAGACCAGACGTGCTCAATATGACAATAAAAGGAGTCACCCATGTCACAGTTCAATATCGCCGTCATTCCCGGAGACGGCATCGGTACTGAAGTCATCCCCGAAGGCATCAAGGCGTTGCAGGCTGCGGCCGCACAACAAGGCATCGAGCTGAACTTCACCCACTTCGACTGGTCATGCGAGACCTACCACAAAACCGGCCGCATGATGCCGGAAGATGGCCTGGAACAGCTGAGCCGGTTCGATGCCATCTTCCTTGGAGCCGTTGGCTTCCCCGGCGTACCTGATCACATTTCACTCTGGGGGCTGCTGTTGCCGATTCGTCGCGCCTTCAACCAGTACGTGAATTTGCGACCGGTCCGCCTGTTTGAAGGCCTGCAGTCACCGCTGGCCAACAAGAAACCGGGCGATATCGATTTCTATGTCGTGCGTGAAAACGTCGAAGGCGAATACTCCAACATCGGCGGCATTCAATATGAAGGCACCGAAGATGAAGTCGTCTCTCAGCAGAGCATTTTCACCCGCAAGGGTACCGACCGTATCCTGAAATATGCGTTCGACCTGGCCCAGTCCCGCGACAAGAAACACCTTAGCTCGGCCACCAAGTCCAACGGTCTGTTCCACTCCATGCCCTACTGGGATGGCCGTGTTGAAGCGATGGCGGAGCAGTACCCCGAGGTCAAGGTGGACCAGTTCCATATCGACATTTTCACCGCCAACCTGGTGCGGATGCCGGAGTTCTATGATGTGATTGTCGGTTCCAACCTGTTCGGCGACATCCTGTCGGATCTTGGCCCGGCCTGCACCGGCACCATCGCCATTGCACCGTCGGCCAACATCAACCCGGAAAAAACCTTCCCTTCCATGTTTGAACCGGTACACGGCTCGGCTCCGGACATCGCCGGCCAGAACATTGCCAACCCGATCGGCACTGTTTGGGCGGCTGCCATGATGATGCAGCACCTGGGCTGCAATGCTATGCACGACACCATCATGACCGCCATCGAAACCGTGATCCGCGATCAGACTGCACTGACCCGCGACATGAGTGGCAACGCCAGCACCCAGGAACTGGGCCAGGCAATTGTCGACGCTATCCAGGCGTCCTGATACACCCCGCGGGCGCACCGGTCCGGTTGTGCCCGCCGTAATCTCATCACAATATAACAACAATACGGATCAACCCCGATGAAAAAACTACTTACTCTGTGCACTCTGCTCGCCACAGCCGCGCCTGCCTGCGCCGTCGAAATCGCCGACACCGGAATCGAGGTATATGGCAGCCTGCGCATCATGCTGGAGCAGAAAAAAGACAATGATGACACCGAATACAAGGACGCGTTATCACGGGTCGGCATCAAGGGCTCTTATGCACTGGATGAACGCCTGAGCGCCTTTGCCAAATATGAAGTGGGGCTCGACCTTGGCAACGACGGCGATACCGTCGGCGATATGCGTTATGGCCATATCGGCCTGACCGATACCACATACGGCACCCTGGCTCTGGGTAAGGTGGACTCGCCTTTTTATGAAACCGTAGGTGTTGCCGCTGACTACATGTGGTGGAACTCTGCACCGGTCTACTACACATTGGATGGTGGACTGCGGGTGAGCGAATCCGCCTACTACAGCAGCCCTGATCTGGGTGGTCTGAAAGTGAAGGCACTGTATCAGGTAGATGACGAAGACAATACCGGCCAGGAACAGACGCAGATCGGCGCGACCTACAGCCTCGGCAATCTGACTTTGGGCACCGCCTTTACCGGCACCGAAGGCGGCAATGACCGTTACGGCCTGTCGGCGTACTACGCCGGTGAAGGCTTCTATATCAACGGTGCCTATATCGACCAGGAAAACAGCGGTGCCGGTATCGATGCCATTGTCGGCATCCCGGCAGGCAAGAACCTGTACACGCTGGGCCTGTCCGACTTCTCGGCAGAGAACAGCGATGGCGATTTTACCGCCGCGATTCTCGCCTACCAGCGCACCCTGCATCAACACGTCGTAGCGTGGGCCGAGTTCATGGCCTGGGACGGCAGCCTGTATGGTGTTGAAGATGCCAATCAGCTGAACGTCGGCATCAACTTCAGCTTCTGATTCCCCCACAAAAAAGGGCCGGTCGTCTGACCAGCCCTTTCCCACGATATCCTCCGCGCCTCAGTGCGCTTCGCTCACGCCACGTTTACGCGCAAGCCAATCCGAAATCGACGCGATCATGGCGTAAAACGTCGGCACGAAACAGCTGCCGATGATCGCCACCGAGCCCATCCCCACCGATACAGCTGTACCGATATGGTGACTGCTGGTATCACTGGCACCGGTCGCCAATGCCAACGGTAGAGTACCGAGGATAAAGGCGAACGATGTCATTATGATCGGACGGAAGCGCAGTTCCGCTGCAGTAACGGCCGCTTCGCGGATCGATTTGCCGAATTCCTTGCGCTGCAACTCGGCAAACTCGACGATCAGAATCGCGTTCTTGGCGGCCAACCCGACGACCACCAGCAAGCCGATTTCGACATAGACGCTGACCTCTAAACCGCGCAGTACAATGCCACCCACTGCACCGAAGAAGGCGAACGGTGTCGCCGTCATGACCGCTAATGGCAATGACCAGCTTTCATACTGTGCCGCCAGAATCAGGAACATCATCAAAATGCCGAAACCGATCGCCAGCGAGGCCGTATTGCCCAACGTCGTTTCCTGGTATGCAGTACCGGTCCAGCCCATACCCCAATCACTACCCAAGGTCTCCTGCACGATCTCTTCCATCGCCGAAATCGCTTGGCCCGAGCTGTAGCCGTTAGCCGGACCACCCTGGAACTGAGCCCCCAGATACACCCCGAAACGGGAGACGGCGGCTGGACCGGTCTGGCGCTCCAGCGTGACAAACTCCGACAACGGGATGCGCTCGCCACTGCTGCTGCGCACAAAGATGTTGTTCAAATCGTCTGGCTTCTGACGGTATTCATCTTCGTTTTGCAGGTAGACCTGGAAGTTGCGGTTCTGGTAACTGAAGTAGTTAACGAAACCGTTACCCAACGTATTGGACAGGGTTGCATTCAGGTCTTCCAGTGCGACCCCATAACTCAGGGTTTTCTGTCGGTCGACATCCGCCCGATAGGATGGAACATTGACGTTGAACGTAGTGAATACACGGTTCAGTGCCGGATGCTGGCTGGCAGCCTGCATCACCTTTACCGACGCCTGATACAGCTCCTGTGAAGAGGCCCCCGAATAGGACTGCAGGTAACCGGTGAAACCACCCGTCGTGGACAGGCCGCTGATCGGTGGCATATTGAACGCCACTGCGCTACCGCCCGGCGTCTGTGTACCGATCTGCATCACCTGCCCAATCAACTGATCGGCGCTCAGCTCACGTTCTTCCCACGGCAGCATGCTGATGAACATGACCCCACGGGCGCTGTTGACCGCGCTGGACAGGATATCGTAGCCCGCCACCGCTGCCACATGAGCAACCCCAGGAATCTCCTGAACCTGCTGACTGACGTTATCCATGTAACGACTGGTACGGTCCAGCGAAGCCGCATCCGGCAGCGAAATACTGGCCAGAATAATGCCTTGGTCCGTCTGCGGTACCAATGTGGTCGGTGCTTCCTGGAACATCCACCAGGAGCCGGCACTCATGCCGAACGTAAGCAGCAACGCCAGCACCCAACGGCGCACCAGCAGATCCACACAACGTACATATAGCGCGGTAACGGCATCAAACCCTCGGTTGAACAGGTGCAACGGCGCATGCAGCGCATGCAGCGCCCGCAACAGGCCGGATTCCTGCTGTTGATGCAGGTTGTGCTTGATGAAAACCGCCGACAGTGCCGGTGTGAACGTAAGTGCCATCAGTGCCGAGAAGCCGACCGAGATCGCGATCGTCAGGGCGAACTGCTGATAGATCTGACCGGTGAAACCGCCCAGAAAGGCTACCGGCACGAACACCGCGGCCATGATCAGCGAGGTTGCAATCACCGGTCCACCGACCTCTTTCATCGCCTGAATGGTCGCCTGACGCACACTTATATTTTCATCTTCGCTCAGTACACGCTCGACGTTTTCCACCACCAGAATGGCATCATCCACCACGATCCCGATCGCCAGCACCAGCGCGAACAGCGTCAACAGGTTAAGCGAGAAGTCGAACAGGTAGAAACCGGCAAAGGTCGCCACCACCGACACCGGCACCACCGACATGGCGATAACGGTAAAGCGCCAGTTCTGCAGGAAGACATACAGAATGACCCCAACAATCAGGAAGGCTTCGATGAAGGTTGTAACCACCGTATCCACCGAGGCACTGATAAACAGGGTGGTGTCATATGGAACCACGTAGTCCAGCCCCGGCGGGAATCGACCCGACAGTTCTTCCACCTTGGCCTTGACCGCCAGCGAGGTTTCCAGTGCATTGGCTCCCGGCTGCTGGTTGATCACGATCGGAGTCATGCCGGCGCTGTCCAAACGGGCATCAACACCGTAGAACGACGCACCCAACTCAATACGAGCCACATCCTTGAGCAGCAGCGCCGAACCGTCGGCATTGGTGCGCAGGAAGATATTACGGAAATCATCCGCACTGGACAGACGTCCACCCGCCGTTACCGTGTAGGTGTAGGCACGCGGATCGCTCTGCGGCGTACCGGCCAAACTGCCGGCAGGCACTTCGGTATTCTGAGCCCGGATCGCCCGCGCGACTTCGGTGGGCGTCAGATCGTACTGGGACAGCTTTTCCGGATCCATCCAGATCCGCATGGCAAACTTGCCGCCGCCGAGAACATCCGCCTCCCCCACACCGGGTATCTGGCGCAGTTCATCAAGGATATTCAGCGTCGCATAGTTCTGCATATAGATGTTGTCGTAGTCATCTTCCGGCGCAACCAGCGCCAGCAACATCAGAATCGAGCTTGAACGCAACTTTACGGTGACGCCCTGTGCCTGTACCTCTTCCGGCAACTGCGACAGGGCTCCCTGGACACGGTTGTTGACGTTGATGGTGTTGGTATCGCCATCCGTACCGATGTCGAATGCGATACTCAAGCTCATCGAGCCATTATCGGCACTGGTCGAGGTCATGTAGAGCATGTTCTCGACCCCGTTAATCGCCTCGGCCAATGGTGCAGCCACGGTCTGCGCAACCGTTTCCGCGTTGGCTCCCGGGAACACCGCCCGCACCGAGACAGTCGGCGGCACCACGTTGGGGTACTGCTCGATCGGCAACACGCGCAGACTCACCACCCCGATCAACGTCAGGATGATCGCAATCACCGTGGCGAAGATTGGCCGTTTAATGAAGAAGTTGGCGAAATTCATGCGCTGTCACCTTCCTGCTCAACCGCGTCAACGGCCGCACGAGGCTTGATCGGTGTACCCGGTTTGATCCCTGCAGGGTCACCTGTAATGACAGACTCACCGGGCTCCAGCCCGTCCAGAATGATCTGCAGCTCGCCCGCCACTTCACCCAGTTTAACGGTGCGTGCACGGGCCTTGCTGTCAGCATCGATCACAAACACCTGCGGTCCCATAAGTCCCTGAGTTACGGCAATTTCCGGCACGGCTATCACGTTGTAGCGCTTGAGCCCTTCAATGCTCACCCGCACAAACTGACCCGGCAGCACTTTGGCATTCGGGTTGGCAAACGTGGCTGAGGCCTGCACGGTGCTGGTGCGCTGATCGACACGAACATCGAGAAAATCCAGTGACCCCTGCAAACGGGTCGCCGTGTCATCAGCGGTTTCACCCAGCGCCAGACTGGCATGAATGCGGTTGATGTCATCCAGCTGCAACTGGTTACGCAGCTCCAGCGCATCCTTCAACGGCATCTGGAAACGGACTTCCAGCGGGTCAAGCGGCGTAATCGTGACCAACTCGGTGCCTTCACGTACCAGGTTACCCAAGTTGACCCGACTCAACCCCGCACGTCCGCTGACCGGCGCGGTCACCTGGGTATAATTGAGATCAATACGTGCGCTGGCCAGTGCCGCTTCAGCCTGCGCAACACGTGCCCGTGCAACCTGCTGCTCTGCCAGTGCCTGATCGTACTGCTGACGACTGACCGAATTACGCTTGAGCAAAGACTCATAGCGCACGGCATCACGTCCGGCACGAGCCAGCTCGGCCTTGGCGCTCTGCAGGTCGGCCTCCCGCTCCTGCACGTGGGCCTGATACTGCTCAGGCTCGATGGTATAGAGTACCTGCCCCTTGCTGATCTGGTCCCCCTGCTCAAATTGGCGCGTTTCCAGCGTACCGGTGACACGCGCAACCAGTGTTACTTCGTTGTCACTGCGCAGCAGGGAGGAATAGGTTTTGTCGAGGGCAATATCCTGTCGACTCAGTGTCACAACTTCGGCTTCAACCGGCGGTAGCGACCGGGCTCCATCTGCCGGTTGCGCAGTATCATCACCGCAGGCACTCAACAACAGTGTCATGAGGGCTAAAATCAGGACACGGCCTTTGGAAAGAGATGTCTTCATCACAAGAATCCTGGTGTTTGAAAAGCAAAGGCAAATTTTACATTCATACATGTATGGATGTAAATTAAACCGGCATTCATTTAATTCGTTACTTCACGATAGACTGCCTTTTGGCACCTGTCCGGTATGATGTAGCACAATGCAAACAGGTTCAGGTTACGTCATTATGTATGTCTCAACTCGAAATGACGCCTGTCAGCAACACGGACGCTGAATGAACGCCATCACACCGAACACCCTGCAACGCAGCCTGACCGGACTGGAACTCCAGGTTGGTACACGCCTGCCCTGGTCCTTGTACAGCCCTCAGGGCACCCTGCTGCTGACCCAAGGTTCCCTGATTCGCACTGAAAAGCAGATAGAGAGCCTGCTCGGCATCAAGGCACATTATTTCCTGACGCCACATTTGGGCACCTACGCACCACAGACATCGAACAAAAGTGGCAGCAGCAAAGTCAGCAGCTTCGTCATCATTCATACCTTGCTGGAGCGATTGGAAGATGCGTTCAAGCTGCTAAAGACGCAGCACAACGGCAACGCCTTCATTCGCAAAATCATGCAGCTGGTGTTTGATATTCAAGGAACCTGCGAAGAAAACCCGGACGGTATGCTTGGCACCATGCAACTGATCGTGGAAGCGCCTCATGGCCTGGTTCACCCACTGCATGACGCCCTGATGTGTGAAGTGGCGTGCTGCCGTATGGGCCAGGGCCCGCTCGAACGATTCCCCTTGATCGCTGCCGCGCTGACGCACGATCTGGGCATGTACGATATCCAGCAGGCACTGTTTGAACAGTCCAGCCCGCTTACCGAAAAGCAACGCCATATCATCGACACTCACACTCAACGCTCCCACGACCTGCTGCGGCAACAGGGGGTGACGGAAGCACGCTGGCTCACACCGGTATTGCAACACCATGAACGTCTTGATGGCAGCGGCTACCCCGCCGGACTGGTCGGCGAGGCGATCAGCCGCGACGCACGTCTGCTGGCAATTACCGATTGCTACTCGGCCATGATTCGGCCACGCGCCTATCGCAATCAGGTGCTGCCACGCGACGCTCTGCGCGAGATTTTCCAGCAACGCGGCAGCACCATTGACGCCGAACTGGCACGCCTGTTCATTGAGGTTATGGGCATCTTTGCCCCTGGTACGCTGGTCAAACTGACCAACGGCGAGATTGCACTGATTACCGGGCGCGGTAAATCACTGAATCAACCGACCCTGGCGCTGATCAGCAACCGCCTGGGTGTATGCCTGCAGCAACCTGAAGCCTTTACTCTGGAAGATAACCGCGAGATCAGTGCCGTATTGCGCATTCAGGATCATGCCGAGCTGATCGCACTTTTGGGTGACGTCTGGCCTGCGATGACGCCGATTCCGTCAGCCTGTTGAGGGTCTGCCGGGCCATGCGTCCGGCACTACGAACAATCGCTCAACTTCCTGCCATCCCGCCGAGCTCACAGCCAATCGAGCCAACAGCCGCGGCTGCCCCGTCTGACAGACTTCATCGGCAGCCGTGATCAGAGTATCGGCCGCCGGTGCCGATGCCTGCTCCCAGACGCCCAGCCAATGCGGCTTGCGCAGTACGACCCAGCCATTTGCATCGCGGCCGGCCAGCTGGCTGACATGACACCATTGGCCGCGCCCGTGAGCCATATCAGTCTGCGCGGGCGCATCCAGCGCAGACTGTTCGGGGTAAAACAGGTAGCCGGGCATGAAGATGCGCGGCCGTGGCGGCATTGTCAGTCCAAACTCTGCCAACAGCGGCCGCGCTTCCGGTCGTGCGGCCATGCCGGATTGATGCCCCAGCAGCCGCGCCGTCTTGAGATCCAGCCGATCACGGCTGTCGGGGCCGTACCAGAGCGTTTGCTCCGCTGCCGGGGCCAGGTAACCAAGGTAGAATTTGACCGCGATTTCGTGATGCTCGACGGCTCCACTGAGTGGATTGCGCACCAGAAAATCGAGTTCACCCAGCGTACGTTTGCCATCCATGATTTGCCGGTTGCGGGCCAACAGCGGCCACTCCAGCACATCACTCAAGAGGCAGGCATACAGCTGCTCGAAATAGAGGCCCAGACGACGCGGCGCAGGCTGCCTCAAACACGCAGGCATATGTTCGGGATGACGATCCCAGAAGATTAGACGGGCCAGGTAATCCGCTGGCAGATAGTTCAGCGGATCGAAGGTTTCGGCCCCCCGATATAACTGAGGAGCCGAACACAGCCAGGCAAGATGACGCATCACCGGCTGCTGAAAACGGGGTTGCTCAGCGTTGGCGCTCATACACGCTCAGACTGACGGCGGTGCCCAGATTAAGCGATTCGATCAGTCCCGCACCGGGTATAGTGAAAGCGTGGGCCTGCAGCCGGTCGAGCTGATCACGAGGCACGCCCCGCGCTTCATTGCCGAACAGATAGCAGTCACAGGCCTTGAACGCGTCCGTATTCAGCGGCTCGCCGTTCATGTCGAGGCAGCCGATCTGCTGAAAGCGCCCCTGCAGGCTATCCAGCGATACGTCCAGCTCCAGCGGTACATGAAAAATCGCGCCCATGCTGGCACGGATGACCTTGGGATTGAACGGATCAACGCTGCCAGGGCTGAGCAGACAGCGATAGCCGCCAAACCAGGCCAGTGTGCGCAGAATGGTACCCAGATTGCCCGGGTCCTGAATCTCGTGCAGATAGATGGCGATTTCACGCTCGGCGACCGGCGGCTGTATCGCCGCCATCGGCAGAACGGCCACAATACCTTGAGGACTTTTGGTCGCACTGATGAGACTCATCTGCTTGCTGCTGACCGTATGCATCGCCAAGTCGCTTTGCCACTCGGCATAGTGATCGGTCAGATACAGCTCGGCGACCTTCAGGCCAGGCTGGTGCACGGCTGCGTTTTGCAGCTCCAACACCAGATGCTCACCTTCTACCAGGCAGTACCCCAGCTCGCTGCGGTACTTTTTCTGCTGCAGTTTCTTGATCGAGTCCAGATTCATGCCTGGCCCGCTTCCCACTGACGCACCATATCCAGTGCCAATGCTTCTGCCACCTTGATGCCGTCGATTCCGGCCGAAAGGATCCCCCCCGCGTAACCGGCCCCCTCACCGGCCGGGTACAGGCCGCGCACGTTAAGGCTCTGCAGGGTTTGCGTGTCACGGGTAATGCGTACCGGTGACGAGGTCCGTGACTCGATACCGGTCAACACCGCATCTTCACGATCAAAACCGCGGATTTTCTTGCCAAACGCCGGCAGTGCTTCACGGATCGCTTCGATCACGTAATCCGGCAACGCTTCGGCCAGGTCACACAGGTTCACACCCGGCTGATAGGACGGTTCCACCTCGCCCAACTGTTCGGATGGCTTGCCGCGCAGGAAGTCACCCACCAGCTGAGCCGGTGCGCGATAGTCACAGCCACCCAACTGATAAGCCACCGCTTCCAGCCGTTCCTGCAATTCCACGCCCGCCAGCGGCCCACCCGGAAAGTCCTGCTCGGGGTGGATACCCACCACGATACCGGCGTTGGCGTTGCGCTCCTTGCGCGAGTACTGGCTCATGCCGTTGGTTACCACACGGCCCTCTTCAGACGTCGCTGCGACCACCTGCCCACCGGGGCACATGCAGAAGCTGTAGACCGCACGGCCATTCTTGGCGTGATGGATCAGTTTATAGTCCGCTGCACCCAGCTCTTCATGACCGGCGTATTTGCCCAGACGGGCCTTGTCGATCATCGTTTGCGGGTGTTCGATACGGAAACCGACGGCGAACGGCTTGGGCTCGATATGCACGTCCCGTGCATGCAACATGCGGAAGGTTTCACGGGCACTGTGACCCAGCGCCAGCACGACATGGCGACTCATCAAGCGACTGCCGTCGTCGAGTTCGACACCTGTAACCTCGCCATCTTCCAGCAACAGGTCTGTCACCTTGGACTCGAACCGAATTTCACCGCCCAGTGCAATGATCTCGGCGCGCATCTTGGCCACAACACTGGTCAGACGGAAGGTGCCGATATGCGGCTTGTTGACGTACAGAATGTTGTCCGGCGCGCCGTGCTGCACAAACTCATGCATCACCTTGCGACCATAGAATTTGGGGTCTTTCACCTGACTGTAGAGCTTGCCGTCCGAGAACAGGCCCGCGCCACCTTCACCGAACTGCACGTTGGATTCGGTCATCAGCGTATTCTTGCGCCACAGCGCCCAGGTATCCTGCGTCCGCTGACGCACATTACGACCGCGTTCCAGCACGATCGGGTTGAACCCCATCTGCGCCAGAATCATCGCGGCAAACAGACCACAGGGACCAAAACCGATGACGATCGGACGCTCTTTCAGACCTTCAGGGGCCGTGGCGACCGGGTAGTATGCGGTGTCCGGTGCCGGACCGACATGCACATCCTTGGCAAACCGTTCCAGTACTGCGGCTTCGTCACGCACCTCGAGATCAATGATGTATACAAATTTGATCTCGGTATTTTTCTTGCGGGCGTCATAGCTGCGCTTGAATACGGTAAAACAAATCAACGCATCATCCGCCAGCGCCAGACGCTTCAGAATCGCTTCACGCAGGGCGGTTTCGGGATGATCGAGGGGGAGTGCAAGTTCGGACAAACGAATCATGAGTAAGGTTCCGGCCGGTCAACCCGGCAAAGGGACTGTAAAGCGCAAATTATACCCGCCACCCGATATAAAGTCAGGCAACACCGATGACTGCCTTGGCGCACCATGACTCGGCCACGTACAATAGGCGTTTTCAACAGATGGTTGCAGTGTAGTTATGGCCCGATCCAAAAGCAGCGCCCGTTGGCTCAAGGAACATGTCAACGATCCCTTCGTCAAACAGGCGCAGAAAGATGGCTACCGTTCCCGTGCCAGTTACAAGCTGCTGGCCCTCAACGAGAAAGACAAACTGATCAAGCCCGGCATGCTGGTGATCGACCTCGGTTCGGCACCGGGGGGCTGGTCTCAGGTCGCATCCGGCATGGTCGGTGAACGGGGCAAGATGATCGCTTCCGATATTCTGCCCATGGATGCATTGCCCGACGTGGAGTTCATTCAGGGCGACTTCACCGAAGAGAGCGTTTTCAACGAGATCATGCAGGTGATCGACGACCGCCCGGTGGACGTTGTGATCTCCGATATGGCCCCCAACTTGAGCGGCGTGGCTTCCGCCGATCAGGTCGCTTCGATCTACCTGATCGAACTGGCGCTGGACATGGCGCAGCAGGTGCTCAAGCCCAAAGGCAGCTTTGTGGCCAAGGCATTTCAGGGTGAAGGCTACGAAGACTTCGTCAAGGAAGTGCGCAACCACTTCGACACCGTGGTCATCCGTAAACCGGACGCCTCCCGTGCGCGCTCGCGCGAAGTGTACGTGGTCGGCAAGGGCTTCAAGGGCTAACACTCGTCCCGCCCGCAGCGATGCAGGCGGGGCAATCAGTTCATGCGAATCAGTACCACGCCCGCCAGCAGGCACACCACCCCGAGTGCCCGCCCCAGATTAATGCTGTGCTGCGGAAAAGTGGCCCAGCCCAAGTGGTCCAGGATAAGCGAGGCGATCAACTGCCCGGCCACCAGTAACGCCACCATGGTCGCCGCGCCAATGCGCGGTGCCAGAAAGGCGCCGGTTGCCACAAACAGCGCCCCCATGAAGCCACCCGTCCAGGCCCACCAGGGGGCATGTTTCATGTCAGCAATGACCGGCCATTCGTAACGCATCGCCAACACCACACCTAACAGGGCTGCCGTCCCCACCATGAACGAGATCCAGGACGCCCAGATCGCCCCCTGACTGTGCAGGGCCAACGTGCTGTTTACCCCCGCCTGCAGCGGCATCATCATGCCTGCAACAAACGCCAGCGCCAGCCAGAAATAGAGCATATAGCCTCCTTTCATGGTCAAAAAACTCTGCTCGGATCACTCAACGGCGAGTCAGGTAGACGCCGCACTCCAGGTGATCGGTATAGGGAAACTGGTCAAAGATCGCAAACCGCTCCAGCTTGTGGGTTTTGCTGATCTGCTCCAGATTGGCATGCAGCGTATCCGGGTTGCAGGAAATGTACAGGATATGCGGATACTCGCAGATCTGCTCCACGGTATGCTCATCCAGACCGGCACGCGGCGGGTCTACCAACACCGTCGAGAATTCGCATGTTTCCAGCGCCAGATCCTGCACTTTTCGGCTGGTCTTTTCACCTTTCAGGATCAGCGACAGATCTTCCGACGGCATGCGCAGCACATCAATATTATCGATACCATTCTCGGCGATGTTCCACTCGGCCGAACGCACCGACACCTTGGAAATCTCGGTGGCCACTACACGGCGGAAGTTCTGCGCCAGCGGCAGGGTGAAGTTGCCGTTACCGCAGTAGAACTCGACCAGATCACCGCCAGCCTGCGCAGTTGAATCGATCGCCCACTCGATCATCTTCTCGCAGACATGGCCGTTGGGCTGAGTAAAGCCGTTCTCAGTCTGCTGATAGCGGTAATCACGGCCCTTGATGTTCAGCGTTTCCACCACGAAGTCGTGGTCCATGATGATCTTCTGCTTGCGTGAACGGCCGATAACGTCGATGTTGAATCGCTCGCGCAGCGGGCGTGCATGTTCGATCCACTCGTCATCGAGCTTGCGATGGTAAATCAGGCTGACCAGCAGTTCGTCGGACAGAGTGCTGAGAAAGTCGACCTGAAACATCTTGAAGCGCAGCACCGGATCGAGGCGAATCACCTCTATCAGTTCAAACATCATGTCATGAATGCGCTTCGACACCATCGGGCAGCTGTCCAGCCGCACGGGCGTCCGCTTGTCGCCCTCGAACATCACGTAGTAGAGATCATCCCCCTCATGCCAGGTACGGAATTCGGCACGCAGGCGATAGTGTTCCGGCTGCGAGGTGAATACCTCGATATCGGGCAAGTCGAACTCGGCAAACTGTGTTTCGATGCGGGCTTGTTTCGCTGCCAGCAAGGCATCGTACTGTTCCGGTTCCACGCGGGGAAGGGCCATCGGCTAACCTCTGTACTCTAAAGTGATCGATCGGGCTGTGGGTCTATCGGGCGGCGGATTCTAGCACAGCCGCCCTCAGCCTTCATTCAGAGATCAATCCGGCGTAGAATAGCTGCCTTCTTTTATACTTAACCGACTCAGAGCCAACGATGTCCGACAGCAAGCGCAAGATTCTCGTCACCAGTGCCCTGCCCTATGCCAATGGCCCCATCCATCTGGGCCATCTGGTCGAGTATATCCAGACTGACATCTGGGTTCGTTTCCAGAAGCAGCGTGGTCATAATCGGGCTGTGGGTCTATCGGGCGGCGGATTCTAGCACAGCCGCCCTCAGCCTTCATTCAGAGATCAATCCGGCGTAGAATAGCTGCCTTCTTTTATACTTAACCGACTCAGAGCCAACGATGTCCGACAGCAAGCGCAAGATTCTCGTCACCAGTGCCCTGCCCTATGCCAATGGCCCCATCCATCTGGGCCATCTGGTCGAGTATATCCAGACTGACATCTGGGTTCGTTTCCAGAAGCAGCGTGGTCATAACTGCACGTATGTCTGTGCCGATGACGCACACGGCACGCCGATCATGCTCAAGGCCGACCAGATGGGCAAAAACCCGCAGGAACTGATCGACCAGGTCAGCGCCGAGCATCAGCGCGACTTTGCCGGTTTTATGGTCAACTTCGACAACTACTACTCCACCCACTCCGAAGAAAACCGCCACTTCTCCGCGCTGATCTACGAGCGCCTGCGTGACGCCGGCCACATCAGCCGTCGCACTATCACCCAGGCCTACGATCCGGTGAAGAACATGTTCCTGCCGGACCGCTTCATCAAGGGCGACTGCCCCAAGTGTGGCGCCAAGGACCAGTACGGCGATTCCTGCGAAGCCTGTGGTGCAACCTATCAGCCCACCGAGCTGAAGAACGCCTACTCCGCCATCTCCGGTGCCACACCAATCGAGAAGGAGTCTGAGCACTACTTCTTCAAACTGGGTGATTTTGAAGAGTTTCTGCGGACCTGGGTCAACGAACACGTACAGACCCAGATGATCCACAAACTCAATGAGTGGTTCGAATCCGGCCTGCAGGAATGGGATATCTCCCGCGACGCGCCTTACTGGGGCTTCGAAATTCCGGACGCACCGGGCAAGTACTTCTACGTCTGGATGGACGCGCCGATCGGTTACATGGCCAGCTTCAAGAACTGGTGCGACAAGAACGATGTCGATTTTGACGAGTACTGGAAAGAAGGCTCCGACGCCGAGCTGTACCACTTCATCGGCAAGGACATCGCCTACTTCCATACCCTGTTCTGGCCCGCCGAACTTAAAGGCGCAGGCTTCCGCACCCCGACCGGCGTATTCTGCCACGGCTTCCTGACCGTCAACGGCCAGAAGATGTCCAAGTCACGCGGCACCTTCATCATGGCCGAGACCTACCTGAACCACCTGCGTCCAGAGTACCTGCGTTATTACTTCGCCGCCAAACTGGGTTCCGGCATCGACGATATCGACCTGAGCCTGGAAGACTTCCGCTTCCGCGTGAACGCCGACCTGGTCAACAAGGTCGTCAATATCGCCAGCCGCTGCGCCGGCTTCATCAAGAAAAAATTCGACGGCCAGCTCGACAGTACCCTGGCTGATGCAGCCCTGTATCAGGAAGCGGTAGCGTTGGGTGACGTGGTCGCCGACGCCTACGAGAAGCGCGAATACGGCCGCGCCATGCGTGAAATCATGCATCTCGCCGACAAGGCCAACCAGTACATCGATACCGCCGAGCCTTGGGTACTGGCCAAACAGGAAGGCAAGGAAGCGGAAGTACAGGCATGCTGCAGCATGGGCATCAACCTGTTCCGCGTGATCATCAGCTACCTGGCACCGGTACTGCCGGAAGTGGCCGAACAGGCGTGCGAGTTCCTGAACATCGACACCCTGGCCTGGGATGCCGTCAAGGAGCCGCTGCTGGATCACAAGATCAACAAGTTCAAACCGCTGATGCAGCGTGTTGACGAAACCACCATCGAAGCGCTGATCGAAGATTCCAAACAGAGCCTGCAGGCCCAGCCGCAAGTTGCCGCTGCAACGCCCGTTGCCGAAACCGAGCTAAGCAAGGAACCGGTTGCCGAAACCATTGAGTTCCCGGACTTTGCCAAGGTTGACCTGCGTGTCGCCAAAATCGCCAAGGCTGAACATGTGGAAGGTGCCGACAAACTGCTGCGACTGACGCTGGACCTGGGCGGCGAGACCCGCAACGTTTTCGCCGGTATCAAATCCGCCTACAAGCCGGAAGATCTGGAAGGCAAACTGACCGTCATGGTTGCCAACCTGGCACCGCGCAAAATGAAGTTCGGCATGTCCGAAGGCATGGTCTTGGCCGCTGGCCCGGGCGGTGAAGATCTGTGGATTCTGGAACCGCACGCAGGCGCACAGCCCGGCATGCGAATCAAGTAATCTGTGACAATAGCCGGCCTAGTGCCGGCTATTTTGTATACCCAGCCTTGTATACTCCGCTTACGGCCGGCTAACCGCCGTGGTTAATCCACCGACCTGCCCCACAAATCACCAAAACGATCTCGGTGACACAGGTACACACGCAGATCAAACTCCAGCTGGTGGTAATCCGACTCCATATAACAGCAGAGTTTATAAAACGCCTTGTCGTGATCCTTCTCGCGCAGGTGCGCCAGTTCATGCACCAGAATCATCCGCAACAATGGCTCAGGCACCTTGCGAAACAGGGACGAAATCCGCACCTCGTTTTTCGCTTTCAGCTTATTGCCCTGCACCCGTGACACATACGTATGCAGACCCAAGGCATTATTGATGATGTGAATCTTGTCATCGTAAATGACCTTGCTGATCGGCGCTGAACTGCGCATAAACTGATTTTTGATACCTTGGGCATAGGCATACAACGCCTTTTCCGACGCCAACTCATGCGCCTGAGGATATTTCTTCAGCAACCAGGCACCGGATGTATTGTTCTCCAGCAACGCCTGCACCTGCTGCTGAACATCTGGACTGTACCCGCTGAGGTAGTTCGGTTTTTTAGGCTGACTCATGGATAACCATACTGACGTGTGAAGAACTCGGGCACATGCTGCCAAGCCAAACGCGCACCTGCGCGTCTGCTTGAACATTCACTCGACTAATCGCGCTTATACAAGGCCTGTATCGTACTGGACGCCAATGAATGAGCATTCACCATATAGCCGGTCAACGCACCCGAGGCATTCTCCGGCAGTTCCAGTTTTTGCGACAGCGCATGTACCGTGAATTGGTAACGGTGAGCACCGTTCTTTTTCGGTGTGCAGGCTCCGCCAAAGCCTTTGGTACCGTAATCATTGTCGATCTGGATGCTGCCCTGGGGGATGCTACCGCTGCCCGGCGTGCCCGCGCCCGCAGGCAAACTATTCACATCAGCGGGGATATTAACAATTTGCCAGTGCCACCAACCACTGCCCGTGGGCGCGTCCGGGTCGTAGACAAAAACCGCGAAGGCTTGAGTGCCTTCCGGCGCACCCGACCAGGATAACTGCGGTGATACATTACCACCATCACAGCCAAAACCTTTAAACTCCTGTGCCTTGCTCATGAACTCGCCATGGGCGATATCGTTACTGCTCAGCGTCAGAGAATCCGCGTAGGCCGCGCCGGTAAGGAATATTGATGTCAGTGAAACAAGGACGGAGGTTTTAAACTGTCGCATGTCATGCCCCATAACCTGTTATGTGAAAAAAGAGCCATCGCCGTGTTCAGTCCGATTGACTGGATAAACCCTAGTACGTGCGGGTGATGTTGTACGTCTCGATAAAGGTATCCGAACTAAAGATACCCATCAGGGTAGCCGTTGAGACAGAGAAGGGGACCACAAACAGCAGTGCTTTCACCACATCCTGTTCAATGTGGTGAAGCGCAAACAGATAAACCAATGCCGCAGACAGGAACAGGGCAATAGACACCTTGTTGGCCGCAAAGAAGAACGGTATCTCAAACGCCCACAGCGTTTCCCTACCCATGAACTTGAACAGGCCGACACTGACATAGGCCAATGCCACTATTACCGCGACCGCCACAACAACGATGATAAATGGAAAAAATCCCTTGCCACTCAACACCACGTAACCCATACGCAGTGAAAACATCATTGCCGCAAACCAGAACAGCACCAACGGCCCTAATACCAACCCCATACATCCTCCATGAACCCGATAGCTATAAAACGTTTGGTGTTTAACCTTCCAGCGTTACCAGAGTCATAGCAGGCATCGGTACCGCGTGGGTTTGGCGGTCAGTATAAGGACTTTTGCAAACAAAACACCTCTGTACAACTTACGAGTAATCCTGATCAGGGTTAGCCAACTTCACCTCCAGCGGTGCCGGACTCGCTGCAGCAGGCATACCGATCATTTCGTTATAGGGACTTTCGTGAACCAGTACCGTGTCGGTAATGCCAAGGCCCTTGAACGGAAACTTGGCATCCAGCTGACTGTTGAAGCGTAAAATAGTACCTTTATCGTCGCAGACGTTGAGCAATTCCTCGCCATGCTTCAACTGCACCTGTACCAGATACATGCTGCTTTCAAATGCCCGTAGCACCAGGCGCTCTACCTGCCCCAGCTGTTTCTTGACTTCATTCAGTGCAATTTTCATCTCTGTGCCTCCAGTTGCATTAATGCATCTACGTGATCCCAGAGCATACGGTTTATCCTCAAGGCGTTTTAAGGTAAAACCGATCACTCCTGAATAACGGAGGTGCAGGATGAAGGTTCTGATTATCGGTGCCGGCGGAATCGGTTGCTACTATGGCGCTCGTTTGCTCAATGCCGGGCACCCGGTCACGTTTGTGGCCCGCGGCGCACATCTGCAGGCCATGCAGCAACAAGGACTGACCGTTGAACATGAAGCGTTGCACTTCTGCGCCCCGGTGGAGGCTCTGTCGATGGAGCAGCTTCTGGCTCAACACACATGTGCCGACTATGACCTGATCATGCTGGCACTCAAATCCGGGGCAACCCGTGACTGGCTGGATACCTGTGCCGAGTGGCTGCAACCGGCAAACACGCCGGTGCTGTCACTGCAAAACGGGGTTGATAACGAGCCGTTGATCGCCTCGGCCATCGGTGTCGAGCGTACGCTGGGCGGTTTGGCTGTACGGATCGGCGGGCATATTCTCGCGCCCGGCCACATCGAAGCCAAAGGCCCCGCTCAGGTGGTCATGGGCCGCTGGCCGCAGGTCGATGCCCCCGACGCCACGCTGAGTCAGCTGGTTGAAACATTGAACGCTGCCCAGATCCCGACTCGACTGACCGATAACATCCGTCATGAGCTGTGGAAGAAGCTGCTGATCAACAACGGCGTCAATCCACTCAGCGCGCTGACCGGTCTCGACACCCGCAGCCTCACGGCAGACCCGGCTCTGGGCAAAACGGTCTACGCAATGATGCAGGAAACGGCCGTCGCTGCTCGCGCCGATAAGGTTGAGCTGACCCAAAGTGATGTAGACGAGATGTTTACCCTGATCAGCCAGTTCGATGCGATCAAGACATCCATGCTGGTCGACCGGGAAAAAGGCCGCCCGCTGGAACTGGATGATATCAGCGGAACGGTGATACGCCGCTGCCTGCAACTGGGTGAGTCCGCGCCCAATACCGAGCTGGTGCAGCGATTGCTGCAACTGGATATCCGCCCTGTGCAATGGCAGCCGCTAACGGCATAATGCGCGCCATCACCTACCTGCAGGAGTTGTTTATGACACTTGATACATTTATTGCCCGCCTGGGACAGGATGACAGCCTGGATTTCGAAGAGACCATGGCCATCATCAGCGAGTATTTTGATTACACCCCTTGCGCTTTCCGCAACGGTCTCGGTGATCAGGCTGTATTCAACGAAGCTGGCCAGAATGAAGGTTCATGCAAGATTTTCGGTTTTGCTCAGTTGATGCAACTGGATCAGGCGCAAACGCTCGCCTGCTTCGGCCGCTTTTACCGCGACGTGCTGAACACGCCGGAAGGCACCGATCACGGCAACATCCGCAGCTTCATGGTAAACGGCTGGGACGGGATCGTGTTCGAAGGTCAGCCGCTAAGCCGCAAGGCCAGCTGATCAGAACAGCGGGAGCTGCTCGGCTTCCGCCTCTTCCTCTTTCGGCCCCAGCCGGTAGCCGACACCCAATAGACGCACTGGCCTTGAGCCACGCTGCCAGGCCTCCTCCAGCAACGATGCAAACAGCCCCTGATGCGGATGTTCAGAACGACATTCTGCCGTGGTCTGATTAAAATCGTTGAACTTCACCTTCACCACCAACCCAAGTATCTGCCGCGACTCGCGGTGGCGTTCATACCGCTGCTCCAGATCAGCCATCAAGGTCTCCAACTGATCCATACAGCTGGCCAAGTCCGGCCGGTCCTGACTGTAGGTGTGCTCTACACTGACGGATTTACGTTCACGATGGGTACGCACTTCACGCGTATCTTCTCCGCGCGACAGCTGCCACAGGCGCTCGCCAAAACGGCCAAAGTGGTTTTGCAACTCAACCAGCGACAGTGCCTGCAATTCAGTACAGGTGCCCACGCCCAGCCCCATCAGCTTTTCCTGGGTACGCGGCCCAACGCCAGGAATTTTCTTGACTGGCAGCTGCACCATGAACTCAGCCTGCTGCTCAGGCGTAATGACGCAGAGGCCGTCAGGCTTGTTCCAGTCACTGGCCACCTTGGCCAGAAACTTGTTCTGCGCCACCCCGGCCGAAACGGTAATACCGGTTTCTTCACGCACCTGCTGGCGTACCGCTTCGGCGATACGGGTGGCACTGCCACCGAGCAGCGTGCTATCGGTGACATCCAGGTAGGCTTCATCAATCGAGACCGGCTCGATCAGATGGGTGAAGCGGCGATAGATGGCAAAGATCTGCTCCGCCACTTCACGGTAATGTGCCATATTGCCGGACACCAGCACCAGATGCGGACACAGCTGCAGCGCTTTGGCCGTCGGCATGGCCGAGTGAATACCAAAACGACGAGCCGGGTAATTACAGGTCGCAATAACGCCACGCCGGGTGGCAGCGCCACCAACAGCCAATGGCACATCACGCCACTCGGGGTGCGCCAGCATCTCGACCGCCGCAAAGAAGCAGTCACAGTCCAAGTGAATGATTTTTCGATGCTTATCCGATTGGGGTGTATCAACTACCGCAGTTTCCATTAGGGCCATATCTAATCTAGATTAATAACGTATTCACGCACGAAACCATCAGGGGAGCAAGTATATGCCCGCACAGGAATGGAACGGCCGTGAACGGCGCAACACCTCCGATCGCCGCCAGTCATCCGACCGACGTGAAGAGATCCGTTTCGAGCCAGGTAAGCAGGATCGCCGTAAAAACCGCGGACGCCGCACAGAAGACCAGGATCCCTGGCAGAAAAACCTCAATGACTGACTCAACCTGTCACCTGTCCGTCACATAGCCGTCACCCCTCCGTCATCGCATCGCCATAGTGTATGAGACAGATGATGGAGGTGACTGAACATGCAGATCGATGTCGAACAGGTACTGGTCAACAAATATCCTGCGTTTGTCCGTAAACCCGCGCCAGTTAGGCGCTCTACCCTGTTTTGCCTGCGTCGACTGGTGCGCGAGCAAGAGATCAACCGCTTTCTTGAAATCCACCAGCACGCCAGCGGTTTCGAGTTTATCGATCAGGTACTGGACTACTTCAATTTCAGCTACACCCTCAGCCACAAGGAGCGAATGAATATCCCGTCCTCGGGCCGGGTGATGATCGTTGCCAACCACCCCCTGGGCGCACTGGACGGTTTGGCACTGCTGAAACTGATCGGCGAGGTACGCCGTGATGTCCGCATTATCGCCAATGACGTGTTGATGCATTTTGATGCATTGCAAAACCTGTTCCTGCCGGTCGACAATCTGGGCAAAAACACCCGCAAAGACAACATCGCCCGCATCGCAGCCGCACTGCAAAATGACGAGGCCGTGATCGTTTTCCCCGCTGGCGAAGTCTCCCGTGCGGGGTTAACAGGTATCAAGGATGGCAAATGGAACAGCGGTTTTATCCATTTTGCCCGCAAGGCCAACGCACCGATTCTACCCGTTTATCTGGGCGGCAAGAACTCACCACTGTTCTATGGCCTTTCCTATATCAACAAGTCAATGTCGACCCTGATGTTGGCGCGCGAGATGTTCAACAAACACTCGGTCACGCTGCCGGTCCGTATTGGCGAGCCAATCGCGTTCGGCCAGCTCGATGCGTTACCGGTATCCAATCGCGACAAGGCCAAGTTGCTGAAGAAGCACCTGTACCGCATCGCACGTAACAAACCGCCGCTGTTCCTGACCGAGAAAACCATCGCCCATCCACAAAACCGCCAGACCATCAAACAGGAGCTGAAACAGGCTGAGTTGCTGGGCGAAACCGCCGATGGCAAGAAAATCTACCTGTTCGATTACCATCCCGACTCGGTGGTGATGCAGGAGATCGGCCGGTTGCGTGAAATTGCCTTTCGCACCGTAGGCGAAGGTACCGGCGAAAAGCGTGATCTGGACCGTTACGATCAGCACTACCGCCACCTGATTCTCTGGGACGAAGAGGATCTGGAAATTGCCGGTGCGTACCGCATCGGTGAAGGCCATCGGCGTATAAAGAGTCACGAATATCCGCTCTACAGCGAATCCCTGTTCAACTACAGCGAACAGATGGATACCATTTTTGAACACGGCGTCGAGCTGGGGCGCAGCTTCGTGCAACCACGCTACTGGGGCAAACGCTCACTGGATTATCTGTGGTACGGCATCGGTGCCTATCTGCGCCGCCACCCGGAGGTGCGTTACCTGTTCGGCCCGGTCAGCCTGAGCAACAGCTACCCCAAACGTGCACGCGATCTGCTGGTCTGGTTCTACCGCCACTATTTCCCCGACACCGCTTGGCTGGCACGGGCCAACAGCCCCTATCGGCTGGACAGTGATGCCGACAGCACCATCACCCAACTGTTCAGCGGTGACAACTACCGTGAAGACTTCAGTCGTCTGCGCGAGCAGCTCGATTTCCTGGGTGTCTCCGTACCGACCCTATACAAACAGTACAGTGAACTCTGTGAACCCGGAGGCGTCAGCTTTCTTGATTTTGGCGTTGATGCCGACTTCAACTATTGCATTGACGGGCTGGTGCTGGTCGACACGCACAAGGTCAAGACACGCAAGCGTGAACGCTACATCGGCAGTCATGCATAAATGACACGGCTGCGGTACAGTACCGGTTCCTAATCATGTTCAGGAGCCACAATGCACCCCTTGGGATTGGTACTGTTTGTCCTTATCGCGCTGGGCAGCGGATACTGGTGGCTACGCCAGCCACTGAATCAGCGCCGCAGCGCCAGCGGCAAGATTATTCTGCTGCTGGTCACGCTTGGCCTGCTCTATCTGGCCATTACCGGCCGCCTACACTGGCTGGGGGCCATCGTTGCGCTGAGCTTACCGTTCATTAAAAAACTGCTGCCGCTGCTGTTGCGCACCTTCCCGGCACTGGCCCGATGGTGGCAGTCAAGACGACAACAGAACCAGAGCCAGCAACAAAAGCAGCGCCGCGGACATAACAGCCCACTGCAAGAAGCCGAAGCGCTCGACATTCTGGGCCTGCAACCCGGCGCCAGCCGCGAAGAGATTATCAGTGCGCATCGTCATCTGATCCAGAAGCTGCACCCCGACCGTCATGGCAGTGCCTACCTGGCCGCGCGGGTTAACGAAGCCCGCGACCGTCTGCTGAACGGCTAATGCCTAGTCCCACCAGTCCAGCTCGCCACTGTCTGCACGCAGCATCCGCGCCGACGGCTGCAGCGTGAGCACGCGGCCATAGGCCGGATGAAATGTGCCCAAAGCAAGCGTGCCGTCAGCTCCGATTTGGAAATCAATCGGCTGCATGTCCCGATCATCCGGTTCCAGACGCAGCTGGTCCGCCGATACCCGCGACCAGCGGCCAGGGTATTCAATGATCGGCTGATCATTCATATAGTCTTCCGCCAGCATGAAGCGTTGATCACGACCCAGCGACAGGCGCAGCTTGCGCGTGGTCATACTGTCCGACGTCACATAGGCCGCCCGCAGCGGCCAATGCTCAAGATCACCCAGACGGGCACAGCCACGATAGTCCGTACCGTTCACTTCCGCGACCATACTCAAGGCATACCAGGCACCTGAAGTCGTACGGCACGGCTGGGGTTCAATGGAAAACAGTAACCGGTGATCCTTACCCCCGCCACCCATTGTCTGCTCCCAGCGACGCTCACGCGCAAGACGCTTGACCTCTGGCCGCTCAAAGCCCAGCTGTAACAAACGATCACGGTATTGCACCCGAACCTGCTGCTCACGCAAATCAAATACAACATCACCTTCAGCAGTCACAGCGCGCAACTCGATACCGGGCAGAGTATGCTCACAGGCTGCCAACGAGCCACCAATTACCAGCGGCTCCTGCAATACAACAGGATTCATTGCCATACTCGCACGGGCCTCTACATATACCGGCCAACCATCACCCACACTGTGCGCGTCAAACTCTGCCTGTAACAACGCGGATGTAACGTCTGCACGCATTGACGTCGCAGTCCCGCAAGCCGAGAACCAGAAACCATCTTCCTGTCGGCTCAAGGTACCGCGTACAAATTGACTGGATGGATCAGATTTCAGCACAGCCCCCATACATCCACTCAACAATACCGACGTCACCATAGAAAGTGCATACATCCATTTAAACCGCATCCCGCAAAACCCTTAGTGTTTTTTAAACTCATGTTTAGATAAATCCACAGCGCGGACATTATGGGCGAACAACCGGATCCACGGCTAGACTCAAGGCAACCAAACTGCAGACACAGGAGCTTCTGCCATGAATGACCATGTATATAAAATCATTGAAGTGGCCGGTTCTTCTACCCAAAGCCACGATGACGCCATCCGCACTGCCGTCAGCAAGGCCGCCGAAACAGTGCAGCACTTGAACTGGTACGAGGTCAAAGAGATGCGCGGACACATCACAGATGGTCAGATCGCCCATTTCCAAGTCGTCATCCGGGTAGGCTTCCGTCTTGAGTAGGCAAATTATCCAAAAAGAGACACTGTAACTGATTGATAGATAAGGAAACTCAAGAATAACGCCTACTTTTGTATCATTTTAGCAGACACTTTTTATGGATATCCTATGGCAACAGAGATATTTCTGATTAGAAAAATCAATAACTAATTGATAGCAAAGGCCAATCAGAAAAATGGCTCACTTTGTGCTAGTCCCGCACTGAATTGTCTGACCGACACTCGGATGTCATCGCTCACGCTTGCCTCGACCTGACTGAGAGTCTGTTTAATGGAATAATCGCGTCTTTTCTCAGTAATGCAGGCTACGATGACCCGCTTGAAATGGCACACTCATTCACTTAAGCAACTGGTACTACTGGCCTTTTTCCTGGCTACCGTCCCACTTGCCATTCTGATTTTTCAATCAGGCAATGCCCTGGTAGCCCAGTCAGAGCGCGCCCGCAGCCTCGCCCGTGAAATGTTGCAAAGCAGCCAACACACGGAAGAGCTGCGCATTCTGGCAGAAGATATAACCCGCGCTGCCCGTCAGTATGAGATCGTCAACCGCTCCGAGTTACGGGACCGATTACAGAACCAGCTACAGGCTTACCGCACTCTGCTGCAGCAACTCCAGCTGCCGGGTGCAGGTGCATTATCCTCGGCGACAGCACCCCTACACGCAGCACTGGACAGCATTGATACTCAGTCAAGGTCTGCAACACCTTCGCGCTTTGACCCGGCACAGCTGGACAAGCTGATGACCAGCACACTGGCGCTGATCAGAAGTATCGATGAGCAGTTCAACGTCCGCCTGGCCGAGCTGGAACAACAGGTCAAGGCGGAACAGCTGCGCACTACCTGGCAAGCCATCCTGCTGATGTTCGCCTCCACCGTCCTGATCCTGTTTTTCAGTACCCGTATCAGTCGACCGGTACAGCATTTGATTCGCCACATCCGTGATTTGGGCGAAGGCCAGCGCACCCCCTCACCCACATTGTCTGGACCACTGGAACTGGCACAGGTTAACGAGCAACTCAATTGGCTGGCTGAACGCCTGCAGGCACTTGAAGAAGACAAGGCTCGCTTTTTACGGCATATATCACATGAATTAAAAACGCCTTTAACAACGCTACGCGAAGGTGCCGATATTTTATCCGAAGAGCTGGCAGGCCCCCTGACTAAAAATCAACGCGAGATTACCGGACTACTGCAACAAAATAGTCTTACCTTGCAGGAGTTAATCGAACAACTGTTAGATTACAACAAGTTGCAACAACCCCACCGCTTGCAAAAAGAAAAGGTTGCATTACCATCTCTGTTGCAGCGTATAATTGCGCCGTTCAAGTTGCAGATTGAACAAAAACAACTGCAACTGGAGATTAAACTCGATGATATCGAGTATTGGTATACTGATGCACATATGCTTCAACGCATTCTGTCCAACCTGATTTCCAATGCCGTACATTATTCTGATCAGGGTGGCACTTTATGCATCAATGCGTGTCGAACGGGTGCTGTACTGGAACTGCAGGTCGCCAATACCGGCCCTCTTATTCCAGACGATGATATCCCGCTGCTGTTCGAACCCTTTTATCAAGGGCGTAACCGACGTCGCGGCCCGCTGAAAGGGTCTGGCATCGGCTTGAGCATTGCAGCACAGGCAAGCAATGCACTGGAGGCACGTTTGCACATCAGCCGTAACAGTGACGGCTGGGTCGCTTTCAGCCTTTCTTTACCGACTCTGGAACACTGACGTGATACGACAACTTTTACTCGGCCTCAGTCTTTCACTGCTTGCCGGATGCCAGCTTATTGAGCGTATCGGGCAGACACTGCCTGATGTCCCGCGTACAGCGGCGATGCCGACACCGGCATGTACCTTTGATGAGCAGCATTTAAGTGAATGGTTACGTTTTGAACACCGTTACATTTCGTCTACACTTGAAGATAAGCGCAAGCTCCTTATTGACGCAGAGCGCAGACAACAAACAATACTGCACGCACTGCTTATCAGCACTCCCGGGCAATCACCGGAGCAGCTGAAGCGGGCACATGAATTGTTGATTCAATTGAACACCGGTCCTGCGTCATGCAGTACCAGCCAGTACCTGTATTTGCGTACTCGCCAACTACAGCTCCAGCTGGAACAACTGGAACAACTGGATACGCAAACACTGAAAGTAGATGAACTACAGCGTCAGGTCGATGCCCTGACGGACCTGGAACGACAAATAACGCGACAGCGTGAGGAGCACTGACAGATGACGTCAAACCCCAACATTCTGCTGGTCGATGATGATACCGCCCTGCTGCGGCTGCTGGAAATGCGGCTACAGGCATCAGGCTACGAAATCAATTGCGCCGAAAGCGGAGACCAGGCACTTGCCCTGATTCGTCAACACAGCTTTGATCTTGTACTCACCGACTTGCGAATGGATGGCATGGATGGCCTGACGCTCTTTTCCCGTATTCAGCAAGAGCAGCCCGACCTGCCTGTTATTATCATTACCGCCCATGGCTCGATCCCAGAAGCCGTCGAAGCGACCCAGAAAGGCGTATTCGGCTTCCTGTCCAAGCCGATCGACAAACAGCATCTGCTGGATACAGTGCGGGCCGCACTGGATAGCTCACAACGCAATCGCGATCAGAGCTGGCGCGCCGGAATTATCAGCCACAGCGACCGCATGGAACAGGTACTTGACCAGGCCCAGCGCGTAGCGGCATCCGACGTCAGCGTCCTGATTACCGGCCCCAGTGGCAGCGGCAAGGAACTGGTCGCCAAGGCTATTCACAAGGTAAGTTCACGCCGCGACAAGCCGTTCATTGCTATCAACTGCGGCGCCCTGCCTGAGCAGCTGCTTGAATCGGAGCTGTTCGGCCACACCAAAGGTGCCTTTACCGGCGCAGTCAATCAACACGAAGGCCTGTTCCGGGCAGCACAGGGTGGCACACTGTTCCTCGACGAGATCGGTGACATGCCGGTTTCCCTGCAGGTCAAACTGCTGCGCGCACTTCAGGAGCGTACCATTCGTCCGGTCGGCTCGACGCAAAGCACGCCCATTGACGTACGCATCATTTCCGCAACGCATCGCAACCTGGAATCAGCGATGCTGAGCCAGGAGTTTCGGGAAGACCTGTATTACCGCCTCAACGTCGTCAATCTGGAACTGCCACCCCTGCGCGAGCGACCGGAAGACATTCCGTTGCTGGCACGGCACTTTCTGTCCCAGGCGGCACAGAAGCACAACCGCAAGGTCCGTGGCATTTCTCCCGGCGCTTTGCACCTGCTGGCTCAGGCGGCCTGGCCGGGCAACGTTCGCCAACTGGAAAACGTGATGGAACAGGTTGTGGCTTTGAGCCCCTCTCCAATCATTCCAGAAGGCTTGGTATCCAAGGCGCTGACCAATCAGGAGCAGGTCATTCCGTCCTTTAACGAAGCCCGCGCCGACTTCGAACGCCGCTACCTGATCAAGGTACTGCAGATCACCGAAGGCAACGTGACCCATGCGGCACGTATTGCGCAGCGCAATCGGACCGACTTCTACAAACTGCTGAACAAACATGAGCTGGAAGCGGCTCAGTTTAAAGCCAGTGCAAAAGCGGCGCTGGCTGCGCAGCAAGAAGTGCTCAAGCTGGCCGAGAAGAAAAGAAAGGCAGGCTAAACACCTGCCCTGACTGGGTAACTGAGTGCCAACCGTACTTAGTTGCCCAGCAAATCCATTGCCTTGTCCGTCAACTCAACAACATCCAATACCGTTCCCCGCCCCTCGGCAACCCGCACAATGCGGTCACCCAACAGAATCAGCTCTGCAGCTTCCGAACCATGCCCAAGACGGTCAAGATACTCTCGAGGCAAGCGTTCACCCGAACGATACAACTCTGCATCCAATACCTCGCCACGCCGAACCTTGTCCTGCCAGCCCGGCGGCAGACGCCCGCCACGCTCCAGTTTCTTCTGCAATCCTGGCGGCAACCCTCGATAGTGCCCACCTTCAGGACGTACGCCATAGTGTTCCCGAAGCACGATATCACGCAGTTCATACCGCTCCCGCTCCGTCAACGATGACAGCCGGCGCGCATCCGTGCGTGTCTCATGGCGTTCGGAACCACGATACTCCCGGTCATCACGATCACTGTGTTCACCCTTGCGGTATTCTTGCTTCTCTTTGGATTTATCCGCCCATTCCGGCTTGTCCGCCCAAGCGGGCGCCACCATCACGCTAAGCGCAAGACCGATGATTGCAATCTTCATTATTATTCCCTCTCCCGCTCAATGATCATCACGTCGCCACTACAGCAAACGCATTGGCATTTCGTCCCGTCTTGACTAGTATCCTCTGCTCTTGTGTTCTGTTTGATGAGTCTGCCATGTCATTACCCAGCCTGAGTGAAGCATTATCCCTGATGAATCAGGGCGCGTGGAGCGCCGCTCGCGCCATCTGCACACAGCACCTGGCCCACCGGCCGGATGATTTCAATGCTCGCCATCTGTTGGGCCTGATTCTCTTCAAGAGCGGCAATTTGCTGGTCGCTACCAAAGAGCTGAACAAGGCCGTACAACAAACCCGGCAGCCACGATTCAAAGCACAAGCGCTGAACAATCTGGCACTGGTTCTGCAGGCTCGGGGCAAGCTTGAGCAAGCTTTGGAGGCATGCCATAAGGCAGTCGAACTGCAGCCGGACGAGGCCGCCTTTCATTTGAATCTGTTGAGCCTGATGGAGCAACAACAACAGTGGCAGGCCATCATAGCCCACCTGCAGCATACGCCACAGCTGGCCATTCAAGACGACGCTCAGCTCTTTCACGCCGTTGCCTTGCGCCACCTCGGCCGCTATCAGGACGCCCTGGATATGCTGCACGTCTCTGATGAAAGTATAGAAGGACTGCATGAATACGCATTGAATCAATGCCTGCTGGGGCACAGCGATACGGTCATCGCCACTTGGCAACAGTCAGGAGCTGACGCTGGCCAGCTGATAGCGTGCGCAGACTATATTGCCGAAGAAGGTTATCCGCAGGCAGCCACTCCACTTTACAAGGTCGCCGCACATGCCGATCCGGAAAACCTGAGCCTGCGCCACCTGCTGGATGCCGCCAACGGTACTTGCACAACAGCCGCACCGCCCAGCTATGTGCGCAGCCTCTATGACACCCATGCCGACCAGTTTGAGCACCGCCTGCAGGACCGCCTGGCCTATCAAGCACCTCAGCAGCTTTGCCAACACTTGGCAACGCTGCTGGGGGGCACACACATTGACGCTGTCGATCTGGGTTGCGGCACCGGCTTGTGTGGCATTGAACTGCGCAAGCAACTCTCTGTCCGCCGACTCAGCGGCTGCGATCTGTCGGAACAGATGTTGCGACTGGCGGCCGACAAGCAGGTATATGATGAACTGGCATGCCGCTCGCTGACGGATTATCTGTCGGACATGACCGCAGTCGATCTGATTACCGCCACCGACGTCCTCATCTATACCGGCAACCTTGACCCCATACTGGCACAGATGCCCAACGTACTGAATAGCGGCGGTCTGTTTGCATTCACGGTCGAGCACACCACGTATGACAATGACGTCAGCCTGCACTCTTCTGGACGCTACCGCCACAGCCGTAGCCATATCGAAACCCTGGCAGAACGTTACAGGTTACAGATACGACTGCTGGAGGCATTCCCCCTGCGTCTGGAGAATGACGAAACGATCACGGGGTTGATGGTGATTCTGCAACAGTACTAGTCCGTCACACAGCTCAGCAGTATGTCACACAGATGGCGCAGCCGCTCCAGCTGCGCACGCCTGCCGGCGGGTTCGGTGATGGCTGCCACCGGTTGCTGACGCAGGATACGGCCACACAACAGGCGCTGATCAGCGGGCGCCAATGATAACCGATCCCAATGATGAACACTGGCCTGCAGCAACGTCGTCAACGGTAGCAGGCTGCTTTCCAGTGTGCGCTGCGCTCGGGTGAAACCACGTACACGTTCACGCCACGGCGCTGACAGTTCAACAGCAGCCACCGTACCGTGCAACAATGCAGGCAGGCGCTCCGCTTCCAAATCCTGCAGTGCAACCGGCAACCGCTGCAATACGCTTTGACGATACCAGTTACGGGCCTCTGGCAGCCATGCCACTACCGCCGCGGACAATGGCTTCAGCACCAGTAACGCATGCGTCCCTGCCACCGGATCACGCTGCTCGCCCAGGCGCAGCGGTACAAACCCGCTGCCCTGCCAAAAGCGCAACAGATCCTCACTGGCAGCAAAGCTTGCCCCCAGGTAATCCACGCACTCTGCGCACGCATCCTGCTCAATCTGCCGCAACAATTGCTGCCCAAGGCCTTGCTGCTGCAGATCCGGATGCACGGCAATGCGGACAACGCGCCAAGCACGCCAGGGCGCCACCTCAGACCAACCTTCCTGCGCAATCAACGTCTGCGGCAACAGGTGCCCGCGCGGGCGTCGACGTCCTTCCCAAACGGCATCAGCCAACGCCTTCGCCAGTGGTCCCTCTCGCGCTATGAGCGCACAGGCTACTGGAACTCCGGCACGGCGCATCACGTAGATCATCACATTGGGACTGTCGAGCAGAATACGCAGGTCGCCGGGGGTTGTACGGTAATGCGCCAATACCAACAGACCGAACACACTGCGCAACAAGGCAGTGTCTGTCGCCAGCACGGAAGCTGGCACACGCTCGATTTCGGCTGGCGACGTATCGCCCACCGGCATCGCCACATCAACATCCAGCAGCAGCATACGGTTACTAAGCTGCTCCAGCGGGTCAGGTCCGGCCCAGCGGATCGGTATCGTCAGGCGATATTCCTGACACTTGGGGAAACGCTTACGCAACAGACGCAAGAAGCGCAATGCAAAGCCCTGCCCGTTGCCCTCATAGCCATGCAGAGTCGTGGCGAACACAACACGAGAATACCGTAGCAGCAACCGAGTCAGCACTGGTGTCGGAATGGCAGCGGCTTCGTCAACCAGCAACACGTCCGCTTCAATCTGCGCCTGCAGCAACTCATCCGGGCGGTAATAGACCAGCTGCCCATCAACCTCCGGTGCCAGCTCTGCCACTCGCTCCAACAGCGCCGCAATCGCCTGTCGTGATATTGCGGTTACTGCAACACGCTTGCCCTCACCCAGCAATTGAGCGGCCGCTATGCCCAGGGCAGCACTTTTGCCGCGCCCACGGTCCGCGCTGAGCACCAGAGGTTGATGCCGATGACCGGCGACACGCAGAATATGTGCAACCGCATCCGCCTGATCAGAACTGCGGCAGGGGTAAGGTATAGCCGCAGACATGGATACCGGCGGTAACGTCGCCGGGAAGACAGGATCACACCCTTGCGCCCACAACACCCGCTGCTCAGAGTGTCGCAGCATCTGTACCAGGTGCGTCAAGTAATGCCCTTCCAGCTGTTCGGGCCGGTAAGGCTCTACACACAGGGATGCATATTCCGGATCGGCAAACTGCATCCATTGTTGCGGCTCAGGAGTCATCAATATCAGGCAACCACCGCCCTCAACCGCGCCACAGAGCTGACCAAATGCATTAGGATTGAAACCGGAAAACGCGTCGACAATGGCAAAATCCAGCGTCTGCCCCAATCTTTCCGCCGCTTGGCGGGCACTGTTTGGCTGCAGCCCCGCGACCGACTGATCGCTTAGCAACACTCCGCGCCCCTGCACGCACTCGGCCAACGGTCCGGCAAGTTGCGCACGGCACCATTCAAGCTCGCCACAAACCCAGATCAATACACGCTGACGGGACGCACTCAATCGCCGTCTGAAGGCGGTCAGTGCCGAATCGATACTAGTCATGAATCCGTATAGGTTATGCCCGGGGTGGCGGGGTCGGTGACATCTTCCGCATGAAAATAAACGCCGGGCTCGTCTTGCAAGGCATGCTGCAGGTGCAAATCCAGCTGCTGCTGCACTTTACCGAGGTTAAGGTCGCCACGCGGCTGAAAGGTTTTACCCACGATATGCAACGGCAGATCGGCTGTGGCTTCGTGCCCCTTGATGCGCTCAAAGCAACGTTTAACCAGCTGGTTGGCATTTTCATTCGTGGATGGCAGCACGGCACCGATCGCCCGGTCCGCATTCCATCCGATCAGATCACCCGGACGTGAAAATTCCTCGCCCAGCACACGCACCAACTCCAGCAGGTGGCGGCGCTCTACCTTCTCGCCCAGGTCGATGCACAACACCGTCAAGGGTGAGAATTCACGCACAGCACGACGGCATTCGAGCGCCAGCATATGATGATACCAATACTCCGTGGCGATACCCGTGTTGGGGTCAATCGCCAGCAACGGCTCGTGCTCCTGAGTCGCTGCCCATGTCATGCTGCGGTTACGCAATACAAACAGCAAGCCCGACGTAGTCAGTAGCAATACGACAAGCAGAGCCACCAGTACTACGCTCGAGTCCCCCCCGGCAGCAAGTGCCAAGGCCACAACGTTCAACAACAGCAAAAATACCGCCAGATGACGGATACGTTTCAACTGTTCGACGAACACGGAGTTCATAGTCGGCTTTCCTTTACCCTGTTGATGGTGTCAGTAAAACGATTTTTCATAAGCAATGCAATCGAACCTTAATCAACACGCAACGGCGATGCAGTGTCCATTCAGCTGAACTGCCAGGCCCGGCTGGCGGCGCATTGGCCAACCTCGATTGAATTGAACGCTTTTACCTCAATGCGTTCTCAACTAAGGTATTCCTATCGTTCGCAAACATTCAGGTAGCGCCCTTATGCAACGTCTGGTCATCCTGCTCACCATTATAGTGGCCGCCCTGGCGCTATACCGTTTTATGCCCGCCGAACAGATGCCATCCGGCCCGCTACCCGATGCCATTTCGGAGCACACACGGACAGAGGCGCGCCAGCATATCAAAAGCCTGACTCGGCAAGCCGCTGATGACACTCTCGACATCACCCAGGCCGACCATTTTGTAACCGGTAGCCAGTTGTTACAGCTCCCGCCTCCCGCACAGGAAAACGCAATCTCGGCAGGTTTGGAACCTACACAGAACGGCAATGCCACCAGCTATGCAGCCGACCTGCCGCCTGGTAATACGCCGACAACCGCACAACCGTACAACCTGACACCTCAAGACCGCTTGCGCCTGCAAGAACTGCTCAATAACCCGGACCAGGCTGCCGACGAGATATTCTACGTTCATTCGGTTGGCAATGCGGACGCACAGGGGCTATGGGGAATCATCCATCAGGGCCTGATCGAAACCTTCACCCGCGGCATCCGTATCGAAGACCGTTCACGCCTGCTAAGCGCTCAAATTCCCGCCGATGCCGACGAGCCTCTGGCTGATCAGCGCAGCTCCTGGCTCGGTCACCTGCTGAAACGGAAAGTCCAGGACACCTGGGTTTTCAACTATCAGCAGGGACTTCTGGGGCACAACCCGGATGTCATTTATCCCGGCCAACAGCTGGTCATCGTGCGCTTCAGCGAGGACGAACTCATCAGTATTTATAACCATTTCACCCGGGCGGATGCGCGCTAAGCGTGCCGCCAATAACGGTTTAGGTGGACGCAGCCTTTCAAGGTGCGTATAATTTGACGCTTATTATTAGAAAGAACTGCAGTTGTAAGTGTATATCGCAGTCTTTCTCCTCCTCTTAAGACCCAGGTATAACTCAAAGCATGTCCAACACTGATACCAGCCCCGCCACCTTTGGCGATTTGGGACTGTCCGCCCCTATTCTCAACGCTCTGGCCGACGTTGGCTACGAAACTCCATCGCCGATCCAGGCTCGGAGTATCCCTCCGCTGCTTGAGGGGCGAGATCTGCTGGGCATGGCTCAGACCGGTACTGGCAAAACAGCCGCATTCGCACTGCCTTTGTTGCAGCGCATCGATACCGCAGCTAACCATCCGCAGATGCTGATTCTTGCGCCGACGCGCGAACTGGCTCTGCAGGTGGCGACTGCCTGTGAAAAGTACTCCAAGCACCTGCCGGGACTGCGCACGCTGTCCATCTACGGTGGTCAGGGCTATGACAGCCAGATCCGCGGCCTGCGTCGTGGTGCACAGGTTATCATCGGCACTCCGGGCCGCGTCATGGACCACATCCGTCGCGGCACACTGCAGCTGGACAAGTTGCAGGCTCTGGTCCTCGACGAAGCCGACGAAATGCTGCGCATGGGCTTCATCGACGACGTCGAATGGGTTCTGCAGCACACCCCCGCTCAGCGCCAGATCGCCCTGTTCTCGGCCACCATGCCGCAGGCGATCCGTCACATCGCGGAAAACTACCTGAACGATCCGGCCCTGATCAAAATTCAGGCTCAGACCGCAACGGCCAGCACTATCCGCCAGCGCGTTTGGACCGTGCGTGGCATGACCAAAACCCAGGCACTGACCCGCGTCCTGGAACAGCACGAACATGAAGCAGCCCTGGTTTTCGTACGCACCAAAACTGCGACCGAAACCCTGGCAGACGAACTGACCCGCGCGGGCTTCCCGGCTGCAGCTCTGCACGGCGATATCGCGCAGGTACAGCGTGAGCGCATCGTCTCCAAACTGAAGAAAGGCGAGCTCGATATCGTTATCGCTACTGACGTTGTTGCCCGTGGTCTGGACGTTGAACGTATCAGTCATGTTATCAACTACGACATCCCTTACGATAACGAATCCTACATCCACCGTATCGGCCGTACTGGCCGTGCTGGCCGTAGTGGTGATGCAATCCTGTTCGTAGCACCGCGCGAACAGCGTCTGCTCAAGCAGCTTGAACGCACCACGCGCCAGCCGCTGGAAACACTGCAGATGCCGACCGCCAAAGAGATCAACCTGTTGCGCGCCGAGCGCCTGCAGACGAAGATCCTGGCCGCTGCTGAAAAAGCCGACTTGAGCGAGTATGAGCCGCTGATTGCTGCTCTGCAGGAAAAATCGGAACTGTCACCAGAACAGCTGATGGCCGCAACACTGGCGTTGATGCACGCCGACAAGCCGTTGTGGATGAACGAAAACGAGCAGGACCCGAACCGTCAGGTACGCGAGCGCCCGGAACGTAACGAACGTGGCGGTGAGCGCGGTGGCGAACGCCCCCGTCGTGGTGCTGCTACGCGCCAGGATCCTGTGTCCGAAGGCATGGAACGCTACTGGATCGGTGTTGGTCACCTGCATGGCGTTAAGCCGGGCAACATCGTTGGCGCCATCGCCAATGAAGCCAACATTGAAAGCCGCCTGATCGGTCGTATCAACATCGCTGATGAATTCAGCTGCGTTGACCTGCCGAAAGATCTGGAAGCCGGCCAGCTGCAGACCCTGAAGCGTGCGCGCGTCTGTGGTCAGCGTCTGGACCTGCGCCCCTGGCAGGAGTCATCAACTCCTCGCCGTCCGCGCAATCAGGCTCCCAGCGGTAAAGCACCTGCGCGTCGCCCGGCACCGCGCAAAAGCTGATCAGTAGTACGCACAGAAAAAAGGCTGCCCGCAATGGGCAGCCTGACTGGGCTTCTCAGCCCGATCAAGACCATACCTGAAGGTATGGAGCGAAGAACTCCTCTCATTCTCCCCAGTATAGCCAGCACATTAGCCTTTACCTCCCACGCCACCCTATAATGCGTGAATCTTTTTCAATTTGGAGCGTCTGGCCATGACCACTTTGGGCACCCCCTTATCCGCTTCGGCGACCCGCGTTCTCATGTGCGGCGGCGGCGAACTTGGCAAAGAAGTTGTAATCGAACTGCAGCGCCTGGGCGTTGAAGTCATTGTTGTCGACCGTTATGCCAATTCACCGGCAATGCAAGTTGCCCATCGCTCTCACGTTATATCCATGCTGGACGGCGATGCCCTGCGGGCCGTTATCGAACAGGAAAAACCTCACTATATCGTGCCCGAAATCGAAGCGATCGCCACCGACACTCTGGCAGAGCTGGAACAGGAAGGCTTCAACGTCATTCCCAACGCACGCGCCACCCAGCTCACCATGAACCGTGAAGGCATCCGTCGCCTGGCCGCCGAAGAACTGGGCTTGAAAACCTCGCCCTACCGCTTTGCCGGTGATCTGGAAAGCTTTAAACAAGCCGTGGAAACCATCGGCCTGCCCTGTGTCGTCAAACCGATCATGAGCTCATCCGGTAAAGGCCAGAGCACGATCAAAGACGTCGATCAGATTGAGGCTGCATGGGAGTATGCGCAAGAAGGCGGCCGTGCCGGTGGCGGACGCGTCATCGTCGAGGGGTTTGTTGAATTCGACTACGAGATCACGCTGCTGACCGTACGCCATATTGGCGGCACCAGCTTCTGTGAACCGATCGGTCATACTCAGATAGAGGGTGATTACCGCGAGTCCTGGCAACCTCAGGTCATGACTCCTGCCGCACGTCAGGCGGCAGAGGAGATGGCCAGCAAGGTTACTGCCGCGTTGGGTGGACACGGGCTCTTCGGCGTCGAACTGTTTATCCGCGGCAATGACGTGATCTTCAGTGAAGTATCACCGCGCCCACACGACACCGGCATGGTCACGCTGATTTCACAGGATCTGTCAGAATTTGCCCTGCACGCCCGCGCCATACTGAATCTGCCTATCCCGCTGATCCGTCAACACGGCCCGTCCGCATCCGCCGTTGTGCTGCCAACCGGTGAATCGCGCCAAACCTGCTTTGCCCACCTACAGGCGGCCCTGGCCGTGCCGGACACGGACCTGCGCCTGTTCGGCAAACCGGAAATTCATGGCCGCCGACGCATGGGCGTCGCGCTTGCCCGAGCTGATGATATCGACACTGCGCGTGAAAAGGCCCGCCTGTGTGCACAAACGGTTCGTGTAGAGTTCTGATCAATCGAGTCCTGATCAGTGCCTGATTTCAAACCAGGGTAGCCGGCCACCCCCTTGCGGGTGGCCATAGCCCGGATAGAACCGGTCTTCGCGCCGTATAAACCAGGGCGCACCCGGCAACTCCGCATCTCGCTGCAACAGCGGGATCAGTCGATCCGCCTGCACCAGGAATTCAGCCTCTGTGGAGGCTCCCTCCGGATGGCCGTAACTGCGAAACACTTTCTGCCCCACACATTCATACCATGGCAATACGCCACGGCCTTGTGGGTGGCTATTGGTCGGGAACAGTTTTAGCTTGTTGATTTTGAACATACCGCATCAAAACCTGAAAATGAAATAAGTGTTTCACAATAGTAACACCTACATGTCTGCCAATGAAGACACCATAGCCGCAAGCAACTGTTCTTTTTGACTGCGACGCAGCCGCTTCACGGCATACTCGCGCCTGAGCGCCGAGCCCCGATCATGGCCCGCCTCTTGCCATACAAGCTGAACCGGCCGGCGCGCACGGGTATAACGCGCACCACGCCCCGGATGATCACCATTATGCTCCGCCAGACGACGGGCGGTATCCGTGGTTACACCGGTATACAAACTGCCATCACTGCATTTAAGGATATAAACCGACCAGTCTTTTTTCACTGCTTTGGCACCAACTTGCATTCTGCCCCTGTTGCCGCACTCGGCAGAGGCGTAAAATCGCGCTTTCAAACAATTCTGGGGGCTCGGTAAAGCCGATGCAAACACTATTATTAGCGATCGCAGGCCTCGCCTTCCTGATGATCGTGCTGGAAGATGTGGTACACATCAACAAGGCGAAAACGACACTTTTTCTCGGCACACTTGCCTGGTTACTGCTCTTTTTATTCCCGCCACACGGTGCCGATAGCCACCTGATTCAGGAAAAACTGGACGAAAACATTCTCGAAATAGCCAGCCTCTGGCTCTTTCTGATGGCTGCCATGACCTTCGTAGCCTTTCTTAACCACCAGGGCCTGATCGAAACACTTATCTACAAAGTCCTGCCAAAACGGCTCAGCGAACGTAAATTGATGTTCCTGGTCGCGGGTTTTGCCTTCTTTTTCTCCTCGCTCTCCGACAATATCACCGCCACACTCATCTCCATTGCCCTGGTCCTGTCGCTGAAATTGGATGCCAAGAAAACGGTCCGCTTTGCGGTCATGGTGGTATTTGCGGTGAACTCGGGCGGGGTCGCGCTGATTACCGGTGATGTAACCACGCTGATGATTTTCATGCAGCAGAAAGTGGCCATCGATGATCTACTCTGGCTCAGCCTACCGGCACTGGCCAGCGTCATGCTGCTGGCCGGATTGATGTCGTTAAAGCTCAGCGGCGAAGTGGTCATCAGCCCCAGTCCGCGCCGCGATGACAAGGTCGGCATGATGATTGCGTTCATCTTCCTGCTGACCATCATCTCGACCATCATCCTCAACGTCATCGCCTCCGTACCGCCCCTGCTGACCTTCCTGTTCGGGCTGTCAATCATGTTCCTGATCGGACGCCTGTGCTACCGGGATGATGAACGTGAAAGCCTGCTCGACTACATCCGCGTCATCGAGTTCGATACCCTGCTGTTCTTCCTGGGTATATTGCTGCTGGTCGGCATGATGAAAGAGATCGGCGTACTGGATTCACTGGTGAAGGTCTATGAACTGTTGCCCACAACCGGTGCCAACTTTGTGATGGGACTGCTCTCGTCGCTGGTAGACAACGTACCGCTGACCGCTGCACTGTTGAAGTCGGACATCGATATGGATGCCGCCAACTGGTTGACGTTGACCTATGCCGTGGGTGTCGGAGGGTCGCTGCTGGTGATCGGCTCTGCCGCTGGCATTGTCGCCATGAGCAAGGTGGAAGCGATCACCTTCATCAGCTTCATGCGCTATTCGGGAGTTATCCTGGTTGCATACAGTTGCGGCTTTGCCGGCAGTTATCTGGTCGGGCAGGCGCTGCACTGACCTGCCCCGCTCACCGGTCAAGTACTGACGGGTGAGCGTTCCTCGCCAAACCAGGACAGCTGCGATTGCAGCTCGACTACCTCACCTACAATGACCAAGGCCGGCGCAGGCAACTGCGCCTCGGCCTGCTGCTGCGCCAGCGTAGCCAACGTTCCGACCAATACCTGTTGATCTCTGGACGTGCCTCGGGACACGATCGCTGCCGGTGTATCGGCCGGCTTGCCATGGGCAACCAGCCCGGCACACAACAAATCCAGCGTGTGCAGCCCCATATAGAACACGATCGTCTGATTGGGCTGTATCAGTTCGGCATAATTGAGCTCGGTAGTACGGTTTTTCAGCTGCCCAGTAACGAACTTCACCGACTGGGCATAATCACGATGAGTCAACGGAATACCGGCATAGCTGGAGCAGGCGCTGGCAGCCGTAATGCCCGGCACCACCTGAAACGGAATACCGGCCTTCTTCAGCTCGGCCAACTCTTCACCACCACGCCCGAAGATAAACGGATCGCCCCCCTTCAGGCGCACAACCCGCTTGCCCATTAGGGCATGGTCAATCAACAGCTGGTTGATACCTTCCTGGGGCACCGCATGGTTATCACGCTGCTTGCCCACAAAAATCAAATCCGCATCACGACGGCACAGATCAAGCACGTCCGGAGAGACCAGGCGGTCATACAGCACAACGTCCGCCTGCTGCATCAGCCTGAGTGCCTTGAAGGTCAACAACTCGGGATCACCGGGACCGGCACCCACGAGATAAACCTCACCGACCTGGTGTGATGCATTGCCGATTTTAATCTGCTCTTCCAGCAAGGCTTCGGCCTCGGCCTCCTGACCCGCAAAAACCCGCTCCGCGACCTGCCCCTGCAGTACCGACTCCCAGAACACGCGCCGCTCATTGACCGTATCAAAGCGCGCCTTGACCTTGTCACGCAGACGGCCGACCAACTGACCAAGACGGCTATACCCGGTCGGAATCCAGGTTTCCAGCTTGGCTCGCAGCAACCGGGCCAATACCGGCGACTGACCGCCCGAGCTGATCCCGATCACGATGGGTGAACGGTCTACAATCGCCGGAAATACGAACGTACAGAGCTTGGGATTATCAACTACATTGACCGGAACATTGCACGCCACCGCATCATAATGGACCCGTTCATTGAGGCCATCATCATCGGTTGCCGCCAGCACCAGCACCTTGCCGTCGATCAGTTCTGGATGATATTCACCGATCAACACCTGCCCATGATGCATATCCAGCATCTGCTGCAGCTCCGGCAGTACCGCATGAGCTACCACGGTAATGTGCGCACCCGCACGCGTCAGCAAGCGGGCTTTGCGCAGGGCAATATCGCCACCGCCCACCATCAGGACGGGGCGTTGTTTGAGGTCAAAAAAAAGCGGCAGGTAATCCATCGTTGTGACTCCAGTACGGCACAGCTTGATACCGGGATACTATAGTCACTTTTTAAGTAATAAAAAATATTTTTATTATGACTTTAAGAGATATGACGAATTATTTCTGCAATGGAAAACGGCGCTCGAGATAGGCAACTATCTCACTGGACTCGTACATCCATTCGCTGTGACCATCCGCATGGTCGATACGCAGACATGGCACCTTCATTTTGCCACCGTCATTGGTAAGATCCTGACGATGACGACCGTCGGCACGCACATCACGCAGCTCAATGGGCAAGTTCAAGCGGCGCATCGCACGGCGCACCTTGACGCAAAAAGGACAGGTCGGCAGCTGATAGAGCTTGTAGTCGGCCAGCGCCGACTCAACTTGCTGCTGCTCCTGCGGGGAACGCTTTCCGCGACGCGGCAGTGTCAAATAATGCAGACCCATAACAATCAGGCCCAAGACCCAGCGAACAGCTTTCATGTGACTTCAGCTCCCGTTCAAGAATGATGGCGCAGTGTACTACAATGACCAGGATCAAAAAACTGAGCGACCCAATATGATACCTGTCGGCCATAAGTGGTTACATGATATGGTTACCTTATTAAGACCCGTGACACGTTCCTTCTCAACGACATCTCTGTGAGCAAGACAATCGCCATGGCCCAAGCCGAGAATCAGGATCCTAACGCCCTCTGTTTTCAGTTCAAAAGTACACGAGCCTCGCTCAACGAACTGATTCTGACCGCCAGCGACCCCGACTTGCTGGCTCCTCAACTGGCTGCACATGCTGCCAAAGTTCCTATGTTGTTCAGTAACATGCCAGTCATCGTCAACTTGCAGCAGCTGGAAAGCACACCTGACACCGACACGCTCAACCAACTATTGAGCCTGTGTCGTAAGCTGTCACTGGTTCCTGTTGGCCTAAAAGCCGATCCCGATACCTCCGTTGCCCTCTGCGAAACGCTGCATCTGGCTGATTTCAGCCACCAGCGCCGTGCGCCCAAAAGCGCCCCTGCAGAAGCCACACCCGTCACACCGGAACCGGAACAGCCAGCACCCGCTGCGGCGACCAAGGTCATTACCACACCGGTACGTTCAGGCCAGCAGGTCTACGCACGTGGCTCTGACCTTATTATTCTGGCCGCCGTCAGCGCCGGTGCAGAAGTGATCGCTGACGGTAATATCCATGTGTATGGCCCCTTGCGTGGACGCGCCATGGCCGGTGTCGATGGCAATACTGACGCCCGCATTTTTTGCCAAAGCATGGAAGCCGAGCTGATTTCCATCGCCGGCTATTTCAAAACCAGCGAAGATCTGCACGCCGAATGCTGGCAACAGCCCATTCAGGCATTGCTCCGCGGCTCTCGACTGGATACAGTTCCACTTTAATTAACCGCTTCCCAGATTGATGGATACAGATGCATGGCTGAAATAATCGTTGTCACATCCGGTAAAGGGGGCGTTGGCAAAACCACCAGCAGCGCCGCGATCGGTACTGGTCTGGCCCTTAAGGGCTTTAAAACCGTTCTAATCGACTTCGACGTAGGCCTGCGCAACCTCGATTTGATCATGGGCTGCGAACGCCGCGTGGTCTACGACTTTGTCAACGTCATCAACAAGGAAGCTACGCTCAACCAGGCGTTGATCCGCGACAAGCGTACCGAGAACCTTTACATCCTGCCGGCCTCCCAAACCCGCGACAAGGATGCACTGAGTGTTGAAGGCGTTGAAACCGTTCTCAACGAACTGGCTGAAAGCTTCGACTACATTGTCTGCGACTCCCCTGCCGGTATTGAGAAAGGTGCACAGCTGGCACTCTACTTTGCCGATACCGCCATTGTTGTGACCAACCCGGAAGTAAGCTCCGTACGTGACTCGGACCGCATTCTCGGCGTATTGCAGAGCAAGTCTCGCAAAGCCGAACAGGGCGGCACCGTTAAGGAACATCTGCTGCTGACCCGCTACAATCCTGCACGGGTTGATGCCGGCGAAATGCTCAGCGTCGAAGACGTCAAAGAGATCCTGGCTATCCCGCTGCTGGGTGTCGTGCCAGAGTCAGAAGCGGTACTCAAGGCATCAAACCAGGGCGTTCCTGTCATTCTGGACGCCGACAGCGATGCCGGCAAAGCCTACGATGATGCCATTGCACGCTTTCTCGGCGAAGACCGCGAACATCGCTTCCTCAACGTGGAACGCAAAGGTTTCCTCAGCCGGGTATTTGGACGGAAGGGCTAATGGGCATTCTGAACTATTTTCGATCGAACAAACAGACATCCGCCAGCGTCGCCAAAGAACGTCTGCAAGTCCTCGTTGCCTACGAGCGCAACCAGCGTACTCAGCCTGATTACCTGCCGCAAATGCAGCAGGAAATACTGGCAGTAATCGCCAAATATGTTGACGTTTCAACCGAAGACATCCAGATCAACCTGGATGAAGACTGCTCCATTCTCGAACTAAACGTTACCTTGCCCGAAAAGGGATAAAAGTAACATTGAACGGGGATTTGTCATCCCCGTTTCACCTTTTGCCAGTATAATCACTCTCGACAACTCCCCTCTCGTTACCTATACATAGATTCATGCATGCCATCACAGGAGCTGATGCATGCCTAAGACCTCTCGAGATAACAGTCGCGCCGGAATGCACGACCCATCTCCTCCGCTGATTACATATCAAGGCACGGACGATGACTAACCTCTCCATACGTTTCAAACTACTCGCGGGATCGGCTTGCGCCATTTTATTGTCCCTCGGCGTCGTGATTTACCTGGCACTAAGCTCCTACCAAACATCTATCGATACGGCTGTCGAAGACACTACAGATATCATCCAGCGCAGCGTCAAAGAGCAATTACACCTGACCGCCGACCAGATTGAAGTGGATATCCGCCAACGCCTGCAGAGCGGCTTCGACTCCGTTTTAGCGCTGGCAACATTCATGGGCTCCACAGCCAATACTGATCAGATGATTTCGCGCCAGTCGGCCCGCGATCTGGTTCGAGCACAGCTTGAATCCAACAACAACGTCAATTCCATGTATGCCCAGTTCGAGCCCAACGGTTACGACATGTTCGACAGTCTGTTCAAGGGTGACCTGCAACACAGCTCGAATGAAGGCACGCTGGATCTGTATTGGGTTCGCGAAGGCAGCGACATCACTTTCTACCCGACTGAAGACCCGTCCAGCAAGTACGACACCACCCTCAACGCCAATGGTACCCGCAAGTCTGAATGGTACCTCTGCCCGCGTGACACCAAACGTAACTGTATGCTGGAACCTTACCTGTACGAAATATCTGCAGGCAATTCCATTCTGATGACCTCATTGACGGTTCCCATCATGCATGCCGGTCGCTTTATTGGCGTTGCCGGCACCGATGTCAACCTGCCTGCCCTGCAGCAGCTGGCCGAAGAACTGTCCCGCACCCTGTACAAGGGTGAGGCCGGTATCACCCTGTTGAGCACGAACAATCAGATCATCGCCTCCAGCCGCTACCCAGGCAGTGCAGGTCAGCCCGTCAGTACTGCCGCCCCTCGGCTGCTCAAGGAATTGAAGGCACAGTCCGACACATCAGATAACATCTTGTTTGAACAACCAATGGAGATTGCCGATGCCCGCTGGCGCATTGTGGTTGAAGTGCCACGCAGCGTGGCCTTTGCCGAACTGAACGAACTGGAAGCCTCCATGCAGAGCAATCGCGAAAGCACCACACGGAACCTGCTGATGATTGCCTCAGGTATCCTTTTGGTAACGCTGGTGGCCGTAAACCTGTTCATTTCCAGTATTACCAAGCCGCTGGCACAACTGGGCCAACGCATGCAGGCATTGGGCGGTGCCGAAGGCGATCTGACACACGAACTGGAACCTTCCAATCATGCAGAACTGAACGCGGTTGCCGATGGTTTCAACAGCTTTGCGCGCAAAATCCGCGCACTGATTCAGGAACTGATCGTACTCTCCGGTCAGCTACAGCAGAGCGCAACCAACCTGGCCACCACGGCACAGCAAACACGCGCCTCGACTGAAGATCAGCAGAAACAGCTGCAAGGGGTCGCCGCCGCTACTAATGAGATGACATCAACGGCGACTGAAGTCGCTAACCTCGCCGGTCAAACAGCACAAGACGTGCATAGTGCCGATACCGAGATTGGTGACACCCGCAAGACATTACGTGCCACCGTCGACGAAATCGACAGCATGTCCAGCGCACTGAATGACGCGTCCGACAGTATTGGTAGCGTGGCCAAGCGCAGCGACGAGATCTACTCGATCATCGAAACCATTCGCGGCATCGCGGAACAGACCAACCTGTTAGCCCTTAACGCCGCCATCGAGGCTGCCCGGGCAGGCGATCAGGGCCGTGGCTTTGCCGTCGTCGCCGACGAAGTTCGCGGCCTTGCCAGCCGCACCCAGGACGCCACCGGCGAGATCGACAATTTGATCTCTGCGCTCAAGCGTGATGTGGACGGCAGCGTCGAGCAAATGCAGCAATGCCGCAGCCGCGCCAGCCAGACAGTCGAAGAAAGCCGCAACAGCTACGAACGGCTGGAAGGCGTCTCCAACCGTATTACCTCTATCTCTGAGAACACAACCCAGGTAGCCACCGCTGCCGAAGAGCAGAGCATGGTGAACGAAGAGATTAACCGCAACATCACCAGCATTGGCGATGCCGCCGACACCCTTGCCGAGGCCGCCACCCAGGTGACATTACTGGGCCAGGAAGTGTCTGACAGCGCCGCACGACTGGACCAGCAGCTGGGACGTTTCAAAGTCTGACCCCATCAGGGCAGCCCCTCTCGGGCTGCTCTGACACCTGAATACCCGCCTTCTGTACGCAAATAAATCCAACTAAAATGAAATAAAGCTTTGACGTCAGCGCCAGCTGGTGTATTCTGAACGGGCTTAAGAGTAAAACAAGAATTTATGCACCATTTCGACGTCCTGCCTAGTAGTAAGTACCTCGTTCTGTTTTCATAAGTACCAAAATTACCTAAGCACTATCCGAACCTGGACAGCATACGCCCAAGGGTTCATATAACATACTCAGATCGAGATTAATATTATGTCTACAACTACTGGCACAGTAAAATGGTTCAACGAAACTAAAGGTTTCGGTTTCATCGAACAGGAAAATGGCCCGGACGTTTTCGCTCACTTCAGCGCTATCTCCGGTTCAGGCTTCAAGACCCTGGCTGAAGGCCAGAAGGTCGAGTTCACAGTTACTCAGGGCCAGAAAGGTCCTCAGGCTGAGAACATCGTCGCTCTCTAAACCTTGCGTTTAGTAAGCTGACAAAAAGAACGAGCCCATGTGGCTCGTTTTTTTATGCCCTAAATTCACACCCGACCTTCTGGATCACCATCCTATCAACCCTGCTCCCCAGAGCCCCCTCTACAAAAACAACACGCTTACCCGCATGAAGAAAGAAAAGGCCCTGACGAAGACGGCAGAGCCCTACAAACATAAAATCGCTATCAGGCCGCCGAAGCTGTATTCAGCAACCGTACTTCACGCTGCGGGAACGGAATCTCAATCCCTTCTTGTTTCAACGCGTTAAACAGCACCAGGTTGATGCGGTACAGTAGATCATAGTACTGCTCGGTCGGTATCCAGACCCGCACACCCAAAGTGATACCACTTTCACCAAACGCCTCAATGCCAACCTGCGGCGCAGGATCCAGACAGATCTCATCCCCAAAAGTAGCCAGCGCCGACTTCAGCAAAGTGCTCGCCCGCTCAGGATCAGCACTGTAGGCAATATCGATCGATACTTCGGCCAATGTATTGGCGTGGGAATTGTGAATGATCTCACCGACAACGTACTTGTTGGGTATGAGGATTTCGACCCCATCCTCATTGGTCAGCAGCGTGTGCGACAGATGCACCTCTTTCACCAGCCCGGTCACGCCCTGCACAGTAATGGTATCCCCCACCACATACGGCCGCGTCAGCACGATGGTAAGCCCGGCACTGTAGTTGGACAACAATCCTTGAACCGCCAGCCCTGCCCCCAAACCGACAGCACCAATCATCGCCAACAGCGGCGTTACGCTGACACCCAATTTGCCCAGCGCCACCACCGCTACCATGGCGATCACCAGAATCTTGACGCAGCTGGCGATGAAACGACTTAACGTGATATCCAGATTGTGTCGTTGCATCAACGCCAGCGACCAGCTGGACACCTTGCTGGCGACCCAGAGCCCCAGCAACAGAATGATAATCGCACCGAGTATCTGGAAGCTGTAATTGACGAAGAACTCTACCACCAGAGTGTAGATCTCCTGAAACTGCATCAACTCCTGCTTTACCGTCTCATCCATACCTTGACTCCATTTTCCAACATATTGCGATTATCATGTATTTTCATCTACCGGACCAACCCAACATAGGGGGTTATAAGCAACCTCCCATAGGTGGCCATCCAGGTCTTTGAAATAACCACTGTAGCCACCCCAGAATACTTTTTGGGGCTTTTTCACAACCTCCGCACCCGCAGCCAACGCCTGGCTTATAACCAAATCCACCTCCGCTTCAGAAGGTACATTGTGCGCGAGAGAGAAACCGGAAAAGCCTTCACCATTCGCCGGCACTTGAGCATCTTCAGCCAGGTCGTCCCAGCCATACAACCCCAACCATGTACCATTTAACGTAAAAAAGGCGACGGAAGGCGGAGATTCCATACGTGGAAAACCAAGACCCTCTTCGTAGAATTTTATTGCTTTCTCGAGGTCATGCACGCCGAGCGTGATCATGCTAATTCTGGGTTTCATCGGAATTCACTCCTTCGGACACATAACACCGCGCAGGCCAACCGAGGCTTGGTGGATCTTGTGCGAGAACGATAACTCGAACAGTCACTGAGGCCCTGAGCCCTCACAGCAAGGCAAAGTCAGCTTATTATCAACATCAGCGAAAGCCAAACCGATATCGACGTCGGTGTCGACGGCGTTACGCCCAGGCCATCGGTGTGCTCGCCTAAACCGCTGCACCGTTCGATCAAAGCCTTGCTGCGTTCACTGCAAAAACCGATCGATACCATCACTCGCCAAGTTGATGAAGCGGTCATGCAGGTCAAACACTAGCGTACCAAAGTCGAGATTCTTACCAGCATCCTCGGTGTTGGAAAAGTGCTGGCGTACACCCTCATCGGTGAACTGCCAGAACTGGGCAAACTCAACCGTAAGGAAATTGCAGCTCTCGTCGGCGTCGCACCGATGAACCGTGACAGTGGCTCCTGGAACTGCAAACGACGCATCCGAGGAGGTCGTCACCGTATCCGCACGGTCATGTTCATGGCAATGCTGTCATCCATCCAGTGCAACCCCGTGTTCAAACGTTTTTACGAACACCTTAAAGCTCAGGGCAAACTGCCCAAGGTTGCCATCATTGCCTGCATGCGCAAGCTGATCGTGGTGCTCAACACCATGCTCAAGAACGAGACACGCTGGGGCGAAAATATGGCTTAAATATTTAACTGGACACCACAGTCACTTGTTAGCCTTAGTAGCCCTCGAACCACGGCACCTCCATTACTGGGTCTACCTCTTCATTTGCAGGCTCTAGTGAAACTAGATAGTGAGGTGTTTTTTGATTAAATACCTCATCTGATTCTGCTTGATCAGTGTGAAACAGCTGAGTCACAGTAACCTTATAGTTTCCTGGCTGTACCTCTACAACCTGCTTTATTTCATGCGCTTCAGGTAGCGTAACATCTTCAAATTGGGCGGCCATCGTTAGGCTTTCGTACGTTGTTAGAAGTACTTTACCATTGGTTTTAAAGCCAGATACAAATGATCGATAGCCAGCATCATTCGATGGACCAATAGCCAATTTTATAATCCAATTTCCGTAGCTACAGCCCCAAGAAATTAGAGACCCATTCTTGTTTTGATTGATGAAGTGTTTCTTTAAACCTTCAATCGCCCAATCTTCAGATACGAAACCAACGTATTTTTCAGGATCGAGTATTGCTAAACATCCATAGTCAGCTGGAACTGTAAATACGTGCTCTGTCATCGATTCCTCACGAGGCATAACGCCTTGAATAAACCGCTGATTTGGAGCGGCAGCGGAAAATCGGTCGGCTTGATTCACTGGTTATGCGCTTTCTGCACGGGTGACTGCCCGCAGCGGAACACGTAAGCTGGTTAGTCCGTCCCAGTTATCAACTTCAGGTGGATACGCCCGCGGGTCTTCAAGGCCTATTTGTTCCAGAGTGTACCCAGATTTCCCGTAGTTACACGCCCAGCATGCCGTGACAAGGTTTTCCGGGACTGTCCTACCGCCGAGGTTCCAGGGAACCACATGGTCGACATTGGCGCGAAAAGCGAGAACGACTCCATGACGTTGAGCATTAGTTCCTGTCACGCGAAAAACTTCAGAACCGACAGCTTCGCTGTAGGCGGCCAGCACATTCTTTGGTACCACCCTCAAGCCACAGTACCTACACCTATAGCCGTCACGTGAAAGAACTTCCTTAGCATGCCGGTCAGGTGAGCGAATCGGATCAAGAGGGACTTCAGGGGATTTAGGAACAGCAAGGTCAAAGTAGTTTGCTCTATACATGCCAGACAGCTGGCCGTGTTCGACATACCATTGTCTCAAGTCTGAATCCCGGACCTCACCAAGCAGACGAATGGACTCCGATACCTTGCCATTCGCGGCCTCAGATACCGCCGCTACAAATTTTATAAGCTCATCGTGGAACCAATCGGGTACAGGCAAAGGTGCGCGACGATTCCATAAGTTTGGGTCCGTGCCAAGTTCGACGCAGTTTTTTTGTTTCCTACACATAATATCCTCGGCTAACTTCCTAGTCAGGCGCATAACAAACAAAGGCAGCGAGCGCCGCTTTTTGGCGTCCGCTGCCTTTGTTTGTTATGCCTTCTCACCAACTGACTCTACTTGTGTATTAAGTATCTGGCGCATCATTATGAGTGAAAATTTCACTCCGTCTTTTTCTTCGATCATATCCTTAAGATATATCTTGTTGTCGTCATATTTTTTGGGAAAACGAATACTCATATAGGTCATCCGTTTTTTATCTGCTTCCCAGAAGCGATACTTCACTTCATCGTGGCCTGCATACTTCTTTAGGAAGCGGTCAATCGTCAGGCCTTCTCTCTGCCAATTTACTAGCTCCTTACTCACCCACACCTCATCCCATGTTTCAAATACGGGAAAATGAGCGAGTATGTTGCGCACGAACTTAAACAGAGGGCCTCCAATCTCAGATTCCATCGGAGGACGCTGTGTCTTTAGGGCTTCAAGTACATGCTTGAATGGCTCATAAGCTAAAAGCTCGGCATAAACCGCAAAGATGCTCGACACTTTGCCAAACCTATAGCAATCCTCTTTGGCCCAGAAATCATCCATCATGATCTCATCGAACAAGTCGTAAAACCGGTTGTACCCAAGACTGAGGAATAACTCTTCGGATTTATTAGGTCTCGCTTCCATTGCTCCATCTACCTAGATGCATAACGCCTTGCACACTGGACCACGTAGAGTGGTCCAAATTTATGGTAAGGTGAGCGCAGCGAGCCATAAATTTGAGCCGCGTAACGTGGGTCCACGTGCTGCAATTTGTTAGCCCTCTTCGGATAAAAATTCTTCCCAAAAATTTAATACTTCTTTTGCGAACGCAACTGCTTCTATTTCTTCACTTTCTATATCTTCATTATTTCCAATAACTTTTATCATTATTTTATCCAAATTCTCAGATGAGTATGATGTAGTATATTCAACTGATTGATGTCTATCTACTTTAAAGTGTTTAGCACAGTTAGCGATATGAGACAATATCGTCAATACATTATGTTTTTTCCTGATACTTCTATCATCTATCCAGTCAGGCATCTGCTCTGCAGTAACAAAGAAATCAAAAGCAACATAAACATCACCGGGACTATTTTCTAATCGATTAAAGTCATGTTTTAGCTTTTTTAACAAGTCCGATGGTGTTTGGAGTTTATTGGTCAATCCTTTCATAGTTATTCCTTAAAGCTAACGCCGTGGTTTGGGGCCGGAACGAAGCGCCAGCGTAGTGGAGGTCCCAGCCGCGACAGCGGCGAACAACACCATTTTGTTAGCTTCACTCTTTGTAGGTGTCGATATCGATGAAAGCACCGATTTCCCCAAAAAATTTTATTGTATCTACATCGAATCCTATTCCTGGTGTCGACACATTTTCTTTTATAGAGATAGATAAGACGACTTGTAGCTTTGAAAAAGCACTGAATCTTCTCATTGCTTCAATTATTAGGTCCTTCTTTGGCTGAAGTTTATTGACTATCTCTGAAAACAGTTCGTATACATCGGCAGAATCCCCAGCAGCATTACCAGTAGAGAGAGTCCAAGAACTAAATTTTGGAACACTATTGGGTACATTTTCACCTCTCCGTTTTGTAGAGGTAGGATCTATTCCTAGAATGCTCGTTATCTCCTTTGGGTCAAAATCGTCTCCATATAGACCAAAATAAACCCGGCATTCGTTGTCTTCCATGTAGTATCTCCGGAAAAGCTAACGCTTCGTTAAAGGGACGAAAAAGCGTAGCTTTTGAGGTCCCAGTGAGCAAAGCGAACGATTTTCAACGCTTTGTTATATTTTTTACCCAACACCTAACCCAGATAATACGGCTGCAATTAAGATTACGACTAGTAGTGCCATTGCATACATTGCAATGAATTGAAATGCGACAGCACTGATACCCAATGCTGCAGCACCACCGACAACACGTTTAGGCTCATGCCTGGCAAAGCCAACGATACTCAGGATGAATGCTAACCCACCTAACACAGCTGTTATGACCTCAGTTGCCCTATCTAAATCCCAGCTTGAGGTTTGGTACTCCTGGATCGGCTCCTCACCCTTCAATGCACTTAGAGCCGCACTACGAATAGATGCAGCCTTCTCTGCTACTACAGTTTCGATAGTTGGTTGTGGAGAAAAAGGACCTGCCCAGAAATGAGTAAGTGAGAGTAATAAAGCAATGCTACCCAAGAGGATACCGACTATTCCAAATATTGAGTTTTTTCGTTCCATGATAATCTCTCAAAAAATATAACAGTCTAGTTATGAGGTCTGCGACCTCATAATAATTATTTTGCTAATGATGAAAATTCTGGGTGAGTCACAATTTGGTTAATAAAATTTTCAACGGCTGGTTCATACGCTTGAGCAACTTGTTGACAAGCTTTGTCGGCAACAAAGTTTGTAGAGAAATTATACGTGCTCTGTACAGTGTACCCTTGTGATTTAGGCGATGAAATTGTTGCATTTATCATCCACTTCCCGGCACCGATATTGGAGTTAAAATCTAGTTTTTCTATAGCGCCAGAGATTTTAATATTAGAGCTCTCTTTGTACACACCGGCCATTTCTAAGTCGTTTTTAATTGCGTTTTCAATATAGTTCTCGAAGCTAACATTATTCTGGTTTTTCACCGGACCCGCTGCTCTGCAGGTTATTGAAGTGGTATCGCTATTCTTTGAAACAAACTCACCTACTGATAACTCTGTAATACCGGAGTTTCTTATTTTATCTACGTTATCTGGAGAGGCTCCATAGTTACTTGTCATATGTGTGCAGCCAACAGTGTAAAAAGCGACGCCTGCAATTGATAAGGTTTTTAAAATTTTCATGTGTTTTCCTTTTTGTTGAGTTTATAGAGTTAACGCCCAAAGCAGCGGTGCGCAGCATCCGCCTGCCTTTGCTTGTTAGCTGGTTACCTTGAGCCGCAGTAAAATCAATGAGAATACGAAAACCCACAAAGCTTGAGAGCCATAGTTAAGCCGTTGATATAAACCAAAACCCTCTCCTGATTCTACTGCTCCTGCCATAAGCGGTAATAACGCTACAGCAACAAGAGAGCACGCTAGTGAAAACCAGCCAAACCATTTCACTCCCAAACAACGATTAGATATAAATATCCATATCAAACTTGAAAATAAGAGGCTAAAAAACAGTATTAAGCCAGAAATATTATGTATATTTTGTTCTCTTGATGGTGACTCTAGAGAACAACCAACATCACACGAGAAAAAGCCTGCTGAAAAACTGCTTAACCCATGAATAATAATCAATACTCCAGAAATGCGAGCCAATTTTGAAGTGGTAAATGTTTTGACAATACCAATACCAAAAAGCATGAATAGCACGCTCAATGGATAATTATTAATAATCGGGGAAAGTATATGCGTTGGTGATCCTTTAGCACCAAGCTCACTCATAGCCTGATTGTAATGGCTATATTCTGGATAAAGGCTTCCCGCAATTACCACCCCAAGAAGTAACCAAATTGGGGCTAATAATCCTGAAAAATAGTACCAGCGATTTAAACTTCCATTCATTACTACGATTCCTTCGTGACAGCTAACGCCTGCCAGCAATGGCGAGTGAAACGAGTCCAGCCAGCTTGCTGGCGAATTGGCTGGCTTTGTTATGCACTTACAATATGCCTATCAAAGCTGAAGCACCTGCACCAATAAGGCTACCAACAGTGCTGTTTTGTAAAAACTCTTTCAGTTTTGATTTGGCCTCAGGATCATCACTTTTAGCGATCTTTTCCGCTAACTCCTGAATGGTGACATTAGTTGTCAATGTATTACTGTTACCAACTTGTACATTTTCGCCATTTATTGATCCAATATTGAAAGTTGAATCACCGTGTTTAGTAACATGAGGCTGTGCAGTTGTGTTTTCGACTTTAAGAGTCAGCATGTGAGGATGCGTAGTACCTACCCCTAAAGATCCGTCCTCTAGGAATGAAGCATCTATAACTTTGAGATGTATTTCACGCTTACCTGATTTCTGAGTAATAACATCGCCAATACCTACATCTGGTTCATCTGTGTATGGCACCAGAACTTGACCTTTGGACATGTTGCGTTTCCCTTTGTATTCCGTGCCTGCGATAGTCAATGTTTCTGGGTATGCGAGCTTGTCAAAATCCATCTTTCTCTCCTATGTGCTCCTAGCTGAGCATTAGTGCATAACAGTCTATTTATGAGGTCTGCGACCTCATAATAATTATTAGCGGGTATACCTTTTAATCCTGACAACCGCTTCATAATTCATTGAAATACAATAACTTCGTACTAAAGTACCCAGAAAAAAAGGTGCTTTTCTCGACATCACATCACCCAGCGGGTATAACGGTCTGCATACATTTCATGGATGAGGTGTGGTACATGTCGAGCTCTCCCTTTCTCAAATCCGTTGAGGACTTTATGCAGGTCCAACGCTACAGCCGGCGGACGATCAGCACATATCTTTACTGGATCAAGTATTTCATTCTGTATAGCGGCAAGCGCCACCCAAGTCAGCTGCATGATGAGGACATCATTCGGTTTCTGACTTTTCTTGCCACCGACCGCAACGTCGCGGCTGCTACCCAGGCACTTGCCTTGAATGCCATCGTTTTTCTTAAAACCAAATTCCTGGGACAAACGGTGGGCGACCTGTCCGGATTTCGCCCGTCCCGCAAACCACGCAAACTGCCCGTTGTACTGACAAGCAAGGAAGTGGCTGCTCTGCTTAGTCAACTGACGGGTGTCCACTATCTGATGACGGCCATGCTGTACGGTTCGGGGTTGCGACGCATTGAACTGGTACGCCTTAGAGTCAAGGATGTCGATTTCGACTACAGGCAAGTTCGGGTGATTAACGACAAGGGCTGGCAGCAGCCGCTGATGACAGCCACGGCTGTGCTGAGGTGCTGAGATATAAAGATGCTGCATACATCTGGATGGCATTCTTGCGTCCCTGCTGCCCGGCATGCGCCCGGATTCTGAATCAGCCCGCTAACTCCCTGCTGGCACTTTTTCTACTTTGCCCAAAATGTCTGTTTGAAGCAATATCATACTGCGTGAGTAGAGGGTATTGCCCGCACTTCCGGACAGGCAGCAACCGAATACCCCCCGCCTCCCCCGACCTGCTAAGCTTGTAAAAGTGCCTAATCCTTTAAGTAGGAGAACAGTAATGAGCTACCAACATGTTCTGGTCACCGTGGACCTGTCCGATGCCAGTAAAACACTTATCGATAAAGCCATCGAGCAAGCCAAACCGGCTAACAGCAAGCTTTCGATTGTGTATGTCGAAACGGATCGTCTGAGGGAGTATCCAAAAGAGGAGATACGCATACAGGCGCAACTGCAAAAGCTTGCTGATGGATGTGGTTACCCGGTCACGGAGACTTTGTCGGTTATAGGTGATTTACATATGAAGGTGGCCGGTTTGGTCGAAACCAGTGATGTTGATCTGGTTGTCTGTGGCCACCACCACAACCTGATTAGCCGCATATTCAGTTCAGTACCCAAACTCGTCAACAACGTAAAGACTGACTTGCTGATCGTCGATCTCGGCTCTTAACACACTCGATAAGTCCCCACGAGGACCGCTACAACCATAAAAAAACCCGCACACGGCGGGCTTTTAAAGACAACGACAGGATACGCTTACAACTGCGTATGCAACCCGCACTCACGGGTTTCGAGCGCCTTGGTCGGGTCGAAGTAGTCGTGTTCATTGGGCAGGTTGTGCTCAGCCAGATAGGCGTCCATGTCCGCTTCTGTCCAGTTGAACAGCGGGGCCACCTTAATGATGCCGTCCTTGCTTGCCGAGACGATATCCAGTGACTGGCGAAACTCGGTCTGATCCTTGCGGATGGCGTTGAGCCACAGATCCGGTTTCAGCTCCGCCAGTGCGCGCTGAAACGGTTCCAGCTTCACTTGACGGGTAAACTCGTCATGCTGAGCATCATCAACATCCGGGATACCGCCCATGAGCACGTTGCGACGTGCGGCGCTCATCTCGGGAATGTAGGTGACGATGTTCAGGCTCAAATCCTTGATCAACTGTTCCGCGAAACGGTACGTCGCCGAGGTGTTGTAGCCTGAATCCACCCACAGCACCTTGATGTCAGGCTTGGCCTGCACCGCCATGTGCAGGATCACCGACTCATAGGGGCGGAAGTTGGTGGTTACCAGTGGCTTGTCGCTATGGGCGATGGCCCAGGCGACGATCTCCTGCGGCGTTTTACCCGCCAGCTCAGCGTTGGCGGCAGCCAGATCGATGCTCATTCCTGTTCTCCTTATCAGCTTTGCGGGTACGCCGGGCGCGTTACGGATGCACCGCCCTGATACCGAACGCTCACTTCGTCGAATGCATTCAGCGTCTCTGATTCAAAGCGATCATCTGGAACCAGCATGGCATCGAAGCCGCAGCGTTCCAGGTGGGCCAGACGGTCACGGGTGACATCACCCACCGCGCGCAGCTGCCCGGCGTAACCGGCACGGCGCAGCAGGCGTGCGATGCTGAAACCACGACCATCGGTGAAAGCCGGAATATCGACGACAATCAGCTCAACCTGGCCATTCAGTGCCAGCACCTGATCCAGGTTATCGTCACCGTTGACCTGAACACCCACTTCACGGCCCTTCAAGGCGTCGTGGTGTTCCAGCCACTGCGCCAGCGGCAGGATAATGGCACCATCAGCAGGGATCGCCTGATCCTCTGCCACGGTGGTCCACTTGTCTTCAGCTACCAGAGTGCGATCAATGATCAGCGGCATACACAGCCTCCTTGAAGGGGTTCAGGCCGGCACGGCGGACCACGTCGAGGAAGCTTTCCGCTTCGGATTCGCGCAGGTCGATATACGCCAGCAAAATCTTTTCAATGGTGTTCGCGACTTCATCGGCAGCAATGGACTTGCCCAGCACCTTACCGAGAGAGGCATCGGCTTCAGAAGAGCCGCCCAGCGTAAACTGGTACCAGTCTTCGCCTTTCTTGTCGACGCCGAGGATGCCAATGTGGCCTACGTGGTGATGCGCACAGGCGTTGATGCAACCAGACATGTTCAGGCGCACGTCACCGATATCATGCAGATAATCGACATGCTCAAACTTTTCGTTGATCTGTTCGGCAATGTTCAGTGTTTTCGCATTGGCCAGGCTGCAGAAATCAAAACCGGGACAGACAATCATGTCGGTCAGGGTGCCGATGTTCGGGCGGGCCAGACTATTGCCGTCCAGAATCTTCCAGACTTCCAGCAAGTCGCTCTGCTTCACGTCAGCCAACACCAGGTTCTGGTGGTGCGTGGCGCGAATTTCACCAAAGGAGAAGCGATCAGCCAGATCAGCCACAGCTTCCATCTGGATATCGGTAATATCGCCCGGTGCCTGTAAATAAGGCTTCAACGACACCACGACAATCCGGTAACCCTCAACCTTATGCTCGACAGTGTTGCGCTCATACCAGATACGGAAGGTTTCGTTTTCCGCCAGCTGGGCATCCAGCGCACTGTCTGCAGCCGGTGCTTCATAAGCCGGCGGCGTGAACTGCGCTTTGACAGTATCGATCTCGCTCTGCGACAAACGCAGATCGGATTCGCGGATGTGCGCCCACTCGGCTTCCACCTGTTCGCGGAAGGTGTCGATGCCCATGGCGTTGACCAGAATCTTGATCCGCGCCTTGTACTTGTTGTCACGGCGGCCATTCAGGTTGTACACGCGCAGGATCGCTTCCAGATAGGACAGCAGGTCACGCCCTTCAAGGAAGGGACGAATCTGCTTGCCGATCACCGGCGTACGGCCCAAGCCGCCACCGACGAGAACTTCAAAGCCGACTTCGCCCTGCTCATTCTTGACCAGATGCAGGCCGATATCGTGTACCTGGGACGCGGCACGGTCTTCAGGACCACCGGTAACGGCGATCTTGAACTTGCGCGGCAGATAAGCAAATTCCGGGTGCAATGTAGACCACTGACGGATGATCTCGCACCAGGGGCGCGGATCTTCCAGTTCACTGGCGATCACACCGGCATACGGGTCGGTGGTGGTGTTACGGATACAGTTGCCCGATGTCTGAATGGCGTGCATCTGCACTTTCGCCAGCTCCGCCAGAATATCGGGCACAGACTCCAGCGTCGGCCAGTTGTACTGGATATTGGTACGCGTGGTGAAGTGGCCGTAGCCTCTGTCATAGGTACGGGCAATCTCGGCCATCTTGCGCAGCTGGGTCGAGGACATCAGGCCATAGGGAATGGCCACGCGCAGCATCGGCGCCTGACGCTGTATATACAGGCCGTTCATCAGGCGCAGGGCACGAAACTCCTCGTCCGGCAGCTCGCCTGCCAGGTAGCGACGGGTCTGGTCGCGGTACTGCTCCACCCGTTCGTCTACCAGCTTCTGATCCACTTCGGTGTACTGGTACATGTCAGTTCAACCTTTCTACTGAGCGTCATAAAAACAGGCCGCCATGTTACCCCGCCCCTTTTATAACGTAAAATACTAATTGATAATCTTGTTATTCTTTTTTGGAATTTGGCGGTATGGCTTGAGATTCGTAATCTTCGCCACCTTTTATTCTTTTAGGTTATATAAGAATTCATATATATTCCTTTTTAATTTATAAACTCTTCGACATAATGCCATCCAGTTATGAGCCCCACGTCCGGGCTTTGGGTACTAATTCAACTGAAAGAGTCACACGATGAATCTGTTGCCGGAACACCGCCTGACCCATCTTAAGCAGCTCGAAGCTGAAAGCATTCACATCATCCGCGAGGTGGCTGCCGAGTTCGACAACCCGGTCATGCTCTACTCCATCGGCAAGGACTCATCCGTGATGCTGCACCTTGCCCGCAAGGCATTTTATCCGGGTAAACCACCTTTCCCGCTGATGCACGTGGACACGACCTGGAAGTTCAAGGAAATGATCCAGTTCCGTGACCAGATGGCGCAGGAAGCCGGCATGGATCTGATCGTCCATATCAATCCGGAAGGCGTTGAGATGGGTATCAGCCCGTTCGAACACGGCTCGTCCAAGCATACCGACATCATGAAGACGCAGGGCCTGAAGCAGGCGTTGAACAAATACAAGTTCGACGCAGCCTTCGGCGGTGCGCGCCGTGATGAGGAAAAATCACGCGCCAAGGAACGTATTTTCTCTTTCCGCGACAAATATCACCGCTGGGACCCGAAAAACCAGCGTCCCGAGCTGTGGAACACATTCAACACCCGTGTCGAAAAGGGCGAAAGCATCCGCGTCTTCCCGCTGTCCAACTGGACCGAACTGGACATCTGGCAGTACATCCACCTGGAAAGCATTCCGCTGGTGCCGCTGTACTTCTCGGCTGTACGCCCGGTCGTCGAACGTGACGGCATGCTGATAATGGTCGATGACGAACGTCTGCCGCTGGCCGACGGTGAAGTGCCGATGATGAAGAACATCCGCTTCCGTACTCTGGGCTGCTACCCGCTGACCGGTGCCGTAGAGTCTGATGCCGATACGCTGCCGGAGATCATCCAGGAGATGCTGCTGGCCACCACGTCAGAGCGTCAGGGGCGCGCCATCGACCATGACGGTGCCGGCTCCATGGAACAGAAGAAGATCGAAGGCTACTTCTAACACATTGCAGGAACTGGCTTAGCGAGCGGAATAGCGCGACACCTTAATAATCGCCTGCGAGGCAGGCTCCTACGATAAACGTTACCGGTAGGAGCTTGCCTGCAAGCGAAGAACATACATCGCGACAGCCGCCTGCCGAGCAGGCTCCTACGACAAGGGCGACTTTAACCGCCCCAGTACAGCACACGGGAAGAGATAACCATGTCACACCAATCTGATTTGATCGCTACCGACATCGACACGTATCTGGAACAGCACGAAAACAAGGAACTGTTGCGCTTTCTGACCTGCGGTAGCGTCGACGACGGCAAATCCACTCTGATCGGCCGTCTGTTGCACGACTCCAAAATGATCTATGAAGATCAGCTGGCCGCGATCCAGTCCGACAGTAAAAAAGTGGGTACCACGGGCGAAGAGATCGACCTCGCCCTGCTGGTGGATGGCCTGCAGGCAGAGCGCGAACAGGGCATCACCATCGATGTCGCCTATCGCTACTTCTCGACCGCCAAGCGTAAGTTCATCATTGCCGACACACCGGGACACGAACAGTACACCCGTAACATGGCCACCGGGGCATCCACCTGTGATCTGGCGATCATTCTCATTGATGCCCGTCACGGCGTGCAGGTACAGACCCGTCGCCACAGTTTCATCGTTTCACTGCTGGGCATCAAACACACCGTCGTTGCCATTAACAAGATGGATCTGGTGGAGTTCAGCGAGGAGCGCTTTGAGCAGATCAAACAGGACTACCTCGAATTTGCCAAGGGTCTGGGCCTGAAAGACATCCACTTTGCGCCGATCTCTGCGCTCAAGGGTGACAACGTGGTCAACCCGTCGGAGCACATGCCCTGGTACACCGGCAGCTCGCTGATGCAGACACTGGAGAACGTGGAGATCGCAGGTGACGCCAACCTTGAAGAGCTGCGTTTCCCGGTACAGTACGTCAACCGCCCGAACCTGAATTTCCGTGGCTATTGCGGCACCCTGAGCGCCGGTATCGTGCGCCCGGGTGATGAAGTCACCGTGCTGCCTTCAGGCAAGTCCAGCAAGGTGAAATCCATTGTCACCTTCGACGGCGAGCTGCAGGAAGCCTTCGCGCCCATGTCCGTAACACTGACACTGGAAGACGAGATCGACATCTCCCGTGGCGACCTGATTGTACACAGCCAGCAGGTGCCGGAATCAACGCAGTCATTCACGGCGCATCTGGTCTGGATGTCAGAGCAGGAGCTGATACCGGGACGCGGCTATGAGATCAAACTGGCCAGCACCCGCACGGCGGGTCGCATCAATGCCATCCGTCACCGCATCGACGTGAACACACTGGAACAGTCTCCGGCAGCCACCCTGAGCCTGAACGAAATCGCCCAGGTTGAAGTGACGCTTGAACGCCCGGTCGTGGCCGATGACTATCGCCGCCACAAAGGCACCGGCTCATTCATCGTCGTTGACCGCCTGACCAATGCAACCGTAGCCGCCGGCATGATCCAGGCCGACACCGAGACCGACACCAGCATTGAACTGCAGGATCGCTCGGCGATCAGCACTGAGCTGCGCGCCCGTCGTTGCGGCCAGACCGCCGCTCTAATCCAGTTGACCGGCGGCGATGATGCCCTGCGCAGCTCACTGCTGTTCACACTGGAGCAACAGCTGTTCAACCGTGGTCGTCTGCCGCTGGCACTGACCGATCAGAGCGACGAACAGGTCGACGCCCTGAAAGCGGCAGGACTGCTGCTGCTAACCGATCACGACGGACTGCAAGCCGATCTGGTACTGACACTGGACGCGCTGCAGACTCAAACGCCAGCGGCGCAGGTAAATGCACTGCTGGAGCAGATCGCGCAAGCCGAGTTGATCTAACGGGGCACCGGGGCCGGTATAATATCGGCCTCTTGTTCAGCAATTGCCAGACATCAGCAAGCTGATCTATACCCTGAGGTTATAAATCCGGTAAAATTCAGCAGAATCTAATACACCTTGCGGGGTTTTCCTGCAGGGGTCGAGGCAATGACAGGGGCTATGACTGATTTTCTGCTCATCCTGATCAGCACCGTACTGGTGAACAACTTTGTCCTGGTACAGTTCTTGGGGCTCTGCCCCTTCATGGGCGTGTCCAACAAGCTGGAAACAGCCATGGGCATGTCACTGGCAACTACGTTTGTGCTGACACTCTCATCCGTCTGCAGTTATCTGGTGTATTCGACACTGCTGCAGCCGTTTGGACTGGAATACCTGCAGACGATCTCCTTCATTCTGGTGATCGCCGTTGTGGTGCAGTTCACCGAGATGGTGGTACATAAAACCAGCCCCCTGCTATACAAGCTGCTGGGCATCTTTCTGCCATTGATCACCACCAACTGTGCCGTGCTTGGCGTGGCCCTGCTCAACATTAAAAAGCAGAACGGCTTCCTTGAATCCATCGCCTACGGCTTTGGTGCCGCAGTAGGCTTCTCGCTGGCCCTGATCCTGTTTTCCGCCATCCGTGAACGGGTTGCGGTTGCCGATGTGCCCGTGCCCTTCCGCGGTGCCGCCATTGGTATGGTCACGGCCGGTTTGATGTCACTGGCGTTCATGGGGTTTGCCGGCCTCGTGCAGTTCTGAGGCGGAGTGTGCAATGACCACTGTTATTACAGCAATTCTGATCCTGTTTGGCCTGGCCGTGGTGTTTGGCATCATTCTGGGCTATGCCTCCATCCGTTTCCGGGTTGAGGGCAACCCCATCGTCGACCAGATCGACAGCATATTACCTCAGACCCAGTGCGGCCAGTGCGGCTACCCCGGCTGCCGCCCTTACGCCGAAGCAATTGCCAACGGCGATGCCATCAACAAGTGTCCGCCCGGCGGCCAAAGCACCATTGAAGCACTGGCCGACCTGCTCGACGTGGAAGCCATACCACTGGACGCTGAACACGGCGAAGAGCAGGTGCGCACGGTTGCCTTCATCCGTGAAGACGAATGCATCGGCTGCACCAAGTGCATTCAGGCCTGTCCGGTGGATGCAATCCTCGGTGCCGCCAAGCAGATGCACACCGTCATTACTGATGAGTGCACCGGCTGCGACCTGTGTGTGGAGCCCTGCCCGGTAGACTGTATCGACATGATCCCGATTGAAACCACCATCGCCAACTGGAAGTGGCCATCACCGACCGATACCACACGCCTGATTGCCACCGATCTGGGCCGCGGCCAGGAACAACAGCAGGAGGCGCACTGATGGGCAAGGTATTCGCATTCCACGGCGGTATTCACCCGCCGGAGAACAAGAAGCAGTCGACGCGTACACCGATCCGCGACATGCCGCTGCCGAAGGTGCTGTATATTCCGCTGCAGCAACATATCGGCATCGCTGCCAGCCCGGTGGTCAATATTGGCGACCGCGTCCTGAAAGGACAGATGATTGCCGAACCGGTTGGTCGTATCAGCGCTGCGCTGCACGCCCCGACCTCAGGCATCATTCGCTCCATCGGCCCGCATCCGGTGCCACATGCCTCAGGACTGGATTCCGACTGCATCTGCATCGAAACCGACGGCAAGGAAGAGTGGGTCGAGCATCACGGGCTTGAGGACTACACCCGCCTGGAGCCAGGCACACTGATTGAGCATATCCGCCAGTGTGGCGTTGCCGGTATGGGCGGCGCAGGCTTCCCCACCGACGTCAAACTGCACTTGGGCGACAACCACATCGTTAACACGCTGGTGATCAACGCGGCCGAATGCGAGCCCTACATCACCGCCGATGACATGATGATGCGCGAACGTGCCGACGAAATTCTGGGCGGCATCAAGGTGATCAGTCACCTGCTCAAGCCCAGCCATATCATGATCGGCATAGAGGATAACAAGCCCCAGGCCATTCATGCTCTGGAAGCGGCACTCAAAGGCTGCGAGCTGAACATTGATATCCGCGTGGTACCTACCAAGTACCCCTCCGGTGGCGAACGCCAGTTGATCAAACTGCTGACCGGTATCGAAGTCCCCAGCGGCCGGATTCCGGCGGATATCGGCATCGTCTGCCAGAATATCGGCACCACCGCTGCCATCTATCGCGCAGTGCATTTCGGCGAGCCGCTGATCTCCCGCGTCGTGACCGTGACCGGGGATGCCGTGGCCCAGCCACAGAACCTGAATGTGCTGATCGGCACCCCCTTTGCCGACCTGCTGGACGCCAGTGGCGTCTACGAAAACAAGCTCTATCGACTGGTCATGGGTGGCCCCATGATGGGCGTGACCGTTGAACACGACCAGATTCCGGTGATCAAAACCACCAACTGCATCATCGCCGCCTCAACCGACGAGATGCCCCCGGCACCACCGGAACAGCCCTGCATCCGCTGCGGCATGTGTGAGCAGGTCTGCCCGGCCGAACTCTTGCCGCAACAGCTGTACTGGTTCGCCAAGGGCCGCGAGTTCGACAAGGCCAAGAACCACAACTTGTTTGACTGCATTGAGTGCGGTGCCTGCGCTTATGTTTGCCCCAGCAGCATCCCGCTGGTGCAGTATTATCGCTTCGCCAAATCGGAAATTCGCACCGAAGAAACCGAGCAACGCAAAGCCGACCACGCCCGCGAGCGTTTTGAAGCCCGCCAGGCACGCCTGGAACGTGAGCAAGCTGAGAAAGAAGCGCGCCGCAAGGCCCGCGCCGAAGAAGCCGCTCGTGCCCAACAGGCACGCAAGACCGCAAGTGAAACACCTGTTGCCGAGACCGGCAGCGCGGCCGCAGTAACCGCTGCACCTGTCGATGTAAAAGCACTGAAAACCGCCGCAGCCGTGGCCCGCACCAAGCTGAAAAAAGCACGCACGGCACTGAAAAACGCGGAAGATAAGGGGCTTGATGGCATCGACACCCTGCGCATAACCGTAACCACGCTGGAACAGAAAGCGGATGCGGCTGATCAGGCGTACAAGGATGCGGAAGCAAGCACCGTACCGGAACAGGCCGCCGCACCGGCCGTAGATCTGAAAACGCTGAAGCAACAGGTTTCGATCATGCGCACCAAGATCAAGAAGGCCGAAACCGCGCTGGCCGAACTGGATGGCGAAGCACGTGCGCAGGCAGAGCAGGATTTGAGCACGTTGCGTCAGCGTCATGAAGAAGCCGATAAGGCGTTCAAGGCTGCCGAGCAGGCACAGATTGATGCCGCTGCCGCTCAGGGAGTCGATCTCAAGAAACTGAAGATCGATGCCGCCATGGCCCGCGCCGCCGTGACCAAGCTGGAGCGCAGCCTGGCCAAAACCGAAGAGGACGAAGCTCGGGCAGCACTGGAGGCCGAGCTGGCCATTGCCCGCGCCAAGGCCGATACCCTGAACAACACGCTGAAACAGCATGAGCCAGCCTGACGCCATGACTGTAACGGCCTACTCTTTATTAACGGGATCGAATCGATCATGTCTCTGATCCGGATGAGTTCACCTCACGTCTACAAGACCAACACGACCGCAAACGTAATGCGGCTGGTGCTGCTGGCGACCCTGCCCGGCATTATCGCCATGACCGTCTTCTTCGGCTGGGGCACGTTGATCCAGCTGGTGTGGGCCGGTGCCTTGGCCGTCGCCTTCGAAGCGATCATTCTCAAGATACGCCGCCGTCCGCTGGGCTTTTATCTGAGTGATGGCAGCGCGCTGGTCACGGCTCTGCTGTTGGCCGTCGCCATTCCGCCTTTTGCCCCCTGGTGGGTCACGGCCGTGGGCATCTTTGTCGCCATAGTGATCGCCAAGCATCTATACGGCGGCCTGGGGCAGAACCCGTTCAACCCGGCGATGGTCGCCTATGCCCTGCTGCTGATCTCTTTCCCGGTTGAGATGACTCGCTGGAGTGCCCCCTTCGTGCTCAACGGCGAAGGCTGGCCGGTAGCGTCGTTTTTCGACACGCTGGGTGCCATTTTTGGCTCTGTCGACAGCGTCTGGTATGACAGTTTTACCGGGGCGACCCCCTTGGACGAGCTGCGCCATCGCGGTGGCCTCACCAATGAAGAAGCCTGGCGGCAGTCGGTTGTATTGTCTGAAGGCATTGGTGCCTGGCACGCGGTCAGTGCTGCCTGGTTGATGGGCGGGATCTTCCTGCTTTACCGCAAGATCATCACCTGGCATGCGCCGATCTCCATGCTACTGGCACTGGCGATCTGTTCCGCCATGTTCTACGGCTACGATCCGGATAACTACGCTGGCCCGTTTTTCCACCTGAGTACCGGTGCGACCATGCTGGCAGCGTTCTTTATCATCACTGACCCGGTTTCCAGCGCCACCAGCAACCGGGGCCGCATCATTTTTGGTGCCGGCATCGGCGTGCTGATTTTCATCATCCGCACCTGGGGCAACTACCCCGATGGCGTCGCCTTTGCCGTGTTGTTGATGAATCTGGCTGCACCCTTTATCGACATCTATTCCCAGCCACGCAGTTATGGCCACAGCAAGGCCAATAAGGGACAGGGAGGCAAGGCATGAACGAGATCATCACGGCCATCCGCAACAATGCTGTCGCCATCGGTCTGTTTGCCATCGTGACCTCGGCGGTGATCGCCTTTACCCAACTGGCAACCCGTGAGCAGATCAGCCTCAACAAGGCCGAGTTCCAGGCACGCGCCCTGTTCGAGATCGTACCCGAGCAGGTCGATCCGCAGCTGGTTAATCATAAACTGCAGCTGCAGGCACCCGAGCTGGGCCTGGATGCACCGGCCGATATTTACCAGGCCATTCAGGACGGCCGCGTGGTAACGGTGCTGTTGCCCGTCATCGCACCCGATGGCTACAGCGGTGATATCGAGCTGCTGATCGGCATCCATGCCGACAGCACCCTCGCAGGCGTCCGCGTACTCAGCCACAAGGAAACACCTGGACTCGGCGACAAGATCGAGCTGAGCAAGTCCGACTGGATTCTGACCTTCGACAACGCCGAAATGGCGATGAGCGGCGACGACAGCTGGGCCGTCAAAAAGGATGGCGGGCGCTTTGACCAATTTACCGGCGCGACCATCACTCCCCGCGCCATCGTCGGTGCCACCGCCCGCGCGATCGAATTTTTCCGCGCCCACCGCGAGCGCCTGCTCACCCCCGTGACCACCCAGGCGCAGCCGCTTGCTGCAGGAGTGTCAGAATGAGTGTCGATTACCGCAAAATCACCCTGGACGGCCTTTGGCACAACAACCCGGCACTGGTCCAGCTGCTCGGCCTGTGCCCGTTGTTGGCCGTTACCGCCTCCGTGGTCAACGCCATGGGCCTTGGCCTTGCCAGCACCCTGGTACTGGTCAGCTCCAACTTGACCGTATCCCTGTTCCGCAAACTGGTACCGGAAACCGTACGCTTGCCGATCTTCGTCATGATCATCGCCTCATTCGTGACCGCGATTGAGCTGGTCATGCAGGCGCTGACCTACGAGCTCTATCTGATCCTCGGCATCTTCATCCCGCTGATCGTGACCAACTGTGCCATCATGGGCCGCGCCGATGCATTTGCCGTCAAAAACCCCGTTCGTGCCTCCGTACTCGATGGCTTAATGATGGGTATCGGCTTCACGGTCGTACTGGTCCTGCTCGGCGGTATGCGTGAACTGCTTGGTACCGGTGCCCTGTTCAGCAATATGCACCTGCTGTTTGGCGAAGCTGCCCGTAACTGGGAACTGACCGTATTGACCGATTACCCAGGCTTCCTGTTTGCCATTCTGCCGCCCGGTGCATTCGTAGGTCTGGGGCTGCTGATCGCATTGAAAAACGTGATTGATGCTCGTGCCGAAAAACGTCGACGCATGCTACAAAAGCCGACAGAACTGACCGGCAGCAAGCGCGTACGCATTACTGGCTGATATAACCCATAGCGGTTGTAACCGCTGGCTCTTTTGTCTACTCTCGAAATTTAATGTATTAACGAGTAGCAGGAGCCAAGGTGGGCAAGCCTATACCGGTCATTATCTGTGATGACTCGCGTCTGGCGCGCAAGCAGATGGAACGCGCGCTGTCACAGTGGAATCTCGACATCACTCACGCCAGCCAAGGCCTGGAAGCACTGGAAGCGATCCGGGCCGGCAAAGGTGAGTTACTGTTTCTGGACCTGAACATGCCACTCCTGGATGGTTATCAGGTATTGGAACGCATCCGCAGCCAGGATTTGCAAACACTGACCATCGTCGTCTCCGGCGACATCCAGCCGGAAGCACACACCCGCGTGCGTCAACTCGGGGCGCTGGACTTCATCCGCAAACCGATCGATGTCGAGCAACTGGGGCGCTCCCTGCGCGCCTTCGGCCTGCTGGAGGAACTCCAGCACAAGGCGACCCCTCTTCCTGCCACACACCCGACCGACACGCCCACTGTCTCCGGTATCAGCTCCATCGAGCAAACCCTGATGCTGACCGAGCACTATCAGGAACTGGCCAATGTCGCCATGGGCCAGGCGGCCAACCTGCTGGCACAGCTGCTGGACACCTTTGTCGAACTGCCCATCCCCAGCATTCAATTGATCGAGTCATGCGAGCTGGAGATGGCACTGCAGCAGTCGGTTAGCCAACCCACCATGAATACCGTGCGCCAGGGCTTTATAGCCCCCGGCATTTCGGGTGAAGCCCTCTTGATGCTCAGCGACACCGAGACCAGTCAACTTGCTTCGCTGCTCAACCATGTCGGCGACATCACCGAACAGGTTGAGCGCGAACTGACTCTGGATATCGCCAATGTACTCATTGGTGCATTTCTTAACGGCCTGGGGCAACAGCTGGACCTGGCGTTCAGTCAAAGTTCGCCGCAGGTGCTGGAGTTTTTGCCGGGACACAGCCAAATGGTCAATACCGGTCAACCTGACAGAATACTGAGCATCGACATCAGCTATCGAATCGAGGGGCTGGCCATCAGCTGTGATTTACTCCTGCTGTTCACGGAAGATTCCCTGCCCACACTCAATGAACTGGCGAGTCACTTGTAATGATTAATCCCCCAGAGCAAGTACTGACCATGGACGAGTTCCATTGGCAACTCGGACTACTGCAAAATCTGGATGTCGGCCTGATTGTACTGGACGCCCGTCATCGCGTGGTGATGTGGAACAGCTTCATGGCCAACCACTCCGGCATTCGTGACTCGACCGCACGCGGCAAATGCGTGGATCAACTGTTTGGCTCTTTGCCTATCGAGTGGTTCAAGCGCAAGCTCGACAGCGTATTTCTACTGCGTAACCGCGCCTTTATTACCTGGGAAGAGCGGCCTTACCTTTTCCGCTTCAAGCCACACCACCCCATTACCGGTGCGGCTGAATTCATGTACCAGAACATAACCCTGATACCGCTATCCTCACCCAATGGCGAGATCGAACACGTCGGCATTATGGTCTACGACATGACCGCTGTCGCCATCAACAAGCAAGCGCTGAGTGCTGCCAACGCCGAGCTGGCCCTACTGAGCCGTACTGACAAGCTCAGCGGACTGGCCAACCGTGGCTATTGGGAAGAGTGTCTGCGTCAGGAGTACGAACGTTTCCGACGCACACAAAGTACCTCCAGCATGGTGATGCTGGATGTGGACCACTTCAAAAGGGTCAACGATACCTATGGCCACCAGGCCGGCGACGAAGTCATCCGCGTACTCTCGAATCTGCTGCGCCAACATGCACGCTCAACCGACACACCCGGACGCTACGGTGGCGAGGAGTTTGGTGTGCTTCTAATCAACACGTCCGAAGACAACGCCCTCATATTCGCAGAGCGTGTACGCTGCGCCGTAGAGGCCTTAACGGTACGGCACGGACCACATGTGATTCAATTCACCGTCAGCATGGGCATTTCCCAACTGAATAACTCGCACCAGTCCCATGAAGACTGGATACGCGATGCCGACCGGGCGCTCTACCACTCCAAAACAACCGGCCGCAACCGTACCACCCTGGCCGAGGATCTGGAATAATTACCGCTCACCCATAGAGCCGTATACTCAGAGCCATGAACGCAGACAAGCGATACCAGATCTTCAGCCGATTACAGGAACAGAACCCCAACCCCGAAACCGAGCTTGAGTACAGCTCTCCCTTTGAGCTGCTGATCGCAGTTCTGCTGTCTGCCCAGGCCACTGACGTGAGCGTCAACAAGGCCACCCGTAAGCTCTTCCCTGTCGCCAATACACCGGAGGCCATACTGGCTCTGGGCGTTGATGGTGTCAAAGCACATATCAAGACTATCGGCCTGTTCAACACCAAGGCCGAGAATACCATCAAGACCTGCCGCATCCTGATTGAGCAGCACAACAGCGAAGTGCCACAAACCCGTGAAGCACTGGAACAATTGCCAGGCGTTGGCCGCAAGACCGCCAACGTGGTCCTCAACACCGCTTTTGGCCAACCGGCGATGGCTGTCGACACCCATATTTTCCGCGTCGCCAACCGCACCCGCATTGCGCCAGGCAAGACCGTACTGGAAGTAGAGAAGAAGCTGATGCGCTTTGTGCCCAAGCCATTTCTGCTCGATGCCCACCACTGGCTGATCTTGCATGGCCGCTATGTATGCACTGCACGCAAGCCCCGTTGCGGCGCCTGCATCATCGAAGACCTGTGCGAATTCAAGGAAAAAACCGACTACTGAGGCCGCCCTGCTTACTCACAGAATCTGTGGATAAAATAGTGGATAGAGTTTGGAATACTGACGCCAAGCGGCGTATTTCAAGGCCTTCAGCGAATTGGTAAAAAAATAACCAGTTTTTGTAAAAAACTATAAAAAACAATAGGTTATTTATGTCAATACCATTTCAAAAAGGTTTCATTCATGGTTATGCACCGCCGCCGAGAAGACTGCCCAATACGTGTGTACAAGTTCAAAAAAAAAGCGCCCTGTCAAGGCGCTTCACACATTTGTTCGAGTCTATATGACCGGCTTCAACTATCCGGCAATTCAATCTCGATATGACTTTTGGGACGGCAACAGCAGGCCAGAACCTCATCTTCCTTAAGGTCGACCAGGCTTTCCTGAAAATAACCAACTTCACCTTCCAGCAACCGCACTTTACAACATCCGCAGTAGCCGCCACGGCAACTATAAGGCGCAGGTATGCGCTGTGCTTCCAGCGCATCCAGCAGTGATGTTTCATACTGGTAATAGAAGGTGTGGTAGTTGTTGACCTTGATACGCGGAATACCCGACATGAGCACCTCTGTTACAGATCGAAACCGTCAAAATCATCCGTGCCGACATCGTTGTCGATCTGGCCAACCAGGTAAGAACTGATCTCGGCTTCCTGAGGCGCAACCTGAACATTGTCACTGACCAGCCAACCATTCATCCAGGGCAGCGGATTCTGGCGTGCCGGGAAGATTTCATTCAAGCCCAGCGCCTTCATGCGCACGTTGGTGATGTATTCGACATAATCACCCAGAATGCGCGCATTAAGACCGATCATTGAGCCTTCACTGAACAGATAACCGGCCCATTCCTTTTCCTGCTCAGCCGCTTCACGGAAGATCTCGTAGACCTGCTCTTCACACTCGACCGCAATCTGCTTGAAGTCGGGATCATCGGTACCGGATGCCATCAGGTTAAGCATGTGCTGAGTGCCGGTCAGGTGCAACGCTTCATCACGGGCAATCAGCTTGATGATTTTGGCATTTCCTTCCATCAATGCACGCTCGGCAAACGCAAACGAACAGGCGAAACTCACATAGAAACGGATCGCCTCCAGCACGTTGACCGATACCAGGGTCAGATACAGCTTCGTCTTCAGGTTATACAGCGTTGCATCGAAGCGCTCGCCGTTGATCAGATGCACATCTGGTCCGTGAATACTGTACACACTCACCAGCTGGATAAACTCGTCATACAGTCGGGTGACCGTTTCTGCCCGCTTGATGATCTCGGGGTTGGTGACGATGGTGTCAAACACCTCGGCCGGCTCGGTGATGATGTTACGAATAATGTGCGTGTAGGAACGACTATGGATCGTCTCGCTGAACGCCCAGGTCTCAAACCAGGTTTCCAGCTCAGGCAACGACACCACCGGCAGAAACGCCACATTAGGCGAACGTCCCTGCACCGAATCCAACAACGTCTGGTATTTCAGGTTGCTGAGAAAGATGTGTTTTTCATGGTCCGGCATATCCATGAAGTCTTTGCGGTCGTTGGTCAGATCGACCTCTTCCGGACGCCAGAAAAAGGACAGCTGCTTCTCAATCAGCTTTTCGAAGATCGGATACTTCTGCTTGTCATAACGGGCCACATTGACAGAACGACCGAAAAACATTGGTTCGCGCGTTGCATCGTGGTTACTCGGACTGAAAGTAGAGTATGACATGAGTACCTTTTTCCTGAATAAAACATACCGATCCTCCCCGAACAGTGCCGGGGAGGCGCGTTGACAATAAACCGAAGTGAACGACGATCAGAGCTTGCAGGCGCCGCCTTCACAGCCGCCATCATCTGCCTGATCAGATGCCCCATCACGGGTATTGTGATAGTACAGCGTCTTCACGCCATACTTGTACGCAGTCAACAGATCCTGGAGCAGTTGCTTCATCGGTACTTTGTCACTGGCGAACTTGGCCGGGTCATAGTTGGTGTTGGCCGAAATCGACTGATCGACAAATTTCTGCATGATACCAACCAGCTGCAGGTAGCCATTGTTGTTCGGGATGCTCCACAGCAGCTCATATTGCTGTTTCAGTTCCAGGTATTCCGGCACCACCTGTTTCATGATGCCGTCTTTGCTTGCCTTGACCGAAACAAAACCACGCGGCGGCTCGATACCGTTGGTGGAGTTAGTGATCTGTGAAGAGGTCTCGCAGGGCATCAGCGCCGTCAATGTGCTGTTGCGCAGACCAAACTCGCGGATGTCCTCGCGCAGCGTTTCCCAGAAGTAGTGCAACGGCTCTTCGCAGTAACCATCGACATCACGCTTGTAGGTGTCGATCGGCAGCAGACCCTTGGCGTAATTGGTTTCGTTGAACTTGGAGCATGCACCCACTTCCTTGGCCAACTGGTTGGATGCCTTGAGCAGGTAATATTGAATCGCCTCAAACGTGCGGTGTACCAGCCCGTTGGCACTGCCATCGGAGTAACGCACACCATTCTTGGCCAGATAGTAGGCAAAGTTGGTGACACCCACACCCAGTGTACGGCGTGCCATACTCGCGTTGCGGGCCGCCGGAATCGGGTAATCCTGATAATCCAGCAGACTGTCCAGCGCGCGCACGATCAGATCAGCCAGGTCTTCCAGCTCATCCAAGTTATCCAGCGCACCCAGGTTGAAGGCTGACAACGTACACAACGCGATTTCGCCGTCCGGATCATTCACATCCTTCAGCGGCTTGGTCGGCAGCGCAATTTCCAGGCAAAGATTGGACTGCTTCACCGGTGCAACGGCAGGGTCAAACGGACTGTGAGTGTTGCAGTGATCCACGTTCTGAATGTAGATACGGCCGGTGGAGGCACGCTCGGACATCATCAGGCCGAACAGTTCAACCGCCTTGATGCTCTTCTTGCGGATCGATTCGTCCTGCTCGTACTGAGTGTATAGACGCTCGAACTCTTCCTGATCGGCAAAGAAAGCATCGTACAGACCCGGCACTTCGTGCGGGCTGAACAGGGTGATATTGCCACCCTTGATCAAACGCTGGTACATCAGCTTGTTGATCTGTACGCCATAATCGATGTGGCGCACACGGTTTTCTTCAACACCGCGGTTGTTCTTCAATACCAGCAACGACTCAACTTCAAGATGCCACAGCGGGTAGAACAAGGTGGCTGCACCACCGCGCACACCGCCCTGCGAACAGGATTTAACGGCAGTCTGGAAGTGCTTGTAGAACGGGATACAACCGGTATGGAACGCTTCACCGTTACGGATCGGGCTGCCGATAGAGCGAATACGGCCGGCGTTGATACCGATACCGGCACGCTGGGACACATACTTCACAATCGCAGACGCTGTCGCGTTGATGGAATCCAGACTGTCGTCCGCTTCAATCAGTACGCAAGAGCTGAACTGGCGTGTCGGCGTACGTACACCGGCCATGATCGGCGTTGGCAGCGACAGCTTGAACAGCGAGGTCGCATCGTAAAACCGCTTGATGTAGCCCAGACGGGTTTCACGCGGGTAGTTGGCGAATAGGCACGCGGCAACCAGCATGTACAGCAACTGCGGGCTTTCGAAGATCTTGCCGCTCACCCGGTTCTGCACCAGGTACTTGCCTTCCAGCTGTTTGACGGCGGCGTAACTGAAATTCATGTCACGACCGTGATCCAGGAACTCGTTCAGTTGTTCAAACTCGTCGCGGCTGTAGTCTTCAAGCAGGTGGCGATCATAACGATTGTCATTGACCATCTGCGTGACATGATCGTACAGGTGTGGCGGTTCGAAGCTGTCGAACGCACGCTTGCGCAGATGGAACACGGCCAGACGTGCTGCCAGGTACTGGTAGTCCGGTGCATCTTCGGAGATAAGATCCGCAGCAGACTTGATCAGTGTCTCGTGAATATCGGAGGTCTTGATGCCATCGTAGAAGTGAAGATGCGCACTCAACTCAACCTGTGATACCGATACATTTTCCAGCCCTTCGGCGGCCCAGATAATTACACGATGGATTTTTTCCAGGTCGATCTGTTCACGCCGACCATCGCGTTTGGTAACCATCAGATCTTGCTGCATTGTGCACGCTCTTCCAGTTCTGTCATTGATGAAACTTGAAACCCTTGCGAGTCCAGTTATTGCCCGACCTCGCCCTTACTGTGCAACCGTCTGAAACCAAAGCAAAAAGGCGTGATACGAAGAAAACGCCAAATGTGGTCAGTTATTGGGTAAAGCACAAGATGTAGTACGCAGCCGCTTACAGGGCACTAAATATAGATATTGGCGCAAAGATTTCAATATTGATTTATCGCCTCATCAAGTGTAGCTCGACGAGTCGCTTACGCTGAAAGCCGCGCATTATGAGGGCTTGGCGCTGCTTTTTCCATTCCCTTTTTTCAAAGACTTTTTTTCATGTTAAAACTCAAACTCACGAAAATATTACATAGATGATAAGAGTCGATACTGTGGCGCCAAGACCCTTTACAACTCGCCGCCCGATGAATAGAATGCGCTTCCGTTGGTGGGGTTCCCGAGTGGCCAAAGGGATCAGACTGTAAATCTGACGCGCAAGCTTCGGTGGTTCGAATCCACCTCCCACCACCATGAATACTGTGAACAAGCCTCGCCTCATCCGCGGGGCTTTTTCATATACACCTTCCGCAGCACTACCTCGTCCTCTGCCCTCCGTAATTTCCTTATATACACATCATGTTTAGTGCTATGCCCATGAGGTATGGATCATGTTACGCTGGCGCAAAAGGACTCTTTTAAACAACGGCTTGTTGCAACAATGACCACTAACAATAAAAATGACATCGTCTCCACTAAAGACTCGCCCAAGCCTCTCGATGCTGCCCAGCTACTCCTCAACGAACAGCAGGTTATTCTGGATAACGCCGGTGTTGGCATCAGCTTCATCCGTGATCGCCTGATTCAACGCTGCAACCAGCAGTTTGCCACTATTTACGGCTTCGCTTCTGCGGAAGAGATGGTCGGCTCCAGCAGCAAATGCCTCTATCAAAACGAAGACGACTTCCGCCAACTGGGTGCCAATGCCTACCCATGCCTGATCAGGGGCGAGCGTTACACTGCCGAAATCCAGATGATACGGCGCAACGGCACCCTCTTCTGGTGCCGAGTAACCGGCAAGCTCATCAACCCCGACGCGGTTGAACAGGGCTCAATCTGGATTATTGAGGACATCGACCAGCAACGTCACGATGATGCCGCCCTGCAGGCCCTACACCACCAGCAGCAGTTGATTTTCGACCATGCCATGGTTGGCATCGCCTTTCTGCATGAACGCCGCGTAACCCACTGCAACAGCCGCATGGCCGATATGCTCGGATATACTCTCGAAGAGATCCATGGCCTGAGTACTGCTGCGTTTTATTACTCATCCGCTGAGTGGGAGGCAGCCGGACGCATACACCGAGAGGTACTGGCCAGCGGCAAGGCTTTTAGCACAGAACTGCAGCTGCGCCGCCGAGACGGTAGCGCCATCTGGTGCGACTTGCGCAGCAAAGCAATTGACCCAACTGATCTGGAGCAGGGCTCCATCTGGATCATGATGGACATCTCCGAGCGCAAACGCCACGACCAGGAACTGCTACGCGCCCAGGAAGCACTGGAACAACGCGTGATCGAACGCACTCAGGCACTCGAAACCGTGGTCGCCAGCCTGCACCGCGAAATTGAAGAACGCAAAATGGCGGAAGAACGCATCCGCCACCTCGCCCAGCATGACGGCCTGACCGGGCTCCCCAACCGCTCCCTGTTTGAACAGCGCTTGGAACAACAGATCGAAACTGCGACCGCACACAACAGGCAGCTGGCCGTACTGTTTATCGATCTGGATCACTTCAAGCACATCAATGACTCTCTGGGGCACCACGAAGGCGACTTGCTGCTACGCAGCCTGGCCGAGCGTCTGCGCCAGACAGTCGGGCACGACAATACTTTGGCCCGCATCGGCGGCGACGAATTCGTTATCATGCTGAACAACGTTGAATCGAGTGAGCACATTGAACAGCTGATCAGCCGTCTGCAAAAGACTCTGCAACCCGTATTGAGAGTCGGCGTGCAGGAATTCAACGTATCCTCCAGCATCGGCGCAGCCATCTTCCCGCAGGACGGCGTGGATTCGACAACACTGATCAAGCATGCCGATACCGCCATGTACCGCGCCAAGGCCAATGGCCGCAATCGCTTCCATTTCTACAACCATGAAATTGACCGTGAAGAGCACGAACGCCTTGCCCTCAGAAACGCGCTGCACCAGGCCTTGCGCAATCAGGAGTTCGAACTGTATTACCAACCGCAGGTGGATGTCGCCGAGAACCGAATTACGGGCGTGGAAGCTCTGATTCGCTGGCACCGACCTGATCACGGCATGATCTCACCCGCCTGCTTCATCCCGCTGGCAGAAGAATGCGGGCTGATCAATGAGATCGGCAGCTGGGTACTGGAGCAGGCCTGCGCACAACTTAAAAAGTGGCAACAAGCGGGTATCGATTTGCGGGTCGCCGTAAATCTTTCAGCAATACAACTGGATGACCCCGGATTCTACGATCAACTGGAGGATTGCCTGTCACGCCACGGCCTGCAACCTGAGCAGCTGGAACTGGAACTGACGGAAAGCATGCTGATGAAACATGTCGACCACACCATTGACCTGCTCAACCGGCTCGATCGCCTGGGCGTGTACCTTAGCGTCGATGATTTCGGCACGGGCTATTCCAGCCTCAGTTACCTGAAACGCTTCCCGCTGGATACGATCAAGATTGATCAGTCGTTTGTACGTGAAATCTGTATTGATCCGGATGATGCCGTCATCTGCCGCACCATTATTTCAATGGCCAACAGTCTGAACCTGACGGTAACGGCAGAAGGCGTGGAAGAAGTCGACCAGCTCAACCAGCTGGCAGAGTTCGGTTGCCATCAGTACCAAGGGTACCTGTTCAGCCGCCCGCTTCCTGCCGACGAGCTGACTCGGCGCTACCGGCAACATCAGCCGACAGCCTCCGAGTCTTACACGATCTGATTTACTTGCTGAACCCACCCATGATGCCACGGACGGCAGCCGGGATATCGCCAGGCAGCAGCACGATCTTGGCATTTTCGCCCTGTGACATGTCCTTGATCGCTTCGACGTATTTCTCACCCAGCAGATACATCACCGGCAGTTCATTGCCCTGAATGGCTGATGTCACTTTTTCGATTGCGGCCTGACTGGCCTCAGCCAGTACAACCTTGGCTTCAGCATCGCGGCGGGACGCTTCCAAACGCCCTTCCGCTTCCAGGATTGCAGCCGCCTTTTCACCCCCGGCACGGGTCACCGTGGCACGGCGCTGACGCTCGGCCGCTGCCTGCTCCTCCATCGCCATCTGCATGGTCTGCGACGGGTTGATATCCTGAATCTCGACGGTCTTCAATGTGATACCCCAGTCGGAAATATCATCCGAGATCGCACCCTTGAGCTTGGCCTTGATCTGATCGCGGTTGGACAACGCATCATCCAGATTCATCTCACCGATAATCGAACGCAGTGAGGTCTGCACCAGGTTCTGGATCGCAAAGCTGTAATCCTCCACCCCGTAAACCGCCTTCTCAGGCGAGACGATGTTGATGTAGGCAACCGCATTGGCGATGATCACTGCATTATCGAGGGTAATCACCTCCTGGGAAGGAATGTCGAGCACGATGTCCTTGGTGGTAATCTTGTAGGCCACCGTATCGATATAAGGGAAAATCACATTCAGACCCGGCCCCAGCGTACGGTGATATTTACCCAATCTCTGAACCACGTACTTGCTGCCCTGCGGTACCGTTTTGACCCCCAGAAACAGGGTTACCACTACCAGCACCAGGAATACACCTGCCATACTCAATCCGTCGATCATCATCTTTTTATCCTTTCATGTAGATATCAGTTGTACGCTATCAGCGCTTTTTGACAATTAAGGTATTACCCGAGATTTCAGTGATAAGGACCCGATCACCAATGACCACCGGCTCTTCACAGATAAACTCCCATTCATCATCACCCAGCACCGGTGTTGAAAAGCGGACTTGACCACGCCGTGGCGGCTGTGGTGCCAGAATCACCTGCCCGCTCTCGCCCAACACCGCCTCACGTGCGATCCCCGCCTGGGTACGATCCACCATCAGCGGACGCAGCAACTTGAACCAGGCCAGCGCAAACAGACTGGAGCCAATGGCCCATGCCAGCAATTGCACACTCAAGCTAACATCCGGCACCAGCCAGACCAGTGCGGCCATCAGCAACGCGGCCAGGCCGAACCAGAAAATAGTAAAACTGGGCACAACCAGTTCCGCCATGATCAGCAACATGCCGAACACGACCCAGTGCCAGTATTCGATCTGAAATTCCATGCCATCTCCCTGTGTGATATGCGCTCTGAAGATTATGAAGCAGTATTGTGTTCAGGTCGATCCGGAGGCATATACACCACCTCAGCAGGGTACAGCTACTTCATAAGTACCCTTGTCACCCCACGTTCTGGATTGCACTTTCCTGCCTGTGATAAAGTCGCGCACTTCCGCAACAGGCTTCAGGTTGATCAACGCTCTCACGCTTGATACACCCTGCTACACCGTCCCTTCGCCCCCAGCGTTGGAGCATGCCCTGACGGGTGCCTCCTCGGCCTGTATCGGAACAGGCCGTCCATATTGGCGCGGCCACAGCGGCCCGCGTGCCGGTTTCACCTCCAATAACAATACCACCGCCCGTTTGGCGGTTACACGAGACCGATGTTATGCCCTCCACCAGTATTGGTGCCTTTGCACACAATTTTCTGGGCTCCGCCCCTGCCTGGTACAAGCAGATCATTGTACTTTTCTTGTTGATCAATCCCATTGCACTCTGGGCTCTGGGACCACAGGCCACCGGTTGGCTGCTGATCGGCGAGTTCATTTTCACCCTGGCCATGGCACTCAAGTGCTACCCGCTGCTGCCCGGCGGCCTGCTGGCCACTGAAGCTCTGCTGCTGGGAATGACCACGCCCGAGGCGCTTTATCACGAGGTCGAAACCAATCTGCCGGTGATTCTGTTGCTGATGTTCATGGTCGCCGGGATCTACTTCATGAAGAGCCTGCTGCTGGTGACGTTCACCAATATCCTGCTGCATGTGCGCTCCAAGTATCTGCTGGCCTTACTGTTCAGTATGACCGCTGCCCTGCTGTCGGCTTTCCTCGATGCCCTGACAGTCACCGCCGTAATCATCAGCGTAGCAGTCGGCTTCTACTCGGTGTATCACAAGGTTGCCTCAGGCAAGGGCCACCAGCACAAGAGCCACAACCATGTGTCCGACCATGAAGTAATCGATCTGCACCGTGAAGACCTGGAAGGATTCCGCGCCTTTCTGCGCAGCCTGCTGATGCACAGTGCCGTTGGTACCGCGCTGGGCGGCGTCTGCACTCTGGTCGGCGAGCCACAAAACCTGCTGATCGCCAAGACTGCCGGCTGGAATTTTGCCGAGTTTTTCCTGTTGATGGCACCGGTATCCATGCCGGTACTGGCCGCCGGTCTGTTGACCTGCGTAGTCCTGGAGAAGCTGCAACTGTTTGGTTACGGCGCGCGCTTGCCGCGACCGGTGCTGCTGGTACTGAAGGAATTCGCCGAAGCCGAGCGCGCCAAGCGTACACCCAACCAGAAAGCCGCCTTGATCGTACAGGCGATCGCGGCGGCCATTCTGGTCGTCGGCCTGGCATTACATCTGGCTGAAGTAGGCTTGATCGGCTTGCTGGTCATCATTCTGATCACTTCGTTCAACGGCGTCACCGATGAGCACCAGATTGGCAAGGCGTTCGAAGAAGCACTGCCCTTCACCGCACTGCTGGTGGTGTTTTTTGCCATTGTCGCCGTCATTCACGAACAGCATCTGTTCACGCCGATCATCACCTGGGTTCTGTCGCTGCCACCCGAGCAGCAGCCAGGCATGTTCTTTATTGCCAACGGCGTGTTGTCGATGATTTCGGATAATGTGTTTGTGGCCACCGTATACATCGGCGAAGTCAAACAGGCACTGGATGCCGGCGACATCACCCGTGCGCACTTTGACCAGCTGGCAATCGCCATCAATACCGGCACCAACTTGCCCAGCGTCGCCACACCCAACGGTCAGGCCGCGTTTCTGTTCCTGCTCACCTCAGCGATTGCGCCGCTGGTACGGTTGTCATACGGCCGCATGGTGATCATGGCCCTACCCTACACCGTAGTGCTGGGCAGCGTCGGTCTGGCATCGGTAATTATGTTTACCTGAACAGGAAACAGAGCACTGCCGAGCGGTTTACCGGGGCATAACCGCCCCGGTTACTCAGCGTGTGAGCGGCCATCCCAACAGCAGTGTCGTCAGGGTAACGGCCGCGACCAGCAGGTTCATCGGTACCCCTACCTTGAGAAAATCAGTGAAGCGGTAGCCACCCGGCCCATAGACCATAAGATTGGTCTGGTACCCCAATGGGGTAGCAAAGCTGGCAGACGCCGCGATCATAATGGCAAAGATGAAGGGTTCGTGGCTGAGCTGCGCCTTATCGGTCACTTCCAGCACGATCGGCAGCATCAACACCGCTGCAGCGTTGTTGGTGATCATTTCAGTCAGCACTGATACCGCAAGATACGTCAGAATCAGCAACAACCAGGGCGTACCACTGCTCAGCTCCACAATGCCATCGGCCAAGAAGGTCGCAACACCGGTTTTCTGCAGGGCTGCGCCCAGAGCGAAGGACGCGGCAATGGTCAGGATCACGGTAAGGTCCAGACTTTTCTCCGCCTGCACCACATTGCAGCAACCGGTTACCACCATTAGCCCGGCCCCTACCAGCGCCGCATTGAGCATACTGGTCAGTCCGGTACCTGCCGCCAGCACCAGCGCCGCCAAAATGCCCCACGCCAGCCAAGCGCGCTCATGCCGTGGCTGGGTCTTGTCCAGATCATTGATCAGCAGGAAGTCCTTGTTATAGCGCTGACGGCTAACAAACGCCGGACGTGCCTCCAATAGCAACGTATCACCCGCTTCCAGGCGGATATTGCCCAGATTGCCCTGCACCCGTTCGCCGCTGCGCGCCACTGCCAGCACCACGGCACCATAGCGGTCACGGAAGCGGGCATCGCGGATGGCATGCCCGACCGCATCACAGTGCGGCGATACTACCGCTTCCACCAGACAGCGCTCGGCACGGTCCAGATTGAGCGTATCGGAATGGCCGTTTTCCGGCGACGGCTGTATGCCGTTGATCCGCAGCAGATCAGATATCGCTTCGGTATCACCGGCAAACACCAGCCGATCTCCGTCACGCAGTTTTTCTTCGGACGATACGGCGGTAACAATATTGCCATTACGTTCGATCTCGACCAGATAGACCCGATCCAGGCTGCGCAGCCCCGCCTGCTCGACACTTTGCCCCACCAGCGGTCCGCCCGGCGCAACCGCAACTTCAAGGGTGAACTCACGCAGGTTGGCAAAGGCACGCTTGTCGCTGCGATCCGGGAGCAGACGCGGAAACACCAGCCAGATGAACAACAAACCGACCAGTACCACCGGCAACGCCACCGCCGTAATCGAGAACAAAGACAGGCCCGGCTCACCGGTCAACTCCTGGTATTGACCGTTGACCACCAGATTGGTACTGGTGCCGATAAGGGTCAGAGTTCCCCCCAGAATGGCGCTGTAACTGAGCGGAATCATCAATTTGGACGCAGGGATATTGATCTGTCGCGACCAGGCGTGGATGGCCGGAATCATGGTTGCCACTACCGGGGTATTGTTGAGAAAACCGCTGAGCAGCACCACCGGCGCAAAGATGCGTCCCATGGCACCACGCACGCTGTCAGGTCGTCCGAGCACCTTGTTCACCAGCATGTCGACACCACCGGAGGAGTGGATGCCGGCCGCGACCACAAACATGCAGGCGACGGTGATCAAACCCGAGTTGGCAAAACCGGCAAGCGCCTCGGACGGCGACAGCACACCACTGATGCTGAGCAACGCCAGTACCGCCATCATCACGATGTGCGGCCCTGTCCGTGTCAGGACCAGAACAGCCAATGCGGCGACCATTAAACTCAGTGCGAACCAGCCTTGCCACTCCACAGCGTTAACCCGTATCCGTTGAAAAACCACTACGATACAGGGTTATTTTGATTCCATAAAAGAATAAATATTAACAGGTTTATTCCTTTATGGTATTTAAGACTCTTGCCATACTATGTAATCAGAGCCTCTATTTCTTCAGCAGCAGCAACCTTGCCCTCTATGATGATCGTTCCATCAACCGCCAGTGCTGGCGTATGCATGACACCATCGGCAATGATGGTATTCACATCGGTTACTTTCTCAACATCGTACTCCAGCCCCAATGCGTGGGCTGCCGCTTCCGCATTCGCCGTCAGCTGGCGACACTTGGCACAGCCGCTGCCATAGATGGTCAATTTCATTACCGCCTCCTTACCAGACATTGCCATAGATATAACCGGTTATTGTCGCCATCACCACCACCAGCGCACAATAAACCAGTGTCTTTTCGGTACCCAGAATTGTCCGGATCACCAGCATATTCGGCAGCGACAATGCCGGCCCTGCCAGCAGCAGCGCCAGCGCCGGTCCCTTGCCCATTCCAGCCCCCATCAGGGCTTGCACGATCGGCACCTCGGTCAAGGTGGAGAAATACATCAATGCGCCCAACACCGACGCGATCAGAGTCGATGCCAGCGAATTATCTCCCACCGCAGCCGCCACCCACTGCGAGGGAATGATGCCCTCATGACCGGGACGCCCTAAAGCAAAACCGGCGACAAACACGCCAGCCAATAGTAACGGCAAAATCTGCTTGGCAAAGTCCCAGCTCTGCTGCGACCACTCCCGATCCTGCTCTCGCAGCGCGGCGATCAGCATCAGGCCGACAATGCCCGCTGCAAAGGGCAACTCGGGTACGCCCGGCACCATCCATGTCAGCAACAGAATTACCACGGCCAGCCCCAGCACCGATTGCCAGGGCCATTGCCAGCGCCACACCAGCAACCCGGCAAAGGCCGCTGCCAATACTGCAGTAATCGACCATTTCCAGGCGTACACCTGCATCCAGACCACGCTGTCAGCCGCCGCCCAGTTGGCGAACACCAACATCCCCACCAACAGAGCAAAAAATGAAAAGATCGCAGCAAAGGGCTGACCGGCTTCGCCGCCCGTGAACCCCCGCTTATTGGTGACCGTGCGCTCGGCCTCTTCACGACGGTATAACAGATGCATCAACGTACCGATCACCAGCGCGAACAGGATAGCGCCTGCAGCCCGTGCAATGCCGATCTCGGCTCCCAGCACCTTGGCCGTCACCACCACCGCCATTATGTTGATTGCGGGGCCTGAATAAAGAAAAGCGATTGCAGCACCAAGACCGGCCCCCCGCTTATAGATACCGCCGAACAACGGCAGCACGGTGCAGGAACATACCGCCAGCAAAGTGCCCGATACCGATGCCACGCCAAACGCCACCGGCTTGGATGCATCAGGCCCCAGAAAACGCATCACCGCCCCCTGGCTGATATAGACGGCCATCGCTCCCGCAATCAGAAAAGCGGGCAGCAGGCAGAGGATCACATGCTCACGGGCATACCAGTTGGTTAACCGCACCGCCTCCAGCACCGCGTTATCAAAGCGTTCGGTTCCAGCCGGGATAAAGTAGATCAGCAGAAACGCAACCAACATGAAAAGCAGCACATGTCCTTCACGCGGGTTGTTGCGGTAAAGGCCCAGTAGTCGTGTATACATCAAGCAGCCTCTTTATCATGGCTAGCGGAGGTTGATGGCAGTCCCAGTGAAATCAGCACGGTCAGTATTAACATCCCTGCCGAGATCCAGAGACAGGCCTGAAGCCCACTGCTACCCTGGCCCGCCAGCTGGAATATCCAGCCCGACAGCAGTGTACCCAGCAGCCGTCCCAATGCATTGGCCATGTAGTAGAAACCCACATCCAGAGACACACCGTCACTGCCAGCATAGCTGACGATCAGATAGCTGTGCAGTGAAGAGTTGATTGCGAACACCGCCCCGAACACCAGCAACCCGCCAATCAGCACCCCGGCTGCATCCAGACCCGCAGCAAGCCCCCACACGATCAGCAGCGGCAGCACCGCGAGAACAGCCGCCCAACGAGTTGCTGCTCTGCCATCCGGCACCCGCCCAGCCGCCTTGCCGGTGATCCGTGGAGCCAATGCCTGCACCAGGCCATAACCGATGACCCACAGAGCAAGGAAACCACCGGTCTGGCCATGACTCCAGCCCAACGTCTGCGACAGAAACACCGGCAACGCCACCACGAACCAGACATCCCGCGCGCCGAACAGAAACATACGGGCGGCAGACAGAATATTTATGGCACGGCTTTTGGAGAAAATGTCACGAAACTTCGGCTTGTGCTTCGCCTTGCCCAAATCCTGCTTCAGCAACACCAGGCTCAGCAGCCAGACCAACGCCAGCACCACCGTCATCGCAGCGACGGCACCGGTAAAGCCCAACACCATCAACAGCGCACCGCCCAGAAAGAAACCCACGCCCTTGAGTGCATTTTTGGACCCGGTCAGGATCGCTACCCAGGTATACAGTGTGCCCTGAGCATCGGCAGGCACCAGCAGCTTGATGGTACTTTTGGCACTCATCTTGTTGAGATCCTTGGCGATCCCCGACAGTGCCTGCGCCGCCATTACCCAAGGCACCGTCAGCCAGACAGGCGGCACCAGCAGCATCGCCAGCGCCACCACCTGCAGACCCAGTCCGATGTTCATGGTGCGATTCAGCCCCAGATGCGCCCCCAGCCAGCCACCGACCAGATTGGTGATTACACCGAAGATCTCGTAGAACAGGAACAGCAACGCGATCTCCAGCGGCGCATAACCCAGGCCATGAAAATGCAATACCACCAGCATGCGCAAGGCGCCGTCGGTCAGGGTAAAGGTCCAGTAGTTGCCGGTAACGACCAAATACTGGCGAATGGCGGGGGTTAACTGGCTGAACATTCAGGCACGACCCACCTTCAGCGCCAGTTCCGCCGTGCGGTTGGCATAGCCCCATTCATTGTCATACCAGAGGTAGAGTTTCACCTGCGTGCCATTAACCACCATGGTGGACAGTGCATCGACCACGCTGGAGCGCGGGTCAGTCCGGTAATCGATCGATACCAGCGGTCGCTCTTCATAGCCCAGAATATCCTGCAACTCGCCTTCGGCAGCAGCTTGCAGCAGTGCATTCACCTCCTCGGCACTGGTTTCACGCGCCACCTCAAACACACAATCGGTGATCGAGGCATTGGCCAGCGGCACCCGAATGGCATGACCGTTCAGCTTGCCCTTCAATTCCGGGAAGATGTGAGTGATCGCTGTGGCCGAGCCGGTCGTGGTCGGAATCAGGCTCATACCGCAGGCACGGGCGCGACGCAGATCCTTGTGGGGCGCATCCAGAATGGTCTGGGTGTTGGTGATATCGTGAATCGTGGTCATTGATCCATGCTTGATACCCAGTTGCTCATGGATCACTTTCACCACTGGCGCAAGGCAGTTGGTGGTGCAGGAGGCGGCGGTGACGATACGGTGCTGTGCCGGGTCGTAGAGGTCGTCGTTGACGCCCATGACGACATTGAGCACACCTTCCTCTTTGACCGGAGCAGTGACGACCACGCGCTGTACACCCTGATCAAGGTAGGCCTGCAACACGGCTTTACTTTTCATCTTGCCGGACGCTTCAAGCACCAGATCACAGCCGGACCAATCGGTCTCGGCAATCGCCTTGTTGGCGGTGACCGCTATGCGCTGGCCATTGATCAGCATCGTCGCGCCGTCGGCATGCGCCTCATGCTGCCAACGCCCGTGTACTGAGTCGAAATTCAGCAGATGAGCCAGGGTTGCCGCATCACCCGCTGGATCGTTGATCTGTACGATCTCAACGTCGGCCTGGTCAAAGAGCACACGCAGGGACAGCCGTCCCATGCGCCCGAAGCCGTTTATACCCACTTTGATGGTCATGGTTTAATTCCTCAAAAACGGTGATCACATATAGAAATAACAATAGCCATGGTGTATCAAGACCGGTCAAACCAGTGCTGGGTACGGTTGGCGATCGCCACCAGCGACAGCATCACTGGCACCTCGACCAGCACGCCCACTACCGTGGCCAGCGCAGCGCCCGAGTGCAATCCGAACAGCGAAATTGCAACCGCAACCGCCAGCTCGAAGAAATTGGAGGTTCCGATCATGCAGGCCGGTGCCGCCACGTTATGCGGCAGTCGCAACCAATACGCTGCGGCGTAGGCGATAATAAAAATACCGTAGGTCTGGATCAGCAGTGGAATAGCGATCAGGCCGATGGTTTGCGGCTGCGCTATGATGGTTTGCGCCTGAAAACCAAACAGCAGTACCACCGTGGCCAACAGGCCAAGGATCGACCAAGGCTTGAGCACATGCAGAAAGCTGTCCAGACGCCCCCCACTCTTGCGCTCCAGCCAATGGCGCGTCAACGCTCCAGCCACCAGCGGCAACACCACATACAACACCACCGATAACAGCAGCGTTTCCCAAGGCACATGAATATCACTAACACCCAGCAGAAACGCGGCGATCGGCGCAAAGGCAAAAATCATGATGACATCGTTGACGGACACCTGAACCAGTGTGTAGTTGGGATCACCCTTGGTGAGTTGGCTCCAGACAAATACCATCGCCGTACAGGGAGCCACGCCCAACAGAATCATACCGGCGATATATTCGCCTGCACTGTGCGGATCTACCCAGTCGACAAAAATCACGCGGAAAAACAGCCAACCCAATGCCGCCATGGTGAACGGCTTGATCAGCCAATTGACAACCAGCGTCAGCACCAAACCTTTCGGTTTGTTGCCCACATCCTTGATCGAGCTGAAATCGATCTGCACCATCATCGGGTAGATCATCACCCAGATGAAAACCGCTACCACCAGGTTTACATGGGCGAACTCCAAGCGCGCAATGACAGCAAAAAAGTCTGGCACCCAATTGCCCACCACCACACCGGCCAAAATGCACAACCCAACCCAGAGGGTCATATACCGCTCGAAAATTCCCACTTCAGCTCTCCATTCAGACTCGATATCAGCACGCCGAACCACAGGCATTGCCACCCACAGCAGGACGCGAAGCCATTGCCTCAAGACGGGCCAACGGCTGGGCCAATTGCATATCCGACTGCGCTGCCGCACTGGCCATCACTTCACGCACCCACCCCGGCAGGTCCGGATGTAAGCGATAAAACACCCACTGTCCCTGTCGCCGATCAGCCAATAACCCCAACGTACGCAGCTGCGCCAAATGGCGGGAAATCTTGGGCTGAGAACTGGCCAAAGCTGTCACCAGTTCACACACGCATAGCTCCCCTTCCTGTTGAATCAACAGGATACTCAGCAGCCGTGTTTCATCCGCCAGCGCCTTAAACAACTCCAGGGGTATCATTTCGTGGCTCCTCCTATTTATATGAAAAATCATATATATGGCTATACATATATGCAAGCTTGCAGCTGCCTATCAAGCTGCATGAAGGCTGAGTTTTCTGTATAATTTCCCGCCTTAATTGCCACAGGAGCCATTGCGCTGCTTCTGGTGCCTTACCCTTGCTGCACTGATACCAATACATCAGGGACAGCCGTAGACACGCCCCGGCACCAACGCGCTGGGCAACTCCCGATACTCATACACCTCAAGCAAGAGAGCTGTAGATGCTGCAACGAATGAAACAGGAGTGGTTCTCCAACACCCGCAACGACCTTTTGTCGGGCACGGTGGTGGCACTGGCCCTGATACCTGAAGCGATCGCCTTTTCCATCATCGCCGGCGTCGACCCCAAGGTCGGCCTCTATGCGTCCTTCTGTATCGCCGTGATCATCGCCTTTTTCGGTGGCCGCCCAGGCATGATCTCAGCCGCCACCGGTGCCATGGCACTGTTGATGGTTACGCTGGTCAAGGATCACGGCCTGCAATACCTGTTGGCGGCTACCCTGCTGACGGGGGTTTTCCAGATTATTGCCGGCTTCCTCAAGCTCGGTGACCTGATGCGCTTTGTCTCGCGTTCGGTGGTCACCGGCTTCGTCAACGCCTTGGCAATCCTGATTTTTATGGCACAGCTGCCGGAGCTGACCAACGTCACTTGGCATGTCTATGCCATGACAGCAGCGGGCCTGGGTATTATTTACCTGTTCCCCTATATCCCCGTGCTGGGCAAGAACCTGCCCTCGCCGCTGGTGTGCATTGTTCTGTTGACCGCTATCGCCATGATGATGGGACTGGATATCCGTACCGTCGGTGATATGGGTGACCTGCCGGATACCCTGCCGATCTTCCTATGGCCGGAAGTGCCGCTGAACCTGGAAACGCTACTGATCATCCTGCCTTACTCACTGGGCCTGGCCGTCGTCGGTTTGCTGGAGTCGATGATGACTGCCAACATCGTTGACGAACTGACCGACACCAGCAGTGATCGCAACCGTGAATGCAAGGGTCAAGGTGTCGCCAACATCGGCGCCGGCCTGCTCGGTGGCATGGCCGGTTGTGCCATGATCGGCCAGTCGATCATCAACGTGAAATCCGGTGGCCGCGGCCGCCTGTCCACCTTTGTTGCCGGTCTGTTCCTGATTATCCTGGTGGTCTTCCTGGATGAGTGGATCAGCCAGATTCCGATGGCAGCACTGGTCGCAGTGATGATCATGGTGTCTATCGGCACATTCTCGTGGGAGTCGATCCGTGACCTGCGCACGCACCCGCTGTCCACCAACATTGTCATGATTGCCACCGTTGGCGTGGTGGTTGCCACCCACAACCTGGCGATCGGCGTGTTTGTCGGTGTCTTGCTGGCGTCACTGTTCTTCGCCAACAAGGTCGGCCAGCACATGGTCATCCGCAGCCGCAAGGACGCCAATACCGAGACCCGTACCTACCAGGTCGTCGGTCAGGTGTTCTTCACCTCCTGTGAGAAATTCATCGCAGCCTTTGACTTCAAGGAAGTGCTTGATAAGGTCGTAATAGACCTGAGCGAAGCCCATTTCTGGGATATCAGTGCGGTGGCCGCGTTGGACAAGGTGGTACTCAAGTTCCGCCGCGAAGGCGTCGAAGTCGAGATCATCGGCCTCAACGAAGCCAGCCGCACCATCGTCGACAAGATGGCTCAGCACGACAAGCCGGAAGCCATTGCCAACTCTACGGCCGGGCACTAAGGAGCGAACATGAGCAAAATCATTGCATGTATCGATGGTTCACAGGCAGCACTCGCCGTCTGTGATGCTGCTGCCTGGGCCCAGCAACAGCTGGACACCCCGCTGCAGCTGTTGCACGTACTGGAAAAAAGCGACTATCCGACTGAAAGTGACATGAGCGGCAATATCGGCCTGGGCACCCGTGAGCATCTGCTTGAGGAACTGGTCGAACTGGATAACCAGCGCAGCCGTCTGATGCTGGAACAGGGCCGTTTCATGTTGCAGGAAGCACAGAAGCAGATCGAGACGGCTGGTGTGCCTGCCGAACAGATCGAGCGCCTGCAGCGCCACGACACCTTGGTCGACACCCTGAGAGAAAATGAGGCAGATACCCGCCTGCTGATCATGGGCCGCCAGGGTGAGGCCCATACCCGCGCAGCCAGCGCGGTCGGCAGCCATCTGGAGAACGTGACCCGCACTCTGCACAAACCCATGCTGGTTGCACTGGATGGCTTTAGCGCACCCAAAAGCTTCATGCTGGCCTATGACGGCAGCGCCACCGCCAATCAGGCCCTGAGCCAGATTGCGCAAAGCCCGCTACTAAAGGGCACTCACTGTCACCTGGTGATGGCCGGCAAGCGTGTCGAGCGCCAGCGCGAACAGCTGGCCAACGCCGAGAAAATGCTGCAGGGCCATGGCTTTGACGTCACCACCGTGACGCTGGAGCAGGACGAGGTGCGCCCGGCACTGGTGGAGTACATCAAGCACAACGGCATCGATTTACTGGCAATGGGAGCCTGGGGCCATTCACGTATCCGCCAGCTACTGGTCGGCAGCATGACCAACTGGATGCTGCACAACAGCCCCGTTCCTCTGTTGCTGTTGCGCTGAGAACCCCTGCCGCCTAATCTGGAGTAAACAGAGCCCGGCCGTAAGGTCGGGTTCTCTCGTATATAGTACAATTTCAATCTATTCTTTTTTGCGCCACAATCCCCCTAACTGCCTGAGACTAAACCGAGACACTCAGCACCAAAATTTTTATGCCGCCAAACAGCAACACAATGGACTGACCTGTTGAGGCCCTTATGCCCAAGTTCAATGGAATACCTTTATTTGGCAATGTTGATTCTCTTACCGGCCGGTTAAACCAGCTCCACGGCAGGATCCTTGAAAGTGTTTCCGGCATCGCCAGGATTGCCTGTGCCCTCTACGACCCTAATACCGACCTGCTGAAAACCTTCATCAATAGCACGCATACGGGGCATGCCATCGTCTCATACGAGTACCCCCTTTCGGAAAGTCATTCGCTGCTGGAGATGTCGAAAAGCGGCACCTACCGTATTATCGATGACATCGCCGAAGAGGTTTCGGCCGGCACCGCTCATTCAAACTGGCTGCTTGAGCAAGGCTACAGTTCCTCCTTTACCCTGCCCATGTTCAACGATCAGCGGCTTCTGGGCTTCATCTTTGTCGACAGTAACCGATGCGGCGTTTTTACTGACGCTGTACAGCGGGACCTGGTCATGTTTTGCAACACGATCACCATGACCATTGCCACCGAAATTTCCGCTTTACAAGCACTCCTGGCCACCGCTCAGGCCGTGCGTGAATTCGCCAACCTTCGTGACTTTGAGACAGGCAAGCACCTGACGCGTATGGCACAGTTTTCACGGCTGATTGCCAAGGAAGTTGCGGAGCACTACGGCCTTAGCGACGAAAAGATCGAGCACATCTACCTGTTCGCATCTCTGCATGACATCGGCAAAATCGGCATTCCTGACAAAATTTTGCTCAAGCAGGGCCGTCTTGATCAAGACGAACGCGTGATCATGCAGGGGCATGTCCACAAGGGCGTTCAAATCATTCAAAAGGTACTGGAAGACTACCAACTGGGCCACCTTAACGACGCTAAGGTCATGCTCAACATCGTCGCCTGCCACCATGAATTTCTGGACGGTACCGGCTACCCCAACGGACTCAAGGCAGACCAGATACCCGTCGAAGCCAGGATCGTGACCGTGGCCGACATTTTCGATGCCCTTACCAGCAACCGCCCCTACAAAACACCCTGGGAAGTCCACGAAGCGATTGCAGAACTTGAACGGATGGCAGAAATAGGCAAACTGGACCCTGCCTGTGTGGCTGCATTAAAAAAGCAGCAAGAAAAAATGACGCAGATCGTGATCAAATTCCGGGACGAAAAAATGGGCGCCGTTGAACCACGAGCAGTGACAGCTTTGGAAAACTGAGTACGTCCACCTAGGAAAATAAGACCACCTGAAAATGCGGGTTATCCGCCAGGGCCTCCATACGGGCAATGTCGTTTTGCAGCACCAGACTCTCAACACCTGCAACCTCAATCTTGATGCACTCGTCACGTGCGCCGTTACGCTGGGTATCCAGCGCCCTGCCTTCGATGATCACGCCGGACGTCAGTATTAACCTGACCGGGTATTGGAAGGTACAGGCTATCTCGATATAGTCATGCTCTTCACAGCTCATCATGCCATTGTTCCTTCTCGCTTTCGGTACTGAACATGAAGCGTTTATTCTGCTTCAAGACAATAGCCGCCAAGGGGAGTTCATACCCCTGATCATAGACAGACTCTGAAGCTGACAGGAAAAAAGAGGGATAAACTCGGATGAAACCGATCGCCCCTATGATCAGCATTCCATCTGAGTAGCAGGAAAACAGTGTTCCTTACCGTTCCAGTGTATACAGAATATCTGCGCCACTGCCCAGCTCACTGCTTTGCCCTTCAACCCGCCATTTTTCGCTGAGCTTGTATTTTAGGCTTAACGTATTGACGGCATCGAGCACGCCGATGCCGTAACGCAGATAGAGGCGTGGTGACAGGTATTTGCCGATAAAGAAAGCGGACTCATCATTGGCGCTGGTATCAAAGCCGAATTCATCCAGTGACAGGTTTTCACGTAGCTTGCCGGTGATCTTGTTACCCTGACTCATACCCAAGGCCAGTGCCGCCTGCATCATCAGCTGTTGCTCACCCGCCGAACTTTCGCCAGGTGCCTTACCCAACATTAAATAGGACAATACACTGCTGTCCGGCATGGCGGGTTCGCCGTAGAGATCCATACGCGGTTCACGCAGGGTACCGCTGACGTTTGCACCCACAACCACCTCGTCTACCTGCCGTCCGACCCGCAAGTCTAAACCCGGGTTGTCCACGGGACCGGCGGCATACACCAGACTGCCGCGCCGAATGTCCAAGTCCTGACCATAAAGGCGATATTCACCGCTTTCGACCTGAATGCTGCCAGTGGCACGGGTGGTCTGCCCCGGCGTTTCTTCGATCTGCAGCGCACCCAGCAAACGGCCCTTGAAGCCCAACGCATCCACCCGCACATCGTCCCCCAGCTCGATCCGCAGGTCAGCGTAGACGGGAACGACTGGCTCTTTTTCAACGACCTTGCCCGCTTCAACCCGCACAACATCAGCCGACGGTTGAACAGCGCTTTCGCGGATCTTTGGCGGTGATATCTGCGCATAAGGAACCTTAAGAATGCCGCCTAGACGAATCTCTCGCGCACCCAGCTGCAGCGTTAAATCCGGGCTGATCAGCGCCTGTATTTCAGCGGTATTCATGGCCGTAAAGTTTTCGCCACTCAAGGCCAGCTGTCCCTCCCGCCGGGCCAGATCATAATCACCCGCCAGATTAAGCGTACCCTCTCCGGAAGTCGCCAAGGCGGTAAAGCGCGCCTGCCCCGGCAACCCGCTTTGATTCAGGCGCACCTCGATGGGTGCAATCGCCAGCCCCAGCGCCGGCAGCTCCACGCCGCCTTCAAGATAGCTCAGCTCCCCTGTCAGCTCAGGCTCAGCAACCGTGCCGCCAAGGCTCAGCTGACCGCCAATACGGCCCTGCATGTTTTGCAGATCCGGCACCAATACCGATACCAGGCCGAGATCCTCCGCGCTCAATCGAAGTTCGCCCTGCAACTGCTGACGCCCCGACAGGCCTCGCACATCCAGCGCCAGATCCAACTCGCCCGCAAGGAACTCCAGCAGCGTTTGCGCGGTTATCTTCAGGTTGTCATTTGCCAACCCAACCCTGGCGGTGATTGGGGCCAGCGGCAACGATTGATCCGCTTGTGCAGGCGTGAGCTCGCCGGCACTGGTGTTCAACGTCGCATCCACTACCGGCGTTCCGCCCGGCTGCTGACTGAAAGCGATGTCGGCCGAGAGTGTCGGGGTCAACTGCATGCCATTGAGCAACGGCGTCAGCAGCCCCAGCACCAACTCATCCAGCGTGACCTTGGCAACCGTACGGCCGGCAAAGCTGCCCTGCGCCTGCACGCACAAGCGGCCACCGGCGCTTTGCTCATCCAGACAGAAACGGTCGAGCAGGTATCCTTCCGGGGATACCTGCAGTGCGGCTGCCGCCGTCGATTGCCAATGGCTCAGCGGTGCTGGCTTGAGGTCGAGACGGCCAAGCTCCCCCCTCCAGCGCTGTGCCGCAGCGGTCCAGCCACCGTTGGCTTCAAGCTCAACACTTCCGGGGCTGCCATTGGCGCGCACGATCAGTCGATGCTGTGCCGGTGTACCATTAAGCGCCAGCCGAACCTGATCAAGCGTCTGCCCTGCCGCCGTGGCATTGTCCAGCTGCAGATCCACTGACCAGTCGCTGTCACCAGACAGGTCCAGTGCAACATCACCACTGAGCCGTTCCAGACTACCCTGATCCGCGTAGCCGAGCTGGCTGGCGCGAATGCGTGCCTGGATCGCAGGCTGCTGCATGGGCCCGCTGAGTTGCCCCTTGAGTTCAAGCGCCCCACGTGCGTCGGGCAGCAAGCGCGTCAGGTTGGGTGCAGCCAGCGCCCACTCCAGCGCCAGCTGTTCACTCACGACCCCTTTCGCTTCTACCTTTGCACCGGCATAACGTAGATTCAGAGCATCAATCTGCCAGCTGCGGGTGTCTCCGGCGAGCTGGGCATTTCCGCTGATCGCCTGTTGGCGCAGCTGCCCCTGCAATTGACTCAACATCAGCGACAGCTGCGGCAGCTCTCCGCCCAGCGCAACCTCGCCGTGGGCATCCAGCGCCAAGGTTCCGGGCCAGTCGGGAGCCCCCAAGGCGGGATTGAGCCCCTCGGCAGCAAGCTGATACCGGATCATCACTCCTGCTTCACCCTCAATCTGTGACTGCAGGCGTATCCGCATATCACCCTGCTCCGCATCCAGAGCCAAGGTGACGATGCGCTCGGCGCCATCGAAATCCAGCACCAGATCCGCACTCAGCGGCAGGCTCTCGGGCCAGTGTTCCAGCCTTACCCAACGGGTGAGATCGGTCTGTCCCTGAAGTTCCAGATGGGTGAGAAACTGGCGTGCGGGCTCAACCCAGCCACTAAGGCTCACCTGACTCCCGGGCTGCTCCACCTGCAGCGGCTCGATCAGCAGTAATTGCTCCTGCGAGCGTACGGCAAGGCTAACCTTCAGCTCATCCACCAAGGTCTGTTCACCCTGAGCCACGCGGATATGCCCCAGTGCGACCTGGCTAAGCTCCAGCGGCAACGGCAATTCGATTGAGGGAAGTTCAGGCAACTGAAGCGGGGCTGATTCAGCTTCAGGTTCCGGCGTATCCGTGCCGGTTGGCAGCTGCAGATCGAGCCTGGCCGCACTGAGCTGGTGGATTGCGAGGCGCGGCTCGGTCAGAGCCCACAGGTTCCAGTGCAACCGCAACTGGGCAAGTTCAATGCTCAACTCATCCTGCTGGAAACGAAGGCGTTCAATACGCAGATCCGAGGCCAGCGTACCGTCGACCCCGTCGAGCTCAAGCTGTGGCAACAGCGAGGCGGTGAAATTCAATGCAAAACGGGTGCCCGAAGGCAGAAACAACACCGCTGACAACAGTAACAGTACACCCAACAGCAGGGCCAGCAGTGTACCCAGCCCCCAACGCAACATCGGTCTCACAAATCAGGTCCCAAAGTGAAGTGTATTTGCCAGCCATCTTCATCCAGCGGTACGGCAAAATCGAGTCGTACCGGCCCTACCGGTGACTGCCAGCGAGCGCCGATACCGGCACCGGTTTTCAGCTCGGTATCGGTGTTGTCAAAGGCGTTGCCGGTATCAACAAACGCCGCTACCCGCCAATTATCACGGACCAGATAATCAACCTCAACGCTGCCGGCAACCAGGTAACGCCCGCCAATCACCTCGCCATCATCCCCTTTCGGACCCAGTGACTGGTAGTCATAGCCACGCACACTGTTGTCGCCCCCGGCATAGAAACGCAGACTGGCCGGCAGATCATCCACCGAATCAATCAGTGTCATCCCGACTTCAGCACGGGTAAGCAAACGCCAGCGATCCGACAGAGTGTCGACGCGCTTGCCGCGCACATCCAGCTGCAACAGATCAGTATCGGACAGTAAACTTTTGGCCGCCGCCGCAACACCGAAACTGATTTGATGGCCACGTGTGGTGTTAAGCCGGTTATCTGCCTGTGTACGACTGAAACGGGCGCTGGGGATCAGTAGCGTCGAATCCTGTTCTTCATTTTCGAAAGTCCAGGTTTCCTGTTGCCAGTCCAGCGCCAGCCGCCGCTCCCAGTCGCCCAACTGTTTCTGCCAACTGCCGCCAACACTGAGAGTCTGCGCATCAATAGTGTCGGACTGCTCATCCTCCAACTGAAAATTGAATGCAAAGCGGTCAGTGGTCGGCTGGAAGCCCGGTATCTGGTAACTGGTCGTGAACTGCTGACGAATCTGCGATACCCGCAAACGGGTATCCAGCGTATGTCCCTGATGGTTGACCCAGCGCCGGGTCAGACCCAGCTGCATGCGGGCACCAGTATCAGTACCGTAACCGAAACCGCCCTGATACAGGCTGCGTTTTTGCGGAGTCAGTTTGACCGCCACCGGCAATTCGGCATCGGTCAGTTCATCCAGCAGCGGACGCACTTCGACATCGGCAAAATAGTTGCTGTTAATCAGGTTGCGCTGATACTCGATCAACCGTGCAGTATTGACCGGATCACCAGACTGAAACGGCAGATACCGGCGCAGCAGGGATTCAGAAACCGGTGCCGGGTCAAGCCGGATCTCGCCAATACGAGCGCGGGGGCCCGTGGCATATACCAACTCGATATCCGCTCGATTGGCGGCTACGTCGACGCGAATTTCACTGCTGCGGAAACCTGCCTGATAATAACCACGCTCGGCCGCGCGTGACTGCAGCGCACTTTTCAGCGCGCTGTAATCGGAATGGCGTAGCGCCGCCCCGGGCTTGACCGGCGAATCTGCAATCACTTGCTGTAACGCCTCGTCAGTGCTGCCTTCACCTTCAAGCACCAGGCGGGCGTTGCGGATCTGCATTTGCGGCCCGGGCTCGACCTGATAGGCAACCAGCCAACGCTCAGGCTCACCTTCCAGATCCAAACGCAGCGTCAGGGTGGGTTGGTAATAGCCGTAAGGCTCAAGCGCCAACCGGATCTCCTTGGGTGCCTTGCGATGCAGGTAGCGCAAGCGACTGACCGTAGGGAGAGGTTGTCGTTCCAGTGCATCATCAATGCTCAACAGTGCACGAACGTTGTCAGCCAGCTCATTTTCAACACCCTCCAAGGTGAACTGAGCCGCAGAAAGCTGCGCACTGAATAACAATAAACAGAACGTCAGCGGGCGGAGGGAAAACAGCACAGGCACTCAGACGGCTCCTTCGGTTGAGTCTTGTTCATTCTAACTTGCTCTTGGGGGTGAAGTCCTCGCAGCTGAGCAATACACCACAAATTATTTACCCGGAACCAGAACGATAAACCAAACAACTGACACTCATAAATATCTGTTATGTAGTAACATAACAATCTGGTTTTCACTCAGGGAAATGTCATGCGCACACTGATACTTTTACTGTTTACACTGACACCGCTTACACTGCTACAGGCCGCGAGCACGCATCAACATGGTGTTGCCCAGCTGGATCTGGTGCTGGAGCCACCGATGCTGGCAATCGGTTTCAGTTCACCATTGGCCAATCTGAACGGCTACGAGCACCAACCAGTCAGTGCCGAAGAACGACAGGCATGGTCTCGGTTGCTGGCTCAACTCAAAAACGCCGATGCTCTCATTCAATTACCAGCGCATGCCGACTGCAGCCTGAGTCGCGTCGATCTTCATCTGCCCTTTACGACAGATAAAGGTGAACATGATCACCGGCACACCACGGACGCCCACCATCCACAACATGCCGACCTGATGGCCGAGTACCTGTATTTATGCGCCAATAGCACCGCTATTACACAGTTGGTCCTACCGCTGCTACCGGCATTTCCGGCAATCGAACGGTTGAACGTACAACTGATCACACCTGCCGGCCAACACTCAAGCACACTGACACAGGGCCAGACGGAGCTGCAACTGCCATGATTCCGGTATTACGCCTGGACGCCTTGAGCTTCGCCTGGCCTCATCAAGCCCCACTATTACACATTGACCGGCTACAGCTTATGCCCGGTGAGCACCTGCTGATTCAGGGGCCTTCCGGTAGCGGCAAGACCACACTGCTCAATCTGATCACAGGGTTGCAGTCCGGTCATGGCGGCACGCTGGAAGTCGCTGGACACTCATTGGTACAGCAGTCATCGCGAGCACTGGATCGCTTGCGTGCTGACCATATGGGTCTGCTGTTCCAGCAGTTCAACCTGCTGCCGTACCTGAGTCTGGTCGATAATGTAACCTTGCCGTGCATGCTTTCCAACCGCCGCCGTGCCGCTGCCAGCCATCAGGGTCTTACCCCGGCACAAGAAGCCGAGCGCCTGCTGACTCGACTGCAATTGGACCCGGCGCTATTTCATCAGCGCACCGTCGCCGAACTGTCGATAGGCCAACAGCAGCGGGTGGCGGCCGCACGTGCGCTGATCGGCTGCCCGGAACTCATCATCGCCGACGAACCTACTTCCGCCCTGGACCATACCAACCGTAATCACTTCATGACGCTCCTGTTCGAGGAGCTGCAACATAGTGGCAGCACTTTATTGATGGTCAGCCATGATCCTGCATTGGCCAACCACTTCCCGCACACGCTCAATCTCGGGAGAATGCCATCATGTTAATCCGCCTGGCTTGGAACAGCCTGCGCAGCCGTCGCACTACGGCACTATTGACGCTGCTCACCATTGCCCTGAGCACTGCCCTGTTGCTGGGAATACAGCAAATCCGCGAACAGAGCCGACAGAGCTTCATGGCCACAGTGTCTGGCACCGATCTGATTGTGGGTGCCCGTTCGGGACCGGTTCAGCTACTGCTCTACTCACTATTCCATATCGGCTCTGCCACCAGCAATATCAGCTGGAGCAGTTATGCAGCCCTGCGCAACGACCGCCGTATTCAGTGGACTATTCCTCTTTCCCTGGGTGACTCACACCGAGGCTATCGCGTGGTTGGAACCCATGACGACCTGTTCAAACATTACCGCTACGGTGATCAGCGATCACTGCAAATGGCGCAAGGCACAACGTTTGCCGACCTTTTTTCGGTAGTACTCGGGGCCGAGGTGGCCACCCGGCTCGGCTATCAGCTTGGCGACGCATTGACTCTCGCTCATGGCACCGGCAACACCAGCTTCGTCCAGCACAAACAGATGCCGTTCATGGTCAGCGGTATTATGGCTCCAACCGGAACACCGTTGGATCAGGCGCTACTGGTGTCACTGGAAGGGCTGGAAGCAATTCATCTGGGCTGGCGTGCGGGCGTACCCTTGCCCGGCTTGCAAGTGACGCCCGAGCAGGCGCGGCAACAAACGCTGACACCACGTGACGTGACCGCAGTGCTGGTCGGTCTAAAGTCACGGCTGCAGACTTTTCACCTGCAACGCGAACTGAACAGCCGTCGGGATGATCCACTGACCGCTGTACTGCCGGGCGTCGCTCTGCAAGAACTTTGGCAAGTGGTCGGGATAGCCGAGCAGGCTTTAATGGCCGTGTCCGGAACGGCCCTGCTGATCGGAATCATCGGCATGCTGGCCGTTCTGCTGGCAGCCACTCAACAACGGCAGCATGAGATTGCCGTACTGCGGGCACTGGGCTGCTCACCGTTGCGCATCGCCCTGCTACTATTGCTGGAAAGCCTATTGCTCACTTTGGGCGGGCTGGTCCTGGGGATCGTTTTGTTACAGGGCGGTCTGGCCTTGCTGCAAGCACCGTTGCTGAGTCAATTCGGCTTGCTGTTATCTTTAGGCGCACTGTCCCCCCTGCAATGGCAGCTGTGTGCCCTGATTCTGGTTCTGGGCTTGATCAGTGGCATGTTGCCCGCACTCTTCGCTTGGCGGCTGGCCTCGGCCAGCCGCTTGATTCGACGCTATTGAATATCGAGACCCACGAATGAAACGACTCACTCTCTTGCTGTCAGCTCTACTAATCCTGCCGCCAGTGCATGCCAATGACGTCATAGTCAACGGTGAAACAGCACCTGAGCTAGAGTGGGATGTACTGATGCCGGCAGATTATGTACTGTCATTGGAAAAGATGTACAACAACCCGGAATTGGATCAGTTGGATGATTACAGCGACAAGGCACAGCGGATGTATGACGAGCTGTTGCAATCGTTGGCGTCGGCACCTGTGGTGGAAACCCTGCATGGGCGCATGATCAGCATTCCAGGCTTCGTGGTGCCGCTGGAGGGAGAAGGCGAACGGGTTGACCGCTTCTTTCTGGTACCCTACTTCGGTGCCTGTATTCATGTACCGCCACCCCCATCCAACCAGATGATCGACGTGCATTATGCACCCGGGACACGGGTAGATAGCCTTTATGATGCCGTAATGGTCAGCGGCCTCTTGACTACTGAAGTGTTCAATCATGAGGTAGGCACGGCAGGCTACCGATTGGAAGCCTACCGGATAGCGCCTTACGAACTGCCCGAGTACGAAGAGCCGACGGCCGAATAGCCGCGATACAAGCGGTCCAATATGAGTCCACTGCAGCTGGTCGCTAATATGGCCAGCACAACGGTGGCGCCCGCTGGCCAGTCCAACCACCAGGCGCAAACCAAACCTGCCGTATACCCCAGGCCGCCAGTCAGCACCGCCGCACTGCGGCCTCCGCCACTCAACTGTCCAACCAAGGCCGGAGCAATAAGAGTGACAAACACCAGATAAACACCGAGCAACGGTACCGACAGGCTGACCAACAGTGCAAAACAGGGATAAAATGCACGCCCTGCCAGCCAGTGACCACGCCGGCACCACAACAGCAGGAAGACCGGCGTCAGCAGTGCCAGTGGCAACATTTCAGACCAGCCCACCCAGAGAATATCACCATTCAGGCTGCGTGAAAGCCGGTGCCCGGCATGAGGGTCTGCGGCCAGCACTAACAATAATACCGATGCCGCTCCGGCATACACCAAACCGATAATAGCCTCACGTTGCTGTGGAAACATCCTCGCCCAGTGACCAATCAGCACGGCTCCAGATACTGCCAACAACACACCACCCAGCGGGGCCATCGCTAACGTTGTACCCCACTGCTGTGCTAACAAACTGCCCAGTGCAGCCAACTGGGCTACCGCCAAATCGATAAACAGGATGCCTCGCTTAAGTACCTGCTCACCCAGCAACAGGTGACTGCTCAATACCAACAACCCTGCAGCCAGAGGCGGCAGCAGAACAGCAAATTCAACGGGCATCATGTTGCGCCAGCAGGCGATCCAGCAAGTGATCGAACAATTGCTCCGGCGTTACCACACCATCATCAGGCGCCATGGTCGAAGGCAAGGCCAGTACCGGAATACCCGTGCGTTCGGACAACCACCGGGCACTCTGCGGGTTCTGATACCAGCTGTGAACGATCGCCAATGGCCGTTGGCCGTCAAGGCGGGTCACCAGATCAGCCAGATGGCCGGGAGTCGGCGGTACGCCAGGCTTGGGTTCCAGATCGGCAATCACCTCGATCCCAAGCCAGCGCCAGAAATAATCAAAGGTACTGTGTTGCACTACGATCATCTGTCCGCGCAGAGGTTGGGCACGCTGATGCCAGTCATCCAGCCGCTGTTGCCAGCGTATGGACCAACGCAAATAATGACTGCGGTATTGCGCGGCCCTTTCCGGGTCAACCTGTGCCAACCGCTGACTCATCGCCGCACCGGCCTGACGCAGACGCTCGGGGTCCAGATGAAGGTGTGGATTGCCTTCAGGATGAACATCACCCGCACCGAATGGTACTTGGTCCATCTGATTGATGGTCTCCACCTGTTCGGCCACAAACAGCATCCCCTCTCGACCCGGCTGTACCACCGGGTTGGCGGCGCGCTGCTGCAGTGCCGGCAACCAGCCCGCCTCCAGTGCGGCACCACTGCATATGGCCAGATCCGTCCGACGCAACCGGGCAATAAGGCTGGGGCGGGCTTCTATATAGTGTGGATCCTGATAGGCATGGGTCGCACTGGTGATATCAGCCTGCGGTGCCAATATTTGCCCCAGTGCCGCCCACTCGGGCTCACAGGCAAACAGCGTCAGCGCCTGTGCCGGCAGCGGCAAAACCGCCGCCAGCACAAGTGGCATAACCCGTTTAGAAGGTATGCGCATCATGGGCACCAAAACTGATGATGTACTGCAAAGTGACGGCGTTGTCGGCTCCGGCGAACGTACCATGCCAGTCTTCCACCGCATCCTGATGGCTATACTGCACACGCACTGTCTGGCTATGGCTGGGGCTCCAGGCCAGCATGGCGACCGTTTCTTCCAACGCACCATCATGGAAATGGTCACCATGACCAAGCTTCAGATCCACGCGTCCATGACGTACACCCGCGCTCCATTGCGGTGCAAAACGATACACCGCCGAACCATACCAGCCTTCGTGGTAGTCATCACCGGAGGCATACTCATTAAGATCATTAACCCGCGCATATTCGGCTGAAAGCGTCAGTTGCTGGTCACGGTTATTGCCTTTCGGTGCCCACTTCCACACCAGATCTGCCAGATATAGATGCTTACCGGTGTATTCAGCGCCGTGGCTGTGGCCCGCGTGCTCGTCGGCATGGTCATGTCCATGCTCTTCTTCGCCCTCGGCCAGCATGCGGTTACGCAAATAGCTGAACCCGGCCTGCCAGCTTTGGGTAGCAGAAAGATCCCCCCCAACAGTCGTCGACAACGCCCAGGTGCCGATGGTCGGGTCAGCCTCAAATTCACCCAGTTCATCGCCCTTGAATGCCTCGGCGCTGATACGCCAGTACAGGTCAGTTGGCATGACCATACTCAAGCCCAGGCCATCATCATAATAGTGCCCACCCAGAAAGGCACGATACAGCAGCGGACGCTCAGTAAAGCTGTCGGCATGTGGGTGCTGGCCATTAAGATAGCCTATATCGGCCAGAAAACGACCACCTCGCACAGTCAGGCCCGCAGGCAACGCCAATGACTGCAGATAGGCTTCTTCGATACTGAAATCGGTTTCTTCCTTGTTCGACTCAGCCACAGCGGTGAACTTGCCTCGGGCAAAAGAACCAAACTGCTGGCTAATACCGAGCTCGGTATGGCTTAGCCCCCAACCTTCGACGCGCCCACCCAGGGCCGTACTGTCGGACTTGTGATAGGCATCAAGCGTAAGGCTGATGTCAGGGGCCTGAAGCTCAGCCTGAGCTTGAGTACTGGCCAGAAAAGCAAGTGGGATAAACCAGCGAAGGGACGTTTTTGTCATGATGTACTACTGCCTTTGGTTACAATATAACAAACATGATAGCTTTGTTATAACATAACATCAACAGAGCGAGCACTTAGCCCTATCCCGCCACCTGCTCCTCTTTAACCATCAACTGTTCAACCGAAAGCGGCCGCCCAAACAGATACCCCTGTACACTAGCGCAGCCATGCTGGCGCAAGAACTCACTCTGGGCCGCCGTTTCCACCCCTTCAGCCAGCACTTCAACCCCAAGACTGCGACCAAGCGCAATGATGGTGATCACCACTGCCTCATCCTTGGGGTTACGGCCGATGTCACGAATAAAGCTCTTGTCTATCTTGAGTCGGTGCAGTGGCAAATGTTTGATACGGTCCAGCGAAGAGTAGCCCGTGCCGAAGTCATCCAGCGCCAGGTGGTAGCCGGATAATCGCAAACGTTGCAGCTGCTGAATGATGAAATCAGGATCCTGCATAATCATTGATTCGGTCACCTCCAGCTCCAGCCTGTGACGCTCCAGGCCATGCATGGCAACCGTCTGATTGAGACGCTGAATAAAGTCTGCCTGCAGCAGCTGAGGTGGTGATATGTTGATGGCAACAATCGGAACATGCTTGCCCTGTCGCAGCCAAATGGCCAACTGCTGACAAGCCATATCAATCACTTGCCAGCCCAGAGGCACAATTAATTGCGTTTCTTCGGCCAGTGGAATGAATTTGTCAGGCCCCAGTAAGCCATGCACTGGATGTTGCCACCGCACCAACGCTTCATACCCGCACAGTTGCTTATCGTCCAGCCGATATTGCGGCTGATAGTGCAAAATCAGCTGTTTCTTCTGCAACGCCTGGCGTAGGTGCTGTTCAATCAAAAAGTGCTGCAATGCATCTGTGGTCAACTCTGCGGTGTATAATTCGTAACGGTTTTTACCTCGTCCCTTGGCTCGGTACATGGCCGTATCGGCATGCTTGACCAGACTGTCGGCCGTATCACCATGTTCCGGATACAGGCTGATCCCGATGCTGGCGGTCACCTGCAACTGGTGTTCTGCCACCGCAAACGACTGTGACGCCACCCGCAGTACGCGTTGAGCTTCGGTAAACGCGCGCGACTGATCGCCGGGCACCAACAGAATGAATTCATCCCCGCCCATGCGGAATAGCCGGGTATCGGCAGGCAACTGATGCTGCAACTCAGCCGCGAGCGTCTGCAGTAGCCCATCACCCACCTGATGCCCCAGACTGTCATTAATCAGTTTGAAGCGGTCCAGGTCGATAAACAGCATGGCGAATGGAGTAGCCGAACCCTGCAGATAGCTTTCCAATGCACCCTGAAGCCCCTTGCGGTTCTGTAAGCGGGTCAGATCGTCATGTTGCGCCTGCCAGGCCAGGTCCTCGGTCTGCTGCTGCACCCGCGCTTCCAGCAAGCGCTCGCGGTTGTGCATGGACAGCACCAACAAGGCACCAAGACAACCGATACTCACCAGCAATACCTGCAGGTATTGCGCTTGGCTCACCGGATGAGCAGCCAGATAATCCGGCCCCGCAACCGCATCGACCCGCCACTCCTGCTGTGCAATCAATACCTTGAACTGGTCCTGCAAATGTAAATTGGAACGACCAGCCGTCAATGTATCGTAAAACGGCGACTTGCCTGCTTCGGCGACCCTGAGTTCGATATTGCGACTGCCGGGATTCGTCATTGCGGTATCCAGCAACCGACTGACGGTAAACACCCCAACGAGAAAGCCGTGTAATTTGCGCTGACTTTGCAATAGGTCGTCACCAACAAGGCGATAGACCGGCTGCATGATCAACAAACCTGGCTCATCCGGCGCTTGCGTCAGCGCCAAGACTTCGGTGGCTACGGCCTCTCCTCGCGCCTGAGCCAATACGACCCAGCGCCGACGGTCTTCCAAAGAGTAGAGGTTGAACCCCAGAGCCGGACGATTCGATTCCAGTGGTTCAACAAACTGTACCGGAATCAACATGCTCTGACTGTCTGGCGATTCGCCATAGACTCGATATTCCGGCCACTGCAGCAGACGCCGCGTATGCTGCTCAAAGGCCTGGCGCTGGCTACTCGGAATCAGAGGATCCCAGGAATAGGCTCTAAGCGCCGGATTATTGGCAAATGCAGGCATGACCAGATCATGAAACGTGGCCGGTGTCAGTTCAGAAGATTCGGACAAGGCCTGCCCAAGGCGGGACAATTCACGCAGGTTCTGCTGAATGATGGCTTGGATGCGCGCTTCCACCAACTGCACATCCTGAGTGAAACTCTGCTGCAGCAACCCTGACAGGTGCGCAAGATAATATTGATTGATCAAGGCAACCGCCAATAGCGCACCGCTCAAACGTATCGGCAGCAGCCATGAGCGTTGTCGGTACTGCCTACGAAAGACGCTGGCGATGGATAGAAACAACGGAGTGCCCAGAATGACTCCGAAACTGTCACCCAGCCACCAGCTTGTCGCATCAAGCAGAAAACCAAGACTGCCCCCGGAATGATTGAATGATTGCACTACCCAAGTACCGAAAACTGCATTCAGGGTACACACCAACAACCCGCTGAACAGTACAAAAGGCAACATCCACTTTTCACGCGTGGGTAGTAGTGGGTCGGCACCAAAGCGCCTAAGCAAAAGATATGCCAGTGCCGATTGCGTGGCAGCGCCCGAGCCGATCAACATGGCACTCTGCACATGGTTCAATGCCACAGGGCCATGCAACGAAGGGATAATCAGATTAACGATGAAACTGCCCAAACAGACACCCGGCAAGAACTTCAGCCCACCACGCAACAGAGTAGCCAACGCCAGCCCGGCAGGCAGCCACAGCGGCACAATCTGCTCATGTATTCCTGTTGGTAAACAGGCTAACCCCAGCAAAACATAACCCAGTGCCAAGAGGATATTGGCACTTACCGGATGGAGGGGTATTAACAACGGGACTCGTCTCACGATGGGGGACGTACTCTTGTAAGGATCAAACATCAGTTTGCCGAATATTTGATCGTACACGAAACCTGCCCGTATCCCAGCCATCATGATGGCAAATCTTGGACCGACTTCCTTCATCTTGCTACAGATCAACACCTTTGGCGTGATCAATCTGCCGCGAGCAGGGCTTCAAGCTCGACAACCGACAACGGCCGACTCTTGAGATACCCTTGAAACTGGTGGCAGCCCAACCGCTCCAGCTCACAGCGCTGGGCTTCATATTCCACGCCTTCAGCCAGCACCCCCAGACCCAACTTATGGCCGAGCACAATAATGGTTTCAACGATTGCCCGTGCCTGGCTGCTTTCCAACAAGTCATCCGTAAACGACTTATCAATTTTCAACAGGTCCAGCGGAAAACGCTTCAAATACGCCAAGGATGAATAACCGGTACCAAAGTCATCAATCGCCAGCCTCACACCTAACGCCCGCAGTGCATTGAGCATTTTTTCGGTATCCTGGCCCGGTGCCATCAAGGCACTTTCCGTCAGTTCAAGCTCCAGAAGGTCAGGTGCAATACCGGTCTGTTCCAGCACCTCCGCCACTTCATCCGGCAGGTAATGATAGCGTAGCTGCTGGGGTGATACGTTGACTGCTACACGCGGGACTGCCAACCCCTGTCGCTGCCAAGCTGCTATCTGTGCACTCGCCTCATGTAACACCCACCGACCAATCATACCGATCAGGATGCTTTGCTCGGCAACAGGAATGAACTCCACCGGCGGGATCATTCCCCTTTCAGGGTCCTGCCAGCGTATCAAGGCCTCCACCCCGGTCATCTCTGCACCATCAATCGACCATTGCGGTTGGTAATACAGACATAGCTCTTTCCGTTCGAGCGCACGCCGCAGGCGCTGCTCAAGCTCCAACCGCCGCCGCACAGCCGTAGTCAGGTCATCGCTGAAGAAACTCAGACTGCCACGTTGCTCCTTGGCCTTGAACAAGGCCGCATCGGCCTGCTGCAAAATCACCTGGGGCGACATCTCTGTGGTATCGATCAAACTGATACCGAAACTGGCACTGACACGGATATCGGACCCCTCATCCAAACGGAAGACCGGTGCCAGCTGTCGCATCAGTTCAGTCACGACATGTGCAGCATCACTGCTATGTTCGATTTCCTCCAACAGCACGGCAAATTCGTCGCCGCCCAGCCGGTAAAGATGCGTATGTTTATCAAGCCCCTGACGCAGACGTGAAACCAGTTGCAACAGCAGACGATCACCTTCCAAATGCCCGTAACTGTCATTAATATCCCTGAAATTATCTAGATCAAGCATCAACAAGGCTGACAGGCGTGCATGACGCCGATTGTATTGACCACAGTATTCCAGCTCATGAAACAAGGCCTTGCGATTGGGCAAGCCGGTCAATGCATCATGTGTCGACAGGTGCTCAAGACGAGACTCGCTATCTTTCAATCGTGACAGATCAGTGTAGACACCCACATAGTGAGTAACCTCATCCGTATCGCTGCACACGCGACTGATACTCAGCAGGGCTGGAAAGACCTCACCCGAGCGTCGGCGGCTCATAATTTCACCCTGCCAATGACCGCGCGCACTCACCTGCTGCCACAGCTCACGGTAGAAACGGGCATCATGACAACCCGAGCGCAGCACGGCAGGGGTCTTGCCGGACAGAGCTTCCTCTGACCAGCCAAACATCTCGCTGAATGCGGGATTCACCTGAACGATCTGTTGATCTTCACCTGTTATCAGGACCGCTTCACGCGTGCTCTGAATCACAGCGACGGCCTGCTGCAAACGACTTTCCTGCTGCCGCCGTTCGGTAATATCGATTAATACACCTTCAAGGCCAACGACCTCACCGCTTGCATCCCGTAACACATGGGTTTTGTCTTCTACCCAGATAACCGTATCGTTCTGCGGCAGGATGAGGCGGTAGGTTTGGGTATAGGTGGTTTCGCCCTGCTGCAGAAACCTGTGTACATCATCGGCGATCTGCAGTTGGTCATCAGGGTGGATAAAGGCTTCGAAGGTACCACTATGCTCCACCAGCGTTTGCGGCTCTATGCCCCAGCTGCGAATATTGTCGGACACAAACAAAATCGGCCAGCCCGGTGAGTTCTGCCAGCGAATCAACACAAACGGACTTGAATTGATCACCTGATTCGCCGCTTCAAGTGCTTCATCACGGGTGATGGTATCAAGCGCAAAACCGATATCACCGGCCATTTCCTCCAGCGTATTCACCAATGCCGGTGTGAAGAAGTCGACCGTATCGGCATAGAGCGTCAGGTTGGCAAAAATGCGCCCCTTGTGACGTAACGGCAGCGCGATTGCTGACAGGCATTGAAAGCGGCGGGAAAAGTCATGCCACGGCTGGTATTGGCTGGCTTGCAAGCTGTCGTTGATCACCTCCGTGCGCCCGTTCATGACCGCCTGCTCACTCAGCCCCTGCCCGGGGTTGCGGGCAAAGATCGTGAACAGCTGATCAAAACCGGTTGCGGTTGCTGTATCACCGGCATAGGTAATCGCTTCAACCAGCCTGGATTGTTCGTCACAGCGGCCAATCCAGGCAAACCGCAGTTTACCTTCTTCAACCGCAATCCGGCAGGCTGACTGCAATACTTCATCAATGGAGCGGCTGTACAAGGTCAACTGGTTAATGCGCGACAGCATATTGTAAAGATCAGATTGCCGCTGCAACGCCTGCCGGTCCGCCCGCTCACGGGTCAGATCCTGAACCATGCAAATACTGTATTCGGGAGCACCGACGCTGTCACGTAACAGTTTGATATAAATACGGACAGGTACAACATGACCATTGGCATGAATAAAACGTTTTTCCAGTTGATAGGCATTGATATCACCGCTGATCAAGCGGTGAAACTCGGCCTCATCAATCAGCAGGTCATCCGGATGAGTCAGGCTTTGCCAATCGCGCTGATACAAGGTGTCGGCGTCATAACCCAGCAACGCTTCAAGACTGGTATTAACCTTTAACCACTTGCCATTGCCGGGGTCGGTTAATGCCATCCCCATGAAGGGCATATCGAAAAATCGAGCCAGCAACTCCTCGCGGCGTAAGGTTTCCCGGGCCGCAAGGCGAGAAAAGCGATACTGCAGCTGGCGACGATAAAGCGTAATAAGCAGGCCGGACAGCACCATTGCAGCAACACCGGCCAACAGGGACAACGGCAGGTGATGGCCATCCACTGCCTGAGCACTGTCGAACCAATGCACCAGAGCACCACCCACCAACGGCATGATAAACACCAGCAGCAATAGGCCGAGCACGATCCACCACTGGGCACGCCCCTGTAAAAACAGGCGATCAACCGGCGCGGGCCACCTCACCAGCGCCAGATATAAAAAGCCGCCACTGATGGCAACAAATACACTGCCTTTCAAGCGACTGATCCACTCGAAAGCATCTACATCCGAGACCAGTAGAGCAATAATCGTATCCGATCCATGGATCCACAGCAGCCCGAACAGTAGATACAGCATGACATAGCGAACGGACTGAAACTGTTTAGGGGGCATCATTCACTTTGACTCCGTGTGCGTTCCTTCCTGGATACAATCACTTTACTCCAGACTGAAGGGGGACACTACCAATCGATCACGGTGCCCTCATAGTTCAGAAACGCGCCACTCTGCTCCAGCGTTAAGCCCTGCAGCAACTGACGCATGGCACTGACACTCTGTTCAGGCGTAATCAGCGCATTCTCCCCACCCATGTCCGTCTGTACCCAGCCCGGATGCAGCGCAACCACTTTGATACCGGCACCACTGAGGTCAATCGCCAGGCTTTTCACCACCTGATTAAGTGCGGTTTTAGAGCTGCGGTAGTAATAACCGCCACCGGACTGATTATCACTGATACTGCCAACCTTACTGCTCATAAACACCACCGTTTTCAAACGGCTGGTGGCCACACGCGGGTAGAACGCCTGCGTCATCATCAATGGGCTCAAGGTGTTGGTCTCCAGCACCTGACGCCAGAGTTCACGCTCAACCTTGCCAAAGCACACCCCTTTGGGGCCGTAATAACCGGCATTATTGATCAGCAGGTCAATGGTTTCATCACCCAGCACCCGGTCAAGCGCCTTGATCTGACCATCCTTGTTCACATCAAGTGTGTGCAAATGTACGAGATCGGGAAAACGGGCTTCAAGCGCCTGCAGGTCTTCGGCATGCACCAGGTCACGCGCACAGGCATGAACCTGCCAACCATCGCGGGCGTATTGATAGGCAAATTCGAGACCCAGGCCCCGGTTACAGCCGGTAATCAAAACAGTTCCTGACATCTGACGTACTCCCAGTGAGGATTACCCTCAGTCAAGCAGCCCCGTGTGCATCTGACAAGTTCCACCACTCTCTGGCACAATCCGCGCTTCGATTCCGGGAGCCTGTAACATGCGCATTCTGCTTTTGTCCGCCTACGACGCCGTCAGCCACCGTTACTGGCGTGAGGGACTGGTCAACGCCTTTCCAGATCACGACTGGACCACACTGACGCTCCCTCCCCGCTATTTTGCCTGGCGCATTCGTGGCAACAGTCTCAGCTGGGCATTCAACGAGCGGGCAACACTGCAAGCCTCATACGATCTGGTCATCGCCACTTCAATGGTTGATCTGACCGGCCTGCGAGGCCTGGTGCCCACCCTAGCGGCAATTCCGACATTGGTCTATTTCCACGAAAACCAGTTTGCCTACCCGGCGTCGGGCCGTGAATTCAAGAGCGTCGAGCCACAGATGCTGAACCTGTACAACGCCTTGGCGGCCGATCATGTACTGTTCAATTCCGACTTCAACCGCCGCACCCTGCTCGACGGAGCCCGCTCGTTGCTACGTAAATTACCGGATCAAGTACCCACTGGATTGGTGGAGAGAATAGAGGCGCGCTCGCAGGTGGTGCCGGTGCCGCTGCCGGACCAGGTTTTTCTGCCACACACACCGCAAAACGGGCCGTTGCAGCTGATTTGGAACCACCGCTGGGAGTTCGATAAAGGCCCCGAACAACTGCTGGCGGCAATCACGGCCATGCAGCAGCGCCAAATTGCATTCACCTTGCATGTGGTCGGCCAGCAGTTCCGTCACACCCCGGACCTGTTCGATCATATTCGTGCCCAGCTACAGCAAGGTGATAACCTGGGACACTGGGGCCATATCGAGTCCGTGGACGACTATCGCAGGCTGTTGCAACAGGGGGATGTAGTACTGTCAACGGCGCTGCATGATTATCAAGGCATTGCCGTGCTGGAAGGGGTCGCCGCAGGCTGTACACCGGTAGTGCCGGACCGGCTGGCCTACACCGAGCTGTTTGCCGCCGAGTATCGCTATGCCACTGACAATGAGGCCGAAGCACTGGCCGAGCAGATCGCTGCACTGGCCTCAAGCAAGGCGGCAGGCCAGCCACTCCCCTGTCCCGACATCAGCGCACTCGGGTGGTCGTCCCTCACCTCAACCTATCGCCACGCGATGACGTATACGCTGGCGGCTCCCCGCGTTTGATCACTCCCCGTCCGGCGGCGTATCGCCACGACGGGCACAGAGTTGATGGATGATGCCCAGCTGCTGCTCACACTTGCGGCAGTGACGGCACATTAGCAGGTGCATCTTCAGGCCAAGTTTTTCACTGGCTGACAGCTCGCGGTCGAGCTGCTGTGACATCAGTTCGGTAGCACGTTTACACGACTGCATTGTTTTCCTCCTTGCCGAACCAGCCGTTTTCAAGACAGGCACGCAATTTGAGCCGGGCACGGTGCAGCATGACCCAGCAGTTCTGTTCACTGATATCCAGTGCGGCACAGATCTCGGCCGTTTCCAGCCCCATCAACTCGCGCATGGAAAATACCCGAGCAGTACTGTTGGGAAGGTGTAGCACGCAGAAATCGAATACCTGCCAAAAGCCATCCTGCAGACAGGCCTGCTCGGGGTCATGCCATTTTTGTGGTCGTGCCGCCGGTAGCCAGTGGGCACGGGAATTGAACAGGCCGTCGATCTCGGGCAGGTCATCGGGATCGAAGCCGGTAGTCTGCTCACGACGGCGATGGCGGATTTCGTCCACCAGTTTGTGTTTCAGAATGCCGAACACCCAGGTTTCCAGCTTAGCGTTGCCGGAAAAACGCTCCAGCCCTTCCCAGGCGGCTATAAGCGCCTCTTGCACCAGATCTTCCGCGTGCGTCTCATCTCCCAGTTGCAACCGGGCAAACGCCTGCAGCCTGGGACGAAGTGCATGCAGCCGTTGTTGCACGTCATCCTCGCTCAGCGGTGTTCGGTTTGTACTCTCACTCAACATTCAGTCTCCAATGGCGATTCCAGCGCGGCCGTCAATAGCCCAGGCGGCAATCGCTGCAAGTCTTCAGGCCGGTCCAGATCCCAGACAACTGCAGGCTCCTGCCAGCGCAGGCCCAAGGCCGTCAGTCGTTCACGGGTCTGTGCCATCACCCGCTCCGTACTCCAGTCGATACCGACAAACAGCTCAGGCTGCGGTTGCTGCAAACCGATCAGTGCATAGCCGCCATCCTCAGCGGGCAGGAACACCGCATCATGGGTCTCAAGACAGGCTGCACACTCAAGCAACAGTGCTGGCGTCAGCGGCGGGCAGTCAGTACCGATCAACAATAGCGGACCCTGCGCCCGGGTAAAGACATATAACATGCGCATACCCAAGTCATGGCCAAACTGCGCCTGCAACCGAACATCACCCGGCCGCGCCAAGGCCTGAAACAGCGGATGCTCAATATCCGGCGCAGCCCACAGCTGCAAAGGCCGTAACCCGCTGGCACGGGCCACTGCCAGGCTATGTTGCAGCAGCCAGGCCTGTAACCGTGCCGCACCTTCTGCACCCAAAGCAGGCATCAGGCGGGTCTTGCAGAACCCCGGCACCGGTGCCTTGGCCATGATCGCCAGCGCGACCATCAGTGCCCACTGCCAATCGTTGGCGGACGACCGGTCGCTGACTGCACCGGCTTCACCGCCTGCGCCTGACTGGCTTCGGTGTAACCGTAACGTTGTGCCAGCACCGCCGGACTGACCCCGCGCCAGTAATCAAAACGCAGCGACCACATCAACCTGATCGTGCGCCACAGGCCATGCTGATCCCAACGCCGCCCGGAGGTCATCACCTTGGCGCGCAGGCAGCGGGGTCTGCTGATCCGTTTCAGCCGTTTGCTCAGCTCGATATCTTCCATCAACGGCTGCTCGGGAAAGCCGCCGACCCGTTCGAACAGGGCCCGATGCACAAACACTGCCTGATCACCGGTAGCAATGCCGGTCAGTCGCGAGCGCAGATTCATCATCGCGGCAACCACGGGCAGCATCGAATGACGGCCACGAATGCGGACATCAAACCGGCCCCAGCCTGAGGCATCCAACCCATCCATGAGCAGCGGTGCCGTAACCGGGAGGTCGGTATCAAGATGCAGAAACAGCAATACCTCACCACGCGCCTGCCGAGCACCGGCATTCATCTGTAGCCCTCGCCCCGGTACACTCGTGACGAGCCGGTCAACCCAGGGCAAGGCGCGCACGGCCGTTGCATCGGTACTGCCACCATCTACCAGAATCAGCTCTGCCACACCGGTAGTGCGTACCCACTGCAACGCGCGCAGTTGAGGTTCGATCATCATCGCTTCGTTGAGCACCGGTACAATCACGCTGAGCTTGAGCGGTCGAATTTCAGTCGGCAACATGACGACACCTCTGTTCGACCTGTTTCAGTGGCTGCACCAGCAGCGGCAGAACACCCAACTGATCAGGATCCGTAAACTCGCGCAGCCCCAGCTGCATTGATTCCACGCCCACTTGTGGCTGCTGACGGTAGGTCGCAAACAGCCGATCCCAGATCGACAAACAGAAACCGTAGTTGCTGTTGGTTTCCTCAGCGATCACGGAATGGTGGATACGGTGCATGTCCGGGGTGCAGAACAGCCAGCGCAGGCGACGATCCAGCGAACGGGGGATGTAAATATTGGCATGCGTGAAGAGGGCCGACGCATTCAGCAGCAACTCGAACAGCACCACCGCCGCAACAGGGACGCCCAACAACACCACAAAGCTCGCCTTGTAGAGCAATGACAGACCGATCTCGAGCGGATGGAAACGCAGTGCCGTGGTCACATCCAGCTCCGGGTCGGTATGATGGACCCGATGCAGCCGCCACAACAGTGGCACACGGTGGCTGAACCAATGCTGCAGCCAGATAGCACCGTCCAACAACACCAGTGCCAGACCTGACGCCATCCAGCCCGGCACGTCCAGCCAGTTGAACACCCCAACTCCATGCTCGCCGGCCCACACGGCTGCCGTCACTGCAAACGCCCCCAGGGTCAGCCGAGCCAGGACCGTACTGAGCAGCGTCAATGACAGATTGGCCACCCAGCGTGGCCGCTTGGCACAGCGCCAGCGGCGACGCGGCCGGAGCCATTCCAGCAGGGCACAACCGCCCAGAATTACTACAAACACCCCGAGGCGCAGGATCACTTCATACGTCATGTACCCTCCTTCCGCCGCCAGCGATGGTAACGCGCCAGCCAAGGGAACACCCAGGCAGGCGCATGGTTCCGCTTCCACTCCCCAGCCGTGAAACGGTTAGCTTCAGCCAGCGTCGGATAGATATGGATCGTCCCGAGCAGCTTGTTCAAACCGATATTGTGTTTCATCGCCAGCACCCACTCGGCAATCAACTCGCCGGCCTGCGCCCCCACCAGAGTCACACCGAGGATACGGTCCTTGCCCGGTGGCGTAAGTACCTTGACGAAGCCGGCCGTGCGACCGTCAGCAATGGCACGGTCCAGGTCCGATAATGCATAGCGCGTCACCTCATAGGCGATACCTTGCTGCCGAGCTTCGGCTTCGGACAACCCGACCCTTGCCACTTCAGGATCGGTAAAGGTCGCCCAGGGAATTACGCGGGATTCGACCCGAAAACGCTTCAGCGGCGCAAGCAGCCCATTCACCACCGCATACCAGGCCTGATGCGATGCCGTATGGGTAAACTGCCACGGACCCGCCACATCGCCACAGGCGAATATATTGGGGAAACGGGTCGCCAGAAACGGATCGGTTGCCAGCGTGCGTCCCGGCTCCGGTTCGATGCCCAGCGCGTCCAGCCCCAGCCCGTCCGTGTTGGCCACGCGGCCCAGCGCCAGCAGCATACGATCAAACGCCAGCGGTTGCTCACCCGCCTCACTGCGCACGATCAGCGTGCCGTGCCCGTCAACCCGCACGGCTTCGGTCTGCAGCAGAACCTTGATACCTTCGGCCTGAAAACGTTGCAGCACCACTTCGGCCACGTCCCCATCCTCCCGTGGCAGCAACTGCGCTGCCCGCTGTACCAGCGTCACCTCGGCACCCAAACGCCGAAAAGCCTGCGCCAGTTCACAGCCAACAGGACCGCCGCCCAGCACCAGCAGCCGTTTGGGCAGTGCGGTCAGCTGCCACAGGGTATCGGAGGTCAGGTAATCGGTTGCGGCAAGCCCCGGCAGCTCCGGCACCCGAGGCCGGGCACCGCTGGCGATGATGATCGAGCGGGTCGTCAATCGCTGCTGACTGCCATCGGCGGCTTCAATTTCAACCTCCCAGGGCGAAATCAGTCGCGCACGCCCCTGACACACGTCTACACCCAACTCGGTATAACGCTCGATGGAGTCGTGTGGTTCAATATCGCGAATCACCTCTTGCACCCGCGCCATCACGCGTGCGAAATCAACCTGTGGTGGTTCAGCCCGGAGACCGTAACGGTCGGCATGGGCAACCTCATGCGCCACCCGCGAGGCACGAATCAATGCCTTGGAGGGTACGCAGCCGGTATTGAGGCAATCACCGCCCATCCGGTCCCGCTCCACCAGCGTTACCCTGGCCTTCACCGTGGCGGCAATGTACGCACTGACCAAACCGGCACTGCCAGCCCCGATCACCACCAGATTACGGTCGAACCGTGCAGGCCTGTTCCAGCGGGCATAGACTCGACGGGTACGCACACCGTCCGCCAGCTTGCGTGCCAGCAACGGAAAGAGGCCAAGCATGACAAAAGCCCCGATCAGGCCGGGCGAAAAAATGGCCGACAAGGCATCGATCTGTGCCAATTGAGTTCCGGCGTTGACGTATACCAGGGTGCCCGGCAGCATGCCGAGCTGACTAACCCACCAAAAGGTACGCGTCGGCATGGCCGTCAGGCCCAGCAGCAGATTGATTACGAAAAAAGGAAAGATCGGCACCAGCCGCAGGGTAAACAGGTAAAACGGTCCGTCACGCCGAATGCCCTCATCCAGGGTCTGCATCCGCTGGGCGAAACGGTGGCGCACCTGATCTCGCACCAGATAACGCGCCACCCACATCGCCAGCGTCGCCCCCAGCGTCGAGGCAAACGAGACCAGTAACAGCCCCCACCAAAGCCCGAACAGCGCACCGGCTGCCAGCGTCATCACGGCTGCGCCCGGCAGCGACAGAGCAGCAACGGTCACGTAAAAGATAAAAAACAGCAAACTGGCCAGCCCGGGGTTGGCATCACGCCAAAAGATCAATTCAGCCTGATGTTGCTTGAGGTTGGCCAGCTGTAACTGCTCCAGCCAGCCTGACTGCCAAGCCAGCACTGCCAAGGCAACAAGCACGATGAGCAACAGCCAGCGTTTATTCATCATCTACTCCAGCGCGCCGCCACAGCTTGATCCCTGCCCGGCCGTGCAGCCATAACAGTGATCGGCAACGGCAATGGGCTCCCCTTCAAGGTTGCGCTGCAACAGCTCATCAAGGTGGACCGGTTGGTGCCGGTTACCCAGATTGAGCCGCAGCTGCTGATTGAAATCACAGTCATAGACGCGACCATCCCAATCAACAGAAAGCAGACTGCGGCACATCACGTTATCGTGGCTGTCAGCATTGAACTGCGCCTTCAACAGCTGCAGATAGCTGTCAAACTGGCCTTTGGAAACCAGCGTACTGCCAAAACGTTGAATCGGCATATTGGTAATCGTGAACAGCTCGTTGAAGCGGATGCCGTAGCGTTGCAGCAGTTCACGCTGGTATGCCTGTTGCAGTTCAGCCTGAGGCGGTGGCAGGCTGGGCCCCTGGGGGTTGTAAACCAGATTCAGCATCAAGCCCGTGCCCGGCTCGCCATAGCCCAGCGCATTGAGCTGACGCAAGCCGTCAAGGCTGGCAGCAAACACACCATCGCCGCGCTGGACGTTGACATTGTCCTCCAGATAACAAGGCAGGGAAGCCACCACTTCTACCCGCTGTTCAGCCAGAAACGCTGCCAGATCCTCCTGGCCTGGCTCACTCAAAATGGTGAGATTACAGCGGTCGATCACCCTGAGGCCGCGCTGGCGGGCGGCACCTACCAGATCACGAAAATGCGGATTGAGCTCCGGTGCGCCACCGGTCAAATCAAGCGTCTCGATCCCCTGCTGATCAATCAGCGCCAGCAGTTGCAGCATGGTGTCCCGACTCATCTCCTCGGTCCGGCGAGGACTGGAGGCCACATGGCAATGCAGGCACGACTGGTTACACCGGTAAGTGATATTGGCCTGTAAGGTGGTCAACCGCCCTCGGCGCAGCGGCGGAAAGTCGGTGGCGATCAGGCGGGGCAACATCTCGTGCATGGCGGGGTCTCCAGTCGTCGTGTTACAGCTTAGTCGCTTGAACAGGTGATTCCTTACACCCGTTGCTCCTGTATACGTGGCACTTTATCATGCCGACTCATTCGCAAAACCGGATTGTTTGTCTACCATGCCGCCGCCCCTGCCCTTTACCCTGCGCGACTACCAACAGGATGCCGTGGATGCCACACTGAAGCATTTCCGCGCCAGTGCCGATCCGGCCGTCATTGTGCTGCCTACCGGTGCAGGCAAGAGCCTGGTAATTGCCGAACTGGCACGACTGGCACGGCGACGGATTCTGGTGATTACTCATGTACGTGAACTGGTCGAACAGAACCACGCCAAGTATGCCGCGCTGGGGCTGGAAGCGGGTATTTTCTCGGCTGGACTGGGGCGCAAGGAGTTTACGCATCAAGTCACATTTGCCAGTGTGCAATCGATCGCGCGTAATCTGCAGCATTTTGCCGATGCCTTTTCACTGCTGATCATTGATGAATGCCACCGAGTCGGTGAGGACGAAGACAGTCAGTACCAGCAGGTCATTTCCCACCTGCGTAAACACAACGCCGGGCTCAAGGTGCTGGGGCTCACCGCAACCCCCTACCGCCTCGGCTACGGCTGGATCTATCGCACCCATTATCGCGGCTTCGTCCGCAGCGAAGAGCCACGTGTATTTGAGCAATGCATCTTCGAACTGCCACTGAGCCATATGATCCGCCATCACTACCTGACCCCGCCGGAAGTGATTGACGCGGCTATTGCCCACTACGATTTTGCATCGCTGACGCCATCGGCCAGCGGCCACTATCCGGAACGGGAACTGAACAGCCTGCTGGCCAAACATCCACGGGTCACGCGTGCCATCTGTGAACAGATTGAAGAACTGTCACAGGACCGCAAGGGTGTAATGGTGTTTGCCGCCACCGTAGAACATGCGCACGAGATCGGCGGCTACCTGCCTGCCCACGCAACCGCCGTGATTACCGGCGCAACTCCGGGCGATGAACGGGAACAGCTACTGCAACGCTTCAAGGCTCAGGAGTTGAAGTATCTGGTCAACGTAGCCGTCCTGACCACCGGTTTCGATGCGCCCCATGTTGACCTGATTGCCATTCTCCGGCCTACCGCCTCGGTCAGTCTTTATCAGCAGATCGTCGGCCGCGGCCTGCGCCTCAATGAAGGCAAGGCCAACTGCCTGGTGATCGATTACGCCGGTAACAGCTTCAACCTGCACCACCCCGAGGTCGGCACGCCCAAACCGAATTCAGACTCCGAGCCGGTACAGGTGTTCTGCCCCGGCTGCGGCTTCGCCAATATTTTCTGGGGCAAGACCGACAGCAATGGCCAGGTCATTGAACACTTCGGCCGCCGCTGTCAGGGGCTACTGGAGATGGAAGGGGAAAAGCCGCAGCAGTGCGACTACCGTTTCCGCTTCAAGGAGTGCCCACACTGCGGGGCCGAAAACGATATTGCCGCCCGCTACTGCCAGACCTGCCGCGAAGCGATCATCGACCCGGACGAGCTGCTCAAGCGTGCGCTGCAGTTGAAAGACGCACGGGTGATCCGCTGTGCCGGCATCAGCCTCAGCGCCAACGGTGAATGTCTGAGTGTCATCTATCATGAAGAACAGGGCGAAGAGCTGCGCGAACGCTTTTATCTGGACCGACCGGCCCAGCGTACCCTGTTCAACAAATTGTTCGGCCGCCGCTGTGGCAATGGCGAATCCCCCCGACAATTCAAAACGGTGGCTGAAGTGCTTGCCGCCGAAATGTTGCTGCCGGCACCGGACTTCGTCATCGCCAAGCAGGCAGGCAAGAAGGGGCGTCAGGGTTCGGGGGGATACTGGCAGGTACGCGAGCGGCTGTTCGACTATCAGGGCGCTTATCGCAAGGCCAACACGATGTGAGTTCGCTCCTTTTAAGCGCGACATGCCTGGAAACATCCTATTTCGTCCCCGGCTGCCGCCCCTGTTCCGCTTTCAGCCGCTCACTGAAACTTAACGATGGCCCCAACAGGATCGGCAGATAGCGCCAGCCAAACAGACCAAACGCCAGCAACCACAAGCCTCCCGACACCAGAACCAGCGTCATCATTGCCGACGGCCACAGTGCCGCCAGCACACGCGCCAGCGCCGCCAGATGCAGAGTCATGAATGCCAGTGTCAATATGGCTCCGGCCACCAGCGGACGGCCGGTATGGCCCAATGCCGCACGCGAGGCCACCGCCATGATCATGCCGCCCATGGCACCGATCGTCAGTGCGTGCAGTCCGGCACTGGGCATCCAAAGCCCGGCGCTGCTTCCTGCCAACAGCAACAACCCCACGCCCAGCCAGGCATAACCGATATGCAACACCAACAGCAACGGCTCGGATCGCGTTTGCCAGCCCTGCCAACGGGTCAACCGCAGCAGCTGGGCTGCGCCAGCCAACGCCAACAACATGGTTGCAGCCCACCCCTCCGGCCGGAATGTCCACACTATGCCCGCCAGCGGGGTCAGCACCATCGCCACACTATCCACTGGACCAAAGACCGACGGCATGCGAGTCTCGTCGATTGCCAGCCTTTTAAGCCAGTTGCGGGTGAATGCCGGAATAATTCGACCACCGATCAGGGTCAACAACATCAAGACCAGCACCAGCGCCAAGTGAAGCACGTCCAGTGCTGCCAACCAGCGCAGATGGAATGCCAGACTCAACACTGCAAACAGGCCAATGATCACCAGCACTTTGAGATTGCGCCGGTTACCGGCCAGAATCAGCTCACGTCCGAACAGGAAAGCCAACAGCAGCCAGTAGCTGACCGCCCCCAACGCATTCAGCCAATCTGGCCAGTTACCGCCGCCTATGGCCACAATGCGCGCCAGTAGCCAAGCCAGTGACAGTAGCACCAGTGACACACCTGACACCGGCTTGCGTCCGGTCCAGTTGGCTACCGCTGCCAACAGAAAACCACCCATGGCCGCCCCGACAAAACCGAACAGCATTTCATGACCGTGCCACAGCACAGGCGACAGCATCGACTGCGGCGGGTGGGCCCAGCCACTCCAGAAAGCCAACCAGGCTGTTATCGCCAATAGAGCCTGCAGCGTTGCCAAGACGAACAATGGACGAAAGCCGTTGCTCAAAACCCAGCCCGCGCGGCTATCAGGCAGCGTCTCCAGATTGATTACGGACATAGGGTCACCTTTAATGTAGAGCTGATGCATTATAATAAAGGGATTATTACACTTATCTGATATAGATCTATAGGCATATCGATATGACGATCTACTATGAAATGACTATAGCAATGAGTCGTCAACACGCTACACTCCATCTCCCCCAAAACCTTGAAACAGTCTTTCCAAACAAATGATTAAGCTCTCGAACCGCACCTTGAAGCTGATTTTGCTACTCACAGGCGTCAACCTGTTTGTGCTGTTCTTCATCATGTGGAACGGGGCAGCGCCAGGGTCTGAAACCAACGCCATCAATATTGATACCCGCGTGGTCGGCGTCTCATTGTTTTTTGTTTTCTCCCTGATATTTCTGCTGATGGTCGATCTGATCCGCCGCTTCATCATGCTGCGCAAACAGTCTGACTCGGCACGCGACCGCATGCATGATGCCGTTGAAAGCCTGCCAGAAGCCTTTGCGCTTTACAGTCCCCGAGGCAAGCTGTTGTTATGCAACAGCCGTTGGCGCCAGGTATATCCCTGGCTGGATACACTGGAAGTCGACCGCTGGGACCTGTTCCAGCAACAGCTGCAACCGCACATCCTGCGACAGGAAGCGGTCGACAGCGAACAGCCTAATACCAACAGTCATATCGAACACCTGGACAGTGGCCATGCCATTCTGGCCAGCGACAGCCGTACCCGCGAAGGTGGCCTCGCATGTGTGCGCACCGATATTACCCACACCCAAAAAATAGAACAGAAACTGCGCAATCTGGGCCGCGCCATGGAGCAGAGCCCCGCCTCCGTCATGATCACCAACACCCGGGGTGTTATTGAATACGTTAACCCTAAATTCTGTGAGGTATCCGGCTACTCATTCTCCGAAGCACTGGGGCAAAAAGCCGATCTGCTACGTTCGGGAGAAATGTCAGACGATATCTACAAAGACCTCTGGTGGACGTTGGAGCAGGGGCAGGAGTGGCATGGCCAACTGCTGAACCGACGCAAGGATGGCACTCTATTCTGGGAATCGGCCTCAATTTCAGCAGTACGTGACGAAAACGGCCATACCCAAAGCTACATTGCAGTCAAGGAAGACATCACCCAGCAGAAAGAAGCGGAAGAACAGCTGAGAATGATTGAGGCGGTCTTCCGTACCAGCAGTGAGGCGATCATGGTGGCCAACCGGAATGGCCTGATCAAAACCATAAACCCGGCATTCACCCGCATCACCGGCTTCACATTGGAAGAAGTCGTCGGCCGCAATCCCAGCATGTTGAGTTCGGGCCGGCACGAGCCTCTTTTTTATCAGGACATGTGGCAAGAGATCAGACAGGCAGGTTCCTGGAGCGGTGAAATCTGGAATCGACGCAAAAACGGCAGCGTCTACCCTGAATGGCTATCGGTCTCCGTTGTCCTCGACGACAATGGCGAGCCCAGTGAGTATGTCGCGGTCTTCTCCGATATCACCAAACGCAAAAACGACGAAGCCCAGATTGTCCGTCAGGCCTATTACGATGATCTTACCCAACTGCCTAACCGTGCGTTGCTGTCCGACCGTCTGAATCTGGCCATCGCCACGGCTGACCGGGATGAGCAGGTCATCGCCCTGCTGTTCGTCGACCTCGACCGCTTCAAATACGTCAACGACTCCATGGGGCACGAGTACGGTGACGACCTGCTTAAACAGGTCGCTACCCGACTTAACGAATGCGTCCGTGACACCGACACCGTCGCCCGCTTCGGTGGTGACGAGTTCGTGATCCTGCTGCACAACATCAAGTCTGAAGCTGACGCCGCCTATGTCGCCTACAAACTGATTGAATCCCTGAGCACACCCTTTACCCTGGCCGAGCGTGACATCATCATCGGTGCCAGCATCGGTATCGCCATGCACCCCGGTGATGCCGATACTGCCGAAAACCTGATCCGCAACGCGGACCTGGCAATGTACAAGGCAAAACAGTCCGGCCGCAACCAGGCTCATTTCTTTACCGCCATGATGCAGGAACACGCCAACCAGCGCATGACGCTGGAACAGGATCTGCGCCATGCACTCGAGCGGGATGAGCTGGAAGTGTATTACCAGCCGATTATTGCGGGCAACAGTGGCCACGTACAGGGCGTGGAAGCACTACTGCGTTGGCACCACCCCGAACGGGGTCTTATCCCGCCAGACCAGTTTATCCCGCTGGCCGAGGAAACCGGCCTGATCGGCAGTATTGGTGAATGGGTTCTGGAAACATCCTGCGCGCAGGTCAGCCGTCTCAACAAGGAGGGCCAATCGCTCTACTTGTCTGTCAATATTTCCGAGCGTCAACGCGACCTGGGGCTGGATGCCGATGCTGTCAGTGCTGTCCTTGAACATCACGATCTGAAGCCCGAATGGCTGCTGCTCGAAATTACTGAAGGCCTGCTGCTGCAGGACAGTGAAGAAACCGTTACCTGGCTCGAAGGCTTCAAGGCACTCGGCGTATCGCTGGCTATCGACGATTTCGGCACCGGCTATTCATCGCTTGGCTATTTGAAACGCTTCCCGGTGGACACGCTGAAAATCGACCGCGAATTCATCCGCGACCTGAATACGGACCGTTATGCCGATTCACTGGTCAGCGCCATCATCTCCATGGCCGCCAGCCTTGAGCTGCGACTCATTGCCGAAGGTGTGGAAACCGACAAACAGCGTCTGACCCTGGTCAGCCAAGGCTGCTGCTACATGCAGGGGTACCTGTTTTGCCGGCCATTGCCCGCAGCCCAACTGAAGCAGTGGCTGCGTGAGTATCGGCCCTCGCCCTGCATCATGGAGCCTTGACGCCAGCATTCTCTACAACAGGCCCGATCAGCAAAGGCTGCAGAGCCTCCGTCAGTGTTGAACTGAACGTCAGCACACCTTCGACCGGTGCCATACCGGCACGTGCCAGAGTCCGCAGCGGCTGAAACTGCAGATCCGCAATCACCAGCGATACCTGGCGCTGTCGACACACCGCGATGAAATGCTCCAGCGCACTGAGCCCACCCGCATCAAGCAATGACACTGCATCCATATACAGGACGACGCCCCGCGCCTCAGTGCTGTCCTGCAGCAGTTCATCAAAGACACGATCGGCTGCGGCAAAAAACAGTGGGCCGCTGAGCTTGTATACTTTCCAGCCCGCAGCCAACTCGCCCGGTACGTGCTTGGCCTGGCGGCTGATATCAGTAAAACGGGTCATGCCAGCCAGCTCGCGCATGAACAGCAACGACGCCAGCAGAATACCGGCAAAAATCGCGATCACCATGTCGAACAACACGGTCAATAGCAGGCACGTCAGCAACACCAGAACATCACTGCGCGGGGCACGGCGCAGCAGGCGTACCACCTTGGGCGCTTCGCTCATATTCCAGGCCACCATCAGCAGCAGCGCCGCCATGCTGGCCATGGGCAGATACGCCAAGGCAGGGGCCAACACCAGCAAACCGGCCAACACCACCAGCGCATGAATCATGCTCGCGACCGGCGAACGCGCACCGGCACGGTAGTTAGCCGCCGAGCGGGCCAATGCCGCCGTCGCGGTAAAACCGCCGAAAAACGGTGCCACCAGATTCCCCAGCCCCTGCCCCAGCAGCTCGCCGTTGGCGTGATGGCGCTTGCCGCTCATGCCATCCAGTACCACTGCACACAACAATGATTCGATCGCGCCCAGCATGGCGATGGAAAAGGCGGCCGGCAATAATTCACGTACCAGCGACCAGCTCAGCTCCAGCGGCGCACCTTCCGGTCCGGGGCGCTCCCAGGGCCAGGCCAGCTCAGGGAAAAACGGCGGAATGCCCGCCCCGCTGGAACCGTCCGGCAACAGATAACTGAAACGGCTGCCGATGGTCTCTACTGAATGTCCGAACCCACCGGCAATCCAGGCCACAGCCAACCCCACCAGCAGTGCTGGCAAGTGGCCCGGCAGGGGAATCCGCAATCGTGGCCAGACGATCAACACCGCTAACGTTGCCCCGGCAACGGCCGTAGCCGCCGGGTCCAGTGTTGGCAGCGCCTGAACCAACGCACCCACCTTCTCGATCCAGTGCTCGGGTAACCCCTCATGCGCCAGACCGAACAGGTCCGGCACCTGCAGGGTGGCAATCACGATGGCGATGCCGGAAGTGAAACCAAGGGTCACGGATTCGGGAATGTATTCGATCAAACGCCCCAACCGGGCAACCGCCAGCCCGATCAGAATCACGGCAGACATCAACGTTGCCAGTAACAAGCCCGCCAAACCGTAGGTTTGGGCAACCGGATAGAGAATCACCACAAATGCGGCCGTTGGGCCCGATACGCTGTACCGCGAGCCGCCTGTCAGCGCGATCAGAAAGCCGGCGATGATCGCCGTATAGAGGCCGTATTCAGGCCTGACACCACTAGCAATTGCCAACGCCATCGATAGCGGGATGGCAATGATGCCAACACTCAAACCTGCCATCACATCCTGAAGCAGGTCGCGGCGGCGATACCCCTCCCGAAACACTTCGCGAAGCGCACTGGCAAAGGAAAGCGAGTGTAACCGAGCCTGCCTGGACATGATGAACCATCCTGTTCGTGTACGGGGACAATGTACATTAACGGTTGATCATATATGATTCAATGTTAATATTATTAACATATAGTTGAATGTCACACCGATTTACCTGTTCTGAGGGAGCTTCATGGAAAACCGTACTGCACGCCTGACCCTGCTGATCGACCCGAAAAAAAAGGCTGTATTCGAGCGCTTGTGCAACCAGCACGATGTCACGCCCTCACAGATGGTGCGTAAATTCATCCGCGACTTCATTGAAACGGAGCTCGGCTCCGAATGGCAGGATGAGGTCTTCGGCAAGGACGACAGCCTGCGCTGAATCAGCGCCCCCCACTAACGAGCAGTAGGTGTCACCCGCCGTTTGCGGTATTATCTGCTCGCCATTTAATCAGGAGGTTTTTCAATGCGTCTCGCCGAGATGGAAGCCATCATGCTTAATGTGGGCCTGGCCGTATTCGCCGGTGCCATCTTTTTCATCATTTACGATCTGGCCAAGAAGTCGAATGCAGGCCGCTTCGGCACGTTCATTCTGTTTTTTGCCTTAGGGCTTGGGCTGGCGGCATTCCTGATCAAAACGCTGGTGGTCGAAATGATCGAAGGCGGCGGTATCTGAACCGCCATACGCGGTCAGATTAACGCGATATAGTGTTGCAAGGATTCTGTCGAGGTGCCCATGGATACCACTCTGATCGTTTTGCTGGCGGTAATCGTTGTCGCCGCGCTCTACTTCATCTCCCTCTACAATCATCTGATCCGGCTCAAGCACGGTGTAACCCGCGCCTGGGCCAATATCGATGTTCTGCTCAAACAGCGCCATGATGAGCTACCCAAGCTGGTGGAAACCTGTAAACAGCACATGGGCTACGAGCAGAAAACCCTGACAGCCGTGATCGAGGCGCGCTCGGCCGTGGCATCGGCCCGCGAACAGGGCGATGTTGGCGCACTCGGGCGTGCTGAAACTCAACTGCGCGTTGGCCTGGGCAACCTGTTTGCCGTCGCCGAGGACTACCCCGACCTGACCGCCAGTGACAGCTTCCATCACCTGCGCAGCCGTATCACCGGTCTTGAGTCGGGTATTGCCGACCGACGCGAGTATTACAACGACTCGGTTAACCACCTCAACGTCCGCATCGAACAGTTCCCCGATGTCATCATTGCCAGGCGTTATGGTTTCAAGGCTGCCGAACTGCTGGAGTTCGAGGACGCCGAAAAGGCTGATGTCGATATGCAGCAGCTGTTCGGCTGATCCCCCATGTTCCTGGATCTGGCCCCCCTCGCCTTCGGTGAGAAGCTGCTGTTTTCACTCATCTGCCTGGCCGCCATGATGGCTGCTCTCTGGTTCGTCTTCAGCCGCATGGCCCGCTACCGTTTGATTGCCGATACCCCCACTGCCCGTATTCGCTCAGCGCCTCAGGGGTATGTCGAGCTGATTGGCCATGTCATTGCCGGTGAGGATGGCCTGCTGAGCGCACCGCTGTCCGGGCGCCCCTGCGTCTGGTATGACTACAAAGTGGAAGAACTGGACGACGGTGAGCGTAAACGCTGGCGCCCTGTGCGTAGCGGCCGCTCCAGCCACTGGTTCCAGATCAACGACGGCACCGGCACCTGCCTGATCGATCCGGAAGCCGCTGAAGTCAGCACGGAACACAAACAAACCTGGCGCGGACATAGCGCCATGCCAGACCTGCGCAGTTTGAACGCTCAAGGCATGGCGGCACTCTTCAGCATGCAGACGGGCAACGGCAGCTATCGCTTCACCGAGAGACTGATTTTCGAACACGAAAAGCTCTATGGACTGGGACAGTTTCAGACAGTGGGAGGCGGCCGCGACCAACTGGACATGAACGGCACCGTACGCGACCTGTTGCGCAGCTGGAAACAGAACCCGGAACAACTACTGGCCCGGTTTGATCACGACGGCAATGGCAAGATAAGTGCTGACGAATGGCAAGCCGCACGTCAGGCCGCCGAGCAGGAAGCCCTGTCACAGCAACAGGCACTGCATCAACTGCCCAGCATGAACGTGTTGGCTGATCCGCAGACAACCCGTATGCCGTACCTGTTATCGACCCATGATGAAACCCGGTTGATAGCGCGCTATCGCTGGATTTCCGCTGGAGGATTCAGCCTGACATTGCTCTTTTTCTGGCTATTTCTGGAAGTTTTGCTGGCGAATTGAGTCAAATGCACTCAAGCTATAAACATAAACGCCGACACCTGTATCTATTGTCATTTGCGCGTTTGAGGTTGGGATTATGATTGGTCCACAACATTATTTGCAGCACCCGGAACAGATTGAACTTGAATTAAGCCCGCTGATCAATGCACCCTCGGCATCAGACTCTTCCCTTTCACTTGGCCTCAGCCTTCACTGCCATCACTACTATCCTATCGGCAAATGGCTGCGCATTCAGGCACCTGCTCTGACCGATGAGTTGAGTATCGATGCCCGCGTCGTCGACTGTAACCGCGATGGCCCAGGCCAATATCGACTGCAGCTGTCCTTCCCGGATCAGGAGCAATTGTTCCGGGCTCGCATGCTGGAGCAACTGTGCCAGATCTGTATTTACCAGCACCAGACACCCGAGGAGGAACGCGACCGACGCGCTCTAGAATGGATTGACGCCGAGGCGGCACATTTTCCGTCAGATGACTTATAATCACGCTTTTATACAGCCAGTGACGAGAGGTTAATATGCAGCAGAAAGTCGTGCGCGCCGGATCCATCGAGATCGGTAATGACAAGCCGATGGTGCTTTTTGGCGGTATGAACGTACTGGAGTCTCGTGATTTGGCGCTCAGCATCGCCGAGCATTATGTCGAAGTGACCCAGCGCCTGGGCATTCCCTATGTATTCAAAGCCTCCTTCGACAAGGCCAACCGTTCTTCGCTCACCTCTTTCCGCGGACCGGGTCTGGATGAAGGCCTGAAAATTCTCGAAGAAGTGAAGAATACCTTCAATGTACCCTTGATCACTGACGTACATGAACCGCATCAGGCCGCACCGGTAGCGGAAGTCTGTGACATCATTCAGCTGCCGGCATTCCTGTCGCGCCAGACCGATCTGGTCGCGGCGATGGCTGCAACCGGAGCCATCATCAACATCAAGAAAGCCCAGTTCCTGGCACCGCAGGAGATGAAACACATCCTGCACAAGTGCGAAGAAGCCGGTAATGATCGCCTGATTCTGTGTGAGCGCGGCACCAGCTTCGGCTACAACAACCTGGTCGTCGACATGCTTGGCTTCAGCGTCATGAAAGAGTTCGGCTATCCGGTCATGTTTGACGCCACCCATGCACTGCAGATGCCCGGCGGCCGCGCAGACTCCGCCGGCGGACGACGTGCCCTCGTGGCCCAGCTGTCCCGCGCTGGCCTGTCACAGGGCATTGCCGGTCTGTTCCTTGAAGCACATCCCAATCCGGAAGCCGCCAAGTGTGACGGCCCCTGCGCTCTGCCGCTGGCACAGCTGGAGCCTTACCTGGCACAGATGAAAGCCGTCGACGAACTGGTCAAGTCCTTCCCGGCACTGGACACCAGCGCCTGACCTGACGCACAGCCCGCCTGCTGCGCATGACTGCCGGCAGGCACTGCGGTCGTCGTCAGCAGGAGAAGGAAAAACTGGACTCATGACAACACCGATAGACAACGCCTACGCCGCACTCACGGAAGAGCTGGTGATCGGCCCTGAACACCACCGTTTTCAGCTGGTACAGCTACAGCGCACGCACTTTCTGGGCGCGATCTGGCTGGCTGAAGATATTTCCACGGCCGCACGGACCGAAGTCAGCCTGCTGATTCTGAGACCTGAGCTTATCCGCCACCCGGGTCTCACTGATAAGATCCGTAAACGCATCATTCGATTACGGCCAGCACTGCAGCACCCGCACATCGCAGCCTGCTATGGCTATTTCAGCTGGCGCAACCTGGAATTCCTGTCCTACGAACACCTCAACGGCCAAAACCTGTCCGAGCTGATGAGCCGCAAACAGGCGGTCCGGCTCAGCCCGACACAGAAACAGGGACTATTGACTCAACTGGCCAAAGCGCTGGATAACAGCCAACGCAAAGCAGGTATTCCTCACGGCATGCTGGCACCTGATCTGGTCTTTCTCAATACCGGCGGCGGGGTCAAGCTGTTGGGGCAGGGCCTCAGAGATCTGATTGAACCGCTGCACGCACTGCTGCCGCAGGCTCCGGAGTATGTACGCTACCAGGCTCCCGAGGCGTTCCATCCGCAAGCGCTGACCGTGCAGGCTGATGTTTATGCCCTCGCCGTTATCGCTTGGGAGATTTACAGCGGCAAACCCGCGTTCCAGGCCGATGATACCGAAGCCTCTCGCTACCAACGTGAACTCAAGGCCCCTTCCGGACTGGACAAGCGTCAGTGGAGCGCCCTGCGTACTGCATTGAACCCTGACCCCGAGCAACGCTATACCAGTGCCATCGCCCTGATCCGGGCACTGTATACGCCGGAGACCGACACCGAGACGGACGCGGATGTGGCCGCACTGGATACCTCGACCACCGAGCAAGCCGAGTCGCCTGCTGCCGAGCCGTCGTCGGACAAAGTGGCCACCCAGACAACCGAACCGGGCAGTAACACGGATGCACAGCCATTGGGGGCAGACGAAGCGGTGCCCGACAAACGCCGCTTCCCCAATCCATTGCAATGGCTGAACGCACGTCTGCGGCGCTGGCTGCTGGCCAGCCTGATCTTTATCGTTGGCTTTGTTGCCGGTGCCTGGGCTGCCATGCTGCTGTTTCAGGGGCAACTGGATACAGTCAGCAGTCAGGCACTCAGCCAAGTGAAGAACAACCGTGAATTGCGGGCCGCGTTCGAGTCCCTGGAGCAGGCCCATGAGCAACTGCAACGTGAGCTGCAGGCACGCTCTGCGGAACCTGTACCGCCTGCATCTACAGCACCTTCGGAGCAGCGGATTGAAGCAGCCGACGCCCTGCGGGAAGCCCGTCAGCCAGCGGCCAATTTAACCGTATTTCAGGATGAACTTGTCGAGGGTATACGCGGTCCACAGATGGTGATTATTCCTCCCGGGCGCTTTCGCATGGGCGACCTTGACGGCCTGGGAGACGATAACGAGCAACCCGTACATGAAGTGGTGATTGCACACAGCTTTGCCCTGTCGCGCCACGAAGTCACCTTTGCCGAATATGATCACTTTGCCCGCAGTACCGGTCGCAAGCTGCCCGACGATGAGGGCTGGGGACGCGAACAGCGCCCCGTCATCAACATCAGCTGGCAAGCGGCTCAGGCCTATACCCAGTGGTTAAGCGAGCAGACCGGACAGCCCTATCGCCTGCCAACCGAGGCCGAGTGGGAATACAGCGCACGCGCCGGCACCGAGTCAATCTTCTGGTGGGGCGATACGGTCATGGAGGGTTTTGCCGTATGCGATGGCTGCCAATCGCCCTGGGACGGCCAGCAAACCGCCCCCGTCGGCAGTGTGCGCGCCAACCCATGGGGACTGTATGACATGAGCGGCAATGTGGATGAATGGGTGCAGGACTGCTATCAGGCAGACTACCGTTACGCACCGAAGGACGGCAGTGCCGAGCAGGCCAGTGGCTGCAACCAGCGCGTCATGCGCGGGGGCTCATGGTTCGATATTCCGCGACTGATCCGACCGGCCAGCCGCTATCGGCATCCGGCGGACAGCTCACGCAACAGCTGGGGATTCCGGGTCGCACTCGATCTGCCAGCCAGCATGCACTAAGGAGAGCGTTTCAATGCTGAATACACGACACACACAGACCCTGGGGCTTAGCCTCGCGCTGCTGACAGCGCCTTTCGCCGGAGCCAGCACGTCCGAGCACTATCTGGACGAAAGCACCCGTCAACATCTGACCCTGACACTCTATCAGCAGAATCTGGCACTGGTAGAAGAACAGCGGAGCATCCCTCGCCTTGACGCCAACAGCCGCGTCGTACTGCAAGGCGTCAGCCCGCAGATGCAGGCGCAAACCCTGCAAATTGCCGGAGCCGGTACCGTAATCGAGCAAAACCTGGAACAGAACCTGCTGAGCCTCGGCGATCTGTTGCGTCGCCACAGCGGCAAAACCGTCACCCTGGCACGCTTCAACAGTGTCACCGGCACCGAGACGTTGCAGCAGGTACGCCTGCTCAAGGCGGAAGGTCAGCAGGCGCTGATCGAAAATGCAGAGGGTCAGATCGAAACCCTGCCGCTGAATCACAGTGGCTGGCGTTTCATCTTCCCCGCACCAGCAGATGGCTACCAGCTCAAGCCCCAACTGTCCTTTGTCAGTGAGGGCCTGAATACGGCCGGTTCAGCCCAACTGCGCTACCTGACCAACGGCCTGAGCTGGGACATGGATTATGTCATCAATCTGGACACGGATGGCACAACGCTCAGCCTGCAAGGGCTGGCCACACTGAACAACCAGAGCGGTCAGGCGTGGCCGAACGCACATGTCAAACTGCTTGCGGGCAAGGTCAATCAGCCTGCACACTATCCTCAGGCAGAAGGGGTCATGCGGGCAGCAATGGCCATGGACAAGGCTGGTGGCCAGAACGCACCGAGCAGCGTTCAGGACTATCACCTCTACACCATCGACACTCCATTGACGCTCAATGATCAGCAACAGAAGCAGATCCCGCTGATCAACCGCGAACAGATTCCGGCCGAGATCCGCTACCACCAGCAGATTCAGGTCGCCGCCCACCAGCAGCTGCCGCCACAACAACGCAAGGCCCGCATCCACCTGACCTTCGACGCGCCCGAGGTAATGGGTGCCAAAACACCGTTGCCTGCAGGCCAGGCCCGTGTATTCAGGCCCGATCCTTCAGGCCAGATGCAGTTCATCGGTGGCAGTCATTTGGTGGCCACGGCAACCGGCGACACCGCACGCTTAGAGCTGGGCGACGCTTTTGATGTGAGTGTGGAATATACGCAGACCGCGTTTCGCAAGGTATTCGACGGTTATGAAGTCAGCTACCGTGTACAGCTGAGCAACCGTTCAGACAGCATCAAGCCGTTCAACCTGAGCGCCTTGATGCCAATGCCGTTCACCCTTGAAGATGCCAGTATCAAGCCTGAAGCAACCACTGCATCGACACTGGACTGGACCTTCGACCTGAAAGCCGGTGAAGAGATGCAACTGACCTTTACGGCCAAACTGATCAAGTCCTGACGTCAGGAACGGGCAGCGGTGTCTGGCGATTGCGCCAGCACTCTGCCCGTGCCGGATCAATCACGGCCCCTAAAGCCCCCTCGTCATACACGGCAATCATCCGCTTGACCGCCAGCGGATGCTGCTGCTCGCCCGCCAAACGGTAGTAAGCCAGCGCCTTGATCGGATCGGCTCGAAAGTAGTGCTCGAAGCCCTGTTCAAAAATCCGCCCCATTTGATACTGCGCCTTGGCATCCCCCAAGTCCGCTGCGCGCTGCAGGTAGATCCCACCCTGAATACGGCTGGCCACATCCTCACCGCGAAAGTGCAACAGATGGCCATAAGTCGACAGTGCCGCACGGTTGCCGTGCTCGGCGGCCCAGCGATAGAGGCGCATGGCCAAACGGTGACGGCGACGGGAAGCGCGCAAGCAGGGTAGATGAAACAACTGCCCGGCGACGCCATTAATCAGTGGTGCAATACGCTGCATCAACCAATTCACATATACCCCCCAGCAATAAAGCCTGTAATTTTTATAACAATATGGTAAAAATATTCAGCATGGTAGCGTATCACTGAACATACTGACTATACCTGCTGTTAAGCAGGAGACATAAGTCCGTTCCGACACCTTACTGTTTCACCTATTCATAGAGCAGCTTTGGAGTTTACCGCAGATGAACATCTTTGAAGACAATGCCCTGACCATCGGCAACACACCTCTGGTGCGCCTGAAGCACCTGTGGCCGGCAGGCAACCTGTTCGCCAAGATCGAATCCCGCAACCCCGCCGGTTCGGTCAAGTGCCGTATTGGTGCCAACATGATCTGGGCTGCCGAGCAGGAAGGACGTCTCAAACCGGGCATGACACTGATCGAGCCGACCAGTGGCAATACCGGCATTGCACTAGCGTTTGTCGCTGCCGCCAAAGGCTATAATCTAACCCTGACCATGCCCTCATCCATGTCACTGGAGCGCCGCAAACTGATGAAGGCGTTGGGTGCCGATATCGTGCTGACCGAACCGGCCAAGGGCATGAAGGGTGCGATCGAGAAGGCCCAGCAACTGGCAGATGAGAACCCCGACAGCTACCTGATGCTGCAGCAATTTGAAAACCCGGCCAACCCGGCCATTCATGAGCAGACCACCGGGCCCGAAATTTGGCGCGACACGGATGGGGGCGTTGATATCTTCGTGGCAGGTGTCGGCACCGGTGGCACATTGACCGGTGTATCCCGCTACATCAAACAGACTGAAGGCAAGGCGATTACCAGTGTTGCGGTTGAGCCGGAAGACTCGCCCGTCATCTCCCAGACACTCGCCGGTGACACCGTACAGCCGGCTCCGCACAAGATTCAGGGGATTGGTGCCGGTTTTGTGCCGCGTAACCTGGACCTGGATCTGGTCGATATCGTGGAGCTGGTCAGTAATGATGACGCGATCAACACCGCGCGCGAGCTGATGCAGAAGGAAGGTATTCTCTGCGGCATCTCCTGCGGTGCCGCACTGACTGCGGCCCTGCGCCAGGCACAATTGCCGGAAAATGCAGGCAAGCAGATCGTCGTGATTCTGCCGGATTCGGGTGAACGCTATCTGTCGACCGCTCTGTTCGAAGGCATGTTTACGAACAACGAAAACGTGCAGTAAACAGATATGGTCGATACAAAAACAGCCGCATAAGCGGCTGTTTTTTGTTATCGCCCGAACAGGCGATCAGCTCATCAGCTCACGTACCTGCTGGTGGCTCGGGAAGCTGCTCAAATCACGAACTGCAACCGACTTGTCGCCGGTGCGGGTCAGGATATAGGAACTCGGTTTACGCGCACTGCCCTGATAGACACCACTGACCTCGAAATTCTCACCATCCACGCCCAGTATCGCAATAGCACGCTCACGCAATGTAGCCTGTACATCCATATTTTTCATCTCCACACTCTGCCAGTATATCTAATTATGTAGTTTTATTACATAAAGCATAGCTCAATTACGTAATATAACAAGGGTAGCAGGGCTTCTTTGTCATTTGATGACAGGAGACTACGCCTTTTTATTCGCCTTTTTCGCAACCGTTCCCAGCAACTCATCCGCCTTTCGGTAACCCAGCGCAATAATCTCGTCAGCACGGTTGAACTCAAGCATCTGGCAGGCATTACGCGCCACCTCAATGACATTATCCGGCGGGTAAGCCGCCAGCTTCTGCCGCGCTATCGTACTCTGCATCGCATCGAATGCCTGAATGGCCACTTCGTATGCTGCCCAGTCCCGCTTGCCGTTACCGGCGACGCTCTGCTGAAGGCGATAGATAAAGCGATTAATGCTGTTGCGGAACGGCGAATCCGGCTCATCTGACGGTTCTTCCTGCAATACCTGTATCCCGTCAGCCGTTGACGTGCCGTTGAGGTTAACCGCCAACGTCATATCGGTTTCATCCCGAAAGGTCGGAGCTATCGGAACCGGATTCAAAACGCCACCGTCCACCAGCGTCAACCCCCTGTGCTTGAACGGTGTAAACAGCAAAGGAATGGCGACGGAAGCTCGTATGGCATTCAACAACTGTCCCGAATTGATCCAGACCTCTTTCTGGCGCTCCAGGTCAGTGGCTACAGCAGTAAATGCAATCGGCAGATCCTCGACGCGGACATTCCCTACCAGCTCTGTAAGCGTCTCGATCAGTCGGTCCCCCCTGACCAGTCCGCCCCGTTCCCAGGTCAGGTCCAGCAAGGCCATGATGTCCATGCGTGTAATTGAACGTACCCATTGCTCATACTCTTTCAGCTTGCCTGCTGCATAGATACCGCCGACCAGCGCACCGATGGAGCAGCCCGAAATGGAGCTTATCGTGTAGCCGTGCTCCTCCAGCCAATGGATAACCCCAATATGCGCCAACCCCCGTGCGCCACCGCTGCCCAGCACCAGTGATACCGTTTTTCCATTTCCAGCTGACATTGCCACTCCTTGCTGTTGGTTACTCTGAATGTACTGACTGCAGCATCAGCTCTGTCGATATCAACATTGGCCTCGATCCTGTTTCTTCGGCGGACAGTTGCCACCGGAATCACTCCCCGCCGCAGACACACTACCACTGACCGTGCGGTTGCTGCGCTTCAAATTCAGCGTCGCCGAGATGGTCGAACCGGTATCCGTCTCATCAAACACCGTCAGTGTCACGGTGTAACGCCCACTGCTGTTGTAATCAAAGATGACCTGCTGTGCGGTCGAGCCTGCCCCCGCCACACCGAAATCCCAGCTGTAACGCAAGTTGCCACTGCCGGTGCTGTCGGCAGCATTGAAGGCACATACATAGCCCGTGCAGGTATAACTGAATGCGGCGATCACAGGTGCCGGTTCTGGTGGCGGCGGTGGTGGTGGTGCCTGGTCATTGAGTGCAGCCACGACATCCAACCGGCCGTAACGCGTCCAGCCCAGCATATCCTGCCCGCGAGCACCGACGGTGGCCGCATTGTTCTGCAAGCGATCACGCACGATTCGGTTGCACGGTACGCTGTCCAAACGGCAATCCTCAAGCGTTGCCAGCGCCGGGTGGTCGGCGTACAGGTCAGTCCACACCAAAGCGGCACTACCCGCGACCAAGGGCGCGGCCATTGAGGTACCGCTCCACCAATCGACACAGCTGTCAGTACCCGCAACAAGCCCGCACGCGGCGTCCGGCAAGACGCCGATGATCGCTTCCCCCGGAGCCGCCAGAGACACCCATGGGTCCACCGGCACACTGTAGGTCGAGAAGCCGGCGCGGTCATCATTGTGGTCTGAGGCCGCCACGGCCATCACCGTAGAGGCCCCCGCCGCATCAGTGCAGGCCGCCGGGTAGACGCGGCCGCTATCGCCATTGTTGCCGGCGGCAGCAACGATGACAACGCCCTGGTTCCAGGCCGCTTCAATGGCGTCACATTCCGCATTGGATGGCCCGGTCGGCAAGATGTTGCCGGCTTCATCTACCCAGTCACTGCCATAGCTCATGGTGATGACATGATAACGGCTGCGTACCTGCTGGCCATTGCTATCAAACCGGTCACTCGAGGCGGCTGCGATCGCCGCTGCCGAGCCGGATACCGGGCACAGCCCGACCGTTAACAAGTTACCGAAATTATCGACTACCAGCTCGTTATAACACACCTTGAAAATCCCCACGCCGACATCCCAACCCGCACCGGCAATGCCTTCACCGTTATCGGTATTGGCCGCCACTTCAGAACTGACGAAGGTGCCATGACCCAGGTTGTCACAGGCAGGATCATCGCTCGAACAGATGTCAAAATACCCTACAGACAACCCGACCAGATTCATTTGCTCAAGGCACTTTCCCTGCAACTCCAGCGCATTGCAGTCTGCCCCGCTGTCCAGCACCGCCACCTTGGGCGTATCCCGTGCATTTGGATCAAGGGTCGCCCGCCCGATGGTGATATCCCAAGCTTCAGGCGCATTGATATCGGCACCGTCGGTACCGCGTGTGGTGGCAAGCTCACCGCCAAAAAGGGTCGTCCGCACATAGGTATGGTCCTGCCCGGTATTATGCAGATACCACTGTTCACTGAAGTAGTTTGCACCACCCGCCAGAGTCGGCCCTGGCTCTTCCACCGGCACCCTCAGTACCCGATAGTAGTCCGGCTCGGCATACAGCACATTGGGATTGGAAGCATAGACCTGCAGCGCCGCACGCACCGTACCATCGGGAATCTGAATCACCTGAACATCGATCGCTTCCAGCGTGGACAGCAGGTACCCATTGGCAGCGTGATGCGCCTGCCCCCTGGCCATTGCCGCAACGCCCGGGCGAAACTTCACCAGCACACGGTCAGGCATATAAGGCGCGGCAGTCAGTGCCTGCAGACTCAATGGACCTGCGTGGGCCGGTATGGACAACAGACCAAGACACAACACCAACACTGCTGCACACAATCGATAAAGCATGACATGCCCTCCTCATATTCGGCCAACATGGGGGCATGATGCGAGGCCTGAAATCGTTGCCAATGGAATGTGACTGATTCAGATATAGGTCAGTACCGCTGTCAGCGCATACTGACGCTCTCGGCTAAAACTGTTATCCAAACGGTACAACGGAGGGAAAATACAATGGAAAATCAATCAACTGGCATAGCTACGGGAAGAAGATTACCGAATCATGAAATATTGTACGGATGACGCATCAGATCAGAAGCTTCCGTCATCCAGACGCGCACAGCCGCTTATTGAAAGGTAGAAAGATAGAGGGCTTCCACTTTGTCACGTGCCCAGGGTGTTTTGCGCAGGAATTTCAGAGACGACTTGATGGATGGATCATTCTTGAAACAGTTGACGTTGATGATCAAGGACAGTTCATCCCAGCCATAATGCGCCACCAGCTCGGTCAGTACCTTTTCCAGCGTAAGCCCGTGCAAAGGGTTGTTCGGTTGTTCATTGCTCATGGTAAATATCTCCGGCCATGTCGGTGGTTAGTCGACCAGCTCTATGTTCAAACTATCCAGCAGCCCCAACGCCTCATGCCGCGAGAACCGGGCTTTGGCCAGCTGGTTTTCCAGCACATCAATACTGAAATGGCATGACTCGGTAAAATCGACGGCACGCAGATTGGTATGCATGAACAGGCTCTGGCTGAAATCACAGTGCGTCATTGCTGCGCCGGTAAAATCGCCTTCACGAAAGTCCACTTCATGCAGCTTGCATGCATCCAGCTTCAATCCATGCAGCGTCAAACCGAAAAACGATGCGTCATTCAGGATGCAACGGCGGAAGACCAGTTCTGCATCCCGGTTGAATGACGGCCAATCGGCCCGCGTCCAGTCAACCCCGACCAGCTTGCACTCGATAAAATTCACCTCAAAAAAGCGTGAATATGGAATGCTGAGCAGGCTCAGGTTGCAGCGGGTAAACGTGCAGTCTATAAACTTGCAACGCGTAAATACTGCCGATGAGAAATCACATTCCGTGAATGTGCAGGCTTCAAATTCCGCGCCGTTCAGCGTCGATGGTATCTGTACCTGTTTGTCAAAAGACACTTCAAAGTAATGCGTGTCATTGTCCACTTTCATCACCGGCTTCTCCATTCGCCTAAACGCCGTTCGGGGTAACCCGGAGGCACCTCCAAGAACACATTTATTTCAGCATGTGCGCTGCGTATGCAACAGTGAATGCAGGTTCCTGGAAGACTTTCAGACCGGTTTCTGCGAACGGTACCGGCAACGGATTTTCCGCCAATGCGGTTTTGATCTGGGCGGCCGAGAACAGTTCGACATCCAACTCGGCGATCAGCTGAATGGCAGCTTCCAGCTTAAAGCTGATCGCTCCACCGGCGAATTTTCCCTTGGGCATGCGCTCGCGTATCACGACTTTATCGACACTGTAATCGCTCATCAGCTTGGCAAACGAGAACTGGAACTGCTGCAGATCTTCACGTGTATGCCCTTTCTTGAGTGTGACTTTACGCACTCGACAATCAGGCACCAGAAACTGCCCATGCTCCAAATGAAGCAAACACACAACAGCATCGCTGCCCGTCAGTTCAACACCGCAAATGATCATCTGTATTCCTTAAAAAGTTCTCGATTGTATATTCCGCGTTTTGTACTCGGCAGCGGCTGACAGTTCATCTGCGCCAAGTAACGTGATACGGCACCCACAGCACCGTGCCACGTGGCAGAAAGTTGGCCAAGTGTAGCATTTGTAGCGTGCATTCCGTCAGCTTCAACTGACAGGGAATGGATCAGACATGCAGGCACCTGCCCCCCCTGGGGGACACGTACCTGCAACAGGATCAGGCCAGCTGTTCCAGCCAGGCACTGGAAGGGGCGAAGAATGCGGCACCGGTGACGGCACGGGTAAATTCGAGGAGGCGATCGGCATGCCCCTCCTCATCCCCTTGCACCATGCTTTCGAGCATCAATTCAAAATGCTCAGGGGTGCGGCAGGTACTGACAAACATCAGCCCCTTACGTTCGCTGTCGCCGTAAGGCATGCTCTGGCGCAGGATTTCCAGGGATTGGCCCTCGGCATCCTTCAGTGATGTCCGTTTGGTATGCGCATGGGGCGACTTCTTATCCCCCGGATACTCGACATTATCCGCCTTGGTACGCCCGAACACATCTTCCTGCTGCTTCACCGGCAGACGCTGCCAGGCGGTCAGGTCATGTTCGTAGCGCTGCAGATGCAGGTAGCTGCCACCGGCAAATTCGAAGTCTTCATCACCGACCAGCGCAACCTCCAGGCGGTCGTCGCCTACAGGGTTTTCTGTGCCATCGACAAAGCCGGTCAAATCACGCGTATCGCGGTAACGGAAGCCATGCACTTCGTCCACCCGTTCCGCCATGTCCTTAAGGCTGTCGCTGATCTCGGCGGCCAGCTCAAACACGGCATCATGCTGTTCGGCACGGATGATGAACAAGAGGTCAACCGGTGTCGAAGGTGCCACACGCTCGCCGTTTTCCAGGGCCGGAAAGGCACGCAGCAAAGCTGGGCGCTCCTCCGGATTCAGGCGATCCCAATAGGCGGAACCGATCGCAACCGTCATGTGCAAGCCCGCATCCGGATAGTGCTGGCGGTACTCCCGCAACTTGGCCGGCATGCTGGCCAGTACGCTGCGAATAACGGTAACGGCATTCGGTTCATGGGTCTGGTTGAAGGTCAGGAACAACGCATCCTTGCTGACTTCAGCAATCACGCCGGACTGGAAGGTGTCTCGCATGGCTTTCTCCTGTTACGCGGGCCGGTTACAGTAACGCGGCCAGCTCTTCGGTCAGCAGATCCAGTTCGTTCTGGGCTTTCTGCCGGGCTTTTTTCTTCAGCGCTTCAACTTCAGCGGTTTTCTCTGCAATCAGTGTCTGTGCCGCCGCAGCCTTGTCTTCGGCCTGCTCGACGCGATCCAGTAACGGGCGGATCTGCATCAGGATTGCGCGGCGACGCCCTTCTTCGGCACGGGCGATCTCTGCACCGCTTTTCTCCTTCTCTTTCACCACTTTCTGTTGCGTACGGGTGGTGTCGGTCAGGGAGCGGATGCCGACGGCATGACGCACCTTGTCGAGGAACGGAGCCGAATGCTCACGTGCGCGCTCGGCACCCTTATGCAGCACCTCTTCCACCGCACCCAGGTCGTTCATCAATTCATTATAACGGGTGCGCGGTGAGCTGAGCTTGCTGTCGATGTATTCAAACAGTTCCGTCTTGGCGTCGCCCCAACCGATCCCTTCAATGAAGCGCTGACGCATGGCATTGCTCTCCGCCTCGTTGGCGAAGCAGCGGTACAGGTGCATCAGGGTATTATCCGGGTCTTTGGGCTCACCCGGCATCCGAGTGTCGGTGACGATCTGGTTGATCAGTTTGCGCAGTTCGTCAGTGGAGCTGAACAACGGAATGGTGTTGTTGTAGCTCTTGGACATCTTGCGACCATCAAGTCCCGGAATCAGCTGCGTTTCCTCATCCACCTGTGCCGATGGCAGCGTGAACAGGTTTTCAAACTGATGGTTGAAGCGACCGGCAATGTCGCGGGCCATTTCGATATGCTGAATCTGGTCCTTGCCCACCGGGATAATGTCGGCGTTAAACATCAAGATATCCGCCGCCATCAAAATCGGGTAGCTGAACAAACCCATGGTCACGCCATCGTCCAGATCTTCATTACCCGCTTCGCGGTTGGCATCAACTGATGCCTTGTAGGCATGGGCCCGGTTCATCAGACCTTTGGAAGTCTGGCAGGTCAGGATCCAGGTCAGCTCAGTGATTTCGGGAATGTCGGTCTGACGGTAAAATGTCGCCTTGTCGGTATCCAGACCCAATGCCAGCCAGGTGGCAGCAATTTCACGGGTGGACTGGGCCACGCGCTCAGGCTCATGACACTTGATCAGGGCATGGAAGTCGGCGAGGAAAAAAAAGCTATTGAAGGCCGGGTTTTCGCTGGCTTCAATGGCGGGTTTGATCGCGCCGAGGTAGTTGCCGATATGCGGCGTGCCTGTGGTGGTAATACCGGTAAGAACTGTTTTTTTACTCATCATTCACTCGTCAGTCGTTTCATCCTGCAGGGGTCGTGGCAGATGATAGGTGACCCCGCTCTGATCAAAGGGCTATGATACAGATTGCCAAGCGGCTGTCCCAGTGTAATGCCCAACTGATACACCGCAAAGCACCCATTGCAATAAAAGGATGAGTACACGACATGGACGACTATCTGCCTTCATGGATTACGTTAGCTGGCTTTATTGTGCCGGCGGTGATCCTGATTCTGAAAGAAAACACCCGTGACCTGGCAACCATCAGCTATCTGTTGGTGATTGCAGGCCTGTGCATGCTGGGCGGCCTGCTGTTCTCGGCACTGCTGATCTATCTGATTCCCACCATCACGCATCCCTTGCTGAGTGCTACGCTGGTACTGGTCGGTGCATTGCTGGGCCTGAGTCTGCGCACCGCGTGCCAACGCCTGCTCAATCCCGACTGAAAGCGTCGGTTTTGACAACGTCATTACCTTGACCATAATAGAACCAGACCAAGTGCCCGACCCCACGTTACACAAGGAGCCTGTCATGGATACATCGGTACACACATTATCGGCGCTGTTCGAGCAGCTCGGTCTGGCCAGCAGCCACGAAGCCATCGAGCAGTTCATCAACACCCACAAGCTGTTCAGTGACGACGTATTGCTGCACGAAGCATCCTTCTGGAACGACTCCCAGGCCGCATTCCTGCGCGATGCCATCACCAACGATTCCGACTGGGCAGAAGTGGTCGATGAGCTGAACAACAGCCTGCACGCCTGATATGATCCGTCTTAATTGAGCGGGCATGCTGGCCCGCTTTTTTCATTTGTCTCCGGACCAAGGTATTTCTCCAGATGCTCACACTGGTTTCACCCGCCAAGACCCTTGATTACGAATCGCCTCTGGCCACCCACACGCACACGCTGCCCCGCTTTACCGAGCATGCACAACTGCTGATCGACACTCTGCGCAAACAGTCGGTGCAGGATGTTGCCGAACTGATGAAACTCAGTGACAAGCTGGCCAGTCTGAATGTGGCACGCTACGAGAGCTGGCAGGCCGAACATTCACCGGACAATGCCCGACAGGCGATTCTGGCATTCAAGGGAGATGTTTATACCGGTCTGGATGCCGAGCATTTTACCGAGGCCGATTTTGAGTTTGCCCAGCAGCACCTGCGCATTCTGTCGGGTCTGTATGGTGTGTTGCGGCCGCTGGATCTGCTGGAACCCTACCGCCTGGAAATGGGTACCAAGCTGGCCAACCCGCGTGGCGACAACCTCTACCAGTTCTGGGGCCAGTTGATCACGGACTCACTGAATGCGGAGTTGGCCGAGCAGAACGCGGATGTCGTCGTTAACCTGGCCTCCAACGAATATTTCAAAGCGGTCAAACCCAAGGCTCTGAACGCCCGATTGATCACCCCGGTGTTCAAGGACTTCAAGAACGGCCAGTACAAGATCATCAGCTTCTACGCCAAAAAGGCCCGTGGCCTGATGAGCCGTTTCATCATCGAAAATCGGATCGACACCCCCGAAGCCTTGAAACAGTTCGACTTGGAAGGCTATTACCTGAGCGCCGAACACAGCTCAGGTGATACCTGGGTCTTTTTACGCGACGCGCCGCCAGTCAAGTAACACGTCCGGTTACTTGACCGTACTGACCTCAAACGCACCGACCAGCTGCTGTAATTTGACTGCGGTGCCCTTGACCTGGTCAGAGCTCAGCTGCAGCTCGTTGACGGCGGCATTCATGCGCGTGGTGATCGTGGCGACCGAGCGGGCATGGCCGCCATGCGCCTGGCTGTGTTCGTCAATGTGCTTGATGATGTCAAACATTTCAGCCACCAGATCGTGTAGCGCCGAGTTGTCTGAAGTGGAGTGCTCCGCCAGCATCAGACTGCGGTCCACTCCTTCGACACCGGTTTCCATGAAGCGCACCGCCTCTTCACTCTCGGTTTGAATCCGCTCGACCCGCGCGCCGATTTCCTGTGCCGCTGCCGCCGTCCGCGCCGCCAACCCTCGCACCTCATCCGCAACGACCGAGAAGCCGCGCCCGTGTTCTCCGGCGCGCGCCGCCTCAATCGCCGCATTCAGCGCCAGCAGGTTGGTCTGGGCGGTGATGTCAGTGATCAGGGTAATAATCTCATCGATTTCGTCGGTGCGTGTATTCAGTGCCTGCACCCGCTGCGCCGAGGTCTGCACAATGTCTCGAATCGCCTGTGTGCCTGCGCGTACCGATTCATACTGTTCACGCGCCTGCTCGACCACCTGCTCCATCGCCGCTTTCATCACCTCCGCCGTCGACGATGCCCGCCCGATCCCTTCCAGCTGTGCTTCCACCAGCCCCAGCATGTGCCCGGTAGCCTCTTCTACCGACGCAGCGGCTTCCAGCGCCACCTGATTGCGGGCCTGCATCAACTGGCTGTTATCGCCCACGTCATCGGCCGCCCGAATTACCTGCGCTACTATGGCATCGAGGTTATCCACGAAGCTGTTGATCCAGCGCGCCAGATCCCCGGTCTCATCCGCCACCATACTGCGACTGTCGAGCCGTTGACGAAGATTGCCCTGTCCTTCAGCCAGATTGCGGATCACCTCGGTCATCTCATCCAAACGCCGAGACAGTGGCCTGATGCCGAGCCGCCAGAACAGCAAAACCGATAAGGTGACAAAAATGAAATTGAGCAGCATGCCCGGCAACGGCGGCAACGCCAGACCATACTGTACGCCGTAGCTGCACCCGAGCCCCAACAACAACGTCCCGGCCAGGCCGCTGAACATGCGTATGCTCAGTGAACGGCGACGGTAGACCTCTTCCAGATCCGCTTCGCACATCATACCCCAGCGATCGGGCGAACCGGGCAGGCTGAAGGTAACCCCCTTGCCGATCACGGGGATATGGCGATAGTCGGCATACCCCGGGTAATCCACATACAGGTTGTCACCCTTGCGAATGGTTTCTCGCACCCCCGGATGCAGCTGTCCCGTCGCCGGATCGGTGAAGTGGATTTCAAACTCGGTATGCCGGTTGACCTTGACCGTGCCCCAGCGGGTATGGATGCCGCTTTTCAGATTTTCACCGTGGGAAAAGGTATCGTCTTCGAAGCGCGAACGGGACAGGGCCGTACCCGGCTTAATGGCCGGATCGAAGCGGGATTCAACCATGAACAGATAGTTATCACCGGACTCTGGGTAGATGTGCCCCGCTTCTCGCTGGATCAGATCACCCAGTACGTCATTGGGTACGCGGGCCGCAATCAGCCCTACCGTCTGTCCATCACGCTCGACCGGCTGCAGAAACATCAGCGTCACCGCATCATGAAAACGCGATGAACTCGGCCCCAGCTGTAACGTCACCGGGTCGATGTACGGGCCATAAAGGAAGGGTGCCGTACAGCCTGCCTGCACGGCAGCTGAATCAAGATCCCTTGCCCCGACCCGTTGAGCGGCCGTTGAATACAGCACCCGGCCAGCAAGGTCGAGATAGGCCAACTCCGACACATCGGCAGCCTGACGCAGCTTATGCTTAAACAGGATTGCCGCATCAGCAGGAGCCGCTGCATCCACCTGTTCGGCCAGTGCGGCCAATAACTCCCACTGCGCCTGCGCCCACTCGGTCAGCAGGCGCACCCGAATGGCAGCAACACTCTCGAAGGTTTGTTCAATGACTGGGCGGCGCTCACGGTTCAGCCAACAGGCTTTGCGCATGGCCAGTTTACCGACAGGTCCCCACCAGGGTAATCCGTGACGCTCCGCGCGGGACAACTGCATCGGGGGGCTGTTCAACGCAGGCATAAGCTTTCTCCATCGGTGTGTTACCGATGACTAAGCAATAACTGCGCCAAGGCTTGTAATACGGGGATATTTTAAACGCGGAGAGTGTGTTCGAGCCAAGGATGCACCGGAACTGTGCAACCTACCGTCATCAATAAGGGCGTCTGCACTGAAAAAGAGCCGGACGGCCGTGAACGGGTCACGACTGTCCGGTCTGTTCAGCGCATCAAGACTGTTCGATACCGACGATCTTCCAGTCGGCATTATCCTGAGCCATATCACGGCTCAGGTGCCAGACTTCACTGAATTCACTGGTCGGCTTGCCGGAATCGGAAATCCAGCCATAGAAGTGGATGCTTGCTACAACATGATCATTTTCGTCAATGAAATTGATCAGCTCAGCCATCACCGAATCGACTTCAGTATGCTGCTCGGCCGGAAGTTTAGCGCGCTCCTGCTGTAGCAAGGTAAACATCTCATCCGACAGGTATTCACGCATGTCGCCCCAATCCTGGTTATCCCATGCCTTCTGCAGGTGGATGAAGTGCTGTTGAGCACCATCAACGAACGTCTTCTCATTAAACCAGCCAGGCAGGTTCAGCTTAGCTGCAGCCAGACCGACATTGCCTGCGGAGGTACCGAATGCAGGCGCAGCCGGCTGCGGTGCGATCTCGGGCTCAGGTTGTTGGCGCATCATGCCACCGTCGGGCGTGGCATAGGACGGTTGCGCGGGCTGCACCTTACGGCGCGTAAACAGCTTGAACAGGACAAAGCCGATTACCGCAATCAGCAGGATATCCATGATCTGAATACCGTCAAATGCGCCACCCATGAACAGCGCCGCCAACAGACCACCGGCCAGCAAACCACCCAGCATGCCGCCAAAACCTTTGGACTTGGTCGCGCTAGTGCTGTTCGTTGATGTCTTGGCTGCCGTTTGCTCGCGACTTGGGGCCGGTGTTGTTTGTTTCGGGGCTGAATAGCTTTTGCCAACGCTGGAACCACCACCAAAACGCTTGGCCTCAGCCATATCAGGCATCAGTACCAACCCCAACAGCAGGGCAAAACAGGTTGTCATCAGTGTTCGCATCTTATCTCCTTAATGGGTATCGCCTAACCGGCGCAGGGATTGTGCCAGTATTGCGATGTAGAGTCCGGTAAAGATCAGCAAAACCCCTACCACATGGTAAAGCCCCAGGCGTTCGCCCAGAAAAATCGTTGCCAGCAGCAACCCGAACATCGGCATCAGATGAATGAACAATCCTGCCGTCGGTGCGCCTAATCGTTCGACTGCACGATTCCAAAACAGAAACGCCAGAATCGACGGAAATATGGCCATATAGAGTACGGTCATCAAAAAGGGTTCCGTCGTTGGCAGCGTAAAGTGCCCGCCCTGCTCCCAGAGCATTAACGGACATAGAATCACGACTCCGACCAGTACCGAAAAGCCGAAAAAGGTAAGGCCATCAAGACCCGCCGGGCGCCAGCGCAGGCTGAGGGTATAAAACGACCAGCTCAGCATTGCCATGAAGATCCACAAGTCGCCACGATTGAACGCGAAGCCGGTCAGTGTTTCCAACTGGCCACGACTGATAAGCACCAATACGCCACTAAATGACAACCCGACCCCCAGCCATTGCCGCGCCCCGACCCGCTCACCCAGAAACAGGGCACCCAGCAGTAGAATCATCAACGGCACAGCCGACTGCATCAGCATGGCATTGGAGGCCTGTGTGTATTGAACCCCCATATATACCAGCGTGTTAAAGCAGGCGACGCCGAGAAACCCTTGCAGACAGAGCACAGGAAGGTTCGCTGTCAGCGTCTGCCGCCTGCGCCATGCGCGCGGCAGCCACCAAGGTGCGATCAGCAACAAGGCCAAAGACCAGCGCAAGAACGCCAGCGTAAATGGCTGCATATCGAGATGAATCGCACGGGCCAACACAAAGTTGCCTGCCCAGAACAGCGTGGTCAGCACCAACAGTAAATACGGCATCAGGCGCTGGCTCGATCGTGCTGGCGCAGCAGTCGGGCCAGCAACGTATGCGGAGGGTCTTCACCGGTCAACAGATAATACAGGACGTTGTAATTGTTCGCGCTCCACTCCATCTGCCGCTTGGCAGTGCCCAGTCCACAGAACAGCACTTCGTCGCCTGTCTGCAGTTCATGCAACTCACCCGGTAGCAGATGAATGCCCTCTGCCGTACTCAACAGCAGCGGAAAACAGGGCAACAGGCGATCACGCTGGCGTGGGTCCTTGTTCAGATAACGCAGAGTAACAGGCCGCTCAGCCAGCAGCGTAGTAACCGCTGGTGCCGTTTCAGGGGTTATTGTCACGGCCCAGCTATCCAGCTCCTGATCCCCGACAACTCGACTCATGCGATTGATCAAGGTGTGTGCCCAGACATCATCCTGCTGTTGCAACTGCTCCAAGAATAGCGGCAACAATGGTGTTTTCAGCTGTGCCAGTATGCGGTTGGCAATAATCCGCCCCGGCTCCATAACGAAGTCACAACGGCTGTTGCGGAAGATCAGCGCATTCTGGTGCAGGTTCTGCCGCACCACGGTGGTCAATTTGGGATTCAGCTCTCGGGCCGTCATGATAATCGACAGGTTGTCGGCATCGTTGCCGGTGCCGGCGATGATGCCGACAGCACTGTCGACCCCCGCTTCCAGCAGCGTATGCGCCTCGGTACCAACGCCAACCACACCGTTCTTCAGCGGTGCCAGCTGACCGGGGCTGGGGTCGATGATGGTCATTTCCATCGCTTCATCCGCAAACGCCAGCGCCAGTGCGCGGCCAAAGCGCCCGTAACCGCAGATGATCCAACGCCCCGGTGCATGTTTGTACGCACTGGACAGAGTACGGTGGCGGGGGTTCATCAACCAGTCATACGCCAGCAGCTTGTGCGGTGCACGTGCGGCCAGAGCCATGTAGTCGGCATAGGCGCGGAACGGGTCGACGATCATGTCAGTGCCAAAGGATGCCATGTTGGCGGTGGTCACTTCGGAATTGGTACGGGTGATCATCTGCCGCCGCGGTGCCAGCAGTTTGCTGGCGATGGCAATCGACAGGTTGACGTTGTCATTGTTGGTCAGCGCCAGCACACCGATGCATTGAGGATGCTGCAGACCCGCATGGTCCAGAATGTCCGGCAATGACGCATCGGCACAGAGCGCCGGCACCGGGATCACCAGATTGTCCAGTTCCAGGGCATCAATGCGATCCTGTTCGATATCGACCACGACGACGCGGATGCCACGGTTGATCAGCCGCTTGACCACAATGCTGCCGGTCACGCCGTAGCCACACACCAGATAGAACGGTTCACGCAGGTTGCTCACGTGGGAGGTAAACCCGCGCAGGCGCATCAGGCGGCCGAACATCGGTTCCTGCAGGACCGCCAATGTCTGGCCGATCCCGTAGAGCCAGCTGATCACGGTGGCATAGATCGACAGTGTCACCCACATGCGCTGGGCATCGGTAAACTCGTAGGGCACCTCACCAAAACCGATGGTGGTACCCATATAGGACACGAAGTAGAAGGCATGGAAGAAATCCATGTACCACAGGTTGCCGTCGTTATCGCGCCCGGGAATCAGCGTCATGCCGAACACTGAAATGGCGTAGACCGTGATCAGCGTGATCAGCGGCGCCCGCAGACGCCGCATGAACAGGAACACCAGGTTATTCATGCGGTTAGCGCCGTACCAGCGCGGTTTCTACCACCAGCAGAATGACCGAGATGACATTCGCCACCAATGCTCCGGCAGCAAACGAGACCACACTCGCCATCATCTTCGGCGTCATGCCAGTTGCCGCCACCTGCTCGCCATAGCCCCAGAAAACAGCGGCCAGTATCAATTGCAGATCCGCCACCAGACTGGTTGCCAGCATCAATGCGCCCAAGTGGGTACGATCGCCAAATTTGAGCACTGTACACACCAGGCTGATGACCAGCGCGGCAAACAGTTCAAACACGTCATGATGGGCAGCGTTGTCCAGCTCTCCGAGGACAAAGCCGAAGTTGAGCGTCAGTGCCAATACAATGAAAAACGCAAAGATCACTTTCTCGCGGTTCATCCGTCCGTTCCCTATCCTGTAAACTCTGGCTGATTGTATCGACTGTACGCGTCCTCTGCACCCACAGTGGTCAAAATTGAACTGCCGGTCGTAACCGGGGTCGTATGTCGTCTCCAAGACTGTGCAACACCAAGTGAGGGAATATGCTGCATTTACGTCACCCGCTGGCTTTCGTCCTGCTGTTACTACTGTCCTGCCTGGCGCTGCCACTGCGGGCCGAGATCATCACCAGCCCCCTGGATACGCGGGAGTACCGCTACCTGCAGCTGGACAACGGCTTGCGTGCGGTGGTGGTATCCGACGCCCGCGCCGACAAGGCCGCCGTTTCCCTGAATGTGGCCGTCGGCTCCAATGCCAATCCGGCAGAACGCCCGGGGCTGGCCCATTTTCTCGAACACATGCTGTTCCTGGGGACCGAAAAGTACCCCGAGGCCGGTGACTACCAGCAGTTCATCAGCTCCCACGGCGGCAGCCACAATGCCTTTACCGCCTATGAAAACACCAACTACTTTTTCGATGTGGACGCCGGTGCCCTGCCGGAGGCTGTAGACCGCTTCGCCCAATTCTTTGTTGCGCCACTGTTCAGCGCCGAATATGTTGACCGTGAACGCCACGCCGTCCATTCCGAATACCAGGCCAAGCTACGCGATGATGGCCGCCGCAGCTTCGAAGCCCGGAAACAGGTCTTCAATCCGGAACACCATTACAGCCGCTTTGCCGTGGGCAGTCTGGAGACCCTGTCCAACTCCGATGACAGCAAGATTCGGGACGAGCTGATCCGCTTCTACCAGCGTTACTATTCCGCCAACCTGATGACCCTTTCCGTCATTGGCCCACAGCCGCTGGACCAGCTGGAAACGCTGGTGCGCAAGCACTTCACGGCAGTCGAGAACCGCAAGGCGACCGCCTATGTTGATCAGGCACCGCTATTCACCGACAACAGCCTCCCTGCCCAGCTGAATATCGAGACCCTGCGTGAGACCCGCCTGCTCAGCCTCAGCTTCCCCTTGCCACCGATTCGGGAGCACTGGCAGCAGAAGCCGCTGTATTACCTCAGCAGTCTGATCGGTTATGAAGGCAGTGGCAGCCTGTTGTCGCTGCTCAAGGAGAAGGGTTGGGTGCGCAGCCTGGCGGCATCACCAGCGATGGACCTGCCCGGGCAAGCAATGTTCAGCATCCAGATGGAGCTGACCGAAGCCGGTTGGCAGCAGATCGACTCGATCACGGCCGATACCTTCGCCTTCATCGAGACCCTGCGCCGGCAGGGCGTGAATGCTGAACTCTTTGCCGAAGAGCGCCAACTGGCCGAAGTGCAGTTCCGCTTCCGCATGTCCGGCAACCCGGTACACGACGTCATGCGCCTGTCCCAGGCACTGCAGCACTACCCGACACCGTACCTGCTCAAGGCCGACTACCACTTTGGCACGTTTGATGGCGCGCTGATTCATGCCTACCTGGACGCCATGCGCCCGGATAACCTGCTGCTCACGCTGGAAGGACAGGCACTGCCAACCGACCGCATGGAGCCGCGCTATCAGACGCCCTATGCGGTGCAGCCCATCGCTGCCGAGCGGCTGACCCAGTGGCAGGCACCGATCATCGATGCCCGCCTGCATGTGCGCAAGCGTAACCCCTTCATTGCCGAAAACCTTAATCTGATCACTGCCGCCGAGCAGACACGACCGCAAGCGATCTGGTCCAAGCCCGGAGCCGTGCTCTGGTATCTGCCGGACAACGAGTTCAAACGCCCCAAAGCCGATTTCTACCTGACCCTGCTCTCGCCGGTCGCCAACCAGTCGCCCCGACAGTCGCTGCTGGCCGGGCTGTACACCCGCATGGTGCAGGATCAGTTGAATGAGGAACTGTACGATGCCGCGCTGGCAGGCCTGTCGGCGAGCCTATATCCCCATCTGCAGGGCATCAGTCTCAAGCTGTCAGGCTTCAGTGACAAGCAGCCGCTGTTACTGGACACCCTGATCACGGCCATGCGTACCCCTGAACTGAAACCGGAACGCTTTGCCCGCATCAAGACGCAACTGCGCGAAGAACTGGAAAACAGCTTTCAGGACAAGCCCTACAACCAGGCATTCAATCATCTCTACACCCACTTGCTGGGCAGCGGCAGTACCGAGCAGAAACTGGCCGCACTGGAGACCATCACCCTGGCCGACCTGAAGGCCTTTTACCCTCAGCTGCTGGAACCAGCGGGCCTGCGCCTGCTCGCCCACGGCAATCTGAGTGCCGATACTGCAGTTGCCATGAGTCAACAGGTACGCACCACCCTGCAGCCCCAAACACTGGGCTGGGTAGCAGAACTGCCGCATGTGTTGTCACTGCCCGAGAACGAACCACTGATCGACACCTTTGCCACCGAGCATGGCGATGCCTCCACCCTGCTTTACCTGCAGGGACCGGATGAAAGCCTGCGCGCACGCGCTGCCGTGGCCCTGCTCAGCGAGATGATCTCCGCGCCCTTCTATTCGCGCCTGCGCACCGAGAAACAGTACGGTTACATCGTCTTCGCCAACTTCATGCCGATCCGTGAACGTGCCGGTCTGGCGCTGGTGGTGCAATCGCCCAACACCGACCCGTTCGTGCTCGCGACCGAATACACCGCTTTCCTGGAGGATTTGTCGGTGCGGCTCGACAACATGAGTACAGAGGAACTGACCCGCTATCAGCAAAGTCTGCTGTCACGTATCAATCAGCGGGATACCGACCTGAGCAGCCGCACCAGCCGCTACTGGCATGAACTGGACCGCGAAAATCTCGCCTTCGATACCCGCCAACAGCTGAGCGAGCACACCCGAGACCTGAGCCGTGAGGAGTTGAGCAGGATGCTGGACAGCCTGATGGCGCGCCAGCTGCTGATCCGCAACTTCGGTACCACGGTCACCGACGAGGTGAAACAGCAGGCATTGGCAGATGACGATGCACGCCTGAACACCCTGAAACATGAACAGCTGGGTATCCCCCTCTCCTGAGCGGGATACCGGCAACCCTGCTCAGGGAGCCGACGCGGGCTCTTCGACGAAGACCCGCCCCGGCGCACCGTTGCCGGGTTGGAGTATCGGGGCGGAGGGGGTCACGGCAGGCTCGTTTTCCGTGATCACTTCCAGACCGTCAGACCGGCCGGTCCAGTCGGCATCACCTGACTGCTCATCACCCAAGTAAACACCCGGAATCGCCTTCACCTCATCGGTACAGATATTCTGGAACACACAGCGCTGGATATCGATATCCAGACGAATCTGGTCAAAAACCTTATCCTCGCCCTTGAGTGCCACTACAGGCTCTGCCCGCACCTCGACCTGAAACACCGGCGGCGGCGCGGATGGATGAACCACCCATACCTGCGGTGGCGGTTGCTGATGATCGGCAAACGGCACCTCACGCATCAATTCCCGGTCACGATCACCGCGCTCCAGCCCTTCATACGCATCGCGCCCATGCCCACGCCCGGCCGCATAGCTATCCACGGCCGTTACGCCGTAAGGAATGGCCTCCTCCGCCAGCACGGTCGTGGCTACACAGGCACCGGACAACCATGCCAGCAGCAGGCCTTTTCGGCGAAATCTAGAAATACTCTCCCGGATAGATCGACTCGGCATAAAGTGCCAACTCCTCGAGTATGTGGCGGTCGCGATCCGGCAATTGCGGATCCTGAGCAATATCGTTCAGGTCCTTGAACAGCTGCGGCAGGCTGTAGCAGCCAGCCTCTCCCTGCAGCAACTTGCGGCTGCGGTACTCTTCCCAACGCTCGGCCTCGTCTTCGGTCAGCGTGTACTCAAAGTTGCGCGCCTTGTAACGCAGCAGCATCTCTTCCAGGCGCGCATCCTGAAACGGCAGGTCCAGCTCGGCCAACGCCATCGGTTCGGCAGTGCGCACCTGTTCCATCAGCGCCCGATCATGGTCGGAGAAAAAGCCTCCGCTGTAGAGCATATGGTCAGGATCTCCGTCAGCCGGTCGACCGGCGTCATTGAAGATATCGGCCACTTTGGCTGCCAATCCAGTTTCATTTCGCAACATTTGCAAATGCTGGCGGCAGACATCGCCGTCGATCGACAACCGACTGGCCTCAACCTTGGTCAACATGCCTGCTGGTGCAATGATCGGGCACTTGTTGGCCAGCACCTGCTTGAGGGCAATACGCGGCGCGCCCGCGGGCAACTGATCGTGCCGGGTATAGATCAACTCGCGCAGCTCGGCCACATCACGCTCGAACAGCGGTGTCGGGTCTTCACGCAGATCCCAGACCAGGGTGCTGTTGCGGTTGCTCGGGTGGTTGGCAATCGGCGCCACAATCGCGGCATTGCCCCACTCGGTCGGGTAGCGCGAGGAGACATGTAGCACCGGTTTCATCCGGGCCACATCCAGCTGGGCCTGTATCGCCCGCTTGCCCCGGTTGCGCACCACATAATCGAACAGCTTGGGCTGACGTTCCTTGACCAGTTTGGCCACGGCAATCGTCGCGTACACATCGGACAGCGCATCATGCGCGTTGCCATGGTCGATACCGTTGGCCCTGGTCAAATCTTCCAGACGCAGGCTGGGACGGCCATCTTCGTACTCGGGCCACACAATACCCTCTGGACGCAAGGCGCGAGTCAGTCGCAACATGTCGATGATGTCCCAGCGAGAACAGCCGTTCTGCCACTCACGGGCATAAGGGTCGAAGAAGTTGCGATACAGGGTGTAGCGCGTCACCTCATCATCAAAGCGAATACTGTTGTACCCCACCGCACAGGTACCCGGCGTCGCCAGTTCCGCATGGACACGGGCAATAAACTCCGCCTCGCAGACACCCTCTTTCAGCGCTGTCTGCGGCGTAATGCCGGTAACCAGACAGGCCTGCGGATGCGGCAGTACATCTTCAGACGGACGGCAGTACAGCATCAGCGGCTCGCCAATGATGTTGAACTCGGCGTCAGTACGGATACCGGCAAACTGCAACGGCCGGTCCCGCGCCGGATCGATGCCAGTGGTTTCGTAATCATGCCAGTAAAAGGTTTCGTTCTGCGCGCCCGCCATTTGGAGTATGTCTCGACTTTTTGTAAGGGGAATGGTTAGATCGGTTTCAACCTTCAGATTAACATCTCAACCCCCAGGGATCATCCGTATGCTGATCGACAATCAGGATTTGGACACTCGCTGCCCTTGTGGCTCGGGCAAACCATTCAGTTTCTGCTGTGAACCGGCCATCACCGGCCGCAAACCGGCAGCCACTGCCGAGGCTCTGATGCGCTCGCGTTACACTGCATTTGCATTGGGTGCCATCGACTACCTGATCAAGACCACAGCACCACGCAAACGCACCCCTCAAGATGCCGAACTGCTGGCCGAACAGACCCAGATCACGGTATGGACAGGACTGGAAATAGTCGACACCGAAGCCGGTTCAGCCGACAACCAGAATGGCATCGTTGAGTTCAAGGCCTCGTTCGACAGCCCGGAAGGCAGCGCCATCCTCCATGAACGCTCCCGCTTTGAACGCGAACAGGGCGAATGGGTTTACACCGACGGGGATGTCAGCGTGCTCCCGACATAAGCCCGACACGAAAAATATGACCAAAAACACCCGTGGTGATCCATTGCTCTGGATTCGCCCTATCATCGTTCAGACGATGGCTGTAGGGTGCAACTGCCTGATCTCGATACCCTGAATCCCCGGTTCACCGTCATGTAACGGTACTTAATCCCGATTCAGCCTCTGTCAAGGCTTTTCCTTGGACTCAACGGCCCGTTAGAATAGCGGCCCCCCCGTTCATCCACGGTACATGGATGTCGGGACTCTCCTCTGGTAGTGGTGACTGATGTTTGCAAACCTGTTCAAGCCCAAGTGGCGTCATTCGGATCCGGAAGTTCGTGCCTGCGCGATAGGCAAGCTGCACCCGGACCACCCCGAGCAGGCCGTTATTCTGTGTCAGCTTGCTCTGAATGACAGTAACCAAAATGTACGACTGCGTGCGGTTCGCCGTCTGTCCGATACGGAATCATTGCTCACCGTGTTGCAGCAATCACGTGATCCCGAAATTCGCGAGCAGGCTGGCGTGCGGGTCAGCGAGTGCTTCGATGACAATCAGAGTCAGGGCAGCCTGCACCAGCTGCTCGAGCGGATTGATGACGACGCAACCCGCACTCGTATCATTATTCATACCAGCTGCACCCACCTGGAAACCGATACGCTCAACAGCATCCGCGATGAAGCGGTACTGATGCAGATCGCCCTGAATGCAAAACTGGCCAATATCCGTAAGGAAGCGGCACAGCGCATCGACAGTACCGAGCTGCTGGAGCAGATTCAACGCGCATCACGGGGGCGCGATAAAACCGTTCACCGGATCAGCCGCGACAAGTTGAATAGCCTGCGCGAACAGGCCCGTCAGGCAACTGAAACCGACCAGCGCCGTCAGCAGCTGCTGGCTCAACTGCAGCAGCTCGCCGTCACCCACGATACCCAGTACCTGCAGGCACGTGCGCAGGCGCTGTACCAGGAATGGCAACAGCTCGGTTCGGCAGGAGCTGAACAACAGCAATTCGCGGACCTGCAACAGACCATCGAACAGCGCCTGCAGCAGCGAGCTGACGCAGAGGCTGCCGTGGTCCGCGAACGTGAAGCACAGCAGGCTCGTGAGCAACAGGCACAGGCACTATTGGAACAGCTGGCCGCATTGACGCCGACCCATGGTGCGGCTACCACTGCCGCCGAACAGTTGGCATCGCTGCAACAACAGTGGCAAACACTGAGCGGCACGCTGTCCGCACGGCAGCAAAGCCAGTGGCAAAAAGGTACGCAAGCTGTTGAGCAAACTCTGGCCGCACTGGTGGCACTGGACCAGCATGACGAACAGCTAGAACGCCTGCTGACCGACGACCAGCAACCGTTGCCGCAACGGCTGCGCAAGGTCCAGCAGCTGATCGGCAAAATTGACTGGCCCGCTCAGACACCTGCACCTGAACGACTGCTGCAACTGACTGCCCTGGCCGATACGCTGAAGCAGCAACAGGCTGACCTTAGCGCAGAAGCGCGCCAGCAAACCGCCGAAATCAGCCATCAGGTTGATCAGCTGGAGCAGGCGATCGAGAGCGGCAATGTGATCGATGCCGACCGTTTGCAGCAGGCCTTGAGCAAACGCATGGAGCAGCTGGGCACACTGTTGCCTGACGCATTGGAAGCACGCTTCCGTCAATTGCATGCCCGTCTGGCTGAACTGCAGGACTGGCAAGGCTTTGCGGTCAGCGGCAAGAAGGAATCTCTGTGCGCCCAAATGGAAGCCTTGATCGGAGTCGAACTGGCACCTCAGGCGCTGGCTGACCAGATTCGGAACCTGCAACAAGAATGGAAGCAGGTCGATGCCAACGACCCACTGCATTCACAGAAACTGTGGAAACGCTTTCATGAAGCAGGTGAAAAGGCGTATACCCCGTGCCAACAGTGGTTTGGCTCGCAGCGCAAACAACGCGAATTCAACCTGACACAGCGTCAGCAAATCTGTGACCAGCTTGAGCTTTATCTGAAGCAGATGGATTGGAACCAGGCCGACTGGACCGCCGTTGAAGCGATCAGCCGCACGGCACGGGAAGAGTGGCGTACATACACACCGGTCGACCGTGCCCCAGGCAAACCGTTGCAGCAGCAGTTCAATGCGCTGCTGCGGGAACTGGATCAGCAGGTCAAGCAGCATCGTCAGCACTGCGGTGAGATCAAGGAACAGCTGATCGCCCAAGCGTCTGAACTGGCGACCGCCGATGATGTCTCCGCTGCCGCCGACGCCGCCAAGCAGCTACAGCAACAATGGAAGAATGCAGGACCGACCTTCCGTAGCCGTGAGCGCGCGCTCTGGCAAGCATTCAGAGAGCAGTGCGACCTGATTTTTGCCCGCCTCAAGGAACAGCGCAAGGCTCAGGCCAGCCAGGAACGGCAACAGGCACAGACTCAGAAAGCCATGCTCCCCGATATGGCCATTGAGGCATTGCAACGACTGGCCCTGCTGGCCGAGCAATCGGAAGAAGAGCTGGTGACCCAAGGCAGCAGCGAGACCCTGTCGACACTGCTGACAGAAGCGATCACCGGTCCGTCACCGGGCGAACACTGGCGCGAGCGTATCGGCGTGCGTCTGGAAGCGATCCGCCTGATCAGCGCGGGTACCCGCAGTATCGAGCAACAACTGGCTATATCTGAACGCCAGGCACGTGAGCTCTGTATCCGCCTGGAAATCCTGCTGAGCCTAGCCTCCCCTGAAGAGGACGAAGCCCTGCGCATGGAATACCAGATGGAGCGTCTGAGCCAGGCACTGGCCCAGCAGGACGACGAGCCCACGCCAGCCGCCTTGCAGGCTCTGGAACTGGAATGGCTGACGCTGCCCTTCGCCTGGCAGTTCGGTGAACTGCACGACCGCTTTGTGCAGCAACTGCAGTCAGCCTGATACAGGCATGAAAAAGCCGGATAGCGATAACGCCATCCGGCTTTTCTGTATGTGGCTGCCAGATTCTGATCAGGCAGCGGCGTGGTTGATCCGCTCCGGTGCAGGCATCAGCGGCTGACTCAACTCGGTGTCAACCCGGAACAGGTGGTATGCCTCGGGGCCAAAGGGGTCCAGAGCCGTATCCATGTACTCATAGTCCATGGCGACCGGTTTCCCGGTCATCGCTACCCGGAATGACGCCCCACACACCGGAACATCGGCACGCAACGGTTCTTCCACCCACATGAAGAGCCCTTTTTCCGCTATCAGGTACTCAAATCGCACCACCCGATATCCTGCTTTCAGATGCAGTGTATTGACGGTATCGGACGCCTCAAGACGGTATTTATGGATCGCTTTCATGATCGGACTCCTCGTCTCGTTTGATCAGGCTTTCATCATGGGCAATACAAACAAAAGAAAAAAGCAGGTTTATTAATCTTTATCATCAGCTTTTTTCGATGAGTCATCTACCCGCCCCTGACAGATTGCCTGTACCGCCGCATGCTGGGGATGCGCACCCCGCGTAATCGCGTACAGCTGATCACGTACCGACTCAACCTGCCCGATCACCTCGACCTGATACTGCCGGCACACTTCATCGGCAATCACCCCCGGTGCTGCAAAGACCCCCATGCCATGATGGCCAAACACCTTGATCAACGCACTGTCATCCACCTGGGCACGAATCGACACCTCGACGCCCGCACCATCAAACCACTGCATCAGCTGGCTGACATAGGGCGCATCGACTGCATTGGCCAGAAACGGCTGGCCATTAAGACTGTGGGGGAAGTCTTCACGCAGTGCCTCGGCTAAAACGGGCGCGGCAAACAGACTCATCGGCGAGCTACCCAGATCATGCAGATACAAGCGCGAGTCAGGCTCGAGCGCAGGTGGCCGATCAGTCAGAATCAGGTCAAGATCACGCCGTTTGAGGTCGTTCAGCAGATTGGGGGTGCGGCCGGTTTCACAGCTCAGATTGAGCTCACGGTCCAGTTGCAGCGCGGGTTCGATCAGACGCCAGGCGATCAGCTTGTGAATCGATGCCGAAATCCCGACCGACAGGTTCAGCGGGCGATCTTCAGCCGGTGTCTGCAACACCTGCTGCAGCGCTTCGGCCGCCTCAAAGATCGCATCGGCATGGCGCTGTACGGTACGGCCCAGGTCGGTCAATTTAAGGCCTCGCCCTTCGCGACGAAACAGCAGGCCGCCGACCTCGCTTTCCAGTGCCGACACCTGACTGCTCAGGGTTTGCGGTGCCAGCTCAAGCACCTGGCTGGCGCGCGCCATGGTGCCTTCACGGGCGACCACCCAGAAATGGTACAGGTGGCGAAAGTTAAGTCTGTTCAGCATCCAGCACTCCCCTGCTCAGATGCCGAACAGTGTACCTCAGGCCGCCAGCAGTGCCACACCGGTCAGCGCAATCGCGCCCCCGGTCACACGACTGAACAACCGTGCGCGCGCCTCGTCCCCCACCTTACCCAACAGCATACCGAGCAGGTGCAGGCCCAGCGTTGCCAGAGTGAAGCCCGCCGCATAGGTGAAGCCAGTGGCAGTTAACGGCATTTCAGCCCCGTGCGCCAGACCGTGAAAGAGAGCAAAGCCGCCGGCAATGGCCATGCACACCGGGGTCGCAAAACGTGCCGCACAAGCCAGCAACAGCCCGAGCACAACCACAGAAACACCGATACCCTGCTCGGTCAGCGCCAGCGATACGCCCGACAGTGCCAGCGCGTTGCCCAACACCATGGTGGTCACAAACGTAAGTGGCACCAGCCAAAGGGCACAACCGCCCAGACGCGCTGCCCACAAGCCGACAGCCAGCATGGCCAGCAGGTGGTCGGCCCCCCCCACCGGATGCGCCAGTCCACTGACAAACCCTGACACTTCATGGCCGGTGTGGGCCAGCGCCGCACCCGGCAACAGCGCAACAGCGGTGACAGCGGTGACAGCGGTGACAGCCACAACAAATGATGTACGCATAACGTTCTCCTTGAACATGATCACACCACCGCCTTGGCGGGTGGCAGGGTTTTGGCGTCCAGCATCCCTTCGCTGATGATGAAGCCGATAATGTCATCCAGCCCCTGTGCCGCTTTCAGATTGGCAAAGATGAACGGACGCTCGCCGCGCATCCTGCGCGCATCCCGATCCATCACCTCCAGCGATGCACCAACCAGCGGGGCCAGGTCGATCTTGTTGATGATCAGCAGATCCGACTTGGTGATGCCGGGGCCACCCTTGCGCGGAATCTTGTCACCGGCTGAAACGTCGATCACATAGATGGTCAGGTCGGACAGCTCGGGGCTGAAGGTTGCGCTGAGGTTGTCACCGCCACTCTCGACAAACACCACATCCAGCGCACCGTGGCGCTCGACCAGCTGATCAATCGCCGCCAGATTCATCGATGCATCTTCACGGATCGCCGTATGCGGACAGCCTCCGGTTTCGACCCCGATAATACGGTCGGCACTCAGTGCCTCATGTTCAGTCAGAAACTTGGCGTCTTCCTGAGTGTAGATATCATTGGTCACCACGGCGATATCGTAATAATCGCGCATGGCGGCACAGAGCGAGCGCAACAGTGCCGTTTTGCCGGAACCGACCGGCCCACCAACGCCCACTCTCAATGTCTGTTTCGGGTTGCTCATCGCGTATTTCCTCTTGTGACTGGCGGCTCCCCGTTCAGGAACGGAACAGCCTTGAATACTGAATTTCATGGCGACTGCTGGCGATCGCCAGTGTTGGCAGGCCAACACCGATCGCCTCTTCATCAACGCCCTTGGCAATCTCGAACGCTTGCGGCAGCAGCGGTTGCAGATCATTGAGCAGCTGCTGTGCCTGGGTTTGTCCCAGCGGCACCAGCTTGGTGGCTGCCGCAACCTGATTTTCCAGCCACGACCAGCCCAAACCCAATGCGGCCAACTCGCCATTGATCTGCCAATAACGCGCCGCAAAGGCGAACAGCACAATAAAACTGACCTCCTTGCGCAGTGTTTCGGGCACCTCAATACCGAGGTTCTTCAGCACCCGACGCAACGCCGCGCCCATGGCGCTGTCGGTCAGGCGCAGCTCGCGGGTTTCACGGCAGGCCAGTGACAGGTCGTTCAACGTTTGCCAACGCTGCTCTGTGTCGGCCTGCATCGCCAACCGCAACAGCGGCAGGTCAGTGCGGGCTACGCTGTGCAGCAGCTGCAGCTCCAGCCAGTCGGCGATCTGATCGGCCTTGCTCACCCAACCGGTGTCGATGGCGTATTCCAGCCCCTGCGAAAAGGCGTAGCCTCCCACCGGCAGGCTGACACTGCTCAGTTGCAGCAGCCGCAACAGGGCGTGGTCAGTGGTCGTGATGGTGCTGGCCATGGGCATAGGCTCCGGATTCCGGCATGAACACAGCCTCGTGCAGACCGGTTTCAAGCCCGAGCAGATTCAACATCTCTTCCAGCACATGGTCAGGCTTGATTCGGAGCAGGCGATCCCCTACTTCAATACGCACATGGCGATTACCCAAGTGGTAACAGGCACGGGCGAAGGTGTTCCAGTCATCACAGCGCGCTTCCAGTACCGGTTCTTTCGCACCTTCAACCTGCAGATGCCGCCCACATACCGCCTTGAGATATTCCCCCACCAACAGCGGCTTGCCCCGTTCCAGAAATACCCGGACCTCCTCACCGGTATCACTGGTCAATTTCAGCCGTCCCCGATCACGCTGATCATGGGTCAGCACCACTTTTGCCGCGACCGGTGCATGACAATGCGTCCCCAGACGTTCATGTACTTCGAACATGGTTGTTCTCCTTAAACAGTGCCTTTAAAACAATGAATAACGCTGCGCCAGCGGCAACACATCGACCGGTTCGCAGGTCAGCAGTTCGCCATCAGCCCGCACTTCATAGGTCTGCGGGTCGACACTGATCTCGGGCAGCCAGTCATTCAGCACCATGTTGGCCTTGGTGAGGGTGCGCGTATTGCCACACGCCACCAAACGACGCGTCAGCCCCAGCTGCTCGCGCAGGCCCGAATCCAGCGCAGCCTTGCTGACAAAGGTCACCGAAGTTTCCGCAGCCGCCCGCCCCTGCGCCCCGAACATCGGCCGGTAGTGCACCGGCTGAGGTGTCGGAATCGAGGCGTTGGGATCACCCATCGGCGCAGCCGCAATCATGCCGCCCTTGATGATCAGCGCCGGTTTGATGCCGAAAAAGGCGGGCTTCCACAGCACCAGATCGGCCAGTTTGCCGGGCTCGATGGAGCCCACTTCATGGGCGATGCCATGGGTAATGGCCGGGTTGATGGTGTACTTGGCGATATAGCGACGGGCACGGAAGTTGTCCGCACCGAGGTCGGCATCTTCCGGCAACAGACCAAACTGCAGCTTCATCTTGTGGGCGGTCTGCCAGGTACGGGTAACCACTTCACCGACGCGGCCCATCGCCTGCGAATCGGAGGAGATCATGCTGAATGCACCCCGATCATGGAAAATATCTTCGGCGGCGATGGTTTCCTTGCGGATACGGGAATCGGCAAACGCGACATCTTCGGGGATATTACTGTCCAGATGGTGACAGACCATCAGCATGTCGAGATGCTCATCCACCGTGTTGACCGTGTAGGGTCGCGTCGGATTGGTAGACGATGGCAGCACGTTCGGGTAACCACAGGCGCGGATGATATCCGGCGCATGACCGCCACCGGCCCCTTCGGTGTGGTAGGTGTGGATCACGCGGTTCTTGAATGCACCGATGGTATCGTCGACAAAGCCGGACTCGTTCAGGGTATCGGTATGGATCGCCACCTGTACGTCGTACGCGTCCGCCACGCTCAAGCAGCAGTCGATCGAGGCCGGTGTGGTACCCCAGTCTTCGTGCAGCTTCAGGCCACAGGCTCCGGCATCCAGCTGCTCACGCAGCGCTTCGGGCTGGCTGGCGTTACCCTTGCCGAGAAAGCCGAGGTTCATCGGCATTTCGTCGGTGGATTGCAGCATCTTGCCCAGATACCAGGGCCCCGGCGTGCAAGTCGTGGCCTTGGTGCCGGTGGCCGGGCCGGTGCCGCCGCCAATCATGGTGGTGACGCCCGACATCAGCGCCTCTTCCACCTGCTGCGGGCAGATGAAATGGATATGGGCATCAATGCCGCCGGCGGTGAGAATCGCCCCCTCACCGGCGATCACTTCGGTGCCCGGCCCGATGACGATATCGACGTTGTCCTGAATATCCGGGTTGCCCGCCTTGCCGATGGTGTGGATGCGCCCGGCCTTGATGCCCACATCCGCCTTGACGATGCCCCAGTGATCCAGAATAAGGGCGTTGGTGATCACCAGATCCATCGCCACCTCGTTGGTGAGCTGGCTCTGCCCCATGCCATCACGGATCACCTTGCCGCCACCAAACTTCACTTCGTCGCCATAGGTGGTGAAGTCCTTCTCGACCTCGATCCAGAGTTCGGTATCACCCAGACGAACGCGGTCGCCCACGGTGGGGCCGAACATCTGCGCGTAACTGTGTCGGTCCATTTTGGCCATCAGCTGTCCTCCCCTGCTGCCGGTGCATCCAGCGGCCCCATCACTTCACCACGGAAGCCATAGATGGTGCGGCTACCGGCATATTCCACCAGCTCAATCTCACGCCCCTGCCCAGGCTCGAACCGCACGGCGGTGCCGGAGGCGATATTGAGGCGAAAGCCTCGGGTGGCGTCACGGTCGAACACCAGCGCGGGGTTGACCTCGTAAAAGTGGTAGTGGGAACCGACCTGTACCGGCCGATCACCGTGGTTTTCCACCCGTAGCCGAGTGGTCTTGCGACCCAGGTTCAGCTCGATATCGCCGGGGGCGCTCTGAATTTCTCCGGGAATCATCGGACTCTCCTCGTTAAACAATCGGCTGATGCACGGTGACCAGCTTGGTGCCATCGGGGAAGGTGGCTTCCACCTGCACCTCATCGATCATCTCCGGCACCCCGTCCATCACCTGATCGGCGCTGAGCAGGGTTTTGCCGAAGCCCATCAGCTCGGCCACGGTGCGGCCATCACGGGCACCTTCGATGATTTCCATGGTGATGTAGGCCACCGCTTCCGGGTAATTCAGCTTCAGGCCGCGATTCAGGCGGCGTTCCGCCAGCAGCGCGGCGGTGAAAATCAGCAGCTTGTCTTTCTCTCTTGGCAGCAATTCCATCGATATCTCCTTCGGTCTGCAGCCGCAGACCGGTTGCAATCAGGTAGCCCAGATTCGGGGGGCGCAGGCCTCACGGCCGATCAGGGTCGGGCGGATCAAGCCCCAGCACTGTTCAAGGCAGCGCCGGGCTTGTTCAGAGCACCGTCCCAGGGTGCGGATAAGCAGAAATTCACCACTCAAACTGACTCCGGCCAACAGCTCATCCTGCTCACAGCATGCGCGCAGCGGTTCCAGCAACGGTTCGACCTGTTCCGGCGTGAACGGCCCTGCCACCATCAATCCCGTCACCGGCTGCCCTTGCAGACCCGCCTTGCCGGTCAGCACGGCGTGGCTGTGTTCATCCAGCAGCAGCTGTTCGCGCAGCAGCAGCCGACCGTCGCGGCGAATCTGCAGACGCTGGTGCAGCTCGCCTGCAGCAAAATCCTCACCGCAGGCCGGTAATCCAAGGCTGGTCACTTCCCAGCCGATAAAACGGGCATCGCCTGTCAGCGCCACCTCCACTTCCAGCCGGGTGCGGGCGTTCGGGTAGAGGATGGTTTCCAGCGGCAGCCACTCCAGTGAGCTGCCGGCACCCACCTCCAGCGTGACCCGCTGATGCTGCAGAGTGCGGTCGGGGCGGGCACGGTACACACGCCCGGCACCCGGGGTGGTGATCAGCGCCGCCGTGTCAGCGTCCAACCGGGCTTCAATCTCCAGCAGATCACCGGACACCATGCCGCCGGGCGGATGCAGCAGGTACAGATGCGCCAGGTCCGGCCCTTCCGGGTAAAACGGTTTTTGCAGATGCAGCGGCCCGAAACGTTCGGCGCTGGCCACCCGCGTCCCGCGTGCCGTGCGCTTCAGCCCCAATGACAGGCGCGCATGCCAGCGGGAAGGCTCTACATCCGGGGCCGAGGTCAACGGGGGTGAAGTCAGCGGCATATTCATCCGATCATCCTCAGACCGCCAGATACTGGCGAATCAACTCATCATTGAGGTTATCCATGCGATCCGCGGCGACGATGCGGCCTTTCTCCATCAGGCGAAACTCCTTACCCACACGGCGGGCAAAGCCCAGCTTCTGCTCCACCAGGATCACGGTCATCCCCTCCTCTTCGTTCAGCTTGAGGATCACGTCACCAATCTGTTTGACGATATTGGGCTGTATGCCTTCGTTGGGTTCATCCAGAATCAGCACTTTGGGGTCGATCACCAGCGCCCGCCCAATCGCCAACTGCTGCTGTTGTCCGCCCGACAGATCACCGCCACGGCGATGCATCATGTCGCCCAGCACCGGGAACAGTTCGAAGATCTTGTCGGGAATCGCCTTCGCACCATCCTTGCGGACCGGCAGCCCGATGCGCAGGTTTTCTTCCACCGTCAACAGCGGAAAGATATCGCGTCCCTGGGGTACATAGCCGATCCCGGCGCGGGCGCGATACTCCGCCGGACGGCTGTGCAGCGGCTCGCCCTGCAGCAGAATTTCACCGCTCTCAATCGGCAGCAGCCCCATCAGACATTTCAACAGAGTGGTCTTGCCGACGCCGTTGCGGCCCATGATGCAGGTACAGGAACCGGCTTCGATCTCCAGCTCCAGATCCCAGAGAATGCGGGTGCCACCGTAGAGCTGATTCACTTGTCGGATCGAGATCATGCGTCTTCCCCCAGATATACTTCGATCACGTCACGGTTGTTCTGCACCTGCTCCATGGTGCCTTCGGCCAGAACCGAGCCCTGATGCAACACGGTGACGGTACGGGCGATGCTGCGCACGAACTCCATGTCGTGTTCGACCACCACCACGGTATGCTCGCCTGCCAAGGAGGTGAGCAGTTCGGCGGTGCGCTCGGTTTCTTCAGCGGTCATCCCGGCAACCGGCTCATCGATCAGCAACAGGCGTGGCTCCGCAACCAGCAGCATGCCGATCTCCAGCCACTGTTTCTGCCCGTGCGACAGCGCCCCGGCCAGCCTGAATCGCTGCGCTTTAAGGCCGATGATCCCCAGTACGTGATCAATGCGATCCATCTCGCCGGGCGACAGCCGCGCCATCAGCGTCTGCCAGATCCCCTTGGCCGTTTTCAGCGACATCTCCAGGTTATCGAGTACCGTATGCGCCTCGAACACTGTGGGCTTCTGGAACTTGCGGCCGATTCCCAGCTGGGCAATTTCCGGCTCGCTTCTTTCCAACAGATTGAGGGTCTGGCCGAAATAGACACTGCCCTGATCACACTGCGTCTTGCCGGTGATCACATCCATCAGCGTGGTTTTGCCCGCCCCGTTGGCCCCGATCAGGCAGCGCAGCTCGCCGTCATTGATATACAGATTGAGATCATTCAGCGCCTTGAAGCCATCAAAGCTGACACTCAGCCCTTCCACGTACAGCAGCACCTGCTTGGACACATCGATCGGTGGCGCGGGCGGCACCAGGAAGGGCCAGACCCGATCCGGGCGCATCAGTTCACGGGCGTTATCCAGTGCATTCATGGGTGAGCCTCCTGTGGTAATGCCGTGTCAGCCTTGCGCTGACGGCCCGCTGTCAGCTGCCCCCACAAGCCTGCCAGCCCCTTGGGCAGATACAGCGTCACCAGCACAAAGAGCAGACCCAGTGCGAACAGCCAACCTTCCGGCATGATCGCGGTGAAGCGGGTTTTCGCGTAGTTGACCAGCAGCACACCGATGACCGCGCCATACAAGGTGCCGCGCCCACCAACCGCAACCCAGACCACCACTTCGATGGAGTTGAGCGGCGAGAACTCGCCCGGATTGATGATGCCGACCTGAGGGACATACATGGCCCCGGCGATCGCCGCGATCAGCGCCGAGTAGACAAACAGCCAGACCTTGTAACGGTCGGTGCGATAGCCAAGGAAGCGCGTGCGGGACTCACCATCACGGATCGCCACAATCACCTTGCCCATGCGGGACTTGAGGATCAGGTGGCTGACCACATAGATCAGCCCCAGCAGCAGCGCGGTGATGGCAAACAGGGCCACACGGGTGGCGTCGGATTGCAGATCAAAGCCAAGGATCTCCTTGAAGTCGGTCAGGCCGTTGTTGCCGCCAAACCCCATCTCGTTACGGAAGAACGCCAGCATCAAGGCATAGGTCAGCGCCTGCGTCATGATCGACAGATAGACACCGGTCACCCGCGAGCGGAACGCCAGCCAACCGAACACGAAGGCCAACACGCCGGGCACCAACAGCACCATCAGCATGGCGAACCAGAACTGATCCATGCCCAGCCAGTACCAGGGCAGACTGTCCCAGTTGAGGAACACCATGAAATCGGGCAAGTCCGGGTTGCCGTAGACGCTGCGATCACCGATCTGGCGCATCAGGTACATGCCCATGGCGTAACCGCCGAGGGCAAAGAAGGCACCGTGGCCCAGGCTCAAAATGCCGCAATAGCCCCAGATCACATCCACCGCCAACGCCAGCATCGCGTAGGAGAGATACTTGCCCAGCAGCGTGATGGTGTAGGTGCTCACGTGCAGCGGCGAGGTTTCAGGCAGTAACAGATTGGCCATGGAGGCCAGCGCAGTGACGGCGAACAGCACCGTCACGAACGGCAGCACCCGGTTGCCGGGGGTACGCCCGGCAGCAAACAGCTGAGTCAGCCAGTTCATTCAGCCGCCCTCCCTTTCTGCGGGAAGAGTCCCTTGGGACGCTTCTGGATAAACAGGATGATGAAGACCAGAACCAGAATGCTGGCCAGCACCGCGCCGGTGACCGGCTCCAGGAACTTGTTGGCGATCCCCAGCGAGAAAGCTGCCACCAGCGTGCCCCAGAGGTTACCGACACCGCCAAACACCACCACCATGAACGAATCGATGATGTACGCCTGACCCAGATTGGGGCCGACGTTGGTCAGCTGGCTCAGTGCCACCCCGGCAATCCCGGCAATACCGGACCCCAGGCCAAAGGTCATGGCATCCACCCAACCGGTACGGATACCCATGGAACGGGCCATATCACGGTTTTGCGACACCGCACGCACGTTCAGGCCGAGCGAGCTTTTCTTCAACAGCAGCATCAGGGCAAAGAACACCAGCAGTGCAAACGCCAGAATGTAGAGCCGGTTCAGCGTCAGCGACAGTACCGGGTTGATCTCCCAGGAGCCGCTCATCCATTCAGGTGAGGCCACCTGACGGTTCAGCGGCGAAAACACGGTGCGGACCAGCTGCTGCAGCACCAGACTGACACCGAACGTGGCCAGCAGCGTTTCCAGCGGCCGACCGTGCAGGTGACGAATCACCAGACGTTCCAGCAGCACACCCGCCAAACCGGCGACGATAAACGCCATCGGGATCGCCACCCACAATGAATAGTCGATATGGTTGGGCATCAGCAGCTGCACCACATAGGTGGTGTACGCGCCCAACATGATCATCTCGCCGTGGGCCATGTTGATCACGCCCATCACACCAAAGGTGATCGCCAGACCGATCGCCGCCAGCAGCAGCACCGAGCCCAGGCTCAAACCAAAAAACAGCTGATCAATAAAGGCGTAGAACTCCACCCTCTGCTCAATACCGACCAGCGCCTTCTGCGCCGCTTGCTGCACCTGAGGCACAGGGTCGCTGTCGGCAATACGGTTCAGGGCATTGCGCACCGGGCCTTCAAGACTGCCCTCAAGCTGCGCAATGGCTTCAATACGGTCAGCGGCTTCAGTGGCCGTGTTCAGGCGGTTCAGCGCCAGCGCCATATCCATCACCTCGCGCACGTCAGCAGACCCTTCATTGAGACGGGCAACACGGATCGCGTCCAGCGTGCCGGGGGCAAGATCCGACAGCAGCGCACGCACGGCGGCTTCACGCACCGAGGCACTGACAGACCCCAACTGCAAACGGGAGATGGCATCACGCAGCTGGCCACGCAATGAGTTATTGACGCGGATCTTGCTGATCTCGCGTTTGGACAAGCGGTCGATCGGGGCACCGCTGAGCAGGTCGAGTTGCGTTTCCTCACCCGCCATTTCGGTCACCGCAATCACTCGCTTTGACGCTTTGATGTAGTAGAGATCCCCTGCCAGCATGGTGCGAAACAGGGGCAGTATTGCTTCGCCGCCCTCGGCTTCAAGCCTCGTCAGTACTGGCGCGGCCTGACTCAACTTGGCATCAACCAGCGCTTCAAGCAGCGGTTCCAGTGTAGGCGGCAGCGGCGTGTTCGCGGCCTGTACCACCGGCGTGACCAGCAGCAGACCCAGCCAGCAGCCGAGCATTGCGAGTAAATGTTTCACAGGATGTACTCCGTCGAATGACAACAGGCGACCCCGCCCGCAGGCAGGGTCACACCGGGCATCGATCAGTTGGCCTGACCACCGCAAGATTCGGTCTTGACGTTGTAGTTGCCACAGGTGATCGGCGCGGTCCAGTCAGCGATCAGATCCATGGACCCCGGCAGGAAGTCGGACCAGGCATCACCGGGCACAACGCCTTCGGTTTCCCAGACCACTTCAAACTGGCCGTCATCCTGAATCTCACCGATCAGTACCGGCTTGCTCAGATGGTGGTTCTTGTTCATCAGCGCCGTGCCGCCGGTCAGATTGGGTACTTCCTGGCCGATCATCGCCTGCTCGACCGCATCGACATCGGTGGTGCCCGCCTGTTGCACCGCCTGCGCCCACATGTTGAAGCCGACATAGGTTGCTTCCATCGGGTCGTTGGTGACGCGTGAGTCATCACCGGTAAAGGCGTGCCACTTCTGGATGAATTCACTGTTCAGGTCGGTATCAACGCTCTGGAAATAGTTCCAGGCGGCCATGTGGCCGACCAGCGGTGCGGTATCAATACCAGACAGCTCCTCTTCACCCACAGAGAACGCGACCACTGGGATATCTTCAGAGGAGACGCCCTGGTTACCCAGCTCCTTGTAGAACGGCACGTTGGCATCGCCATTGATGGTGGACACAACCGCTGTCTTCTTGCCTTCGCCACCGAATTTCTTGATGTCGGAAACAATCGACTGCCAGTCGGAATGACCGAAGGGGGTGTAATTGATCATGATGTCCGCTTCGGCCACGCCATTGGCTTTCAGGTAGGCTTCGAGGATCTTGTTGGTGGTGCGCGGGTAAACGTAATCCGTACCGGCCAGCACCCAACGCTCGACACCCAACTCGTTCATCAGGTAATCCACCGCAGGAACCGCCTGCTGGTTCGGCGCGGCACCGGTGTAGAACACGTTCTTGGACGACTCTTCGCCTTCATACTGCACCGGATAGAACATCAGGCCGTTCAGCTCTTCCAGCACCGGCAACGCGGACTTGCGCGATACCGACGTCCAGCAACCGAAGATCACGTCCACGTCTTCCTGTGTCAGCAGCTCACGGGTCTTCTCGGCAAACAGCGGCCAGTTGGAAGCAGGGTCTACCACCACCGGTTCCAGCTGTTTGCCCAGCAGACCACCCTTCTTGTTCTGCTCTTCAATCATCATCAGCACGGTGTCTTTCAGCGTGGTTTCGCTGATCGCCATGGTGCCCGACAGCGAGTGCAGCACACCCACCTTGATGGTATCGGCCGCCAGTACGCTGAACGAGAGTGAGGATGCGCCCATTGCCAGCGCCACGCCGACAGCCAGTGATTTGATCTTCATTGCAGTACCCCCTTGGGTTGCGCAGCGGTTCCAGCCCCGCACAACCTTCGTTATCGGTCGGCCCTGACAGGACCGGGAAAACAACTCAGTGCCCGATTGATTATTCAGAAGGCAAGGCACCAGGGGTATGCGCGCAATGACGCAGGGGGATACGTCAAATGACGTAGGCACGGGCCAGGTATACCGAGCTAATGGACTAGGGCTATAATCACGCCCTCACCCGATATCACTCACCGGTTAAAGCCTGACCCTCGGATATACTGCTGTGCGCCCACGCCGTCCTACAGAAAAAAGCCCGAACCAACCTGATCGCAAAGGCCTGCACCCGAGAAATCTGCACGCGCACGGCTATGATTTTCCCGCGCTGATCAACAGCTACCCGCCGCTCGCCCAATATGTGAGCCAGAATGCGTACGGCAACCTGTCCATCGACTTCGCCGACCCGCTGGCGGTAAAAGCCCTGAATGCCGCGCTGTTGAAGCAGCATTACAACATTGTGGACTGGGATATTCCTGAAGGTGCGCTGTGCCCGCCCATTCCTGGCCGAGCCGACTACATCCATTACATCGCAGACCTGCCTGGGCTTAAGGCGACCCACGTCACCCTGCTGGATATCGGCACCGGGGCCAACGGCATCTACCCGCTACTCGCCTGCCAGCTATACGGCTGGCAATGCGTGGGCAGTGATATCAATACGCAATCACTGGACAATGTTGCCGCGATTATCGCCAAAAATCCCAGCCTGAAAGAGCGCTTCACCCTGCGCAGGCAACACGACAAAAATCACATCTTTGAGGGGATTATTCAGCCCGGCGAGTTTTTTGATGTGAGCGTATGCAACCCGCCCTTTCATGCCTCTGAAGATGAAGCACTCAAAGGCAGCCAGCGTAAACTCAGTAACCTGGCGCGTAATCGCGGTGAGAAAGCCACCCGCTCGGCCACGCTGAACTTCGGCGGCCAGGCAGCGGAACTCTGGTGTAAGGGTGGCGAGCAGGCTTTCCTTAAAAAGATGATTAAAGAAAGCCAGGCTTTTTCAACACAATGCCGCTGGTTTAGCAGCCTGGTGTCGAAAGCGGAAAACGTGAAGCCTGCAACCAAGCTGATCCGCAAGCTGGGCGCGGTTGATGTGCGGGAAATCGAGATGAAACAGGGCAATAAAATCACCCGTATATTGGCGTGGACGTTTATGTAACGGCCACGCGGGGTTAACGCGTCTTGTCGACATTGGCACGGCGCGTCCGCTCTTGCTCCAGCATTTGCGCCAGGTGCTCTGCCAACGGCCTCTTCAAGCAAGCCGACACACTGCGCCATAAACGCTGATCCTCGTTCATCATATTGATCAGCTGGTCTGCGAGATTTTGGTTCATAGGCTTCTTATCGTGATCGTTTTCGGGTTTTCGGCGGGTTCTGACAGGCTAGAACATGTCGTACGGCTCAGGATCTTCAGGGTACGCCAACCGAGCCAGTGCTTTCAGATCAAGACTCAGCAACTGTGCTTCATCCAGAGTTGTGCGGAGATAATCCAGCATCTCAAAATCCAGCACTTCACGGGGAGTCATCGCTGACGCCCCCTGCTGCAACAGCGCGATAACCGCCGACAGCGTGGTGGCGTTATCAAACTCCTCATCGGACACCAGATCCAGGTCAACATCAGCTTTCAGCATCAACTCAAAGACCAGCGCATGGCGCCAAATCTCAATACCGTGCTCTCTCAGCGTGTGCCGCATACTCCGTGCAGCTTTACGCAGCACCTTACCACAGGACAAACAGCCGGCTTTTTCAGCTTTAAGCGGCTCCAGCGGATAATAGGCCAGATACTGACAAAACTCGCACCGGGCCGGGAAAGGGTCCATAAAGTGCACAATATCGTCCTTCTTTCGTATTTAAGGCCACCGCCTTTGCAACTGCTCTTTAACGGTCAGCCCGACAAAAAACAGTACCAGAGTGACCAGCCAGCCCACAGACACCCACACACCCGGCATCAGCTGTTGCCAGTCGGTAATACCCATGACGCCATAGATAAACACCGCACAGGAGATAAACGGCAGTAACAGCAAGGCGTAAAACATCAGCATCACCAGAGACGAAAACATCTCATCCAGCCACGGAAAGCGCGAACGATGCCTTTCAAAATCAACCAGCCCAAACATGCACTGCACGGAGAAAAACAACAAAAAAGCCTGCAAAAAACACCAGCCTACAGCGGCCAGAATAGCGATCCATTGCATACGAATATCCTCTGAAGTATCAGCCTAAAACCGATACCGTCTTAACGGTCTGCAACCTGAATACGACAACCGGTCATACCGCACTGTCAGGTCGGTTTTGCTGCTAGAAGACAACGGTTTAAAGCGGCACAGTTAAAGCCATAAAACGGCACGTTATAAACGGAATCCTGCATGCAGGAACCACCGCTGTATTTCTTGTACTCTGTATTCAGGTGATCAAATATATGCTGAACCGTGTCCATGTTCAGCAGACCACTAGCACTCAGTTTGATCAGAAGATGCGAAAACGGTGAGTAATTAAACATCAGGACGGTAGACTCAGAAACTGCCTGTGTCAGGTTATCCAGCAGGGACTCATTTTTAAAAACCCGCTCTGCCAACGCCAGCAGGATGTCATGCTTGATCGTGCGCGTCAGCGAACGCTCCTCTACCATCAGCCAGATCATCGCAAAAGCGACATCTCTGCGCTTATCAGGTGACCCGTAATCCACCAAGACAAGTGCAGCCTCATATTTTTCCAGATAATCCGTTACATACTTGCTCAAAATTCACTCCTTGGTTACTGCTTTAGCCGTGTAAAAAGCTCAGTATAAATGTAAGCTCAGCAGATCCAAACGATCCAACTGTTCCCGACAGATATGTTTCAGATTGCCCTTGCCAAAATCAGCGTATTAAAAAGACACACTACTATTCTGTGATTCAACACACAAAGAGCCAACATCCAATGCTGTCTTTACCAGGATAATTGACCGGTATCCTTCGCGGAACAGTAACCTAGCGGTCAGGCTTAATGAACAATAATCTAAACGCAACATGCAGGCCTATCAGCAGTAGCAACTGACTACTCACCGGCACGGTTTCAAACCAAAGGACATAAAACAGCACCCCATGCATGACGAATAAGGCATACCAGCAGAGATCCCCTACCTGCCCCCAAGCGACACTCCAGTGCTTTTTAGACGCCAGCAGTCCAAATCCCCAAGCAAAGAACGTCCAAACGGCTGACATAAACAAAAGGAAGGTGAAGCACACATGAGTCGTGCCCGTATACAGATCCAACGTGTTAACTCCTTTTGACAGTAAACAGACAGCGGACGCTACCTGTGGGATCACCTGATTCAGCCCAACTCTACATCACGCTGCAAAAAATATGCTGAAAACAGGCAATATACCAAGTAAGAAGCATCAGCAACACTGATCAGACGGCACAGACCGAAAAAACGGTAAGCGCGGCAACCGTCAATAATTTAAGCACCATCGTAGTCAATAAGCCTATTTAATCGCAACTGTCAGCCGTTACTGGGCGGCTGATTGAATAGATAATGAAAAGAAATCGCCACGGCTATCCCCAGCGTCAGCGTCACAATACCCAGATTAGGTGCCGTGGGGTACACCAATAAGGCCCCCGGAAAAGCGCCGACCAGAAAAGAAAACAGATAGTTATTCAGCCGGAGCAGGGTCAGCAGTTTATACAGCAGCAAACCGTAAGAGCCTGCGATAACAAAACAAACCATGCTGGTATAAAAGGTCATCACGATGACCGCGCGGATCAGGTCGTAGGCATGTTCGCCGTTCTCATCACCCAGCGATTGAAAATCAGCCGAGAGCATCACCAAATACAGCACAGGCGCTATAAGAAAACTGCAGCCGAACACCGCTTTAAACAGACATTCCAGCATGCTTTTGTTTGCCTGAGACTCTTTACCCGTCATAGCGTTTTCCTGTGAAAAGTGCCTTTTTCTCAAGACAACATTGCCAGCTCTGTATCCAGAAAGGATCGCACCGGGTTTCTGCGGGTAATGTTTTCAAAAAAGAGCGCTTGCAGCTCTTCGGCCTCAAGGTGCTGGTCAAATACTTCGACTACCGAAGAGGCCTCCGCTTCGACGCAAACCGATGTTTTACCGGGTTTACCACTTTTAAGCGCCGCAAAGCCCGTGAAGGTGACAACGTGCTCATGGGGGTAAACTGAAGCCCGCACCGGATAGAACAGAGTCCCCTCAAGCTTAACCTTCTGCCCCAGTGAAAAACCGAAATGTTCCGCCATCAGTTTCCAGGCTTCAATCAGGTTCGGGCGAATGACAAAGTTCAGCTCCCGCAGCCAGGTATGCAGCACCTCTAGATCAGGCAGATTATCGTAGCCAGCATTCTGCATATCGAGATAACAGCCGGCAAAATGCGACATCAGCAGATCATACGAGTGCTCAGCCCGCCCCAGCGGCAACATTCTGGATCTGGCCTCGGTAAAACGTGTATTGTCATTCATGGTGATCGTCCTTCGCTTCAGTATCTTGGTACAGGCTCTTTGCTAAGCATGACGTATTATTTCCAAATCAAGAACGCTATAAAAAGAAGAATCATGGAAATAACCGGGTTTACGAGCAGAAAAAGCACTGCGACCAAAACCAGAAACCATTTTATAAAAGACCTCATACCGTACATCCCTTTACCTTATCTGAGACGCACCCCAATGACGGTAACGCTATGCGTGAATCATCAGCCTTGCTGAGACAACAGGCTATCACAGCCGTGACGTATCGCCGCTAAATGCGTTCTAAGCAGATGATTAACGGCGTCTTCTTCCGAGGGCGCTATGTTGTGGCCGTTAGCGGCGCTAATATACAGATCATTTAGGCTGCCCATGCCAGCCATTTTGCTCAATATCCGTGTGGCATCCTGCTTCCCCTGTACGGTGGGCAGCCGCCACTTTTGCTCTTGATACTTAACCAAAAGGCCGTTAAGGGCATTTATTTCGTCATTTAAAGTCATGGCTTGCGGTAAAATCCCAAGGTTAAGGCGTCGGCTTTTCCAGCTTGTGTATCGGGTAAGCCAGCTCTTCAGCAAAGCCTGGATTCCCATATCAACTGACACACTTGGATTTAGACAAGAGAACCTGACTGGCTGTAGGCTGACTCGCTCTCACATAAGCAAGCAGGTGCCACATGGCAAACCTTTGCAGCCAGCTGACTCTCAGCGTCCACCATCATTGCCTGCATCGGTTGCCGCTGCATAAATCCAACACTCTTGACCAGACTGAAGTTTTACTAGCGTACGCACGTAATCATCAACTTCATAGTCATCGGCTTGCGCAAGCTCTACATCCGTAATCTCAAATACCGTACCACTCACCTCATCTGCCACATTGCCAGTGAAACGCAAGATCGGGTGAATCGCTTTGCCACTTTCCCGAAGCACTCGCTCATCGGTAATTTCAATCTCACCCACAATATAGCCTTGCAGCATGTCTTTCTTGCCCAAAAGCTCACGGCCAAAATTGGCAATTTGAACTTCCTTTTGTTGCAGTGTTCCGTATGAGAATAGTGTCGGCATTGTTACTCCTGGTTTTCAGCTTTACTTGGAACACATAACCTTGTTATGTGTACTGGCTTGTATCAACTTTAATCTCCTTAAAATAGCCTGAAGACACGAGTGCTTTTGAAATCTGATTGATTACATTTTCATGATTAGTTTTAGTAATGATAAACAAGCCACCCCAATCATCATTTAATTCGAATATCCCGCTCTCAAATTCGAATTCCCAAACATAATCATCCGTTACAAAGTCTTCCAGTGTAATTCTTGATGGCTTTAGAGCATTTTCCAATATGGGAAAAACAGAAGTAAAATCATCAGATCGGTGATCACCGCTAAATTCGATTAGATCATGATCTGATTCATAACCCGGACGGATAAAGAATAAATTCATATTATTTACATCGTGTAATGCCCGCAACATCGGACAAATTGTAACGCAGCGAAAATTTGTTCCGAGTGCTTGCTCTTGTTATACGTGATCTGCACCATCTAACGGCTATCTCCAAGTCCGGCCATCAGCGGATATTGAATTAGGTAAACTGCCCGCGGAACTCCGTAGCATATTCAGTTGAGCCGCCTAAGAGTGGAACGAACATGGGGCAGAGTAATTGTTCTTCTGCGGTTAACGTCAAGGGGGTGGTAGTTTCAAAAAATCTGCCCCCTTGATTAGCCTCTTGATTCATTTTTTAATTACTGCTTCCATTCAACTAATTTAGGATCGGCTCTACTGGCGAAACAACACCAAATCTTTCCAATTGAAGAAATTTTGAACCAAAAACTTCCGAAGGTATTTTCCTTTGGAGTAGCCCAAAGAAATTTTCATCATGTGTCGATATTATGAGCTGTTTGTCAAACTGCAAACATATGCTACGTAAAAGGTCTATCATTGAAAGGACGTTAATCGAATCCATTGATTGGATTGGGTCATCGATCAGAATAACATTAATAGAATTTCCTTCATCATCTGTCGCGTGGAGCGCATTCGCTAGGAATACACTCAAGCTTAGAATATTCGTTTGGGCAGCACTGAAATAGAGAATTGGGGATATCATTCCACCGGCGCCATCACTTACCAAAATATTTAAAGTTGGCTTTTCTGTCTCAAAGCTAACTTTGAACTCTACTTTTTTGAATGTAGGATGTGGGTCTATCTTCTTGTAAATAGAGTTGATAAGGTCTTCGAAGAAAAATTTATTAATTATCAATTCTAGCTTTTCTATTATGACCGTCCTTTCTGCAACTAAAACCTCGTCAACTTTATTTCTCTGCTCTAGCTGCCGCTCTAAGGCATCCAGTTCTATCTGAGTAGATATATGTTTTATGTAAGGCGTAAATGAAGTCATTAATGCTAAGAGCAGCTCAACACCATTTAGCAATTTTCCTAGCTCATGAGCACGAACCTGGCATTCGTCGATCTTAGCTGTTACTTTCACTTTTACTTGCTCTAATGTTTCCTCAGAGTTAGTGTTCACGATGTTGGATAAACTATTATAAAACGCATTAATAACTGATTGAGTATTGGTGAGGGCTACATCTAAGGATTCTTTTTCTTTTCTCAACAGTGAAAAGTCCACCCATGTACCATCAACTATCATCGTTTGTTTTAAATCATGGCGCTGACTAACCAGAGATTCACATGAATTTCTATATCCTTGCAAAACTGCTTCAAGTTCATTTTTTTTAATTTTGCAGTGCTTGTTTATATCTTGAGAAGAAATAGAATTTTCATTTAGATATGTCAATACTGTGACATAAACATGAGCACTACTTTTAGTCTCCATTTCAGACTCTAGCGCACCGTACTCAACGCGCTTGGCTGTAAGCGACTCAGTAGCCACTTGAATTTGAGAAGTTAAGTTTGCTTGTTGCTGGATAAGATTAGGCCGCTTTAAGGATAACTGGCTAAGCTCGGCTTCGACTCTAGTTACAAGCTCTTGACTTGAAAGTCCCCAAACAGAGCTCTCTAGTTCAGAATTTCTTTCATTTAAGTCTTTGCACTTTCCTGCAAAAGTATTTATATCCTGATCAGCTTTAGCAAGTTTAGCTCCAATTTCATATAGATTACTGCGAAGGCCGGTGAGTTGTTGAGCCTGTGACTCTACTGCTTGCTGAGTAATTTTTTGAATTTCATCTCTAAGTTCCTTCTGACGAGCTGAAGACTGTGAGATCTTTCTAGAGTTTTCTTGACTCAGCTCAGACAGCAAATTTTGGCTCTGAACTTTATCTATAAGCTCTCCAGGAGATTGATGAGAAGCTGTACATAAAGGGCAAATATGTGAGGATTCAACACTAAGATAATCCAAGCCTATGGAAATCAACCTTTCATGCAATTCCATTTGTTCTGTTAAAGCTTTCTGAGTAGAATGCAAAGTCTGCGTATGTACTTCGAGAAGATCTAGATCAGCGTGACATTTTGCTAGCTGTTCTATTTTTTCTTTTTCGAAAGTCATGGCTCCCATATTTCCAGCTAATAACAAACTAGATGTAACCTTTAAAGCAGATAATTCTTTCAATTCACTACTAATTTTTTCTCGCTGGGTACTACCTGCTTGGATCTCATTTTTTTTATCAGTTATTTGCTGATTTAATTCGTTGAACCGCTTCCGATTGTTCGATAGCTCGGCATAAATTGGACCAGAGCTATCCAACGAACTTCTTAGAAAGGAAGCTCTGTCGTCATCAATCTTAAGCTTGTAGTTTAACTCTTTTAAGTTTTCCTGAAAGCCGGCTAATTTAGCATTTAGTTTGGAGTACTCTTCCGTGAGATCATTTTTAGTTTTAGTTATCTCTTTAAGACGGAAATCTGTTTTTAAAAAAAACTCCGCACTTTCAGCTATTTCAATCAGATGACTTAGGCGCAGATTCGCCTGTTTCTGATCCTCTACACATTTTTCGTATGAGTCTAATAACCCTTTATATTTTTCAGCGTCAATAACACCTTTCAAAAGCCGAGAAAGCTTAGTTTTTTGCTCTACTTCATATCTCACATGAAGCTCTATTTCGGGCATTTTGTTTAAACGTTCTGACAATGCTTCAAGAATTTCACTATTAGCATGGATTGATGTATTCAATTCATGCCGTCGTGACACAAGGTTAGCATTAAGTTTATGAACGCTCTGAGATGAAATATTTTCATCAGGTAATACAATACTCTCACCCAACGAGTTAAGTTCAGTCGCAACCGAATTGAACTGCTCAAACATCGAAAGATCAATTGGTTCCTTCAATTCCTCAAGCAGAGATTCACGTTTTTTAGCAAGGTCACTTAGCTCCGACTTGTTATCATTTATAAGTGCGGACAGTTCCTTGCGAGCAGTCTCAATATCGCTACCAAAGCTTTCCATGAACTTCGAGTAGCGCTCCTGTGGCTTTGCTTCTCGAAGGAACCTATCAATTTCGTCTTGGCTAAGAATGACACGCCGAAAGTAATCATTTTCTCGTTTTTTATAATCCCCTATCCGAATGTCGATCTGATTCCTACGGGGCTTCGGAAGCTTACGTTCAAAGGTACTCTTACCCTTGGTGGACACTACAACTGTGGTGTCTACTCTTTCGTCTGCGTACTTGTTGCGTAGAATTTTTAGCCCTTCATTCGGACTCTTAGTCGACTTAGCTGCGCTTTGATTGTTTGATTTATTGTATTCTCCACCAAGCCTTTCTAAATGATTGGTAACAGCCCACTCTACTGCATCGTAAAAAGAACTTTTCCCAAAGCCATTTGGAGCATAAAGTGCAACAAAATTAGCAGGCTCTTCTCCATCATGTGTAAAATCAAAAGTTCCATCTGACTTTGATTGGTAGGCTCGAAATGCCTCGATCTCAACTTTTTTAATTTTCATTACTGTTCAAACTTTGAATTATTTTATCGAGCATCAATGCTCGTTTTTCTCTAGACTCAGTTTTAGAATCTAAAGGAGCGCCACGATAGTAGTTTTCTAGATACGATACACCTTCCTCTAGCTGGCATGATCGACTTTCGAGTGTTAGATCTGAACCCAATAACTGTTTATCTAGCTCAGTAATTAACTCTCCAATATTTGGTATTTCTTGAAAATCATCCAATACTATTTTACGCGCAGAAAACTTATTATTTTCGATTTCATATTTTTCCCATACAGGAATTTTTTCAACAGAAGCAAATGCCAAATACATGTTCCAAGCATCAAAGCCACCTGAATGTTGATAATAAACAGCCACCATATTCTGGATAGATCGCCAATTATCTACGATGTCACATGCCGTTTCACATACACATACAATACAAGATATAAAAGAAAGACGATCATCAGAACGAAGCATATGAAACTTTATGTTTTCATATTGTCCAGATAAAAATTCTAGGTCAATTCCTTTAATTAATAATTTCACTTAGCTTTTCTCTCAGTAAATCCGATTGCAACTTACCTGCTTGTAAGCTTGGATATTCATCTTCAATATCTACTACGCACTTATTGCGAAGACCTTCTAAGTGGGTCAATTTAAAGCTTTTAAAGATCGCGCTTTCAGATGAATCAATAACAGGGAATGGCCCTTTATTTGGAACAACAGAAATGTTGCTTATAACCTTTTCTAGTCGAAATGTTTGCGGCAATACTCTTGCTGCTGGTTCAGGAGAAGCAACTATCAAAGTCCCATCTTTATCTAAAAGCCTACGAGCAGTTTTAAGTAAGTCTTCCAAGTGACCGATCCAATTAGTACCATCGCTTGTATATATTAACCGACGTTTCCGCTCTAAACCTTTCAGATAACTATCATCTGCACTCCCTGATTGGTCAATCAATACACTAATCACTAAGAACTCCAAATATGCCACCCACAATTCATAGGTTTTAAGATCCCCAAGCTTTGTAGGATCGACTAAAAGTTCTGAGTGATATTGCTCCATTACTTTATAAGGTGGAAGCAAGCCATTTTCGATTAAATAATCGGCTGCGTTTTTAAGTTCCAGTTTAAGATTAGATACGTTATTTGGTTCAACAACATTAAACGAGAATATCCTGTCCCGCATATTTGAAAAACACTCCAAATAGGCGGGGATCATTGGTGCGCTTGAATTCGCTATAATTAATTCCTCGAACCTTGCAAGACTGTGGCATTGAACACGTCCATACTGTTGCTCACGACCAGTTCCATCCATTTGAAACTCAACACCGATGAGTAAAGCTTTCTCACCTTGAACATTATAAACACCACCACCAGACATGCCTCTAATCGTTGTTGTTCCAGGTCCACCATCAAGAGACATAATAACAAGTTCATTAGCCACACTAATCTTATGCCCTATATATTCTTTAATAGGATCCGAGGAATCTCTCTCTGTTTCGGGGAACCCAACAAGAGTAAGAGGGGAACGGTAAATTAAGTCTGAAGCAGTAAGACTGCTTTGTGCCACTCGTTCCTGATAATCAACTTTTAAAATTGCAAAATCATAACGCTCTAATTTTGAGTCTATCCACTCTGGAGGGATGTGCACAGATAAAACGCCAAGTGGAGTCTCTTGGTAATCAAGGACAACGATATCATCCCGTTTTTCAAAAATTACATGAGCAGCAGTCAGTACATAAGAATAATCTCGTGTCATTGCGTTTACTAGTACGCCACTACCACCATTCACTTTAACGCAGTATGACTGCATGATTTCAGAGACTGTCATGTTAGAGACGGATATCCTCATCCAACGTTTCTAGACGAGAGGCATAGCTCTCAACTTCATGATCTAATAGCAACGGCTTAATTACTTCACTGTAATTGAAGAAAATCTGACCATCAGTTTCCTTAATAATTCTTGCGATTGTTCTCTTGTTTGGAAGACCATGTCTCGTACCATTGGTCGAAATTACGTAACGAGATGACTTGAGTATAGAAAGAAACTCAGAACTGGTATTGTATTGGCTGCCGTGATGTGAAACCTTAACAAGGTCAAGGTTAAGCTTATTTGTCTCACTAAAGCCTAGTTCTTTGAGATTTTCCACTACGATTTGGTCATGAGCGTCTCCAAGAAAGAGCATTTTTGTATTATCGACTTCCAACAAAAATGCGATTGAACTGCCATTGTAAACGGATGAATCTGACTCAAATTCGTCTGCTGCCCAAATTTCTTCTAGAGAAAGCTGGTAATCATTATCATGAGCTGCTGTAGCACCTGCCTCAACTTCAGAAGGCCATTTATGCAATAACCGCTCTAGCTGATTTCGCTCGGGAGACAATACTGTCAATGTGAACGGACCAACAGTATAGTATTTCCCAGCCATTATGAGAGGAGCTCGGTTACAACCAATTTCATCAAGTAGTGTTTCAAGCTCTTTTCCCTGACGTACACTTGTTTGAGCAGAATCGTCGGTCAGTAGAATATTATTTTCCGGAATCTCAGGGGCATCAAAATATTGTGTAATCAAACGGGATGAGTTAAACCAAATAGATTTGACGAGTTCACATAGGTAACCAGGTGTTTCAAAAGCTTTTATCAAGCCATGAATATGGTCGTCATCAATATGAGTCAGCACCGCAAGATCGACGTACTGCCCTTTACTTTTGATATCATCTAGTGCTTGGCAAAGTGCTCCGTTATAACGCTGCCTCAGCCCATGTCTAAAAGTCGCTGATGTCCCCCCGTCAATTAAAATATTGACAGTACCAGAAGCACCCTCATGACTGACTAAAATGCAATCTCCATGATTTGCTTCAAGGACTCTTACGGTAATTCCCATAAATACTCCTTAAATTTAGCCGCAACACCGATCAAGGTATGTCAGAGTAGTTGATTTATCAATAGAACCATTTTCAACAACTCTGCCCCCTTAATTTTCGTATAACATCTATGGACGCCCCGTTTTGTGCAAGTAAAACATTTCGTGACATAAAGGTATTGCAGCCATCTATCCGGATTTTTAAGAGGTATTAACCTCTATCCCTGATGAATTCCGCTGACTGGATGCTAATCATTTTAACGTTCTCTGTACGAACGATGTTAGTCGCAGCTTTATCCAGTCTCGGCTCTACCTGTCTGTCATCAGCAAGTTCTGCCCACGCAAACCTCAGCGCGTTCCTGTCATTGGTTTATTCAGCAGCCGGTTCTATGTACCGCTGCCATTTATTCAATAATGCCCATGCTATACGTGCCAGCTTGTTTGCCATTGCTACCAACTAGCAGTATATGATGGGCACCTATTTCATTATTTTAATACTACGCATGTGGATTTTTGCTCAAGCAAAGAGGCATTGAAAGGCGACTAACTAACTGTATATATTGAAGAAGTGATGAGTCACTGCCATTTTCCTCCGCTGAAAACTAAGCATGTGCGTAATGCAGGGTTGTGAGCAGTATCTCGCAGCACTATGTCCTTAATGCTTCGATACTGCCCCATTTCAGTCGCTTATTCCAGTCGCAAATAGGCGTAGGGCTGTAGGAGTTAGAAAGGCGGGCATTTTCACCCAGGGTCAAAAACGTTTATTCCCGCACCATAATCCTGAGTGCCACACCGGCGGCGGCGGTGCGGTTTTCGACGCCCAGCGCCGGGTAGACCTGCTCCAGGTGTTTGTTGACGGTGCGTGGGCTCATGCCAAGAATCTCGCCGATATCCTTGTTGGTTTTACCATTGGCGATCCAGTACAGCACTTCAGCGGCACGGGCGGTCAGGTCGAGTTGTGCCTGCAGTAACGCGGGGCCGGTGCCCCGCTGTTCGTCTACCAGTTTGAACAGGTAATCGCCGTTGCTCTGGTGGCTGAGCAAGCGGACCGACAGTGCATATTCCAGCCCTTTAAGCGCCACTTGGTCATTCACCGCCGGTTTGCGGCGCAGCCAATCGGCCAGCTGCGGCTGTAGTGACTGGGTAATCCAGAGTTCGTCGGCATTGGCCCGCGCCAGCAAGGCGTGGGTTTGGGGCGTGGCCCACTGCAACAGGCCTTCCGGCGCTACGGTCAGCAGGTGCTGGCCGGTGGTGTCCAGCGCAGAATGCGCGCTCTGGGTCAGGCGGGCATTGTTCAGATGCACCCGCATTCGCGCCAGCAACTCATCCGGGCGGATCGGTTTGGTCAGGTAATCGACTCCACCCACATCAAGGCCACGGACGACATTCTCCGTTTCGGTCAGGCCGGTCATGAAAATGACCGGTATGGCACAGAGCGCGGGGTCTTGCTTGAACGCTTCACAGGTCGCAAAACCATCCATGTGCGGCATCACCGCATCCAGCAGGATGATATCGGGCGGCATACGGGCGGCAATGCTCAGCGCCTGGCGGCCTTCCAGCGCCACCAATACGTCCATGCCGGCTGCTTCCAGCACATCGTTGATCAGGCTGAGAGCATCCGGGGAGTCATCCACCACCAGCACCAAATCCCGTTTTATCGCGTCCTGTTTCATGTCTGCCTCTCCAGATATTCGGCCAACTGACTGAATTGCATGCCGTCCGTTAATGCTTGCAGGTGTGCCATTACCTCGCCCGTCACCACTTCGGCCTGCTCCAGCCGCTGCATCACGTCACACACGCCGCGCCGGTAGCCGATCTCGGCACAGCCTTTGAGCTCGCGCAGCAAGGGGTGGGCCGGCAAGGGATCACGGGGGGCATTGGCGTCGGTGACCACCGCGACCGGCGCGGCAATGACGGCGTCCGTGGGGGCTGAACGTGGCGGCTGGCGTTCCCAGTCCAGATTCAAATAGTGCCCCACCCGTTCCACCAGCAGGTGATTGCTGATCGGTTTGACCAGATATTCGTCATATATGGCCTCGCCCACCGGCTGACGGCGCTGTTCCTGTACATCGGCCGAGAGCATGAGGATCGGTGCCCGATGCCCGCTGCGGCGAAGCTCGCCCGCCAGCGTCAAACCGTCCATGCCCGGCATGGAGATATCGAGCAGGAACAGGTCAGGCTGCGTTTGGGCGACCAGCTCAAGGCAAGCCTGCGCATCGCGGGCTTCCAGAATACGAAACCCCAGCGGCATCAACAGATCCGACAACAGGCCCCGCAGTACAGGATCATCATCCACAATGCAGATTTGGCGTTCGTTACCGGCATAGCCGATGATCGGCTGCTGCACGTCGGTACGCACCTGTGCCCCGTCTGCCCAGGGCAGCATCAACGACACGCGGAACCGGCTGCCCTGCCCCGGTGTACTTTCCACCTGCAGGTCGCCGCCCATGATTTCGGTCAGCAGCTTGACGATGGTCAGCCCCAATCCGGTCCCCGGCAGGTTGGGCGTATCGGCGGTACGCACCCGTTCAAAGGGGTCGAAAATCCGTTCCAGATCCGCCGTGTTGATCCCGATGCCGGTGTCTTCAATGCAGAATTCCGCCACCTGATTACGGTAGCGGATACGGAAATGCACCTCGCCTTCAAGCGTGTACTTCACCGCGTTGGAGAGCAGGTTGATGAGGATCTGGCGCAGGCGTTTTTCATCGGTCATCACCACGGCAGGCAGGCGCTCCGGCAGTTCGCATATGAATTTGACCCGCTTCTGTGCCGCCTGAAAACTGAACATCTGCTCAAGTTGAGTGATCAACTCCGGCAATGCCACGGCCCCTCGGCATAACTCCAGCCGCCCGGCTTCGATGCGGGAGATGTCCAATAACCCTTCGATCAAGTCGGCCAGATATTCACCGCTGCGATGAATGATTTTCAGCCCTTCATGGTCGCTGCGCTCCAGGCTGTCACGCCCCTGCATCAACTGGGCGTAGCCGATGATCGACTGCAGCGGCGTACGCAGTTCATGGCTGATGCCCGACATATAACGACTCTTGGCCTCACTGGCGCGCTCGGCCAGCTCCTTGGCGGCCTGTAGCGCACGGTCGGTTTCCTTGTGTGCTTCGATTTCCTGCAGCAGTTTTCGCGTCTGCCGGTTGGACTCCTGCTGCGCCACCACTCGGCTTTCATGCGCCAGCAGAAACAGCCAGGCCATCACACCCGACACGATCAACAACACAAAAAACAGCGCCCAGAGGGTCTGGCCCAACAAGGCACTGCCCTCTGCCGTGCCGGGATGCATATGGCGGTAAACCACGGCCAGCAGACCGGCGAGCAGCAGATTGATGCTCAGCAACAGGCCGACAAAGCGACCCAGTCTGGAGTTGATGCGGTTGACCAGTGACTGCGGGAAAAACAGCCGCAGGAAGTCCACCACCTGTTGGGAAAAGCGTGCATGGGGTTTGCAGCTATCGAGACAGCGGGCATCCAGCGAACAGCACAGCGAGCAGATCGGCAAATCATAGGCGGGGCAGTAACTCAGATCCTCGGTTTCAAATCGGTTTTCACAGACCCCACAACGCTGCTGATCATGCGCTGAATCGACCTCCAGCAAGGTCAGTTCACCGGTCGGCCGCGCCAGGTAGAAGCGCCCGCCCGTCAGCCAGGCCAGTAGCGGCATCATCACGAAGCAGCAGCCCAGGCTGATGAAGTGGCTCAGGGTTTGTGCTTCGTCACCGAGCACGCCCAGATAGGCCAGCATCCCGACCAGCACCGCCATCATCATCGAGCCGACACCCACCGGATTAACGTCATACAGGTGGGCACGTTTGAACTCGATCCCCGGCGGACTCAGCCCCAACGGTTTGTTGATCAGCAACTCGGCGGACAGCGAGCCCAGCCAGCTCACCGCAACAATGGCAAACACCCCGAGAATGGCTTCCAGTGCCTCATAGATGCCCAGCTCCATCAAGATCAGCGCGATGGTGACGTTGAACACCAGCCACACCACCCGCCCCGGATGGCTGTGGGTCAGCCGGGAGAAGAAGTTGGACCAGGCGATGGAACCGGCATAGGCGTTGGTGACGTTGATCTTCATCTGCGAGACGATCACCATCACCCCGGCCAGCAGCAGCGCCAGCCCGTCGGAATGGGTCAGATACCCGAACACGCGCTGGTACATCAGTGTCGGGTCGGTGGCCACCGCAAACCCGGCACCTTCCGACAGAGCGATATAGGCCAGAAACGAGCCCAGCAGCATTTTGATCATGCCGATGAACACCCAGCCCGGCCCCGCCAGCACCAGCCAGAACCACCAGCGGCGGCGGTTTTCAGTGGTTTTTTCCGGCATGAAACGCAGGTAATCCACCTGCTCACCAATCTGGGCCACCATGGCGAAGAACACCGAGGCCGCCGCCCCGAACAGCATCAGGTTGAACTGCCCGCCCCCGTCCAGACCTTCAGGTACAAAGCCGGTCCAGTGCTCATACTGGGCGGACTCATGGACGATAACGACCGCCAACGCGCTCACCTGCAACAGCAACCACAGTGGCTGCGTGCCCAGCTGAAAGCGGCTGATCGCCTTGATCCCGTGCGTTACGATCGGGATCACCGCCAGCGCACTGAGCAGGTACCCCAACGCCAGTGGAATCCCGAACAGGGCACGCAGGGCCGCCGCCAGAATGGCCGCTTCTATGGCAAAAAAGATGAAGGTAAAGCTGGCGTAGACCAGTGAGGTAATGGTGGAGCCGAGATAGCCAAAACCGGCCCCACGGGTCAGCAGGTCGATATCCAGGCCATTGCGGGCGGCGTGATAGACAATCGGAAAGCCGGTGATGAACAGCAGGGTACACACCACCAGCATCGCAATCAGGGTATTGGTGAAGCCGTAGGTCAGGGTGACGGCGGCGGCGATGCTCTCAAGCGCCAGAAAGGCCGTAGCGCCCAGTGCCGTCATCGCCACACGCTCGATGCTCATCGTGCGTCCGCTACGCGCAGTAAACCGCAAGGCGTAGTCTTCCAGGGTCTGGTCGGCTACCCACTTGTTATATCGTCGACGTACTTTGTAGATTCGCTGGGAAGCACCCATGGCCACTATTCCTGCTGGGCACGCGCACCAAAATTGTGCGTGCGTACACGACCCCGAGGATCATGCACTACCAGAGTGCCGCCCGCAGGAAAAATGACCCTGTGCGGGTCTTCAGCAGGTAACTTGCAGGAACTGTGCCAGCCGTCAGCTCAGGCGTGACGTGCAGACACAGTGTCAGAGAATACGATGGGGCGGTGCGCGGTCACATGCACACGGACCGGTTCCCCTTCCGGGTAGCGGCATAAGCCCTGTTCCAGTACTTCCACTTCACGGCCACTGCTCAGGCGGATGCGGTACAGGGTCAGGCTGCCCTGAAACTCAGAGCCGAGAATCTCCCCCTGCATGCCGCCTTCGTGGCTGAGGTACAGATCGCCCGGACGCAGAAACAGCTGTACCTTGCCACCGGCTTCAACCCCCAGCGGCTCGGCAAAATCCAGCAGACCCAGTTCGGTGTCCACCGCCATCTCTTCGGTGACACAACCGTTGAACAGCTCGCCCTTGCCGACAAACGCCGCCACTTCAGGGGTGGCCGGATGGTAATAGAGCTCTTCCGGTGCGCCCCACTGCTGTACTCGACCGGCTGACAGAATGCCGATCTTGTCACTGATGGTGAAGGCTTCCTGCTGGTCGTGAGTCACCATGATGGCGGCAATGCCACGCTGCTTGAGGATGTCGCGGACTTCCTGTGACAGCTGGCGACGCAGGTCGGTATCCAGATTGGAAAACGGCTCGTCCATCAGCAGCAAACGCGGATCAGGGGCCAGCGCACGTGCCAGAGCGACACGCTGCTGCTGCCCGCCGGAGAGTTCGTGCGGGTAACGGTCACTGAGGTCCGGCAGCTCGACCAGATCAAGCACATCCTGAATGCGCTTGCGCTTGTCCGCCCGGCTCAGGTTGCCAAGGCCAAAGGCGATGTTGTCGGCAATGCTCAGGTGCGGAAACAGCGCGTAATCCTGAAACACCATCCCCATGCCGCGTTTTTCCGGCGGCACGACCTGTTCATGGCTGCTGATGATCTGCTCGCCAAGGCGAATCGTGCCCGCCAGCGGCGCAATGAAACCGGCAATCGCGCGCAGGACCGTGGTCTTGCCACACCCGCTGGGGCCCAGCAGACAGGCGATTTCGCCCTGCTCTATCGAGAGCGCAACGTCATCGAGTACCAGCTGCGACTGATACGCACATTTGAGACCTTCAATACTGAGCAAAGCGGCCATGCTGTCCTCGGGATGGAAGAAAATCGGGGGTCATATGATAATTGAAAACCATTCTCAAATCATCCAAGCGTGTCGAGAAAACGTTCCCAATCAAAGGCTGGGCCGGGGTCGGTCTTGCGGCCGGGGGCAATATCGCTGTGGCCGGTAATCCGTTCACGGCTCAGCTGCGGATAGGTCTGCAGCAGGGCATGGGTGACGGCACTCAACGCTGCATATTGCGCATCGGTGTAGGCGATATCATCCGCGCCTTCCAGCTCGATGCCGATGGAGAAGTCGTTACAGGCTTCACGCCCTTCAAAACAGGACTGTCCCGCATGCCAGGCCCGCCGATCAAAGGGTACAAACTGAATCATCGCGCCAGTACGCTCAATCAACAGGTGCGCCGACACTTCCAGTGCCGCAATGCGGGCAAAGTACGGATGCGCTGTCGCGTCGAGCCGGTTGGTAAAAAGAGCTTCGATATGGCCGCCGCCGAACTGGCCCGGTGGCAAACTGATATTGTGAATCACCAACAGGGAGACTTCGCCTGCGGGACGATCATTGCAGTTGGGCGAAGGAATGAACTGGGCGGCAGTGACACGATGGTCAACAATGGCGAGCGGTTTCGGGTCCAATACGTGTACTCTTTAATAGACGTTCCACGACAGCATACTCAGGCTGTCCAATTTCCGTTAAAATGCGCGCTCCATAGTACATCATAGGGACAGGCCCGCCACCATGCTGACACTGACCGAGCTTACACCGATCATTGAACAGAATGTCCGTACCGCGCTGCTGGAGGATGTCGGCAACGGTGATATCACCGCCGAATTGATTCCGGCCAGCGACTTGGCCAAAGCACGGGTCATCTCACGCCAGGACGCTGTTATCTGCGGCCGCGCCTGGGTCGACGAAGTTTTTCGCCAGGTGGACCCCAGTGTTCAGGTGCACTGGCTGGTTGCAGACGGTGACCGCGTTGAACGCGATCAGGTATTGTTCCGCCTTGAAGGCTCGGCACGCTCATTGCTGACCGGCGAACGTGCCGCCCTGAACTTCCTGCAGACCCTGTCCGGCACGGCTACCGTCAGCCATGACTACGCTCAGCGTGTCGCCGCTACCGGCGTCAAGCTGCTCGACACCCGCAAGACCATTCCCGGTCTGCGCATGGCACAGAAATATGCAGTCAGCTGTGGCGGTTGCTTCAACCACCGTATCGGCCTCTATGATGCGTTCCTGATCAAGGAAAATCACATCATGGCCTGTGGCGGCATTGAGCAGGCGATCACAACCGCACGCACCAATCATCCGGGCAAACCGGTCGAGATTGAGGTGGAAACCGAAGAACAGCTGGAACGCGCACTGGTAGCGGGTGCTGATATCGTCATGCTGGACAACTTCAGTCCAGAGCGCATGGTTGCGGCCGTCGCCCAGACCGCAGGACGCGCCAAGCTGGAAGCCTCAGGCAATATCACCGATGCAACGCTGGTTGATTATGCGCGTACGGGAGTGGATTACATCTCCATCGGCGCGCTGACCAAACACTGTCAGGCGGTGGATCTGTCGATGCGGATTATTGAAGAGTAAGACGACCATCCACTAATATTAAAAAGCTGTGAGGGCCGATAAAGTCGGCACCTCCAGTGGATAAAATTAGAATTTTATCTGCCAGCACAAACTTGGCAGTGGTCTCAAAATAATTGCAGACAATAAGTACGCCATGCATAAAAAGGTATTGATTAACGGCGACAGGAACTGAGCACTTTACCTAAGCCCTCAGCGCCATAGGACGAATAGTTATCCGAAGAAGCGGTTAAATATCGCGGCTGTTTTAACGGTCAGTAGCGAACCCACCAATTCTTTTATCTTGTTTTCGGCATCAATAAACTTACCCATATTCGCACCGCCATGAGTAGAGTCGTAAAGGGCCTGACCTTGTAACATACCGTCCTTGTGGATCTGAATCTCGGCAAAAGACATATAGAGCGCCATGTCCCAACTCCAGCGGGCTGTATAACTGGCTGTCCAACGACAATCAGCTGGCATGGCATCGAGATTGACTACCTGATACCGTACACCTTTTTCTGTCAATGCAGACTTCATCGAGTTCAAGAAGCCCTCACGTACGTCTGTATTCTCTATCACACAGAGAGTAGTTCCGCGATCAATTTCAGCCGTATCCACATGCTGTTTAATTGAGCAGCCTGAAACAGCTGCCGCCAGTAGAATAACAGTGCAAGTTTTTTTCAACATTTTTATGCCTATTTTTAACAAAAAGGTTAGTAATATTTTCTTCGCGTATCTTTCCACTTCGACTATGTTCTTATACAGTCAAAAGTAGTAATTCCAGTAGTGAATTATTTATATCCCTATTTTTTATCCTGATCACTTAGCGCCAATGTTTAAAAATCAAAGAGGTATTGACACCACCAAACGCAAAGTTATTACTCATGACGTATTCAGTGTCGATACGTCGACCTTCATGCATTAGATAATCCAAATCGGCACAATTGGGATCTACATTTTCTAAATTGATCGTAGGTGAAAACCAGCCTTCATTCATCATTTCAATTGCGGTCCATGCCTCCAAAGCACCGCAGGCACCAAGGGTATGCCCGGTATAGCTTTTCAGTGAGCTAATAGGGGTCGAAGCGCCAAATACAGCATGAGTGGCCTGGCTTTCGGCAATGTCACCACGATCAGTGGCGGTGCCGTGGGCACTGATATAACCAATTTCAGCGGGTGACACCTGAGCATTATCCAACGCCTGACGGATAGCGACTTCCATGGTTGCGGCACTTGGTTGGGTCACATGACTGCCGTCGGAGTTTGTACCAAAACCGACGATTTCGGCGTGAATTCTGGCACCACGAGCACGGGCATGCTCCAGCTCTTCTAATATCAGCACACCTCCACCCTCTCCGATAACCAGGCCATCCCGGTCTCGATCAAAAGGACGAGGTGACAAGTGCGGCATGTCATTCATTACACTGGTGGCATAAAGAGTATCGAATACGGCCGCCTCGGTGGCGCACAAACCTTCACTGCCGCCAGCGACCATCACATCTTGAGTACCGAATTTGATCGCTTCATAGGCATAGCCTATGCCCTGGCTACCCGATGTACAGGCGCTTGAAGTAGTAATTACGCGACCGCGAATACCGAAACGTACACTGATGTTCACAGGTCCAGTGTGCGCCATCATTTTGATGTAAGAGTTGGCATTGAGTCCATCTGAGGAGCAGTTCATCAGCATGTTGCCAAAGTCCACGAAGGCATTGGTATCACCCGCCGATGAACCAAATGAAATGCCAACACGCCCATTACCTAGTTGTTCCCAGTCCAGCAGGTTTGCATCATCAAGTGCCCGCTCCGCCGCATACACACCAAACTGGGCAACCCGCCCCATGCTGCGCAGCGCCTTACGGTTGTAATACGAGGGCATTTTGAAATTAGAAACCGGCGCCGCCAATCGGGTATTTAACCCCTCATAGCGGTCCCAGTCATGCATTCTAACAATACCACTGCGGCCAGCTGCCAGATTTTCTTTGATGGTCGACCAGTCATTACCGATTGGAGAAAAGCCGGCCATTCCGGTTACAACAACCCGTTTCATCAGTACATTCCACCATTCACTGATATTACCTGGCGCGTTATGTACCCCGCCTCTTCCGACATAAGGAAACTGACCGTACCGGCTATTTCATTGACACTGCCGACTCTCTGCATGGGTATCATTTTCAGCGCCTCTTCCATAGGCAGGTGCTCGGTCATTTCGGTTTCAATTAGTCCCGGAGCGACACAGTTTACAGTTATCTTGCGCTTGGCCAGCTCAACTGCCAACGCCTTGGTTGCACCGATAATACCAGCCTTTGCTGCACTGTAATTAACCTGTCCACGATTACCCATTTCACCAGACACCGATGAAAGTGTGACAATGCGACCCGGTTTTCTACGCCGAATCATGGGCATGACCAACGGGTGCAATACATTATAAAACCCGTCCAGGTTAGTCCTGAGTACCATATCCCAGTCCTCTTCAGGCATGGCCGGAAAAGCATTATCACGAGCAATACCGGCATTGCATACCACACCGTAGTAAGCACCATGAGCATCTACGTCCTGCTCCAATACCTGGCGACACTCTTCTCGGTCAGCAATATCAAACTGTAGAATGCGTGCACTGCGGCCCAACGCTTCAACTTCGTCAGCTACCGCTTGCACAGCGTTCAGGCCTGAGCGGCAATGCAAAACGAGATCATAACCGTCTTGTGCCAGGCGCAGCGCGATCCCTCTACCGATGCCCCTGCTGGAACCGGTTACTAAAACTGTTGCTGTCATTGTTTGGCATCCCGTAGAAACATCTCGGCATCTTCCGGCTGATATATATTGAGGCTGGCTGTCGCTGTATATCCATTTCCCATCAGCTCGCAATCAAAAGCACAAAGGCCGTTCTCTGCCTGCATATTTTTAATAACCTTAAGATGGACACGCTCTCCCTGTGCAAAATGAGGCACGGGAATACTGTACCTGCGTGTTCCCAGCAGGAAGCCCACCCGGGGTACCCCTCCGTTGTGTCGTTCCTGTAGTCCTGCATAGGCTCCGATCGCTTGTGCCATATACTCCAGCCCTACCCAAGCGGGTACACCTTGCTCATCCGCGAACATGGAGGCAGGCGTGATATCGACCGCCGCCGATAACCAGTCTTCGCCATAACCCGTAATTTCCGACAGTAAACTCATCTGTCCGGAATGGGGCACCAATTCATCGACACTGAATTCAGGTTTCATGTGCTTCGTCTCAAAATCACGGAGATATTGTTGCCACCAAAAGCAAAAGAATTGCTTAAGGCATATTCGAAATCAGCAATTTCAGACTGCCGAACAGCAAGGTTCAGGGGTGGCAAGCCCGGATCCGGCTGCCCATCCCAGGCATGGCCAGGGATAAATCGCTCCCCCAGCGCAAGGGCACAAATCGCGACTTCAATTGCTCCTGCGGCCCCCAGCGTGTGGCCGGTAAAGGGCTTGGTTGAACTACAGGGCACAGTGCGGCCAAATACCTCGGCAACGGCTCGCGCTTCCATCTGATCATTCAGCGCCGTAGCCGTGCCGTGCAGGTTTATATAGCCAACCGCTTCTGGCGCAATGCCAGCATCCGCCAAGGCGGCCTGCATGCAGCGCATTGCCCCGGCACCGCTGGGGTCAGGTGCTGAGATATGGTGTGCATCAGAGCTTTCGCCAATACCGGCAAGTTCCTGTGGCCCCTCTTCACGACTGAGCAGAAACAAACCGGCACCCTCACCAATGTTGATGCCGTTACGATTAACACTAAACGGATTGCAGGGCTGCTGGCTGACCGCTTCCAGCGATGAAAAACCCTGTACGGTCAAGTAACAGAGCGTATCTACACCACCAGCAATCACTGCATCGCAGACCCCTGCTCGCAGCAGCCTTCGTGCCGAAGCAAGGGCCTTGGCTCCGGACGAGCAGGCGGTGGAGATCCCAAACACTGGCCCGCTCAACTGAAGCTCAGCGGCCACAAAGGCCGCTGTCGCTCCCATTTCCTGTAAACGGTAGTCATATTCTTTCGGTATGGCACCGGTTGCGGCACGCTGTTTCAAAAAGGCTTCACTGTCACTGATACCCGAAGTCGAGGTACCGATTACAACTCCGATACGGTGGGCACCAAAGCGTCGCCTGACATCTTCAGCCGCGCCTCTTATCTGGTTCAAGGCTAACAAGGCCATGCGATTATTACGGCTGTGCCAATACGGTTCCGGCAGTGTCACTTCTGGCAAGGCTCCGGAATAGAGGCCCAATGGCATGCAGACTCCCGGACTGAACTGATCCGTTACCGCCAATCGGGCCTTACCCGCTTTCAAACGGTCGGATGCCGCCTGGCAACTGCTCCCCATGGCACTTACCATTGACTGGGCATTTAAATAGCACCGGGTCACTGTTCCAGGTCCTTTTGTTCAAGTGTCTTGATGGTTACTTGATACTCACCCGGGTAGTTTTTCACTCGCGTGGTACCCGCCTCCTGAACGATATCCAGAAAGTGCGCGTCATAATGCCACAACTGACGCCGATTCGCCTCTAGACGAAGGGTCCAGCCCAGCTCTGGCGGGTAATATTGGCGCACTGACGCTTCCGGCCAGAAAGCAAACTGTATCGTGGCCAGAATCGCCTCGCCCGGTAGTTCCACCGGAACGGCAACGCTTTGATGTAGCTGTTTACCGTCATATTCCAGTGCTATCAATTGTTGGCCGGTTGGCATTAATGCCACCAACCGGGCCTGTGTGGCATCGAACCGGCTAACGATCAGAAACTGGAAACGCTCACCCCGTGCCTGCATGGTTACTTTCTGCTTCAAGAGCATCGGTGCCGGACCGTCAACCGGTGGTAGCAATGCCAGCATTGGGGGCACCTCGGGAGCGGGACGAAAAAGCGAGCAACCTGACAGCAAACAGAACACCACCGGCAACAGGTAACGCATCAAAGACGACATAGTTCGGCCAGCGTGCTCAGTCGCGCAGGCTCGCGGACATAGGGGTTACGCGTATCCCAGGCATAACCGGCTAAAATAGAGCTGATCATTCCCTTCACAGACTCATTTTTGCTGCCAGCGAAAATTACATCCTGCAACCGGCCGTCATACCAGCCTTCCACGAACACCCTGAACGTATCGATACCGGTTTTCAGTGGGGCCGCGTATTCGAGTTCCCAGTCAGGCTCAAGTCCCTGTAGTTGACGGTGTACGGTGGCAGCAGCCAGAGTCGCTGATTTAAGCGCTATGGTGACACCGGATGAAAACACTGGATCTAGAAATTCTCCGGCGTTACCCAGCAGTGCAAAACGTTCACCGTAGAGGCTTTTCACATCACAGGAGTATCCACCCAATGTCCGTACAGGAGTATCGAACACTGCGTTGGCCAAAACTTCGCTCAGCATCCCGCCTTCACTAATATAACGCTGTAGGGTTGCCTTCTGCTCTTGGCTGGCTTCATCAAACAGCTCCCGCGGCAGCACTACACCCACCGACGCACGACCATCGCTGAACGGGATTAGCCAATACCATATTTCTGGATTTTCGGGGTGCACTGTGATCAGGATTTTATTGCGATCAAAACGACTATCCCGGATGTTATCCTCAATATGAGTAAACAAGGCAATACGTGTGCCCAGTTGGGATGCTTTTTCCAGATTCATTAGTCGCGGCAGCACGCGTCCGAAACCACTTCCATCGAGCAAAAAATCTGCTGTCACATGGTAGACGGATCCCTCTTCGGATTTCACCTCCACGGTGATCCCGCCCTCACACTGATCGACTGCTGTCACCGTTTGGCCGTAACGAATTACGACTCCACGCTGTTCAGCCACATCGGCAAGCGTCTTGTCAAAGCGACTACGCTGCACCTGGAAGGTGGTACCCCATCCATCGGAAAACTTCTGCCGGAAGTCAAAGTAGTCATATTCATGACCTCGACAGAAGGCGGCACCATTTTTGTGCTGAAAGCCGGATTCAATCACGGCCTGTAACATACCAGCCTGTTCCAGAAATTCCATGCTTTGGGGCAAAAGGCTCTCGCCAATGGAAAAGCGGGGGAAATGCTGTTGCTCCAGAATCAGCACTCGGTAGCCATGGTTCGCCAATGATGTCGCTGCGACAGAGCCGGAGGGGCCAGCACCAATCACAATTACATCATAACGTCCCTGTAACTCTGCCATTCGTTGTTTCTCCTGTAGAGGGGTTGCGCATAAGGGTTGCCAGCAGCCAGGTCAGCAATAAACCGGGCAGGATAATGACACCAAAATGATAAAGTACTGGGGTTTGGCTCAAAGCCAGCAACCCAAAGGCAAGCAAACTGCTCAGCGCCGACAGACTGACCGCCAGCCAGGTATGATCGCTGTCACCGGTTTCGTTGAGGAAAATGCCCATATCCAGACCCACTCCCAAAACCAGCATCAATGCGATCAGGTTAAACAGGTTATAGCCGTCGGTTAACAGCTGGAAGCCAGCAAAGGTCATCAAGGAAGCTAACAAAGGCGGCAATAGAATACGCCAACAACGCTGTCGGTAGCGCAGCACTAGCATCAGCACCACACAGCCATAGGCCAGCAGTAGCCAGCTTGTTATTTCAGCTCGATAACGTGCCAACAGGTCACTCATGTCGCTCACCCTGTCGACAAAGTATACAGCTGGCTCCTGCTCAGCCAGGTTTATCAATGACTGTTTTAACGACTGGCTGACATCCCCCTGCAACTGGATCACGGTCGCCACATCGGCACCATCACTAATAATGTGTTGCGACCATGCCTTGCTCAGCAGCAGCTGTTGCCACTCTCTGGGTGTTAACACCGTACCGGCGGCCTGTTGCATATTTTCCAGAGCGGTGGCCCTCTGCTGCGGGGATAATTTCAGCAGATTGGCCATACGTGGCCATTGGGACGCATAAAGCGCTCGAACCCGCTGTGCGCTTTGCATCTGGCGCTGCTGTGAGGGCAACACTTGGGACAGTGCCTTGAATCCCTGCAAGGATGCTTCATCCCGGAGGCGCATCAGGGATGACTGTATGCGCTCCTCGGTTTGCAATACCTGCTCGAAATTTTTCCCCGTCACCAATAGAAAGGCTGCACTGCTACCATTCCCAAGCAGGGACTGTACTCTTCGATCTTCCTGCAACAGGGCGTGTGGTGATGTTTGCAACAGAGTCACATCGTCACGGGCCTCACCCTGCCAAATAACGACAATACTCCCCAAGCTCAGTACCAGCAGCAAACCAGCCAGCCAAGACGACTGACTGATACGAGGACAGGAACTGCGCCAACGGTTAAGCCAAACCGCTGCTGGTAGCTGACCTGTAGCATTTTTACAACTCAGCACCGGCAGCCAGAACAGCACAGTCAGCCATGCCGCAATGAGTCCTACCGCACAAAACACTGCCATCTGGCGAAGTCCCGGAAAAGGTGCCAGCGCCAGCCCCGCATATGCCAGTACGCTGGAAATCAGGCCCAGCAGCAGCCCGGCGAACAGCTTGCGGATGATCCTGTCCAACGGCAACACACGAGCCTCACATAGAAAGTGCAGAGCATAATCAACGGCCACACCTACGAGGCCCGCGCCGAAGGCCACCGTAATCATATGCACACGGCCAAACAACAGCTGAGTTGCTGCCACGGCCATTAATGCACCCGTCGCGACCGGCAGCAGCACCAGTACCAGCGGCAGAGGGCTTCTGAAAACGAATGTAATCAGCAGAATGATACCCAACAACGAACCCAGCCCGATGGTAGACATTTCGGTACGGGCCTGCTCGGCACCCGCTGCTGCGTGCAGCAGGAGCCCTGAGCGATGCAGGCTGATTCCCTGCTGCGCCAGTTCCAACATCAACGGCTCAAGCACGGCATTAACTGTATGCTGTACTGAAAGGCTGAACGGGTCTTCCAGCAGTTGCAGGCTGAGCAGATATGCTGGCTGCTCTGAGGCTTTTAGACGCAGCAGCCCTGAGTCAAAATACACAGGCACGTCTGACTGCAACGAAAGCATCAGGTCAGTATAGAGGCCAAACGGATCTTGCAGCGGGTCACTCCCAAAGCCAGAAATCGGATTAAGCAGTCGCTGAAGTGCCAATTGGTACTGCAAGCTACCGTTGCCAGTAGACAGTCGCGTCCGGGTTTCCTGGCTCAACAGAGTGAAACGGTACGGATAAAGTTCATCCACTGCAGTTTCTGAATCAGGAGCCTGCCAGGTCAGGCGGGTTTGTGTGTCAAGCGCCTTCAAGCGATCAACCGCCAACTGTACGCCTGTCCGCGCCAGCAGCTCGTCCTCAGCCGAAATCACCAGCAGCAACTTGTCAGCATAAGCCGCCGCCTGCTGCTCGGTTGCTCGTTTAATCAAGGGCTGCTGCTCACTGGCCGGAAGTAGCGCCATCAAACTGGTATCGATGACAGCCCCTTGGCGCAGGGCGGTAAAGCCGAGTGTCAGCACAACCAGCAGCCATACCCATGCAGCTACTTTTCTGCCTGAACGGGACGAAATCATTGCTGCAAATCGTAGAACCGGATACGGGTCCAGTCCCCTCCTTCTTCGTACAACACCACCTGCCTGAGGTAGTGGTCACCCTGTAACTCAACTCTGGACACAACCCGCTGAACACGAACCTCCCGAGGCACCAGAATCGCCTGCCAATCCGACCCGTTGACGTGGGTCTCGGCCCTGAAATGCTCATCCAGCCTGTCCCAGCGAGCCGTCATAACCCCAAAAAAGATCTCGCTAAACAGCGCGACAACCGGGTTACTGCGGGTTTCCAGCCGCGTTAGTAATGCGCCATCCTGTTCACTTGTAATTTGATCTGGTGTCAGCCGCAGCAGGTTTTCGATCGGTGCCAGGGTATGCCAGTTGATTTCGATATCCTGTTGATAGGAAAAACGACCTGACGAGCCGATGTCGGTCTCAAGAGCGGCCAAATATTTGCTCTGCTCAAAACGACCATTAAGGGAGGTCGGTGCTTCCATCAGTGCTTCCACTGCTCGATAGCCCGGTTCGGCCAGAGCTGGAGGCACTAGCAGGACGGCCAGCCACAACGCAAAAAAATACCTCATGGTTCCAACCCCAGTTTTTGCAGCAGGACTGCAGGTGAAGCGTAAAGCATTTCACCCGATTCTATCGCCACAGCCACTTGCACCGTGTAGGCCTTTGTCAGTCGCTTTCCGCTCACGGCATCTTTGATCATATAGTCGATCTTCAGGCGGTGTTCCCACTCGGTCAGGCTCGCTTCCACCCGGATTTTTTGCTGAAAATGCAGAGGTTGTGCGTAGCGAATACGCATATCAATCACTGGCCAGGCATAACCGGATGCCTCCATTTGCGGCACGTTATAGTCAATCTGTTCAAGCAATGCACAGCGCGCAATTTCAAGGTACTTCGCATAGTGCCCATGCCAGGCGATACGCATGATATCCACATCGTGAAAGGGAATATCAAGTTCGACTGCAGTTTTAACCATGTGTATTCCTGTTCATGAGTGCTTTTTTGACTGAGAACACTCATGTTCTGATGAACGGTTTTTGTCCTGATCGGCCAACCAAAAGGGGAAGAAATTAAACCACTGCAGGGGCGCACGGCGACAATATTCAGCCAACCGGTTGGCATAATCCTGAACCGCCCGCTGCAGACCTTCGTTTCGACTTTTGCGCGGCCACGACAACTGCTCACTGAACTGTTCCAGATAAAGGTGGTAGCGGTCCGACTCCTTCAGGCAGAACATCAGGTATACAGGGCAACGCAGCAGGCTGGCGAGGATAAAGGCACCCTGGGGGAATTCAGCCTCGTCACCGAGAAAACTGACCGTTGAAGTACGCCCCCCTCCATGGACCGGGGTACGATCGCCAGCGATAACAATGTACTCCCCTGACGCTACCCTTTCCGACAATAACATGGCCGTTGCAGGAGACATGTCGGTTACCTGCATCAGGTTGATCGCGGCAGTATCATTCGTTTGCTTCATGAGTCGATTAAATTTTTCGGCATGCCGGGTGTAAACCAGCATGGTTACGCCGACATCCGGCAACTGATGTGCCAGAGCACTACACACTTCTGTATTGCCAAGGTGAGAAACGATGATAATACCGCCGCTGCGGTTCCTGTCGATTTCATCAAACGCGTCAGGCGTTTCGAACACCACATCTTCGTGGCGAATGTGCCCCATCCAGACCAGCAGCTTATCCAGCAGAATTTCACCAAAGCACCAGAAGTGGCGGAATGGGCTCAACCCCGAATGTTGCTCTGGGGGCAACTGGTCGAGCATTCGCTGCAAATAGGCTTTGGAAGCACGGCGAGACTCGCTGCGCGTCAGGTAGAAATAGGCCATCACAGGCAAGAGGAAGATCCGAAAACCGGTACGACCAAACAACCGATAGGCCAGTAACAGGCTCTTCATACCCAGCAGGGTACCGGCTTCGCCAATACCGGCCCAGTGCTTGCCAGCTTCAGCCATGACGACGATTACTCAAGATCTTCGGTAGGCGCACAAGCATGCCAAAAAAGAGTCTGGCATGCATCAACGAAATCAATACGTTATCTTTGACCGCGTTAAAGTGAGATACGCCATCAATTGGGTAACGCACCTGGGTAGGCAGATTTTCCACCGCAAAACCACGCCAAGCCCACCGCACAATTACTTCAGGATCAAAATCCATACGATTGCCACAGGGTTCCTGATCCAGCAACTCTACCACCTTGGCCAAGGGGTACACTCTAAAGCCACACATGGTGTCCTTGATACGCAGCGACAATGTATTGATCCAGACCCAGACATGAGTAAGGTAACGGGCATAGTAACGCAGCGCAGGCACCGACTCGTCATAACGGGGATATCCAGTCACCAGCGCATCGGGTTCGCGTTGTCCGGTGGCCATAAAAGTAGGCAGATCGGTCAGGTCATGCTGGCCGTCCGCATCGATTTGAACCGCATGGGTATAGTCCAACGCCAACAGATGCCTCAGCCCCGCTTTCACCGCTGCACCCTTGCCACTGTTTTGTGCCAACCTGATTAACCGCACCCGATCATCATACTGCTGGTCGAGACTCATCAGTACATCGCGACAGACTGGGCTACTACCATCATCCACCAACAGTACCGGATAACCGTATTCGAGCACGCTGGCCAAGGTTGGTCCTATGGCTTCTTCATGGTTATAGACCGGTATGACGATGGCAGCCCTGAACCGCGGCTCAATTGAAACAGATCCGTCCACTGGAATGGCCTCCTTTCTCCGAGACATACTGGAATGTCAGTTTTTGCTTCTCTTTCGAGTATTCGAGCAGCAAATTCACCTCTGCTTCGGGAAAAATGACCTGCTGAAACTTTGTAGCTTCCAAGCGGCAAAACTCCCCCTTGACCCCAAGCAGTTCGCGTCCGTAATGTACGGCCCAATGCACTTGGACAATCCCCGGTAGTATCGGGTTGCCGGCAAAATGACCGCTGAAATAGATCAACTGTCCCGGTATTTTCAGCGTTAGCTCGATGGCCTGATCGGCACGGGTTTGGCTTACCACTCGCGGCCACTTAATCTCATCCTGCTGAAACATTGCCTGCAATGAATCCACTGTAATTTTTCCTTGCGGGTTGTAAGGCATACGTTCAACAAAACGCCACCGCCGGGGTAATGCCACCGGTTCAAAATGCTGACTGAATGCCTGACGTAACTGATGTACTAGAGCTCTCTTCTTCTCTGTTTTCAGGTACCGCTCACCCTCAGGAGTCAGCTCTGCCACTATGGCCAATTCCGTGCGGCGGCCGTGCAGAACAAGTGCTTTTGCGGTTTTGATCAACCTTTGTTGCTCAGCCACCCGCTCCACTTCCACCAAAGAAATACGCTTGCCTTCTATCTTGGCAATACGGTCTGTGCGGCCTTGCAGAAGGAAACTGCCATCCTGCGCCAGTTCAACTCGGTCAGACAGCACTTGACGGCCACATTGCACATGAGGCGCGCTCACCTGAAGAGTCGAATCCTGGGTCAGTGTACAACCCACCCCTGGTAGCGGCTGCCAACGGACCTCAGTTTCAGAGTTCTGTACACGCCAGGCCACCGCTCCTGTTTCAGAACTGCCATAGATTTCACGTACCGGTGCCTGCAGCAGCTCCGATACCTGTAGGCTATCTGCACGTTGTAACGGTGCTGCCGACGACAACACTCCCTCACAGCATAGTTGCAGGCTCTGCCAGTCAAATGCCGGATTCAGTCGGCTTAGATGCGACGGCGTGGAAACCAGCACAAACCGTGAATGCTGCTGTGCTCTAGTAAAGATATCTTCGGCGAATTGACAATTACTTCGCTCGAAAACCTGTCCCCTGCAGAGCGGCCAAAACAAACGGAAGGTTAATCCATACAAGTGCTGATGCGTTACGGTGGTCACAACCACTGCCTGTTTCTGCTCGGGCCATAACCGCTCCAGCGCCTCCAGCTCATCTTCTATCTGAGCAAAGGTTTTCAGGATCGGTTTAGGTTCTCCCGTCGAACCAGAGGTAAAAATCTCCAACGCCGGAAAATCGGCGGGCAAAGGCCGCCAACGCAGTAACTTTGCCGTTGTCAGACAACGTTCGGTGTACGGCACTAGCGATTTGGGGTACTGACCAGCAAAACCTGCCACTCTGCGCTGCAAGCGCTCATTGGTTACGGGGCGGTTATCCCCGGGAACACAAACGGTACAGCCCAACTGCCAAAGAGCCAGCGACAGGGCCAGAAACTCAATTGTATCCTGATGATAGACAGCCCAACGCTGCCCAGGCGCGGCTGGCAACCTTTGGCACCAGTAAGCGACTCGATTTCTGATGTCTGAACGGGAAATAAGCCCTGCTTCGTCCAGAGCCACGGGGACATCGGGAGCCTGGACCAACCAGCTCGACAAAGCTACCAGGTTAGTCATACCCGCCCCCTGACACGCTGTCGAACAATCCATTCCAGCGCCAATATAAGCCCAATAAAAAGGTAAGCTATCAGACCATTGTAGAGCGCCCATACTTTGTCTGAGGCCCAGAGCATGGTCGCCATCGAAACGGTGGCGTTGAACACAAAGAACAAGCACCAGACCTGCGTCACTTTGCGGGTATAACACACACCTTCTGGCGGTAGCTCCGGTTCTTTGATTCGGGCAAGCCGTTCGACAACCGTCTGTGAGGCAAAGAGACTGCTGCCAAACACCAGCAGCAGGCCAAGATTAACCAGCACCGGATAAAACTTGAGGCCCCGGTGAGCATCCCACAGCAGTGTGATGATTAAGACACCCAGCGCACTGACAATAATCACCAGCCGATCACGCTTGTGCCCGCCCACAAGCCAACGCAGCAGCAATACCACTATCAGCACGGGTAACAAGGCGAGCACATCGAAACGCTGCAGTCCCCAGTACACCAAAAATGGGTAGCTCAACGTCAGCAATGTAACCAGCATTCGAATCAGCATCAGGGTCAGTCGAGCAGCTTTTCAACTTCGGTCACGACATCCTGCACGGTGCGCACTGACTTAAAGTCTTCCGGCTTGATTTTTTTACCGGTCATTTTCTTCAATTCCACAACCAGATCGACTGCATCAATACTGTCAATGTCCAGATCTGCATAGAGGTTTGCATCGGGATGAATAGCATCTGGGTCGATTTCAAACAGTTCTACAAGGACCTGTGCTATTTTCTGGTAGGTGTTTTCCTGACCTGACATAATAATCACTTATTGTTAGATTGAGATTGAATCAGTGCAGCCAACGCATTCACACTGGCAAAATGCTGGCGCGTCTCTTCAGAGTCTGACTTCAGCTTGATACCGTAATGCTTTTGCAAGGCCAGCCCGATCTCCAAGGCATCAATAGAGTCCAGTCCCAACCCGTCAACAAATAGCGGTTCGTCATCATGAATTTCCGCCGCTTCAATATCTTCAAGATCGAGCGCATCGATAATCATCTGCTTTATTTCCTGGTGCAGATTGCTCATAAAGTCTTAACTCCTTATCAAAATAATCAGCAAGATCAGCCGTCAGCTGCCTTGCCGCTACTGAGGGGGTATTATCACGCAAATAGGGTGCCACCGAGATCAGGTCATCCACCCTAAGGCGCATATGTACTTTTGATGCAGGCACCTGATACCAGCGATTTTCCTTGGTCAATGTGGTAGGGCGGCAGGAAATCAATACCGGGGTAATATCTGCCGCAGTACGGATGGCTATATTAGCGGCTCCCCGTTTAAGCACCAGCGGTTTTCCTGGTGTCGTGCGTGTCCCCTCTGGAAAAATAATCAATGCACGCCGTTTAGAAAAGGCTTCGCCCGCAGCGGCGATCACTTTGTCACTTTCTTCATTAAGAATGTAACCTGCAGTTTTAACAGGCCCGCGGGTAAAGGGATTTCGAATCAGTTTACCTTTCACTACGCAACTGGCGTTGGGCATCAGGGAGATCAGGAAAATCACGTCAATCAACGACGGATGATTAGCCAAAATCAGTCGAGCATTGCTCAGTTTTTCAATGCCTTCCACTTCATAGCTGAGCACACCCAAAAATTTCATCAGCCCGATATAGAAACGAAAGGCATGATGAATCACGCGCTGTCCCCTTTGTTCCCGCAGCTCTGTACTCCCCGGAAGAACATAGAGAATAGGCATAGCAATAATCGGCAGCAATAAACCACCAACACCAAACACCAGGAAACTGAATACGGTCCCACACCAGCGCCAGGCATGATTGATATGAGCGAGCATCTTACGCTTCACGACACAGAGTCCAGCCCATGTGTGCCTTACCGGCAAAATGTACCTGGCGATCAAGCCCACACATGAAACGCATCATGCGAAGCACGTCACTTGAGAGGGATTGAGTATCCTCGGACGGATGCTGTTGTATAGATATATCGACGCCCTCATCGCGACTGAGCAGCATGGCGAGGGCGAAAGGGAAAGGTTCGCTAGGACTATAGGCCTGGTACAGCTCTGGCAAGGGGACATCGTAAATAAGACACAAGACCTTATCCCGACTCTGCAACTGAGTCGCTGCTTCCAACAGTGCATGCGGAATCAGGTTGTCGAATGCTGCAATCGCGGTGACTTCACTGACATCTTTACGGGCGATTGACAGCAACCCACTCACGGCATTATGTACCGCCAGGCTGAACCCCGTGGGCGACATTGGCTCGCCATCTGCGATGCCTTCCAGCAAGGATAATGTCAACGGGGTATCTCCATGCCTGGAAGCGAAGACCCCTGGAATAGCAGTAACATCTTCAAGCAAAGGCAAGGCAGCCCCCGCAGCACAGCGGCCAAGCTCGGTAAAACGCCGCCTTAACATGGGAGGAATCTGTTTCAGAGAGAGCTTAGGCAACTCATGTGATAACGGGAAAGGCTGTTCCAGCCAATGACCCCAGTCAGAGATGCTTTCCAACCCTGGTGCCTGTGCATTCCATGCTTGCAACTTAAAACTCAACAACGTCCCTACTCCTGCCTGCCACACACTCAAAACCAAGCAGACCCGCTATCCCAGTCTTGACAACTTTGTCCCTATTGAGGGACAAGCGGATTCTACCCGCACAATCTGTCAATGCAAAGAGCTGTCGTTTGAAAAATGGGCCTACCATACCTATAATCTGCGGCATTCAGGAATCTGATTACACAAGGAGTACAACGTGAAAAAAATCGCCGCATGCCTCTCAGTCTTTCTTATTCTGGTATCACCTCAGGCCTTTAGTCGTGACACCAAACATATGTTATCTATACAAGAGGCACTGCAATCTCCGGATTTCAAAGAAAAACTGGATCCGAGTATCCGGTTTTATTTTGGTAGCCAGAAACATCCAAAAATCTCGCAATCATTTGGAAATTTTTCGACCAACAAAAAGACCAACGCCTTCAACAAAAGCGATGAGGAAGCGTGCCGCTGGGTAATGCTATCTGCCCTATTGACCTTACAGGAGCGCGCAAAGAAAGAAGGCGGTAATGCTGTCATCAACATTGCCAGCTACTACAAGAAAAACAAGGTAATAAACAGCAAACAATATGAATGCCATGCTGGCGCGATCATGGCCGGTGTTGCACTGACCGGCGAAGTGGTCAAGCTTGCCCGCTAAGCAGCTGAATCCTCACATCCGGCTCTGGTATACCAGAGTCCGGGTGAACGCTCAACGACCCCCTGATGCACAGCTGCATCTGCTGCCACCGAGGCAACAACTGCGCTACTACTCCTTAAGATCAGATAAACGACGGCAGGAATATCTGTACAGCAGACTCCTGATATGTACGGCTTTATCTCGACACTACCAGCGCCCCAGCACAAGCTGGAAAATTGAAGAGCCTGAAAACTCCCCTCCCATTATTCATAACCTGCCTACTCCCGGTCATATCAGCCTGAGCCACAGCCATGAATTGATGTGTTTTACCCTCAACCCACTTAGAATCGGCGTTGATATAGAGAAAACACGTCCCAGAAAGAACGTGAAATTAATGGCTGAGCTGTTCATGAATAACCGTGAACTACAACAACTACCGGAAACTGATATCGAGCAACATCAGTATTTTTACCGTTTATGGTGTGCCAAAGAAGCCCTGTACAAGGCTCTACCTTTGGTTAAGCAATCCACAACAGCTTTGACAAGTCTATCTTACCTTCAATTGAAAAATGGACAGTTTAAGTGGCAACTTTCCGAATTTAAGTTGGAGGACTATCAGGTCGCAATTGTATACGAAAATCAGCTACGCACAGTCGTGACAACAACGCACTTTGTAGACACTGAAAACCTATAAAGAGCGTCCGGCGACATCACAAGCTCTGCATAGCGCAACCTATCGCGAACTCACCACCAGGCTGAAATGGCCGCAACTCCCTGAGCGCCACAGGTCTGCGCCGTTGCCAGATCGGCTTCGCTCACCCCGCCCAACGCATACACCGGCAGCGTACACTCGGCCACCAGCTCAGCAAAGGCTTCCCAACCCAGCGAAGGCTCACCCGGATGAGACTGAGTCGCCAGCACCGGCGACAGGGTGATGAAATCAACGCCTTTCTCTTGCGCCATCCGAATCTGCGCCGCATCGTGACAGGATGCACTCAACCAGCGGCCCGTGAAGGCCGTACGGTCGCTCAGCGTTGCCAACCGTGCCGAGGTCAGATGCAGGTGTTCTACGCCTAGCGCGTTGGCCTGCTCGACCGACGCATTGACACCCAGCACGGCCCCCTGCTGCTCACACAACGGCTGTAACCGGCCGTACAACTCGGCAAAGGCAGCGTCATCCAGCGACTTGGCTCTGAGCATGATCTGGCGAATGCCGTTGTTCAGTGCCACCTGTACACGTGCGGCATATTCATCAGCTGTTGCCGCCGCGCCGGTGATCAGCAGCCGCTGTGACAACCGGGCCGCGGCCAAAATCGGCGCATTGGCAGCCGGAAAGCTGTAATCATCCAGCGCCCCAGGCATGACCCAGCGCACCGGCTGACCTTCAGCACCGTGTGCTTCGCCATCAAAACCATCGACCAGCCATACATCGAGCAGAACTGACTTGTCGGGATAGTGGTGTGGAATACGAATCAGCGGACGAGCAGCAGTCACCTGGATGCCCAGTTCTTCCTGCAGCTCACGCGCAAGCGCCGTCGCTACCGGTTCATCGGGCTCCACTTTACCGCCGGGGAATTCCCAGAGGCCGCCCTGATGCTTATCGTCGGGACGGCGCGCAATCAAAATCTGGCCGCTGCGGTCACGAATGACGGCAGCGGCAACATGAATCAGTTTCGGCATGGGTCAGCTACGGTAATCCGCATTGATGCTGACGTACTCCTGGGACAAGTCGGTGGTCCAGACCCGTTCGATCACCTGACCACGGTTGAGTACCACGCGGATCAGGATCTCTTCGCCGTCCATAACCGCCTGACCGGCCTCTTCGGTGTAGCTCGCCGCACGACCGCCCTTCTCGACAATGCAGACATCGTTGAGATAGATCTGCAGTGCATCCAGATCCAGGTTGTCGATACCGGCACGGCCTACACAGGCCAGAATGCGGCCCCAGTTGGGATCGCTGGCGAACAGTGCAGTCTTCACCAGGGGCGAGTGCGCAATGGTGTAGGCCACGGCCAATGCTTCCTGGCTGGTACCGGCCGACTCGACACAGATTTCAACAAACTTGGTAGCGCCTTCGCCGTCACGGACAATGGCCTGTGCCAGCGCCAGCATGATGCGCTCCAGCGCATCGCTGAACAGGGTCGCCAGTTCATAGTCGGAGCCATCAACGACAACGCCGCTGGCACCGGTGGCCACCAGCATGCAGGAATCATTGGTCGACGTATCGCCATCCACGGTGATGCGGTTGAACGAACGGTCAGCCACGTTGCTCAGCCATTGCTGCAACAGCGGCTGCGGCACTTCCGCATCCGTTGCTACGTAGCCCAGCATGGTCGCCATATTCGGCATGATCATGCCCGAGCCCTTGGAGATACCGGTCAGGGTAATGGTTTTGCCCTGATACTCGATCTGCTCGCTGGCTGCTTTCGGTCGCGTGTCCGTGGTCATGATGCCCACCGCCGCCGCTTCCCAGTTATCTTCGGACAAGTCGGCCTTGGCATCATTCAGCACGGTGACGATCTTCTCGACCGGCAACGGCTCGCCAATGACACCGGTGGAAAACGGCAGCACCGCTGCAACCGGTACCGCGCAACGCTCAGCAACGGCTTCACAACACGTCATGGCATCCACCATGCCCTGCTCACCGGTACCGGCATTGGCATTACCGGTGTTGACCAGCAGGTAACGCGCAGGCGCAGCGGCCAGATGCTGTTTGCAGATCCGTACCGGAGCCGCGCAGAAGGCATTCAAGGTAAACACGCCAGCAACGGAGCTGCCTTCGGCAAGCTCCATCAGCACCACATCACGTCGACCCGGTTTCTTGATCCCCGCCGATGCAATACCGAGACGAAACCCGCTTACCGGATGTAACTGAGGCAAAGTAGCCGGACCAACTGCCATGATGCTGTCTTCCTTAGTCGTTGACTGACAATGATTAACTGATTTTACCGTGACACTGCTTGTACTTCTTGCCGGAACCGCACGGGCACAGGTCGTTACGTCCAACCTTTGGCGTTTCGCGCACATAAGGCTCGGCGTTTTCGTCCTGCTCGCCCGCTGCGGCAGCTGCCTGTTCGCGCTCCGGCTCTTCCTGCTTCATGCCACTGCTCTGGGCATGTTCGAAGTTCATCTGCTGGCGCTCAGCCTGGGCACGACGCTCGTCTTCCATGCGCTCAACCTCTTCCGGCTGACGCACCTGAACATGGCTCAGGATACGCACGACATCACGCTTGATGTTTTCCAGCAAGTCCTGGAACAGGGCAAAGGCTTCGCGCTTGTATTCCTGCTTCGGGTTCTTCTGGGCGTAACCGCGCAGATGGATGCCCTGACGCAGCAGATCCATGGTCTGCAGATGCTCTTTCCACAGCGTATCCAATACCTGCAGCATCACCTGCTTCTCGAACATGCGCAGCGTTTCCACGCCGACCGCTTCTTCCTTCGCACGGTACGCCTGAACGATTTCAGTGCGGATCTTCTCGCGCAGTGACTCTTCATGCAGGTTGTCATCGGCATCCAGCCATTCCTGCAACGGCAGCTTGAGTGCGAACTCGGTTTCCAGGGCAGTTTCCAGCGCCGGGATGTCCCACATCTCTTCCAGACTCTGCGGCGGAACATGCTCGCTGATGGTGTTCTCAATCACTTCGTCGCGCACGGAATTGATGGTTTCTGAAATATCGTCCGCCGCCATCACTTCATTGCGCTGATCATAGATCACGGTACGCTGGTCGTTGGCGACGTCATCGTATTCCAGCAGCGATTTACGGATATCGAAGTTGCGGCCTTCAACCTTGCGCTGCGCCTTTTCGATCGCGTTGCTGACCATCTTGTGCTCGATCGCTTCGCCTTTTTCCATGCCCAGGGCCTGCATGAACTGACGCACACGCTCGGACGCAAAGATACGCATCAGGTCATCTTCCAGCGACAGGAAGAAACGGGAAGAACCCGGGTCACCCTGACGACCGGCACGACCACGCAGCTGGTTATCGATACGACGGGATTCATGACGTTCGGTACCGATAATATGCAAACCGCCTGCCGCCAGTACGATCTCATGACGCTTGCGCCACTCTTCACGGCCCTGTTCAAGCTGGGCTTCCGTCGCATCTTCGCCAAGGGCTTCGAGTTCAGCTTCAAGCTTGCCACCCAGCATGATGTCGGTACCACGACCGGCCATGTTGGTCGCAATCGTGATCGCACCCGGACGGCCCGCTTCCGCAATCACACCGGCTTCGCCCTTGTGGTTCTTGGCGTTCAATACGTTGTGCTGGATCTTTTCCTTGTTCAGCAGCGCCGACAGCAGCTCCGACGACTCCACCGATGCCGTACCGACCAGCACCGGGCGGTCGTGTTCACGGCAGTAAAGGATCTCTTTGACGATCGCCTGATATTTCTCTTCCATGGTAAGGAAGATGATGTCGTTATAGTCCTTACGCTGAACCGGGCGGTTGGTCGGGATCACTACCACATCCAGACCGTAGATCTGGCGCAGCTCATAGGCTTCGGTATCCGCTGTACCGGTCATGCCGGACAGTTTGTCGTACAGACGGAAGTAGTTCTGGAACGTGGTGGACGCCAGCGTCTGGCTTTCCATCTGGATCTGGACGCCTTCCTTCGCTTCCACCGCCTGATGCAGACCTTCTGACCAGCGACGGCCCGGCATGATACGACCGGTATGCTCGTCAACGATCACGATCTGACTGCCCTGAACGATGTAGTCCTTGTCACGCTGGAACAGATAGTGCGCGCGCAGGCCTGCCAGCACGTGGTGCAGCAGGTTAAGGTTCTGCGGTGCGTACAGGCTCTCGCCTTCCTGCAGCATTTCATGTTCGATCAGCAGGTCTTCGACCAGCTGGTGACCGGCTTCGGTCAGCTCAACCGTACGGTTTTTCTCATCGACCACAAAGTGCTCGTCAATCACTTGCGCCGTATCCTTGGGATCGATCTCACCATGGAACTGCTGCAGCGTAGGGATCAGCTGGTTGATCTTGTGATACGTGGCCGAGCTGTCTTCTGCAGGGCCGGAAATGATCAGCGGCGTACGTGCTTCATCGATCAGGATGGAGTCGACTTCATCCACTACCGCAAAGTTGAACTCACGCTGTACCTTGTCATGGATGCTGAACGCCATGTTGTCGCGCAGGTAATCAAAGCCGAATTCGTTGTTGGTGCCGTAGGTGATGTCAGCGGCATAGGCCGCGCGCTTGGACTCGGAGTCCTGGCCAGAGAAGACCACACCGACTGACAGCCCCAGTGCTTCGTACAGCGGACGCATCCAGTTGGCATCACGTTGGGCCAGGTAGTCGTTCACGGTGACAACATGCACACCGTGTTTCGACAATGCATTGAGGTAAACCGCCAGTGTTGCCACCAGGGTTTTACCTTCACCGGTCTTCATCTCGGAGACCTTGCCGTCATGCAGTACCATGCCACCGATCAGCTGGACGTCGAAATGACGCATGCCCATGACCCGCTTGGACGCTTCGCGCACCGCAGCAAAGGCTTCCGGCAGCAGTTTGTCCAGCGCTTCACCCTGCTCAAGACGTTCACGGAAAGCAACCGTCTGTCCCTTGAGGTCGGCGTCAGAAAGCGCCTCTAAACCCGCTTCCAGCTCGTTGATCTGCTTGACGACCTTACCCAGTCGCTTCAGCTCACGATCGTTTTTACTTCCCAGTATCTTCTTGAACAGTGACAGCATAATTCGACTTTTAACCGGTTGAATGCAAAGCCACGCCCCACTCGGGATGCCGGCTTTGCCAGAAAAAATGGATACGACATTCTACCTGTATTGGGGCAGATAATAGAATGTCAACGTATCAGTATTTTGATCTGTACCGCAGCCGCTACAGCATCACGTTACCAGATACGAAAAAGCCGGCTATTTCAAGCCGGCTTTCGGAGGAGAACTTATCCTGCCGCAACAGGACGATGGTAGGAAATGGGTACCACATCGTCCGCGTTTTCAAAGGTGACCAGCTCCCAGGCACCTTCAGTTGCCAACAACTTGCGCAACAGCATGTTGTTCAGATAATGCCCTGATTTGTAACCGTAGAATTCACCAATCAGGCTCTTGCCGAGCAGGTAGAGATCACCAACCGCATCCAGCACCTTGTGCTTGACGAATTCATCTTCGTAGCGCAAGCCGTCTTCATTCAGAATCTTGAAGTCATCGACGACGATGGCGTTCTCGAAGCTGCCACCCAGTACCAGGTTCTGCGAACGCAGGTACTCGATATCGCGCATAAAGCCGAAGGTACGGGCACGGCTGACTTCTTTCACGAACGACGTGCTGGAGAAATCCAGAACCGCTTCCATGTTACGGTTGGCAAAGGCCGGGTGATCGAATTCGATACAGAAACCGACTTTAAAACCGTTAAACGGACGGAATGTCGCAGTCTTGCCTTCGTGAGTCACACTCACTTCCTGCTTGATGCGGATAAATTCCTTGGGTGCATTCTGCTCTTCGATCCCTGCCGACTGAATCAGGAATACGAACGGCGCAGCACTGCCATCCATGATCGGCACTTCTTCGGCACTAAGCTCGACATAGGCATTATCGATGCCCAGACCCGCCAATGCGGACAGCAGATGCTCCACGGTGGCAACACGTGTCCCGTCATGCGACAGGTTGGTCGACAGAGTCGTGTCAAACACCTTGTCGGCAAATGCCTTGATTTCAAAGACCGGGTCCAGATCTACTCGGCGAAACACGATACCGGTATTCACCGGTGCCGGCTTCAGCGTCAAGTACACCTTCTGGCCTGTATGAAGACCGACGCCAGTGGCCTTGATGCTGTTCTTAAGTGTTCGCTGTTTGATCATCCGCTCTGCCAACCTGAAAATTGCAATAATCTTGAAATTTTAACAAACCTGCCCCTAATCTATCAATGAGCACTGTCCCCAAGCACTGACTATTTGTCAGTCTTATCAGTCAGCCTGACGGCGCAGGAAGGTCGGAATGTCGAGACTGCCGTAATCATCTTTCTGCGCGCTCTTGTCGCCGCTCAGATCCTGTTTCGGCTTGTCGACCAGCGCTTCTTCACGCTGACGGCGCAAAATGGTCGGCAGTTCGATTTCGTCCAGGTTCAATGATCCATCCGGCTTGCGGCTACCGTTATTGGCATGGCCCTGCACCACAGCCATTTCCGGCGCGCGGGCACGGTCAAGACCGGTTGCCACGACGGTGACTTTCAGGTTATCGCCCAACGACGGATCGATGACGGTACCGACCACAATGGTCGCATCTTCATCGGCATACTGCTCAACGATATTACCGACTTCGGTAAACTCGCCCAGGCTGAGGTCTTCACCCGCCGCGATATTCACCAGGATACCGCTGGCACCGCGCAGATCGATATCTTCCAGCAGCGGACTGCGGATTGCAGCTTCTGCCGCTTCTTCGGCACGGTTATCGCCCTTGGCAATCGCGCTGCCCATCATCGCCATGCCCATTTCAGACATCACGGTACGCACGTCGGCGAAATCGACGTTGATCATGCCAGGACGGGTGATCAGGTCGGCGATACCCTGTACGGCACCCTTGAGCACATCATTGGCCGCACTGAATGCATTAACCAGACTGCAGTTCTTGCCCAGTACCTGCATCAATTTTTCGTTCGGGATGATGATCAACGAATCGACCGCATCACGCAGTTCGGCGATGCCCGCTTCAGCGATCTTCATGCGCTTGCGTCCCTCGAACGGGAACGGACGCGTTACCACGGCAACGGTGAGAATACCCAGTTCGCGAGCAACCTCAGCGACGATCGGTGCAGCACCGGTACCGGTACCACCACCCATACCTGCGGTAATGAACACCATGTCTGCACCGGCCAGGGTTTCCGCAATGCGTTCACGGTCTTCGAGCGCCGCCTGACGACCGATCTCGGGATTCGCACCCGCCCCCAGCCCTTTAGTCAGCTCACCACCGATATGCAGCGCGGTACGTGCCGCGTTACGACTCAGTGCCTGTGCATCGGTATTGGCGCAGATGAACTCGACGCCCTCGACCTCACGATCCACCATGTACTGCACGGCGTTGCCGCCGCCGCCGCCTACACCAATCACTTTGATCAGCGCACTTTGCGTTACACTCTCGACCAGTTCAAACATTTTCCCCTCCTCTCCGGACGCCTGCCACTACCTTCCGGCGTTTCCGACGACTGTCATTAAAATGAATTCTTAGAAGTTGCCCTGCAACCACTCTTTAAAACGCTTCACATACTCGGACGGACTCGGTCTTGGCGCACGCTCTTCCACCAAAGCCAGCTCTCGCGAGTGGGTGGCTACCATCGATGTTGGAGCCATCGGTACTTCGTGATCCTGGCGTGCATAATGCAGCAGGCCGATGCCGGTGGCATAAATCGGATTACTCAGCTGGGCCTCCATGCCACGGATGCCTTGCGGCTTGGCCAGGCGTACCGGCATATGGAATATCTCCTCTGCCAGCTCAACTGCCCCTTCCATCTTGGCGGTACCACCGGTCAGCACGATGCCTGCCGCGACCAGATCTTCAAAGCCACTGCGTCGCAGCTCAGCCTGCACCAGCGTAAACAACTCTTCGTAGCGCGGCTCGACCACTTCGGCCAATGCCTGGCGCGACAGATCCCGAGCCGGGCGATCACCCACGCTCGGCACCTTGATCATCTCGTTCGCTTGCGCCAGCTGTGCCAGGGCGCAGGCGTATTTGATCTTGATCTGCTCGGCGTGCTGGGTCGGCGTCCGCAGGGCCATGGCGATATCATTGGTCACCTGGTCCCCTGCGATCGGAATTACAGCTGTATGCCGGATCGAGCCACCGGTAAATACAGCAATATCAGTGGTACCGCCACCTATATCGACGATACAGACTCCCAAGTCCTTCTCGTCATCGGTAAGCACGGCGTAACTTGACGCCAATTGTTCCAGCACCACCGCATCCACTTCCAGACCACAGCGACGAATGCACTTCTCGATGTTCTGGATCGCATTGGTCGCACCGGTCACCAGATGCACCTTGGCTTCAAGGCGCACACCGGACATGCCCAGCGGTTCCTTGATGCCTTCCTGGTTATCGATCAGGTATTCCTGCGGCAGAATATGCAGAATTTTCTGATCCGCCGGAATCGCAACCGCACGCGCCGCATCAATGACTCGCTCCAGATCGTAGTCCGACACTTCTCGGTCACGAACGGCAACAATGCCATGGGAATTGAGGCTGCTGATATGGCTACCGGCAATCCCCACACTGACACCATGGACCTTACAGCCAGCCATCAGTTCAGCTTCTTCCACCGCACGCTGAATTGAACTCACGGTAGACTCGATATTGACTACAACGCCGCGCTTCAGCCCTCGTGACGGCTGGGAACCGACACCGACAATCTCGATTATACCTTGAGGTGTCAACTCTCCGACCAGACACACCACCTTCGATGTGCCGATATCGAGTGCAACAATCATGTTGCCTGTCATGTCACCCTTAACCTGCATCGTTTTTTCCTGTTTCTGCGCGCCAGCTTACTGCCACGCCATTCGTGTAGCGAATATCAACCTGCTCGATCTGATCGGCTCGATCCACCAGACTCAAGCGATAAATCCGTATAAACCTTTTCAGTCGTGGCACCAGTTGCTCACGGCCCGCTACCACGCGAATGCCGTTATCAAGCTCCAGCGTCCAGGCCCCCCGCGATTCCAGCACCAGGCCGGTCAGGTGCAAGCCGGCTGCCGAAAACATTCGGTTCAGGTCATGGAACTGCTGCATGATGCGCACGGTTTCATGAGCCGGGCCGGTCAGTCTGGGCAGGGCCGCATACTCGGGCTTGAGCGCCGGCCAGAAGATGTCGCCCTGATGATTGAGCAACCCCTTGTCACCCCAGCGTGCCACCGGCACTTCTTCTTCCAGCTGCACCTCCAGCGCCGGTGGCCACTGCCGCCGAATACTGGCGCTGTACACCCAGGGGTCTTGCACCAATTGTTCCTGCAGTGCCTGCAAATCCAGCTGCAGCAGGGGTCGATCCAGTCCGGCCGCCAACTGCTGCGCCAGCCCCACTTTATCCAGATGTCGTGTTGCGCCCGCGATACGTACTTCGGCAACCGGCTGGTTGAGCCAGTGCCAGAGTTCACGCAGTAGCGAGCTGCCGATGCCTACGAAGACCACCAGTAACGTCAAAATGACAACAGCACGCCAGTGCCGGTCAAGTCCGCTTTCGGCTGTCATCGACGCCTCGGTCATGCTTACCCCTCAGCCGTACGCAGGATGTCGACGACCAGGCGCTCGAAGCTGATATCCGCTTCGCGTGCGGCCATCGGCACCAGACTGTGGTCGGTCATGCCCGGTGCCGTATTCACTTCCAGCAACTGAAAATGACCCGCTGCGTCCATCATCACATCCACGCGTCCCCAACCTCGGCAACCCGCCACACTGAAGGCCTTCAATGCCAGTCCCTGCAGCATTTCGGTTTGCGCTGGCGTCAACCGGGTATCAAAGTGGTAATGGGTATCACCGGCCGAATACTTGGCATCAAAATCATAGAAATCATGCGGCGTTTCCAGACGAATCACCGGCAACGCTCGACCATTCAACAGCGCAACCGTGAACTCGGGACCGTTGACCCACTGCTCGGCAATAACGCAGCTGTCGTATTCACGGGCGGCGGCAAAGGCGGCTTCCAGCTCATCCAGATTTCGCACCTTGCTCATGCCGATGCTGGAACCTTCATGCACCGGTTTGACCATCATCGGATAGCCCAGCTGAGCGGCCACGGCAGGCAGATCCACTTCGGCATCCAGTACCGCAAATGCCGGTGTCGGCAAACCCGCACCCTGCCACAGCTGTTTGCAGCGTAATTTATCCATCCCCAGTGCAGACGCAGCCACACCACTGCCGGTATATGGCTTGCCCATCATCTCCAGCACGCCCTGAATGGTCCCGTCTTCACCGCCACGTCCATGCAAAATCAGAAACGCACGATCAAATGTGCTTTCCAGCAGTTGAGCAACCGGATTCGCACCGTCGCCGCCCAGATCAATGGCAAAAGCGTCGACACCGGCAACCTGCAATCCTTTGAGCACTGCAGTGCCGCTGCGCAGTGAGATTTCACGCTCGGCGGAGGTACCCCCCATAATCACGGCCACGCGGCCAAATGCGGTCATGTCGATAGTGTCCTTCATGTTACTCATCACGTACGGCTGCCCCTTCACGCAGAAGGGACTCGTTAACCAGCTGATGTGCCAGGCTGGTGATATTTCCCGCGCCCTGCGTCAACAGCAGGTCGCCCGGCTGCAGTATATTGCGCAGAATATCGACCACACCGTCCGGCCCTTCAACAAACATCGGCTCGACGCCCCGCTGGCGGATACTGCGGCACAGACTGCGTGAGTCGGCCCCCGGAATCGGCTCTTCACCGGCCGGGTAGACTTCCATCAACAGCAACTGATCGACCTCCGACAGCACCTGCACGAAATCTTCATAAAGATCACGGGTACGGGTGTAGCGGTGCGGCTGATGAATCATGACCAGACGGCGCTCAGGCCAGCCTTCACGGATCGCCTTGACCACCGCCTGCACTTCGGTCGGATGGTGGCCGTAATCATCGACCAAAGTGACTTCGCCACCTTCGATCGGCAGCTGCCCCAACACCTGGAAGCGCCGCCCCACACCTTCGAAACGCGCCAGCGCACGGGTAATGGCATCTTCGTCGATACCTTCATCCGAGGCGACAGCAATGCAGGCCAATGCATTCAGTACATTGTGCCGGCCCGGCATGTTCAAACTGATATCCAGAGGTTTTTGCGTCCCCGGGCGCTCCACCTTGAAGCGGGTCAGCATGCCATCCTGCTGCAGCTCCACGGCACGGTAGTCTGCGCCCTCATGGAAGCCATAGGTCAGTACTGGGCGGCTCACCCGCGGCAAAATCTCGCGCACGACCGGATCATCGGTACACAGCACCGCCAGACCGTAAAACGGCAGGTTATGCAGGAAGTTAATGAAGGTCTGCTTCAGTTTGCCGAAGTCACCGCCATAGGTTTCCATATGGTCAGCATCAATATTGGTGACGATTGCTACCATGGGCTGCAGATGCAGGAATGACGCATCGCTCTCGTCTGCCTCGGCGACCAGATAACGACTGCCTCCCAGCTGGGCATTGGTACCGGCACTGTTGAGCCGACCGCCAATGACGAACGTCGGGTCCAGCCCGGCTTCGGCCATAATCGATGCCATCAGGCTGGTAGTCGTGGTCTTGCCATGGGTACCGGCCACGGCGATGCCGTGACGATAGCGCATCAGTTCGGCCAGCATTTCGGCGCGGCGCACAACCGGAATACGCAACTCCCGCGCCGCCGCAACTTCAGGATTTTCTGCCTTGACCGCCGTCGAGGTCACCACTACGTCGGCACGTGCCACATTGCTTTCGGCATGACCCATGAAGATTTCAGCACCCAATGCCTGCAACCGCTCGGTCGTTGCTGAAGGCCGGATATCGGAGCCGGAGATCTCATACCCCTGATTCAGCAGCACCTCGGCAATGCCACACATGCCCACGCCACCAATACCAACAAAATGGATGCGACGAATTCGGCGCATCTCGGGCACTTCGTACACTTTTACACTGCGGTTGAGCACCTTCACTTCATTACCTCCAGGCAGACCGCTGCTACCCTGTCACTGGCATCAGGGCGTGCCTGCTGTCGTGCACGCTTCGCCATATCCATAAGTTGTTCTCGTTCGTTCAGTGTCTGTAACAACTCAGCCAACCGGTCGGCATCGAGCTCACTCTGCTGAATCACTTGAGCGGCACCTGCCTGCTGCAAATGTTGTGCATTCGCCGTTTGGTGGTCATCTACCGCATGTGGAAACGGCACAAAAATCGCCCCCAGACCGGCAATCTCAATCTCGCTGACGGTCAATGCGCCCGCGCGACACAACACCAGATCGGCCCAGCCGTACGCTTTATCCATCCGGTCAATGAACGGCACCACGTTAGCGTCCACACCAGCATCAGCATAAGCCTGCCGGGTCACATCCAAATGCCGCTTGCCAGTCTGGTGCCACACTTGCGGTCGCTGTTCGGATGGCAATTTGGCCAACGCCTGCGGCATGATCGTATTGATTGCCAACGCGCCCAGACTTCCTCCGACTACCAGCAAACGCAGCGCGCCCTCATGCGTGGATAAGCGCTGCTCCGGTGCCGGCAGCTCTAAAATCGGTCCACGTACCGGATTACCTGTGGTTTCAACGCCCGAACGACCGGCAAACGCTTGCGGAAAGGCCTGTAGCACCCGTGTCGCCAGCCGCGCCAGCGTCCGGTTGGTCATGCCCGGAATGGCATTCTGCTCATGCACTACCAGCGGCACCCGCAGCAACCAGGCTGCCAACCCACCGGGGCCCGACGCAAAACCACCCATGCCCAATACGGCATCAGGGCGCACCCGACGCAGAACCGCCAACGCCTGCCCCAACGCTTTAGCGAGCCGGAAGGGTGCCAGCAGTAAGCTTAACCTCCCCTTGCCACGCAGGCCGGTCACGGAAATTCTATGCAAAGGTATACCTGCTGCTGGCACAATATCGTTCTCGATACCGGCCATACTGCCCAGCCATTCAACGTCAATACCTTGCTGCTGCAGTTTCTCGGCCGTCGCCAGTGCGGGAAACACGTGGCCACCGGTACCGCCCGCCATGATCAGCACCTTGCGTCCCCGGATACTCATGCCACCTTCTCCTCAAGTCTCAATAACCGCCGCAGCCAGGGCAGCTCACGCGGCTGCACCTTTAACCGCTGACACTTCAATTCGTAATCCACCCGCAACACGATTGCGATCATGACGGCACATACCAACAGGCTAGAGCCGCCATAACTAAGCAGAGGCAGGGTCAAACCCTTGGTCGGCAACGCACCAACGTTAACGCCGATGTTGATCAGAGCCTGGCCGGCAATGATGAAGCCGAAACCATAGGTCAGGTATGCCATGTAAAACCGCTGCTGCTTCTCGGCCTGACGACCAATCAGAAAGGTACGCGCCACCATGAGCACGTACAGACCGATGATCAGGACCGCCCCGACCAGCCCCAGCTCTTCAGCCAGTACCGAGTAGACAAAATCCGTATGCGCTTCCGGCAGATAGAACAGCTTCTGCACACTGTTCCCCAGCCCGGTACCAAACCAGTCACCACGGCCAAATGCGATCTGCGCCTGTGACAACTGATATCCGGCACCGAACGGGTCCGCCCAGGGGTCGGTAAAACTTTTCAGACGCTCAAGGCGGTACGGCTGGGCAAACGCCAGCACCGCAATCAGTCCTCCGCCACCCAGTACAACAACGACCAGCTGGGCAAACTGCATGCCGCCCAAAAACACCATGCCTGCGACAGTTCCCACCATCACCACCAGCGCGCCATAGTCAGGCTCTGCCAGCAACAGGGCACCGTAAACGCCCATCGGCAATGCCGGTTTGATCACGCCCCACCAGCTGCTGCGTACTTCGGCCAGACGCCGCACCAGATAGCCGCTGATAAAGATCACCATGCACATCTTGGCAATTTCGGATGCCTGCAGGTTGACCGGCCCGAGGCCGATCCAGCGCCGCGAGCCATTGACCTCGCGCCCGATGCCGGGCACCAGCACCAGCACCAGCAGCGCTGCGCCAAAGAGCAGCAATACCACATCGTATTGCTTCCAGGCCCGCACAGGCACCATCAACGCCAGACCTGCAGCCACCAGGGCCAATACAAAGAAACTGCCATGACGCACAATGAAATACAGCGGCGAACCAAAATCCCGTGCTGCCACATCCATTGATGCAGACGTGATCATCACCAGTCCGATCAACATCAATGCCAGCGCACAGCACAGCAACAGCGGGTCTACCGGGGCCACGCCCGTGGGTACCTGCAATCGCGTCGGCAGTGCCGGCAATGGCAACCGGAAATTCATGCGCACGTGGCGATGCCCTCCACGGCCTGAACAAAGACATCACCGCGTTCGGTGTAACCACTGAACATGTCGAAACTGGCACAGGCCGGTGACAGCAGCACAATATCCCCTGCGCTGGCCAGTGCCTGCGCACGCATGACCGCATCCGGCAATGACGCCGCCATGTGAACACTCGGCCCATCAACTTCGGCCGCAATCAGGCCAGCATCCCGGCCCATCAGCACCAGATCGCGACTGTAGCGCTTCAATGGTGCGTTGAGCCCGGCAAAGGACTGCTCCTTGCCCACTCCGCCCGCAATCAGGATCAGTTGATTGCCTGCAGGCAACGTTGCCCCTAGCCCTTCAAGAGCCGCTAATGTGGCACCGACATTGGTGCCCTTGGAGTCATTGAAAAAGCTGACCCCATCAATCTCGGCGACCCATTGGCAACGATGCTCAAGACCGGCAAACGCCTGCAGTGCCTGCAAGGATGCCTCTCGCGGAACATCCACTGCATCCGCCAGCGCCAACGCCGCCAGCGCATTGGCCAGGTTATGTCGTCCGCGTATTTTCAGTGCGCGTTCCGGTAACAGCCGCTCAAGACCGCAGGCGAGCCAGGCCTCGCCGTCGTGTTCGAGCACGCCGTACTGCTTCAAATCCGGTGCATTCAGCCCGAAAGTACGTTGTTCGACACCCTGCGCCATCAGCGGCTGGGTCAGCGGATCCTGGCGATTGGCAACCACAACAGATGCCCCCCGGTAGATGCGCTGTTTGGTCAGGGTGTAGTCCTGCATGCCGGTATAGCGGTCGAGATGGTCCGGGCTGACGTTGAGTACCGTCGCAGCCGCTGCACGCAGCTCATGGGTTGTTTCCAGCTGGAAACTGGACAGCTCCAATACGTAAAGTTCGGCTGGCTGCATCAGCAAATCCAGCGCAGGCGTGCCAATATTGCCGCCAACACCCACCGCCATACCCGACTGCTCGGCCATCAAGCCCACCAGCGTGGTTACCGTGCTTTTTGCATTGGAACCGGTAATGGCCACAATCGGAGCCACGGCTTCGCGGCAAAACAGGTCAATATCACCAATCAGCGATGCACCGGCAGCCACTGCCGCCTCAATGGCCGGATGGCGTTTGTCGATACCGGGACTGATCACCAGCTCTTGCGCCTGCGCCAGCCAGTCGGCATCCAGCTCACCGAGATGCAGATCTACGCCTGGAAACTCGGAGCGGAATGACACCGCTGCGGCTGGTGCTTCACGGGTATCACACACGGCAAAGCGAACACCTGCGCGCTGAAAATAACGCGCACAGGAGAGTCCGGTCTGGCCCAGACCGATAATAATGCGCTGTTTGTCAGTCGTGATCAGACTCACCCTGCTCTCCTGTTATCGAATCTTCAGTGTGGCCAGGCCAATCAGCACCAGCACCACCGTGATAATCCAGAAACGTACGATGACCCGCGGTTCAGGCCAGCCCTTGAGTTCAAAATGGTGATGGATCGGTGCCATGCGGAAGATGCGGCGTCCGGTGAGCTTGAACGATGCCACCTGTAGAATGACCGAAACAGTCTCCATCACGAACACACCGCCCATAATCACCAACACCAATTCCTGGCGCACAATGACGGCCACCACACCCAGCGCTGCACCCAGCGATAGCGCACCGACATCGCCCATGAATACCTGGGCCGGATAGGTGTTGAACCAGAGGAAGCCAAGCCCGGCACCGACGATGGCACCACAGAAGATGATCAGCTCACCGGAGCCGGCCACATACGGGATTTGCAGATAGTTGGCGAACTGCAGATGGCCACTCAGATAGGCGAATACGGCCAGAGCCGCAGCCACCATCACCGTTGGCATGATCGCCAGCCCATCAAGACCATCGGTCAGATTCACCGCATTGGAGCTGCCGACGATGACGAAATAAGTGAAGACAATGAAGAAGATTCCCATGTCGATCGCCACGTCTTTGAAGAACGGCAGGATCAATTGGGTTTCCACCGGCGACTGCGCGGTCATGTACAACACCACAGCAGCACCGATACCTGCCACCGACTGCCAGAAGTACTTCCAACGCGCCGGTAGGCCACGCGGGTTCTTTTCCACTACTTTGCGCCAGTCATCGACCCAGCCGACCGCACCAAAGATCAACGTTACAATCAAGGTCACCCAGACGTAACGGCTGCTCAAGTCACTCCACAGCAGGGTACTGATGGCGATTGAGAGCAGAATCAAGGCTCCGCCCATGGTCGGTGTGCCCGCCTTGCTCAAGTGCGACTGCGGGCCATCATCACGTATCGCCTGGCCGATCTGCTTCTCTTTCAGGCGGCGGATCAGCCAGGGCCCCATGAACAGGGAGATCCCCAGCGCAGTCAAAATACCCATAATGCCGCGTAGAGTGATATAGCGGAACACCCCGAAGCCGGTATGGAACTGGGACAGGTAGTCTGCAAGTAACAAAAGCATGGTGTCAGTGTTCCCCTTCAATCAGGGCTGTCACCACCCTGTCCATGTGCGCGCTGCGCGATCCCTTGACCAGTACGGTGAGCTCGGGTGCCAGCAGTGTTTTCAGTCGTTCAATCAATGTCGCTTGTTCCGTAAAGTGTTCCGCCCCAACCCTGAGCGCAGTAAAGGCATCCACTGCCGCTTGCATTTTGGGCCCGGTGGCCAGCAACCGTTCGATACCGCGCTCGGCGGCATAATGACCCACCTCGGCATGCAGCCGGGGCGAGTCTTCCCCTAACTCAGCCATGTCGCCCAGCACCAGTACACGTTCGCCCGGCAGCTGTGCCAATAGATCGGTTGCCGCCTTGATCGCATCGGCATTGGCGTTGTAACTGTCATCAATCACCAGCGCACCGCTGCTCAGCGGGTGCGGACTGAGCCGGCCGGACACGGGCGTACAGCGGTCCAGAACTCCGGCAATCTGCGTCAACGGCTGTCCTGCCGCAACCCACGCGGCCGCCGCAGCCGTGGCGTTGGCCACATTATGTCGACCCAGCACCTGCAGGCTGACCGGCAACTGATCAGTGCCGTCATCCAGCACAAAACGCCAACTGCCGTCAGCGTTCATCTGCAAAAGACTGGCACTGATATCCGCCGCACCGTTTTCGACCCCGAAGGTAAAGACGCGCCGTTTCAACCGGTGCAGGCGTTCGATCCAGACCGATGCGTACGGTGAGTCCATATTGACCACCCCCACACCGCCGGAACAGAGCCCGGTAAAAATCTCGCCCTTGGCACGAACCACACCATCAAGGCCACCAAAACCTTCAAGGTGCGCGCCCATGACGTTGTTCAACACCGCCACATCCGGCTGGGTAAACGCCACCGTGCGCGCAATTTCACCTTGCCCACTCGCCCCAAGCTCGATCACCGCCGAACGGTGCTCCGGTGCCAGGCGCAGCAAGGTCATCGGTGCGCCAATCTCGTTATTGAGGTTGCCCTCAGTTGCCAGCACCTCACCCTTGCTTGCCAATAAACTGGCCAGCATCTCCTTAACCGTGGTTTTGCCACCACTACCGGTGACAGCAAAGACAGGAGCATGGAACAGCGAGCGATTAAAACCGCCCAGCTGCCCCAGCGCCGTAAGGGTGTCGGTGACAACCAACTGCGGCAGACGAGTGTCGACCTGATGGTCTACCACCACCGCCGCAGCCCCCTTCAACTCGGCAGCACCGACAAAATCGTGACCGTCAAAATTCGGCCCGCGCAGCGCGACAAACAGATCACCGGCCGTCAGCAGACGACTGTCCGTCACCACCCGATGGATCGTACAGTTATCACCCTGCTGCCGTGCGTTCAGCACCTGCTGAAGCTCATTCAGCTCAAAGGCGCGCATCATACCTCAGCTCCTTCTTGCAATACATGCCATGCCTGTTGACAGTCATCAAAGGGCTCACGAACCCCGTTTATTTCCTGATAACGCTCATGCCCTTTGCCGGCAATCAGTACCATGTCGTCCGCACAAGCATGCGTCAGCGCCCAGCGGATCGCGGCAGCACGGTCCGACTCCACATGGACTGTCGCTGTCTCCGGCACACCGGCAAGGATGTCATTGATGATCGCACCGGGCGATTCGGAACGCGGGTTATCACTGGTAACAACAACCTGGTCAGCCAACTGGGCCACAACACGCCCCATCTCAGGGCGCTTACCGGCATCACGGTCACCGCCACAGCCGAACACACAGATCAGGCGTCCCGACACCGGGCGGTGCAAACGCAGCGCCTGCAGCGCCTGAGCCAGAGCATCAGGGGTGTGGGCAAAATCCACCACCACCGTCGGCGCGCTCGGCACGGCGGGCAGCGCCTGCATGCGCCCATCAACCGGCTGCACCTGCCCCAGCACATCAGCCACCGTTGATAACGGATAACCCAGCAACTGCAGCACGGTCGCGCACAACAGCAGATTGCTGACATTGAAGCCACCCATCAAGGTTGTCTGTACCGCAACAGTCTCTGCTTCGGTCACCAGCTCGAACCGGACACCTTCCGGTGTGAACACCAAATGATCGGCACGCACATCGGCCCCCGGCTCACTGAGGGCAAAACTGCGCACCTGCGCGCGCATCGGTTGCAGACGCTGCCACAATGCGCGACCAAAGACGTCATCCAGATTAATCACCTGCAATGCCGGTGCATGCGCGGTAAACAGCAGGGCCTTGGCATCACCGTAGGCTGCCATGTCGCCGTGGTAATCCAGATGATCACGGGTCAGGTTGGTAAAGCCGGCTGCAGCAAAACGCACCCCGCTGACCCGCTGCTGATCAAGCGCATGGCTGGACACTTCCATCACTACATGATCGGCCCCGGCCTGACGCAACTCCGCCAGCAAGGCCTGCAGGGCAATCGCATCCGGCGTGGTATGCGTGGCAGTTTTGAGGTCATTCAAAAAACCGTTGCCCAAAGTACCTATCATGGCGGCGCGATGCCCCAGCAGCTCGAGTGCTTGCACCAGATAACTGCTGCAGGAAGTCTTGCCGTTAGTGCCGGTAATGCCAATTACATTGAGATGGTGGCTCGGGTGGCCGTAAAAACGGCTGGCCACTTCACCGATCACCTTATCAAGCCCGCAAACCTCGAGCAGCGGCACCTGTACCGATGCTCGCTCGGCAGGCGTCAGCTCCCCTGATTCAACCATAATGGCGGTGGCACCGCGTCGCTGCGCCTCCGCGACAAAGTCCGCACCGCGATTGGATACGCCGTTACGAGCAAAGAACAGATAGCCGGGCTCAACCCGACGGCTATCCAGGGTCAGCCCGGAAATCGTCACCGGCGCATCAACAGGCAGTGCCGCCAGCGTGGCGGCCGCTTGCGGCAACAGGGTCAGAAGTGACTGGGTATAAAGGCTCATTTCCGTGCCACCTGTGTTGAAGACGTTTCAGGCCAGCGGTCCGGCGGCACATTGAGCAAGCGCAGAGAGCCTGCCGCAATCCGTGAAAAGACCGGTGCCGCCACAAGTCCACCGTAATATTCCTGCCCTTTGGGGTTATCCACCATGACGGCAATCACCAGCCTGGGCTTGCTGATCGGTGCCACACCGGTAAAGACCGATACATACTTGTCATCGGCGTAGCCGCCACCACTGGCCTTGTGTACGGTGCCGGTTTTACCGCCGACGCGGTAACCCTCAACCGCGGCTCTCCGTCCTGTCCCGCGTGGACCGACAACCGTTTCCAGCATTTCCAGAACCTGCGGCGCGATCCCCGGCGGCATCACCCGAACCCCCGCACTCGGCTGATCCTGCTTGAGCAATGTCACCGGATGCAGCACACCATCGGCCGCCAGCGGCAGATAGGACTGGGCCAGCTGCAGCAGGGTTGACGACAGCCCATAGCCATAGGACATCGTGGCGCGCTCAACATGCTGACGTGCTTTCAAGTAGGGCAACACGCCGCTACGCTCACCCGGAAAACCGGTGCCGGTATCCTGCCCCAGCCCGACATTGTGCAACAGGTTGCGCACGGCATCCGGCTCCATCGCCAGTGCCAGCTTGGTGACACCCACATTGCTCGATTTGGTGATAATGCCGGTCAGATCCAGCTCACCGTAATTGCGATGATCCTTGATGCTGGCACCCGCCACTCGGATGTAGCCAGGCGATGTGTCGATAATGGAGTCGCGGGTGTAGTCGCCGCTCATCATGGCCGCCGAAATGGTCAGCGGCTTGATTGCCGAGCCGGGCTCAAACAGGTCGGTCAAGGCGCGGTTGCGCAAGGCTCCGGTATTGAGGCCAGAACGGTCATTGGGGTTGTAAGACGGCTGATTCACCAGCGCAAGCACCTCACCGGTGCGGGCATCCAATACAACCGCCGAACCGGAGTCGGCCTGATGCACTTCAACCGCCGCTTTAAGCTCACGGTAAGCCATGTACTGGACCCGCAGGTCGATACTCAGCTGCAGATCGTCGCCGGGGTTGGCATCTTGCAATGAACGAATATGTTTAACGGTGCGCCCGACCCGGTCCCGCAGCACCAGCTTGCGCCCGGGCTCCCCGCGCAGGCTGTGATTGTAGGCCAGCTCAAGCCCCTCCTGACCCTCACCGTCTACATTGGTAAATCCAACCAGGTGAGTGCTGACTTCACCTGCCGGGTAGTAACGTTTGTATTCTCGGTCGACGTGAATACCGGCAACGCCCAGAGCTTCAATGGACTCGGCCAGCTCTGGGGTAATTTGACGTTTGAGATAGAGGAAGCGACGCTCATGATTGGCGGCAAGTTCGGCCATGAGCGCCTGAGGGCGCTGTCCCAGCAATTGAGCCAAGCGCGGCAATGCAGCATGCTGCAGGTCAGTCCGTAACGGATCTGCCCATACGGTTGCCACCGGGGCACTCACGGCCAAGGGTTCGCCGTTGCGGTCGGTAATAACACCCCTGTGTGCCGGGATCAGCATGGTACGTAGCGCACGCGCATCGCCTTGACTGCGCAGGAAGTCCTGATCGTCTACGTACAGTGAAAACAGCTTGGACGTGATGGCAGCAACAATCAGTACGAGCAGAGACAAAACCAGCCAAATACGCCAGCTCCGAGCCGCATGGGCATCTGTGTCTTTGCGTGTATTTTTACGGCTGCTCATAGCGCACAATCTCAATCGCTTCAGTTGCAGGCACTACCATTCTCATTTGATCAGCCGCCAATGCCTCAACGCGATGGTGTGCCGACCACACGCTCTGCTCCAGCAGATATTGGCCCCACTCGACCTGCAAATCATCCCACTGCCGCACCAGCACCTGATGCTGATTGAACAAGCGGCGATATTCGTAAGCCGAAGAGATCACGGCCATCGCGCTGCCCATTACCAACAGCATCAGAATGGTTACCGCCAGTATCGGACCCAGCAGCTGCGCGCCGCTCAACATCGTAGTCGGCTGCGGCACCACGGCTCGCTGCGGCAGCCGCGCCTGCACCCTGGAAACCAGCGCATACCAGCCCGCACGCAGGTCGGCCTTACCGATACTGAAGCGGGTGAGTATCATGCCAGCTTGATAGCGGCACGCATCACAGCACTGCGCGCCCGGGGGTTCTCATCCAATTCATCCTTACCTGCGCGCACCGCTTTCCCTGCGGACTTCAATCGGCGTTTAAGCATTGCATCGGTAAACGGTATTCCCTGCGGCAAGTGCTCATCACCTTTTACATGACGCCGAATAAAGCGTTTAACGATCCGGTCTTCCAATGAGTGGAAGCTGATCACCACCAGCTTGCCGCCTGGGGCCAGCACTTCCAATGCTTGATCAAGACAGGCTTCCACATCCGCCAGTTCACGGTTGATGTGGATACGGATACCCTGAAAAGCGCGCGTTGCAGGGTTTTTACCCTTTTCCCAGCGCGGATTGGCTTCGGTAATGATTTTCGCCAGCCGCCCTGTGGTTGTGATCGGTGCCTGCTCGCGCTCCGCCACAACGGCCTTCGCCATACGGCGGGAAAAACGCTCCTCGCCATACTGGTAGATCACATCGGCAATCTCGGTTTCAGAGGCACGATTGATCCAGTCGGCTGCACTTTCGCCTGAACTGGTATCCATCCGCATATCCAGCGGGCCGTCATTCATGAAGCTGAAGCCGCGCTCAGGGTCATCCAGCTGAGGGGAACTGACACCCAGGTCAAGCAGCACACCGCTGACTTTGCCCATCAGGCCACGTTCTTCGACAAAGGACTGCAGCTGCGCAAAGGAGCCGTGCTCGATACTGAACCGGGGTTCATCGGCAAAACGCTGGTGCGCGTGGCGGACCGCTTCCGGATCTTTATCGATGGCCATCAGGTGGCCCTTGTCCGACAGCTGCTCAAGCACCAGAGCACTGTGACCGCCACGTCCGAACGTACCGTCTATATAGAACCCATCCGGATCGTGAACCAGCTCGCGAACCGCTTCGTCGAGCAGCACTGTAATGTGACTGAATGTCTGACTCATGTTGCTCCGCTATCTTGTCAGTTAAAGCGACAACGTCTGCAATTCGGCGGGGATCTCGTCGCCATCATCCGCTTGCAGGTACGCGTCTCGAGTGCTGCTCCAGAGTGTTTCACTCCAGATTTCAAATTTATTGCCCTGACCAAGCAGAATGATCTTCTTGTCCAGTCCGGCATACTCACGCAGAGGTGCCGGTAATAGCATGCGCCCATTGGTATCCAGCTCCAGATCGGTCGCATGACCGGTCAGCAGGCGCTGAATACGGCGCACCGCCTTGTTGAAACTGGGCAACGCATCAATCCTGGCCTGGATTTCATCCCATTCAGGCTGTGGGTAAAGCAGCAGGCATTGGTCTTCCGTATCAATCGTCACCACCATGCGGCCTTCAGAATGCTCCCGCACCGATTCGCGATAGCGAGCCGGCAGGGCCATGCGGCCTTTGGCATCGAGATTGATCGGATTGACTCCGCGGAACATGACGCCCACCGCAACCCCCAAGTTCACCCACTTTTATCCACTTTTTCCCACTACGCGACACTATAGGTAGTAAGCACAGTAGATGCAAGGTGATGTAAAGCAGGCATGACAAATTTCCGACACTTTTAAAAAGCTCGAAAAAAACAGTTAATATCTTTATTTAACATGGACTTAACGACACACAGGGCAAAACAAAAAAGTCGTAAGGAGAGCAACAGCCTAGCTATGTTTAACAGGTGAAACAGACCTGGTTTCATAAATGAAACAGTGGGTTAAAATGCCCGTTTAAGTCGACCGATAGCACCCGCTCAGCCACTAACGCAAAACGACACAGGGTCAGCATGAAAGCCGACCCTGTGTCGTGGCATATTCAAAACGTCATGGATATTCGACCAAAAGAGCGTTTCGCACTCGAGTCATGACGAATAACCATACCGCAGCCGATATTTACATATTCGGGTAGTTCGGCCCGCCCGCCCCTTCCGGCACCACCCAAGTGATGTTCTGGGCCGGGTCCTTGATGTCGCAGGTTTTGCAGTGAACGCAGTTCTGTCCGTTGATCTGGAACTGGGGGCCGCTCTCGCTTTCTACCACTTCATAAACCCCTGCCGGGCAGAAGCGCTGCGCAGGCTCCGCATAAAGTTTGAGGTTATGCGCAATCGGGATGCTGGCATCCTTGAGCTGCAAGTGACAGGGCTGATCTTCCTCATGGTTGGTGTTGGAGAGGAACACCGATGAGGGCTTGTCGAACGACAAGATGCCGTCCGGCTTCGGATATTCGATCTGCGCGCACTCGCTGGCCGGTTTCAGCTGAGCATGGTCTTCGTGGCGGTCATGCAGAGTGACCGGGATTTTGCCGCCGAACCAGTTCTGGTCGATGTAGTTGAACGCGCCGCCCACCCAGGTACCGAACTTGTGCATCGCCGGGCCAAAGTTACGCGAGCGATACAGCTCGTCGAACAACCATGAAGCCTTGTACTTGTCGGTAAAGCCACTCAGATCACGGCCGCCCTGATCACCGGAGAACAGAGTCTCGGTAATCGCTTCCGCCGCCAGCATGCCCGACTTCATCGCCGTGTGCGTGCCCTTGATCTTGGAGAAGTTCAGCGTACCGGCATCACACCCCAGCAGCAGCGCACCGGGCATGGTCATCTTCGGCAACGCATTGAAACCGCCCTTGGTAATGGCGCGGGCACCGTACGCCACCCGCTTGCCACCTTCGAGAATCTGGCTGATCTCGGGATGGTGCTTCATGCGCTGAAACTCGTCGAACGGGCTCAGCCAGGGGTTGGCATAGTTCAGGTCGGTGATCAGTCCCACGACAACCTGATTGTCATCGGTGTGATAGAGGAAGAAACCACCGCTGGCACCGGCATCGCTAAGCGGCCAGCCGGACCCGTGCACCACCAGACCGGGCTGGTGCTTGGCCGGATCGATATCCCACAACTCCTTGATACCGATACCGTAATGCTGAGGGTCGGCATCCTGATCCAGCTTGAAGCGGCTGATCAGCTGTTTGCCCAAATGACCACGACAGCCTTCAGAGAAGATGGTGTACTTGGCATGCAGCTCCATGCCTTCCATGTAATTGGGACCCTGCTCGCCTGCAGCGGTGACACCCATGTCACCGGTGGCAATGCCCTTGACGCTGCCATCGTCATTGAACAGGACTTCGGCGGCGGCAAAGCCGGGGAACACTTCAACCCCGAGCCCTTCAGCCTGTTCCGCCAGCCAGCGGGTGACATTACCCAGGCTGACAATGTAGTTGCCGTCGTTGTGCATCGGCTTCGGCACAAACGCATTGGGGATCTTGGCCGCACTCTCGGCATTTTTGAGCAGTACCACCCGATCCTCGGTCACCGCCGTGTTCAGCGGTGCGCCCAGCTCTTTCCAGTTGGGGAACAGCTCATCCAGCGCACGGGTTTCCATCACCGCACCCGAGAGAATGTGTGCGCCAACCTCGGAGCCTTTTTCCACTACACAGACGGTCAGTTCCTGCTCTGCCGCCGCAGCCTGCTGCATCAGCCGACAGGCCGCCGACAAACCCGCAGGGCCCGCGCCGACGATCACTACATCAAATTCCATCGATTCACGACTCATACTGCACATACCTCATCATCGACAGAGTCCGGAACCGGTTGTAGCGCACTCAGGCTGGCGATCACCGTATCCACAAACACGTCTGCATTGCTTGAAATCGAAAAATACTCGGCCCGCTGCAGCCAACTGGTAACGAACCCGTCTACCATCGCCTTGATCAACCAGGATGCGGCTTCAGCATCCGCCGTGGGCGGCAGCTGGCCACGTCGAATGGCATTGTGAATAACACCCAGGCGGCGCTGATGCTGATACTCCATGAACCGGGCCACCGGCTCAGCCGTGCCGCCGGCGGTGACACCGGAGCTTTCACGGATAAACATCAACATCATGCGACAGAAATTGCGGTCCTGCTCTACCTTGCACAACAGGCGTACCAGCAGCTCACGCAGCTTGCCCAGCGGGTCCTGCTCCTGATCAGACAGGCAGGCATCGCTGAGGGTTTTGAACGGCTGCGAGTAAAACTCACAAATGGCATCGAACAGATCCCACTTGTTTTTAAAATGCCAGTAGATCGCGCCGCGGGTAAAACCCGCAGCCTTGGCAATATCGCTCAGGCGGGTCGCGGCAACGCCCTGTTCAGCGAACAGTTCCAGTCCGCGCCCCATAATCACCTGTCGGGTCAGCTCGGCTTCTTCTTTGGTTCGACGCATATCGCTTCTCGCCTCCTCGCCACCCGTGCCTGGATATCAGGCCGTGATTGAACCACCGTTGAGCGGCAGCACCTGGCCTGACATCCAGGACGCTTCACGCGAGGCCAGATAGGCCACGGCAGCGCCCACATCTTCCGGTGTACCGGTACGGCCAACGGCCGTTGCCTTGGCATACTCGGCATAGTCCCCGAAGTTGTTCATGGTGCCCAGAGAGACGGCGTTGGCGGTGATGCCCTTGCGGCCGACTTCGTGTGCCAGGTGGCGCATGAAGCCCAGTGCGGCGGATTTGGCCGCAGCATAGTTGGTCAGGCCAAACTGCAGGCCGGTACGCCAGGATTCGGAACTGATAATGATGATACGACCATGACCCTGCTCAACCATGCCGTCCATTACACGACGGGTAAGGCCGAGAATAGCGCGCAGGTTCAGATCCAGCTGCAGTTCGAAATCTTCATCCGCCAGATCCTTGAACTGGCGCAGCGAGTCCGGCATGCCCGGCGGTACACCGGCGTTGTTGACCAGAATGCTGACCGTACCGAATTCACGCTCGGCGGTGGCAACGATACTGTCACGCACCTCAGCCGAGGTGATATCACCCGGCGCGGCACAGGCTTCAAAGCCTTCGCTGCGTAGCTGGGCTGCGGCGCTTTCGGCACGTTCCGGATAGTAGTCGTTGACCACAACCCGGGCACCCTGAGTCGCCAACGAACGGGCGACACCCAACCCCATGCCCTGACCGGCACCGGTAACCAGGGCAACCTGGCCGTCGAGTTCAAACAATTTCTGGCTCATGTCATTGTCCTTATTCTTGAGCGTTGATAATGGCGGTGCCGCGCTTAACGGCAGCACCGCTGCAGCCTCATGTCAGAGGCTACACATCAGGGGCAGACTTCAAACAGACCGGCTGCACCCATACCACCACCGATGCACATGGCAACGACCACATACTTGACGCCACGGCGACGGCCTTCAATCAGGGCGTGACCGACCATGCGCGCACCGGACATGCCAAACGGGTGACCGATAGAGATCGCGCCACCGTTCACGTTCAGGCGATCGTTGGCGATGCCCAGCGTGTCACGGCAATACAGCACCTGACTGGCAAAAGCTTCGTTGATTTCCCACAGACCGACATCGTCCACTTTGAGGTTGAAGCGTTCCAGCAACTTGGGAATGGCATAGACCGGGCCAATACCCATCTCTTCCGGCTTGCAGCCCGCAACCGCGATACCTTTATAGACACCCAGCGGTGCGATACCACGACGGTCCGCTTCTTCGCGACTCATCACCAGCGCAGCAGACGCACCGTCAGAGAACTGGGACGCGTTACCGGCGGTGACATGCTTGCCTTCGGCAATCCACTGACCGTCTTTCCAGACCGGTACCAGACCTGCCAGACTTTCATAGGTGGTCTGCGGACGGTTGCACTCGTCACGGTCGGCAACAACTTCCTTGTGACCGGCCGGCTTGCGATCGGCATCGAACACCAACTGCTGAGCGGTCAGCGGCACGATCTCGTCATCAAACAGACCCGCTTCCTGTGCCGCTGCCGTACGCTGCTGGCTCTGCAGGGAATAGCGATCCTGCTCTTCACGGCTGATACCGTAACGCTCGGCGACCAGCTCGGCGGTCTCGATCATCGGGATGTAAGCGCTCGGAGCGATCTCCTTGACCGCCTCGGACTGGGCACGGTAGGTGTTCTTGTGCTTGGTCTGGGTCAGCGACAGAGACTCGACGCCCCCGGCAATGGCGACTTTCATCTCGCCCGCAATGATGTTCTTGGCGGCAACGCCAATGGTCATCAGGCCGGACGCGCACATGCGATCCAGTGCCATGCCCGGCACGCTGTCCGGCAGGCCGCCGGTGTAGGCGCACAGACGGCCGATATTGTAGGCCTGGGTACCCTGCTGCACCGCTGCGCCCATGATCACGTCTTCAACCGCTTCCGGCTCGATACCGGCACGTTCGACGACTGCACGGACCACATGGCCACCCAGCACCGGGGCTTCGGTATCGTTGAAGGAGCCGCGGAACGACTTGGTCAGCGCAGTACGCGCCGTAGATACAATGACTGCTTCGCTCATCTTATTCTCCTTATTGAGCCGGATTGAATGTGTAACGGCTGATGGTGTCGATAACGCAACCGGGACGGTCGCTGCCTTCGATCTCAACGGTGACGCGGACTGTCGCCTGCACCGCCTGCTTGACCGATTCAACAGCTACCACTTCGCCACGGCCGCGAATGCGGCTGCCTACCGGCACGGCTGCCGGGAAACGTACCTTGTCGCAGCCGTAGTTGACGCCCATCTGCAGGTTCTCGACCGCCATCAGCTGGGGCAGAAACAGGTTAACCAGCGACAGGGTCAGGTAGCCGTGGGCAATGCACTTGCCGAACGGGCCGTCAGCGGCTTTCACCGGGTCCACGTGAATCCACTGGTGATCACCGGTTGCTTCAGCAAACAGGTTGATCCGTTCTTGAGTGATCTCCAGCCATTCACTGCAGCCCAGGTCCATGCCCTGAGCCGCCAACAGTGCGTCGGCACTGGCAAAAATCTGGTTCGCCATCTCGAAGTCCTTACGCCTGCTGGGAACTGACCGATACCACTTCGCCGGTCATATAGGAGGAATAATCGCTGGCCAGGAACATCATCACGTTGGCCACTTCCCATACTTCAGCCGCACGGCCGAACGCTTCACGGCTGGACAGCTGCGCCAGCAGTTCTTCGCTGGACGCTTTCTTGAGGAAGTCATGCAGCGCGATTGACGGTGATACCGCATTGATACGCACGCCATGCTCAGCCGCTTCCAGTGCGCTGCAACGGGTCAGCGCCATGACACCGGCCTTGGCTGCGGCATAGTGCGCCTGTTCTTTCTGCGCACGCCAGCCCAGTACAGAGGCGTTGTTAACGATCACGCCAGCACCACGATTTTGCATGTGCGGCAGCATGGCGCGGGTCATGCGGAAAGTACCGGTGAGGGTAATATCCAGCACGCGATGCCATTCTTCATCGGTCATCTCAACGACGGTTTTCTGACCGCCAAGACCGGCGTTGTTGATCAGTACATCCACACCACCCAGCTTGGCTTCCGCCTCGGCGATCAGGGTCTGTACTTCTTCTTCTACAGTCACGTTACACAGCTGACCGTAGATGGCATCCAGTCCGGTTTCCTGCTTGAGTGCCGCAACGGCCTCTTCCAGACGACGCGGATGGATATCGGAGATCATCAACGCCCGGCAGCCCTCTTCGGCCGCACGCTTGGCGGCGGAGAAACCGATGCCGGCACCGGCCGCAGCAGTAATCAGTACAGACTTGCCCTTCAGCAGGCCGTGACCTTCAACGTATGTCGGAATCTTGCTCATGTGCGTGCTCCTCAGCTGCCCCAGACTTTTTGTGCCGGAACGGCGTCTTTAATCATTTTGTGTACCACTTCGCCCAGCTCGGACGGCTCCCAACGCTCGTTCTTGTTGACGCCTTCGGTGGTGCGCCAGCCGTCACAGATGCAGATGCGGCCGCCTTCAGACTCAAACACCTTGCCGGTGACATCGCCCGCTTCCTCGGATGCCAGCCAGGCCAGCAGCGTGGAGACGTTTTCCGGTGCCCAGTAATCGAAGCTACCGTCTTCCGGCTTGGCCATGCGGGTAGCCATCGCTTCAACCGCAGTGGTCATGCCGGTACGCGCTGCCGGAGCAACAGCGTTGGCGGTGATGCCATAGCGACCCAGCTCCGCCGCCTGGTTCAGTGTCAGTGCCGCGATACCGCCTTTGGCGGCGGCATAGTTGGACTGGCCAATGGAACCCTGCAAACCGGCACCGGAGGTGGTGTTGATGATGCGACCGCTGACCGCTTTACCGGCTTTGGCCTGATCACGCCAGTAATGCACGGCATGGGACGTGATGCAGAAATGACCTTTCAGGTGGACAGCCATAATGGTGTCCCACTCCTGCTCGGTCATGGAGGCAAACATGCGGTCACGGTTAACGCCCGCATTGTTCAACACGACATGCAGGTCACCGAAAGTATCGATCGCCTGTTGCACCGCGCGGGCGCTGTCTTCGTAGTTGGTGATGTCAGAGGTGTTGACCACCGCCTTACCGCCCGCCGCCGTGATCTCTTCAACCACCGCCTGTGCAGCGGTTTCATTGATATCATTCACCACAACCGCACAGCCTTCAGCTGCCAGTACTTTTGCGTGGGCAGCACCCAAGCCGCCGCCAGCGCCGGTAATAATGGCCACTCGGCCTTCCAATATAGACATAACTTCCCCATCAACCTGTCATGGCTGCGCCGCAGCGCGAGCCGTCAATTCAGTTCGGATCGTCCCCAGGCAAAACATGGAGTGCCCGGGGTCACACTCAGCCCAGACGCTCGATGATCGTCACGTTGGCCTGGCCACCGCCTTCGCACATGGTCTGCAGGCCAAAGCGGCCGCCGCGACGTTCCAGCTCATGCAGCAAGCCGGTCATCAGACGTGCACCGGTCGCACCCAACGGGTGACCCAGAGCAATTGCGCCGCCGTTGACGTTGATCTTGTCGAGGCTGTAACCGGTTTCCTGCTGCCAGGCCATGACCACGGACGCAAACGCTTCGTTGATCTCGACCAGGTCGATCTGATCCATGCTCATACCGGCTTTCTTCAGTGCCGCTTCGGTCGCCGGAATCGGTGCACGCAGATGCCAGATCGGATCATCACCGCAGACGCTGAGGTGGTGAATGCGGGCACGCGGAGTCAGGTTGTAACGCTTGAGCGCCTGCTCCGAGACCACCAGCATTGCGGCCGATGCGTCACAGGTCTGGCTCGATACCGCTGCCGTAATGGACGGGTATTCCGGATCAACCGGCTCCAGCTCGGCCATTTTTTCCAGCGTAGTCTGACGCGGCGTTTCGTCACGCTCGACCCCTTCCAGCGGCACGATCTCACGATCGAAGTAACCGGCTTCGCTCGCCGCGATGGCGCGACGGTGGCTTTCCAGCGCGAACACTTCCATGTCGGCACGGCTGATGCCCCAGTGATCAGCGATGCGCTGAGCGGCATAGAACTGGTTGACGGGGGCATCGCCGAAGCGTGCCTGCCAGCCCTTGCTCTCGGCAAAGGGCGTGGTAAAGCCCAGCGGCTGACCGGCCAGCATCGCCGACGAGATCGGGATCTGAGTCATGGTCTGTACACCACCGACGGCGATCACATCCTGGGTGCCGCTCATCACCGCTTGCGCAGCAAAGTGCAGCGCCTGCTGTGAGGAACCGCACTGACGGTCTACCGTGGTGCCTGCCACATTCAGCGGCAGACCGGCGGCCAGCCAGCTGGTGCGGGCGATATCACCGGCCTGAGAACCGATGGTATCGACGCAGCCAAAGATGACGTCATCGTACTCGTCAGCCGGAATGGCGTTGCGTTCGACCAACGCCTTGAGCACATGCGCACCCAGATCGATGGCGTGTACCTGAGACAACCCGCCCTTGCGCCGCCCGGTGGGCGTACGCAGAGCATCGACAATATAAGCTTCAGCCATTATGACCTCCCGAATGTCTGACCCGGGCCCAGCGGCGCGTCGTCAGCAAAGATGGCGTCACTGATGCGCGCCTTATGGAATCCACGGTCGCCCCAGGAGGCTTCCAGCGCCCAGGTCCGTTTCATGAACATCTGCA